>NZ_AP025510.1:0-1200000 GCF_024347635.1 Vibrio tasmaniensis
GTGTCATCTTCGCTTTGGTTGCAATGCTTGCAACAGCTTCAAGAAGAGTTACCAGCTACAGAATTCAGTATGTGGGTACGTCCGTTACAAGCGGAGCTCAATGGTAATACTCTAACTCTATTTGCACCAAACCGATTTGTACTCGATTGGGTGCGCGATAAGTACCTAAATAGCATTAACCGTTTGCTACAAGAATATTGTGGTAATGATATCCCGCATCTTCATTTTGAAATTGGGAACAAACGAGTTACTGCTCCAAAATCTGAGACTATCGCCCCAGCTCGCACCCGTACAGCCGCTGATGTGGCCGCTGAATCGTCAGCACCTGCGCAGTTACAAGCTCGTAAGCCTGTTCACAATATCTGGCGTGATGAAGAGCCTGTAGCGGTTGATCTTAACCACCGTTCAAACGTAAACCCAAAACATAAGTTCAATAACTTTGTTGAGGGTAAATCAAACCAATTGGGTTTGGCGGCGGCACGTCAGGTTTCTGATAATCCAGGAACAGCCTATAACCCGTTGTTTTTATACGGTGGCACCGGTTTAGGTAAGACACACTTGTTGCATGCGGTGGGTAATGCCATTGTTGACAACAAACCGAATGCGAAAGTGGTTTACATGCATTCTGAGCGCTTTGTTCAGGATATGGTGAAGGCGCTACAAAATAACGCGATTGAAGAATTTAAGCGCTACTACCGTAGTGTTGATGCTTTGCTTATCGATGATATCCAATTTTTCGCGAATAAAGAGCGCTCTCAAGAAGAGTTCTTCCATACCTTTAATGCGCTGCTTGAAGGCAACCAACAGATCATCCTAACCTCTGACCGTTATCCAAAAGAGATCAACGGGGTAGAGGATCGTCTTAAATCTCGCTTCGGCTGGGGTTTGACGGTAGCGATTGAGCCACCAGAGCTTGAGACTCGTGTTGCGATCTTAATGAAGAAAGCCGAAGACCACCAAATTCACCTTGCGGATGAAGTGGCATTCTTTATTGCTAAGCGTTTACGCTCTAACGTTCGTGAGCTAGAAGGCGCATTGAACCGCGTTATTGCGAATGCAAACTTCACTGGCCGTCCGATCACGATCGATTTCGTGCGTGAAGCACTGCGTGACTTACTTGCCCTGCAAGAAAAACTAGTCACCATTGATAACATTCAAAAGACAGTCGCTGAATACTACAAAATCAAAGTTGCTGATCTATTATCTAAACGTCGTTCTCGTTCTGTTGCTCGTCCACGCCAACTGGCGATGGCACTGGCTAAAGAGTTAACCAACCACAGCTTGCCTGAGATTGGCGATGCATTCGGTGGCCGTGATCACACGACCGTACTGCATGCTTGTCGTAAGATTGCTCAGTTGCGTGAAGAGAGCCACGACATTAAAGAAGATTATTCGAACTTGATTCGTACCCTTTCTTCTTAATACACAGTATTCTTAACCTTAATAAGCAGAATCTTGGCCACGTACTATTACGCAGTGCCATTTAGACCGTAAGAGCAAGATATGAAATTTACCATTGAACGTAGTCACCTGATTAAGCCATTACAACAAGTATCTGGCGCACTCGGTGGCAGGCCAACGCTTCCAATTCTAGGAAATCTACTGATTAAAGTAGAAGATAACGTGTTGTCGATGACAGCAACGGATCTAGAAGTTGAACTGATCAGCCGTGTAACGCTTGAAGGTGATTTCGAAGCGGGCAGCATTACTGTACCTTCACGTAAATTCCTAGATATCTGTCGTGGCTTGCCAGACAGCTCAGTGATCACTGTGGTATTGGATGGCGACCGTATTCAGGTTCGTTCTGGTCGTAGCCGCTTCTCATTAGCAACATTACCTGCGGCAGATTTTCCAAACATTGAAGACTGGAGCAGTGAAGTTGAAGTGTCAGTGACACAAGCTGAGCTACGCGGTCTTATCGAGAAAACCCAATTCTCAATGGCGAACCAAGATGTTCGTTATTACCTAAACGGTATGTTGTTTGAGATTGAAGGTTCAATCCTACGAAGTGTCGCAACTGATGGTCACCGTATGGCGGTATCTCAAGCACAATTGGGTGCCGATTTTGCTCAGAAGCAGATCATTGTTCCTCGCAAAGGTGTGCAAGAGTTAGTGAAGCTACTGGATGCACCAGAGCAACCGGTAACGCTGCAGATTGGTAACTCTAATGTGCGTGCTGAAGTGAACAACTATGTCTTCACTTCTAAGCTCGTTGATGGTCGTTTCCCTGATTATCGCCGCGTAATGCCGCAAAATACTACCAAGACACTTGAAGCTGGTTGTGATGAATTACGTTCAGCATTTTCTCGTGCTGCGATTCTGTCGAACGAAAAATTCCGTGGTGTTCGCGTTAATCTTGTAGATAGCGAGATGCGCATTACCGCGAACAACCCAGAACAAGAAGAAGCGGAAGAAGTGTTAGATGTTAACTTCGACGGTGACGCGCTAGAGATTGGCTTCAACGTAAGCTACGTATTGGATGTTCTGAACACACTACGTTGTGAGCAAGTTCGCATCTCAATGTCAGACGCAAATGCGAGTGCTCTTATCGAGAACGCACAAGACGACAGCGCGATGTACGTTGTTATGCCTATTCGCTTATAAGCGTTGTTTGTGATGTTTACTGATCAACAACGTTTACCTATCGAGTCGTGATTGAAGATTAATATGAAGACGTTATGCCTTTATCGCGCTTAATCGTTAAGCAGTTTAGAAATATAGAAGCCTGTGACATTCAACCGTCATCAGGCTTTAACTTTCTTATAGGGGCTAACGGGAGCGGAAAAACCAGTGTCCTTGAAGCGGTATATCTGCTCGGACATGGTCGCTCATTTAAGAGTTCACTCACCGGCCGTATCATACAAAACGAGTGCAGTGAGCTGTTTGTCCATGGCCGTTTTATGACCTCGGATCAATTTGAGCTGCCAATTGGCATTAATAAGCAGCGCGATGGCACAACAGAGGTTAAAATAAGCGGTCAAACTGGGCAAAAATTGGCTCAGTTAGCACAGGTTTTACCTTTGCAGTTGATTCACCCGGAAGGGTTTGATTTACTAACCGATGGACCTAAGCATCGCCGCGCATTTATTGATTGGGGAGTCTTCCACAGTGAGTCCGGCTTTTATGATGCATGGGGCAGGGTAAAGCGCCTCAATAAGCAACGAAACGCCTTATTGAAAACGGCAACAAACTATCGAGAACTGAGCTATTGGGACCAAGAATTGGCCCGTTTAGCTGAAAGTATCAGCCAGTGGCGTGCCACTTACGTTGAACAGCTAAAAGAAGTCGCTGAAGAAATCTGCGCGACCTTCTTACCTGAGTTTGAGATAAAGATTAACTATTATCGTGGCTGGGATAAAGACACCCCATACGCCGAGATTTTAGAAAAGAATTTTGAAAGGGATCAGCAGCTTGGTTACACCTTTAGTGGGCCAAACAAAGCGGATCTAAAGATAAAAGTGAACGGCACTCCAGTGGAAGATGTCTTGTCACGAGGTCAGTTGAAGTTGATGGTGTGCGCGTTGCGAGTAGCACAAGGGCAACACCTCACTCAAATGACAGGTAAGCAGTGCATCTATTTGATAGATGACTTCGCTTCCGAATTAGATAGCCAACGCCGAGCACGTCTTGCTGAGTGTTTAAAGGCGACCCAGGCTCAAGTTTTTGTAAGCTCTATTACCGCTGATCAGATTGCAGATATGCATGACGAAAATAGCAGGATGTTTCATGTGGAACATGGCAAAATAGAGCAAGGATAATTAGTCAGAGAGTAACTATGTCAGATAATTACGATTCATCGAGTATTAAAGTACTGAAGGGTCTGGATGCGGTACGTAAGCGTCCTGGAATGTACATTGGCGACACGGATGATGGTACCGGTCTGCACCACATGGTTTTTGAGGTGGTAGATAACTCTATTGATGAAGCGCTAGCTGGTCACTGTAATGACATCATTGTAACTATCCATGAAGATAGCTCTGTGTCAGTAAGCGATGACGGCCGTGGTATTCCAACAGAATTGCACCCAGAAGAAAAAGTATCAGCAGCAGAAGTAATCATGACGGTTCTTCACGCTGGTGGTAAGTTCGATGATAACTCGTACAAGGTATCTGGTGGTCTGCACGGTGTTGGTGTTTCAGTAGTTAACGCACTTTCTAAGCAAGTTACTCTTACTATCCACCGCGGTGGCAAAATCCACACTCAAACCTACAGCCACGGTGAGCCTCAAGCGCCACTAGCGGTTATCGGTGACACGGATAAAACAGGTACAGAGATTCGTTTCTGGCCGAGTGAAGAAACCTTCACTAACATCGAGTTCCATTACGACATTTTAGCTAAGCGTCTACGTGAGCTATCATTCTTGAACTCAGGTGTATCAATTAAGCTAATTGATAAGCGCGAAGAAGATAAAATGGATCACTTCGAATACGAAGGCGGTATCCAAGCGTTTGTTGAACACCTTAATACCAACAAAACACCGATTATCCAGAAAATATTCCATTTCGATCATGAGCGTGAAGACGGTATTACCGTTGAAGTTGCGATGCAATGGAATGACGGTTACCAAGAAAATATTTATTGTTTCACCAACAACATCCCTCAGCGTGATGGTGGTGCTCACTTAGCGGGTTTCCGTGGTGCACTAACACGTACATTGAACAGCTTCATGGATAAAGAAGGCTTCTCGAAGAAAGCGAAGACTTCAACATCAGGTGATGATGCTCGTGAAGGTTTGACAGCGATTGTTTCGGTGAAAGTGCCAGATCCTAAGTTCTCAAGCCAAACGAAAGACAAGCTGGTTTCTTCAGAAGTGAAATCTGCCGTTGAGTCTACAATGGGTGAGAAACTGTCTGAGTTCCTAATTGAGAACCCAGGTGAAGCGAAAATCGTTTGTTCTAAAATTATCGATGCAGCACGTGCTCGTGATGCAGCGCGTAAAGCTCGTGAGATGACACGTCGTAAAGGCGCATTAGATTTAGCGGGTCTTCCAGGTAAACTAGCTGACTGTCAGGAAAAAGATCCTGCACAGTCTGAACTATATATTGTGGAAGGAGACTCTGCTGGCGGATCAGCTAAGCAGGGGCGTAACCGTAAGAACCAAGCAATCCTACCGCTTAAAGGTAAAATCCTTAACGTAGAGAAAGCGCGTTTCGATAAAATGCTGTCTTCTCAAGAAGTCGCAACGCTAATC
Organism: Vibrio tasmaniensis; assembly: GCF_024347635.1. NCBI lineage: Bacteria > Pseudomonadati > Pseudomonadota > Gammaproteobacteria > Vibrionales > Vibrionaceae > Vibrio > Vibrio tasmaniensis. The sequence continues at coordinate 5,192 of NZ_AP025510.1, forward strand.
ACAGCCCTTGGTTGTGGTATTGGCCGTGATGAATACAACCCAGATAAACTGCGTTACCACAACATCATCATCATGACCGATGCCGATGTCGATGGTTCTCACATCCGTACTCTGCTACTGACGTTCTTCTACCGTCAAATGCCAGAGTTGATTGAACGTGGTTACATCTACATTGCTCAACCGCCACTTTACAAAGTGAAGAAGGGTAAGCAAGAGCAGTACATCAAAGATGAAGATGCGATGAACCAGTATCAAGTATCTTTGGCTTTAGACAATGCAGAACTGCACGTAAATCCTGAAGCACCTGCGTTTGCTGGTGAAGGCTTAGAGAAGCTTGTTCAGCAATACAATGCAGGCATCAAGCTCGTTGATCGTATGAGCCGCCGCTACCCACGCGCATTGGTTCACGAACTGATTTACGTTCCTCGCCTAACAGCTGAGCAGTGTCATGATGACGCGGTGGTTGAAGCTTGGGGTAAGCAGCTTGTAGAGCAGCTAAATGGTAAAGAAGCGGGTGCGAGCCAATACTCTCTTGAAGTTGAAAAACACGAAGAGCTAGGTTTAAGCGTTCCTAAGATTGTGGTTCGTACTCATGGTGTAACTCATGAGCACGTACTGAGCATTGACCTTATCAACTCGAAAGAGTTTGGCAAGCTAGCGGATCTTTCTGAAGCACTTGATGGCCTGATTGAAGAAGGTGCTTACATTAAGCGTGGCGAGCGTACTCAAGAAGTTTCTAGCTTCGTTGAAGCTCTGAACTGGTTAGTGAAAGAGTCTCGTCGTGGCCTGAGCCTACAACGATACAAAGGTCTAGGTGAGATGAACCCTGATCAACTTTGGGAAACGACAATGGATCCTGAAACTCGTCGTATGATGCAAGTAACGATTGAAGATGCTGTTGGTGCTGACCTGTTGTTTACAACGTTGATGGGCGACCAAGTAGAACCGCGTCGTAACTTCATCGAAGAGAATGCATTGAAAGTTGCCAATTTGGATGTGTAGTCCAAATCTAAACGATTAAAAATTATGAAAGCACTGCCTATTGGCGGTGCTTTTTTGTTTCTGTAAGGTATTGAAAAATATTGGATTGGAAAAGTAATTGAAAATAAACGCTTGAAACTGATTTGCTCAATCCACATATCTAGTTGTGAAGAGGATGACTGTCTTGCTCTACAAGAGAAGAAACAGACCCTTCATAACCGTTGCTAGAGTATCGCTCAATAGAGGATAACTTTGGCAGCACACAATTTAAAAATTGATTCATTGTCATGTCCCAGAGTTGTCATCAAACGAGGTGAAACCCGAGGAATGCGAACTGAATCTCTTAGCTGTTTACTGAATCATTCACAGGTTCGATCTCAGTAAAAATTACAGCTAAGACTATTGCTTACTAAAAGGATAGCATTATGAGAACTGTAGATTTCACTCCACTTTACCGCAACGCAATCGGCTTCGATCGTCTATTCAACATGATGGAAGCGAACACGTCGAAAAATACTTCTGGTGGTTACCCTCCGTATAACATCGAGCAAAAAGACGAGAATAACTACCGTATAACTATGGCAGTCGCTGGTTTTGCAGATGACCAATTAGATCTTACTCAAAAAGAGAACATGCTAATTGTTAAAGGCGAGCGTAAAGCAGAAGCCGAGAAAACCTTCGTATATCAAGGTATTGCAGAGCGCGATTTCGAACGTAAATTCCAACTGGCTGACTACGTAAAAGTGGTAGGCGCAAGTATGGAAAATGGTCTTCTTCATATCGACCTAGAACGCGAAATTCCAGAAGCGATGCAACCACGTAAGATTACTATCAATGGTAATGTCTAATCGAAGGCTAATACCCGTCATACTTGAAGCTACAGCGTTGTTGACGTCGTAAATTCCCCCTAATCACATAGGTTCCCTATGCTCATAGGGTTGAATTCTCTAGTCGCCTAGCTGAACCCCCAATTATTTCGGGTATTCAAGTGACAAAAACTATCGGGAAGTAGAAGTGAAAGAGCACCAGTACCTTGAAGAAGGTCGGTGCTCTTTTTTATTTGTCCTATTAACGTCATTCCATAGAGGGAGGAACGACCGAGTAGGGAATCTCTATTTACTTTCGCTGTAAGCCTTTTTCACCTCTTCAGCAATGATCGCGATACCTTTCTGCATCGCCTCATCATCTTGTACGTAGTTCATGCGTAAGCACTGGTGAGCATGATCCCACTCGTCTTCTTGGCCGATAAAGAAGTATTCACCCGGAACAATCAATACGCCGCGAGCTTTCAAGCGATCGTAAAGCTCCATGGTGGTAATCGGTAGCCCATCAAACCATAGCCATAAGAAAATCGCGCCTTCAGGCTTGTGGATACGGAAGCGAGGGTCATCGATCGCTTCTTGTAAAAGCTCAACCGCACGTAGAGATTTGTCTTTATAGAAAGGTTTGATCACCTCACTGCTCAAACGCAATAAATCGCCTTTTTCAATCATATGATTGGCAATTGCCGGCCCAACACTGCTCGGCGCTAAGCTGATAATGCCATTCATGTTAGTCAGAGCTTGTGTTACTTCTTCGCTCGCAATCACGATACCGCAACGCACACCCGGTAAACCAAGCTTAGAAAGGCTCATGCACAGAATGGTATTTTCATTCCAGAACGGTTCGACATCTTCAAAGATGATGTTTGGAAACGGCAGGCCATAGGCATTATCGATCAGTAGCGGGATGTTGTTTTCGCGCGCCAGTTTATCCAGTTTACGTACTTCTTCGTCGGTCAGTACGTTACCGGTTGGGTTGGTTGGGCGAGAAGCACAGATAGCGGCAACCGAGTCATCAACTTTAAGCTTTTCAAAATCAACATGGTATTTGAACTGTCTGTTTTCAAGCAGCTCGATCTCTGGGTGGTAAGAGATAAAAATATCGTCATCAATGCCCGCATCGCCGTAGCCGATATATTCAGGCGCGATCGGTAGCAAGATTTTCTTATGTGAGCCATCAGGCTGTTGGCCTGCTAGTAGGTTGAATAGGTAGAAGAAGCCACTTTGGCTGCCATTAGTTAGGCTAATGTTCTTCTCACTGATGTCCCAGCCGTAAGTATCTTTTAGCATTGTAGCTAACGACTTGATGAAGCTGTCTTTGCCTTGCGGACCATCGTAGTTGGCGAGGGCGGCGATGAGTTCTCCACTGGCGAGCATGTCGGCACTGGCTTGGTTAAAGTTATCGAGCATGGCTGGGATAGCGGCTGGGTTACCACCACCGAGCATGATTGCACCAGGAGTGCGCAGGCCATCATTCAAATCATCCATTAAACGAGTGATTCCAGAGTATCGATTAAACTTTTCACCAAACTTTGAGAATTGCATTGCTTCGTATACCTAATTCATTGTGATTATTATTCGTAGATTATGATCAATCTTATGAACCCGAGCGTGGCGGGTTACAGTGGGTAATCTTTGAACATACCGCAATGTTTTTGCGGCGCAAAGCACGAATTGCCCTCACACGAAAAAAAACTCAACAATGCTTGGTTCACAAAAACAAAAAGGGAAGCTTTCGCTTCCCTTTGGGTGTTTACGGTTAATTACTCAGAGTATGACTTAGAGTAACTGTCTCACTTGTGCTTATTTTTGCAGTAGAGAGATGTCAGCAATCTGTAGGAACAGGTTACGTAGGTTGTTCAGTAGCGTTAGACGGTTCTTCTTAAGCGCTTCGTCATCAGCCATAACCATTACGTTGTCGAAGAATGCATCAACAGGTTCACGTAGATCAGCAAGTTTGCTTAGGGCTTCTTGGTAGTTGCCTGTCGCGAATGCTGGTTCTAATGCTTCTGTCATTACTTCAACGTTTTCAGCCAGAGCTTTCTCTGCGTCTTCTTGAAGAAGAGCAAGATCGATTTCAGCTGGTAGCTCGCCATCGAATTTCGCAAGGATGTTACCTACGCGCTTGTTCGCTGCTGCTAGTGCTTCTGCTGCTTCCAGTTCACGGAAGTGAGAAACGGCTTTAACACGTTGGTCAAAGTCAGCTGGCTTAGTTGGACGACGTGCTAGTACTGCTTGGATGATATCAACGCTGAAACCAGCATCTTGGTACCATGCGCGGAAACGACCTAACATGAAGTCGATAACGTCAGCTTCAACGTTGTCGTTAGTTAGCTTGTCGCCTAGTAGCTCTTTCGCTTTACCGATTAGATCGGTTAGGTCTAGGTTGTAGCCGTTTTCAACGATGATACGTAGCACACCCAGTGATGCACGACGTAGAGCGAATGGGTCAGAACCTTTTGGAGCTTGGCCAATACCGAAGATACCTACGATAGTGTCTAGCTTGTCTGCCATTGCTACTGCAGATGAAATACCGGTGCTTGGTAGTGTGTCACCCGCGAAACGAGGCATATACTGCTCGTAAAGTGCCAGTGCTACTTGCTCGTCTTCACCATCGTGAGTCGCGTAGTGCATACCCATCACACCTTGAGTATCCGTAAATTCGAATACCATTGATGTCATTAGGTCACACTTAGCCAGTAGGCCAGCGCGCTTAGACTTTTCAACATCAGCATCGATTTGCTCAGCAATGTAGCCTGCAAGTTCTGTGATGCGGTCTGTTTTGTCTTTGATAGTGCCCAGTTGCTTCTGGAAGATAGCTTGATCTAGTTCAGCAAGACGGTCGATAAGCGGACGCTTACGGTCTGTGTTGAAGAAGAACTCAGCATCAGCTAGACGTGGACGTACAACTTTCTCGTTACCTTCGATAACGTGACGAGGCTCTTTAGACTCGATGTTCGAAACGAAGATAAAGTTCGGTAGTAGGTTTTTCTCTGAATCGTATACAGGGAAGTACTTCTGATCGCCTTTCATGGTGTAAACCAAAGCTTCAGAAGGCACTTTTAGGAACTCTTGCTCAAACTTAGCAGTAAGCACCACTGGCCATTCAACCAAAGAGGTAACTTCTTCAACAAGATCATCTTCTAGGTCAGCAATACCGCCAACCGCATCTGCTGCTTTTTTAGCATCAGCAAGAATGATCGCTTTACGCGCATCGTAATCTGCCATTACTTTACCGCGCTCTTCTAAGATCGCAGGGTATTGGTCAGCAGAGTCGATTGTGAACTCTTGTTCGCCCATGAAACGGTGGCCACGGATAGTACGAGCAGAAGCTACGCCTAGGATTTTGCCTTCAACAAGCTCATCACCTAGTAGTACTGTCAGTGTTTTCACTGGACGGATAAATTGAATGTCTGAGTTACCCCAGCGCATTGCTTTAGGAATTGGTAGGCCAGCGAGAGCTTTCGCAGCAATGTCGATCACCAATTCTTGAACAGGTTTGCCAGCCACTTCTTGTTTGAAAAGAAGCCACTCGCCTTTGTCTGTTTTCAGGCGGTCAGCTTGCTCAACGGTAATACCGTTACCACGGGCCCAACCTTGTGCAGCTTTAGTCGCGTTGCCTTCAGCATCGAATGCGACAGAAATTGCAGGACCGCGCTTCTCAACCACTTTGTCTGCTTGGCCTTCAGCCAGTGCAGTCACTTTAAGTGCTAGACGACGAGGTGCTGCGTACCACTTGATGCCTTCGTGAGAAAGCTCAGCCGTTTTAAGACCTGCTTCAAAGTTAGAAGCAAAGGCTTCAGCTAGAGAACGAAGTGCTGTTGGTGGAAGCTCTTCCGTACCCAGTTCAATTAGAAAATTCTTCGCCATGATTATTTACCTTCCTTTTTTTCTACAGAACGGCACATTGGGAAGCCAAGCGCTTCACGTGACGCGTAGTACGCTTCTGCAACAGCTTTAGTCAGGTTGCGGATACGAAGGATGTAACGTTGACGCTCTGTTACAGAGATAGCTTTACGCGCATCAAGGATGTTGAATGCGTGACCTGCTTTTAGAATGCGCTCGTAAGCTGGAAGCGGCAGTGGCTTTTCAAGCTCAAGTAGCTCTTTACACTCTTTTTCGCACTGGTCGAAGAAAGTGAATAGGAAATCTACGTCTGCGTGCTCGAAGTTGTATGTTGATTGCTCAACTTCGTTTTGGTGGAAGATGTCACCGTAAGTCACGTTAGAACCGTCTGGTGCTACGTTCCATACAAGGTCGTAAACAGAGTCTACTTCTTGGATGTACATTGCTAGACGTTCGATACCGTAAGTGATCTCACCCGTTACAGGCTTACACTCAAGGCCGCCAACTTGTTGGAAGTAAGTAAATTGAGTCACTTCCATACCGTTTAGCCATACTTCCCAACCAAGACCCCATGCGCCTAGCGTTGGGTTTTCCCAGTTGTCTTCTACGAAGCGAATATCGTGAACAAGTGGGTCGACACCAAGAACTTCAAGCGAGCCTAAGTACAACTCCTGGATGTTATCTGGAGAAGGTTTTAGAGCTACTTGGAATTGATAGTAGTGCTGCAGGCGGTTCGGGTTTTCACCGTAACGACCATCGGTCGGACGACGAGAAGGTTGAACGTATGCCGTAGACATTGGCTCTGGGCCAAGTGCACGTAGACATGTCATTGGGTGAGAGGTGCCAGCACCTACTTCCATATCTAGTGGTTGAACAATGGTACAACCGTTTTGTGCCCAGTAATCCTGCAGCGCGAGGATCATTCCCTGGAAGGTTTTGATATCGTATTTTTGCATAGTCAGGTTCGCGCGATTCTTTTAAATGAATGAGAAAAATAACCTCTGAGTATACCGAGATATTGGTAAAGCGAGTAGGGGTAATCTTGTTTAATTAGTGGTCTAAAATGTCGTTTAGTGGATTTTTTTGCCTTTAATGTTTGTTTTTCGGCACAAGTGGATATTTTGATAACTTTGACACTTGTGTTTGAAAGCGTGGGTGATTAAAATCTCGCGGTCTTTGGGGAGTAGCTTACTTATTCATATCCTATTGAATGAGTTCGTCCGTCAACATAATTGATGCAAAATCATCATGGCGTTCGAGGCAACCACCACCTTGGTGGCGCTTAGCAAGACCTTAGACAAGCATCGTGAACCGGGATGGGGCGCGAGGTTTGTCTTTGGTTAAATTATAATAATCCTCATCCCAAATGAGCATGTCGTGAGCGTTTTAGCAATTTCAATTACAACTGTCGCCTTAGCCGAGATCGGTGATAAGACTCAGTTGCTATCCCTTTTATTAGCCAGTCGATATCGAAAACCGATACCTATCATCGCGGCTATCTTCTTTGCCACTATTGCCAATCATGCCCTTGCCGCATGGCTTGGAGTTGTGGTCGCAGATTACTTATCTCCTGAAATCTTAAAATGGGTGCTGGTGGTCAGTTTCATTGCGATGGCGGGCTGGATTCTGATTCCGGATAAGTTGGACGATGATGAGCAGATCTCGAACCGAGGGCCGTTTGTCGCCAGTTTTATCGCTTTCTTCATCGCTGAGATCGGTGATAAGACTCAGATTGCGACCTCCATTCTAGGGGCTCAATATTCAGATGCATTAACGTGGGTAATTCTCGGCACTACCATTGGTATGTTGCTGGCGAATGTGCCTGTGGTGATCATTGGTAAGCTATCGGCAGATAAGATGCCACTTGACCTGATTCGCAAGATCACAGCCTTGTTGTTCGTGGGTTTGGCTATCGCAGCAGCGTTCTATTAATCGGTAGTATTGAGTCTTATTATACTCAATCAGTAGAGTAATGTGTTGTAGGTCATACTCTTACAGTATTGTGGGGTTTATCGAGCGAATGGACATATAACTGTCATACTTGTCATGATATTTTAATCTTGTGAGTTAAGAACACGAGGGCATGATTATGTTGACGCGTTATATGGGTATTACTCCACAAAGCCAAAGTTATCTATTTACCTTTGGTCTTGCACTTACACTACTAGGCATGGTGTTGACGGACATGTGGCTACCAATGGTGGCTGGTTCGATGATCATGACCGGGCTTGCGGTAGAAGCTTGGATTCGGGTTGCGCATATTATTCCTATGCGAAAAGATATCCGAGAAATTCAGCATCAGCTTGAGCATCTGCAAAACAAGTCTAGAAGCGAATAAACAAAAAGCCGCTCGTACTCTGAGTTCTGCTTAAGAACATAAGGTACGAGCGGCTTTTTTGATACTTGATAGTCGGTGGGGCGTTACGCCTCCAATCCCTTTCTGATCAAATACTGGTAAGGCAACGTTTCTGTCGCTTGGCCTACCAACTGGTGATCCATGAATCGACAAAAGCTCGGAATATCACGAGTTGTCGAAGGGTCGTCAGCTTTTACCAGTAACACATCGCCATCCTGCATGTTTCTAATTGTCTTCCTGACCATCATTACTGGTTCTGGGCAACGTAGGCCTTCAGCTTCTAAAGTGTGGGTTGCCAGTTCAGGTTTGAATGTCATGGTTTGTATCTCTATATCTATCTAACGAGTGAATAATACGTCTGCAGAAAAAATATGCAATAAGTGCTTGGCAAACGGAACCATTTCCTATAACTTAATTAACAAGTTGATAACAACTTGTAACAAAGGCAACTAGCTAAGGAGTGGCGATGTTGACAGGATTAGATAGATTAACAATTTATTCAGTTCTCTGTTTTATTTCTTTTTGTGCGTTAGTACTACGCTCATCGACAGAGACCTCTCTAATGCCAATCTTTGGCATAGTAGCAACGATTATTGGTATTTGGGTAGAGATGCGCCGTTGGCAAGGCATAGCCGAGGAGCAAGAGCACTAACCCGGATACAACAAGCAAATTCCGATACGACAACATTCCGACACTATCCCCAGATTTTCTTGGGCTTCCCCGCGTAATTGCGGGATTTTTTTTATCTAAAGCATGCTATAAACAACTTAGTGACCAATGATAATTGTATACAGCTAGGTAAGTGGCGTGGAATTAGAAGACATCTATCGTAGAGACCTGAATTTACTGGTCGCCTTAAAGGTATTGATTGAAGAGGGCAGTGTTAGTCAGGCTGCGCTTCGTCTTAACCTAAGCCAATCGGCAACCAGCCGAGTATTAGGTCGCTTAAGAGAACTACTCAACGATCCCCTGTTTACGCGCCAAGGTCAGCACCTTATTCCCACCAAGAAAGCACTCGAGATCAGCCAGCGTATTGATCAACCTTTGGAGTCTTTCCGCCAACTTCTTAGCCCGAGTGATTTCGATCCTTACTATTGCAGCGAGCGATTTTTGATTGCGACTACTGACTACGCAATGCAAACCATCTTGCCGTATGCGTTACCTAAAATTTATGAGCAAGCGCCGAATATCTCTTTGGAGTTTGCGCCACTGCAGCATGAGCATTTGTTTAAGCAGCTCAGTACCGAACGTGTCGATATGGCGATTTGTCGCCCGAGTGGCAGCATCGCGCCACTTCATCAAGAAGTATTGGGGCCGGTGGGCGTATCATGTTTGTTATCTAAAAATCATCCGTTAGCCGATCGATCGTTAAGTCTTGAAGACTATGTTTCTTTACCTCACGCGATGATTGCGATCAGTGATGGTGTTAAGGCTTTACTCGATAACGCTTTAGCCAATCAACAACCTCGCAAAATGGTACTGCGTGCTTATCACCTTGAAGCTGCATTAGCGATTGTCGATAGAATGCCATTAGTGATCACTGTGCCTGCTGATTTGGCTTATTTGGTGGCTGAGCGTTATGACTTAGTCGTCAAGCCGTTGCCATTTGAGTTTATGCCGTTTGATTACTCACTGATCTGGCACTCGCGCTGCGATTCTTCGGCCTCGCAACAATGGTTAAGAAGGGTGGTAAAAGAGGAGTGTGGTGAGTTGATTCAGAAGCGTATTGCGGATGTTGGCTTGGGGTAACCTAATTTAGATCTAGTTTTGGTTTACTCGATCCAAATGACAAAAATGCAAAAGGGCTGATTACTATCAGCCCTTTGTTGTTCTGGGATATTTGAGCTTTAGCTGATTATTAAAGCTTTATAACTACGCGACCAGTGATTTGACCGTTAGTGATGTCTTCTGCAGCTTGAATAGCGCCATCTAAAGATACTTCTTTAGTCGCTTGGCCGTAGAAAGACTCAGGTAGCAGCTCAGCAAGTTGTTCCCACGCTTTAATACGTTTCTCACGAGGGCACATTACTGAATCAACACCTTGTAGGCGAACGTTACGCAGAATGAATGGCATTACCGTGGTTGGTAAGTCAAAGCCGCCAGCTAGGCCACACATTGCAACCGCACCGTTGTAATCAATTTGCGCCAATACTTTCGCAAGTACTTTGCTGCCTACCGTATCGATAGCACCAGCCCACAGTTGTTTCTCAAGTGGTTTTGCTGGTTCTTCTAGTTCAGCACGCTCAACAATGCGTGTCGCGCCTAGTGATTTTAGAAGCTCACCATTTTCTGAAGCACGGCCAGTCACCGCTGCCACTTTGTAGCCCAGTTGGTTAAGTAGAGTGATAGACACGCTGCCTACACCGCCACTTGCACCCGTTACTAGGATTTCACCGTCTTCAGGTTTGATACCAGCATCTACGATAGCTTGCACACAAAGCATAGCGGTGAAGCCTGCTGTACCGATCGCCATTACTTTCTTAGCGTCTAGACTTGCAGGCATTGGCACTAACCAGTCACCGTTTAGGCTTGCTTTCTCAGCCATGCCGCCCCAGTGGCCTTCACCAACACCCCAACCCGTTAGAACAACTTCGTCGCCTGCTTTGTAGCGCGGGTCATCAGATTGTGAAACCACACCAGAAAGGTCGATACCAGGAACCATAGGGAAGTTGCGAACAATGCGCCCTTTACCTGTTATCGCCAAACCATCTTTGTAGTTCAAAGAAGAGTAACTCACATCAACCTTCACGTTACCTTCTGGTAATTGAGACTCATCAATTTGAGAAACTGATGCGATAGTTTTTTTGTCTTCTTGGTTTAGTACAAGTGCTTTAAACATGATCTGCTCCGTAGGAGGAATATTAGGAAACTGAAGTAACTTTAGTTGAATCGTTGGAGAAAAAATAATGAAACATCAACATTGAATCTATGCGTTTTGTGCATAGATCTAGGTGGTGCTTTTTCTTTTGCCAAGTTCGCTTAACGAATCGATAGATTATCGGATGCCGAGTAATAAAAAGTGCAGCTATATAAATATAGCTGCACAAAATATTACCTTTCAAGTATTACAGTCAGTGGTCGCTATGGGCGTTCAAATACCGTTGCAATACCTTGGCCTAAACCAATACACATGGTCGCTAAGCCGTATTTCACGTCTTGCGCTTCCATCAGATTGATTAGCGTTGTCGATATACGAGATCCAGAACAACCCAGTGGGTGACCGAGTGCAATCGCACCGCCGTTAAGGTTAACTTTCTCGTCAACTACATCCAATAGACCGAGATCTTTAGCACATGGCAGAGATTGAGCAGCGAACGCTTCGTTGAGCTCAATAACGCCCATATCTTCAATGTTCAGACCTGCACGTTTTAACGCTTTTTGAGTCGCCGGTACTGGACCGTAACCCATGATTGAAGGATCACAACCTGCGATAGCCATCGACTTCACGCGAGCGCGGATCTTAAGGCCAAGCGCGTTGGCTTTATCTTCACTCATGATCAGCATTGCCGATGCACCATCAGACAATGCTGATGAAGTACCTGCTGTTACCGTTCCGTTTGCTGGGTCGAATACAGGACGAAGTTGAGATAGACCTTCAACTGTTGTTTCTGGACGAATGACTTCATCGTAATCCAGAGTGAACAGAGAACCATCTGCTGCGTGAGCTTCGGTTGGTAGGATTTCGTTTTTGAAACGACCTTCAACCGTTGCTGCTTGAGCTCGAGCGTGTGAGCGTGCTGCGAATGCATCTTGGTCTTCACGGCTGATGCCATGCATCTTGCCAAGCATCTCAGCCGTTAAGCCCATCATTCCTGCTGCTTTTGCTACGTGCTTAGACATGCCAGGGTGGAAATCGACACCGTGGTTCATAGGTACATGCCCCATGTGTTCTACACCACCGATCAAGCAGATTTCTGCATCTCCAACCATGATTGAACGAGCAGCATCATGCAAAGCTTGCATAGATGAACCACATAAACGGTTCACCGTTACCGCACCAATTTCAATCGGTAGGCCAGCAAGCAAAGCAGCGTTACGAGCCACGTTAAAGCCTTGCTCTAGCGTTTGTTGTACACAACCCCAGTAAATGTCTTCAATTTCGACAGGGTTTACTTCTGGGTTGCGCTCTAAAATGCCTTTCATCAAATGTGCCGATAGATCTTCAGCACGAGTGTGACGGAAAGCTCCACCTTTGGAACGTCCCATTGGGGTACGAAGGCAATCAACAACAACTACATTATTCATTTTGCTATTCCTTTTCCAAATGTGGGTTACAGAGAACTGGCTTGTTGGCCGTCGTAAAAGCTTTCGCCTTTCGCTGCCATATCAAGCAATAGTTGAGGAACTTGGTACATTGCACCTAAGTCTTGGTAGCTCTTCGCCATTTCAACGAAGTTACCAATACCCACACTGTCTAAGTAGCGGAATACGCCGCCTCTAAATGGAGGGAAGCCTAAACCGTAAACCAGTGCCATATCCGCTTCTTGCGGTGTCGCGATGATGCCTTCTTCTAAACAAAGCACCACTTCGTTGATCATAGGAATCATCACACGTTGGATAATTGTCTGGTCATCAAAGTCTTGTGGCTGTTGGCATACGTCAGCCAAGATAGGAAGAATGTCTTCAGAGAAGGTTTTCTTCGGGCGACCGCGTTTGTCTACGCTGTACGTGTAGAAACCGCTGCCGTTCTTCTGGCCGTATTTCTCAGCGACGTAAAGCGCGTCAATTGCATCACGACCTTCTTTGCCCATACGCTCTGGGAAACCTTGTGCCATTACAGCTTGTGCGTGGTGTGCTGTGTCTAGGCCAACAACGTCTAATAGGTACGCAGGGCCCATTGGCCAACCGAACTTGCGCTCCATGACTTTATCAATCTTAGTGAAGTCAGCACCGTCGCGTAGCAACATGCTGAAACCGCCAAAGTAAGGGAAAAGTACACGGTTTACGAAGAAGCCAGGGCAGTCATTAACAACGATAGGGGATTTCCCCATTTTCGCTGCGTAAGCAACCACGCGATTGATCGTTTCTTCTGAAGTATGCTCGCCACGGATGATCTCAACCAAAGGCATGCGGTGTACTGGGTTAAAGAAGTGCATGCCACAGAAGTTCTCTGGGCGCTTCAAAGATTTCGCTAACAGGTTAATCGGAATCGTTGAGGTATTTGATGTTAGAACCGTGTCTTCACCAACCAAACCTTCTACTTCGCTCAGTACGGCTGCCTTTACTTTAGGGTTCTCTACTACCGCTTCCACAATCACATCGGATTGCTCAACACCTGCGTAATGTAGGCTTGGAGTAATAGAAGACAGAATACCTGCCATCTTGAATCCATCGAGACGACCGCGCGATAAGCGTTTATTCAACAGCTTAGAAGCTTCATTCATTCCTAGATCAAGTGATGCTTGTGCGATGTCTTTCATCATCACTGGCACGCCTTTCAATGCTGATTGGTAAGCAATACCGCCACCCATGATGCCAGCACCAAGTACCGCAGCACGTTCAGTCGCTTTGTTGGCAGACTTACCCGCTTGTTTCGCTAGGCCTTTGATGTATTGGTCATTCAGGAATAAGCCAACTAATGCTTTTGCTTCCTCAGATTTTGCTAGCTTAACGAAGTGTTTACGTTCGATGTCTAACGCCGCATCGCGATCGCTGCGCGCTGCTTCTTCAATAGCAATTACCGAAGTGATTGGTGCTGGGTAATGAGGCCCTGCTTTTTGAGCCACTAAGCCCTTAGCCATAGTAAAGCTCATCATCGCTTCTAGTTTGCTTAGTGAAAGCGCTGATGTTTTTTGTTTACGGCGTAGCTGCCAATCAAGTTTCTCATTGGCTGCTAGAGAAACAGTGTTAATCGCTGATTCTAATAGTTGGTCTGTTTCAACAATCGCATCTAACAAGCCAACTTTAAGTGCTTCATCTGCACGGCATGCTTTGCCTTGCGTGATAATTTCCATTGCGCTGTCAGCACCGATAACACGTGGCAGGCGTACACAACCACCAAAGCCAGGCATGATGCCAAGTTTGGTTTCTGGTAGGCCTATGCTGGTGGTCTTGTCACCAATACGGAAATCGGTCGCTAAGACACATTCACAGCCGCCACCTAGGGCATGGCCACGCATCATTGAAAGAGTTGGGACAGGAAGGTCTTCGAGCTTGCTGAAGATTGAATTCGCGAATCTTAACCATTCATCAAGTTCTGCTTCTGGCTTAGCAAATAGGCCAAGAAATTCAGTGATGTCTGCGCCTACGATGAACGCGTCTTTGTTTGAAGTTAAGATTAAACCACGTAATCCAGCGTGAGCATTAAGAGCATCTAACGCTTTATCTAGTGATTCTAAAGTAGCAAGGTCGAGTTTGTTTACAGAGGCTGGCGCACAGAAGCTAAGTTCTGCAATACCGTCTTGTAATTCCTTTACCTGTAAGGTGTTAGCTTGGTAAATCATTGTCTATCTCCATGACATACAATCCACGATTGTTTGAGAGAATCTTGTTATCTTTCTATTATTGTAGAATACCTGGTAAGACCAGTTATCTTAGTCTGTACCTCTGCCTGGTGAATTTCAATACATTTTTTAAACAATTGTTTAACATTGTGCGATAGCACAGATCCTCTAACCCTTATTATTCACGCGTGATACACTTCGCCGCTCTTATTAATTAAGTTAACGATATGAATGAACAGCCCTATTTAATACCGTCTGCGTCGGCCCTGTTTGAAGAAGAGATAAAGAAGAGCGTCTTCATTACTCATCTTGCTCATACTCCAAGTGTAGAAGCTGCTAAACAGTTCGTAGAACAGGTAAAAAAAGAGCATTCATCAGCGCGACATAATTGTTGGGGTTTTGCTGCTGGGCGACCTGAAGACTCAATGAAATGGGGCTTTAGTGACGATGGAGAGCCATCTGGTACTGCGGGTAAGCCTATCTTGGCGCAACTGTCTGGTTCTGGTATCGGTGAACTGACGGCCGTTGTCACTCGTTATTCAGGCGGAATCAAGCTTGGAACTGGTGGCCTAGTAAAGGCTTATGGTGGTGGAGTACAACAAGCTCTCAAGCTGCTTCAAACTATCGAGAAAAAAATAACCACAAAATTACGGCTAGAGTTAGACTATGGCTTTGTGCCAATCGCGCAATCCATTATGGCTCAGCATCAGGCTGTTGAAGTCCAAGCGGATTATGGTGTTCAAGTTGAGCTTATTATTGAAATAGAGCTCCTTCAGGTAGATTCGTTTACCCAAACCATGATCAATAAAAGCGGTGCTAAGGCACTGGTAACGAAAGTTAAAGACAACTAGGAAGTGTGAAGCATTTCGCTTCGTTCAATAGCTCATGCAATTTCGCTCAATTATTCGAATCGTCGGATTATTATTAGCACTTTTTAGTGTATCAATGCTCGCACCTGCGCTCGTCGCACTGATCTATAGAGATGGTGCGGGTGTGCCATTTGTGACGACTTTCTTCGTTCTATTATTTTGTGGAGCAACTTGCTGGTTTCCAAACCGACGCTATAAACATGAATTGAAGGCGCGAGATGGCTTTCTCATTGTGGTGTTGTTCTGGACGGTAATCGGTAGTGCTGGTGCGCTGCCGTTTTTGATCGCGGATAATCCGAGTGTTTCGGTTACTGACGCCTTTTTTGAATCGTTTTCTGCATTAACGACGACAGGTGCAACCGTAATCGTTGGCCTCGATGACCTACCTAAGGCAATTCTATTTTATCGCCAATTCCTGCAATGGTTTGGTGGTATGGGTATCATCGTATTGGCGGTAGCCATCCTTCCTGTTCTGGGTATCGGTGGTATGCAGCTATATCGCGCTGAAATCCCAGGCCCTGTAAAAGACAGTAAGATGACTCCGCGTATTGCTGAAACGGCAAAAGCGCTCTGGTACATCTATCTGAGCTTAACTATTGCTTGTGCGGTAGCGTTTTGGCTTGCAGGTATGAGTTTCTTCGATGCTATTAGTCATAGTTTCTCAACCATTGCGATTGGTGGCTTCTCGACTCACGATGCAAGTATGGGCTACTTCAATAGCCCTGCTATCAACATGATCACGGTCGTGTTCCTTCTTATTTCTGCGTGTAACTATTCTCTTCACTTTGCGGCCTTTGCTTCAGGTGGCGTGCATCCCAAGTATTACTGGAAAGATCCTGAGTTCCGCGCCTTTATCTTTATTCAAGTCGTCCTATTCTTAGTTTGTTTCTTGTTACTGCTGAATCATCACTCTTACGATTCGTATTATGATGCTTTCGATCAGGCGTTGTTCCAGACAGTATCTATTTCAACAACCGCAGGCTTCACCACCACCGGTTTCTCTGAGTGGCCGTTATTCTTACCTGTGCTGCTTCTGTTCTCTTCTTTTATAGGTGGTTGTGCAGGTTCAACGGGTGGCGGTATGAAAGTCATTCGAATATTACTGCTTACCTTGCAAGGTGCTCGTGAAATGAAGCGTCTTGTTCACCCGCGAGCTGTCTATACCATCAAGGTTGGTGGTTCGGCACTACCACAACGTGTCGTGGATGCGGTTTGGGGCTTCTTCTCTGCATACGCATTGGTTTTTGTGGTTTGTATGTTGGCTCTTATTGCTACGGGAATGGATGAGCTAAGCGCTTTCTCTGCTGTAGCGGCAACATTGAATAACCTTGGTCCTGGTCTTGGCGAGGTTGCGATGCACTTTGGCGACGTTAATGACAAAGCCAAGTGGGTATTGATCGTGTCTATGTTGTTTGGCCGTTTAGAAATATTCACCTTATTAATTTTATTGACCCCTACGTTTTGGCGTAGCTAAGGACATATTGTGGCAAAAGCTCTATTTTTGTATTCAAGCCGTGAAGGCCAGACCAAGAAAATCTTGAACTATATAAAAGAAGAAATGAGTGAGTTCGAATGTGAGCTTCAAGATCTGCACACTATTGGTAACGTTGACTTTGCTAGGTACGACAGAGTGTTGATTGGTGCATCGATTCGTTACGGCCACCTTAATAAGAAGTTATATCAGTTTATTGATGCCAATCTTGTTCAGCTGCAATCAAACAAGGTCGCTTTCTTCTGCGTTAACTTAACGGCTCGTAAAGAAGACCAAGGTAAAGATACCCCAGAAGGTAGTGCTTATATTAAGAAGTTTCTTCTCAAGTCACCGTGGCAGCCGACTTTGATCGGTGTATTCGCGGGTGCCCTCTATTATCCTCGTTATAATTGGTTCGATAAAACTATGATTCGCTTCATTATGAATATGACAGGTGGAGAAACGGATACAACCAAGGAAGTTGAGTACACGAACTGGGAAAAAGTCTCTTTGTTCACTGAAAAACTAAAGAATATGTAAGAGAAAAGCCTACTTTTGAGGCGTTTTGAGTTCTTTTTAATCGAACGAATAAAAAAACGAGAAAAACTTCAAAAAGGGCTTGCCAGTGTGATCGAAATCTCTATAATGCCACCTCGCTGACACGGGATGGCTTCGAAGCTTAGGTTTCAAAAGCGAAAACGAATCAGCAGGTCAAATTAGCCAAGCTAAGCGCTTGAAAAAAGTTTTGAAAATAGTGGTTGACACTAAAACTTAAATCGCTAAAATGGCCGTCCGATTTGATCGAAGCTCAAAAAGGAAAAGCTCTTTAACAATTTAAACTTATCAATCTGTGTGGGCACTCGTTGATGAATATCAAAACGTTATTACTTAGGTAGTAACAGTTACTTCGGTAACAAAATGATTTCAATGAACTGAGTGACCAATACGTTTAACTACTTGTAGTTATTCGGCACAGTCAATTCATTACCATTCTGTTGGAATGGTAATAGCTTTAGAATTACATGTTCATGTTTACATGAATATTAGTTTTGAAGTCAGTATTCGTTGAGTCACAAAATCTTAAATTGAAGAGTTTGATCATGGCTCAGATTGAACGCTGGCGGCAGGCCTAACACATGCAAGTCGAGCGGAAACGACAACATTGAATCTTCGGAGGATTTGTTGGGCGTCGAGCGGCGGACGGGTGAGTAATGCCTAGGAAATTGCCTTGATGTGGGGGATAACCATTGGAAACGATGGCTAATACCGCATAATGCCTACGGGCCAAAGAGGGGGATCTTCGGACCTCTCGCGTCAAGATATGCCTAGGTGGGATTAGCTAGTTGGTGAGGTAATGGCTCACCAAGGCGACGATCCCTAGCTGGTCTGAGAGGATGATCAGCCACACTGGAACTGAGACACGGTCCAGACTCCTACGGGAGGCAGCAGTGGGGAATATTGCACAATGGGCGCAAGCCTGATGCAGCCATGCCGCGTGTATGAAGAAGGCCTTCGGGTTGTAAAGTACTTTCAGTTGTGAGGAAGGGTGTGTAGTTAATAGCTGCACATCTTGACGTTAGCAACAGAAGAAGCACCGGCTAACTCCGTGCCAGCAGCCGCGGTAATACGGAGGGTGCGAGCGTTAATCGGAATTACTGGGCGTAAAGCGCATGCAGGTGGTTCATTAAGTCAGATGTGAAAGCCCGGGGCTCAACCTCGGAACTGCATTTGAAACTGGTGAACTAGAGTGCTGTAGAGGGGGGTAGAATTTCAGGTGTAGCGGTGAAATGCGTAGAGATCTGAAGGAATACCAGTGGCGAAGGCGGCCCCCTGGACAGACACTGACACTCAGATGCGAAAGCGTGGGGAGCAAACAGGATTAGATACCCTGGTAGTCCACGCCGTAAACGATGTCTACTTGGAGGTTGTGGCCTTGAGCCGTGGCTTTCGGAGCTAACGCGTTAAGTAGACCGCCTGGGGAGTACGGTCGCAAGATTAAAACTCAAATGAATTGACGGGGGCCCGCACAAGCGGTGGAGCATGTGGTTTAATTCGATGCAACGCGAAGAACCTTACCTACTCTTGACATCCAGAGAAGCCAGCGGAGACGCAGGTGTGCCTTCGGGAGCTCTGAGACAGGTGCTGCATGGCTGTCGTCAGCTCGTGTTGTGAAATGTTGGGTTAAGTCCCGCAACGAGCGCAACCCTTATCCTTGTTTGCCAGCGAGTAATGTCGGGAACTCCAGGGAGACTGCCGGTGATAAACCGGAGGAAGGTGGGGACGACGTCAAGTCATCATGGCCCTTACGAGTAGGGCTACACACGTGCTACAATGGCGCATACAGAGGGCAGCAAGCTAGCGATAGTGAGCGAATCCCAAAAAGTGCGTCGTAGTCCGGATTGGAGTCTGCAACTCGACTCCATGAAGTCGGAATCGCTAGTAATCGTGAATCAGAATGTCACGGTGAATACGTTCCCGGGCCTTGTACACACCGCCCGTCACACCATGGGAGTGGGCTGCAAAAGAAGTGGGTAGTTTAACCTTTCGGGGAGGACGCTCACCACTTTGTGGTTCATGACTGGGGTGAAGTCGTAACAAGGTAGCCCTAGGGGAACCTGGGGCTGGATCACCTCCTTATACGAAGATACCACGATGAGTGTCCACACAGATTGATTAGGTTTAGAAAAGTAAAGAGACGAAGAACTCCCAAGTTCTTCAATATCCAGTGTCCCGTTCGTCTAGAGGCCTAGGACACCGCCCTTTCACGGCGGTAACAGGGGTTCGACTCCCCTACGGGATACCATTGGGTCGTTAGCTCAGTTGGTAGAGCAGTTGACTTTTAATCAATTGGTCGCAGGTTCGAATCCTGCACGACCCACCATTCTTTCTCCGCGAAGGAATTAAAACTATCGTGGGCGATTAGCTCAGTTGGGAGAGCACCTGCCTTACAAGCAGGGGGTCACTGGTTCGAGCCCGGTATCGCCCACCATTCTCTAAATATTCTTGGTTATTGTCATATCCAAACCACTTCTTTTGTCGTTGGTTGGTGTGTTTGACCCTGAGAGTCTTTAGAAAATGTGAATTTTAGAACACTGGTTCTTAAAGTCTCATGCTCTTTAACAATTTGGAAAGCTGACTGATTGATTTACTTACGAGTAATTCAATCAAATTTAAAAGTTCTCAATGTTTATCTTTCATTAGATAAACACAACAAACACATTCAAGTGTCTTGTATTCGAATCAAACTTAGTTTGATTCACAATTGAGTCCGGCAAACAGTTATCAAGAATTAACCCTTCTTGATGACAACCAAAAACCTTGGTTAGTTGCCATACACTAAGACCCTTTCGGGTTGTATGGTTAAGTGACTAAGCGTACACGGTGGATGCCTTGGCAGTCAGAGGCGATGAAAGACGTAATAACTTGCGATAAGCCCAGATTAGGTAGTAATAACCTTTTGAGTCTGGGATTTCTGAATGGGGAAACCCACGTGCATAAGCACGTATCCTGTTGTGAATACATAGCAACAGGAGGCAAACCGGGGGAACTGAAACATCTAAGTACCCCGAGGAAGAGAAATCAACCGAGATTCCGAAAGTAGCGGCGAGCGAAATTGGATTAGCCCTTAAGCTTTTAATGAGACAGATGAAGGCTCTGGAAAGTGCCGCAATAAAGGGTGATAGCCCCGTAATCGACATCTCATAATCAGTGAAAACGAGTAGGGCGGGACACGTGATATCCTGTCTGAATATGGGGGGACCATCCTCCAAGGCTAAATACTACTGACTGACCGATAGTGAACCAGTACCGTGAGGGAAAGGCGAAAAGAACCCCTGTGAGGGGAGTGAAATAGAACCTGAAACCGTGTACGTACAAGCAGTAGGAGCACCTTCGTGGTGTGACTGCGTACCTTTTGTATAATGGGTCAGCGACTTAATTTTAGTAGCAAGGTTAACCGTTTAGGGGAGCCGTAGGGAAACCGAGTCTTAACTGGGCGTACAGTTGCTAGGATTAGACCCGAAACCAGGTGATCTAGCCATGGGCAGGTTGAAGGTTGAGTAACATCAACTGGAGGACCGAACCGACTAATGTTGAAAAATTAGCGGATGACTTGTGGCTAGGGGTGAAAGGCCAATCAAACCTGGAGATAGCTGGTTCTCCCCGAAAGCTATTTAGGTAGCGCCTCGGACGAATACTACTGGGGGTAGAGCACTGTTAAGGCTAGGGGGTCATCCCGACTTACCAACCCTTTGCAAACTCCGAATACCAGTAAGTACTATCCGGGAGACACACGGCGGGTGCTAACGTCCGTCGTGGAGAGGGAAACAACCCAGACCGCCAGCTAAGGTCCCAAAGTATAGCTAAGTGGGAAACGATGTGGGAAGGCTCAGACAGCCAGGATGTTGGCTTAGAAGCAGCCATCATTTAAAGAAAGCGTAATAGCTCACTGGTCGAGTCGGCCTGCGCGGAAGATGTAACGGGGCTAAGCTATACACCGAAGCTGCGGCTACGTACCTTAGGGTATGTGGGGTAGGGGAGCGTTCTGTAAGCCGTTGAAGGTGGTCTGTAAGGGCTGCTGGAGGTATCAGAAGTGCGAATGCTGACATGAGTAACGATAAAGGGAGTGAAAAACTCCCTCGCCGGAAGACCAAGGGTTCCTGTCCAACGTTAATCGGGGCAGGGTAAGTCGACTCCTAAGGCGAGGCCGAAAGGCGTAGTCGATGGGAAACGGGTTAATATTCCCGTACTTCTTACAATTGCGATGGGGGGACGGAGAAGGCTAGGTGGGCCTGGCGACGGTTGTCCAGGTTCAAGTACGTAGGCGGAAAGTTTAGGTAAATCCGGACTTTCATTAACGCTGAGATACGATGTCGAGCTACTACGGTAGTGAAGTCATTGATGCCATGCTTCCAGGAAAAGCCTCTAAGCTTCAGATTGTAAGGAATCGTACCCCAAACCGACACAGGTGGTCGGGTAGAGAATACCAAGGCGCTTGAGAGAACTCGGGTGAAGGAACTAGGCAAAATGGTACCGTAACTTCGGGAGAAGGTACGCTCTTATCAGTGAAGTCCCTTGCGGATGGAGCAGACGAGAGTCGCAGATACCAGGTGGCTGCAACTGTTTATTAAAAACACAGCACTGTGCAAAATCGTAAGATGACGTATACGGTGTGACGCCTGCCCGGTGCCGGAAGGTTAATTGATGGGGTTAGACTTCGGTCGAAGCTCTTGATCGAAGCCCCGGTAAACGGCGGCCGTAACTATAACGGTCCTAAGGTAGCGAAATTCCTTGTCGGGTAAGTTCCGACCTGCACGAATGGCGTAATGATGGCCACGCTGTCTCCACCCGAGACTCAGTGAAATTGAAATCGCTGTGAAGATGCAGTGTACCCGCGGCTAGACGGAAAGACCCCGTGAACCTTTACTACAGCTTGGCACTGAACATTGAACCTACATGTGTAGGATAGGTGGGAGACTATGAAACCGCGTCGCTAGATGTGGTGGAGTCGTCCTTGAAATACCACCCTTGTAGTTTTGATGTTCTAACGTTGGTCCCTGAATCGGGATTACGGACAGTGCCTGGTGGGTAGTTTGACTGGGGCGGTCTCCTCCCAAAGAGTAACGGAGGAGCACGAAGGTGGGCTAAACACGGTTGGACATCGTGTGGTTAGTGCAATGGCATAAGCCCGCTTGACTGCGAGAATGACAATTCGAGCAGGTGCGAAAGCAGGTCATAGTGATCCGGTGGTTCTGAATGGAAGGGCCATCGCTCAACGGATAAAAGGTACTCCGGGGATAACAGGCTGATACCGCCCAAGAGTTCATATCGACGGCGGTGTTTGGCACCTCGATGTCGGCTCATCACATCCTGGGGCTGAAGTCGGTCCCAAGGGTATGGCTGTTCGCCATTTAAAGTGGTACGCGAGCTGGGTTTAGAACGTCGTGAGACAGTTCGGTCCCTATCTGCCGTGGGCGTTGGAAAATTGAAAGGGGCTGCTCCTAGTACGAGAGGACCGGAGTGGACGAACCTCTGGTGTTCGGGTTGTCATGCCAATGGCATTGCCCGGTAGCTAAGTTCGGAATCGATAACCGCTGAAAGCATCTAAGCGGGAAGCGAGCCTTGAGATGAGTTTTCCCTGGCACTATAAGTGTCCTAAAGGGTTGTCGTAGACTACGACGTTGATAGGCAGGGTGTGTAAGTGCTGCGAGGCATTGAGCTAACCTGTACTAATTGCCCGTGAGGCTTAACCATACAACACCCAAGGGGTTTTGTGGACTCAATAGAAAGACCAGACCTTGAATGCGTTTGAAGAGAAATACTTTTAAATAAGCTTTCCGAATTTTAAAATTTGCTTGGCGACCATAGCATTGTGGACCCACCTGATTCCATGCCGAACTCAGAAGTGAAACACAATAGCGCCGATGGTAGTGTGGGGCTTCCCCATGTGAGAGTAGGACATCGCCAGGCTTTAAATTAAATCTTTAGGTTGACCGACCTGGAGATATGGACGCTCACTTAGTGAGTTGACCACTGCGGAGTGGTAGTTCAGTTGGTTAGAATACCGGCCTGTCACGCCGGGGGTCGCGGGTTCGAGTCCCGTCCACTCCGCCACTTATTCGATAACCTCGCCTAGTGCGAGGTTTTTTCGAATCTGAAGTAGTAAAAAGTTTTAGGGGTGTAGCTCCAATTGGCAGAGCAGCGGATTCCAAATCCGCGTGTTGGGAGTTCGAATCTCTCCACCCCTGCCATATTTAAGGCTCTAGCAGAAATGCTAGAGCCTTTTTGCTTTCTGAATCTAATGTACACGATTAGCAGAGCAGCGGATTCCCCGACTTATACCAATCCGGAAAATTAACTGATCAGGTTTATCCAATCCCTTCTGCTCATTTTTGTGACACGATCTTTGCACTCAAGAAATTCATTCCAAGCGCGACAAACCTTGGAAACAATGTCGTTATAATCAGTGAAACTTTGATTCGCTAGATAATGTTGTCGCAACCAACTCCAAACTTGCTCTATAGGGTTAAGCTCTGGCGAGTAGGGAGGAAGCTTAATAGTACTGACGTTATTAAACTCTCTCGCAATATCATCGGTATGCCAGCCTGCACCATCCATTATAACGACAGCATGACGTCCTTTTTCAGTAGCTTTAGATATCTGCTCTAAGTGATTTGTCATTATGTCCTTGTTAACCCAAGGAACCACTATGGCTTCGCCAATTCCTCTTTCAGGGCATACCGAACCAAACAAATAAGCGTATTCAAATTGCTGTTGTTTTACCACGCGAGGCCTCGTTCCACGAGTCGCCCAAAGACGTGTCGTTGTGTTCTGTTGGCCAAACCTAGCTTCGTCTTGAAACCAGACATCAACACTCTCTAGCCCAATATGGCCGGGGATCTTAAGGATCGTTTCTATTTTGAATTTTTTTAAAATCGTCTTGGATTTGCTGTGATTGTTTAGGGTGTTTGGAGCGAGAAGTTATCCAAGAGAAGCCCATGTGGTCGAGGAGATAATAGATAGAATTAGGGTGGTAGTATTTATCAAAGTTTTTCACGATGTAGTCATGTATATCGCTCCCGACAAGGCGCCCGCCTGAAGGGGACTCTGCTTCTTTCTTAATGAATGCACTGAGTTGTTTTCGTTGTTCTGCATTGAGGTATGCAGGTCTGCCTGTGCGAGGTTTTTCTTGAAGCCCTTCCAATCCTTCTTCAAGAAATACTTGAACCCATTTGTTTACACTAGTTCGACTGACTTTAAGGTATTTGGCAATTTGAGTGCGCGAGTGACCTTCTTTGAAGTGGGCAAGTGCTAGCAAGCGAACCTTCATTTGAATGGTTTTTTGTTGGCTTGCTAGCTTTTTAAAATCAGTATTATTAAGGCTATCCATGGCGATTTTCTGTAAGAGTTCGACGGCCTTAATTAGATCATATTTTTACTTTAATTGGTATTACTAGCTTCTACTTATTAATGGTTTCACTTAATTCTTCTAATTTAGATATGCTGATATTAGAACTATAACGCTTCCTTAATATCTGAATAGCTAGTCGAAGAGGGAGGTCTTTGGGCTTTCTATATTTGGGATATTTCAACGATTATTTGTTACTTTGGATGATATTTGACCTTAAAAAGGTAAGTACTCACTTATCCCAGCCTCTTTTATAAACAATCAACAGCACAATCCCCACTTCTTTATGAGAATTATTCTCAATATTTTGTTACATTTTGGTCGTTATTACTAAAAGGCAACAAATATGGATATTTCCCGTCGTAAGTTTATTCAATCATCCCTCGCTATATCTGCACTAACAGTCCTACCTGCTTGTTCAATGAAGCGGTCTGTTGATGAACAAGGAAAGTATGTTTATGACTTAACTGCTGAACCTTCAATGGCTGAGTTAGTCGCGGGATTTGACACCAATGTTTTAGCCTTTAATGGTCAGATTCCGGCTCCGACGATTCGATGTCGACAGGATGAAAAGGTCACAATTCGTTTTACGAATAAGTTATCAGAACCGACGACTATCCATTGGCATGGTTTAAGAATTCCTATCGAAATGGATGGAGTTCCCTTCTTAAGTCAGCCACCGATCATGCCAGGTGAAACATTCATTTATGAGTTTACGCCGCCAGATGCTGGCACATTTTGGTATCACCCACATATGAATAGCGTTAAACAACTTGGTATGGGTTTGGTTGGGCTAATTATCGTAGAAGAAAGTACTCCAGTGCAGTTTGACGAAGAACATGCATTGATGCTGAAGCATTGGCATATCGATCAAAAGGGTCAATGGAAAGACTTAATGATTCCCCGACTCAGTGCTCGTATGGGCACTCCTGGTGAGTGGAGTAGCGTTAATGGAGTTCATGAACCTGTATACCAGTTGAAGCAGTATGCAGCGACTAGACTGCGTATTGCTAATGTCGATAATACGATCACTTATCCTATTGCTATCGAAGGGGCTGAGGCATGGGTGATTGCCATCGATGGTAACCCTGTGAAAAAGCCTTACAAACTGACTCAACATAAAATCGGCCCAGGGATGCGCGTGGATATTGGACTGATCGCTCCTAAAACTGGTGAGCGAGTTAACGTTCTCCAAATGAAGGGACGTTTCCCATTTTCTTTGTGTGAATTTGAAGTCGTAGATTCAGCATTTACTCAAAAGCGAGTGTTGCCATTATTACCATTGAATCCAGTACCTAACCTAGATCTTGCTAATGCTGAAGAGATCGATTTTGTGTTCGAGTGGGAAGGCGCGGTATCACCAGTATCTAAAGATGGGAAGTCGATGCCTAAATTTTGGCTTACTAATAAAAGAGCATGGGAGGGGATGAGCAAAGACAGTATCCCTGAACCGTTGGCGACTTTAGATTTAGGTAAGACTTACATATTCGATCTTAAGAACGTCACTCAGTATCATCACCCGATTCATATTCACGGTCATACATTCACTGTATTGGAACTTGATGGTAAAAAAATTGAAGAACCTTTCCATACCGATACAGTGCTACTTGGAAGAAACGGCCGAGCTAAAGCGGCATTTGTTGCAGACAACCCAGGACGTTGGATGTATCACTGTCATGTTATAGAACACATGAAAACGGGTTTAATGGGATATATCGAAGTTAAGTGACACCTGTAACGTTTAATATTTGCGCATGCATTCTTAGTTTCTACCCTCGCTTTTATCGGCGGTAAAGCTAGAATATAGGGACTATTGTTTGGGAGGATTCATGGGTCAGTTATCTATTTTAGGTTTTATTGCCATTGGTGGCGCATTTGGTGCTTGTTCGCGCTATTTGATTTCAGAGTTATGTGTAGTGATGCTAGGGCGTGGCTTTCCTTATGGTACGCTGACTGTTAACGTGATTGGCTCTTTAATTATGGGATTACTCATCGCAGCGTTTGAGAATGAGATGGTTGCGACAGAACCATGGAGACAGATCATCGGTCTTGGTTTCCTTGGAGCATTGACTACATTTTCTACATTTTCGATGGATAACGTGCTTCTTATGCAGCAGGGTGCTTTCTTTAAGATGGGACTCAATGTGCTACTCAACGTGGTTCTCAGCATCTCTGCAGCATGGATCGGTTTCCAACTTCTGATAAAGTCTTAAAACTTTCTTACGGTTTGTTAACAACTCGGCTTGGTTTATCCAAGCCGTTTTTATATACTCGGTAATACTTGTCGGAGTGCCATATGGCTGAGACCGTTAACTCGGGATCCGTTGAACCTGATCAGGCTAATACCTGCGAAGGGAACAAGAGTAGATATCTAACTAGAATCCTTCTAGAGATCTATCTCCAGATCACAACTGCATTTTCTTGCTGTGATCCCTCTTGTAGCATCTAATCCGTCAAGCATTTTTATCCCTATAAATAATGGCTAAAAGCCAAGGAAAAATGCTATGTCGAGTCGTAAACAAGCAAGACTGGAAGCGAAGAATTTCATTGATTCTTTATCCGTACAACCTTATCCAAATTCAAAAAAAGCTTATATCCAAGGATCTCGCGAGGACATTCAAGTCCCTGTACGAGAAATATCACTCGCTGATAGCCTTGTTGGTGGTACCAAAAAAGAGCCTGTATTCGAACCTAATGTACCCATTCAAGTTTACGATACCTCAGGTGTTTACACTGACCCTACACATCAAATAGACCTGTATAGCGGCCTTCCTAAGTTGCGTGAGCAATGGATTGATGAGCGTGGTGATACGGAACTGTTAGATGATGTAAGCTCTGTTTACACTAAAGAGCGTTTAGAAGATGAAACTCTAGACGACCTTCGTTACGGCAATCTACCTAGAATTCGTCGCGCGACTGGCGGTCAATGTGTTACTCAGCTGCATTATGCTCGTCAGGGGATTATCACTCCTGAGATGGAGTACATTGCGATACGTGAGAACATGGGACGCCAGAAGTTTGCTGATGAGCAGCTGAACCATCAACACCCTGGCCATAACTTTGGCGCCAACCTACCTAAAGAAATTACCCCTGAGTTCGTACGTAAAGAGGTTGCTGAAGGCCGAGCTATTATTCCTTCAAACATCAACCATCCAGAATCAGAACCGATGATTATCGGCCGAAACTTCTTAGTGAAGGTGAACGCCAATATCGGTAACTCTTCAGTAAGCTCTTCGATTGAAGAAGAAGTTGAGAAATTAGTATGGTCAACTCGTTGGGGTGGCGATACCGTGATGGACCTTTCCACCGGCCGCAATATCCACGAGACTCGCGAATGGATCTTGCGTAATAGTCCGGTGCCAATTGGTACGGTTCCTATGTATCAAGCGCTTGAAAAAGTGAACGGCGTTGCGGAAGACCTTAACTGGGAAGTAATGCGTGATACTTTGATCGAGCAAGCAGAGCAGGGTGTTGATTACTTCACTATCCACGCAGGCTTACTGCTTCGTTACGTACCAATGACCGCTAAGCGTGTGACTGGTATTGTCTCTCGTGGCGGCTCCATCATTGCGAAGTGGTGCCTTGCTCATCACCAAGAAAGTTTCCTTTATACCCACTTCCGTGAGATCTGTGAGATCTGTGCGAAGTACGATGTAGCTCTGTCATTGGGTGATGGTCTACGCCCGGGTTCGATTGCTGATGCCAATGATGAGGCTCAATTCTCGGAGTTACGTACTCTAGGTGAGTTAACTAAGGTTGCTTGGGAATACGACGTGCAGGTGATCATTGAAGGCCCTGGACATGTGCCAATGCACTTAATTAAAGAGAATATGGACGAGCAGTTAGAGCACTGCCATGAAGCACCTTTCTATACTTTAGGTCCATTGACTACTGATATTGCCCCTGGTTATGACCATATTACCTCTGGTATTGGCGCGGCCATGATTGGTTGGTACGGCTGTGCAATGCTCTGTTATGTCACACCTAAAGAGCACCTAGGCTTACCAAATAAAGAAGATGTGAAGACTGGCCTGATTACATACAAGCTAGCAGCACACGCAGCGGATCTTGCTAAAGGACACCCGGGCGCACAAATTCGAGATAATGCACTCTCAAAGGCACGTTTTGAATTCCGTTGGGAAGACCAATTCAATCTAGCTTTAGATCCTGAAACCGCGCGTTCATTCCATGATGAAACTCTGCCACAAGAATCCGGTAAGGTTGCTCACTTCTGCTCAATGTGTGGACCTAAATTCTGCTCGATGAAGATCTCTCAGGAAGTCCGAGAGTATGCGAAAGATACCGAACAAGTGGCTGCTGATCAGGCTATTGAAATTAAGATGTTGGATAACCCGTTGGAAGGGATGCGTCAGAAATCACAAGAGTTCCGTGATACTGGCTCTGAACTTTACCACCCAGCTGTGGGCGTAAAAGAAGCTCAATTAGAGGAATAATGACAGTGAAGATTCTCATCCCATCTCAAGACATCGAGTTAACGGGGGAGGTTCAAAACTGTCTATTGGTTGCTAAGCGACAAGGCTTGGCAACCGGTGCAGTTGAGTTGGGTGTAAGCCCAACTCAATACTTCTCTGTTGTTGATATTCAGCAGACGTTATCTATCGGCTTTGCTCATGATCTTGATTCATTAGCGGAGTGTAAGTTAGCGGAACTGAACCATGTTGTTGATTACAGTAATTCAGTTGCACTAACTGACGTTTGTGGCGCCTTTACACAATATCCAAACACTATCTATATTGGTGTCTCAGATGATTCATCTGTAATGGATATCTGGTCTCACCTAGATGCTAATCGTGTCATCAAGAGTGAAACTACAGCTCATCAAGAATTAGATAGTCGTGGTCATTTTGCTTGGTTGCTTACTTTGTTGGCGCTGGAATTCCCATTAGAAGACGCACTAGTTTTAGCTCGCGCTGCATCGAATGTTTCACGTGGAACATGGCCAGCACATTATCAAGACTTTCCTATCCCTGTTCTTGAAGATCAACGATTGGACATAAGCGTTGGTTGGACTAACCAAGGGACATCTCTTTCTTTTCCTGAATTGAGTAAGAGTAGCCTCGGTTTATACCCAGTAGTTGATGATGTTGAGTGGATCGAAAGGTTGCTCAAGCTTGGAATCAACACTGTTCAACTACGTATTAAAAACCCGCAGCAAGAGGACTTAGAACAACAAGTTGCGCGATCAATCGAGCTTGGTCGAGAGCATAACGCTCAGGTTTTTATCAATGATTATTGGCAGCTTGCACTCAAGCATGACGCGTTTGGTGTTCATTTGGGGCAAGAGGATATTGAAGAATCAAACCTCTCACAGTTGAGCCAAGCAGGTATTAAGATCGGTCTCTCGACTCATGGCTATTACGAGTTGCTACGCATTGTTCAAATCAACCCAAGCTATATTGCGCTAGGGCATATCTTCCCAACAACAACTAAACAGATGCCATCGAAACCTCAGGGTTTAGTTCGTTTATCTCTGTATCAACAGCTGATTGATACTATCCCATACACAGAACAACTTATCGGTTATCCGACGGTTGCTATTGGCGGTATTGACCAATCGACAGCTGAGCAGGTGTGGGAGTGTGAGGTATCGAGTTTGGCGGTGGTACGTGCGATTACATTGGCGGAAGACCCACAGAAAGTGATCGAATTTTTCGAAAAACTGATGGTACCTAAATCTCCAACTATCAAGGAAGAGGTTATACAGGAGCCTAGCTATGTTGAGTGACTTTGAATTCATTCGTTATCAACGACAAATTGCGTTACCTGAAGTGGGTGAGCAAGGGCAACGCAACCTACTAAATAGTCATGTGTTGATCATCGGTTGTGGTGGCTTAGGTAATGCTGCGGCTCTTTACCTTGCGGCTTCTGGTGTTGGAAAGATCGTGCTGGTCGATGATGATTGTGTCGATTCATCGAACCTGCAACGACAGGTCGCGTTCCGGGAAAATCAGTTAGGTTCGCCTAAGGTTGAAGCGTTGAAGCAACAACTGAGTGAGCTCAATGGTCGCAGCCAAGTAAGAACCATCAATCAACGAATGAGTGAAAGTCAGCTTGAGCTTGAAGTGATGCTAGCTGACTTAGTGTTGGATTGTACTGACAACTTCGAGTCACGCCAGCAGGTTAACCAAGCATGTTTCAGCGCGAAGACCCCTTTGATTTCTGGTTCTGCAATTGGCTGGAAAGGCCAGTTTATTGTATTTGATTATCAGAATCAGAAAGGGTGCTATCACTGTTTGTTCCCGTTCAGACATCATCCACAAACGACTCGTTGTAGCGATAGCGGCATCATCGGCCCAGTTGTTGGCACCATAGGTAACCTTCAAGCTTTGGCTGCTATTCAACGTCTAACTCGTGGTGAGTTTCAGGTCGCAACACACCAACTCAAACTGTTCGATGGCCAGACGATGAATTGGCAAAACCTTATGGTCACTCAAGATAGTGAATGTCCTGTGTGCAGTGCGTCTGTAGTTAAGCATTTAGAAGAAGAAATCCAATGAGCCATATAACGATCTCGATAAACGAACAATCAGAACAAGTAGCACACTCATCGTCTCTAGCGGACATTATCCAAGTTCTAGCATTACCCGATCTAGGTTGTGTATTTGCTATCAATAATGCGGTTGTCCCGCGTAGCCAGTGGCAACAAACGGTCGTTAATGAAGGCGACGCTATATCTCTTTTCCAAGCTATTGCAGGGGGCTAACCATGTTAACCATCGCAGATAAAACGTTTCAATCACGTCTGTTCACTGGAACGGGTAAGTTCGCCAATAAGCAATTGATGGCGAGTGCTATTGAGGCTTCAGGTTCGCAATTGGCAACCATGGCGCTGAAGAGGGTTGATATTCGCTCTGAGCAAGACGACATTTTACAACCCATCATTGATGCTGGCGTGAACTTACTACCGAATACATCAGGTGCTAAGAATGCAAAAGACGCCATCTTTGCTGCGCATTTGGCTCGTGAAGCACTGGGTACAAACTGGCTTAAACTAGAAATTCACCCAGATCCAAAGTACTTGATGCCGGACCCAATTGAAACGCTTAAAGCTGCTGAGCAACTGGTTAAAGATGGCTTTGTTGTGTTGCCTTACTGCCATGCCGACCCAGTATTGTGTAAACGCTTGGAAGAGGTGGGTTGTGCTGCGGTTATGCCGTTAGGTGCGCCGATTGGTTCAAATAAGGGTATTGCGTCTGCAGATTTCTTAGAGATCATCATCGACCAAGCGAATGTCCCTGTGATTGTTGATGCGGGCATTGGTGCGCCATCTCATGCTGCTCGTGCAATGGAAATGGGCGCAGACGCTGTGTTAGTGAATACGGCTATAGCTGCGTCGCAACAGCCTGTTGATATGGCGATTGCTTTTAAGTTGGCGGTTGAGGCGGGTCGAATGGCTTACCTTGCTGGACTTGCAGGAAAAGTATCTCACGCGGTTGCTTCGAGCCCGTTAACTTCATTCCTAGACGAGTAGTATTGCTATGACGTTTGTTGATCGATTTAAACAGCTCAACTGGGATGACATTGGTATGTCTATCTTCAGTAAAACGGCAGCGGATGTTGAACGTGCTCTGAGTAAACCCAAACGTGACTTAGAAGACTTTAAGGCTCTGATCTCTCCGGCGGCAGAACCTTACTTAGAGCAGATGGCACAACAATCGTTGGCGCTAACTCGCAAGCGGTTTGGCAATACGATGTCGCTTTATATTCCCTTATACCTATCTAACCTGTGCGCTAACGCGTGCACGTATTGTGGTTTCTCAATGGAGAACCGTATCAAGCGCCGCACGCTTACTTTGGATGAAATTGATGCCGAAAGTGCGGCTATCAAAAAGATGAAGTTCGATAGCGTTTTGTTGGTCACCGGTGAACACGAAACTAAGGTCGGGATGAATTACTTTCGACAGGTGTTGCCGAATATCAAAAAGCAATTTAACTACCTTGCGATGGAAGTGCAGCCGCTTGATCAACATGATTACGCCGAGCTTAAAACTCTCGGTTTAGATGCGGTGATGGTTTATCAGGAGACTTATCAGCCACGAACCTACGCTGAGCATCACTTACGCGGTAATAAAATGGACTTTGAATATCGCCTTGAAACCCCCGATCGCTTGGCAAAGGCGGGGATCGATAAGATAGGGATTGGTGCCTTGATTGGTTTGGAAGATTGGCGAACCGACTGCTTCTTTGTTGCTGCTCATTTAGATTACCTAGAGCGTACTTATTGGCAGACACGTTACTCGATTTCATTCCCACGTCTTCGCCCGTGCGAGGGTGGAGACTCTAGTGGAGGATTACAGCCTAAATCAGTCATGAACGATAAACAGTTGGTTCAGCTTATCTGCGCATATCGACTCTTGAATCCTGAAGTCGAGCTATCTCTATCTACTCGTGAGTCTGCAACCTTCCGCGACAATGTGTTGCCATTGGGTATCACGAGTATGTCGGCGGCTTCTAAAACCCAGCCTGGCGGTTATGCTTCTGGTGAAGAAGAGCTCGAACAATTTGAGATAAGCGACGAGAGAAGTGCTGCTGATGTTGAGTCAATGATCCGACAGCGAGGTTTCGATCCAGTGTGGCGAGACTGGCACAGTGCCTATTCTGGTTAATCAACATATTGGTTGATGTTCCACGTGAAACATCGATGTAATGATACAGGCAAATAAAAACGGCTACCTTTGGGTAGCCGTTTTGCTATTTGCTATTTAACTTATTAACCTCGCAAGCTCGTTTTGGTTCGGTTAATAGCTTAACGAAGCATTATGCGTGAGCTAATGGTGTAGTTGATTGGCGTAGCCATTCCAGCGTATCACCTTCAACTAATGGGCTAACATCGTTCCATACTTTCTGATGGTAGTCGTTCAGCCACGCCAGTTCAGGTCGTGTTAGCAAATCAACATTGATGTTGCGCTTATCGATAGGGCAACGAGTTAGCGACTCAAACGTTAGTACTGAAAAATCACCTTGAGTTGGCAGTTCAACCACGAGCTCTAGGTTTTCGATTCGAATACCAAACTCATCAGCACGGTAGTAACCCGGCTCGTTTGATAACACCATGCCTTCAACAAGCGACACGTCGATTAGCTTCTTAGAGATACTTTGTGGGCCTTCATGAACACTTAAGAAATGACCAACACCGTGACCAGTACCATGATCGTAATCGAAGCCTTCTGCCCATAAGTGCTGACGCGCTAGGATATCAAGTTGAAAACCACGAGTACCTTGTGGGAAACGCGCACGTGCAATGCCGATGTGACCTTTAAGCGCTAATGTGAACTGTTGGATCATTTCGTCGCTTGGTTGGCCAATCGCGATAGTGCGAGTGATGTCGGTTGTACCATCTAAGTACTGACCGCCTGAGTCGACTAGGTACAGAGTATTCAGTTCTAGCTTACCTGGTTCAGGTTGGTTCTCATGGTTGTAGTGACACATTGCAGCGTTGCCACCTGCAGCTGAAATTGTGTCAAAACTTAAGTCCATCAGCGTTGGGTCTTGCTCACGGAACGATTGTACTTTGTCTGCTAATACCGCTTCGTTGTGTAGGTTACCTTGCGCGACTTCTGCATCAACCCAAGACAGGAATTTCGCCATCGCGACGCCATCTCGAATGTGACACGCTTTCATGCCGGCAATTTCAGTTGCGTTTTTAGCAGCTTTTGGCATTAGGCATGGGTCTGCTGCTTCAATGATGTGAGCGCCAGCGTTTTGCAGAACCAGCGTGTACCAAGCATTACTCGTGCCTGAATCGACAGACACATTGTTACCTTCTAAAGACTGAAGGCGCGCTTCAAGCTCTGATGGGTGAGAAACGCGAATGCCATTACCAACGTGTGCTTCAAAACCTGCAGGGATGCGTGCTGGGTCTAGGAAGAAATCGACACTTTCATCGGCGTGAATTATCGCATTAGATAACACAACCGGTAGGCGAGATACGTCTAAACCACGAATGTTAAGCAACCAACAGATTGAGTCTAGCTCGGTAAGGATAGCGGCGTCCGCACCTTTTGCTTTTAGTAAACCAGCAATCTCCGCACGTTTGCTTTCACTTGATTGACCAACGGCATCTGTTGCCATTAGGCGAACATCAGATACAACAGGCTCAGGACGGTCAGACCAAAGCTCATCAATCGGGTTTGCTGATAACGTTGTTAGCTCAACTTTCTCCGTTAGTTTTGCTTGTGCGCCTTTCAACCAATCAGCGGTATGCATGCGTGGGTCGAATGCAACCTTACTACCTTGTGGCAATGAATTGATGATCCAATCTAAAGCCGGTTCTTCAATAAGGTGGCGATACTCAAATAACTCTGCTGGTACCTGCTTACGAACCTGAACGGTGTAGCGACCATCAACAAAAATAGCAGCAGTATCACGAGTGATAACAGCGGCACCTGCAGAGCCAGTAAAACCTGTTAACCAGTGAAGTCGCTCGTTATGAGCGGGAACGTATTCACCTAGATATTCGTCTTCATGTGGAATGATAACGGCATCTAGGTTGTTTGTTTCAAGCCAAGCTCGAACCGCAGCAACGCGTTCAGCAGTGATATTGTGCATCTGTGTTTATCCTTGTTGTTAGGGTCCTTGTTAACACTCACAGTCGATATACATGCGAGGGGACTTATTAGGTCAATAAGCTAGCGCTTTTGTTCGTTTGCTGCAAACGCTGTACGCCATTTTTATCTAAGGTGCAGAGTTTTTTCTTTGATGATATCTCGCAACCAAGTTAAGGCTGGGTCATTTTCTCTGTCACGGTGCCAAAACAAAGTGTATGCCATCGGTGGGAATTCCATTGGCAAAGGAACAACCACTAAGTCGAGCTGCTTAGCGACGAGGTAAGTAAAGTGGCTTGGTGCGGTAAACACAAAATCGGTGTAAGTACACAGGCTTGCAGCGCTATTGAAGTCTGGAACAGAAATAGCGATATCACGTTGATGGCCAAGATCAGCTAGTTTGTAGTCGAGCAGCCAGCGGTCGTTACCATCACACCTTACTTGTACATGACGCTGCGCAAGGTAGGTTTCCAGATCCCATTTACCATTCAGAGCGGGGTGGTTGCGTCTTAGCACACACATCTGTGCGTCGCGGTAGATCTCTTGTTCGCAAATGTCGTCTGGCGGCAGCATAGTTAAACGCGCATCGTTGATGTCGATGTCTTTGCCAGTGAGTCCGATATCTAGTTCGCCAAGCTGCAGCTTCTTAAAGGTTTGTTCTGTCCAAGCATGGGTGTTGATATTGACCTTAGGTGCTTGTCGAAATATTGCCGGTAAGAAGTGCGGAAGAATCAGCGGGTACACACTCTCAACGGCAGCAATGTGAAAGCTGTGGTCGCTATTGTTGGGAGTGAATGTCTCAGGCTGAGTGAGAACATCAAGTTGGTTGATCAACGTTTCTAACCGAGGCTTAAGGAAAACAGCTTTCGGTGTTGGTCGTAGGCCATGAGCACTTCGTGTGAAAAGGGGGTCATTAAATTGTTCACGAAGCTTGGCTAGCGACTTACTCACAGCCGATTGACTCAAGCACAATCGATGCGCAGTGCGAGTGACACTCAGCTCTTCCATCAGCACCTGCAAGCAAACTAATAGATTAAGGTCGAGGCGTGATAGTTTCTCGATATTCATGTGAGTTTCCTATTTGGAATAATGCTAATGAGTATATGCCATTTTTGTTCATATCTTTAGTTGGTTATTATGCACCTAAATTAACTCATTCGGAGAATCTTGTGCCTTCTAACGCGCTTCCAACCCCTAGTAAACTGCAGGTTGCTTTATTGGCAATGCTGGTTCTATTTAGCCCTTTGGCTATAGATATTTATCTTCCAGCTCTGCCACAAATTTCAACAGCGTTTCACGTGGAACACGCACTAGCACAAGATACGATTACATGGTTTTTATTCGCCATGGGTGTCGGGCAATTATTTGCAGGCCCTTTGGCTGATAAGTTAGGACGTCGAACCGTTGCATTGGGAGGTGTTAGTATCTATGCATTGAGTGCTTGCTTGGCGTGGGCAGCTCAAACGATTGATATGATGCTAATAGCTCGGCTGCTACAAGGCTTAGGAGCTTGTGCGACTTCTGTAGCAGCTTTTGCAACGGTTCGCGATCTATTTGGCCCGCAGAAGAGTGGCCGTATGATCAGCTACCTTAATGGTGCAATCTGTTTTATTCCTGCTTTGGCTCCGATTCTTGGCGCTTGGTTGACTCATCAATTTGGTTGGCGTTCGAACTTCAGCTTTATGGCAGGCTTCGCTGTCGTTGTGGGCACTATCTTATTCTTCCAAATGAAAGAGTCTAACCCTGCGACAGAAAAGGTTGCGGTGTTCAAACTTGAACGTTACTGGTCGGTATTGAAAACACCGTCATTTATCTTCCATGCCACTTTATGCTTGATGGCGATGGCGGTAATCC
This sequence comes from Vibrio tasmaniensis, assembly GCF_024347635.1. Classification (NCBI taxonomy): domain Bacteria; kingdom Pseudomonadati; phylum Pseudomonadota; class Gammaproteobacteria; order Vibrionales; family Vibrionaceae; genus Vibrio; species Vibrio tasmaniensis. Next base: position 42,304 of record NZ_AP025510.1, read on the forward strand.
TAGCTTATGTTACCTCTGCACCGGTTGTACTGATGGAGAACCTAGGTTTGACGATGAACGAATTTACCTTTTGGTTTGGTGTAAACGCGGCAATTAATATCATCGCAGCATTCACAGCGCCAAAGTTTATGGATCGCTTTGGTACCTACAAAGCCCTGGTTGTTGGTATTTCAACGCTTGGCTTAGCTGGGGTGATTATGTTGGTGCTTGCTGATCAAGCGACAGCGATCGCATTCATGTTGCCAATCTTCTTATCTTCAGTGGGTTTTGCTTGGATTCTCGGTGCTGCTGCTGGTAAGGCTCTTGAACCTTTCGGTGACCGTGCGGGTACAGCAGCTGCGTTGCTTGGCTTGTTCCAAATGAGCGGTTCAGGGCTGCTTGTTGGTACCATGCAACGTCTTGATTTAACGTCTCAGGTGATGATTGCGCTACAAATGTTCCTTATTGTTCCGGCATTGTTAGTGCTTGCGAGTAAAGCAGGTAAGTCGTGGCACACGACGTTTGCTAAGGCATAAGTCTCAAGGGTGACAAAATATACAAATGGCGGTTTGCGAAACCTTAAAACATGGTATATTTGTCACTCATTGAAACGTTAGTCCCCAACGGAAAATACTGTAATGTCATTAACAACCTACGAAATGGCGCGCGTCTTAGAACAAATGGAAGATGCACCTGAAAAGGTTATGTTTGGTAAACTGCTTAAAGAGCTAGGAAACCAAAGTGAAGAGCGTATTCGCAGTGCGGCAAAACAAGTTCCAATTGATACTTTGCGAGATATTATTTATCAGTTTCAGCATGTAATTGAGTCTCGTAAGGGTGAACAGGTTCAGCTACTAGCAAAAGAGCTAGCCGAGCAAGGTATCTCTGCTGAAGAGCTACAAGCTTTTCTAAACAAGTAGTTTATCCCAGATAAAAAGAAACCACTCAATTGAGTGGTTTTTTGCGTTTTGGACCTATGTAAATTAGGAGGCCATGGAAAAGAGGTTTAGCTTTTGAATTGGGATTTTAAGATTCTATCAAGTGAAAATGGTCCAGCTCCCCATACCACGACGATAAGAATCATTAATCCCCAAAGTTGATGATCATAGAAGCCTTGTGCCCACAATACAGGGTATGATACGACAGCAATGATATTGAAAACGAACAACACCGCAGCCATAGGTCGTGTTAATAAACCAAGCGCTAAGAACACCGGCAGAATCAATTCAGCGGCAGTACCCATGTAAGCGGCCAATTCCCAAGGCAAAAGAGGCACTTGGTATTCCAATTCAAACAAGTAAAGGGTGCTATCCCAAGTGGCTATCTTGGTGAGCCCTGAGTTAAAGAAGACCCAAGCCACCCATAGACGACAAAACAGAAGTAGTACGGGAACAAAAAGTGCCTGTGATTTCTCAATCAAATTGTCGTATTGAGCCATCATGTTCGTGACTGTGTTGTTATCCATATTATGTCTCCAATTCGGCATTGATTGAAAAGCCTGAGATGACGTTCAGTGCCATGACAGTATTCAGATGTTGTAGTAGTAAAGGGTCTATCGCTGAGAGCGTTTGACCCGATTGAAATTCGGTTAATAGTTGGTGGCTTTCTTGCGTCAAACGATGGGCCTCAACCTGTGAATTCTCCGCTCGGATTAACACCCCAAATTCAGGTTGGTTGATGTCTAACCCATCGAGTTGTTGTTGGTAGATAGCTTGCTCAAGCGCGATAATCGTATAGCTAGAAATGACTAGCGTTATTGAATCTTGGAGATGGAAGACCAAAGCGCCTTGCTGTTCTTGTGGCACATCAGCTAAACAAGAAAGAGGGCGTCGGTCGACATGTGATTCTGAAACACATCTTGCTAAGCTATCTTTTTTCCATTCATACAAAGCCATTTCAGCGAGATAAGGGGCAGCCTCAATAACGGCAGGAAAGGCTTGGATAGTCTGTTCAAAATGTTCTCCGTAACCACTGACATCACCAGAGGTTGATGGGTGACTTAAGACATGTCGACGAGCCATCTGTTGGAAGCACTCTTCGCCAACCAACATTTCAGTGAGTGGGTAGGTTGCTGCCAGCACTTCGCTCAAGCTAATCACAAAGTTGTTGCGGTAAATTTGGATTCGCTGTTCATCCGTAAAATGGTCGCTCACTATGTCGCAGTGCTCACCATTGTTTTGGTAGCGTAGGGCATTAGCAAACTCCAACTGAACATCTGATAGGGAGTGGCTCATGATGCGCGACTCCTTTGGTTTAACTTGTCGTGTTGATACAAGATATCGCTGGCTTTGGTTGCTTCAGCCAATAAGACTTGTGGTTCTGGGATATCTAGATCCCACTCAATCAAGGTATGGCGTGAACCATGTAGTGCTATCCAGTCAGTGTAGAGTTGCCACACTTCGTCACAGACAGGTTTACTGTGGGTGTCTATCCAGATCTCACCTTGTTCGAGTTTCTTTTTGGTAAAACCTGCCAAGTGAATCTCTTCCACTTTGTCTGCCGGAATTCCGCTTAAGTACTCTTCACAGCTGAAGCCGTGATTAAAAGATGAGACAAAAATATTATTGAAATCGAGCAGTAGACGACACTCAGTACGCTTCTGTACCTCGGCTAAAAACTCCCATTCTGGGATGGTTGAATGCTTGAAGGTAAGGTAGCTCGATGGGTTCTCAATCAGCATAGGGCGTTGCAGGCTGTCTTGAACCTCGATGACATTGCGACAGAAGACTTCTAACGCTTCTTCGGTATAAGGTAGCGGTAGCAAGTCATTGAAGTAATGCCCGCCAGTCTGACTCCAGCTGAGGTGGTCAGAAACTAAGAACGGCTCGATGTCATCGACGAGTTCTTTCAACTTCAGTAGGTGATTTGGGTTGATGCGCTCAACAGAACCTAGAGACAATCCAACACCGTGGCAACTTATGCTGTGTGCGTTACGAATTTCTCTGAGTTGTTGGCGTTGCGGTGATTGAGCTAAAAAGTAGTTCTCGCTGTGCACCTCTAACCAACTCACTAGAGATGGATTTTGGCTGAAGAAGTCCAAGTGCGGTGTTCTAAGGCCAACCCCTGCATTGGGGTGAAGAGTTTGAGTCACAACGGTTCTCCTAATCGGAAGTGGAGGTGAGCTGAAGGTCAGCCCACCATACTAAGCAGCTCAATTATGATGATTGAGTGTTACCACCAGTTAATTTGCCACATAGTCCTTTAGGCACGACTACGAATGCATCGGATTGGTTGTCTTCTTTGGCTGTACCCGCACATGAACTTGTTTTAGTTGCACAATCATTTTGGCCAGCTTTTGCCACGCCGTAGCATTTTTCTTTTGCTGCTGCTTCCGCAGGTGCTGATGTAAGAACTACACCGCCGAACGCTAGTACACTTGTGATTGCAGCTGTAACAGCAAGATTAGAATTTTTCATAGTCATTCCCTCTAGGACTTAATAGTATTTTTATATCGCAGGTTAATGAATTGTTAACTTGCTTACTAAAAAGGATAGGAAGAACCAGGAAATAATTTCACGGCATTATAAGAAATATCAATATTAATGATGAGTTATCTTTTAAGTTGCTGATTTTATGGTGTTAATTTTTGATTGTTTTTTCTTCTTATTATCCTAAACGCAGCCTAGTGTTTAGGTTATAATCGACTTTTATGTATAAATACCCAGTAGTGAGCATATCCAATGATAGATCCTTCGCTTTTACTCGATGGCCTAAACGACAAGCAACGTGAGGCGGTCGCAGCACCTTTAGAAAACCTACTAATTCTGGCAGGTGCTGGCAGTGGTAAAACGCGAGTGTTGGTGCATCGTATCGCTTGGTTACAAAGCGTAGAGCAAGCATCACCGTTCTCTATCATGTCGGTTACCTTTACCAACAAAGCGGCAGCAGAGATGCGTGGTCGTATTGAAGAGTTGATGATGGGCAGCTCGTCAGGCATGTGGAACGGCACCTTCCACGGTATCTGTCACCGCATTCTTCGTGCTCACTACCTAGATGCAAAACTGCCAGAAGACTTCCAGATCATTGATTCAGATGATCAGATTCGCTTACTACGTCGCTTAATCAAGGCGCAAAACCTTGATGAAAAGCAGTGGCCAGCCAAGCAAGCTTCTTGGTGGATCAATGGCAAGAAAGACGAAGGGCTGCGCCCAAATCACATTGACGCCTACCATGATCCAATAACTCAAACGTGGTTAAAGATTTACTCGGCTTACCAAGAGGCATGTGATCGTGCTGGCTTGGTCGACTTTGCTGAGATCTTGTTGAGATCGCATGAACTATTGCGTGATAAGAAACACATCCGCGAGCACTACCAAGCTCGCTTCAAGCACATTCTTGTCGACGAATTTCAAGATACCAACAATATCCAATACGCTTGGCTACGTATGATGGCAGGCTCGGATTGTCGTGTGATGATCGTGGGTGATGATGACCAATCTATCTATGGTTGGCGCGGCGCTAAAATTGAAAATATTCAGAAGTTCTTGGATGAATTCCCAGGCGCTTCAACGGTTCGACTCGAACAAAACTACCGTTCAACCAAAACCATTCTGCAGGCGTCGAACGAGCTTATCTCGAACAACACCGAGCGTATGGGTAAAGAGCTGTGGACCGATGGTAACGATGGCGAGCCAATCTCTGTTTACTCTGCTTATAACGAGTTAGATGAAGCGCGTTTCACGGTTAGCAAAATCAAAGAGTGGCAGGAGAAAGGCGGTGCGCTAGAAGATACTGCAATGCTTTATCGTAATAATGCCCAGTCTCGTGTTCTTGAAGAAGCTTTGATTCAAGGTGGTTTACCTTACCGAATCTACGGCGGCATGCGATTCTTCGAGCGTCAGGAAATCAGAGATGCCTTGAGCTACCTGCGCCTAATGAGTAATCGCAGTAATGATGCGGCGTTCGAACGTGTCGTTAATACGCCAACGCGTGGCTTGGGCGATAAAACGCTAGAAACGATTCGTCTTGCAGCGCGTGATCGTGGTGCAACCATGTGGGAAGCCAGTGTTGCTCTGATAGAAGAACAAGTGTTACCAGGCCGTGCTGCAGGTGCTTTGAGCCGCTTTATTGAGCTTATCAATGCACTTGAGGATGACACCATCGAACTGAGACTTCATGAGCAAACCGACCACGTGATCAAATCGTCTGGCTTGTTTGCGATGTATGAGCAAGAGAAAGGCGAGAAGTCGAAGGCTCGTATTGAGAACTTGGAAGAATTGGTAACGGCAACGCGTCAGTTTGAAAAACCAGAAGAAGCGGATGAAATGAGTATGCTAACGGCATTCTTAACTCATGCAGCTTTGGAAGCGGGTGAAGGTCAGGCTGATGAGTTTGATGATGCGGTTCAGCTCATGACCCTGCACAGTGCCAAAGGCCTAGAGTTCCCAATGGTATTCATGGTTGGCGTTGAAGAAGGCATGTTCCCAAGCCAGATGTCTGCAGAAGAAGCGGGGCGTTTAGAAGAAGAGCGTCGTCTGTGTTACGTAGGCATGACCCGTGCAATGGAGAAGCTCTACATCACTTACGCTGAGATGCGTCGTTTGTACGGTCAGGACAAGTACCACAAACCATCACGCTTTATTCGTGAGTTACCAGAGACATGTCTGGATGAAGTGCGTATGAAAGCACAAGTGAGTCGCCCTGCAAGCAGTGGTCGCTTTAGCCAAACCGCCGTGAAAGAGAACTTTAACGAAACAGGCTTTAGCTTGGGCTCTCGCGTTAAGCACCCTAAGTTTGGTGAAGGTACTATCATCAACTTCGAGGGAAGTGGCCCACAAAGCCGAGTTCAAGTCGCGTTTAACGGTGAAGGGATTAAATGGTTAGTAACGGCTTACGCTCGATTAGAGCAGCTTTAATCTATTACTTCAGCATTTAATAACCGTTCATTATTAAAAACTAAAAGAGCAGCCAATGGCTGCTCTTTTTATTGCTTTGTACCGACCTCAATTAGGTTAATACGAGCTTAAGGCATTGCTGCCTAAAAGTGAGACTTACAGTGCTGCAAGTGCCGCTTCGTAGTTTGGTTCTTCAGTGATCTCTGCAACCAACTCGCTGTGTGTTACCGCACCTTTTTCATCAACAACGACAACTGCGCGCGTTGTTAGGCTTGATAGTGGGCCTTCAGCAATCGCTACGCCGTAGTCTGATGCGAATGCAGGAGAACGGAAAGTTGAGGCGTGTTGAACGCCTTCAATGCCTTCTAGTTCGCAGAAGCGACCCGCAGCAAACGGTAGGTCAGCAGAAATACAAACAACAACCGTATTCTCAAGCTCTGCCGCTTTTGCGTTGAACGTGCGTACGCTTGTCGCACAAGTTGCTGTGTCGATGCTTGGGAAGATGTTTAGAACTACTTTCTTGCCTTCAAGAGAAGCAAGAGTCAGTTCAGAAAGATCGCCTGCAGTCAGTGCAAAGCTTGGTGCTTGTTCGCCAGTTTGTGGGAATGTGCCTGTTAGCGGTACAGCAGCGCCTTTGAAGGTAACGTGTGACATGAATTTGTCCTTAGTTTAATTATGGTTATGAAACTAGTTGAGCCTAGTTCAACTTACGTTACTCGGAAGTGGTTAAGAAGTGAATGGTTTAAATGTCAGAATTGTAATCAAAGGTCTTTGATTTATTTGTTTTAGGGGAAGAAAAGGCGGGATGACAGATAAAGAAAAACCCCGAGAGCTTGCGCTCATCGGGGTCTATAGTCTTACTCGCAGCAATCCGGCTACTAAGTGTGCTCCATGCATCAAATCCATGATAGTGTGCTGTTATCCTTCAGCGTATTCCTTTCGTCGCCTTCCTAGCGGTGTCCTTGATCTTATCCTGATCTGCCAACAATCCTCGTTAGCGCGCGTCACTTGTTCCTTGAGCGGTGTCCTTTACATCATCCTGATGTTCAGTCCTTTCCTCGTCCAGAGGTGTCCATTGTCTTTCCTTAGTAGCAACCATCCTAGTTACTATTGCGTCCATTCCATGTCCATTTCGCTATCCATGCCGATTATTCATCCTGAGTAATCGAATCTTCATCCTGAAGATAACCAAGTCCTTGGCGTTTCCTGTTCCGTGTCAGCATCCTTCCGACACCATTCATATTACCGATTCCTTATTTATCAGCAATGGTGCATAAGCGAATTTCTATATAATTATTTGAATGATAAATATACGTATCTTTTTATTTCAACTAGTTACGGTGTGTGGGTGACTAATTTCGTCATCAAATATCGATATTTACTCACTGCCTTGTGAGAGATCTCGCACAAGGCCGCGAGTAAAAAGGGAGGATTATTCCCTACTGACCAATAGCTGCACCTTCACGACGAGGGTCTGCAGCGCCTTCTAAACCATCTTTTGTGATGCGAATCGCGTGTAAACCAGAGTTAAGATCGCGAACGTTGACCTCAAATCCCATCTTTTCTAGCTCAGGTTTGAAGTTTTCCGCTGATGTTCCTTTTTCCAAATCTAAGGTACCGAAGCGGTTTAGGAAGTGTGGTTGATTGATGGCTTGCTGAATATCCATGTCCCATTGGGTATGAGCAATGATCGCTTGTGCCACATAACCTATGATACGGCTGCCTCCCGGAGAGCCAATTGCCATGTAAGGTTTATCGTCTTGCATGATGATGGTCGGTGCCATTGAAGAGCGCGGACGCTTACCCGGTTCAAGTCGGTTGGCGATAGGCTTACCATCGTTATGGGTCTTGAATGAGAAGTCTGTTAGTTCGTTATTGAGTAGGAAACCTCTAACCATCAAGCGTGAACCAAAGGCATTCTCAATAGTGGTGGTCATCGACACGACATTGCCATCGCTATCAACAATATTGAAGTGGCTGGTGGACGGCAATTCAATAGAAACATCTTGGCTTCTTTGCATTGCATGATCCCACGGTGGGGTGCCCGATGGCGCGCTGTCTAATGCCTTACCTGCGGTAATTAACTGAGCACGTTCCTGCAAATAGTCAGTATTCACTAACCCTTGGGTTGGCATTGGCACGTAATCTTGGTCTGCCATGTACATACCACGGTCAGCAAAGGCTAGGCGAGAAGCGTCTGCTAACACTTGCCAAGATTTTGCGTCGTTCGGTCCCCATGATTTAAGATCAAACTGCTCGGTCATCGCGAGAATTTGTCCAACCGTCAATGCACCTGAACTTGGTGGCCCCATTCCACATACTTGATAGCTCTCATAAGCAGAACAAACCGGTTCACGTTGCTTGATGGAATACGCGTCGAAATCTTTCTGTGCCAATACACCCGGGTTACCTTTCGCGGTTTGCACGGTATTGATGATATCGGCAGAGATCTCACCCTGATAGAAGGCCTTAGCACCTTCCTTCGAGATAGCGTTTAACGTTGCCGCGTATTCTGGGTTTTTAAGTTGCGTGCCAGCGGTTTTCGGGCTGCCATCGGCATTGAAGAAGTAGGCTTTGGTGGTGGCAAAGCGGCTTAGACGTTCTTGGTCATTCTTAATCAAGGTGGCTAAACGTGGACTAATAGTAAAACCTTCTTCAGCCAGCTGAGCAATAGGCTTAATCAGTGACGCCCATTCGAGCTTGCCGTACTTCTGGTGAGTGTCCCACAGTAATTGCACTGTGCCTGGCGTGCCAACAGAATGACCGCCAACCACGGCATCATAGAATTTAAGCGGTTGGCCGTTTTCGTCTTGGAATAGACGTGGTGTGGCATCAAGCGGCGCGGTTTCACGGCCATCGTAGGTTTTGAGTTGCTTGTCCTTGCCATCAAAATAAACAAGGAACGCGCCGCCACCAATACCGGATGACTGAGGTTCCACTAAGCCAAGCATAAGTTGCACGGCAACCATGGCATCTATCGCGTTACCACCACGAGCAAGCACATCAGCTCCAGCTTGTGTTGCTAATGGGTTGGCCGCGGTGACCATCCAATCGTTGGCTTTAATGAGCTGTTTGGTTTCTAAACCACTACTTTGTTCGGGTGCGACAGAATCGGCAGCTTGATTTGCCCAACTGACGTGAGAGGCAAAAAGTAGGGTAGAAGTGGCGAGGGTTGTTAGTTTTGTTTTCCACTGCATGATCTTCTCCTTTTAATATGCAGAGCTAGATTGGCAGTGGAAAGATGAGATAGCCAGATTGTTGTTAACGAATTGTAATCTTGATTCGAATTTAAGCGATTAAACCGGACAGCGACTGCCAAAGAATACTCACGCCAATAAGGCTGAATACCACGCCACATAAGCCATCGATGTATACTGTTGCTTCGCTGAGTTTCTTTTGTAATGCCTTGGTCGAAAGCATCCACGCCAGTAGTGAGAACCAAAATAGAGACAGACCAAACAGGATGATAAGCGCAAAGCCTTTACCTGACAGAGACATGTCGGCAGGCACTAGGCTCGACATCAAGCTGATAAAGAACACCAAAGCCTTTGGGTTGAGAATATTGGTCGCAAACCCTTTCGAAAATGCCTGACGCTTATTGGTCAGAATCAGATCGTTGGAATTGACGATATCGGCATCATCATCGTGGTTCTGAATGATTTGCCAGGTTGCTTTAAGTGCACCGTAGCCTAAGTACAGCAAGTAGCTACCGCCGGCTAGTTGGATAATGGCAAATAATGTCGGTTGTTGGTGGACTAGGTAACTGATTCCCGTCAGGCTTAGCAATGAGTGCAGCAAGATCCCGCAAGATAAACCAAGCGCAATGTACAAGCCTGTCTGGCGTCCGTGACGCGTCGCATTTTGCACGACTAACGCAAAATCAGGGCCGGGGCTCATCAAAGCGATGAAGTGGATAGAGGCTAGGGTGATCAGTATGGTGACTTCGTTCATCGTCAGTTCTCAATAACGTTGCCGCTATTTTTAAATAAGTAATCGTATTGAGCGTAGCTTACCGTGATTTGAAATCGAGCAATTGTAAATTATCAACACTTAGTTGATTTGTGAGGGTGGTACGCCGAACGTGGTTTTGAAAGCCTTAGAGAAGTGTGCCTGATCATAGAAGCCTACTTGGTGCGCAACCTTAGTACCACATATCCCAGACTTAATCAGGCGCATGCTTTGTTCCATGCGTAAACGGCTCAGCCATGCATAAGGCGTAATACCCATTTTGTTTTTAAAATGGCGTTGGAATTGAGTCGTGGTGAGATCGCACAGTTCAGACAGCTGTTCGAGTCGTACGGGCTGGTCGAGGTTTGCCATCAAATAGTCTTTGAGTGTGTACATCGATTGGGTACCAAGCTGCACCTCTGTTTTCGATCCAAATTGCGCGTAACGATCAACAATCGTCGAAAAACCTTCGAATGGTAGGCAATCTTGAGCAAGTTGGCTGATGTTTGGGTTGATGAGCAGTCCGTGTAGGTTACGTAATTGTAAAAAGGTCGCTTGATCGGAGAGGATCAACTCGGAAAAGCTCAAATCGTGACCATTTTTACCGTGATCGGCAAGATCTTGAAACCATTGGGGAGAAACCGCAAACACACTGACTTGATAACCTGAATCGAGCTTGGAGTGCCCATCATGCAGTTCATCGGGTGGCATGATAACAACTTGGCCAGCACCAACATTATGGCTCGTCCCTTTATAGACGAATTTCTGCTGTCCTTGGGTAATTAAGCCAATGTGAAAGTCCAAATGATAGTGGCGCTGAAAGGCAAACTCTTGGTACTGAGCTTGTATCAGGCTGATATCTTCTGTGGGGGTAGAGTAATAGTGGACTTTATCCATGGTACAAAAAAGCTTGGTCAAATAGTCATCAATTCAACCAAGCTTATCTTCGTATTAAGGGATTGTCTTGTAAAAAACGATCAGTGTGACTGCTTAGCGCGTTTGTTCTTCTTGTTGTTACGTAGGCCGTCAAAGCTGAAAATCACCAGAGCGCCCCAAATAAAGGCGAAGGTAATCGCTTTATCTGAAGTAAAGGCTTCACCGTAAATAAGGACCGCCAGTAAGAACATTAAGCTTGGGCCGATGTACTGGAAGAAACCGAGTGTCGATAGCTTCAAGCGGGTTGCTGCTCCAGTAAAACAAAGCAGTGGAACCGTGGTGATCACACCAGCTGCAACCAATAATAGATTGAGCTGCATTGGGTTCATCGAGAAATCTGACGTTGCACTGTCTGCGATAAACAATAAGTACGTTGCGGCGATAGGCAGCATCACCAGCGTCTCAATGAATAAGCCAGTTTGAGCTTCCAAGCTAACCTTTTTACGTAACAAGCCATAGAAGCCAAAGCTGAAGGCTAGGGCAATGGCAACGATCGGCACAGAGCCAAATGCGATCAATTGAATTATCACGCCAATCGCAGCAAGACTAACGGCAAACCATTGGATCTTGCGTAAGCGTTCGCCAAGGAAGAACATCCCGAGTAACACGTTAATCAGCGGGTTGATGTAATAGCCTAAGCTGGCATCGAGCATGTGATTGGAATTCACCGCCCAAATAAAAATAAGCCAGTTGGCGCCCACTAAAATCGAAGTGGCGACTAAATAGAGCATTTTTGGTTTAGAGGTCAGGGTATCTCGAACCTTACGCCAGCCACGACTCATGTGCAGTAGAAAAGCGAGTAGGAAAAAAGACCATACTACACGGTGGCTAAGAATCTCAAATGGGGATACTTCACTTAAAGATTTGAAATATATGGGAGCGATTCCCCACATGGTGTAAGCGGCAACGGCAAGCAAAACTCCCTGGCGCGTACGTTGTTGTTCTTCCTGTGTCATGTAACTTTCTCTAGCACTGAGTGCTTATTAATAAGATTTATAAAGAGAGTTGGTCAGTATAGGAGCGTTAACCCTTTTCACCTAACAATTTGCGGTTTAATTCGCCAGCGTTCCCCTCTACAATGTGCGCCTTGCTTGCCAATGCTGCACGCTGACTTTATACCTTGATTAGGAACCACAATGACCGCCACTCTGATTGCTGAGCAAACACCAACTCCCGCGAATGATGCGCAAGATATCTTACAAGATGTCTTTGGTTATCAAAGCTTTCGTGATGGTCAGCAAGAGGTCATAGACCTAGCTGTTGAAGGCAAAGACAGCTTGGTGATTATGCCAACCGGTGGTGGTAAGTCTCTGTGTTACCAAATCCCGGCTTTAGTGCGTGATGGGCTGACTTTGGTTATCTCACCGCTCATTTCATTGATGAAAGACCAAGTTGACCAATTGAAAGCTAATGGTGTGGCGGCTGAATGCATAAACTCATCGATGCCACGCGATCAACTGTTGAGCGTGTTCAACCGCATGAACTCAGGCCAATTGAAGATGGTTTATGCTTCACCAGAGCGTGTGTTGATGCGTGATTTCATCGAGCGCTTACAAGGCTTACCGCTTTCGATGATTGCGGTGGATGAAGCACACTGTATCTCTCAGTGGGGACACGATTTCCGCCCTGAGTATGCTTTGCTAGGTCAGCTTAAACAGTATTTCCCGCATGTGCCTTATATGGCGCTGACAGCAACCGCTGACGATGCGACGCGCAAAGATATTATCTCGCGTTTGCAGCTGGTGGAGCCGCACACGTACTTAGGCAGCTTCGATCGCCCTAACATTCGCTACAACCTGGTTGAAAAGCACAAACCCGTGTCTCAGGTGGTTCGCTACCTAGAAACGCAGAAAGGCAATTGCGGCATCATCTATTGTGGCAGCCGTAAGAAAGTGGAGATGGTGACCGAGAAGCTGTGCAATAACGGTATTCGCGCAGCGGGTTACCATGCAGGCATGGACACCGACGAACGTGCTTACGTTCAAGAAGCCTTCCAACGTGATGATATTCAGATCGTTGTGGCGACTGTGGCGTTTGGTATGGGCATCAATAAACCCAATGTACGTTTTGTGGTGCACTTTGATATTCCACGTAACATCGAATCTTACTATCAAGAGACAGGCCGTGCAGGTCGTGATGGCTTACCTGCTGAAGCGATGATGTTGTTTGACCCGGCCGATATGGGTTGGCTGCGTCGTATGCTGGATGAGAAAGAAGAAGGCCCGCAAAAACAAGTTGAGATGCACAAGCTGAACGCGATGAGTGCCTTTGCCGAAGCACAAACGTGTCGTCGTCAGGTGCTGCTCAACTACTTTGGCGAATATCGCGAGAAGCAATGTGGCAACTGCGATATCTGCTTAGACCCACCAAAACACTTTGATGCGACCCAAGAGGCACAGAAGGCGTTGTCTTGTGTGTACCGAGTTAATCAGTCGTTTGGTATGGGCTATGTGGTCGAAGTGATGCGCGGTATGCAGAACATCCGTGTACGCGATAATGGTCACGACAAGCTGTCTACTTACGGTATCGGCCGCGACCACAGCCATGATTACTGGATCAGTATCTTCCGTCAGTTAATTCACAAAGGCTTGCTGTTCCAGAACATTACTCGTAACTCAACATTACAGCTAACAGAAGAAGCGCGTCCGCTACTGCGTGGTGAGATGTCTTTGGAGTTGGCTGTACCTCGTTTAGATACCGCAGTGCGTAATGCTAAGTCCGATAAACTAAGCAGCAAGAATTACGATAAGAAGCTGTTTGCCAAACTGCGTAAGCTGCGTAAGTCGATTGCAGATGAAGATGGTTTGCCACCTTATGTGGTATTCAGTGATGCGACGCTGATTGATATGGCTGAAATATTACCCACATCTTATGGCGAGATGCTGGCAGTCAATGGCGTTGGTCAGCGTAAACTTGATAAGTACGCAGACCCATTCTTAGATTTGATTCAAGAACACATCACCACACACGGCTAGCTTGCCAGAAACGACTAGCTTGTAAAAACGATTGGCTTATAGAAAAAGAATAAGGTTGATAGGGACATGACAACACCAACAGAATTTGGCTTAAGAGAGTATTTGGCTGAGGAAGGGCGTTTATTGATTACGTCTCCAAGTTTTGATTTTGATTCTTATGAAGTGCTAGGTGAAAAGCTGGTGGCATTGCTGTCAGCTTCTGTTGTTGAAAAGCAATGGGACGCCGATATGCATTCTTGGTTGATTGATTTTGAAGATTGTCGAATGTTTTTAAAGTCTGAGCATTACAGCGAATCAATTTGGTTTGAGTCGTTAAACGCTGAAGAAAGCCGAGAAGAGTTCGATTATCTCGCGACGCTTTTCAAGCGTGGTTTCTAACTTTTAGCATGGCTTCTGAAACGTAGCTTCTAACCTGGCTTTTAAAACTTGGCTTCTAACGTCATTCATCAATAAAAGTGAGGATAAACGTTTGCGTTTGTTCTCACCGTTGCAGCCAATATTGATTAATGTATAATCGCCCGCCGCTCAATAGAGCAAATTATAGAAACATTTTTAATTCACATTATTGGTAAGAGCTTTCTTGGATTATTCGAAGAAATGACTCGATTTGGGTTCCCTCACCCCCAAACCAAACTAAAAAGGTACAGCATGAGTAACTTTACCCCTGCGCAACAGCGCAAAGCCCTAGCACTATTAGTTTTGTTCCATTTGATCATTATTGCATCAAGCAATTATTTGGTTCAGCTCCCTTTTACCGTCTTCGGTATGCACACCACTTGGGGTGCTTTCACTTTCCCGTTTATCTTCTTAGCGACCGACCTGACCGTACGCATCTTTGGCGCGCAGCTTGCTCGTAAAATCATTTTCTTAGTGATGTTGCCAGCACTGGCCGTTTCTTATTTATTGTCTGTGGTGTTTTTTGAAGGTTCATTCCAAGGCTTTAGCCAACTAGGCGAGTTCAACCTGTTTGTTGCACGCATCGCAGCAGCAAGCTTCATGGCTTATTTGCTTGGTCAGATCTTGGATGTGCATGTGTTCAACCGCTTACGCCAAATGAAGCAATGGTGGGTTGCGCCAACGTGTTCAACGTTATTCGGGAATGCCATTGATACCATCGCGTTCTTTGCGATTGCTTTCTACCAAAGCCCAGATCCATTCATGGCTGAGCACTGGACTGAAATTGCGTTGGTTGATTACGGATTCAAACTCATCATCAGCTTAGGTCTGTTTGTTCCAATGTACGGTGTGCTTCTAAATTACGTAGTTAAGAAGTTAACAGCAGTGAACCCTGACTTTAAAGCGACAGGTGTGAACGCTTAAGTTTGAGACTTGTAACGCAAAGCATTAATGCAGCGATAAGAAAAAGGCCAAGTTAGTTTACTAACTTGGCCTTTTTTAATTTCTTGTCCCGTCCTGAAATGTGTTTACACATTGAGGACGAATTATGACTACTTCAAATAGTACCTATGTTAAGCGCACTCAGCGTGATTACACACTAGGCTTTAAATTACAGATTGTCGCTGCTGTAGAAAGAGGCGATATGACATATAAACAAGCCCAAACCATTTATGGTATCCAAGGCCGCTCAACCGTTTTAACCTGGCTTCGAAAGCACGGTAAGATGGATTGGGCGCAAAATCCAAGGATGAATGCCATGCACCAATCACCTAAGCCTAAAGAATCACCTGCACAGAAAATAAAACGTCTTGAGAAAGAGTTAGAAGACGAAAAAATCAAGAATCTCTTTTTAAATAGAGTGGTTGATATTCTTGATGCTGAGCACGGAACCAGTCTCAGAAAAAAGTATCTAGCCAAGGAGCAAGAAGCCTTCAAAAACAGGAAGGAATAAGTTTAGTTCGAATATGTAAGCTATGCGGTATAACGAGGCAGAGTGTTTATCAACGAGAGAAGCGAATTCATCATCGTCAGTTAGAGCTTAAACCGATTAAAAAAATGGTGTTGGATATTAGGCGCTATATGCCTCGGGTTGGTACTAGAAAGCTCTATTTTTTGCTTAAACCCAAACTACAAGAACAAGGTATCAAGTTAGGTCGAGATGCGCTTTTCAACTACTTACGCGATGAACGATTATTGATAAGACCTAAACGTAGTTTTACAAAAACGACCAATAGTAGACATTGGATGAAGAAACACCCGAATTTATTAAAGGACTACCAACCATGTAGTCCGGAGAGTGTGTTGGTGAGCGACATAACCTATGTTCAATCTGATGAAGGGGTTCACTACCTATCATTGGTTACGGATGCGTTTAGTCGAAAAATAATGGGCTATGAGCTGAGCAATGAAATGAAAGCGACGGATGTCGTGAAAGCGCTGGATATGGCTATCAAAGGGCGTCGATATCATCGCCCTTGTATCCATCATTCAGATCGTGGTCTGCAGTATTGCTCAGGTGTTTATCAAGATAAGTTGAAAAGTAGCGGCATAATGCCTTCGATGACAGATGGTTATGACTGCTACCAAAATGCCTTGGCAGAGAGGATAAATGGAATCCTGAAACAAGAGTTCTTACTTGATAAGTGTAAAAACCTCGGAGAGCTTAAACAACTAGTAAAAGAGTCTATAAGTACCTATAACAACATGAGGCCGCACCTTAGTCTCAGGATGAAAACTCCAAATGAGGTGCATGAAAAAAGCCAACAGCTGACGCTGTTGGCTTAGTAGAAAAACTGTCAACGTATTTTAGGACGAGACATCTAGCGTCAGATACTAATATCAGAGGCATTCAATATTCAATGGCCAGCCAATATCGGTTTGTCTATTCGATTCGATCTCTAGCTCAGCAGCGGTAAGCGGGTTTTCTGCTAGCCATTGCTTAGAAAGCGTCAAGGTCAGGTTGTTACCATCGGTTGCAAGCTTAAACTCAGGCTCTAGCGCTGGATTGCGACGGTGAGTCAGCAAAATGGCTAAGCGCAGAATTCGCAAAATACGCTTGCTACTGGTGCCTGAGATTGCATGTTGCTCTGGCAATGAGGTTAACTGTTCACGGTAGCGGCGAGTTAACTCACCCAAGTAGTGCTTTTGCGCTCGAGTAAAGCCTGGCAGGTCTAAGTTTTGCAGTAGGTAAGCGCTGTGCTCGCCGCCTTTTTTGAAATCGATCGTTAAACCAATCTCATGAAGCTTAGCTGCAGTTTGCAATAGCACACCTGCTTGAGGTTCAAAAACCCATGTTTCGGCGCCCGCTTGCTCTAACAGAGTTTGTGCGACTACAGCAACTTGTTCACCGTAGCTTACGTCCATTTGGTAGCGTGATTGCACGCTCTTGATGGTACGAGCGCGAATATCTTCTTGGCGAAGTTCATCCACCATCTCGTAGGCTAGGCCTTCACGCAGTGCGCCGCCAGCGAGTGTCATTGAATCTATTTCAAGTAGCTCAAAAATAGCGATAAGAATAGAAAGGCCACTTGGGAACACTAATGCTCGCTCTAGGGTTAAGCCTTCAATCTCAAGCTCTTCTAAGCGCTCTGTAATCATTGCTTGTTTTTGTAGACGCTTAAGTTTGGCATGAGTAATGACTTCATCCATGCCTTGCGCCAACATGATTTCTTGCAGTGCTTGAACGGTACCACTGGCACCAACACACACATCCCATCCGATATCAGTGTAGCTATCTAGGATAGGAGCCAACGTAGACTTAGCCGCTTCAATGGCATTGTTAAAGTTGGTTGCGGTTAATTGGCGATCTTTAAAGTGGCGCTCAAGCCAGGTAACACAGCCCATTTTCAGGCTAGTTAGTGCTTTCGCTGAGAAGCCTTCACCTATGATCATCTCGGTGCTTGCGCCACCAATATCAACAACCAGTCGGCGGCCGCTGCCACCAGAAGTGTGTGCTACGCCTTTATAGATAGTCGCAGCTTCTTCTTCACCAGAGATAACATTGATGTCGTAACCAAGGATCTGGTTCGCTTTCTCGAGAAATATATCCACATTGATAGCGGTACGTAGGGTCGCTGTACCAACAATGCGGATATTTTCTTTCGGAATATCTTGCAGTCGCTCTGCAAAGAGACTCAAACAGTCCCAACCGCGCTGCATGGCTTCAGTACTAAGCGCATTATTTTCATCTAAGCCTGCAGCTAAACGAACTTTGCGCTTAATTTTAGCCATGGTTTGTACGCTGCCATCGATATGACGCACAACGAGCATATGAAAACTGTTCGACCCGAGGTCGATTGCAGCGTAAAGCGGTGGTGACACTGTTTGACTCATAAGCGACTAAGCTTCCTTGTTATGACGCGGTTGGCGTGGGCGACGGTTCTGGTTTGGTTTACGGTTACCGTTGCGTGGGCCATTGTTGTTTGAGCGGCGTTGTTGCGGGTTACGTGTACGTAAGCGCATTGGTGCTGGCAGATCTTCTAGTAGTGCAGAAGCATCGTAGTCAGACATTGGGATAGCGTGCTCAATGTATTCTTCGATTGGTGGCAAGTTGATTGCGTAATCTTCACAAGCAAAGCTGATCGAGTGACCGCTTTCACCAGCACGACCTGTACGACCGATACGGTGAACGTAATCTTCGCAATCATCAGGTAGGTCGAAGTTGAATACGTGTGTTACTTGAGGGATGTGTAGGCCACGAGCTGCAACATCCGTTGCGACAAGAAGGTCAACATCACCTTTGGTGAACTGCTCAAGAATTTTTTCACGTTTCTTCTGAGGAACATCACCCGTTAGCAAACCAACACGGTGACCATCGGCAGCCAAGTGGCCCCAAACTGATTCACACTTGTGCTTAGTGTTAGCGAAGATGATTGCGCGATCTGGCCATTCTTCTTCGATTAACGTTTGTAGAAGAGCCATCTTATGTTCGTTAGAAGGGTAGAACAGCTCTTCCTGAATGCGGTGACCTGTTTTACGCTCAGGTTCAACAACGACATGCTCTGGGTTGTGCATGTGTTCGAACGCAAGTTCTTGTACGCGGTAAGACAGCGTCGCAGAGAACAGCATGTTCAGGCGATCTTTAGGTTCTGGCATACGACGGAACAAGAAGCGGATGTCTTTGATGAAACCAAGATCGAACATGCGATCAGCTTCGTCAAGAACAACAGCTTGAATGTGGTTAAGGTTAAATACCTTTTGTTTGTAGAAATCGATGATGCGGCCAGTCGTACCAATTAAGATATCTGCGCCTTCTTCGATCTTACCTAGTTGCTTGTCGTAGCTTTCGCCACCGTAAGCAAGTGCTGCCTTGATACCTGTGCTTGCAACCAGAGAGTCAGCATCGTTGTAGATCTGAATCGCGAGTTCACGCGTTGGTGCCATAATAATTGCACGTGGCTGGTTAGGCTTACGGCCTTCATGCTCAGGTGTTTTTAGCAGGTGATTAAAAGTAGCAGTAAGAAACGCAAGCGTTTTACCAGTACCCGTTTGGGCCTGGCCTGCAATGTCTTGGCCGGTGAGCAGTACCGGGAGCGCCAAGGCTTGGATAGGGGTACAATAGTCGAACCCTTTTTTCTCCAATCCTTCAATGACTTGCGGAAGTAAATCCAAGTCGGCGAACTTTTGCTCTGTGATATGCGTCTTTTTCATTGCTATAGAATATCAGCTTAAGCTTGCAATACGAAAGTAAATACATTCCAATAGGGCATCTATTTACTGGTTATCATCCAACCAGTTCTAAAAAATACATTGGAGTGGAAGATGAGTGATAAGATTTTGCAGCTAACTGATGACGGTTTTGATAACGATGTAATCAACGCTGCAGGCCCTGTTCTTGTTGATTTTTGGGCAGAATGGTGTGGTCCATGTAAAATGATTGCGCCGATTCTTGATGAAATCGCAAACGAGTACGAAGGTCAGCTCACAATCGGTAAATTAAATATCGACCAAAATGCTGGTACTCCACCAAAGTTTGGTATTCGCGGTATTCCAACGCTACTTCTTTTCAAAGACGGTGGCGTAGCAGCAACTAAAGTTGGTGCATTGTCTAAAACTCAACTTAAAGAGTTCCTAGACGCTAACCTATAATCAGGTGAGTATTTGAAAAGAAACCGCGCAGTTAACAAATGCGCGGTTTTGTTTTTTCTAAGCTATGGACTAGTCTTAGTTTTAGTGCTAATTTATCGCACGTTAATTGAACAAATTCTCTTCTTGGTCGAGCCTGTGACCAAATCCTTCTTAACTTAAGAAAACAGACCCTATTTTGACTAAACAAACTTCCACCACTATGAATCTTACTGAACTGAAGAACAGACCTGTGTCTGAACTTGTTAAACTTAGCGAAAGCCTAGGTCTTGAAAATCAAGCTCGCTTAAGAAAACAAGACATTATCTTCTCCATCCTTAAAGCACACGCAAAAAGTGGTGAGGACATCTTTGGTGATGGTGTTCTAGAAATTCTTCAAGACGGTTTTGGCTTCCTACGTAGTGCAGACAGCTCATACCTTGCTGGTCCTGATGATATTTATGTATCACCGAGCCAGATTCGTCGTTTTAACCTTCGTACCGGTGACTCTATTGGCGGTAAAATCCGTCCACCTAAAGATGGCGAACGTTACTTTGCTCTGCTTAAAGTAAATACGGTTAACTACGATAAACCAGATAACGCTCGTAACAAGATTCTTTTCGAAAACCTGACTCCTCTTCACGCCAACGAACGTATGGTGATGGAAGCGGGTAATGGTGCAACTGAAGATATCACAGCTCGTATTCTTGACCTTGCTTCTCCAATTGGTAAAGGTCAGCGTGGTCTGATTGTTGCTCCGCCAAAAGCGGGTAAGACAATGCTTCTGCAAAATATTGCTCAAAGCATTGCTCGTAACCATCCTGAGTGTGAACTAATGGTTCTACTTATCGATGAGCGTCCAGAAGAAGTAACAGAAATGCAGCGCCTAGTTAAAGGCGAAGTAATCGCATCGACGTTTGATGAACCAGCATCTCGCCACGTACAAGTAGCAGAAATGGTAATCGAGAAGGCGAAGCGTCTTGTTGAACACAAAAAAGACGTGGTTATCCTACTGGACTCAATCACTCGTCTAGCTCGTGCTTACAACACTGTGATTCCTTCATCAGGTAAAGTTCTTACTGGTGGTGTTGACGCGAATGCTCTACATCGTCCAAAGCGTTTCTTCGGTGCGGCGCGTAACGTAGAAGAAGGCGGTAGCTTAACTATCATCGCAACAGCACTAGTTGATACTGGTTCTAAGATGGATGAAGTTATCTACGAAGAATTCAAAGGTACAGGTAACATGGAACTGCACCTTAACCGTAAGATTGCGGAAAAACGCGTATTCCCAGCGATTGATTTCAACCGCTCTGGTACTCGTCGTGAAGAGCTTCTTACTAAGAACGATGAACTACAGAAGATGTGGATCCTGCGTAAGATTGTTCACCCAATGGGCGAAATTGATGCGATGGAATTCCTTATCGACAAGCTAGCAATGACTAAAACGAACGATGAGTTCTTTGACGCAATGCGTCGTCAGTAGTCTTGATTAGCTGATTGTTATTAAAAAGCGCTGCCTTCGGGTGGCGCTTTTTATTTGCATTTTGTAGCGACAGCTTGCAGAATGAGCAAAAGTGTTACGAGGAAGTTAAAATGCAACATGGACTGTTGTCATCATTACTCCTGTCTACTTCACTGTTACTTTCACCGGTTGGCATGAGCTATGCCACCGAGATGTCTCCACTTACAGTAGAGTCTTGGCTTGAGAATGATCAAGTAAAACTGAAAACTGCTGAATTACTCGAGCTTGTCGTGCGTGACGAAGTCAATTCGCTACGCTTTGCGCTTGAGCGTCTGACATTTCCCCAACAAGAGGTGGCTCGTTACCGGCTCTTGAAGAAGATCGAACAGCAAAAGATCGTTCTCACCCCTAAGATGTCTATCTTCATAGAACAGCAACTCGCGATCACGCCGACCTACCAAGTATTAGAGCGTGGTGATGGCTATGAGTTTACGGTACCTGCT
The DNA here is from genome assembly GCF_024347635.1 of Vibrio tasmaniensis. Classification (NCBI taxonomy): domain Bacteria; kingdom Pseudomonadati; phylum Pseudomonadota; class Gammaproteobacteria; order Vibrionales; family Vibrionaceae; genus Vibrio; species Vibrio tasmaniensis. The sequence goes on from NZ_AP025510.1 coordinate 63,902, forward strand.
TTTAATTACCCTTCTATTGCTAATCGATTGATCAAGCAATGGCACCAAGACCAGAAGACACTGGTGTTTGTATTGGATGCAGAAAAGCAGGAGCTCAACCTTAATGAGTGGTTATCTGGCCCTGAGCATCAAGTTCAAACGCGAGAAGCTCTGTTAATAAGAGAGCTAGATAGTCTGTCTCCTGAAGCGGTTGATTATCTGACTAAGCAACTCACGGCATCCTCTATTGTTAGCTGGCTCCCTTCTACTGAGGTTGTGGTTCGATTAGCGCAAGTGAGCGAAGACCCAGAGGTCTACAAGATTCTATGGCGAATGAAGGCCGATTATCATAGCCAAGCTGAGCTAGTCCGCCTTGCTGAAACCAAACAAGCGTTCGCACTTGAACAAGTCATGGCTGCGACTAAGAACCCTCGTTTGAAAGATGAAGCGATTACTTTGCTTACTAAAGTTAACCCGCTATCAGAAGAGGTGAAGGAGTTTCTTGTCTCTAGGATGGCGATTGCCGATGAAGCGCCATTAGTCGCCCGTGAATTAGCCAAGCAAGGTCATACGCGATGGTTGCAAGATCTTGTGAATGATAACCCTCAGGTGAAGAGCTCTTTGATCGAACAAGCATTACCGTAAAGTGGATTTTGCCTCTCAATAACCACAATAAAAAGGGGGATCTCAGTGTCACCCTTTTTGATATACTGAGCGCAGAATAATCAGCATGTAGAAGTCCTATGAGTTTTAAAGATTTACGTGATTTTATCGACCATCTTGAAAGTATTGGTCAGTTGAAACGCATTTCTCACCCAGTCGATCCAAACTATGAAATGACCGAGATTAGCGACCGTACTCTACGTGCTGGTGGCCCGGCTCTTTTGTTTGAAAATCCAATAGGCTATGACATGCCTGTTTTGACCAATCTATTCGGTACACCTAATCGTGTGGCTATTGGTATGGGTCGTCAGGAAGTGAAAGAACTGCGTGAAGTGGGTAAGTTGTTAGCTTACCTAAAGGAACCTGAGCCTCCAAAAGGCTTTAAAGATGCTCTTGATAAACTGCCGGTGTTTAAGCAAGTCTTAAATATGCCAGCTAAACGTCTTCGTAAAGCGGCATGCCAACAAGTGATATGGCAGGGTGATGACGTCGACCTAGATAAAATCCCCGTGATGAGCTGTTGGGCCGATGATGTCGCACCATTGCTAACATGGGGGTTAACGGTTACTCGTGGTCCTAATAAGAGACGCCAAAACTTAGGCATCTATCGCCAGCAAAAAATCGGCAAGAATAAGGTCATTATGCGTTGGTTAGCCCACCGTGGTGGAGCGCTTGATCTGCGTGATTGGATGGAAACTAACCCAGGTAAACCATTCCCAGTTTCTGTAGCGTTTGGAGCAGATCCTGCCACCATTCTTGGTGCGGTTACGCCAGTGCCGGATACTTTATCGGAATACGCGTTTGCAGGCTTACTACGCGGTAGTAAAACTGAGGTTGTTAAATCAATCAGCAATGATTTAGACGTTCCTGCAAGTGCGGAAATCGTGATGGAAGGTTACATCGACCCGAATGAGTTCGCGGACGAAGGGCCTTACGGAGATCATACTGGTTACTACAACGAGAAAGAAAAGCACCATGTGTTCACTATTACTCATGTAACCATGCGCGAAAACCCTATCTATCACAGCACCTATACTGGCCGTCCACCTGATGAGCCTGCGGTATTGGGTGTTGCGCTCAATGAAGTGTTTGTTCCTATTCTTCAAAAGCAGTTCCCAGAGATTGAAGACTTCTATCTACCGCCTGAAGGTTGTTCATACCGAATGGCAGTAGTGACCATGAAGAAGCAATACCCAGGTCACGCTAAGCGAGTGATGATGGGTGTATGGTCTTTCTTACGCCAATTCATGTACACCAAGTTTGTATTGGTGTGCGATGAAGGTGTGAATGCACGAGACTGGTCTCAAGTGACCGCTGCTATGTGTGAACATATGGATCCGTCACGCGATAGCTTGATGATAGAGCACACGCCGATCGATTCATTGGATTTTGCATCACCTGTGGTTGGGTTAGGTTCTAAGATGGGCCTAGACATCACTAAGAAGTGGGATGCCGAGTTAGCACTATCGCCAGATGTCGAATCAGCACCTGTAAATAGTGAACATATAGAGGGCAGCTTAGCTGAGTTAACCAAGACTCAACCTGAAATTATTGATGTTCACCTGCAAAACGATAATGCCAACATGGTTGTGGTGTCTATTGATAAGCAAGCTGCAGGTAATGGTAAGAAAATCATGGAAGCGGTTTGGTCTCAATTTGATGAGAACAAGTTTGTTATCGTGTGCGACGGCGATGTCAACGTGAGTGATTGGAATGACATTATTTGGGCGGTGACCACAAGAATGGATCCGGCTAGAGATACGTTGTTCCTACAGAATGAAACAGGACACTCAAAAATGGGTCTAGATGCGACCAATAAGTGGGAAGGCGAATGCCTGCGTGAGTGGGGTGTTCCAATCACAAAAGATCCTGATGTCGTTAAAAAGATTGATAGCATCTGGGAACAGCTAGGAATTTCATGAGCTACCAAGTAGTCTTATACCCAGAAAACATCAGTTTTACCGTGGAAAAAGGGCAAACGGTCTTGGATGCTGCGCTCAACAGCGATATCTATTTCCCAAACCGTTGCCAAGTCGGCGCATGCGCGATGTGTATGTGCAGAAAATTAGAAGGGCAAGTGAGTTACCATCTTGAACCCATGCTCACAGAGAAAGAGCAGCAACAAGGCTGGATTTTTGCTTGCCAAGCATTTGCAGAAAGTAATTTAGTTCTAACCTTTGCCGATTAAGGGTTAGTAAGAGGAAGAACATGACTATTAAATGTAAAGTGAAGTCTATCGAGCCTTTGGCTTGTAATACTTACCAAATCCTACTTCACCCAGAAACACCGGTCGCTTTTAAAGCGGGCCAATACTTGATGGTTGAAATGGGTGAAAAAGACAAGCGTCCATTTTCGATTGCAAGCAGCCCTTGTCGTCATGAAGGTGAGCTTGAGTTACACATTGGTGCAGCTGAGCACAATGCTTACGCTTCAGAAGTTGTTGAGGTAATGAAGAAAGCGCAAGCTGAAGATGGCGACATAGCTATTGATGCTCCGCACGGTGATGCGTGGATTAAAGAAGAAAGCGATCGTCCTCTGTTACTCATTGCTGGTGGTACTGGCTTTAGCTACGTGCGCTCTATTCTCGATCACTGTATTGCTCAGAACAGTAAAAAAGAGATTCATCTATACTGGGGCGCAAAAGATGAGTGCCAACTGTATGCGAAAGAAGAGCTTGTCGACATTGCAGCAAAACACAGCAATGTGCATTTTGTACCAGTAGTAGAAGAAGCACCTGAAGTTTGGCACGGTCAAACGGGTAATGTACTTGAAGCAATCACGCAAAGTTTCGAATCATTAGCTGATTTTGATATCTACATTGCGGGTCGTTTCGAAATGGCAGGTGCTGCAAGAGACTTGTTTACTCAGAATAAAGAAGCAAAGCGTGACCATATGTATGCAGATGCTTACGCGTTTATTTAAGAATACTTTTAGATTTAGAGTAAAAAGAGAGTAGAAATGCTCTCTTTTTTCCGTTTAGGTGAACTATTAGGCACTTAAGCTCTGTTTATTCATTTTTCATGAAAAAGTAGTTGCTAAGCTGAGAGGGTTCCCTATAATGCGACACCACTGAGACGGCAGACGCCACAAGGCTTCAGCAATAATCAGTCAGACGGAAAGCGACAATAATTAATTTTCAAAAAGTGTTTGACACTGAATGTTAATTCGCTAGAATGGCCGTCCACTTCGAGAGGCTCCTTACTTAAAAGGAACGCTCAACAAGTGAAGCTCTTTAACAATTTAAACCTATCAATCTGTGTGGGCACTCGTTGATGAATATCAAAACGTTATTACTTAGGTAGTAACAGTTACTTCGGTAACAAAATTGATTTCAATGAACTGAGTGACCAATACGTTTAACTACTTGTAGTTATTCGGCACAGTCAATTCATTACCATTCTGTTGGAATGGTAATAGCTTTAAAATTACACTCTTTATTTATAAAGAATAGTTTTGAAGTCAGTATTCGTTGAGTCACAAAATCTTAAATTGAAGAGTTTGATCATGGCTCAGATTGAACGCTGGCGGCAGGCCTAACACATGCAAGTCGAGCGGAAACGACACTAACAATCTTTCGGGTGCGTTAATGGGCGTCGAGCGGCGGACGGGTGAGTAATGCCTAGGAAATTGCCTTGATGTGGGGGATAACCATTGGAAACGATGGCTAATACCGCATAATGCCTACGGGCCAAAGAGGGGGACCTTCGGGCCTCTCGCGTCAAGATATGCCTAGGTGGGATTAGCTAGTTGGTGAGGTAATGGCTCACCAAGGCGACGATCCCTAGCTGGTCTGAGAGGATGATCAGCCACACTGGAACTGAGACACGGTCCAGACTCCTACGGGAGGCAGCAGTGGGGAATATTGCACAATGGGCGCAAGCCTGATGCAGCCATGCCGCGTGTATGAAGAAGGCCTTCGGGTTGTAAAGTACTTTCAGTTGTGAGGAAGGGTGTGTAGTTAATAGCTGCACATCTTGACGTTAGCAACAGAAGAAGCACCGGCTAACTCCGTGCCAGCAGCCGCGGTAATACGGAGGGTGCGAGCGTTAATCGGAATTACTGGGCGTAAAGCGCATGCAGGTGGTTCATTAAGTCAGATGTGAAAGCCCGGGGCTCAACCTCGGAACTGCATTTGAAACTGGTGAACTAGAGTGCTGTAGAGGGGGGTAGAATTTCAGGTGTAGCGGTGAAATGCGTAGAGATCTGAAGGAATACCAGTGGCGAAGGCGGCCCCCTGGACAGACACTGACACTCAGATGCGAAAGCGTGGGGAGCAAACAGGATTAGATACCCTGGTAGTCCACGCCGTAAACGATGTCTACTTGGAGGTTGTGGCCTTGAGCCGTGGCTTTCGGAGCTAACGCGTTAAGTAGACCGCCTGGGGAGTACGGTCGCAAGATTAAAACTCAAATGAATTGACGGGGGCCCGCACAAGCGGTGGAGCATGTGGTTTAATTCGATGCAACGCGAAGAACCTTACCTACTCTTGACATCCAGAGAAGCCAGCGGAGACGCAGGTGTGCCTTCGGGAGCTCTGAGACAGGTGCTGCATGGCTGTCGTCAGCTCGTGTTGTGAAATGTTGGGTTAAGTCCCGCAACGAGCGCAACCCTTATCCTTGTTTGCCAGCGAGTAATGTCGGGAACTCCAGGGAGACTGCCGGTGATAAACCGGAGGAAGGTGGGGACGACGTCAAGTCATCATGGCCCTTACGAGTAGGGCTACACACGTGCTACAATGGCGCATACAGAGGGCAGCAAGCTAGCGATAGTGAGCGAATCCCAAAAAGTGCGTCGTAGTCCGGATTGGAGTCTGCAACTCGACTCCATGAAGTCGGAATCGCTAGTAATCGTGAATCAGAATGTCACGGTGAATACGTTCCCGGGCCTTGTACACACCGCCCGTCACACCATGGGAGTGGGCTGCAAAAGAAGTGGGTAGTTTAACCTTTCGGGGAGGACGCTCACCACTTTGTGGTTCATGACTGGGGTGAAGTCGTAACAAGGTAGCCCTAGGGGAACCTGGGGCTGGATCACCTCCTTATACGAAGATAGTCACGATGAGTGTCCACACAGATTGATGGTTTAGATTTAGTTAAAGCCAGAGCTTTAATTAATAACGTAAGTTATTGATTAAAGCTTTTTGCTTTATGCTCTTTAACAATTTGGAAAGCTGACTGATTGATTACTTACGAGTAATTCAATCAAATTTAAAAGTTCTCAATGTTTATCTTTCATTAGATAAACACAACAAACACATTCAAGTGTCTTGTATTCGAATCAAACTTTAGTTTGATTCACAATTGAGTCCGGCAAACAGTTATCAAGAATTAACCCTTCTTGATGACAACCAAAAACCTTGGTTAGTTGCCATACACTAAGACCCTTTCGGGTTGTATGGTTAAGTGACTAAGCGTACACGGTGGATGCCTTGGCAGTCAGAGGCGATGAAAGGCGTAATAACTTGCGATAAGCCCAGATTAGGTAGTAATAACCTTTTGAGTCTGGGATTCCTGAATGGGGAAACCCACTTGCATAAGCAAGTATCCTGTTGTGAATACATAGCAACAGGAGGCAAACCGGGGGAACTGAAACATCTAAGTACCCCGAGGAAGAGAAATCAACCGAGATTCCGAAAGTAGCGGCGAGCGAAATTGGATTAGCCCTTAAGCTTTTAATGAGACAGATGAAGGCTCTGGAAAGTGCCGCAATAAAGGGTGATAGCCCCGTAATCGACATCTCATAATCAGTGAAAACGAGTAGGGCGGGACACGTGATATCCTGTCTGAATATGGGGGGACCATCCTCCAAGGCTAAATACTACTGACTGACCGATAGTGAACCAGTACCGTGAGGGAAAGGCGAAAAGAACCCCTGTGAGGGGAGTGAAATAGAACCTGAAACCGTGTACGTACAAGCAGTAGGAGCACCTTCGTGGTGTGACTGCGTACCTTTTGTATAATGGGTCAGCGACTTAATTTTAGTAGCAAGGTTAACCGTTTAGGGGAGCCGTAGGGAAACCGAGTCTTAACTGGGCGTACAGTTGCTAGGATTAGACCCGAAACCAGGTGATCTAGCCATGGGCAGGTTGAAGGTTGAGTAACATCAACTGGAGGACCGAACCGACTAATGTTGAAAAATTAGCGGATGACTTGTGGCTAGGGGTGAAAGGCCAATCAAACCTGGAGATAGCTGGTTCTCCCCGAAAGCTATTTAGGTAGCGCCTCGGACGAATACTACTGGGGGTAGAGCACTGTTAAGGCTAGGGGGTCATCCCGACTTACCAACCCTTTGCAAACTCCGAATACCAGTAAGTACTATCCGGGAGACACACGGCGGGTGCTAACGTCCGTCGTGGAGAGGGAAACAACCCAGACCGCCAGCTAAGGTCCCAAAGTATAGCTAAGTGGGAAACGATGTGGGAAGGCTCAGACAGCCAGGATGTTGGCTTAGAAGCAGCCATCATTTAAAGAAAGCGTAATAGCTCACTGGTCGAGTCGGCCTGCGCGGAAGATGTAACGGGGCTAAGCTATACACCGAAGCTGCGGCTACGTACCTTAGGGTATGTGGGGTAGGGGAGCGTTCTGTAAGCCGTTGAAGGTGGTCTGTAAGGGCTGCTGGAGGTATCAGAAGTGCGAATGCTGACATGAGTAACGATAAAGGGAGTGAAAAACTCCCTCGCCGGAAGACCAAGGGTTCCTGTCCAACGTTAATCGGGGCAGGGTAAGTCGACTCCTAAGGCGAGGCCGAAAGGCGTAGTCGATGGGAAACGGGTTAATATTCCCGTACTTCTTACAATTGCGATGGGGGGACGGAGAAGGCTAGGTGGGCCTGGCGACGGTTGTCCAGGTTCAAGTACGTAGGCGGAAAGTTTAGGTAAATCCGGACTTTCATTAACGCTGAGATACGATGTCGAGCTACTACGGTAGTGAAGTCATTGATGCCATGCTTCCAGGAAAAGCCTCTAAGCTTCAGATTGTAAGGAATCGTACCCCAAACCGACACAGGTGGTCGGGTAGAGAATACCAAGGCGCTTGAGAGAACTCGGGTGAAGGAACTAGGCAAAATGGTACCGTAACTTCGGGAGAAGGTACGCTCTTATCAGTGAAGTCCCTTGCGGATGGAGCAGACGAGAGTCGCAGATACCAGGTGGCTGCAACTGTTTATTAAAAACACAGCACTGTGCAAAATCGTAAGATGACGTATACGGTGTGACGCCTGCCCGGTGCCGGAAGGTTAATTGATGGGGTTAGACTTCGGTCGAAGCTCTTGATCGAAGCCCCGGTAAACGGCGGCCGTAACTATAACGGTCCTAAGGTAGCGAAATTCCTTGTCGGGTAAGTTCCGACCTGCACGAATGGCGTAATGATGGCCACGCTGTCTCCACCCGAGACTCAGTGAAATTGAAATCGCTGTGAAGATGCAGTGTACCCGCGGCTAGACGGAAAGACCCCGTGAACCTTTACTACAGCTTGGCACTGAACATTGAACCTACATGTGTAGGATAGGTGGGAGACTATGAAACCGCGTCGCTAGATGTGGTGGAGTCGTCCTTGAAATACCACCCTTGTAGTTTTGATGTTCTAACGTTGGTCCCTGAATCGGGATTACGGACAGTGCCTGGTGGGTAGTTTGACTGGGGCGGTCTCCTCCCAAAGAGTAACGGAGGAGCACGAAGGTGGGCTAAACACGGTTGGACATCGTGTGGTTAGTGCAATGGCATAAGCCCGCTTGACTGCGAGAATGACAATTCGAGCAGGTGCGAAAGCAGGTCATAGTGATCCGGTGGTTCTGAATGGAAGGGCCATCGCTCAACGGATAAAAGGTACTCCGGGGATAACAGGCTGATACCGCCCAAGAGTTCATATCGACGGCGGTGTTTGGCACCTCGATGTCGGCTCATCACATCCTGGGGCTGAAGTCGGTCCCAAGGGTATGGCTGTTCGCCATTTAAAGTGGTACGCGAGCTGGGTTTAGAACGTCGTGAGACAGTTCGGTCCCTATCTGCCGTGGGCGTTGGAAAATTGAAAGGGGCTGCTCCTAGTACGAGAGGACCGGAGTGGACGAACCTCTGGTGTTCGGGTTGTCATGCCAATGGCATTGCCCGGTAGCTAAGTTCGGAATCGATAACCGCTGAAAGCATCTAAGCGGGAAGCGAGCCTTGAGATGAGTTTTCCCTGGCACTATAAGTGTCCTAAAGGGTTGTCGTAGACTACGACGTTGATAGGCAGGGTGTGTAAGTGCTGCGAGGCATTGAGCTAACCTGTACTAATTGCCCGTGAGGCTTAACCATACAACACCCAAGGGGTTTTGTGGACTCAATAGAAAGACCAGACCTTGAATGCGTTTGAAGAGAAATACTTTTAAATAAGCTTTCCGAATTTTAAAATTTGCTTGGCGACCATAGCATTGTGGACCCACCTGATTCCATGCCGAACTCAGAAGTGAAACACAATAGCGCCGATGGTAGTGTGGGGCTTCCCCATGTGAGAGTAGGACATCGCCAGGCTTTAATTTCGACTTTGTCTATTTAATAGACAAGTCACCATAGAGTTCTAAGTTTCTTAGAGTTTTATGTTGACTTTCAAAGTGGAAAGCGTATTATACGCGTCCTGCTTACTTGCTAAGGCACTGAAAGCAAAGCTCTTTAACAATTTAAACCTATCAATCTGTGTGGGCACTCGTTGATGAATATCAAAACGTTTTATCGTTAGATAAAACAGATTCTTCGGAATCAAAATTGATTTCAATGAACTGAGTGACCAATACGAATAACTTCGGTTATTTGGCACAGTCAATTCATTACCATTCTGTTGGAATGGTAATAGCTTTAGAATTACATGTTTACTTCGGTAAATATTAGTTTTGAAGTCAGTATTCGTTGAGTCACAAAATCTTAAATTGAAGAGTTTGATCATGGCTCAGATTGAACGCTGGCGGCAGGCCTAACACATGCAAGTCGAGCGGAAACGACACTAACAATCCTTCGGGTGCGTTAATGGGCGTCGAGCGGCGGACGGGTGAGTAATGCCTAGGAAATTGCCTTGATGTGGGGGATAACCATTGGAAACGATGGCTAATACCGCATAATGCCTACGGGCCAAAGAGGGGGACCTTCGGGCCTCTCGCGTCAAGATATGCCTAGGTGGGATTAGCTAGTTGGTGAGGTAATGGCTCACCAAGGCGACGATCCCTAGCTGGTCTGAGAGGATGATCAGCCACACTGGAACTGAGACACGGTCCAGACTCCTACGGGAGGCAGCAGTGGGGAATATTGCACAATGGGCGCAAGCCTGATGCAGCCATGCCGCGTGTATGAAGAAGGCCTTCGGGTTGTAAAGTACTTTCAGTTGTGAGGAAGGGTGTGTAGTTAATAGCTGCATATCTTGACGTTAGCAACAGAAGAAGCACCGGCTAACTCCGTGCCAGCAGCCGCGGTAATACGGAGGGTGCGAGCGTTAATCGGAATTACTGGGCGTAAAGCGCATGCAGGTGGTTCATTAAGTCAGATGTGAAAGCCCGGGGCTCAACCTCGGAACTGCATTTGAAACTGGTGAACTAGAGTGCTGTAGAGGGGGGTAGAATTTCAGGTGTAGCGGTGAAATGCGTAGAGATCTGAAGGAATACCAGTGGCGAAGGCGGCCCCCTGGACAGACACTGACACTCAGATGCGAAAGCGTGGGGAGCAAACAGGATTAGATACCCTGGTAGTCCACGCCGTAAACGATGTCTACTTGGAGGTTGTGGCCTTGAGCCGTGGCTTTCGGAGCTAACGCGTTAAGTAGACCGCCTGGGGAGTACGGTCGCAAGATTAAAACTCAAATGAATTGACGGGGGCCCGCACAAGCGGTGGAGCATGTGGTTTAATTCGATGCAACGCGAAGAACCTTACCTACTCTTGACATCCAGAGAAGCCAGCGGAGACGCAGGTGTGCCTTCGGGAGCTCTGAGACAGGTGCTGCATGGCTGTCGTCAGCTCGTGTTGTGAAATGTTGGGTTAAGTCCCGCAACGAGCGCAACCCTTATCCTTGTTTGCCAGCGAGTAATGTCGGGAACTCCAGGGAGACTGCCGGTGATAAACCGGAGGAAGGTGGGGACGACGTCAAGTCATCATGGCCCTTACGAGTAGGGCTACACACGTGCTACAATGGCGCATACAGAGGGCAGCAAGCTAGCGATAGTGAGCGAATCCCAAAAAGTGCGTCGTAGTCCGGATTGGAGTCTGCAACTCGACTCCATGAAGTCGGAATCGCTAGTAATCGTGAATCAGAATGTCACGGTGAATACGTTCCCGGGCCTTGTACACACCGCCCGTCACACCATGGGAGTGGGCTGCAAAAGAAGTGGGTAGTTTAACCTTTCGGGGAGGACGCTCACCACTTTGTGGTTCATGACTGGGGTGAAGTCGTAACAAGGTAGCCCTAGGGGAACCTGGGGCTGGATCACCTCCTTATACGAAGATAGTCACGATGAGTGTCCACACAGATTGATGGTTTAGATTTAGTTAAAGCCAGAGCTTTAATTAATAACGTAAGTTATTGATTAAAGCTTTTTGCTTTATGCTCTTTAACAATTTGGAAAGCTGACTGATTGATTACTTACGAGTAATTCAATCAAATTTAAAAGTTCTCAATGTTTATCTGCTCTTAGTTAATAAGAACGGTATAAACACAACAAACACATTCAAGTGTCTTGTATTCGAATCAAACGTTAGTTTGATTCACAATTGAGTCCGGCAAACAGTCATTGAGAATTAACCCTTCTTAATGACAACCAAAAACCTTGGTTAGTTGCCATACGCTTATTTGTCTTCACTTTTTAAAGTGAAAGCAAATAGAAACCCTTTCGGGTTGTATGGTTAAGTGACTAAGCGTACACGGTGGATGCCTTGGCAGTCAGAGGCGATGAAAGGCGTAATAACTTGCGATAAGCCCAGATTAGGTAGTAATAACCTTTTGAGTCTGGGATTCCTGAATGGGGAAACCCACTTACATAAGTAAGTATCCTGTTGTGAATACATAGCAACAGGAGGCAAACCGGGGGAACTGAAACATCTAAGTACCCCGAGGAAGAGAAATCAACCGAGATTCCGAAAGTAGCGGCGAGCGAAATTGGATTAGCCCTTAAGCTTTTAATGAGACAGATGAAGGCTCTGGAAAGTGCCGCAATAAAGGGTGATAGCCCCGTAATCGACATCTCATAATCAGTGAAAACGAGTAGGGCGGGACACGTGATATCCTGTCTGAATATGGGGGGACCATCCTCCAAGGCTAAATACTACTGACTGACCGATAGTGAACCAGTACCGTGAGGGAAAGGCGAAAAGAACCCCTGTGAGGGGAGTGAAATAGAACCTGAAACCGTGTACGTACAAGCAGTAGGAGCACCTTCGTGGTGTGACTGCGTACCTTTTGTATAATGGGTCAGCGACTTAATTTTAGTAGCAAGGTTAACCGTTTAGGGGAGCCGTAGGGAAACCGAGTCTTAACTGGGCGTACAGTTGCTAGGATTAGACCCGAAACCAGGTGATCTAGCCATGGGCAGGTTGAAGGTTGAGTAACATCAACTGGAGGACCGAACCGACTAATGTTGAAAAATTAGCGGATGACTTGTGGCTAGGGGTGAAAGGCCAATCAAACCTGGAGATAGCTGGTTCTCCCCGAAAGCTATTTAGGTAGCGCCTCGGACGAATACTACTGGGGGTAGAGCACTGTTAAGGCTAGGGGGTCATCCCGACTTACCAACCCTTTGCAAACTCCGAATACCAGTAAGTACTATCCGGGAGACACACGGCGGGTGCTAACGTCCGTCGTGGAGAGGGAAACAACCCAGACCGCCAGCTAAGGTCCCAAAGTATAGCTAAGTGGGAAACGATGTGGGAAGGCTCAGACAGCCAGGATGTTGGCTTAGAAGCAGCCATCATTTAAAGAAAGCGTAATAGCTCACTGGTCGAGTCGGCCTGCGCGGAAGATGTAACGGGGCTAAGCTATACACCGAAGCTGCGGCTACGTACCTTAGGGTATGTGGGGTAGGGGAGCGTTCTGTAAGCCGTTGAAGGTGGTCTGTAAGGGCTGCTGGAGGTATCAGAAGTGCGAATGCTGACATGAGTAACGATAAAGGGAGTGAAAAACTCCCTCGCCGGAAGACCAAGGGTTCCTGTCCAACGTTAATCGGGGCAGGGTAAGTCGACTCCTAAGGCGAGGCCGAAAGGCGTAGTCGATGGGAAACGGGTTAATATTCCCGTACTTCTTACAATTGCGATGGGGGGACGGAGAAGGCTAGGTGGGCCTGGCGACGGTTGTCCAGGTTCAAGTACGTAGGCGGAAAGTTTAGGTAAATCCGGACTTTCATTAACGCTGAGATACGATGTCGAGCTACTACGGTAGTGAAGTCATTGATGCCATGCTTCCAGGAAAAGCCTCTAAGCTTCAGATTGTAAGGAATCGTACCCCAAACCGACACAGGTGGTCGGGTAGAGAATACCAAGGCGCTTGAGAGAACTCGGGTGAAGGAACTAGGCAAAATGGTACCGTAACTTCGGGAGAAGGTACGCTCTTATCAGTGAAGTCCCTTGCGGATGGAGCAGACGAGAGTCGCAGATACCAGGTGGCTGCAACTGTTTATTAAAAACACAGCACTGTGCAAAATCGTAAGATGACGTATACGGTGTGACGCCTGCCCGGTGCCGGAAGGTTAATTGATGGGGTTAGACTTCGGTCGAAGCTCTTGATCGAAGCCCCGGTAAACGGCGGCCGTAACTATAACGGTCCTAAGGTAGCGAAATTCCTTGTCGGGTAAGTTCCGACCTGCACGAATGGCGTAATGATGGCCACGCTGTCTCCACCCGAGACTCAGTGAAATTGAAATCGCTGTGAAGATGCAGTGTACCCGCGGCTAGACGGAAAGACCCCGTGAACCTTTACTACAGCTTGGCACTGAACATTGAACCTACATGTGTAGGATAGGTGGGAGACTATGAAACCGCGTCGCTAGATGTGGTGGAGTCGTCCTTGAAATACCACCCTTGTAGTTTTGATGTTCTAACGTTGGTCCCTGAATCGGGATTACGGACAGTGCCTGGTGGGTAGTTTGACTGGGGCGGTCTCCTCCCAAAGAGTAACGGAGGAGCACGAAGGTGGGCTAAACACGGTTGGACATCGTGTGGTTAGTGCAATGGCATAAGCCCGCTTGACTGCGAGAATGACAATTCGAGCAGGTGCGAAAGCAGGTCATAGTGATCCGGTGGTTCTGAATGGAAGGGCCATCGCTCAACGGATAAAAGGTACTCCGGGGATAACAGGCTGATACCGCCCAAGAGTTCATATCGACGGCGGTGTTTGGCACCTCGATGTCGGCTCATCACATCCTGGGGCTGAAGTCGGTCCCAAGGGTATGGCTGTTCGCCATTTAAAGTGGTACGCGAGCTGGGTTTAGAACGTCGTGAGACAGTTCGGTCCCTATCTGCCGTGGGCGTTGGAAAATTGAAAGGGGCTGCTCCTAGTACGAGAGGACCGGAGTGGACGAACCTCTGGTGTTCGGGTTGTCATGCCAATGGCATTGCCCGGTAGCTAAGTTCGGAATCGATAACCGCTGAAAGCATCTAAGCGGGAAGCGAGCCTTGAGATGAGTTTTCCCTGGCACTATAAGTGTCCTAAAGGGTTGTCGTAGACTACGACGTTGATAGGCAGGGTGTGTAAGTGCTGCGAGGCATTGAGCTAACCTGTACTAATTGCCCGTGAGGCTTAACCATACAACACCCAAGGGGTTTTGTGGACTCAATAGAAAGACCAGACCTTGAATGCGTTTGAAGAGACTTTTAAATCAGTTTTCCGAATTATTAATTGCCGCTAGCGCGTCAATTAAACAAAATTTGCTTGGCGACCATAGCATTGTGGACCCACCTGATTCCATGCCGAACTCAGAAGTGAAACACAATAGCGCCGATGGTAGTGTGGGGCTTCCCCATGTAAGAGTAGGACATCGCCAGGCTTTAATTTCGACTTTGTCTATTTAATAGACAAGTCACCATAGAGTTCTAAGTTTCTTAGAGTTTTATGTTGACTTTCAAAGTGGAAAGCGTATTATACGCGTCCTGCTTACTTGCTAAGGCACTGAAAGCAAAGCTCTTTAACAATTTAAACCTATCAATCTGTGTGGGCACTCGTTGATGAATATCAAAACGTTTTATCGTTAGATAAAACAGATTCTTCGGAATCAAAATTGATTTCAATGAACTGAGTGACCAATACGAATAACTTCGGTTATTTGGCACAGTCAATTCATTACCATTCTGTTGGAATGGTAATAGCTTTAGAATTACATGTTTACTTCGGTAAATATTAGTTTTGAAGTCAGTATTCGTTGAGTCACAAAATCTTAAATTGAAGAGTTTGATCATGGCTCAGATTGAACGCTGGCGGCAGGCCTAACACATGCAAGTCGAGCGGAAACGACACTAACAATCCTTCGGGTGCGTTAATGGGCGTCGAGCGGCGGACGGGTGAGTAATGCCTAGGAAATTGCCTTGATGTGGGGGATAACCATTGGAAACGATGGCTAATACCGCATAATGCCTACGGGCCAAAGAGGGGGACCTTCGGGCCTCTCGCGTCAAGATATGCCTAGGTGGGATTAGCTAGTTGGTGAGGTAATGGCTCACCAAGGCGACGATCCCTAGCTGGTCTGAGAGGATGATCAGCCACACTGGAACTGAGACACGGTCCAGACTCCTACGGGAGGCAGCAGTGGGGAATATTGCACAATGGGCGCAAGCCTGATGCAGCCATGCCGCGTGTATGAAGAAGGCCTTCGGGTTGTAAAGTACTTTCAGTTGTGAGGAAGGGTGTGTAGTTAATAGCTGCGCATCTTGACGTTAGCAACAGAAGAAGCACCGGCTAACTCCGTGCCAGCAGCCGCGGTAATACGGAGGGTGCGAGCGTTAATCGGAATTACTGGGCGTAAAGCGCATGCAGGTGGTTCATTAAGTCAGATGTGAAAGCCCGGGGCTCAACCTCGGAACTGCATTTGAAACTGGTGAACTAGAGTGCTGTAGAGGGGGGTAGAATTTCAGGTGTAGCGGTGAAATGCGTAGAGATCTGAAGGAATACCAGTGGCGAAGGCGGCCCCCTGGACAGACACTGACACTCAGATGCGAAAGCGTGGGGAGCAAACAGGATTAGATACCCTGGTAGTCCACGCCGTAAACGATGTCTACTTGGAGGTTGTGGCCTTGAGCCGTGGCTTTCGGAGCTAACGCGTTAAGTAGACCGCCTGGGGAGTACGGTCGCAAGATTAAAACTCAAATGAATTGACGGGGGCCCGCACAAGCGGTGGAGCATGTGGTTTAATTCGATGCAACGCGAAGAACCTTACCTACTCTTGACATCCAGAGAAGCCAGCGGAGACGCAGGTGTGCCTTCGGGAGCTCTGAGACAGGTGCTGCATGGCTGTCGTCAGCTCGTGTTGTGAAATGTTGGGTTAAGTCCCGCAACGAGCGCAACCCTTATCCTTGTTTGCCAGCGAGTAATGTCGGGAACTCCAGGGAGACTGCCGGTGATAAACCGGAGGAAGGTGGGGACGACGTCAAGTCATCATGGCCCTTACGAGTAGGGCTACACACGTGCTACAATGGCGCATACAGAGGGCAGCAAGCTAGCGATAGTGAGCGAATCCCAAAAAGTGCGTCGTAGTCCGGATTGGAGTCTGCAACTCGACTCCATGAAGTCGGAATCGCTAGTAATCGTGAATCAGAATGTCACGGTGAATACGTTCCCGGGCCTTGTACACACCGCCCGTCACACCATGGGAGTGGGCTGCAAAAGAAGTGGGTAGTTTAACCTTTCGGGGAGGACGCTCACCACTTTGTGGTTCATGACTGGGGTGAAGTCGTAACAAGGTAGCCCTAGGGGAACCTGGGGCTGGATCACCTCCTTATACGAAGATAGTCACGATGAGTGTCCACACAGATTGATTAGGTTTAGAAAAGTAAAAGAGACGATATTGGGTCTGTAGCTCAGCTGGTTAGAGCGCTCGCCTGATAAGCGGGAGGTCGGTGGTTCGAGTCCACTCAGACCCACCAATATCGACTAGAAACAAAGATGGGGCTATAGCTCAGCTGGGAGAGCGCCTGCCTTGCACGCAGGAGGTCTGCGGTTCGATCCCGCATAGCTCCACCATCTTTAAGTGTTTTTATCTGAAAATATTTAAAAATGGTTTCGAAAGAAATCTAGCTCTTTAACAATTTGGAAAGCTGACTGATTGATTACTTACGAGTAATTCAATCAAATTTAAAAGTTCTCAATGTTTATCTTTCATTAGATAAACACAACAAACACATTCAAGTGTCTTGTATTCGAATCAAACGTTAGTTTGATTCACAATTGAGTCCGGCAAACAGTCATTGAGAATTAACCCTTCTTAATGACAACCAAAAACCTTGGTTAGTTGCCATACACTAAGACCCTTTCGGGTTGTATGGTTAAGTGACTAAGCGTACACGGTGGATGCCTTGGCAGTCAGAGGCGATGAAAGGCGTAATAACTTGCGATAAGCCCAGATTAGGTAGTAATAACCTTTTGAGTCTGGGATTCCTGAATGGGGAAACCCACTTACATAAGTAAGTATCCTGTTGTGAATACATAGCAACAGGAGGCAAACCGGGGGAACTGAAACATCTAAGTACCCCGAGGAAGAGAAATCAACCGAGATTCCGAAAGTAGCGGCGAGCGAAATTGGATTAGCCCTTAAGCTTTTAATGAGACAGATGAAGGCTCTGGAAAGTGCCGCAATAAAGGGTGATAGCCCCGTAATCGACATCTCATAATCAGTGAAAACGAGTAGGGCGGGACACGTGATATCCTGTCTGAATATGGGGGGACCATCCTCCAAGGCTAAATACTACTGACTGACCGATAGTGAACCAGTACCGTGAGGGAAAGGCGAAAAGAACCCCTGTGAGGGGAGTGAAATAGAACCTGAAACCGTGTACGTACAAGCAGTAGGAGCACCTTCGTGGTGTGACTGCGTACCTTTTGTATAATGGGTCAGCGACTTAATTTTAGTAGCAAGGTTAACCGTTTAGGGGAGCCGTAGGGAAACCGAGTCTTAACTGGGCGTACAGTTGCTAGGATTAGACCCGAAACCAGGTGATCTAGCCATGGGCAGGTTGAAGGTTGAGTAACATCAACTGGAGGACCGAACCGACTAATGTTGAAAAATTAGCGGATGACTTGTGGCTAGGGGTGAAAGGCCAATCAAACCTGGAGATAGCTGGTTCTCCCCGAAAGCTATTTAGGTAGCGCCTCGGACGAATACTACTGGGGGTAGAGCACTGTTAAGGCTAGGGGGTCATCCCGACTTACCAACCCTTTGCAAACTCCGAATACCAGTAAGTACTATCCGGGAGACACACGGCGGGTGCTAACGTCCGTCGTGGAGAGGGAAACAACCCAGACCGCCAGCTAAGGTCCCAAAGTATAGCTAAGTGGGAAACGATGTGGGAAGGCTCAGACAGCCAGGATGTTGGCTTAGAAGCAGCCATCATTTAAAGAAAGCGTAATAGCTCACTGGTCGAGTCGGCCTGCGCGGAAGATGTAACGGGGCTAAGCTATACACCGAAGCTGCGGCTACGTACCTTAGGGTATGTGGGGTAGGGGAGCGTTCTGTAAGCCGTTGAAGGTGGTCTGTAAGGGCTGCTGGAGGTATCAGAAGTGCGAATGCTGACATGAGTAACGATAAAGGGAGTGAAAAACTCCCTCGCCGGAAGACCAAGGGTTCCTGTCCAACGTTAATCGGGGCAGGGTAAGTCGACTCCTAAGGCGAGGCCGAAAGGCGTAGTCGATGGGAAACGGGTTAATATTCCCGTACTTCTTACAATTGCGATGGGGGGACGGAGAAGGCTAGGTGGGCCTGGCGACGGTTGTCCAGGTTCAAGTACGTAGGCGGAAAGTTTAGGTAAATCCGGACTTTCATTAACGCTGAGATACGATGTCGAGCTACTACGGTAGTGAAGTCATTGATGCCATGCTTCCAGGAAAAGCCTCTAAGCTTCAGATTGTAAGGAATCGTACCCCAAACCGACACAGGTGGTCGGGTAGAGAATACCAAGGCGCTTGAGAGAACTCGGGTGAAGGAACTAGGCAAAATGGTACCGTAACTTCGGGAGAAGGTACGCTCTTATCAGTGAAGTCCCTTGCGGATGGAGCAGACGAGAGTCGCAGATACCAGGTGGCTGCAACTGTTTATTAAAAACACAGCACTGTGCAAAATCGTAAGATGACGTATACGGTGTGACGCCTGCCCGGTGCCGGAAGGTTAATTGATGGGGTTAGACTTCGGTCGAAGCTCTTGATCGAAGCCCCGGTAAACGGCGGCCGTAACTATAACGGTCCTAAGGTAGCGAAATTCCTTGTCGGGTAAGTTCCGACCTGCACGAATGGCGTAATGATGGCCACGCTGTCTCCACCCGAGACTCAGTGAAATTGAAATCGCTGTGAAGATGCAGTGTACCCGCGGCTAGACGGAAAGACCCCGTGAACCTTTACTACAGCTTGGCACTGAACATTGAACCTACATGTGTAGGATAGGTGGGAGACTATGAAACCGCGTCGCTAGATGTGGTGGAGTCGTCCTTGAAATACCACCCTTGTAGTTTTGATGTTCTAACGTTGGTCCCTGAATCGGGATTACGGACAGTGCCTGGTGGGTAGTTTGACTGGGGCGGTCTCCTCCCAAAGAGTAACGGAGGAGCACGAAGGTGGGCTAAACACGGTTGGACATCGTGTGGTTAGTGCAATGGCATAAGCCCGCTTGACTGCGAGAATGACAATTCGAGCAGGTGCGAAAGCAGGTCATAGTGATCCGGTGGTTCTGAATGGAAGGGCCATCGCTCAACGGATAAAAGGTACTCCGGGGATAACAGGCTGATACCGCCCAAGAGTTCATATCGACGGCGGTGTTTGGCACCTCGATGTCGGCTCATCACATCCTGGGGCTGAAGTCGGTCCCAAGGGTATGGCTGTTCGCCATTTAAAGTGGTACGCGAGCTGGGTTTAGAACGTCGTGAGACAGTTCGGTCCCTATCTGCCGTGGGCGTTGGAAAATTGAAAGGGGCTGCTCCTAGTACGAGAGGACCGGAGTGGACGAACCTCTGGTGTTCGGGTTGTCATGCCAATGGCATTGCCCGGTAGCTAAGTTCGGAATCGATAACCGCTGAAAGCATCTAAGCGGGAAGCGAGCCTTGAGATGAGTTTTCCCTGGCACTATAAGTGTCCTAAAGGGTTGTCGTAGACTACGACGTTGATAGGCAGGGTGTGTAAGTGCTGCGAGGCATTGAGCTAACCTGTACTAATTGCCCGTGAGGCTTAACCATACAACACCCAAGGGGTTTTGTGGACTCAATAGAAAGACCAGACCTTGAATGCGTTTGAAGAGAAATACTTTTAAATAAGCTTTCCGAATTTTAAAATTTGCTTGGCGACCATAGCATTGTGGACCCACCTGATTCCATGCCGAACTCAGAAGTGAAACACAATAGCGCCGATGGTAGTGTGGGGCTTCCCCATGTGAGAGTAGGACATCGCCAGGCTTTAAATTAAATCTTTAGGTTGACCGACCTGGAGATATGGACGCTCACTTAGTGAGTTGACCACTGCGGAGTGGTAGTTCAGTTGGTTAGAATACCGGCCTGTCACGCCGGGGGTCGCGGGTTCGAGTCCCGTCCACTCCGCCACTTATCAGAAAGCCTAGTCTTACGACTAGGCTTTCGTCGTTTCTGGCGTATGAGTTTTAACTCTTGGTTACGACTTCCGTAAAGGTTGTTTATGGCCAGTAACCCACGATCAACCATTGATTATACCAATCCGGAAAATTAACTGATCAGGTTTATCCAATCCCTTCTGCTCATTTTTGTGACACGATCTTTGCACTCAAGAAATTCATTCCAAGCGCGACAAACCTTGGAAACAATGTCGTTATAATCAGTGAAACTTTGATTCGCTAGATAATGTTGTCGCAACCAACTCCAAACTTGCTCTATAGGGTTAAGCTCTGGCGAGTAGGGAGGAAGCTTAATAGTACTGACGTTATTAAACTCTCTCGCAATATCATCGGTATGCCAGCCTGCACCATCCATTATAACGACAGCATGACGTCCTTTTTCAGTAGCTTTAGATATCTGCTCTAAGTGATTTGTCATTATGTCCTTGTTAACCCAAGGAACCACTATGGCTTCGCCAATTCCTCTTTCAGGGCATACCGAACCAAACAAATAAGCGTATTCAAATTGCTGTTGTTTTACCACGCGAGGCCTCGTTCCACGAGTCGCCCAAAGACGTGTCGTTGTGTTCTGTTGGCCAAACCTAGCTTCGTCTTGAAACCAGACATCAACACTCTCTAGCCCAATATGGCCGGGGATCTTAAGGATCGTTTCTATTTTGAATTTTTTTAAAATCGTCTTGGATTTGCTGTGATTGTTTAGGGTGTTTGGAGCGAGAAGTTATCCAAGAGAAGCCCATGTGGTCGAGGAGATAATAGATAGAATTAGGGTGGTAGTATTTATCAAAGTTTTTCACGATGTAGTCATGTATATCGCTCCCGACAAGGCGCCCGCCTGAAGGGGACTCTGCTTCTTTCTTAATGAATGCACTGAGTTGTTTTCGTTGTTCTGCATTGAGGTATGCAGGTCTGCCTGTGCGAGGTTTTTCTTGAAGCCCTTCCAATCCTTCTTCAAGAAATACTTGAACCCATTTGTTTACACTAGTTCGACTGACTTTAAGGTATTTGGCAATTTGAGTGCGCGAGTGACCTTCTTTGAAGTGGGCAAGTGCTAGCAAGCGAACCTTCATTTGAATGGTTTTTTGTTGGCTTGCTAGCTTTTTAAAATCAGTATTATTAAGGCTATCCATGGCGATTTTCTGTAAGAGTTCGACGGCCTTAATTAGATCATATTTTTACTTTAATTGGTATAAGCTCTACATTAAGCGCACTCTGTGTAATGACTAAGTCTCGCTTTAAACTGGGAGGCTTTGTTGTATCGCAGCATTGGTTTCATCTAGAGTTTTAAGTCCGCTGCTATACACACCTTTCTTTAGGCTTGAATCAATAGATTAGTTACGAAGATTGAGCGTGCGTAAAAGATCCATCGCGTTGAGGCGTATTGCTGGGATGTGGGTTTTTCACCTAGTAATTACAATAGCTAAGCCCACTCTAATATCGATCTCACTTCGATTAAGTGATAACTACCACCGCGAAACGTTTTCTCTTTCTTCGCTACAACCCTCCAGCTACCTGTTCCTCATTCCTCAATAACTTATACATAGGTTTCAGCCAACTCTAATGGCTTCTACCGTGCTTTTTTCATAATTGACTAAGCTATCTACGCATTGACCTAAAGTGTCTCCCTGTGCTTTTTGGGAGACCTTGTGAGTGATTTCATGGTGATTTAACTTTGCGACTTAAAATCAGTACTTATAGAGCGTTAATGATATTTGAAAGGCAATGAGCAATATGTATTCGTTGTAGGTAGTTAAGAGCTAGGTAGGTTTAATTAGGAATGGACTGTTATGTTGATGAAGCTTCGATCAACTTAGGTTGGAGGATTTGAAGGCTATTAGAAGGATGACTATTGTTCTTTCTCCTAAGTGTTTTGACTATCGGTACTTCGGAAGTTATCTAGGGCAAACTGCAGACATAAAAAAGCCGATGCTTAGCATCGGCTTCATTTTAGATGTACTAAATTAAGCTGGTTGAACTAGAGCGAGTGCCTTACGGGAAACTTCATGAGCTGCTTTGGTCAGGTTCTGCTTCTCTAGCGCATCAGATAGGTATCCGTAATCTGAAACATTAGAGCGAAGTGCTAGTGCTTTCTCGAAGTGGGTTTGTGCTTCTGCCCACTTCTGTTCTCTTAGGTAGAACTGAGCCAATGCGCTGTGTGCTTCGGCATTGCCACAATCTTTACTGATGGCGCGCTCTAGCATCACAACGACTGGGTGGTGATCGGCAAGGTTAAGCTCTGGAAGCAACATGTAGAGCTCATTTGAACCACTCTTCGCAATGTTCTCTTTGATCACTGTGAAGGCTTCTGAGTCAGCTTTACGAGCGATCAGTTGCTTCACAAAGCAGGAAACAAGGTGAGAGCTTTGTTTCTGTTTTCTTGAAAGCTTGTTCCAATGGCTGATTAAACCTTCGCTACCTTGCTGCTGTGCGACATCGTGAAGTAAGCCACATTGTGCTTTCTGTTCCAACTCAACTTGCTCTTCAGCTGTAAGAAGCTTGTTCTTAGCCAACTTAGGCGTTAGCTCTAACAATGGCTGCCACAACTTAAGCTGCATGTAAGTGGCTTTTAGCAGGCCAAGTACAGCAGTGTTATTCGGGTACGAACCTTTCAATGTTGAAAGTGTATCGAAAGCCGCTTCGTAGTTCGACTCACTGATCTGTTGTTTTGCTTTAGTTAGCTCAACGGCCAGTAGAGAGTCCTCTTGTTGGCTAGCAAGCTCGATGTACTTATCACGCTCACTCGTATTACCTTGCTCGTGCGCCGCTTGAGAAGCGACTAAATAACAAAGTAGAGGCATGTCGTGATGGTTAGCCCAACGAGTTACTTTCTTCTCAGCGCCTTTCCAGTCACCTTCAAGAAGCTTGATGATGCCTTCATTTGTATAACGACGAGAGCGTTTCAGTTTACGAACACTGAACCAGTTCCAAGTAGTTGAGCTTGCGTACATAAGCTTTTTAAATAGGTACTCTAAGCCGAATAGAGCCGCTAGAAGAGCAATGACAAAAATAACCAGTGTTGTCACGCTCATTTCAATGGTCTTATTTGCTATCGAGATCAGGACATAACCTTGTTGACCTGAGAACTGAGTTCCAACAATTAACCCAGCACCTAGAACGAGAAAAAGAAAAATCCAACGAATCATTATTTCTCCTCCGTGGTCATAACGGTGACTTCACGACGTAGGCGCTCACGTATCACATCTGACAACTCATTTTGAGACTCAAGTTTTACAGGGTATTTCACAGAGATGTTTTGTTCACTTAACTGTTTAACCGCTTTCTCAAATTCAATCACTGAGTTGTTATCTTGGTTTAGGTACGCTTTCGACCACTCGTTAGCGGTATTAAGTGCTGCACTGTAGATATCACCTTGCTCTTTGTAGACAGCGCGAATTGCGGTCTCTAATTTGCCCTTGATATTCTCACGTAGGTAGAAGTGTTGCTCGGGAGAGAGTAGAGGGATGACTTCACCATCACGACTGCGGAAGGTGATGAAGTTTTCTGAGAAGTCTTTCATCGACGTCATCAGGTTGTTCTGCCAATCATTAATATCTTTCGATACCGCTTTTTTCTCAACAACTGCAGCTTCTGGAAGAATTGCATTGGCAAGCGGTAGCGTATCGACTTGCTGTTGTAGGCTTGTGATGCGTAGAACTAAGCCATCGCGGTCGATAAGAGGAATAGTGCGAAGCTTAGTAATATCATTGGTCATTGATTGGCGCAGTGATACCAAGCTTGGGTCATTTAGTGCTGCGATACGTTGATCGGCGCTTTCCATTAGTTTGGTTGCGCTAACGGCATCATGCTCAAGGAACAGTTTACGGCCTGCTAGTTTTACTAGGTAATCGGCTTCAGCAAGCAACCAGTCATTCGGTCGACGGCCTTTAACGTCAGCTACTGCTAACTGCAGGCTTTGAATACTTTTTTGTTGCTGGGATTGTACGACCTGAGTTTTCTCCACTGCGTGAGAAGCTTCTTGGATAGTCTCTTGCTTGATGGTTTGCAGGTCTTTATTTACTGCAGATTGGGTATTTTGCAGTTGTGTTTGAAGAGCCGAGATTTGAGCCGAGTACTCAGCGTTCTTTTGCTGCATTTGAAATGCGATACCGCCACTGAAAATAATAGAAATAGCGATCGCAATAGCGCCTAGTTTGACACCGCGCTTACCTTGCTTTTCTGCTTTCTCAATTTGCTCTTTATGTTCTGCTTGAGGTTGATCACTTTGAGCAGTATTTGACGCAGAGGCATCAAGTTTTTGTTCAGGTTGTTTCGTCTCTGTAGATTCAGCATTTTCGTTTTCAACAACTACTGGCTGAGTGTCTTGTTTCTTTTCAGGTTCAATATGCTCATTATTTTTTTTGCTTGTCATGCTTATTTCCTGTTTCTAGCTAGGGCCGGAGAGCAGCCAGTAATATTTGGTTCGTAGCACTGTGAGTATTGGTCACGTTCGAGAAGCCGAGTTGTTGTGCTCGTTCTACTATGCGCTGGCTTGGGACAAATAGATGTCTTGTTGAAAGCCAAGCCAAATACTCATCAGGGGTAATTGAGCAGAGATACTCCAATTGTTCCTGACTAGTGATGACAATTTTGGACGTTTTATTGTTTACCCATGTTTGATAGGTATTGTGGTCGCTAATAGGAATATATTCTCTACGGTAGGTCTCACAATAAGAGACTTGTGCACCCCTATTAAGTAAAGAATCTCGAATGAGCTCACGTCCACCATTTCCACGCAGTATCAAAATGGATTTATTATCTACGCCATTAAGTTCAGTAAGTTTGAGAAGATGTTCACTATCACTCACTTGAGGATAGTTTACTTTTTGTTTACAGGCTTTGCTTAAAACGTGCGCAGTTTTTTGACCAACGCCAAGATAAAGCGGCGAAATTGGCCAAATGGATGAGGTTTTTGAAAGGATGTTTTGAGCTGCGGTCACGGCGTGGTGACTGACTGCAATAATGATATCGCTGTTATTAAGCTTGGTGCTTAAATCCGATGAGTTTGGATTATCAACGATACGAATCAGCGGATGATGGATTGCTTGAATTCCTTCATCCG
This sequence comes from Vibrio tasmaniensis, assembly GCF_024347635.1. Classification (NCBI taxonomy): domain Bacteria; kingdom Pseudomonadati; phylum Pseudomonadota; class Gammaproteobacteria; order Vibrionales; family Vibrionaceae; genus Vibrio; species Vibrio tasmaniensis. Next base: position 89,373 of record NZ_AP025510.1, read on the forward strand.
CTAGTTGTTGGCAAAGCGATTGTCCCTCTAGGCCGGGACGAGTCACCAACACAGTCATGATTATTCTTGGTCAGCGTAAAGCTTGGTTAAGATTTCTCTTGCACCATCATCCAGCAATTGATTTGCCAGAGTCACGCCAAGTGCTTCTGCATCTTTGCGAAGGCCAGAGATCTCACCACGAACCATCTTAGAACCGTCCGGTTCACCAACTAATGCACGTAGCCAGATGTTGTCGCCATCTAATAGTGAATAGCTACCGATAGGCACCTGGCAACCGCCTTCCAGAGTAAGGTTCATAGCACGCTCGCAAAGTACGCGATCAGCTGTGTCTTTGTGATTCAGCGGCTCAAGAAGCTTGATTAGACGTTCATCATCTAGACGACACTCAATACCAACAGCGCCTTGCCCTACAGCAGGTAGAGACTGTTCTGGTTCGATAAAGCTGCGGATGCGTTCTTCCAGTTCTAGACGCTTAAGGCCGGCAGCAGCGAGTACGATCGCATCGTATTGACCATCATCGAGTTTACCTAAACGAGTACCAACGTTGCCGCGCAGCTCCTTGATGATTAAATCTGGGCGGTATTCTAGCAACTGACATTGACGACGTAGGCTACATGTACCTACGACAGCACCTTGTGGTAATTCATCGATGTTGTTGTATGTATTTGAAACGAAAGCATCACGAGGATCTTCGCGCTCACAAATAGTTACTAGACCTAGACCTTCAGGGAAGTCGACCGGTACGTCTTTCATTGAGTGAACCGCTAGGTCAGCACGACCTTCTAGCATTGCTACTTCAAGTTCTTTAACGAATAGCCCTTTACCGCCTACTTTAGCAAGTGGCGTGTCTAGGATGATGTCACCTTTGGTCACCATAGTTACCAACTCAACCTCTAAACCAGGGTGAGCAGCTTGCAGTGCATCCCTTACAAAGTATGCCTGCCAAAGGGCAAGAGGGCTTTTTCTGGTCGCGATACGGATTGGTGCTGAATTTGTCATGGTGTTTCCGATATAGGTTCTGTAATAGGCTAATCCTACCATTGTGAGGCGAAAATTCTTACTGTTTGATCATTCGATACTTTGATAGCAGGGGGAATTTCATGAGTTCACCAAAATAGTGTGATTGGTATCTCATTTGAAACATGGGCTATTATTAGAAATAGTCAATAAAGAGGACACTACGGCGCCGCGAGTTTTACTTTCAGTCATCAAGGGATTCGTAAGTATGACGGCGTCCTTTGCTTTACCGATAAGGGTAAAAGTGTTAAATTGATCACGTTTTGTTGCTGCTTTCGTTCAGTAACTAAACAGAAGTACACTTAATCTCAAACCAAGGACTTACCTTGCAGGCTTACACTCAAACTTTGATTCAACGATTAGACAATCTAAATCAGCAGCGCATTGATCGTGCGTTGGCGTTGATGAATGTGCAGGGCCAGCGAGTTTTTAACCTTATCCCCGCGCTGCTTCACTTCAATCACCCTATGATGCCTGGTTATTATGACCAACAAGTTCCTTTTGGAATTCGTAGCTTCACGCTTAATGAATTCCAAAAGCAATTTGTCTCTGATACTGAATTAACTCTGGGCGGAAAACTTACCGAGGCCGCTGAACCAGCAATCTTGGGTTTGTACACCATGGGCAGTACTTCGTCTATTGGTCAAAGTACCTCAAGTGATCTTGATATCTGGGTGTGTGTATCTCCAGATATGGATGGCGCATCTCGCGATAGCCTGACCAATAAATGTCTGCTTATTACTGATTGGGCTGAAACCTTAGGGGTTGAAGCGAACTTCTTTTTGATGGATGAAGAGCGTTTCCGCTCGAATCATTCTGAAGAGATGACCGGTGATAACTGTGGTTCTTCACAGCACTTACTACTGCTTGATGAGTTCTATCGCTCAGCCGTGCGTTTGGCTGGCCAGCGTTTGTTGTGGCAAATCATTCCGCCAGAAATGGAGGAGTGTTACGACGAGTATGTCCAAGGTTTATGTAATGATGGTTATCTTGATTGCTCGCAGTGGATCGATTTCGGCAAGCTGAACAGTATTCCTGCCGAAGAGTACTTTGGTTCAAATCTATGGCAGCTCTATAAGAGTATCGACTCACCGTATAAATCGGTATTGAAGGCGATCCTGTTAGAAGCGTATTCATGGGAATACCCAAACACCCAGCTGCTTAGTATTGATACCAAGCGTCGTTTCTTTGCAGATGAACCTGATCTGTATGGCATGGATAGCTACTATCTGATGCTTGAGAAGGTAACGCGCTACCTAGAACGTATTAATGACCACACTCGATTGGATTTGGTGAGACGCTGTTTCTATCTTAAGACCCATGAGAAATTGTCACGAGATGCGGGTAATGGTTCTGTCGCATGGCGCCGTGAAGCCTTAACCGAGATGACTAAGTCTTGGAATTGGGGACATGAAACCATTGTTGAGCTCGACAACCGCCGTAACTGGAAGGTTGAACAGGTTAAGGTGGTGCACCATGCACTGCTTGATGCCTTGATGCTGAGCTACCGTAACCTGATTCAATTTGCGCGTCGTAACGACATCACTTCAGCAATCAGCCCACAAGATATCAGTATCTTGGCTCGTAAGCTTTATGCTGCGTTTGAGGTGTTACCAGGCAAAGTGACGCTATTGAATCCACAAATATCTCCGGATCTTCATGAGCCAGACTTGAGTTTTATCGAAGTTTGTCAGGGCCAGTCGAACAAGGCTGGTTGGTATTTGTATAAGCAGCCGCTGGTAGCACATCGCATTCTTGGTCAGCCTTCTCTTGAGCACCATGAGTATTTGAGTAAGTTGGTTGCTTGGTCGTTCTTTAATGGCCTGATTACGGAGTCGACGCGTTTGCACTCTGTGGTGCGTGATGCTCATATTGACATTGATAAATTTTATCAAATGGTGAGCGACCTCCGTAATACGTTTTCTTTGCGTAAGCGACGTCCTAGTATGCAAGCGCTCGCGAGCCCGTGTGAGATTAGCCAACTGGCGATGTTCATCAACTTTGAAAATGACCCGACTTCCGAGTTAAGTGGTCGAGAGTTAAAAGTTGATCTCAAAAATGCGGATATCTTCAGTTTTGGTGAAGAAGGTAAAAGCTTAGTCGGCAGTGTTGATTTAGTTTACCGCAACTCTTGGCACGAAGTTCGTACACTTCATTTCCAAGGCGAAACCGCGATGTTGGACGCGTTGAAGACAGTACTGGGTAAAATGCACCAGGATGCGTTGCCGCCAGAGTCGGTCGATGTGTTCTGTTACAGCAAAAACCTACGCGGTGTGATGCGTAATATGGTGTATCAACTGCTTGCTGAGTGTATCGACTTGCGATTAAAACCGATTGAACCAGAGAAGCGTCGCCGTTTTAAAGCTATTCGCTTAGCTAATAAGATGTTTGGTCTATTCTTCGAACGTCGCGGTGTATCGGTACAGATGCTAGAAAACTCGGTCGATTTCTATCGCAGTATCTCAACGAATAAGTTGAAGGGTTCTCCTTTACTGATGCTTGATAAAGAACAGGAGTATCAGCTGCCTGAGGTGGTTGATGGTTTTGCGAGTGAAGGCTTAATCCAGTTTTTCTTCGAAGATACTGACAAAGGTTTCAATATTTATGTATTGGACGAGTCGAATCAGGTTGAGGTGTATCATCAGTACAGCGGTGAAAAAGATGAGATGATCGCGAGCGTGAATTCTTTCTACACTTCAGTAAAAGATGAGTCGAAGGTGTCATCTAAGTTGATTAACTTTAATTTACCTCAGTACTACCAAATTGTTCATCCTGAAGAAGGCAACTCTTATGTGGTGCCATATCGTAACGATGCGACTTTAGCTTCTCGGAGCTCAAAGATAGTCAATATCTAGTCTTACTAAGATTGATTGATATTAAAAAAGGAGTGATTGATTCACTCCTTTTTAGTTTTGCTTACAAATGATTAGACCCAATTAATCTCTTCATCTGCGTGCTTTTCGCATTCTTCTTTGACCATCTCAAACAACTCCATGCCCGTCTTTGAACATGTCCACTTGTCGTCAACCAACTTGAAGTGAAAGCCGCCTGATTTAGAGGCTAACCAGATCTCACGCATTGGTTCTTGGCGATTGATGATAATTTGGCTGCGGTTTTCAAACTCTAACGTCATCACGTTACCAGTCACTTCGTAATCAATATCTGCCTCTGATTCATCGATTGCTTCTTCGATGTTTTGCATCTGTATATCGACCAACTTATGAAATTCAGTCTCGTTCATCCTTTCTATCCTATTGCTTTTCCTGAGTGTGGTGCGATTATAGGGGGCATTGAGTTAATAATCACGATGTGCAAAATGAAAAAACTAATTACCGCTCTGTTTATGGTGTCCGTTATTGGACTTTCTGGTTGTGGTCAAACGGGTCCTTTGTATGATCCTGATGAAGTTCAACAGACCGAACAATCACAATAAGTGAAACACGCAGAAATCGTTATTTATAAGGGATAAGAACTTTGGATTACTTCAACTATCAGGAAGATGGCCAGCTTTGGGCTGAGGACGTCGCACTTTCACAACTAGCAGAGCAATATGGTACACCGTTGTATGTATATTCTCGTGCCACATTAGAACGTCACTGGAACGCGTTTGACTCATCGGTAGGTGAGCACCCGCATTTGGTGTGTTACGCCGTTAAAGCTAACTCGAATCTAGGTGTGTTGAATACCTTAGCTCGTTTGGGGTCTGGTTTTGACATCGTTTCCGGTGGTGAGCTAGAGCGTGTGGTTGCTGCAGGTGGCGATCCGGCGAAAGTTGTTTTCTCTGGTGTCGGCAAAACTGCCGCAGAAATGAAGCGAGCGCTTGAGTTGAACATTAAATGTTTCAACGTAGAGTCTGAACCAGAACTGGAGCGACTGAATAAAGTTGCCGGTGAACTTGGAGTTAAAGCGCCGATTTCACTGCGAATAAACCCAGATGTTGATGCCAATACTCACCCTTATATTTCTACAGGTCTGCGTGACAACAAATTTGGCATCGCCTTCGATCGCGCTCCTGCTGTTTATGCGTTTGCAAAAACACTCGATAACTTGTCTATCCATGGTATTGATTGCCACATCGGCTCTCAGTTAACGGATATCGAACCTTTCATCGATGCCACTGATCGCTTGCTTGCGTTGATCGACCAACTACGAGCTAACGATATCAATATCAAGCACCTTGATGTTGGCGGTGGTTTGGGTGTGGTTTATCGTGATGAATTACCACCACAGCCTTCGGATTACGCGAAAGCCTTGTTGGCGCGACTAGACAATCATTCTGATCTAGAGCTGATTTTCGAGCCTGGAAGAGCGATTGCGGCTAACGCTGGTGTATTATTAACAAAAGTTGAGTTCCTTAAGCCAACAGAGCATAAGAACTTTGCCATTATCGATGCGGCAATGAACGACCTGATGCGCCCTGCACTTTACCAAGCTTGGCAAGATATTGTTCCAGTTAGCCCACGTCAGGGTGAAGCTGTGACTTACGATTTAGTTGGCCCTATCTGTGAAACGGGTGACTTCCTAGGTAAAGATCGTGACCTTGTTCTTGAAGAGGGCGATTTACTCGCTGTTCGTTCAGCAGGTGCTTATGGCTTCGCAATGTCATCTAACTACAACACTCGTTCGCGTGCGGCAGAAGTGATGGTTGATGGCGATAAAACTCACTTGGTTCGTCAGCGTGAAGAGCTTACGAGTCTGTGGGAACTTGAAAACATTCTTCCGGAGTAATTTTAAGCGTTATGCACTTCCACTTTTCTAAAATGCATGGTTTGGGCAATGATTTCATGGTCGTGGACTGCATTACTCAAAATATTTTCTTTTCTCCAGATTTGATTCGTCGTTTGGCGGATCGTCACACTGGTGTGGGTTTCGACCAGCTACTTGTCGTTGAAGCTCCCTATGACCCTGAAACTGACTTCCATTACCGCATATTCAATGCAGATGGCAGTGAAGTGGAGCAGTGTGGCAATGGTGCGCGTTGTTTTGCTCGATTTGTTCGTATGAAAGGCTTAACGAATAAGTACAGTATCAACGTGAGCACCAAGAAAGGAAAAATGGTTCTCAAAATTGAAGAGAATGATTTAATCACTGTCAACATGGGTATTCCTGAGTTCGAACCGGGCAAGATTCCATTTAAGGCGAAGCAGCCAGAAAAGACGTATATCCTCAGAACGGATGTACACACCTTGTTCTGTGGTGCGGTTAGCATGGGTAACCCACATGTGGTTACCGTGGTTGATGACGTCGATACCGCAGATGTGGATACCTTAGGTCCACTGCTTGAATCTCATGAACGTTTTCCTGAACGTGTTAATGCTGGCTTTATGCAGGTGGTTAATCGTGAAGAGGTTCGCCTGCGTGTTTATGAACGCGGTGCGGGTGAAACTCAGGCGTGTGGTAGTGGTGCATGTGGCGCAGTTGCCGTTGGTATTACTCAAGGCTTACTGGCTGAGAATGTGAAGGTTCGTCTACCTGGTGGTGACTTACACATTAGCTGGCAAGGCCCTGGGAAACCTCTGTTGATGACTGGTCCAGCAACGCATGTGTTTGATGGTCAACTTTCTTGCTAATAACGATATAACAAATAGATTTATAAAAAATAAAGGATAGGTTTTGTCTTACGTTGAAGGCGACACTCTGACTGCAGAAGTGGTTGCGGAATATTTACGTGATAACCCAGATTTCTTTCAAAACAGGAAAGATTTGGTTGATCGCCTTGCTATTAATAATGTTGAGCAGGGCGCTGTTTCTCTAGTTGAGGTTCAGCTTAAACGCCAGCGTCATAGAATCGAAGAGCTGGAAGAAGAGATCACTGGCTTGATGTCACTAGCGGCGAATAACGATAAAACTTTCTATGAATTCATGGATCTGCAAACTCAAGTGTTGAAATGCAGTGACTTCATTCAGGTTATCAAGGCTGTTGAACAAAAAGCGTTGGAACTAGGGCTTAAGGCTCATGTACGAGTTCTCTCACAATTAGGTTTTTATCAGCTGAATGAAGAGCGTTACTCTAAATTTTCACTTAACCATTTCAATGGCAAAGATGCTTATCTAGGGCGATTGAGAAAGGCAGACAGACACGATTTGTTTGGTGATTATCCAGTTCCAGAACTAGGCTCTTATGTAGTGCTACCCCTTGCTAAGCGATCTCCACTGGGTGTACTCGCTTTTTCTAGTGAAGATGGCGGACACTTCCAGCCTCATATGGATACGCTCTTTTTACGCCATTTAGCACTTGTTGTCGCTCATTTGGCGGACACTTTACCTTGGCAGATAAATAATGAGCCTAGAGCCCAAAATACCTCTTCCTAACAGCCTTCAAAAGCCGCTTTCTCGCTTCTATGAATATCTCAGAAGCGAGAAGGGACTCAGCTTACACACCCAACGTAACTACAAACAACAACTTGAAACCATGGCCGCTCATTTAGTCACTCTCGGACTAACGGATTGGGCTCAAGTCGATGCAGCGTGGGTAAGACAACTTGCAAGTAAAGGCATGCGTGAGGGAATGAAGGCGAGCAGTATTGCTACTCGCTTATCGTCACTGCGCAGCTTCTTTGATTTCCTTGTCTTGCGTGGTGAAATGACCGCCAATCCAGCCAAAGGGGTTTCAGCACCTCGCAAACAACGTCCTTTGCCTAAAAACCTTGATGTTGATGAAGTCGGGCAGCTGCTCGATGTGAATGAGGACGACCCACTGTCAATTCGTGACCGAGCGATGATGGAAGTGATGTACGGTGCTGGATTACGACTGGCCGAGCTGGTCGGTATCAATCTTAAAGATGTGTTGGGTCGACAAGGCGAAATCCGAGTGATTGGTAAAGGCGACAAAGAACGCAAAGCCCCTTTTTCTGGTTTAGCGAAAGAGTGGGTTGATAAATGGCTCAAAGTTCGTGGTGAACTCGCTTCGCCGGGTGAAACCGCTCTGTTTGTATCGAAGTTAGGGACTCGTATCTCTCATCGCAGCGTGCAAAAGCGCATGGAAGAGTGGGGCAAGAAGCAATCTGTCGCGAGTCACATCAGCCCGCATAAACTGCGTCACTCCTTTGCAACGCATGTACTGGAGTCGAGCCAAAACCTTCGTGCGGTTCAAGAGTTGCTCGGGCATGAAAACATCTCGACAACCCAAGTGTACACTCACTTAGATTTCCAACATTTAGCACAAGCTTATGATCAGGCTCACCCGCGAGCTCGTAAGAAGAATAAAGATTAGATTAAAGGTTTAACTATGCGAATTTATCGAGGGTTAAAGCCCATCAAAGCCATGACCTTTGATTTGGATGATACCTTGTACGACAACTGGCCTGTGATCATGAAGGTTGAGAAAGAGATGGCGCAGTGGCTTTATCAAAAGCATCCTGTGTCTGCTTCTCTTTCGTTAGAAGAGTGGCAAGGTATCAAACAGCAAGTCGCCTTTGAAAACCCAGCGTTAAAACATGATGTCACTGTCTGGCGTGAAACACAGATTAAGCGTGGTTTGCTGCAACTGGGGTATTCTCAGCAGCAAGCAGAGCAAGCTGCTCGTGAGGGGATCGAACATGCCTTGTGGCTGCGTAATCAAGTCGATGTGCCACAAGAAACGCATCGAGTGATGACTGAGCTGAGCCTACGTATTCCTTTAGTTGCGATTACTAATGGCAATGTCGACCCACATAAAATTGGCTTGGGGCAGTACTTCCAATTAATCCTTAAAGCCGGTCCTGACGGCAGAGCAAAACCCTACCCAGATATGTTTGAAAAAGCGCAGCAATACCTAGATTGTGACGCTGAGAATATTCTTCATGTCGGCGATCATCTTAGAACGGATGTTTACGGAGCTAAGCAAAATGGTTTCCAAGCATGCTGGTTTAATGACACTGGTTCCAATTTATACCACTCCCCAAAGGCAACACTGTTGCCTGATGTTGAAATAGAGCAACTCAGTGATCTAATACGATTAATTTAGTGGGCTGTTGTAAGCTTATTGTGTCGCATTTATGAGATTGAATTGTTACATTAGTCACAATTTAATGCCTGTTTAGGCTAGGATATTTGGCAACTACTTTTTATTGAAACTTTACAGTTGTAGCAGTAGTTGTGGGTTCTCACTTCACTCAACTTAGAACAAGGGTTGGCATGCAAACATTTACATTTCTCGCAAATACTGAGGAGTTATTTAAGTCTCAATTTGATCGGCGAGAGTGGTGTGACAGCAAACAGTACCTTATTCAAATTTTCTCTGCTCAATCCCCAGATATCGCTCGTCGAATAGCGAATGCAGCCCTCAATCGCATAGAGCATGCGACGTTAATTGGTCAGAGCGCCCGCTATGTTATTAGTGATAACGGTCTCAAGAGTCAATGTACCTTAGTCGTTGTCAGTGAATTTAATGATACCCATTTAACGTCTACCGTTCAGAAATTTACCGGAATCCCAAACCAAGACAGCCTAGATCTCGTTTCTCATTTAAGCCTTACTAAAAAAACCAAAACGGTTATCAGCTTGTGCGATCAGGTTGAAGGGCGTGATTACCCTATCTATAGCGCCTTTGAAAACCTACCCTATACATTGCCTGTTGCTGGTGGCTTGTGTCATGAGAATGAATACGGGCGCTGGGTTATGCATAACGGACAGATCTACCAACACGCTTGTGTGGCGGTGGCTCTGACTAACCCTAGCTTGAAGGTTTGGTCGGATGCGTATTCTGAGTGGAACCCAATTGGGATGAAACTGCGAGTGACACACGCAGTCGGAAATCGTTTATATGCGTTGAATGACAAGCCGGCTATCGAGGTATTCAAGCATTACCTTGCTGATGGTAAAGATCTCCCTTTCAGTCAGCTAATGAGCTTCCCACTGTATCGAGAAATCGGCAGAAAGAAGGGCATCTCGACGCCTTTACGTATTAATGATGATAGCAGTATCGAATTTGATAGCCCTTGGCATGTCGGCGAAGAGGCCCAGTTTTGTTATAACCACCCTTCTTTGACCGCAGAAAAAGTACGTCACGGCGCAGAGATGCTTGCCATGCATCAGCCTGAATCTGTGATCATCTATAATTGTGTCTCTCGACTTGAATTTATTGATAGTAAACTTGAGTTAAAGCCATTTGAGGGGATAGTCAACGCGTGTGGTGCATATTGTATGGGCGAGCTATATCGCAACGACGATCGCCAAGAGATACTGCATCACAGCCTCACTTATATTGCGATGAGAGAGTCGGACGAGATTAATGAGTTTCGTTGTGAAGATTTCCAGCGTGAGTCAACGGTATCGCCACTGCTAAACCTAGTCAGAAATGCGGTCGCTGACCTCGACAGTATGAACACTCAGATGGAGAATAAACTCCATCAACAAGCACGTCGCTTAACTGAAAGTTATCGTATTGACTCCCGCACCGGGCTACCCAACCGTATCGTATTAAAAGAACGCCTCAATACGATTTTGTTCAATGAACATCTGTTGACGCTGAAGCTGACTAATTTTCATCAAGTTAACGAAAAATACGGTTATCAAGTGGGTGATCAATTACTGCTTGATCTGTCGAATCATTTTGTCGAACGGTTACACCTTAGTGTGGCTAAGGAATCCAAGGTAAAGGTTGAGCTGTTCAGTATTGGTGTCGGTGAGTGGGCGATCATCTTTAACGCGAGTATTGATAGCGTGAAGATAGAACAACGTTTCGTTGAGTTTGCTGATGGCATTGAACACATTAATTTTGAACCATATGGATTAACCGACATAGACTATCTTTCGGTTTCCCTGTGTGGTGGTTTCGCTAGTCGTTGTGATTTTTTAGCGGATAGCGGCGATGAGATCTTATTGAAAGCGATTGAAGCTCGACGCTACGGGGTGCGGAATAATACTCACATCACTAATGCTAAAAATATTCAGGTGAGCGAGGAAGACCGTAAAGAGCAACTAGGCTGGCTGAGCTGTGTAAGCCGTGCAATCTTAGATCAGAACATCATCACTTACTCACAACCGATTGTGGCGTCTGGTTCTCACGAAATGATTGGCCAAGAGTGTTTGGTTAGAATCATGGAGTCAGACGGTACTATTGTGCCACCAGGTAAGTTCTTGCCTATCATTGCTGACACACATCTCTATACGCGCCTTAGCCGACACATGATTAGAAACACCATTGGCTACATGGCGAATAAGCAAAGCTCTTTTTCAATCAACCTATCCCCACAAGATTTGCTGAGTGACAAGACGCTTGAAGTTCTTGAGTCCGCGATCAGTGGTATGAACGATCCTACTCGACTTGGCCTAGAGGTTCTCGAGTCTGAGCAGATCAAAGATTATGGTCGCATGATAGAAGTGTGTGATCACTTCCGTGCTCTCGGGGCGAGAATCATTGTTGATGACTTTGGCTCTGGTTATTCTAATATTGATGAGATCATTAAGCTTGAACCGCAGATTATTAAGCTCGACGGCAGCCTGATTCGCAATATCGACAAAGACCATAAGCAAAGAAATATCGCCTCTCAGTTAGTACGCTTGTGTCAGGTGTTTAACGCCAAAACAGTTGCCGAATTTGTCCATAACCAACAGGTTTGTGAGATTGCAGAGCAAATGGGTGTCGATTATCTACAAGGTTATTACTTTGGTGAGCCTAAGCGACTGTTTTAGTTATTAAAGCTATCAAGACGTTAACGTTACTTGCTTTTAAAGTGCTTCACTGGTACAGATGGTGGCTTTTTAGTGAAATGAATGATGTCTAACTAACGTCACATTATTTATAAGACGATTGTAAGTATTCCGTGCAAGCTTTATCTATAATAAGCACAATAACAAATCATTAACGTAACGATTAATGTGAATATGCAATCGACCTCTTTCCAGATACAAGACATTAAGCACACCCAGCGTGAATTGGAAAAGATAGATTTTCATCAACATGAAGATCTACTGATTCAGGTGTTTTCTTCTTTCGAGAAAGATTCGGTGTTGGCTGCCTGCCAAGTAATTCAGTCGAATTTCCCCAATGCTAAATTGATTGGTTGTAGTGCTAATCACTACATCAGCCAAGGTGAAATCCTACATCAAGGTCTCTATGTTATTATTACTCGCTTTGAGGCGACGTCTTACACTTATGGTGTTGTCGAATATAGCGAGCAGCCTCGACGAGATAGCCAAGCGATGTGGCAGCAGCTTGAATGTAATGCTGATACTCAAAGCATCATTTGTTTCGCCGATCGCTTACAGATAAATAACCAAGATCTATTTTCAGCGTTTGAGCAGTCGATATATTCATTACCTATTTGTGGTGGTGCATCGACTATCACAGATCATGGGCGATGGGTGATGCTAGACGGTATTTGCTATGAAAATGCCTATGTCATGTTGGCGCTGCACAGTGTTGATCTCGCAATTTGTAAAGGTTATTACTGCGAATGGAACCCGATCGGCCGTACCTTCCGAGTGACTGGTGCTCAAGATAATCGGCTTGCTGAATTGGACGGCATGCCAGTCCGAGAAGTCTATAACCGCTATCTCGCTGATGGTCTCGAAATTCCTTTTGAGCAACTGTATAACTTCCCCTTGATGGTTGGCGATCCAAAGGACCAGAACACTTACTTACCGCTCAAGGTGACAGAGTGTGGAGAGATAGAATTCAGTGGGTCGTTTCAGATTGGTGATGAGGTCCGGTTTTGTTATGACCACCCGTCATTGACCCTAGAGCAAGTCCGATTGGGCGTTCAACAGGTTGCTTCCCATAAACCACAACAGTTTTTTATCTACAACTGTACCTCTCGTATTGATTTCATTGATGGCAACCAAGAGGTTGAGGTTTTCCAAACATTGGCGGACACACATGGTGTGTATTGCATGGGAGAGCTTTATCAAGATAATGGCCAGCAACGAATCTTGCATCATAGCCTCACATATCTTGCACTGAGGGAAGGTGTAGGCAAGGCGGTATTGCCATTAGAGACACAACCCGCGACCAATATTTCTCCTCTGTTCTCATTGATACGAAATGCTCTGCTTGATGTTGATGACATGAACAACAGTATGGCGAGTAAGATTCAACACCAAGCAACGGCATTGACTGCGAGCTACCGAATTGATCACCGTACTGGTTTGCCTAACCGAAGCGTACTGCGTGAAAAACTGTCAAAAATGAGTACCGATAGTCATTTGTTGGCTTTGAAAGTCACCACATTTGGCCAAATCAATGAGAAGTATGGCTATCGAGTCGGTGACAAGCTTCTGCATGATTTAAGCGAGTATTTTCAAAAGGCGCTGTGGCAGTTCTTTGATGAGGGATGCCAGCTCTATAGCATTGGTATTGGTGAGTGGGCGGTGGTGTTTGATAGCTGGGCGAGCCAAGAACATATTCATCAGCGATTCTCGGAATTTGCAGATCAAACCGAACATGTGAATTTTGAACCAACGGGATTACCGGATATCGATTATCTTTCGGTTTCGGTTTGTGCAGGTATTGCCAGCCGTCGAGATTTTCCTACGACCTCTATTGATGACTTATTGTTAAAGGCGATTGATGCAAGGCGCAGTGCCGTGAGTCAGAATAAGCATCTAGTGAGTGCCAAGACGCTCATTCAATTGGAGAAGCATCGGCAAGAACAGCTTGGTTGGCTGTCGTGTGTCAGTCGCGCGGTGCTCAATCAGAATATTGTGGCGTGTTCCCAACCTATTGTCTCAGCGCACAGTCATCAGGTAGAAAGTTATGAGTGCTTAGTTCGAATTGAAGAGGATGGTCAGTTGATTGCGCCGGGTAAGTTCTTGCCAATCATTGAAGGTACCCATCTTTATACACGTCTGAGTCGTCAGATGATAACGCGCACCTTTGACTTTATGAGTCAGCGAACCGATTCGTTCTCAATTAATTTAGCGCCACAAGGCTTCAGCAATGAGAAAACCATTCTTCACCTTGAACAAGCCATCAAAAAAATCAGCCACCCACAGCGTATTGGTTTAGAGGTGTTAGAAACCGAACAAATTCAGGATTACGGTCGCTTGATCGAGGTGTGTAATCACTTCCGAGATCTTGGTGTGAATATTATTGTCGATGACTTTGGGTCGGGCTACTCGAACATTGATGAGATATTGAAACTGGAACCACAAGTCATAAAGCTTGATGGCAGTTTAATTCGGAATATTGATAAAGATAAGAAACAGCGTAAGATCGCTCAGCAACTGGTGAGTTTGTGCCAGATACTGAACGCTAAAACAGTTGCGGAGTTCGTACATAATGAACAGGTGTGTCGAATCGCAGAGGATATGGGTGTCGATTACCTGCAAGGTTACTACTTTGGTCAGCCTCAACGCTTATTCTGATAGGGAGAGTAAAATCTCTTTTCAACGAACAGCCAGAGTGTGCGTTTCACGTGAAACACTAAATGGTTCAGTAGATTAAAGTACGATGTAAAAAGGGTGAGCTCATGGCTCACCCTTTTTGTTTTCAGTATTTGTCCCTTCCTGAAATGTGTCTATTGTCTTCCCGCGCTCTTGCTTGATCTATTTGAGAGCATGGCCACATTTGTCGGCGTGGAAAACTTTTAGATACTGTTGGTAGTAGTCATCAATGAGCTTGGCAGGTTCGCTTTCACCTAAAGATTTGAGCAATTCAATGCCCACTTCGCAAGTGCACAAATGGCCACTGTCTTGATTGCGGCGCAAGGTGTAAGAGGATTCGCTGGTGATGTCGAGGTGAACTTGTGGGACAGCTTGTAACCACGAGCTCTTGTTAAGCATCTTCTTCGCTTCTTGCCATGTGCCATCCAAGATAATGAATAGCGGTTTTCGACTCATGGGTTGGGTCATCACTGCTTGCTGACACTCAATACTCTTGTCACTTGGGAATAAAAGAAATGGTTGTCGTGTTTCATCTTCAAGCAGTGCCACTAGCTCTGCTTGTGGTGTTTTCCTTTGCCATACCAAGGACTGACACTGCTCAAGGGATTGCTGAAGCAACTTTCCGGTGTTGGTGTCTCGTGACAGCTCATTCTCATGAGTTAATAGTACAAGATCGGTTTGGCTTTCGACCGTCGGTATGAGATGACAAACGCACTGGTGAGTGAAGCCACAACCATGGCAAGCTTTTTGGTTACTCATGTTTACAGCTTCACTCCACTTTGTGCGGGTGAGATACCATCAGCAAACAAAACCACATCGCTGATATCAGCATCATTTGCAATTGGAGCAACACTTGGGTTTAGCGGGTAGCTGACACCAGAGTAGGACAATGTGTGTTTCGCAGGTGTTGCACCGCCGCCGCTGACATTGAAGATCAGATCCTGCCAGCCGTGGTTTTGCGATTTACCTAAGCGTATGTCGCCCTTAACCAGTGTCACTCGGCTATTGAAGCGCCAGTTATCTTGATGGTTTTCGAAAATTAGCAGGGTACAGCCACCAGAACCACACCAATCGAGCTGGGCGAACAGCTCTTCTTTGCCGTCGCCGTTGAGGTCGTAAGTTAACCAGCGGTATTTGGTGTCGTCAGGTGAGCTGTTGTTGATCTTAAAATACTCGCGGATCGCTTGGTCGACTTTTGGATCAAGTTGATCACTGGAGTTGACCTGCTTAGCGGTTAGATCAACGTTAGCGGGGGTGTTTGCTTGCGCTTGCGCACTCTTAGCTTCGAATAGCACCAGACCGCCATTGGCAATCGGATATACCACGTTGCCCACTTTCTCTTTCTCAGCGACGAGCTTTCCTTTATCGAGCGTGAAGATGCGCTCAGAGATCAAATACTGTTGCTGGTGGCGAGTCATAACCACTTGTACCTGATTTTGGTTCAGTTGCTGCCAGAAGCCCTGTTCAACAATAGAAGGGTCTCCATTGCTGTAAGAGTATGTCGTAATGGCGCTGTGGTCATCGTTGAGCTCAAGGTTGATAGAGAATCCAGTGTTCTGCGTTGAGATCGCGAAGTAGAGCCCACTCCAGTCCAGCGTTGAGTCTTGGTTAGAGACTGTCGCACAGCCATTATAGTTACTGTCATTGAGGTTAAGCTTGGCATGCCATCCATAGATAGAATCACTCATGCCGTCGCTACAACTCTCTTTGGTAAGGTTGAGTTTGCCTTGCGCTGCTTTACCTTCTAATTGGTAATCACGACTGCTTGGTGTGGTGCGGCTTGATTCAATATCGAGGTTCTGTGGCTGTTCGCCCATCTTGGTGTATTTCAGCTGATCTTTATCGAAGGTTGCTGACCAGAAGGGTTCATTACCGAATACTCGTGTTGAACGCAGTGGTTGGTCACAACGATTAGGGTTTTCTGCGGTTAGGATATTCACTTGATCAACCACGAAGCGTGCGGTGAAATCGGCATTGTATCCCGTTTGGCTCGGCACGGTGAGATGGCCGATAAGCTCGCCGTATAAGGCTTGATAAGGTCTAGTAGTCAGCCCTTGTGCTTCTAGCGCTAACTCTGGTGATAAATCTAACCAGTATTGTTGTTGGCTGCCGCAAGGCGTGAAAGTTCTACTTTCATGACCAACCACAACTTGACCACGCATGATGAAGGTTTGCGGTTGAATGCTCAGTGGTTCATCTAGGGTTGCTGGTGGTAATTCAGGTTGTTGTGGCGTATCTGGCGCCGATACACAGCCTTGTAAAGCGAATGCGACTAGCCATGTCATTGGGTTTTTCATTACCTTCATGTTATATCTTCCTCGGAGCAACCGTTAATTGGATTTATTATGGCATATTGGTTATTTAAAACAGAACCCGACACCTTCTCTATTCAGACTCTTAGAGTGCAAAAAACCTCTTGTTGGGAGGGTGTACGCAACTATCAGGCTCGAAACATGATGCGTGATGACGTCAAGCTTGGCGATCTGGTGATGATATACCATTCATCATGCAAAAAAGTTGGCGTAGCAGGGATCGCAAAGGTAACCAGAGAAGCCTACCCAGACCATTTTCAATTCGATCCCGAGAGTGATTACTACGATGCCAAGTCTTCACCCGATAATCCGCGCTGGATTATGGTGGATGTCGAGTTTGTGCGAGTGACTGAGCGCTTGATCCCTCTGGCGACGCTTAAAGTTATGCCTGAGCTCGCCGAAATGCCTCTGGTTAAACGAGGCAACCGCTTATCCATCATGCCTGTTACTGAACAGGAGTGGCAGGCGATCTTAGGAAAAGAAGTACTCGGCTCTCGTTAGCGTTAGAGGAAGCTTTTAGCGTAAGGTTCAAAAAAGGCAGCCACTGGCTGCCATTTTATTTATTTAGATCTCTTCGACGAGACAAGACAAGATTATAGCAGGTGCTTTTCTAGGTAGTGAGCAACGGCGTCGTCTGCGTTGCTGCCAATTACTTCATTGTGTGGCAAAGCTTTGAGGACTTTCTCATGCGATGTACCCATCACTAAGCCTTTTCCAGCCATTGAAAGGAGTTCGACATCGTTCATGCCATCACCAAAGGCAATACAGTTCTCAAGTTCTAGGTCTATAGATTGTGCAACGGCTTGTAGCGCATCACCCTTAGACACTTCAGCGGCCATCACTTCTAAACACCAAGGTGTTGAGAAGGCGATATTCAGTTTGTCACCAAACTGCTCGTTCAATTTATCTTCGAACGGAACAAGGTGTTCATGTTCTTGATTTGGGTGAGTACAGAAGATTTTAGCAATGCCTTCGGTCGGCGCATTGTCGACGTCATACAGTCGGTATGTAAAACCAGTTTGATCGTGGAAATTCTTCATGGTTTCGTCTTCACGGTTTAGCAACCATTCATCGTTCATGTAGATATGAATAAAGATCTCAGGGTCTTGTTTGAGAACATCAACTACGCTTTGTACAAGATCCACTGGCAGGTTTTTGGCATACATCTGGTTGTCGTCTTGATCATGCACACGCGCGCCGTTCGAGGTGATCATGTAAGCGGGGATGCCTGTCTGTTTACGAATGCCTGCAACATCAACATGGTGTCGGCCAGTAGCGAAGACAAAGGTATAACCTTGTCCATGTAACTTCGTGAGTGTCTGCTTAGTAAAGTCGCTGAGCTGATGGTTTGGCGCTAACAGCGTACCATCTAAATCGGAGGCAACAATTTTCACGGAATCTTTTAGTGCAGGAATAGTCATTTAACCCTCATTGCAAAATGCTTAACTAAAATCGACACTAGCCAACGCTAGCATTCTCTTTAACTACAATATCTTTACTTGGAAATTGTATGCCAAATTTGCGTAAGAAAAGAGGGCAAAGCTTGCTTACTTCTCTTCCTCTTTAGCACCTCAATTCTTAAAGGCTTGTCTTTTTAATCGTCCTCGTTAAGCAAAGAATTGATTGATAGCATCCAGTGTCTGATTGCGATATTTATCTTGCTCAAACAGCACCTCATGTCGAGAGCCCTCAATCACCTTAAACTGGCAATCAGAGTTGGTTTTTTTCAGCTTATTGATGAACTTCATTTGAGCATCGTTACTGACAATTTTTTCTTCCCCAGCTTGAATTAATAGCAGAGGGATCTTGATTTGACGAGTTTGTTGTATCGCCTGCTTGGCTGCCATTAACCCTTGCCATACCCAGCGAGTACTTGGTCCGCCAACCTGCAAAGAAGGGGAACCGTCATATAAGCAACGGAACCACTGATAACGCACCTTGCTGTGGCTTAGTAAGTTATTTTCGAAGGGCTTCGAGTAGTACGCCTGTTGCCCGGGTGCATAAGTCGGCTTGGCATAGAAAGCGGTGAGTGCTTGCCCAACAAGCATTGCGATAGGCTTGAAGTACCATTCAGTATTGATCCCAAACATCGGAGCGCACAGAGTGACTTTGTCAAACGGGTGGTTGGGATGAGTTTGCAAGTAGCGAGTGGCGATTGTACTGCCCATCGAATGTGCGAGCAGGTAGCGATTGGAATACTTGCTAAGATCAAAACTGGCAATAATGTCAGACATATCTGATACGTAATCATCAAACTCGTGAATGTGACCAATGTCAGAGTCTGTTACCATACGTTCCGACTGACCTTGACCTTGGTGGTCAAATGAATAAACGTCATAACCTTGCTGATAGAAATCATAAAAGAGCTCTTGGTATTTTAAGCAGCACTCGATGCGACCATTTGAAATAACAATAGCTTTGGTGTGTGTCGGAGAAGTTAAGCTACACCAGTACAATCTTTTTTTACCAGATGATGTAACATAACCATCCTTTCGTTGTTGCCAAAGGGTGGAGATCGGGTGTTTAATCGCTTGCTCGAACTCAGGTTCTTGCGTGTATGAAAACAGGGTGGGACTGTGGTTTTCCATGGGAAATTACCTGAACTGATGCATGTGAGAGCGTCATCGCTACTAATGTTGTTAGATTAAAGAACTAGTAAGGAAATGCAAATGGATACTCATGTTTGGCTTGCTTATGTCGTCACGGCGATTTTGTTTAGTTTGGCACCGGGCTCAGGTACCGTTAACTCAATCAGCAATGGGCTCAGCTATGGCACCAAGAAGTCACTTGCGTCGATCGTAGGCTTACAGCTCGGTCTTGCATTTCATATTATGCTGGTGGGAGCGGGTATTGGTGCACTAGTGGCAAAATCCGCCTTGGCATTTACCATCATCAAATGGGTGGGCGTGGTTTATCTTCTATGGTTAGGCATTCAAAAGTGGCGTGATAAGTCTAGCTTGGTGGCTTCAGAAGAAAAATCAACGCTATCGAGTGGCAAGCTGCTCAGAAATGCAGTGCTTATCAATTTGACTAACCCAAAATCTATCGTGTTCTTAGTTGCTCTGTTTCCGCAATTTATCGATCCGACACAACCGCAAGCACCGCAGTTGTTGGTGCTCGGAGTGACCACTGTATTTATTGATAGCGTGGTTATGTTGGGTTACACCTCATTAGCTTCACAAATGGGACGTTTTATTCGCTCAGATCGCATAATGGGTAAGATAAATAAAATATTTGGTGGTATGTTCATGGGCTGCGGCGCTTTGCTGGCTGCTGCCAAAGCTTAATGAAAGTAACAGAGTTATAGTTAAATTAATTAGAGTTATCAATAAATGACCGCTACGTACGTTGCTCGACAACCTATCTTAAACCGTAACAAGAACACGCTTGGTTATGAGCTGCTGTTTCGTGACGGTGATAGGAATGCCTACCCCGCGCATATTGAGTCTAACCGAGCAACGTATCGCCTGATCGTTGAAAACTTCTTGTCAGTTGGGCTTAACCCTTCGATCCCATCTTCACGCTGCTTTATTAATTTTCCGTATCAAAGCTTGATTCGTCGTCTTCCAATGAGCTTACCGAAAGATAAGGTCGTAGTTGAGATTCTTGAAACCTGCCAACCGACCGATGAGCTATTAGAGGTAATCAAAGAGCTTTATCAAGCAGGGTATATGATTGCCCTAGATGACTTTACTTCGACACCTGAGTGGGAACGTTTCCTTCAATATACGCATATTGTTAAGCTTGATATCATGCAGATGGGGTTGGATTCGGCGTGTGAGTTAGTCAAAAAGCACGAAGGGAAGAAGTATAGTTTTCTTGCTGAGCGGGTTGAAACGGAACAAGAGTTCCAACAAGCGAAAGAAGCAGGGTTTAAGTTTTTCCAAGGCTATTTCTTTAGTAAGCCCGAAATTATAAAGACTAAGTATATTAGCCCAGAGCAAGTGATAGCGATGGAGCTATTCCAAGAGGTCTGTAAGCCGGATGTCGACTTCCAACGTGTTGAAAGCATCGTCGCGAAAGATATTGCCTTATCCTATAAGCTTCTGCGCTTTGTGAACACTATGTCACCCCGCCTTGAGGTCACCATCTCTTCATTTCGTCAGGCCTTGGTTTATTTAGGGCAAGAGAAATTGAAAATGTTTGTCTCGCTAGCAGTAGCGTCTTATGTCTCTGATAAAAAGCCCAAAGAGCTGTATGGCCTGTCTTTGCAACGTGCGCAGTTTTGCCAACGGATGTCTCGTTACCAAGTATTTAAAGGGCATACTGAACAAGCCTTTATGATTGGTTTGTTCTCATTACTTGATGCGTTGCTCGATCTGTCGTTAGAGAACTTAATTGAACAATTACCGTTATGCGCAAGTATCAAGGTTGCTTTGCTTCGAAGAGAGGGGCCATACGGCACCCTACTGGCACTTGAAGAAAGTTTTGAACATGCAGATTGGCAACAAATTGATGAGCATTGCGCTGATCTAGGACTTAATGTCGAGCAAGTAAAAACAGAGCTTACCGAAGCGCGACGGTGGAGCCATATTGTTACCAACAAACTCTGATATTCTTCGTTAAACTTTTATGACAATGAAAACGCACGCCTTGACGTGCGTTTTTTTACAACTAATATATATGCATATCCATATATGAGTATGTAGTTATGCTTCCTCACCAATTTTTTAAATTACTGTCTGATGAAACGCGAGTGCGTTGCTTAATGTTGATTGTGCGCCAAGAGTGCCTATCTGTTGGTGAGTTGACTCAGGCATTACAAGAAAGTCAGCCAAAGATTTCCCGTCATCTTGCGCAGTTGCGTTCAAACGGAATTTTAACTGACGTTCGCCAAGGGCAGTGGGTGTTCTACCGTCTGTCACAAGATTTACCGGGTTGGATGCTAAAGTTAATTGATGACCTTATCGCATCGAACTGTTTGAAAACTGAATACCAACAGGATATTGAGCGCCTAGAAGCCATGACTTCACGCCCTCAATGTTGCGTTTAAATACATTTAAATTTATTGCCAAAATCGTTGAGATTGCAGTTAGGCATAGACAACAACGCTGCGGCTTCAGATATGAAGGCAATTAACTGAGAGAAAAGAGTATGACAGTCAAAGTAGGTATTAATGGTTTTGGCCGTATCGGCCGTCTAGCACTTCGCGCAGCATTCGATTGGGCTGAGCTAGAGTTTGTTCAAATTAACGATGTAGCAGGCGATACAGCAACACTGGCGCACCTTCTTGAGTTCGATTCGGTTCAAGGTCGCTGGAACCACGAAGTCACGGTTGAAGGCGATGAGATGATCATCAATGGTCAACGCATTAGAACTACGCAAGAGCGCGATATTGATGCTGTTGATTGGTCTGGTTGCGATGTTGTTCTTGAAGCGACCGGTGTTCACCGTAAAACCTCTTTCCTTAATAAATACCTAGAGCAAGGCGTGAAGCGTGTTGTGGTATCGGCACCAGTAAAAGAAGAAGGCATTGCAAACATCGTAGTTGGTGTGAATGACGCTATCTTCGATCCAGCAGTACATAAAATCGTAACCGCAGCATCTTGTACAACTAACTGTCTCGCGCCAGTGGTTAAAGTGATTAACGAGAAGTTGGGTATCGAAAACGCAGCCTTTACCACTATTCACGATCTCACCAATACGCAAACTATTCTTGATGCGCCCCATAAAGACTTACGCCGTGCACGAGCATGTGGCATGAGCCTTATCCCGACAACAACGGGCAGTGCAAAAGCGATTGTTGAGATTTTCCCGGAGCTTGAAAATCGTATTAATGGCCATGCGGTTCGTGTACCACTAGCGAACGCTTCTCTGACCGACATCATCTTCGAAGTGAAGCAAGACACCACAGCTGAAGAAGTCAACGCGATGCTGAAAGAAGCGTCTGAGAATGAATTGAAAGGCATTCTTGGCTTTGAAGAGCGTCCCCTGGTTTCTATCGATTACAAAGGCGATCAACGCTCAACGATCGTAGATGCGCTATCAACCATGCTAGTCGGTAAGCGCATGGTTAAGATCTACGCTTGGTACGACAACGAGATGGGCTACGCAACACGTACTGCTGAGTTAGTTCGCACCGTTGGTCTGGCTTAATTTACAAGATTTTTAAGAGATAGATGATGACAAACTCTCAAGTACACCCAACATGGCAACTAGATCTAGAAACTGGTGCGTTAGTGCTTACTCCGTGCCCAGGCACTAAAGGCGCTGATCTCGATGCATCGTTAACGCAACTGAAAGCACAAGGCGTTGAAGCTATCGTGACAGCACTTGATGACCATGAGCTTGCAAGCAAAGACGTTGCGGCACTTGGTGAGAAGACACGTGCGCTAGGCATGCAGTGGTTCCAAATCGAAATCGAAGACGATTGTGCACCGGGTACCGATTTTGCTGCGAAATGGCAAGCGGTGAGCCCTGTGCTACACCAAATTGTGGATAACGGCGGTAAGGTAGCGATGCATTGCATGGGCGGTTCTGGCCGCACTGGTTTACTGGCTGCACACCTGTTGTTAGAGAAGAGCTGGGACATGAACAAGATTGTTCAAGAGGTGCAGGCACTGCGTCCGGGCGCATTTACTAAGCCCATTCAGGTTGAATACATTAATGGCGTAGCGAACAGCTAATAAACCATTGTTGTTATACAAGGGGCTTTTGGTATCTGGAGTGTTGAACTTATCATGATCCAAAAGCTCTTTTTGTTTAGATTGCAGAGATAGCGTTATGTTTTCAAATCTAAGTAAGAGCGTTCGCCAATACATGTTGGTGACCTTTAACTACTGGAACTTCACCATTACTGATGGTGCACTTCGTATGCTGGTGGTCTTGTATTTCTATGACCTTGGCTACAGCTCGTTAGAGATCGCCTCACTGTTCCTTTTCTATGAATTCTTTGGTGTGGTAACTAACCTAATTGGCGGCTGGTTAGGGGCACGTCTTGGCCTCAATAAAACCATGAATATTGGGCTCGGGATGCAAGTCGTCGCCTTGGGTATGCTCGCGGTGCCAACCGAAATGTTGACTATCCCTTGGGTTATGGCGGCGCAGGCTTTGTCTGGTATTGCTAAAGACCTCAATAAGATGAGTGCTAAGAGCTCAATCAAAACCTTAGTCCCTGATGAACAACAAGGTGCGCTTTATAAGTGGATTGCGATTCTGACTGGATCTAAGAATGCACTCAAAGGTGCAGGGTTCTTTATTGGAGGTTTACTGCTTTCGACGATTGGCTTCCAATACGCAGTGCTAGCAATGGCTGCTGTGCTGACATTAGTTTTCATAGGTAGCTTGGTGAGCTTAGAAGCAGACATGGGTAAAGCGAAAACCAAACCCAAATTCAAACAGATCTTCTCTAAGTCTGAATCCATCAACATCCTATCGGCGGCGCGTATGTTCCTATTTGGTGCTCGTGACGTGTGGTTTGTGATTGCTCTACCGATTTATCTGGGCAGCGTGTTTGGTTGGGACCACTCATGGGTCGGTGGCTTCTTGGCGGCCTGGACTATTGCTTACGGTTTTGTACAGGGCATCGCACCTAAGATTACCGGTAAAGCGCAAGGCAAGGTGCCAGATGGACATGCAGCGCTATTGTGGGCGGGTGCATTGGCTATCGTGACTGCCGGTATTGCCTATGCGGTGCAAATTGGCTGGCAACCAGAGCTAGTTATCATCGGTGGATTGATGGTATTTGGTGCCATCTTTGCGGTGAACTCATCACTTCACTCATACCTGATTGTGAGTTATGCGAAAGGCGATGGGGTTTCTCTTGATGTCGGTTTCTACTACATGGCAAACGCGATGGGTCGATTGATTGGCACGATATTGTCGGGCTTGGTATTCCAAATGGCCGGTTTGTCTGCGTGTCTGTGGGTATCCTTCGTATTCTTAGCGATAACAACGGTGATCTCTCTGCGTTTACCTAAAGTGCCGCAAATCTCAGCGGCATAAGCTTCAGCCGCATGAGCCTCATTTGTAAGAGTGAAAGTCGCATAAGCTTAAGTCGGATAACTTAGAGTCGAATAAGTTAAATTCGCGATAAGTATCTTCTTTAACACTTAGCTGACTTGGTATTTATTCCGGTCAGCTTTTTTATTGCTATAGTAGAATGATTGAATATTAATCAGGCATTTACATGAAGCAGCGAATTTTCTTTTTTGATTTAGCACGATGTGTCGCGGCCATAGCTGTTATCGCGATTCATGTTTTGGCGCCTTATCGTAATGAATTAAGCTCCATTCCTTTCGGTGAGTGGCTGACTGCCATTACGGTGAATGGTTTCAGTCGCTGGGCAGTGCCTGTGTTCATCTTGATTTCTGGTGCATTGATGCTGAGTGATCAGCGCCCGTTTGACGCTAAATACTACCTCAAGCGCCGTCTGGGTAAGGTACTGATCCCATTCATTGTTTGGTCGCTTTTCTATACCTACCTATCAGGTTGGTCGCTAATGGGTTTTGATGCGGACGTCAGTTGGGAGGTTTTGCTCAATAGTTATCATCACTACACGTACTATCACCTTGGTTTCTTCTATTACTTCATCCCACTCTACTTTGTGATTCCTTTTTTACAGATCATGGTCAGAAAGTACGGTGATAGATCTGTCTATGCCTTTACGGCTGTATGGTTGTTCACAACGCTATTGTTCTTATTGAAAATCGATGGCCCTTGGAGTCACGAGTTGTGGTTGTACACCGGGTACTTACCGTTGGGTTACCTGCTGTATAAGATGGTTCCACTTAACAAGATGACTGTCGGCGTGAGTGTGTTACTTGGTGGATTAGCGTTACTGACCACGGTTTATATGGTGGTTGATGCAAGTTTGGTCGCAGAAGAGTACACGGTAGGGCGTTGGTTATCTTACAAGACGTTGAACACCGTATTAGCGGCGAGCATGGTGTTTATGGTGTGCCGTTACTATGGTGAAGGCTTGTCTGAGAAGAGCAATCAAGTGGTTGGTTTTATCAGTAAACACAGCTTAGGTATTTATCTGCTGCACCCGATTTTCTTATGGCCAATGAAAGAGTTCGGTTGGTACCAAGGACACCCTGCTTGGGTTATTCCATTATGGATCGTGATCAGCGGAGCTGGCGCGTTATGGATGAGCTGGTTGGTCTCTAAGTCAGAGAAAACACGTTGGTTATTGCCTTAGCGGTGGGTGCTAAGGCTTTCTGATGGATTGCTTAGAAGATACAGTTGAAGTACCTAATGTTTAGCGCTTCAATGCAAAGTGTAAGAACTTATCGCCTTGGTAGGTTAAGGTACCTTTGTCGCCAGGGTTCAGGGCGTGGAAGTAGTGGATTCCGACTTGGAACTCTCGTTTTGGACCAACCACACCACGTTGAACGTAAATCCAATACTCTTGATCCTCTTGGCCTGGTTCTGCATCAGGAAGGTCGATGGATTGTTTATCCAACACAGTGACGTTCACTTTCTTTTCTGGCGCATTTTCACCTTGTGAGTGCTTTCGATAGAAACCAAGAAATACCCAAGCCGCTAGACCGGCGAGTGCAAAGATGGCAAGAAAGAGTGAATTAGGCATGTAACCTCCATGTAGTCGTGATGGTTATTCTAATCTTTCAAGCAATAGGGATATGTGTTTCAAGCCGTTATTCGTGAACTGTTGTAAGCCAAGCTGATTATTTTTCGGCAGACATCACATTTAGAGGCCAGTTTGGGATAAAGCATTGTTATTTATTGTCTCTTTCTCTCGTAAATAACAGTGATTTTGTATAAGAATAGGGAAATGCTCGACTAGAATTATAGTGTGGAGTGGGAGGGCTAATATGACCGATATTGAAAAAGTGGTGACAAGAACTCGTAATATAGAGAAATTATTGAGGCTTCAATATCATGCCGAAGGCGAAGGATTGCATGAGCTTGTGTCAAGCTGTGAAGAAAGGCTACCGCACGATACGGTGAGTAAGCTGCGTTATATCGCAACGTGTCGTAATAAGGTAGTTAATGAGCATGAGGCTAAGTTGGAAGACCAGCATAAGTTCATCATGATGTGTAACGACTGTGAGAAGGAGTTGACTCCACGTAGTGGTCGTTTTATTTGGCGAGTTGCAATCTTACTGATGATGGCAATGACTTTAGCTGCTGCTGGTTTCTATTATGCGAACTGGGATGTGTTAACACTGCATCTGTTTTCGAAATGAAAAAATTGAACAAAAAAAGGGACGCTAATGGCGTCCCTTTTTTTATCTGTAACTTGCTTAGTACATCATCGGTAGTGTCATTAGACCTACAACTACCGCGATCATTACAAGTCCTTGTCTTTGCGAAGATGAAATCATAACACTACTCCTAAATTTGGTTGTCTCTCG
The DNA here is from genome assembly GCF_024347635.1 of Vibrio tasmaniensis. Taxonomy (NCBI): domain Bacteria; kingdom Pseudomonadati; phylum Pseudomonadota; class Gammaproteobacteria; order Vibrionales; family Vibrionaceae; genus Vibrio; species Vibrio tasmaniensis. Next base: position 116,326 of record NZ_AP025510.1, read on the forward strand.
CTATGTTTTAAAGAATAGCACTACTTATGGCTTTAGATCAAGAATTACTTTCGAAACCTTTAAAAGTGATAGAAAACTATTGGGTTTTATATCAATTTCGCTATGTTTACTGTGTGTTTTGGTGTGTTCTTATTTTGTTCGCTATGATTTTTTTTTGTTCTTATTTGATTTAAGTTGTTGTTTTGTAATTGGTGTTTTGTGTAATTTATATTGTTAAAGGTTGTTAAACTGTATTAATAGGGCTTGGTGGTGTCTGGGTTTGTTTTCTTGGGTTTTGTGGGTTTTAGGTTTGATTATTGTGATGGTTTTTTGACAGGAAGCTTGGCGAAACCTGACAAAGTGGGTTTTAGAAAAGTAATTTACGTACTTTGTAAGTCTAGGTTTGTGTAGTGTTGGAAATTTCCGGATAAGTCTATTTTTCGATTTTAAATCATTGTTTTTAATAATTTTTTTATACTTATTTTAAACTTTTAGTTGTGTGGTATTTACATAATATGACGACATATTGTGGATCTGACAAGCTAGAAGTGGTTGTAATTGAAGTTTGAGTTCTCTAGCGTCAATTTATATGAGTTTTCCGATTAATGAGTCTATTTTTAAAAGAATAATCACTATCGCTGCGGGAATTATGACGACTTCAATTTAAAGACGCTCTTTTTAGTGGAAGCGTAATCAAGATCCAATTTTGAAGGGCTGAGGCTTTACATCAACACCCGTGTGCCTAGACTGGCGACGATTAAAAGCAATAGGGCAAATGGTATGTGGAGTTGGTTGGCGGTTTCCTTGTCTGGTATTGGAGTAATAACAGGAACGAAACATGGGTATATCGGTCAGGCTTTATTGTATAAGGTCTTTACCTTTGTATTATTGGCGACTATTGCTCTAACTCAATCTGTTGTCGTTGATTTTACTTATTGGGTAGTGGCTGGGTTAGCGATCTCCGCGATCGCAGATGTGCTTCATACTGTTACTCAAAAACGTCTTCTGCATTTTGTTTGTTTCCTGTTGGCTCAACTTTGTTACAGCAAAGCATTTTGGTTACAGCTATCGGGGGAAATGGTCTGGTGGTTGTTCGCGCTGCTGTTAGCTGCATGTATCGTTGCTTTCTTCCTATTACTCCCTCGTTTAGACAAACTCGTTTTTCCAGTGGTTATAATGGGTATTGTGCTCATTCAGCTTGCTTGGGCTTCTGGTGAAGTCTGGTTACTTGAGCCTCAGCTATCACATGCTGTTGGTTTTGTTGGTTGCTGCGTGCTGCTGCTTTCCGCATTGGCGTACGCCCTAAATTTCTATCGCAGCCCAATTAAGGGCGCTTACTTTTGGATAACGGGCAGTTATTTTCTTGCACATGCTCTCATTGTTGCTTCCCTCACCATTTAGGGTAGAGCTCGCTTAATTCTGAGCTACATCAAGGCAGACTTGTTGAAAGTCGGTACTCTACGCTTAATTCATTAAACATGAGATTGAGTTATGACCACTGAAATCCACGCACACAACGTTTTAAACCTACTGAGTGAAAAGCCGCTGACTCGTGAAGAGTTGACGCAAGAGCTTGCTCAAACCTATGGCGCTGAAGCTCGCTTTCATACGTGTAAGCTGAACGGTTTGGATTTGGATGGCCTACTGAAGTTTTTCCTGAAGATGGAAAAGGTCGTGGTTGTCGATGATAAGCTTTGCACCAATCGCGAACGTGTGTGTAATCACTAATTACCAATGATTTGGTTTTTAGAGCCTTTTGGCTTTTATAGATAAGAAGAGTGGATACGATGTTTCGGCTTCACTCCTTAAATTCTCTTTTCTACTTGCTCTCGTTAAATTCCCTTCTAAATAGCATAAGTTAACTCGTTTATTACTGTGTTCGAAAATCAATCTTGAGGCTGCTATACTCCGCGCACTTACGCTTTTGAGACAAACTTATGGAAATCTTATCTGCAGCGACCATGCTTTTTCTTATTATGGATCCGCTTGGCAATCTACCAATCGTGCTTTCTATCCTTAAGCATATTGATCCGAAACGTCGCCGTATTGTTCTTGTTCGTGAACTGATGTTTGCGCTGATTATCCTGCTGTTGTTCTTGTTTGCTGGCCAAAGCATTATGAACTTCCTGCACGTGCAGCCTGAAACTTTGAGTATCTCTGGCGGTATTATTCTGTTCATCATCGCGATTAAGATGATTTTCCCAAGTGCAGGCAGTATTACTGGCCTAGCGGCGGGTGAAGAGCCGTTTATCGTGCCGATGGCGATTCCGATGATTGCAGGCCCGTCGGTGATTGCTGCACTGATTTTGCTGTCGACACAGCACCCTGACAATATGTTAGAGCTTTCAGCCGCGGTGATGCTGGCTTGGGGCGCTACTTTCTTTATTCTGATGTTTAATGGTTTCTTCCTGAGAGTGCTGGGTGAGAGAGGCCTTAAAGCCATCGAACGCTTGATGGGCTTATTACTGGTTATGCTGTCGACTCAAATGTTCTTAAATGGTGTTAAGGGTTATATGGGTTAACATCAGTATCATCGCTGAATAAAAAACGCCGCTCAAATGAGCGGCGTTTTGGTATCTACTGTTTCTGTCATGATGTTTTCTGTAGCTAAGCGTTTTATATCTGAGCTTAAGCTCGATTACATCATGTGTTTGCGTCGGATATCGAGGAGGGCAAAGACTCCGAAAATCAGTATTGACCACTTCTCCCAACGTGACATTTCGATCTTATCGCCAAAAGCACCGATGAAAATTAGCATCTGTAGGCCGTGCATGAAGAACAAGAACGCTGTCATGATATAAAGCGCAATCGCAGCATTACCCGGGAATGGGTAGAAAATATTGGCGATTAAGATAAACCAAACAAAGGCGATGGCTGCTTTTGCTAGTGGAAGTAAGAACTTCATTCAATAACTCCTATTCTTCAGTGGTTCGATTAAACAGTCGGTAGCTAGACTGGCCAGTGGTCTTATCGCGATGCAATTCCCAGTTCTCTGGCATAGCCTCAAGCTGCAGTTCCTTTTCGGTCTCTACGTAAATGATGGCGTTATCTGCCAACCAGCCATTGCTCTCAAGCAGTTGTACAGTTTCTGCAAGTAAGCCTTTACGAAATGGTGGATCAAGGAAAACCATATCGTAAGGAGTACCAGGCTTCTTAAGGAAAGAGATAGCATCAGTATTCACGACATTGATGTTGTCTGCCTTGAGCTCTTTCGCGTTATCAGAAAGCTGTTTAGCCGCCTTTTGGTTCATTTCGAGCAGTGTCACCATTTTTGCTTGGCGAGAAGCGGCTTCAAAACCTAGACCGCCAGAACCGGCAAATACATCCAAGCAAGTTGAATGTGGGATATCTTGAGCCACCCAGTTAAAGAGGGTCTCTTTTACTCGGTCAATGGTTGGGCGTAATCCTTCTAAATCATGAACAGGCAGTTTTCTACCTCTCCATGAGCCACTAATAATTCGAACAAAGCCTCCGGATGGCTTTTTTTGTGATGTGTTTTGCTGGCGACGTCTTACCATAGATTTTTTGACCGCTAATAAAGTGATACTATACCGAGCCCAATTTAAGTGGGTTCGAATATTTAATAAATTTGCAATGACAAAGTGTATCAAGCTAAAAGCAAACTTATCACTGCTTTGTCATTTTTCTTTACTATTCGTTTGTACAAGCTTGTATTGTATAACAATAGCAAAGAGTCGACGTGTATTAAGTCAATACAGCTAATTAGTAGATCTAGGAAACTCCTCTGATGACGGAAAAAAAGAAGCGCGGATTATTATCGTGGCTTGGTTTTGGTGAAGAAGAACAAAGCCCAAAAACTCAGAATGAAGCGAACGTAGAAAACGTTGAAGATCAAACTGAAGTTGAATCACAAGTCGAGGTTGAAGCTGAAGTAGCTAAGCCAACTGAAATTCAATCAGTTGAATCTGAGCTTGCTGAATCAGATCAAGCGCTTGAAGAGACTCAAGAAGAGCAGCAGCCTGTCCTAGCAGAAGCAGAAGCAGAAGCAGAAGCAGAAGCAGAAGCAGAAGCAGAAGCAGAGCAGGAAGAAGTGATTGCTCCTCAAGCTAAGATTGAAGAAGTTCAAGAGAAGCCGACAGAAAGCTTCTTTGCACGACTTAAGCGTAGCCTAAGCCGTACTAAAGCAAACATTGGTGCTGGCTTCTTTGGTTTGTTCAAAGGCAAGCAAATCGATGAAGACCTGTTTGAAGAACTAGAAGAGCAACTTCTGATCGCCGACGTGGGTATGAATACCACCGTTAAGATCATTGAAAACCTAACAGAAAAAGCATCCCGTAATGACCTAAAAGACGGTGAAGCGCTTTATGGTCTGCTCAAAGAAGAGATGTCAGAAATCTTGAGCCAAGTGGAACAGCCACTGGTTGTTGATACCACTAAAACACCTTACGTTATTTTAATGGTGGGTGTGAATGGCGTGGGTAAGACAACCACTATCGGTAAGCTGGCGAAACAATTCCAAAGTGAAGGCAAGAAAGTGATGCTGGCGGCGGGTGATACCTTCCGTGCGGCAGCGGTTGAACAACTTCAGGTTTGGGGGCAGCGTAATGATGTTCCGGTTATCGCTCAGCACACTGGTGCCGATAGCGCGTCTGTTATCTACGATGCGATTGAAGCGGCGAAAGCGCGTGGTGTTGATGTTGTGATTGCAGATACTGCAGGCCGTTTGCAGAACAAGAGCAACTTGATGGAAGAGCTACGCAAGATTGTTCGTGTAATGAAGAAGATCGATGATTCTGCACCGCACGAAATCATGTTAACGCTAGATGCAGGTACCGGTCAGAATGCGATTAGCCAAGCGAAGTTGTTTAGTGACGTGGCACCAGTAACGGGTATTACGCTAACTAAGCTAGATGGTACAGCGAAAGGTGGCGTAATTTTCTCAATTGCTGACCAGTTCCAGATTCCAATCCGCTATATTGGCGTGGGCGAAGGCATTGACGACCTGCGTCCATTTGAGTCGAAAGACTTTATTGAAGCACTATTTAGCCGTGAAGAGTAACGCGCGTAGCAAAGTGGTTTATCTTTAACCTGCTACCGTTTTAAATTTGATATGAGTGATCGTAAGAGGAATTTTCGGTGATCAAATTTCAGCAAGTGAGCAAAGCCTACCGAGGCGGACGACAAGCGCTCCAAAAAGTGGACTTTCATCTAAAACGAGGAGAGATGGCATTTTTAGGCGGGCACTCTGGTGCTGGTAAAAGTACCTTGCTGAAGTTGATCTGCGCGATAGAGCGTCCAACTGACGGACGTGTTTGGTTTAACGATCACGATATTACTCGTATCCCAGCCAAAGACATTCCCTTTTTACGTCGTAACATCGGAATTGTCTTTCAAGATCACCGCCTACTGATGGATCGCTCGATCTTCGATAACGTCGCTCTGCCTATGCGTATTGAATCTATTTCTGAAAACGAAATTAAACGTCGAGTCAGCGCCGCGTTGGACAAAACTGGTTTATTAGACAAAGCCCGTTGTTTGCCAAGCCAGCTCTCTGGAGGTGAACAACAACGGGTCGGTATTGCTCGCGCTGTAGTTAACCGCCCAACTCTGCTTTTAGCGGATGAACCAACTGGTAACCTAGATCCTGAACTATCGAGTCGTGTATTACGCTTGTTTGAAGAGTTCAACCGTGCGGGTGTCACGATCATGCTAGCGACGCACGATATCGGGTTAGTGAACACTCGCCCTCAGTATCGTCATCTGGAATTAAACCAAGGCTTTTTGAGTGAGGTTGAAGATTATGGCCGCGAATAAGCGCATCAAGAAACCTCAATCCAATCGAGCAGCAAACCGGGCTTCAAGCGACGGTTTTTTTGTTGTTCATTGGAAACAAGCCAAGTCATCGTTCTCGCAAATGTGGCAGCGTCCATTAGGTAACTTGCTGACGCTTGCGGTGATTTCAATGGCGTTGGCGATGCCCGCTTGTTTGTACCTACTGGGCAAGAACGTTGGTGAAGTGGCGCAAGACGTCACCAGCCCGTCACAAATTAGTGCTTATGTAGAGGATGGTATCCCTGAGCCGAGAGTCATGGTGCTCAAGGATGAAATCGAAAGTTGGGACCAAGTCGAGCTAGTGGAGTACATTTCTCCACAGCAAGGTCTTGAGGACCTCAGCCAGTATTCTGGTTTTGAGGACGCCCTAACTATCCTCGATGATTATTCATTGCCAGGTGTGTTGGTGATTACGCCAAGCGTACACAGCGACACGTTAATTAAAGAACTGGCAGGCAAGGTTAAGAAACAAGAGTTAGTCACTGATGTTCGTTTAGATGAAGACTGGTTAGCTCGACTGGATGCTATCAAAGCACTTGCGGCTGTCATCGTGATTACCTTAACTGTGTTGATGTTGGGCGCCGTATTTCTGATTATCGGCAACACACTACGATTTAATGTGTTGGCGCATAAAGAAGAGATTCAAACCATGAAGCTGATTGGTGCTACCGACAGCTACATTCTTCGACCATACCTGTATGCTGGAATGTGGTTTGGTGTATTAGGTTCGATTAGCGCGTGGGTAATGACGGCATTGATTACCGTATTACTGAACAGCGCAGTGGATGACTTGGCTCAGTTGTACGATAGCCACTTCCGCTTAATTGGCCTGAGTTGGGATGAATCTTTATTGCTTTTGATCGTCGGAACCTTGCTTGGTAGCGTGGCTGCGAAGCTTTCTGCACAGCGTCACCTAAAAGAAATTGAACCTGTTTAGGTGAATAGAGTCATAATTAGACGAAAAATAGGCACTTCTTAACCAGTTTTAGCCTTGTATAGACGAATTGATTATGCATAATTACTTCCCCCTCCTTGAAACCTGTTCATTTTAGGTTCAAGATTGTTGGGTTTTAATAGATGTATTACTCCAGATCAGAGATTGATGAGGAACCGAATGGCAAACCAAGCGTATCAAATGGCTTTAGTCACACAAGATAGTTTAGATAGCTATATCCGATCAGCGAACAGCTACCCAATGCTGACACCTGAAGAGGAACGTGGACTTGCAGAGCGATTACATTACAAAGGTGAGATCGATGCTGCGAAAGGCTTGATCCTTTCACACCTACGATTCGTGGTGCACGTTGCAAGAGGCTACTCTGGCTACGGGCTGCCAATGGCTGATCTTGTCCAAGAAGGTAACATCGGCTTGATGAAGGCTGTTAAGCGCTTCAATCCAGAAGTTGGTGTCCGTCTAGTCTCTTTTGCTGTTCACTGGATCAAAGCTGAGATTCATGAATACGTATTGCGTAACTGGCGTATCGTTAAGATCGCAACGACTAAAGCGCAGCGTAAATTGTTCTTTAACCTTCGTAAGTCTAAAAAGCGTTTAGGTTGGTTCAATAACGGTGAAGTTGAGACGGTTGCGCGTGAACTGGGTGTTGAGCCTTCAGAAGTTCGAGAAATGGAATCTCGTTTGGCGGCACAGGACGCGACGTTTGAAGCGCCTATGGACGACGACGACGGTGGTTCTGCTTACACTGCACCAGTTTATTACCTTGAAGACAAGGCATCAGACGTTGCTGAGACGGTTGAAGCGGCTAACTGGGAATCACATACTAATAATCGCTTAGGTCTCGCATTGAAGAGCTTAGACGAACGCAGCCAACACATTGTTCGCTCACGTTGGTTAGACGACAACAAAGCAACACTGCAAGACTTAGCGGATACCTACAGCATTTCTGCAGAGCGTGTTCGCCAGTTAGAAAAGAATGCGATGAAGAAATTGAAGCAAGCCGTTGGTGACTTCTAAAGGCAGATAAGCCAGAAGCGATAAAATAAGCTGAATTTGAAAAGGCCGAGATCGAGAGATCTCGGCCTTTTTGTTTTTGATCGATTTCTCAACTTTTGCGTTCGAAATTTGCAAAACGATTTTGTGGATAACTCTGTGAGGAATTTATTCGTCAGCTGTCTAAAAGCAGGGTGTAGTAAGGCTTTGGCGGGGTTTTTCGCGTGGGGATATGTTTCAGTTAACCCACAGTTAGATCAGGATCATTACTACATGTTGTGGATCTATTTTTAAAAAGGCACTTTATTCACGCAATTCACAGATTTATCCACAAATGGTGTAAAAGTGATCGCTGGTGGATAACCTTATTAAGTGGATGTGATTGTTAGCCTTGGGATAGGTTACAATGGCAGCAAAGTAAATCAGTATAAAAAGAGAAAGTCATGGACCAGTTTAAACATATCGACGTTAAAGGCGCTCAAGCCCTTATTGAACAAAGTGAAGCTCGACTTGTCGATATACGAGATCCGCAATCTTTTGCGGTTGCCCATTCAAAAACCGCCTACCACCTGACGAACGATACAATGGTGTCGTTTATGGATGAGGTAGAGTTCGAACAGCCTATCTTAGTGATGTGTTACCACGGCATTAGTAGCCAAGGCGCGGCACAATATTTAGTGAACCAAGGCTTTGAAGAGGTATATAGTGTTGATGGCGGTTTCGAAGCTTGGCATCGTGCTGAACTTCCGGTGATCGCGGGTTAATAGCTTTATCACTTAAGCGCTTCAAGCATCTCCCATAGCATGAATAGGAAGTAACAATGATTAGACTGATGGTGTTAGACAACCCACGTCTTGCTCAAGCATTTATTGATTATATGGCCTCCCGTCAGATCCCTATTCAGATGTCTCCAGAGGGAGAAGGGCGTTTTGCTTTGTGGCTTCTTGATGGTCAATTTCAGGTTGAAACCGAAGCTGAGCTGAATCGTTTTTTGGCTGAACCCAATCATAAACGCTATCAAGCGGCCTCTTGGGACATGGCAGAGACCAGAAAGAGCAACTTTCATTATCACACCCCGAGCTTCATGGGCATGATAAAAGCCAAAGCGGGCCCCGTGACACTGAGCCTAATGTTGGTGTGTGTGGTAATTTTTGCGCTGCAACAGATTGGTTTTGGCCAAGCTATTTTCAATGCCCTGCATTTCCCTGCGGTGGATGGACAGCAATGGCAGTTGTGGCGTTGGTTGAGCCATGCCGTTCTGCATTTCTCTGTTATGCACATCGCATTCAATATTTTGTGGTGGTGGCAGCTAGGTGGGGACATTGAGAAGAAACTAGGCAGCCTCAAGCTACTTCAGATCTTTGCTGTCTCTTCTGCGCTTTCAGGTGCTGGGCAGTATTGGGTTGAAGGGGCGAACTTCGGTGGCTTGTCTGGTGTTGTGTATGCTTTGGTTGGTTACTTATGGGTTGTCGGTGCGAAGGCACCACAACTTGGTTTAGGTATCCCAAGACAGATTGTCGGCTTTATGTTGGTGTGGTTAGTGCTTGGGTACATGCAGCCATTTATGGCGATCGCCAATACAGCGCATTTAGCTGGCCTAGCCGCTGGTGTCATTCTTGGCTTTATCGATGCGATGAAAGCACCGAGCTCGGCAAGAAGCTAACTCATTTTTTCTAGTGAGTAGCCAAACGATAGAGACAAAAAAGCGGCCAGATGAGCCGCTTTTTTATTGGGAATCGTTTTTACATCATTACTGATAAAGGTATTTGGTAAACAATAAGTCAGCAATGAGGGTTTTACCTGTTTCAGGAAGTAAAATCTTATTGAGGTGCTCAACTAAGGACTTTCTCAAATCTTCACGACCGGATAGAGACTTAATTGTTTCTTCATTTTGTTTGCCGAGTAATTCAATCACCGCATCACGAATCAATGGCTGATGATGCTCAATGGCTTCTAAGTCATTACTATTTGCGACCATTATGTCGAGACGGACCTGAATATAGCCCAGTTTTTTACCTTTAGTGTAAAAATTGGTGGTGAGATCGGGCTCTAGCGTGAAGTAGGCTAGTTTGGGTGTCGATTCTTCTTCAGCGAAACTTGATGCTGAAAATAGTAGATTAATCGCAATAAATAGTTGGGCTACATAACGTTTGTGCATATTTGAGACTTTTCTTTAGTTTATTCGCGATATTCGAAACGCATTAGTCTTGTTACAATGAGCGGTCTAAATCTAAATACGTTTACAATTCGAAGGACGCTTTAATTTTATTCGAAAATTGAAGCTTTATTGTACGTGTAAAGTCACCTATTGAATACTAGTATGAATCAGTCAATATCATTGTATCTAAATTCGTTAATGAATGTAGATTGGCAAAGCACAGAAAAATTTAGTTTTCCTAATGAAACCACCAAAGAGTGGCTTATGGAACAAGGATCGCTTTCCCGTAAGTTGGGCAAGTGCTGCAAGCACCTGTCTGTTGAGTTGCTTCATAATCAAGTTGTGGAACGATCAATTCTGCAGAAGGACGAAGAACGCCTTTTATCATCACATGATTGCTTACTACGTAAAGTGATTTTAAAGGGTGATGATGAGCCGTGGGTGTTAGGTCGAACCTTAATACCTCGAATTACCCTAGAAGACCATCAGCACTCTGACCTTTCTCAACAAGGGGATGTCCCGCTTGGATTAACGGTTTTCAGTGCTGAGAATGTAGAGCGAGATGCGCTGCAAGTCGGTTGGGTTATCGCTGGCGATGAGCGATTACTCGCGCGTCGTTCTCGATTATGGATGAATCATAAACCGATGCTTGTGGCCGAACTTTTTTTACCAACATCCCCCATTTACTCTAAGGAGAGTGTGTAAATGCTTGCCACCAAAGCGAAGGCGTACTGGCAATTGACGCGAATGAATCGCCCGATTGGTACTCTGTTACTCCTTTGGCCGACCTTGTGGTCGCTGATTATTGCTGCGAAAGGCATGCCTGATTTTGATGTCTTGGTTGTTTTCATACTCGGTGTGGTGTTAATGCGATCGGCTGGCTGTGTGATTAATGACTTTGCTGACCGTAAAGTTGATGGTCATGTCAAACGCACCAAGCAACGTCCATTACCTTCAGGCTTGGTTTCCAGCAAGGAAGCCATTGTGCTCTTTCTAGTGTTAGCTGTGGTTTCTTTCTTGTTGGTACTCACCATGAACCCGCTGACCATTAAGCTCTCTTTTATTGGCGTTGGTCTAGCGTTCATTTATCCTTTCATGAAGCGTTTTACACACCTTCCACAGTTGTTTCTCGGATTGGCTTTCAGTTGGGCAATACCAATGGCTTGGGCGGCGCAAACCAATGAACTGCCAAGCATTGTGTGGTTTATCTTCGTGATTAATGCGTTGTGGACGATAGCCTACGACACGCAATATGCGATGGTTGACCGAGACGATGACCTGAAGATTGGTATCAAGTCGACGGCTATTCTATTTGGTCGTTTTGATAAGCTTATTGTGGGCGCGCTGCAGTTAGTTACACTGGCGATGCTGATTGCATTGGGAATGCACTACCAACTCGGTGATACGTTCTACTGGGCATTGTTAGTTTCGGGAAGCTTGTTCGTGTATCAACAGCATCTGATGCGTCACCGCGATCGAGACCTTTGCTTCCAAGCCTTTTTGAACAATAACTATGTTGGAATGGCGGTGACTGTAGGCTTGTTCATTACCTTCTGGTAAGCATCAGCTTTACAAGTAAACGAACGCTAAAGAAAAAGGCACCCATTGGGCTGTCTCTTGATCACAAGTCTGGTTAATCAAGAGACTTAGCGAGTTCATACCCTTCAAGGATGGTTTGTAACCTAAACCATCCTTGCCATAACGTCTTTATAGAAGCGCGACCTGTTCGCTTGGTATTCTTCCAACCACCTAACCGAGCAATACCGTTGTAAGCCCATGATATATTAGGCGCTTCTTTCGGTAGTTTTTTACTCTCCAACTTGAGCCACATTAACTTCCACGCTTTGCCTTTTAATACCTGCTCACAACTGGTCTTAGATAACTCGTCTGATTCATTCATAAACCTCAACTGGAGTAACCGAGTCGCGATAAAAGCCAAAACGACGCTGAGCCTTTCTAAGTTATCCTTACTTTGCATTCTCAGTTGCTCAACTTCAGTCCCTTCACTTTTCCAGACTTTATGAAAATCTTCTATTAGCCAGCGCCGCTCATAATAACTGACGATTTTGAGTGCCTCTTCCTTGCTCGTTATCGGCTCTGAAGTCAGTAAGTGCCATGCGAGCTTATTATCACTCTCTCCTTGTTCTATACATCCCACGTAGTAAAGCGGAATGTTATCGAACTCTTTCTTGTTAGCAGGAGACTTGAGTGTCACGGGGGCATATTTGATATCTAAATGAGCCTTGCGAGCTTTACGACCGCCTTTTTGCGGTATTTCGAGCACTTTCTCTCCGGCTGATAACAGGGTAGAGGCATAGCTATAAAGACGATTATCATGCTCTTCAATACAGCGGCTTTGCATTGAGCGAACGAGGAATCTCTGTTGTTGCTCTCGCTTGTAAGTGAGGTATTCAAATAGGTCTGCTTCTCTATCACACACAGAAATGACATCCGAAATTTTATCGCCAAGTCGCTCAGCGACATGGCGAGAGGCTTGTTCCCACTTATAACTTTCTTTCTCTTTGTATGGTCGAGTCGCATGCTGGTGCCTTTGACCTCGCTTTTCTATATCACGAGTCCAGCGCTGTTGTTCAATTAAACCAATAACAGATTGAGTATCGGGAGCAAAAAGTAAGGTTGAGTGTACGAACATGGCGCGATGTCGATTGCCTTGATTGGAATGCCCGAGTTCATCTCGAATGCTACGATGGGAGTAACTGAGAGAAGTGGTGTCTTCTAAGGCAAGAAGTGTTTGTTGCTCTAATGCTTCTTGTGCGGTGACATAAAAACCCGCTTCTGCGATATCTTCTGCTTTGATTTGCTCATTACGGATGAAGCGATAAGCCCCTTCCATTTCAGCAGGGGAGATAATGAGTTTCGAGACGGGTACACCAGGTTGCTCGGCCAGTGAGGCTGCGAGAGCAACGAGTCTTTGAGTGCGTCTAGGGTCATTAAGGTGGGCTTGACCGAACTGTTTTTGTGCCCAAAGGGTAGGCTCTATATAGGTCATGATAATCATCCTTGTCATTGCTTAGATGATCAGATCATGAAACCTAAAAATAGTTCAAAAAAAATCCCTAAGCGTGGCTTAGGGATTTGTGTATAAGAGACAGCCCATTGGGTGCCTTTTTTGATCGTATTCAGTCTAGTGATTAAAGTGAATGCTAACCAAGAGATTATTCTGCTTGGTGGATACTCTCTTGAATCGTCAAACGTACTTCAGGGTAAAGCATTGAGTAGAGAAGTTTAGCGAATTGCTGAGTCTTTTCTAAATCACAGTTACCATCGTTATCCAGATATTGCTGCTGTTTCAGAGTTGCGAACATCGACGCAAACACGCCTTTATCGAAGAACTCCGGTGCGTTGATACCTTGTAGGCGACCCAGTCGCTGTGCGATGTCTTGGCTCTTCTGCTCAAGGTCTGACTTATCTAGATCAGGATTCTCTGCCAATAGGTTCAGAGCAATTGAGTAGCGCTGGAGCGTTTCTGAAATCGTACGGCCTAGTAGCATCAGTGCTTGGCTGTTTGACTGGTTGATCGTTACTTGGTTGTTCGACACAACAAGCATACCTTGACCGACTAGCTCATCAATGATGTTCGCAACCACGCTTTCAAGCTGATCTTCGTCGTAGCTTAAAAATAACTCTTTCTTTAAGAATGGGTAGATAGCTGCAACATTTTCTTGAATAGCGTCGATTGATAAACCGTGCTGACGAATGGTCATCTGAGCGATCAATGATGGCAATGCAAACAAGTGAATGATGTTATTACGATAGTAGGTCATCAGAATCGATTGGTGACGATCAAGCGAAATGATGTCGCCCATAGTGTCTGATTCAATTAAGAACTTGTTCAATGACTCTGCGTGTTTTACTAAGTCTTCAGCGCTGTCTTTAGGCACTGTGAATGTACCTGAATAAGGCACATTCTTAAGTAAAGACAGGTAGCAGTTGATCTGAGAAACCAAAGAGTCACGAGACAATGCGCGCTGTCGAGAAGCCAATAGCGCCGTTGCACAAAGAGTCAGGGCATTGGTCGCTGCCGCATCGTTAATGTGCGTCATCATTTTGGTTGCCAAGTCATTAACCACCGGGTTCATCCATTGTGGTTTGCTGGTTCCCATTGGGTCGATATCTTTAGTCCACTCAGGAGCATGTTCGTTCAGATATTGGTTAAGCTGAATTGGCTCACCGAAGTTCACGTAGCCTTTACCAAAGTTACGCAGCTTACGAATCGTACGAATCACTAGGCTCGCGTTTTCTTTCTCTTTACGCTTACCACGAAGTTCTTTCGCGTAGGTCGCGACTTCCATTACGTGCTCATAGCCGATGTATACAGGAACCAAAGTCACCGGACGGTTCATGCCGCGCAGCATGGCTTGGATTGTCATCGCTAGCATGCCGGTTTTCGCCTGCAATAGACGACCTGTACGAGAGCGACCACCTTCACTGAAGTATTCTACCGAGTAACCCTTAGCGAATAATTCCGCTAGGTATTCGCGAAAAATAGTCGAGTACAACTTGTTGCCTTTGAAGCTACGACGAATAAAGAACGCACCGCCGTGACGGAAAATAGGACCGGCAGGGAAGAAGTTCAGGTTGATACCTGCTGCGATGTGCGGAGGCACCATGCCTTCATGATAAAGCACATAAGAAAGTAGTAAGTAATCCATGTGACTACGATGACAAGGTACATAAACGATCTCGTGACCATCTTGAGCCAGCTTACGAACGGTTGAAGCGTTGCTAATATGCAGGCCTTGGTACAACTTATTCCACAACCAACCAAGAATCTTCTCACCGCGTTTAATCAGCGAGTAAGAGAAGTTAGCTGCGATCTCATCCATGATGTCTTGAGCTTCTTTGCTCGCTTTCTCTATGGAAATATTTTTTGATTCAGCTTCATCTTCTATCGCCTTTTTGATTGCTTCTGACTTTAGCAGGCGGTCGAACAGAGCTTGGCGGCTTGGTAGATTTGGGCCCGATGCTGCAAGCTTTTGACGAGAGAAGTGAATGCGTGCCACGCGCGCCAGTTTATGCGCGATGGTGCTGTCGGTGCCGTGTGAGTTAGCCATGTATCGTAGAGATACCACTGGGCTAAAGCGAACCAGACAGTCACGACCTGCTAGCAATACAGCTTTCGATTTCTCTAAGCCGTTCATTGCTTGTAGGTAAGGCTTCTGGTTATTCTCTTTACCAGGCTTTCGACCCCACAATACGGTGGCAGGGATAACTTGAACGTCGAGCTCAGAGTCTTCTGCATGCAGTGACAGCAGTTCAGAGAAGACTTCAATTGATGAGCTTGGTACATAATCATCGTCTTGCAGTAGAGTTTTGCGAGAAGAGATAAAAACGTAGCGTTGCAGTGATTTGCCATTGATTTCAAGTTTGCTCAACGGATCAGGTAACCCTAGTTCAAGTGCATGTTTTTGCAATGTAAGAATGTCTACACTTGAGCGAAACGGTAAGGCGTATACAATCGGTTTGCTCAAATCAATGTTCAAATCCTCTACAGGGTTTGAAGGGATTGATGTGCTCTTTACCAATAGGGATAAAGGTAGCTTCATTAATGAACGTGAAAAAGATTGTCCAGAAGACATATAGGTTCACTGCCTCAATAGTTATTTCAATGTGCTCAAGCGTATCTCTATTTCTATAATGAAAGGATAAATCCTATGAGTGAAATAGGGATAAGCCTAGGCGTAAATTTAATCGATGCAAGAATACCAGAAACTGGTCTAACCTTTTAATGGAAATAGTCATATTGCCGTTAAGTTTGTGGAAAATCATTCATCGACTGATTGAGTATAGGGTTAAAAATGACCAAAAAATCAAACACCGGATTCAAACGTATCATCAAAGCGGCGGGCTTTTCATGGCAAGGTATCACGAGCTCGTTTAAAAACGAGGCTGCATTTCGACAAGAAGTCTTCATGGCCGCAGTGCTTATTCCGTTGGCGTTCTACTTAGATGTAAACCAAGTTGAGCGAATCTTGATGATTTCAGCAGTCGTGTTGGTGATGGTTGTCGAGTTGATCAATACCGCGATTGAAGCGGTCGTTGACCGAATAGGTAGCGAACATCATGAGCTTTCTGGGATGGCGAAAGATGTTGGCTCAGCTGCCGTTTTTATCTGTTTAGTATTAGCTGGTTACGTGTGGTTAGAGATCTTATTTTTGTAATTCGCTAAAAATGAACTAAAAACAACCAATTGCTTTGCTTTTGTTCAGTTACTGGATATACTCACAGTCAACTGTATAAAAAGACAGGTGAATCATGAAGCCGTTAACGCCCCGCCAGCAACAAGTTTTTGACCTTATCAAAAGTAAGATCGAAGATTGCGGTATGCCACCGACTCGTGCAGAAATCGCACGTGAACTTGGCTTCCGCTCTGCAAATGCAGCAGAAGAACATTTGAAAGCTCTTGCTCGTAAAGAAGCGATTGAGATTATCCCGGGTGCGTCTCGCGGTATTCGTATTTTGCTAGAAGATGCAGCGAACGAAGAGCAAGGTTTACCCTTGATTGGTCAAGTTGCCGCTGGCGAGCCTATTTTGGCTCAAGAGCATGTAGAAATGCATTACCAAGTTGACCCAGGTATGTTTAAGCCACAAGCTGACTTCTTACTTCGCGTAAATGGCGAAAGTATGAAAGACATCGGTATTATGGATGGCGATTTACTGGCCGTGCATAAAACACAAGACGTGCGTGATGGACAAGTTGTCGTGGCTCGTGTCGATGATGATGTAACGGTAAAACGCCTAGAACGTAAAGGTTCAACGGTACTGTTACACGCTGAAAATGAAGAGTTTTCTCCTATCCATGTCGATCTAGAATCTCAACACTTGTCTATTGAAGGACTTGCGGTTGGTATTATTCGTAACACCGACTGGATGTAGTCAGTGCAAACAGCTTGTTGATATTTACTCTCAATAACTTGTTATTGTAATTGATATTCATTATCATCTTCTTTGTCGAGATACAAGGAAGATGATGATGCCAAATCCAACCAAACCTCAAATGAAGCCGCTTATTCCTAAGCCGCGATCTTCTGTTCAAAAGGCTTCTTCTGATCAAGGGTCGGCACATCAAGAATTCCAAGTCCCGACCAATCTTGTTCAACACCTTTGGTTTCGCAGTCGAGAAAGCTTAGCCGATGATGGTCTCGTTTATGACCCTATCGCAGCGCAAGCTTGCAAGCGTTGCCAACTCGCACCTGAATGTCTGACTGGCGAACTCGATCAGCAACAACTTCTCTACGCAACACTGACTCAACTTTGTGACGCTCAAGTTCAACAATTTCTATCTCACAACCCAGATGCTTGGATTATCAATGTTGGGGCAGGCCTCGATACCCGTTTCTACCGTTTAGATAACGGCCGTTGTCACTGGGTTGAATTGGATGTAACCGAGAATCTAGTTTGGAGACAACGCCTGTTCCACAAGAATGAACGCTACCGTTTAGAGTGTGGTTCGGTGGATGACCTGACTTGGTTGGATGAACTTAATATTCCAGAACAAGCTTCGGTGATGGTGGTGTGTGAACATGCTCTACTGGATTGCAATGAACAGCAGACGGCGAACTTTATTCAGTCTTTGAGCCGTTATTTTACCCACGCACATGCGTGTTTAGTGTTAGCTGGAGATAAAAGCTCTAGTGCTCTGGGGCAAAAGCTCGGTTCTGGAAAATACGCACATGGCTTATCTTCTCCGATAGACAGCGTCCTCAATTGGTTGCCATGGGCACAATGGGTAAAAGCGTTTTCTCCACTTGACCAGCAGTGTAATCGTTGGAAGTTGTGGCAACGACTCCTTTGTAAGATCTCTCAGGTAAAAAAGCGTTTAACGCCGCAATTAGTACTCGTTAAATGGTAATTCTAGAGACTCTGTATTTCGAATAGCTGAGTACATAGCCGCTATAAGTAAAATTCCACAACATAGTGAAAGCCCACTCACTAGGTTAAACTATCGCCTCTAATCTCAGAGGTGATCGTGAAGTTATTTAATCCCCAAACCATTTTTCAAATTTTATCCAATCAGGCGATGCACAAAAAAGTGCTGTTGCTCGCGATCCCTATGGTTCTTTCCAATATTACGGTTCCACTGTTGGGCTTAGTCGATGCTGCGGTTATCGGTCATCTGGAACATTCTTGGTATTTAGGTGGTGTGGCGCTGGGTGGCACAATGATCAACGTGACCTTTTGGCTGCTCGGTTTCTTACGCATGTCGACGACTGGGCTAGCCGCACAATCTTATGGTGCGGACGATGGCAAGCAGCTTGGCTTGGTTTTCGTGCAAGGCGTGACCATGGCTTTAGGCTTTGCAGGTGTATTTTTACTATTGCACAGCTTTGTTGCGGATGCGGTTTTCTCATTGAGCAGTGCCAGTGAGCAAGTCAAACATTATGGCCTACAGTACTTCTCTATCCGCGCTTGGAGTGCACCTGCTGCGCTGACTAACTTTGTAATTTTAGGTTGGCTACTCGGGACTCAAAATGCCAAAGCGCCAATGTGGATGGTGATCATCACCAATGTCACCAATATCGTTTTGGATATCGTTTTTGTTATCGGTTTAGAATGGCAAGTCGAAGGTGCAGCATTGGCATCTGTAATGGCTGATTATGCCGGTCTAACATTTGGCCTGATTTGTATTTACCGAATCTGGTTGAGAAAGCAGTTACCATCGCCATGGGATCTGCTTAAGAAAACCAGCCAAGGTTTGAGTCGTTTCGTAAAACTGAATCGCGATATCTTCCTTCGTTCACTATGCCTACAAGCGACTTTCACTTTCATGACCTTCCAAGGTGCAAGCTTTGGCGATGATGTTGTGGCAGCCAATGCAGTGTTGATGAGTTTCTTGATGATCATCTCTTATGGGATGGATGGTTTTGCTTATGCAATGGAAGCTATGGTCGGAAAGGCGATTGGCGCGAGAGATAAAGAAGAGTTAAATCAGTCTTTGATTGGCACTTTCTTCTGGAGCTTCAATATTTGTTTGGTACTGACCATAGCGTTCGCGATTGTTGGGTCTAGCTTGATTAATATGATCACCACCATCCCAGAAGTGAAGACTCAGGCTGAAGTTTACCTACCGTGGTTGATTGCGATGCCGCTCATTTCTATGTGGTGCTTCTTGCTGGACGGTATCTTCGTGGGCGCAACCAAGGGCAAAGATATGCGTAATAGTATGTTTGTGGCTACCTGCAGTTTCTTCGTAATTTTCTACTTAGCATCAGGTTTAGAGAATCATGCGCTGTGGCTAGCAATGTTGAGCTTTATGGCGATGCGTGGCATTGGTCTTGGTGTGTTGTTTGTTTCTCAGTGGAAGAAGGGTGAGTTTCTCGCTTAGTTTGCATAGCTTAGTTCAGGGAGCGATAAATAGAAGCTGTGCAGATAAAAAGGTATTTAGACTATCATGTTCTAATTACTCGCATAGATATATAATTCAGTAGTTTAAATGAAAACAGCAAGCTCATGGCTTACTGTTTATGTATTTGGCCTACAGGTGGTCAAATAGTTCTGTTGGTTCTTTGTTTAGAACAAACGGTTAAGTCCGTTAAGCGCTGCTACGCGATACGCTTCGGCCATCGTTGGGTAGTTAAATGTGGTATTCACAAAGTACTCGATGGTGTTGGCTTCACCTTTCTGTTCCATGATCGCTTGGCCGATATGAATGATTTCAGCAGCACGTTCACCAAACACGTGAATGCCCAAAATCTCTTTGGTCTCACGATGGAAGAGTATCTTCAAGCTACCAATATCTTTACCTGCGATTTGAGCACGAGCTAAGTGCTTGAATGAAGAACGTCCCACTTCATACGGAACTTTAGCTGCGGTAAGCTCTTGCTCG
This sequence comes from Vibrio tasmaniensis, assembly GCF_024347635.1. NCBI lineage: Bacteria > Pseudomonadati > Pseudomonadota > Gammaproteobacteria > Vibrionales > Vibrionaceae > Vibrio > Vibrio tasmaniensis. The sequence continues at coordinate 136,051 of NZ_AP025510.1, forward strand.
GTTTTACCAACAGAGCTGATCTCTGGGATGGTGTAGATGCCTGTTGGAATGTCTTCGATAAGGTGTCGTTCGGCTTCACCTTTCACCACGGCTTGAGCCACGAATCGACCTTGATCATAAGCAGCACTTGCTAGGCTAGGATACCCAATTACATCACCGACAGCGTAAACATGTTCAACACTGGTTTGGTAGTTGCTGTTGACTGATACTTGTCCACGAGAGTCCGCTTCTAAGCCAACCGCACCAAGGTTCAGCTTGTCAGTATTACCCGTTCGGCCATTGGCATACAGTAGACAGTCGGCACGCATTTTCTTACCTGACTCTAGGTGAATGATTACGCCGTCATCAGTGCCTTCAATTTTCTCAAAGGTCTCATCGTTACGAATAACAACACCACTGTTCCAGAAGTGGTAAGAAAGTGCATCTGAGGTTTCGTTATCTAAGAAGGACAACAGGCGATCGCGAGTATTAATGAGATCGGTTTTAACGCCTAAACCGCGAAATATAGAGGCATATTCACAGCCGATAACACCAGCACCATAGATGATGATGTGCTGAGGGTCGTGTTTCAGAGAAAGAATCGAATCGCTGTCGTAGACACGTTCATGCAGGAAGTCGACATTGTCTGGTTGATAAGGACGAGAACCTGTCGCGATAACAAATTTGTCTGCACTGTAATGTTCTTCAGTGCCGTCACTTTGCATTACAGATATGGTGTGGGTGTCGATAAAACGTGCAGTACCGAAGACTAACGTGCATTGGTTGCGATCGTAGAAACCTTGGCGTAGTCGAGTCTGTTTGTCTATGACCGATTTAGCATGCCCCAGAATATTGGAAAATGTTGAGTGGATACTTTTGTTGTTCTGACAAAACAGAGGGTTACTGTTGAATTCAATTATACGGCTTACGGCATGACGCAGTGCTTTGGAAGGAATGGTCCCCCAGTGGGTACAACCACCACCAACGCTGCTCTCTTTTTCAATGATTGCAACGTTCAACCCTGCTTTGGTTAACCCCATCGCTGCCCCTTCTCCTCCGGGGCCACTACCAATTACGATTACATCAAAGTGGTTGGAGTGTGGCATAGATATCTTCCTTGTTATATTTGATTAACATTGCTTTAGCGAGATTTTAACTGATTCTGTTCTTGGGTACATGAAAAGGGCATCAGAGAGTCGGTGAGATCACGTCATGCTACTGAAAAAATAATATTTGGTATGTCGTATGTCTCCAAATGACGGTGCGGATATTGAAATGTTTTCTTTGAACGTATTTACTTTGATACGTGAACAAAGAGGTGTGTTTAGTGTCTTATATAACCAGAGTGCCTTATATAAGTAAGTGATTCGCGTTATATTGGATAGAGTATTAGACATGCCTGTTTAGGCTGTAAAAGAAGATGTTGATAAAGTATGAAACCAATGGGCATTCGCGCACAGCAAAAAGAAAAGACTCGTCGTAGCTTAATCGATGCGGCATTTAGCCAACTCAGTGCCGATCGTAGTTTTTCTAATCTAAGCTTGAGAGAAGTCGCTCGTGAGGCTGGAATAGCTCCGACTTCCTTTTATCGCCACTTCAAAGACATGGATGAGCTTGGCTTAACTATGGTTGATGAAGGTGGCTTATTGTTGCGTCAGTTGATGCGTCAAGCTAGGCAACGCATAGTAAAAGAAGGCAGCGTGATTCGCACATCGGTTGAAACCTTTATGGAATTCATTGAAAGCAGTCCAAACGTATTCAGACTGTTATTGCGGGAGCGCTCAGGAACCTCATTTGAGTTTCGTGCCGCGGTAGCTCGTGAGATACAGCACTTCTCTGCTGAGTTAACCGAATATTTAATCACAACAGGAATGACAAGAGACGAAGCTTTTACTCAAGCGGAAGCCTCCGTCATCTTAGTTTTTAACTCAGGGGCAGAAGCATTAGATTTAGATCGACGTCAGCGAGATGAATTGGCTGAGCGTTTGATCATGCAATTGCGAATGATGGCCAAAGGAGCTTTTTGGTATCGTAAAGAACGTGAACGTAACCGATTAAAAGGCGGGATTGAATAATGTCGAATGAAAATAATACTGTAAACCGTGGTTCTGAAAAAAAGACACTCGTACTTGCTGTTGTAGCAGGTGTATGTGGTGATGCACTGTTATCTTGGGTAACAATGAGCGAAGTGGGCTTCTCTATTTTCCCGCTGATTGCTTTAGTGTTGGCTGTACAAGCGCTATACCAAGAATACCTAACAAATCCAGTATCTGAAGATATTCCGTTAGTGGGTTTAGCTTGCTTCTTTGTAGGTGCATTTGGCCACTCGGCTTTTGTGAAAGCACAGCACCCTGATGCCGGGTCAAATTTCTTTGCGATTATCGTCGCGATGCTACTGCTCGCTTGGGTAGGTAAGAAGCTAGGCTTTATCGGTAAAACCGCTTAAACCAACGTATAAATAAAAAAACGAGCCAATTGGCTCGTTTTTTTGTATCTGCTGTTTAGCTTCAACGTTGATCTAGAGAGCGAGGCTTACGCTTTACGCTCTAGGAATACACCGGCTTCCATATGGTGCGTGTAAGGGAACTGGTCAAATAGAGCAAAACGAGTGATATCGTGCGTTTCGCTTAGAATATCTAGGTTCTCTTTCAAAGTTTCAGGGTTACAAGAGATGTACATGATGCGCTCGTAACCTTGAACCATCTTACAAGTATCCACATCCATACCTGAACGTGGTGGATCAACAAAAATAGTGTTGCAGTTGTAACTCTTCAGATCGATGTTTGCTTGTTGTAGGCGACGGAATTCACGCTTGCCTTCCATTGCTACGGTAAAATCTTCCGCAGACATGCGGATGATCTGAACATTTTCAATCTTGTTGGCTGCGATGTTGTATTGCGCAGATTCTACTGACGGCTTCGCTAGTTCTGTTGCCAGTACACGTTCGAAGTTCTGTGCCAGTGCTAGTGAGAAGTTACCGTTACCACAGTAAAGTTCAAGCAAGTCGCCTTTGCTGTCTTGAGTACAGTCGACTGCCCACTCCAACATTTTTTCTGCTACTTTACCGTTTGGTTGGGTAAAGCTGTTCTCAACTTGCTGGTAGATGTAGCTATCACCATTCACATCTAGCTTTTCAATAACGTAGTCGCGGTCCAGTACGATTTTCATCTTACGCGCACGGCCGATCAGGTTTAGGTTAAAACCTTCATCGTTTAATTGCTGCTTAAGTGCTTTAGCATCTTGAATCCACTGTTCACCCAATTGGCGGTGGTAAAGCAGTGACACCAAAATCTCACCACTTAAAGTCGAAAGGAAATCGACTTGGAAGAGCTTATGGCGCAGAGAATGGTTGTCTTTCATTGCATCCGTTAAGAGAGGCATTAGATCGTTGATCAGGCGGCTAGCCGCTGGGAACTGGTCGACACGGTATTTTTCTTTAGTCTCTTGATTGAACATGACGTAATACATATCGTCACCTTCATGCCACACACGGAATTCAGCACGCATGCGGTAGTGTTGCTCTGGAGATTCATACACTTCCAACTCAGGCACATTATATTCTGAGAACATTTCAGTAAGACGCTCAGTCTTTTCTACGAGTTGTTCTTGGTAGCGTTGCGGGTTTACTTCTAAATTCGCCATTGTTATGCCTTTTGCTGTCGTGCTTTTAAATCAAGAGCGCAGATTTTATTCAATCTCAGCACTATGTCCAGTGTTGTCCTAACAATGAGTAAAAGATCGTTCGTAAATAATAGCAATGTAATATCACTAAAGTTTTGTAGCACGGAAATTTTGAATATTGACTGGACAAAAGAAAGATAGCTTAATAACATCTTTGCAAGCTGGTGCTATCTAGATGTATAGATGGCTGAAAGGGAATCTGGTGGGAATCCAGAACTGACGCGCAGCGGTAAAAGAGAACGAGTATTCATAGACACTGCAAATAGCATTTTGTGGGAAGTCGAATATTAGGTAACCGAAAGGTTGTGCTCTTGAGTCCGAATACCTGCCAGCGGCCAAGCCACATAATGTGGCTTGGTAGGACTTTACGCGATTTAGGATCACAATATGAACAAATCCCTTTTAGCGGTTGCTGTAGCATCGCTGCTTTCACCTATCTCCAATTTACACGCACAAGAAGCATCTGCTGACGAAACCATGGTCGTTACGGCTAACCGTTTTGAGCAGTCTGTGGGTCAAGTTACAGCAACGGTCGACATTGTGACTAAAGAGCAAATTGATAATCTGCAAATCAAATCTCTAACGGAAGCTTTAGCATTGTTACCTGGTGTGCAAGTAACGCAAAATGGCGGACGTGGACAAAACAGTTCAGTCTTTGTCCGCGGTACCTCTTCGAATCAAAGCATTGTCCTCTATAACGGGGTGAGAATTGGTAGTGCGACAACTGGTAGTGCGAACTTCTCTGCTATTCCTCTAAGCGGTGTTGAACGTATCGAGTTAGTAAAAGGTGCTCGTGCTGCGGTATATGGTGCTGATGCAATAGGTGGCGTAATTAACATTATTACTTCATCAGGGGCTGATGTTGACTCAGGTACAGTTCAAATTGGAGCTGGTACTGACAACTATCGCCAAGGCGCAGCTGGTGTGAGCTCTAAAGTTGGTCAGAACTCTTGGATCAATATGTCTGTAAACACTGAAGCGTCAGATGGTTTTGATGTCGTAGGCACTGGCCCGGTTCAACCTGATGAAGATGGCTATAGCCGTCAAGACTTAACGCTTGAGGTTGGGACAAACTTTTCACCTGAGTGGTCTGCCAAAGTGATGGGCTTCTATCATAAAGGCGTGACTGAATATGAAAGTTATAAGGACTTTTCAACAGGTAAGCTATCAGCTGATGAGCAAGAATCTATTCTTTTCAACTACGCAGCGCTTGTTGCATATAATGGTGAGAAGTATCGTTCATCTTTGTCTGTATCAACTAACCGCGACGATAGTAACAATAAAGGCGGTCAAGTTCCGGGTAGCCACTTAATCACTGACCGCCATGCTCTTAACTGGCTGAACTCTTATCAGCTATCTGAGAGCTTTGCACTTAATGCTGGCGTAGATCTAACCAAAGATACCGTGGCTGATTCCAAAATTTGGAGCAGCAATAGCTACCAGAAATATGACGGTACTAGTCGTAAGAATAATGCAGTATTCGCTTCGGCTTTCTATGACAATTCAGGTCTGCAAATTGAAGCAAGTGTTCGTCATGATGACAACGAAGTCTATGGCGGAAAGTCGACATGGCAGCTAGGAACTGGTTATCTTGTTAATCAGAATTGGCGTTTGATTGCGTCTGGTGGTACTGCCTTTCGAGCTCCGACATACAATGACTTATTCTGGCCTGGCTATGGTAAGAGTGACTTGAAACCAGAAGAGTCTTTGAGTTTTGAGGCTGGATTTGAGTTCTTCTCTGACGTATCAGATATACGCGTTGTAGGTTATTCAAATAAAATTACTAATTTGGTAAGTTATCAGTCAAAAGGTGAAGCTTTAAAGAATTCTGATGCGACAATACGTGGTATTGAAGTAAGCTCGCAGTTTGAGACCGGCGTGATTTCACACTCAGTGTCGCTAGACTTCCTAGACCATAACAACAAAATCAATGTTGCTGGTTATGGTCAACCAGAAGACATTCAAGATAAAGAGCTGTCTCGTAGAGCAAACTTTGCAGCGAAATGGTTGGTCAGCTATGAACACAATGACTGGCGTGGTGATTTGAGCTATCAGTATCAAGGTAAACGCTATGACGATGCAAAAAATACGGTGGAACTTGAACCGTATAGCCTCGTGAACTTTACACTAGCTTACCAGTTGACCGAACAATGGAAACTACGAGCTAAAGTTGAAAACTTGTTTAATACTCAATACCAAACGGTGGATAAGTATGAAACGCAAGATCAAGCATACTACCTAAATGCTTCATACCAGTTCTAACTGGTATGCAAACCGCCTTCGGGCGGTTTTTTCTTATTGGATATATCAATGAAAAAGAAAGTCGTCATAAGTTGGTCGTCAGGTAAAGACTCTACGTTAACGTTAGAGCGCCTACTTGAAAGCACCGAGCATGAAGTTGTTGCTCTCTATACGACATATGTTGGAGATGAAGTTCCTTTCCAAGTAACTCCTATTGAGGTAGTTGCAATGCAAGCTAGATTGATCGGTTTACCATTAATTATGATTGAGCTACCGGAAGTCTTCCCCAGTAATGAGGTTTACCAAAGTACGATTGTCTCGGCACTTAAAGGTTCTGGCCTATCAATCGATGCGGTCGCGTTTGGAGACATGTTTTGCAATGGTATTGCTGATTACCGAAGAAGCTATATAGAACCTGCCGGTTGGGAGTGTGTGTTCCCTCTAATGGGAGAGAGCAGTCAGGCACTTGCGAGTGAAATAATAGACAGAGGAATCGAAACCTTTCTCGTCACGGTCGATAACGATGCATTAGATATGAGCTATTGCGGGAAAGAATACACGCTTGACCTAATAGACAGCTTACCGATTCATGTCGATCCATGTGGCGAAGATGGTGAGTTCCACACCTTAGTGACGTCAGCGCCATGCTTTAAAGGTAAGCTTAAGATAGAGCTAGAAAATGTAGAGCAAGGTGAGCGCTTTGTTCATCAACGTTATCAAGCTTGCATTATGTAGAGTGATGATTGGCGAAAACTAAGCGAAGGAGTATCATTGCAGCGAAACTTATTATAGGTAATCGTCGTGTCGGATAGTCTGCAAAAAAATATATTGGTCTTTGATTCTGGAGTGGGTGGACTATCTGTATATAAGGAGATAAGCCAGTTACTACCGAATCATAACTATACTTATGTATTCGATAACGAGGCTTACCCATACGGTGAGCTCGATCAGCAAGTCCTTATCCACAGAGTTCAAAGCATCGTTGCCAGTTTTGTGGCTAGCCACACTATTGATATTGTGGTGATAGCCTGTAATACCGCAAGTACGATTGTGTTACCTACACTTCGAGCTAATAACCCAATCCCTATTGTCGGGGTTGTTCCGGCAATCAAGCCTGCATCCCTACTTGCCAATAAAGCCGTTGGTCTTATAGCAACACCCGCAACGATTACTCGTGAATACACACACGAGCTCATAAAAAACTTCTCTAGTAATAAAAGAGTTGAGCTTTTAGGTTCTACTCAGCTGGTGGATATGGCCGAAGATAAACTCCGAGGAGAGGCGATTAACCTTGAAGAGCTGCAGCAAATCCTCCAACCAATGATCAACACAATTGATGTGGCTGTTTTAGGGTGCACTCATTTTCCCCTGATCAAATCAGAGATTCAGCAAGTACTAGGTAAAAACGTTGTGTTGATTGATTCAGGTAAGGCTATTGCTAAGCGGGTTCAAGGTTTATTGGATTTAGAGAGCAGTACAGAAGAAGGGGGAGTGCGTGAGGCTTTTTGTAGTGCACTTCCTAAAAAAGAAAGTGCACTAAATAGTATGCTGAAGCAGTTAGGGTTTAGCTCAGTTCAGCTTCGTCCGTTTCTGGATGTTTAGGATCGTTTGCAACGCGTACTTTTAAAGTACGTTGCATGTAATCTTTATCGTTAAGTTCTGAAATAGCATGATTCACATCATTACTTGCCATAACAACAAATCCAAAACCTCTTCTTTTACCAGTCCGCTTGTCTTTCATTAGACGTACAGCAAATACTTCACCATATTCAGAGAACAATTCACGTACATGTGATTCATTCGCTTTGTATGGAAGGTTACCCACATAAAGTGTTTTTGTTGAAGCCTTAGGTTCTGACTCTGATTTTGAGTTGGTGCTTGAAAAATTAACAACAAAAGCGGAAGCCAAGACACCAAGGATAAAGGTAATTGCAGGCGATATATCTACCTGAGAGAAAACAATGCCGCCCAATACAGCTAGCGCGACAATTAACAACATCGATTTTTTTGAGTTCATATCGGAATACTACATATTAATAAACGAAATATACGCATCTACCATTAACAAAATAGACACATGAATCTTACGTTCATGGCTTCCATTTTGCCAATGTATTGCTGTGATACGTCTCAAATGTTTAGTTTTTATTCGAAAAATGCGGATGTGGTGGCTTTTTAGGCGAACAAAACTTTTATTCGAAAAAGCTCTTGTGCTCTATGTCGAACTCTCTATAATGCCGCCTCACCGACAAGGAGTGAGACGAAAGTCACACAGCGAAATCGGTAGAGAATAAGAGTTTTAAAATAACCCTTGACTCTCTAAGTGGTGCAGGTATAGTACGCACCCCTAGCGACTGAGATGCAAATCACAAAACGCTAGCGCTCTTTAACAATTTAAACCTATCAATCTGTGTGGGCACTCGTTGATGAATATCAAAACGTTATTGGTTCTTTTTCGAAAGAGCGTAATAACAGTTACTTCGGTAACAAACTTGATTTCAATGAACTGAGTGACCAATACGAATAACTTCGGTTATTTGGCACAGTCAATTCATTACCATTCTATTGGAATGGTAATAGCTTTAGAATTACATGTTTACTTCGGTAAATATTAGTTTTGAAGTCAGTATTCGTTGAGTCACAAAATCTTAAATTGAAGAGTTTGATCATGGCTCAGATTGAACGCTGGCGGCAGGCCTAACACATGCAAGTCGAGCGGAAACGACACTAACAATCCTTCGGGTGCGTTAATGGGCGTCGAGCGGCGGACGGGTGAGTAATGCCTAGGAAATTGCCTTGATGTGGGGGATAACCATTGGAAACGATGGCTAATACCGCATAATGCCTACGGGCCAAAGAGGGGGACCTTCGGGCCTCTCGCGTCAAGATATGCCTAGGTGGGATTAGCTAGTTGGTGAGGTAATGGCTCACCAAGGCGACGATCCCTAGCTGGTCTGAGAGGATGATCAGCCACACTGGAACTGAGACACGGTCCAGACTCCTACGGGAGGCAGCAGTGGGGAATATTGCACAATGGGCGCAAGCCTGATGCAGCCATGCCGCGTGTATGAAGAAGGCCTTCGGGTTGTAAAGTACTTTCAGTTGTGAGGAAGGGTGTGTAGTTAATAGCTGCGCATCTTGACGTTAGCAACAGAAGAAGCACCGGCTAACTCCGTGCCAGCAGCCGCGGTAATACGGAGGGTGCGAGCGTTAATCGGAATTACTGGGCGTAAAGCGCATGCAGGTGGTTCATTAAGTCAGATGTGAAAGCCCGGGGCTCAACCTCGGAACTGCATTTGAAACTGGTGAACTAGAGTGCTGTAGAGGGGGGTAGAATTTCAGGTGTAGCGGTGAAATGCGTAGAGATCTGAAGGAATACCAGTGGCGAAGGCGGCCCCCTGGACAGACACTGACACTCAGATGCGAAAGCGTGGGGAGCAAACAGGATTAGATACCCTGGTAGTCCACGCCGTAAACGATGTCTACTTGGAGGTTGTGGCCTTGAGCCGTGGCTTTCGGAGCTAACGCGTTAAGTAGACCGCCTGGGGAGTACGGTCGCAAGATTAAAACTCAAATGAATTGACGGGGGCCCGCACAAGCGGTGGAGCATGTGGTTTAATTCGATGCAACGCGAAGAACCTTACCTACTCTTGACATCCAGAGAAGCCAGCGGAGACGCAGGTGTGCCTTCGGGAGCTCTGAGACAGGTGCTGCATGGCTGTCGTCAGCTCGTGTTGTGAAATGTTGGGTTAAGTCCCGCAACGAGCGCAACCCTTATCCTTGTTTGCCAGCGAGTAATGTCGGGAACTCCAGGGAGACTGCCGGTGATAAACCGGAGGAAGGTGGGGACGACGTCAAGTCATCATGGCCCTTACGAGTAGGGCTACACACGTGCTACAATGGCGCATACAGAGGGCAGCAAGCTAGCGATAGTGAGCGAATCCCAAAAAGTGCGTCGTAGTCCGGATTGGAGTCTGCAACTCGACTCCATGAAGTCGGAATCGCTAGTAATCGTGAATCAGAATGTCACGGTGAATACGTTCCCGGGCCTTGTACACACCGCCCGTCACACCATGGGAGTGGGCTGCAAAAGAAGTGGGTAGTTTAACCTTTCGGGGAGGACGCTCACCACTTTGTGGTTCATGACTGGGGTGAAGTCGTAACAAGGTAGCCCTAGGGGAACCTGGGGCTGGATCACCTCCTTATACGAAGATAGTCACGATGAGTGTCCACACAGATTGATGGTTTAGATTTAGTTAAAGCCAGAGCTTTAATTAATAACGTAAGTTATTGATTAAAGCTTTTTGCTTTATGCTCTTTAACAATTTGGAAAGCTGACTGATTGATTACTTACGAGTAATTCAATCAAATTTAAAAGTTCTCAATGTTTATCTTTCATTAGATAAACACAACAAACACATTCAAGTGTCTTGTATTCGAATCAAACTTTAGTTTGATTCACAATTGAGTCCGGCAAACAGTTATCAAGAATTAACCCTTCTTGATGACAACCAAAAACCTTGGTTAGTTGCCATACACTAAGACCCTTTCGGGTTGTATGGTTAAGTGACTAAGCGTACACGGTGGATGCCTTGGCAGTCAGAGGCGATGAAAGGCGTAATAACTTGCGATAAGCCCAGATTAGGTAGTAATAACCTTTTGAGTCTGGGATTCCTGAATGGGGAAACCCACTTGCATAAGCAAGTATCCTGTTGTGAATACATAGCAACAGGAGGCAAACCGGGGGAACTGAAACATCTAAGTACCCCGAGGAAGAGAAATCAACCGAGATTCCGAAAGTAGCGGCGAGCGAAATTGGATTAGCCCTTAAGCTTTTAATGAGACAGATGAAGGCTCTGGAAAGTGCCGCAATAAAGGGTGATAGCCCCGTAATCGACATCTCATAATCAGTGAAAACGAGTAGGGCGGGACACGTGATATCCTGTCTGAATATGGGGGGACCATCCTCCAAGGCTAAATACTACTGACTGACCGATAGTGAACCAGTACCGTGAGGGAAAGGCGAAAAGAACCCCTGTGAGGGGAGTGAAATAGAACCTGAAACCGTGTACGTACAAGCAGTAGGAGCACCTTCGTGGTGTGACTGCGTACCTTTTGTATAATGGGTCAGCGACTTAATTTTAGTAGCAAGGTTAACCGTTTAGGGGAGCCGTAGGGAAACCGAGTCTTAACTGGGCGTACAGTTGCTAGGATTAGACCCGAAACCAGGTGATCTAGCCATGGGCAGGTTGAAGGTTGAGTAACATCAACTGGAGGACCGAACCGACTAATGTTGAAAAATTAGCGGATGACTTGTGGCTAGGGGTGAAAGGCCAATCAAACCTGGAGATAGCTGGTTCTCCCCGAAAGCTATTTAGGTAGCGCCTCGGACGAATACTACTGGGGGTAGAGCACTGTTAAGGCTAGGGGGTCATCCCGACTTACCAACCCTTTGCAAACTCCGAATACCAGTAAGTACTATCCGGGAGACACACGGCGGGTGCTAACGTCCGTCGTGGAGAGGGAAACAACCCAGACCGCCAGCTAAGGTCCCAAAGTATAGCTAAGTGGGAAACGATGTGGGAAGGCTCAGACAGCCAGGATGTTGGCTTAGAAGCAGCCATCATTTAAAGAAAGCGTAATAGCTCACTGGTCGAGTCGGCCTGCGCGGAAGATGTAACGGGGCTAAGCTATACACCGAAGCTGCGGCTACGTACCTTAGGGTATGTGGGGTAGGGGAGCGTTCTGTAAGCCGTTGAAGGTGGTCTGTAAGGGCTGCTGGAGGTATCAGAAGTGCGAATGCTGACATGAGTAACGATAAAGGGAGTGAAAAACTCCCTCGCCGGAAGACCAAGGGTTCCTGTCCAACGTTAATCGGGGCAGGGTAAGTCGACTCCTAAGGCGAGGCCGAAAGGCGTAGTCGATGGGAAACGGGTTAATATTCCCGTACTTCTTACAATTGCGATGGGGGGACGGAGAAGGCTAGGTGGGCCTGGCGACGGTTGTCCAGGTTCAAGTACGTAGGCGGAAAGTTTAGGTAAATCCGGACTTTCATTAACGCTGAGATACGATGTCGAGCTACTACGGTAGTGAAGTCATTGATGCCATGCTTCCAGGAAAAGCCTCTAAGCTTCAGATTGTAAGGAATCGTACCCCAAACCGACACAGGTGGTCGGGTAGAGAATACCAAGGCGCTTGAGAGAACTCGGGTGAAGGAACTAGGCAAAATGGTACCGTAACTTCGGGAGAAGGTACGCTCTTATCAGTGAAGTCCCTTGCGGATGGAGCAGACGAGAGTCGCAGATACCAGGTGGCTGCAACTGTTTATTAAAAACACAGCACTGTGCAAAATCGTAAGATGACGTATACGGTGTGACGCCTGCCCGGTGCCGGAAGGTTAATTGATGGGGTTAGACTTCGGTCGAAGCTCTTGATCGAAGCCCCGGTAAACGGCGGCCGTAACTATAACGGTCCTAAGGTAGCGAAATTCCTTGTCGGGTAAGTTCCGACCTGCACGAATGGCGTAATGATGGCCACGCTGTCTCCACCCGAGACTCAGTGAAATTGAAATCGCTGTGAAGATGCAGTGTACCCGCGGCTAGACGGAAAGACCCCGTGAACCTTTACTACAGCTTGGCACTGAACATTGAACCTACATGTGTAGGATAGGTGGGAGACTATGAAACCGCGTCGCTAGATGTGGTGGAGTCGTCCTTGAAATACCACCCTTGTAGTTTTGATGTTCTAACGTTGGTCCCTGAATCGGGATTACGGACAGTGCCTGGTGGGTAGTTTGACTGGGGCGGTCTCCTCCCAAAGAGTAACGGAGGAGCACGAAGGTGGGCTAAACACGGTTGGACATCGTGTGGTTAGTGCAATGGCATAAGCCCGCTTGACTGCGAGAATGACAATTCGAGCAGGTGCGAAAGCAGGTCATAGTGATCCGGTGGTTCTGAATGGAAGGGCCATCGCTCAACGGATAAAAGGTACTCCGGGGATAACAGGCTGATACCGCCCAAGAGTTCATATCGACGGCGGTGTTTGGCACCTCGATGTCGGCTCATCACATCCTGGGGCTGAAGTCGGTCCCAAGGGTATGGCTGTTCGCCATTTAAAGTGGTACGCGAGCTGGGTTTAGAACGTCGTGAGACAGTTCGGTCCCTATCTGCCGTGGGCGTTGGAAAATTGAAAGGGGCTGCTCCTAGTACGAGAGGACCGGAGTGGACGAACCTCTGGTGTTCGGGTTGTCATGCCAATGGCATTGCCCGGTAGCTAAGTTCGGAATCGATAACCGCTGAAAGCATCTAAGCGGGAAGCGAGCCTTGAGATGAGTTTTCCCTGGCACTATAAGTGTCCTAAAGGGTTGTCGTAGACTACGACGTTGATAGGCAGGGTGTGTAAGTGCTGCGAGGCATTGAGCTAACCTGTACTAATTGCCCGTGAGGCTTAACCATACAACACCCAAGGGGTTTTGTGGACTCAATAGAAAGACAGACCTTGAATGCGTTTGAAGAGACTTTTAGATAAGCTTTCCGAATTTTAAAATTTGCTTGGCGACCATAGCATTGTGGACCCACCTGATTCCATGCCGAACTCAGAAGTGAAACACAATAGCGCCGATGGTAGTGTGGGGTTTCCCCATGTGAGAGTAGGACATCGCCAGGCTTTAATTTCGACTTTGTCTATTTAATAGACAAGTCACCATAGAGTTCTAAGTTTCTTAGAGTTTTATGTTGACTTTCAAAGTGGAAAGCGTATTATACGCGTCCTGCTTACGTGCTAAGGCACTGAAAGCAAAGCTCTTTAACAATTTAAACCTATCAATCTGTGTGGGCACTCGTTGATGAATATCAAAACGTTATTACTTAGGTAATAGCAGTTACTTCGGTAACAAACTTGATTTCAATGAACTGAGTGACCAATACGAATAACTTCGGTTATTTGGCACAGTCAATTCATTACCATTCTGTTGGAATGGTAATAGCTTTAGAATTACATGTTTACTTCGGTAAATATTAGTTTTGAAGTCAGTATTCGTTGAGTCACAAAATCTTAAATTGAAGAGTTTGATCATGGCTCAGATTGAACGCTGGCGGCAGGCCTAACACATGCAAGTCGAGCGGAAACGACACTAACAATCCTTCGGGTGCGTTAATGGGCGTCGAGCGGCGGACGGGTGAGTAATGCCTAGGAAATTGCCTTGATGTGGGGGATAACCATTGGAAACGATGGCTAATACCGCATAATGCCTACGGGCCAAAGAGGGGGACCTTCGGGCCTCTCGCGTCAAGATATGCCTAGGTGGGATTAGCTAGTTGGTGAGGTAATGGCTCACCAAGGCGACGATCCCTAGCTGGTCTGAGAGGATGATCAGCCACACTGGAACTGAGACACGGTCCAGACTCCTACGGGAGGCAGCAGTGGGGAATATTGCACAATGGGCGCAAGCCTGATGCAGCCATGCCGCGTGTATGAAGAAGGCCTTCGGGTTGTAAAGTACTTTCAGTTGTGAGGAAGGGTGTGTAGTTAATAGCTGCGCATCTTGACGTTAGCAACAGAAGAAGCACCGGCTAACTCCGTGCCAGCAGCCGCGGTAATACGGAGGGTGCGAGCGTTAATCGGAATTACTGGGCGTAAAGCGCATGCAGGTGGTTCATTAAGTCAGATGTGAAAGCCCGGGGCTCAACCTCGGAACTGCATTTGAAACTGGTGAACTAGAGTGCTGTAGAGGGGGGTAGAATTTCAGGTGTAGCGGTGAAATGCGTAGAGATCTGAAGGAATACCAGTGGCGAAGGCGGCCCCCTGGACAGACACTGACACTCAGATGCGAAAGCGTGGGGAGCAAACAGGATTAGATACCCTGGTAGTCCACGCCGTAAACGATGTCTACTTGGAGGTTGTGGCCTTGAGCCGTGGCTTTCGGAGCTAACGCGTTAAGTAGACCGCCTGGGGAGTACGGTCGCAAGATTAAAACTCAAATGAATTGACGGGGGCCCGCACAAGCGGTGGAGCATGTGGTTTAATTCGATGCAACGCGAAGAACCTTACCTACTCTTGACATCCAGAGAAGCCAGCGGAGACGCAGGTGTGCCTTCGGGAGCTCTGAGACAGGTGCTGCATGGCTGTCGTCAGCTCGTGTTGTGAAATGTTGGGTTAAGTCCCGCAACGAGCGCAACCCTTATCCTTGTTTGCCAGCGAGTAATGTCGGGAACTCCAGGGAGACTGCCGGTGATAAACCGGAGGAAGGTGGGGACGACGTCAAGTCATCATGGCCCTTACGAGTAGGGCTACACACGTGCTACAATGGCGCATACAGAGGGCAGCAAGCTAGCGATAGTGAGCGAATCCCAAAAAGTGCGTCGTAGTCCGGATTGGAGTCTGCAACTCGACTCCATGAAGTCGGAATCGCTAGTAATCGTGAATCAGAATGTCACGGTGAATACGTTCCCGGGCCTTGTACACACCGCCCGTCACACCATGGGAGTGGGCTGCAAAAGAAGTGGGTAGTTTAACCTTTCGGGGAGGACGCTCACCACTTTGTGGTTCATGACTGGGGTGAAGTCGTAACAAGGTAGCCCTAGGGGAACCTGGGGCTGGATCACCTCCTTATACGAAGATACCACGATGAGTGTCCACACAGATTGATTAGGTTTAGAAAAGTAAAAGAGACGATATTGGGTCTGTAGCTCAGCTGGTTAGAGCGCTCGCCTGATAAGCGGGAGGTCGGTGGTTCGAGTCCACTCAGACCCACCAATATCGACTAGAAACAAAGATGGGGCTATAGCTCAGCTGGGAGAGCGCCTGCCTTGCACGCAGGAGGTCTGCGGTTCGATCCCGCATAGCTCCACCATCTTTAAGTGTTTTTATCTGAAAATATTTAAAAATGGTTTCGAAAGAAATCTAGCTCTTTAACAATTTGGAAAGCTGACTGATTGATTACTTACGAGTAATTCAATCAAATTTAAAAGTTCTCAATGTTTATCTTTCATTAGATAAACACAACAAACACATTCAAGTGTCTTGTATTCGAATCAAACGTTAGTTTGATTCACAATTGAGTCCGGCAAACAGTCATTAAGAATTAACCCTTCTTGATGACAACCAAAAACCTTGGTTAGTTGCCATACGCTTATTTGTCTTCACTTTTTAAAGTGAAAGCAAATAGAAACCCTTTCGGGTTGTATGGTTAAGTGACTAAGCGTACACGGTGGATGCCTTGGCAGTCAGAGGCGATGAAAGGCGTAATAACTTGCGATAAGCCCAGATTAGGTAGTAATAACCTTTTGAGTCTGGGATTCCTGAATGGGGAAACCCACTTGCATAAGCAAGTATCCTGTTGTGAATACATAGCAACAGGAGGCAAACCGGGGGAACTGAAACATCTAAGTACCCCGAGGAAGAGAAATCAACCGAGATTCCGAAAGTAGCGGCGAGCGAAATTGGATTAGCCCTTAAGCTTTTAATGAGACAGATGAAGGCTCTGGAAAGTGCCGCAATAAAGGGTGATAGCCCCGTAATCGACATCTCATAATCAGTGAAAACGAGTAGGGCGGGACACGTGATATCCTGTCTGAATATGGGGGGACCATCCTCCAAGGCTAAATACTACTGACTGACCGATAGTGAACCAGTACCGTGAGGGAAAGGCGAAAAGAACCCCTGTGAGGGGAGTGAAATAGAACCTGAAACCGTGTACGTACAAGCAGTAGGAGCACCTTCGTGGTGTGACTGCGTACCTTTTGTATAATGGGTCAGCGACTTAATTTTAGTAGCAAGGTTAACCGTTTAGGGGAGCCGTAGGGAAACCGAGTCTTAACTGGGCGTACAGTTGCTAGGATTAGACCCGAAACCAGGTGATCTAGCCATGGGCAGGTTGAAGGTTGAGTAACATCAACTGGAGGACCGAACCGACTAATGTTGAAAAATTAGCGGATGACTTGTGGCTAGGGGTGAAAGGCCAATCAAACCTGGAGATAGCTGGTTCTCCCCGAAAGCTATTTAGGTAGCGCCTCGGACGAATACTACTGGGGGTAGAGCACTGTTAAGGCTAGGGGGTCATCCCGACTTACCAACCCTTTGCAAACTCCGAATACCAGTAAGTACTATCCGGGAGACACACGGCGGGTGCTAACGTCCGTCGTGGAGAGGGAAACAACCCAGACCGCCAGCTAAGGTCCCAAAGTATAGCTAAGTGGGAAACGATGTGGGAAGGCTCAGACAGCCAGGATGTTGGCTTAGAAGCAGCCATCATTTAAAGAAAGCGTAATAGCTCACTGGTCGAGTCGGCCTGCGCGGAAGATGTAACGGGGCTAAGCTATACACCGAAGCTGCGGCTACGTACCTTAGGGTATGTGGGGTAGGGGAGCGTTCTGTAAGCCGTTGAAGGTGGTCTGTAAGGGCTGCTGGAGGTATCAGAAGTGCGAATGCTGACATGAGTAACGATAAAGGGAGTGAAAAACTCCCTCGCCGGAAGACCAAGGGTTCCTGTCCAACGTTAATCGGGGCAGGGTAAGTCGACTCCTAAGGCGAGGCCGAAAGGCGTAGTCGATGGGAAACGGGTTAATATTCCCGTACTTCTTACAATTGCGATGGGGGGACGGAGAAGGCTAGGTGGGCCTGGCGACGGTTGTCCAGGTTCAAGTACGTAGGCGGAAAGTTTAGGTAAATCCGGACTTTCATTAACGCTGAGATACGATGTCGAGCTACTACGGTAGTGAAGTCATTGATGCCATGCTTCCAGGAAAAGCCTCTAAGCTTCAGATTGTAAGGAATCGTACCCCAAACCGACACAGGTGGTCGGGTAGAGAATACCAAGGCGCTTGAGAGAACTCGGGTGAAGGAACTAGGCAAAATGGTACCGTAACTTCGGGAGAAGGTACGCTCTTATCAGTGAAGTCCCTTGCGGATGGAGCAGACGAGAGTCGCAGATACCAGGTGGCTGCAACTGTTTATTAAAAACACAGCACTGTGCAAAATCGTAAGATGACGTATACGGTGTGACGCCTGCCCGGTGCCGGAAGGTTAATTGATGGGGTTAGACTTCGGTCGAAGCTCTTGATCGAAGCCCCGGTAAACGGCGGCCGTAACTATAACGGTCCTAAGGTAGCGAAATTCCTTGTCGGGTAAGTTCCGACCTGCACGAATGGCGTAATGATGGCCACGCTGTCTCCACCCGAGACTCAGTGAAATTGAAATCGCTGTGAAGATGCAGTGTACCCGCGGCTAGACGGAAAGACCCCGTGAACCTTTACTACAGCTTGGCACTGAACATTGAACCTACATGTGTAGGATAGGTGGGAGACTATGAAACCGCGTCGCTAGATGTGGTGGAGTCGTCCTTGAAATACCACCCTTGTAGTTTTGATGTTCTAACGTTGGTCCCTGAATCGGGATTACGGACAGTGCCTGGTGGGTAGTTTGACTGGGGCGGTCTCCTCCCAAAGAGTAACGGAGGAGCACGAAGGTGGGCTAAACACGGTTGGACATCGTGTGGTTAGTGCAATGGCATAAGCCCGCTTGACTGCGAGAATGACAATTCGAGCAGGTGCGAAAGCAGGTCATAGTGATCCGGTGGTTCTGAATGGAAGGGCCATCGCTCAACGGATAAAAGGTACTCCGGGGATAACAGGCTGATACCGCCCAAGAGTTCATATCGACGGCGGTGTTTGGCACCTCGATGTCGGCTCATCACATCCTGGGGCTGAAGTCGGTCCCAAGGGTATGGCTGTTCGCCATTTAAAGTGGTACGCGAGCTGGGTTTAGAACGTCGTGAGACAGTTCGGTCCCTATCTGCCGTGGGCGTTGGAAAATTGAAAGGGGCTGCTCCTAGTACGAGAGGACCGGAGTGGACGAACCTCTGGTGTTCGGGTTGTCATGCCAATGGCATTGCCCGGTAGCTAAGTTCGGAATCGATAACCGCTGAAAGCATCTAAGCGGGAAGCGAGCCTTGAGATGAGTTTTCCCTGGCACTATAAGTGTCCTAAAGGGTTGTCGTAGACTACGACGTTGATAGGCAGGGTGTGTAAGTGCTGCGAGGCATTGAGCTAACCTGTACTAATTGCCCGTGAGGCTTAACCATACAACACCCAAGGGGTTTTGTGGACTCAAAGACAGACCTTGAATGAGTTTGAAGAGATATTTTAGATAAGCTTTCCGAATTTTAAAATTTGCTTGGCGACCATAGCATTGTGGACCCACCTGATTCCATGCCGAACTCAGAAGTGAAACACAATAGCGCCGATGGTAGTGTGGGGTTTCCCCATGTGAGAGTAGGACATCGCCAGGCTTTAATTTCGACTTTGTCTATTTAATAGACAAGTCACCATAGAGTTCTAAGTTTCTTAGAGTTTTATGTTGAC
Organism: Vibrio tasmaniensis; assembly: GCF_024347635.1. Classification (NCBI taxonomy): domain Bacteria; kingdom Pseudomonadati; phylum Pseudomonadota; class Gammaproteobacteria; order Vibrionales; family Vibrionaceae; genus Vibrio; species Vibrio tasmaniensis. Next base: position 155,310 of record NZ_AP025510.1, read on the forward strand.
TTTCAAAGTGGAAAGCGTATTATACGCGTCCTGCTTACTTGCTAAGGCACTGAAAGCAAAGCTCTTTAACAATTTAAACCTATCAATCTGTGTGGGCACTCGTTGATGAATATCAAAACGTTTTATCGTTAGATAAAACAGATTCTTCGGAATCAAAATTGATTTCAATGAACTGAGTGACCAATACGAATAACTTCGGTTATTTGGCACAGTCAATTCATTACCATTCTGTTGGAATGGTAATAGCTTTAGAATTACATGTTTACTTCGGTAAATATTAGTTTTGAAGTCAGTATTCGTTGAGTCACAAAATCTTAAATTGAAGAGTTTGATCATGGCTCAGATTGAACGCTGGCGGCAGGCCTAACACATGCAAGTCGAGCGGAAACGACACTAACAATCCTTCGGGTGCGTTAATGGGCGTCGAGCGGCGGACGGGTGAGTAATGCCTAGGAAATTGCCTTGATGTGGGGGATAACCATTGGAAACGATGGCTAATACCGCATAATGCCTACGGGCCAAAGAGGGGGACCTTCGGGCCTCTCGCGTCAAGATATGCCTAGGTGGGATTAGCTAGTTGGTGAGGTAATGGCTCACCAAGGCGACGATCCCTAGCTGGTCTGAGAGGATGATCAGCCACACTGGAACTGAGACACGGTCCAGACTCCTACGGGAGGCAGCAGTGGGGAATATTGCACAATGGGCGCAAGCCTGATGCAGCCATGCCGCGTGTATGAAGAAGGCCTTCGGGTTGTAAAGTACTTTCAGTTGTGAGGAAGGGTGTGTAGTTAATAGCTGCGCATCTTGACGTTAGCAACAGAAGAAGCACCGGCTAACTCCGTGCCAGCAGCCGCGGTAATACGGAGGGTGCGAGCGTTAATCGGAATTACTGGGCGTAAAGCGCATGCAGGTGGTTCATTAAGTCAGATGTGAAAGCCCGGGGCTCAACCTCGGAACTGCATTTGAAACTGGTGAACTAGAGTGCTGTAGAGGGGGGTAGAATTTCAGGTGTAGCGGTGAAATGCGTAGAGATCTGAAGGAATACCAGTGGCGAAGGCGGCCCCCTGGACAGACACTGACACTCAGATGCGAAAGCGTGGGGAGCAAACAGGATTAGATACCCTGGTAGTCCACGCCGTAAACGATGTCTACTTGGAGGTTGTGGCCTTGAGCCGTGGCTTTCGGAGCTAACGCGTTAAGTAGACCGCCTGGGGAGTACGGTCGCAAGATTAAAACTCAAATGAATTGACGGGGGCCCGCACAAGCGGTGGAGCATGTGGTTTAATTCGATGCAACGCGAAGAACCTTACCTACTCTTGACATCCAGAGAAGCCAGCGGAGACGCAGGTGTGCCTTCGGGAGCTCTGAGACAGGTGCTGCATGGCTGTCGTCAGCTCGTGTTGTGAAATGTTGGGTTAAGTCCCGCAACGAGCGCAACCCTTATCCTTGTTTGCCAGCGAGTAATGTCGGGAACTCCAGGGAGACTGCCGGTGATAAACCGGAGGAAGGTGGGGACGACGTCAAGTCATCATGGCCCTTACGAGTAGGGCTACACACGTGCTACAATGGCGCATACAGAGGGCAGCAAGCTAGCGATAGTGAGCGAATCCCAAAAAGTGCGTCGTAGTCCGGATTGGAGTCTGCAACTCGACTCCATGAAGTCGGAATCGCTAGTAATCGTGAATCAGAATGTCACGGTGAATACGTTCCCGGGCCTTGTACACACCGCCCGTCACACCATGGGAGTGGGCTGCAAAAGAAGTGGGTAGTTTAACCTTTCGGGGAGGACGCTCACCACTTTGTGGTTCATGACTGGGGTGAAGTCGTAACAAGGTAGCCCTAGGGGAACCTGGGGCTGGATCACCTCCTTATACGAAGATACCACGATGAGTGTCCACACAGATTGATTAGGTTTAGAAAAGTAAAGAGACGAAGAACTCCCAAGTTCTTCAATATCCAGTGTCCCGTTCGTCTAGAGGCCTAGGACACCGCCCTTTCACGGCGGTAACAGGGGTTCGACTCCCCTACGGGATACCATTGGGTCGTTAGCTCAGTTGGTAGAGCAGTTGACTTTTAATCAATTGGTCGCAGGTTCGAATCCTGCACGACCCACCATTCTTTCTCCGCGAAGGAATTAAAACTATCGTGGGCGATTAGCTCAGTTGGGAGAGCACCTGCCTTACAAGCAGGGGGTCACTGGTTCGAGCCCGGTATCGCCCACCATTCTCTAAATATTCTTGGTTATTGTCATATCCAAACCACTTCTTTTGTCGTTGGTTGGTGTGTTTGACCCTGAGAGTCTTTAGAAAATGTGAATTTTAGAACACTGGTTCTTAAAGTCTCATGCTCTTTAACAATTTGGAAAGCTGACTGATTGATTTACTTACAAGTAATTCAATCAAATTTAAAAGTTCTCAATGTTTATCTTTCATTAGATAAACACAACAAACACATTCAAGTGTCTTGTATTCGAATCAAACGTTAGTTTGATTCACAATTGAGTCCGGCAAACAGTCATTGAGAATTAACCCTTCTTAATGACAACCAAAAACCTTGGTTAGTTGCCATACGCTTATTTGTCTTCACTTTTTAAAGTGAAAGCAAATAGAAACCCTTTCGGGTTGTATGGTTAAGTGACTAAGCGTACACGGTGGATGCCTTGGCAGTCAGAGGCGATGAAAGGCGTAATAACTTGCGATAAGCCCAGATTAGGTAGTAATAACCTTTTGAGTCTGGGATTCCTGAATGGGGAAACCCACTTACATAAGTAAGTATCCTGTTGTGAATACATAGCAACAGGAGGCAAACCGGGGGAACTGAAACATCTAAGTACCCCGAGGAAGAGAAATCAACCGAGATTCCGAAAGTAGCGGCGAGCGAAATTGGATTAGCCCTTAAGCTTTTAATGAGACAGATGAAGGCTCTGGAAAGTGCCGCAATAAAGGGTGATAGCCCCGTAATCGACATCTCATAATCAGTGAAAACGAGTAGGGCGGGACACGTGATATCCTGTCTGAATATGGGGGGACCATCCTCCAAGGCTAAATACTACTGACTGACCGATAGTGAACCAGTACCGTGAGGGAAAGGCGAAAAGAACCCCTGTGAGGGGAGTGAAATAGAACCTGAAACCGTGTACGTACAAGCAGTAGGAGCACCTTCGTGGTGTGACTGCGTACCTTTTGTATAATGGGTCAGCGACTTAATTTTAGTAGCAAGGTTAACCGTTTAGGGGAGCCGTAGGGAAACCGAGTCTTAACTGGGCGTACAGTTGCTAGGATTAGACCCGAAACCAGGTGATCTAGCCATGGGCAGGTTGAAGGTTGAGTAACATCAACTGGAGGACCGAACCGACTAATGTTGAAAAATTAGCGGATGACTTGTGGCTAGGGGTGAAAGGCCAATCAAACCTGGAGATAGCTGGTTCTCCCCGAAAGCTATTTAGGTAGCGCCTCGGACGAATACTACTGGGGGTAGAGCACTGTTAAGGCTAGGGGGTCATCCCGACTTACCAACCCTTTGCAAACTCCGAATACCAGTAAGTACTATCCGGGAGACACACGGCGGGTGCTAACGTCCGTCGTGGAGAGGGAAACAACCCAGACCGCCAGCTAAGGTCCCAAAGTATAGCTAAGTGGGAAACGATGTGGGAAGGCTCAGACAGCCAGGATGTTGGCTTAGAAGCAGCCATCATTTAAAGAAAGCGTAATAGCTCACTGGTCGAGTCGGCCTGCGCGGAAGATGTAACGGGGCTAAGCTATACACCGAAGCTGCGGCTACGTACCTTAGGGTATGTGGGGTAGGGGAGCGTTCTGTAAGCCGTTGAAGGTGGTCTGTAAGGGCTGCTGGAGGTATCAGAAGTGCGAATGCTGACATGAGTAACGATAAAGGGAGTGAAAAACTCCCTCGCCGGAAGACCAAGGGTTCCTGTCCAACGTTAATCGGGGCAGGGTAAGTCGACTCCTAAGGCGAGGCCGAAAGGCGTAGTCGATGGGAAACGGGTTAATATTCCCGTACTTCTTACAATTGCGATGGGGGGACGGAGAAGGCTAGGTGGGCCTGGCGACGGTTGTCCAGGTTCAAGTACGTAGGCGGAAAGTTTAGGTAAATCCGGACTTTCATTAACGCTGAGATACGATGTCGAGCTACTACGGTAGTGAAGTCATTGATGCCATGCTTCCAGGAAAAGCCTCTAAGCTTCAGATTGTAAGGAATCGTACCCCAAACCGACACAGGTGGTCGGGTAGAGAATACCAAGGCGCTTGAGAGAACTCGGGTGAAGGAACTAGGCAAAATGGTACCGTAACTTCGGGAGAAGGTACGCTCTTATCAGTGAAGTCCCTTGCGGATGGAGCAGACGAGAGTCGCAGATACCAGGTGGCTGCAACTGTTTATTAAAAACACAGCACTGTGCAAAATCGTAAGATGACGTATACGGTGTGACGCCTGCCCGGTGCCGGAAGGTTAATTGATGGGGTTAGACTTCGGTCGAAGCTCTTGATCGAAGCCCCGGTAAACGGCGGCCGTAACTATAACGGTCCTAAGGTAGCGAAATTCCTTGTCGGGTAAGTTCCGACCTGCACGAATGGCGTAATGATGGCCACGCTGTCTCCACCCGAGACTCAGTGAAATTGAAATCGCTGTGAAGATGCAGTGTACCCGCGGCTAGACGGAAAGACCCCGTGAACCTTTACTACAGCTTGGCACTGAACATTGAACCTACATGTGTAGGATAGGTGGGAGACTATGAAACCGCGTCGCTAGATGTGGTGGAGTCGTCCTTGAAATACCACCCTTGTAGTTTTGATGTTCTAACGTTGGTCCCTGAATCGGGATTACGGACAGTGCCTGGTGGGTAGTTTGACTGGGGCGGTCTCCTCCCAAAGAGTAACGGAGGAGCACGAAGGTGGGCTAAACACGGTTGGACATCGTGTGGTTAGTGCAATGGCATAAGCCCGCTTGACTGCGAGAATGACAATTCGAGCAGGTGCGAAAGCAGGTCATAGTGATCCGGTGGTTCTGAATGGAAGGGCCATCGCTCAACGGATAAAAGGTACTCCGGGGATAACAGGCTGATACCGCCCAAGAGTTCATATCGACGGCGGTGTTTGGCACCTCGATGTCGGCTCATCACATCCTGGGGCTGAAGTCGGTCCCAAGGGTATGGCTGTTCGCCATTTAAAGTGGTACGCGAGCTGGGTTTAGAACGTCGTGAGACAGTTCGGTCCCTATCTGCCGTGGGCGTTGGAAAATTGAAAGGGGCTGCTCCTAGTACGAGAGGACCGGAGTGGACGAACCTCTGGTGTTCGGGTTGTCATGCCAATGGCATTGCCCGGTAGCTAAGTTCGGAATCGATAACCGCTGAAAGCATCTAAGCGGGAAGCGAGCCTTGAGATGAGTTTTCCCTGGCACTATAAGTGTCCTAAAGGGTTGTCGTAGACTACGACGTTGATAGGCAGGGTGTGTAAGTGCTGCGAGGCATTGAGCTAACCTGTACTAATTGCCCGTGAGGCTTAACCATACAACACCCAAGGGGTTTTGTGGACTCAATAGAAAGACCAGACCTTGAATGCGTTTGAAGAGAAATACTTTTAAATAAGCTTTCCGAATTTTAAAATTTGCTTGGCGACCATAGCATTGTGGACCCACCTGATTCCATGCCGAACTCAGAAGTGAAACACAATAGCGCCGATGGTAGTGTGGGGCTTCCCCATGTGAGAGTAGGACATCGCCAGGCTTTAAATTAAATCTTTAGGTTGACCGACCTGGAGATATGGACGCTCACTTAGTGAGTTGACCACTGCGGAGTGGTAGTTCAGTTGGTTAGAATACCGGCCTGTCACGCCGGGGGTCGCGGGTTCGAGTCCCGTCCACTCCGCCACTTATCAGAAAGCCTAGTCTTACGACTAGGCTTTCGTCGTTTCTGGCGTATGAGTTTTAACTCTTGGTTACGACTTCCGTAAAGGTTGTTTATGGCCAGTAACCCACGATCAACCATTGATTATACCAATCCGGAAAATTAACTGATCAGGTTTATCCAATCCCTTCTGCTCATTTTTGTGATACCAATCCGGAAAATTAACTGATCAGGTTTATCCAATCCCTTCTGCTCATTTTTGTGACACGATCTTTGCACTCAAGAAATTCATTCCAAGCGCGACAAACCTTGGAAACAATGTCGTTATAATCAGTGAAACTTTGATTCGCTAGATAATGTTGTCGCAACCAACTCCAAACTTGCTCTATAGGGTTAAGCTCTGGCGAGTAGGGAGGAAGCTTAATAGTACTGACGTTATTAAACTCTCTCGCAATATCATCGGTATGCCAGCCTGCACCATCCATTATAACGACAGCATGACGTCCTTTTTCAGTAGCTTTAGATATCTGCTCTAAGTGATTTGTCATTATGTCCTTGTTAACCCAAGGAACCACTATGGCTTCGCCAATTCCTCTTTCAGGGCATACCGAACCAAACAAATAAGCGTATTCAAATTGCTGTTGTTTTACCACGCGAGGCCTCGTTCCACGAGTCGCCCAAAGACGTGTCGTTGTGTTCTGTTGGCCAAACCTAGCTTCGTCTTGAAACCAGACATCAACACTCTCTAGCCCAATATGGCCGGGGATCTTAAGGATCGTTTCTATTTTGAATTTTTTTAAAATCGTCTTGGATTTGCTGTGATTGTTTAGGGTGTTTGGAGCGAGAAGTTATCCAAGAGAAGCCCATGTGGTCGAGGAGATAATAGATAGAATTAGGGTGGTAGTATTTATCAAAGTTTTTCACGATGTAGTCATGTATATCGCTCCCGACAAGGCGCCCGCCTGAAGGGGACTCTGCTTCTTTCTTAATGAATGCACTGAGTTGTTTTCGTTGTTCTGCATTGAGGTATGCAGGTCTGCCTGTGCGAGGTTTTTCTTGAAGCCCTTCCAATCCTTCTTCAAGAAATACTTGAACCCATTTGTTTACACTAGTTCGACTGACTTTAAGGTATTTGGCAATTTGAGTGCGCGAGTGACCTTCTTTGAAGTGGGCAAGTGCTAGCAAGCGAACCTTCATTTGAATGGTTTTTTGTTGGCTTGCTAGCTTTTTAAAATCAGTATTATTAAGGCTATCCATGGCGATTTTCTGTAAGAGTTCGACGGCCTTAATTAGATCATATTTTTACTTTAATTGGTATGACACGATCTTTGCACTCAAGAAATTCATTCCAAGCGCGACAAACCTTGGAAACAATGTCGTTATAATCAGTGAAACTTTGATTCGCTAGATAATGTTGTCGCAACCAACTCCAAACTTGCTCTATAGGGTTAAGCTCTGGCGAGTAGGGAGGAAGCTTAATAGTACTGACGTTATTAAACTCTCTCGCAATATCATCGGTATGCCAGCCTGCACCATCCATTATAACGACAGCATGACGTCCTTTTTCAGTAGCTTTAGATATCTGCTCTAAGTGATTTGTCATTATGTCCTTGTTAACCCAAGGAACCACTATGGCTTCGCCAATTCCTCTTTCAGGGCATACCGAACCAAACAAATAAGCGTATTCAAATTGCTGTTGTTTTACCACGCGAGGCCTCGTTCCACGAGTCGCCCAAAGACGTGTCGTTGTGTTCTGTTGGCCAAACCTAGCTTCGTCTTGAAACCAGACATCAACACTCTCTAGCCCAATATGGCCGGGGATCTTAAGGATCGTTTCTATTTTGAATTTTTTTAAAATCGTCTTGGATTTGCTGTGATTGTTTAGGGTGTTTGGAGCGAGAAGTTATCCAAGAGAAGCCCATGTGGTCGAGGAGATAATAGATAGAATTAGGGTGGTAGTATTTATCAAAGTTTTTCACGATGTAGTCATGTATATCGCTCCCGACAAGGCGCCCGCCTGAAGGGGACTCTGCTTCTTTCTTAATGAATGCACTGAGTTGTTTTCGTTGTTCTGCATTGAGGTATGCAGGTCTGCCTGTGCGAGGTTTTTCTTGAAGCCCTTCCAATCCTTCTTCAAGAAATACTTGAACCCATTTGTTTACACTAGTTCGACTGACTTTAAGGTATTTGGCAATTTGAGTGCGCGAGTGACCTTCTTTGAAGTGGGCAAGTGCTAGCAAGCGAACCTTCATTTGAATGGTTTTTTGTTGGCTTGCTAGCTTTTTAAAATCAGTATTATTAAGGCTATCCATGGCGATTTTCTGTAAGAGTTCGACGGCCTTAATTAGATCATATTTTTACTTTAATTGGTATAATACCAATCCGGAAAATTAACTGATCAGGTTTATCCAATCCCTTCTGCTCATTTTTGTGACACGCTCTTTGCACTCAAGAAATTCATTCCAAGCGCAACAAACCTTGGAAACAATGTCGTTATAATCAGTGAAACTTTGATTCGCTAGATAATGTTGTCGCAACCAACTCCAAACTTGCTCTATAGGGTTAAGCTCTGGCGAGTAGGGAGGAAGCTTAATAGTACTGACGTTATTAAACTCTCTCGCAATATCATCGGTATGCCAGCCTGCACCATCCATTATAACGACAGCATGACGTCCTTTTTCAGTAGCCTTAGATATCTGCTCTAAGTGATTTGTCATTATGTCCTTGTTAACCCAAGGAACCACTATGGCTTCGCCAATTCCTCTTTCAGGGCATACCGAACCAAACAAATAAGCGTATTCAAATTGCTGTTGTTTTACCACGCGAGGCCTCGTTCCACGAGTCGCCCAAAGACGTGTCGTTGTGTTCTGTTGGCCAAACCTAGCTTCGTCTTGAAACCAGACATCAACACTCTCTAGCCCAATATGGCCGGGGATCTTAAGGATCGTTTCTATTTTGAATTTTTTAAAATCGTCTTGGATTTGCTGTGATTGTTTAGGGTGTTTGGAGCGAGAAGTTATCCAAGAGAAGCCCATGTGGTCGAGGAGATAATAGATAGAATTAGGGTGGTAGTATTTATCAAAGTTTTTCACGATGTAGTCATGTATATCGCTCCCGACAAGGCGCCCGCCTGAAGGGGACTCTGCTTCTTTCTTAATGAATGCACTGAGTTGTTTTCGTTGTTCTGCATTGAGGTATGCAGGTCTGTCTGTGCGAGGTTTTTCTTGAAGCCCTTCCAATCCTTCTTCAAGAAATACTTGAACCCATTTGTTTACACTAGTTCGACTGACTTTAAGGTATTTGGAAATTTGAGTACGCGAGTGACCTTCTTTGAAGTGGGCAAGTGCTAGCAAGCGAACCTTCATTTGAATGGTTTTTTGTTGGCTTGCTAGCTTTTTAAAATCAGTATTATTAAGGCTATCCATGGCGATTTTCTGTAAGAGTTCGACGGCCTTAATTAGATCATATTTTGACTTTAATTGGTATAAGTCGCCTTCTTCAAAGTATCTCGCTATCTCGTAGATACAAAAACGCCTAGCGTTTGCTAGGCGTTGATAAATAGTGTTGTTAATACATCTACTACAGTATTTGCTTAAGCACTCTGTCGGCTTTGACGCGAGTGATCTTACGAATCAACTTCTGAACTTCCATCGGGTAGCTCTCTACCTTATCTAACTGCTTATAAGTACAGATAAGTTGAGTGTGTTGAAGGATATTATCTACTTCAGCTTGGAACTTGTCTGTTAGGTGATGGTAGTTGTCTTGGATAAAGATACCGTTCTCTAAATCCAGTTTCCATGCGCGCGGGTTTAGGTTATTGCCTGTTAGTAGCATGTAGCGCTTATCGACCCAAATCCCCTTTAGGTGGTAGCTATTGGAATCGTGTTGCCAAAGTCGAATTGATAGATTACGACTAGCAATATGAGCTTCATTAGCTTTAGCGAAACGGCGTAAGTTCAATTCGTAAAGGTAAGGCAGCCCACCAATCGTTTTAAACTCTTCTTCTGGTGAGATAAAGAAATCATTCGCTGTCTTATCGCCAACAACAATACTGACCTTTACGCCACGCTTAAGCGCTTTCTTTACTTCTTTAGCTAGGCTAGGTGGAAAGTTGAAGTAAGGTGTGCAGATAAATATTTCATCTTTAGCTTGAGCGACAAGTTGATTGATTCCCTGATTCAGACGGTTACGTCTTTTACCGATACCAACCAATGGTGTTACAGCAACTTGCTCTGCAGAAACGTCTTGTCCATCGAATTGATACTGAGATCTTGCTAGGGAAGCTCGAAACTGGCGAATCGCTGGTTTCAGCTCTTTGGTTGCAGGCTTGTTCTTATCTGCTAAGTCGTAAACAGCACTATCTGAGATCATCTGCTCCTGCACGTAGCTAAACATCGAGTCAGAAAGTGCTGAGTTGTTTAAAACATGGTAGCGGTCAAAGCGATAGCGGTCATGGTAGTTCAGGTAGATATTGTTAAGGCTTGCACCGCTGTATATCACACTGTCATCGACGATAAACCCCTTTAAGTGCAATACGCCAAAGACTTCTTTACCGCGAACTGGAATGCCATAGACAGGTACAGAGTGCTGATATTTTTCTGCGAACTCTTTATACATCGCTGCATTGCCTTCAGAAGACTCCGCGCCAATCAATCCACGTTGAGCTCTGTGCCAATCGACACACACACTCACATCTAATTCTGGATTCTTTTGCTTTGCTTCATATAAGGCAGTTAGGATCTCACGGCCAGCCTCATCATCTTCAAGATACAAAGCGACTAAACTAATACGAGTTGTTGCGCGAGATATCTCATCAAGTAAGCGAGCTCTAAACTCTTGCGCTGATAGTAGTACTTCAAACTTGTCAGGATTCTGCGCTATGGTTGGCAACTGTATGAATGGATTCCTACTGGCAATCATATTGACTGTTTTACCTTAAAAATATGCAAAATTGCGAACCTTGAATTTTACCAAAGGGATAGACCCAAATACTAGATGATCGAGGCATTCTCTAACAATTTTGCTGATAATGCATAGGAATGAGATCTTTTCCGCTATTCGAATAGCGTTCGTACAAAACTCTTAGAGCATTAGGCAGATCTTTAGGGGCTATTTGTACGAATTGGTGGCGCGCGTAAAAATTGGTGAGATGAGCGTATGCAAAACAGTAATCTTTTTTCGTTAGCGTGTGCTGTACACAATAATCCATAAGTTGGGAGCCTAATTGCTTACCACGATGTTGTTTTGATATCGCCATACCGGTAAGTAAGCGATTATCTTCAATGGTGCGAAAACGCACGACACCACAAAGCTCGTTATCTAGTAATAACGAATAGATCAGTTCACTCTTGTTCGCTTTTCCCGTTGGATAATGTTCTTTATAGAAACGTTTAACTAGGGGAATCTTTACTGGGTCTAATTGAGTAATGATGACATTGTTCATTCAGTCACTGCGCCATTGGTTTATCTGCTGTAGAATGACCGCAGTGTAAGTTAATTGAATATCGCCATGCAATTCCATCTCAATGCTAGTTTAAAAAATGTTCATACTTTTTCCATCGATCAGACGTGTGATGCGTTGGTTGAAGTCACTACTACCGAAGAATTGATTTCCGTTTACAGAGACCCTAAATGGTCAGATTTACCTAAGTTAATACTGGGTAAGGGCAGTAATATGCTTTTTACTGAGCACTTCGCTGGCCTGGTTATTGTGAATAAATTGGCCGGGATTAAGCTGACCGAGACGGACAGTCATCACCTACTGCATGTAAATGGTGGGGAGGATTGGCCAAGCTTGGTTGAGTGGAGTGTCGATAAGGGGCTGGGTGGCCTAGAAAATCTAGCAATGATACCCGGCTGTTCAGGCTCTGCTCCGATTCAGAATATTGGTGCGTATGGTGTTGAGTTGCAAGACGTATGCGAGTATGTCGATATCCTGTGTCTGGATACTTATACAGTTAAGCGATTAAGCAAAGAAGAATGTCTCTTTGGTTACCGAGATTCAATTTTCAAACACGGCCTCTATGGTAAAGCGCTCGTTGTTGCGATTGGTTTGACGTTGCCGAAAGAGTGGGAGCCATGCAATCACTACGGCCCGTTAAAAAGCCTTCCTGTCGAGACTCTCTCTCCTCGTACTATATTTGATGAAGTATGTGCTATCCGTTCAAGCAAGCTGCCAGACCCTAGAGTCCAAGGCAATGCGGGTAGCTTCTTCAAAAACCCTGTGATCACCAAAGATCATTTTGATCGCTTGTTAGCGCTATATCCCAACATTGTCGGCTATGAGAACAATGACATGATCAAAGTCGCTGCAGGCTGGCTGATTGATCAATGCGAGTTCAAAGGCGTGACAGAAGGCGGTGCTCAAGTTCACCCAAACCAGGCATTAGTTATCATCAATTATGATGAGGCTTCTGCTGTGGATATCCTTAAGCTTGCAGAACGAGTGCGCCAATCTGTCTTGAATAAATTCGATATACGATTGGAACATGAAGTGCGTTTTATGGGGCGAGACCGCGAAACAAACCTAGATAAAGCTTTGGAGTCATTGGGATGAGAGAGCACAGTACCAAACTTGCACTATTGAGATGTCTTGCTGACGGTGAGTTTCATTCAGGTGAAGGCCTAGGTGAAATGATCGGTGTGTCACGAGCGGCTATCAGTAAGCACATTAAAGGTATTCAAGAGTGGGGATTAGATATCTATCGAGTACAAGGCAAAGGTTATAAGCTAGCCAGTCGTTTAGATATGCTTGACCAAGAAAAGTTATCTGCAGTGAGTCGCGATGCTGCTCTTGAACTCATTCCAATCATAGGTTCAACAAACCAACATCTATTAGAGCGAACTAGCACCCTCGAATCGGGGTCTGTCTGTATTGCTGAATATCAAGCTGCGGGACGTGGACGTCGTGGACGAGAGTGGGTATCGCCATTCGGTGCAAACCTCTATCTTTCAATGTATTGGAGACTCGACGCAGGGATGGCTGCCGCAATGGGCTTGAGCCTTGTGGTTGGTGTCGCTGTTGTTGAAGCTTTGGAAGAGATGGGCGTAGAAGGTATAAAGCTCAAATGGCCGAACGACCTTTACCACAATGACAAGAAGCTTGCAGGTATCTTGGTAGAACTGTCAGGGCAGTCTGGTGGCGCTGCTCATATTGTGATTGGGTTGGGGCTAAACTTATCCATGGATCCAACAATATCAGGTATTGGCCAACCTTGGACTTCTCTTAAAGAAGTGTGTGATGGAAAAGTCCCCGATCGTAACCAGTTAGCGCAGACTCTGATCAATGCTTGGGATAAGTCCCTTGTCGATTATGAGCAGAAAGGGATGTCGAATTTTGTAGAACGTTGGAACCGCTTAGATAATTTCTTAGGTCGCAATGTTAGGTTGATCATTGGACCTAGAGAAATTGAAGGTGTTGTTCAAGGCATCGATGAACAAGGTGCTGTATTACTCAAAACTGAGAATGGTGTCGAGCGCTATATCGGTGGTGAGATATCGCTAAGAAAAGGCGACTAAGACGTTACTATTTTCTTAGTAACACTTCTTCAACCATATGATCTGCGCCTTTACGTAGAATCAAGTGAGCCCTTTCTCGTGTCGGAAGGATATTTTGTTCTAGGTTCAAGCCATTAATTGAACTCCAGATACCTTCCGCTTTATCCAGTGCTGCTTGGTTCGATAATTTCGTGTAATGACTAAAGTAAGAGCCAGGTTTGGTAAACGCGCCATCGCGGAATTTCATAAAGCGATTGACGTACCACTCTTTGATTTGTTGGCTATCAGCGTCAACATAGAGTGAGAAATCAAGGAAGTCTGAAATAAACACGCGATGTGGCTCGTGTGGATCATTCATGCCTGTTTGTAAGACATTAAGCCCTTCAATAATAAGCACATCTGGTAGGTCGACGCACTTAACGTCATCAGTAATGTTGTACGTAAGATGCGAGTACACGGGTGCCGTGACATTTCTCTTGCATGCTTTTACATCCGAAACAAAGTTCACTAAACGCTTAATGTCGTAAGACTCCGGAAAGCCTTTTTTGCTCATCAATCCTTTTTCTTCTAACACCTCATTTGGGTATAAGAAGCCATCGGTTGTCACTAGTTCAACTTTTGGGTGGTTCTCCCAGCGAGAAAGTAGGGCTTTAAGGAGTCGTGCTGTCGTACTTTTGCCAACAGCGACACTTCCAGCAATACCGATGATAAAAGGTGGTGCTTTCTCGTTTTTATCCAGGAATTGATGGAGTACTGAGTTTCTATTCTGTCTGGCTGCCACATAGAGATTTAACAGACGAGAGAGCGGCAGGTAGATCTCAACAGCTTCCTCCATTGTGAGCTTTTCATTGATGCCTTGAAGCTCTTTTAAGTCGCTCTCAGAAAGTGTCATCGGAACTAAATTCCTTAGCTCAGACCAACGTTCGCGGTCAAATGACATAAATGGGCTCATATAAACTCTATAGTGGATAACAAAACAAGTGCATGGAAAATACATCAAGCGATAGATAAATAAAATATCTTCCTGTACTAGATGTGGGTTAAAGGCAGAAACCTTGAGCTAAATAGCTGTATATAGGAATTTGATAGGAGAATTTTTCACTTTTTTTCAATTTACTATTGCAAGGTGGAAAATCATTCAATAAAATGCGCCCCACTTGTGCCGACTTAGCTCAGTAGGTAGAGCAACTGACTTGTAATCAGTAGGTCACCAGTTCGATTCCGGTAGTCGGCACCACTTTCTCCCTTTCTTTAAGGTAAGCGAGAGAAAGCTCAAAATTTGGAGGGGTTCCCGAGTGGCCAAAGGGAGCAGACTGTAAATCTGCCGGCACTGCCTTCGATGGTTCGAATCCGTCTCCCTCCACCATATTCTAAAGGTTAAATAGCTCAAACAGAGTTACGTGTTGCGTGCATCGTATAATGGCTATTACCTCAGCCTTCCAAGCTGATGATGCGGGTTCGATTCCCGCTGCACGCTCCAACTCATTTTGTGTGCTGATATAGCTCAGTCGGTAGAGCGCACCCTTGGTAAGGGTGAGGCCCCCAGTTCGACTCTGGGTATTAGCACCAGTCTAAAGCTTCTTCTCCTTTTAATAAAAAAACCATTTTTTTGGTTGCGTGGTCTTATTTTAAGCCACCTAATCCGTACCTAGAGGGACACCCCATGTCTAAAGAAAAATTTGAACGTACGAAACCGCACGTAAACGTTGGTACTATCGGCCACGTTGACCACGGTAAAACAACTCTAACTGCTGCTATCTGTACTACACTTGCAAAAGTGTACGGCGGTGTTGCTAAAGATTTCGCATCTATCGATAACGCTCCAGAAGAGCGCGAGCGCGGTATCACAATCGCAACTTCTCACGTTGAGTACGATACTCCTGAACGTCACTACGCACACGTAGACTGTCCTGGACACGCCGATTATGTTAAAAACATGATCACTGGTGCTGCTCAAATGGACGGCGGTATCCTAGTTGTTGCTGCTACAGATGGCCCTATGCCACAAACTCGTGAGCACATCCTACTTGGTCGTCAAGTTGGTATCCCTTACATCATCGTATTCATGAACAAATGTGACATGGTTGATGACGAAGAGCTACTTGAGCTAGTAGAAATGGAAGTTCGTGAACTTCTTTCTGAGTACGAGTACCCAGGAGACGACCTTCCAGTAATTCAAGGTTCTGCACTTGGCGCTCTAAACGGCGAAAAGCAGTGGGAAGACAAGATCGTTGAGCTTGCAGAAGCACTAGATTCTTACATTCCACTTCCAGAGCGTGCTGTTGATCTACCGTTCCTACTTCCTATTGAAGATGTATTCTCAATCCAAGGTCGTGGTACTGTAGTTACTGGTCGTATCGAGCGCGGTATCCTACGTGTAGGTGACGAAGTAGAAATCGTTGGTATCAAAGAGACTACTCTTACTACTTGTACTGGTGTTGAAATGTTCCGTAAACTGCTTGACGAAGGTCGTGCAGGTGAGAACGTTGGTGCACTTCTACGTGGTACTAAGCGTGATGACGTTGAACGTGGCCAAGTACTTTCTGCTAAAGGTTCAATCAACCCACACACTAAGTTTGAGTCTGAAGTATACGTACTTTCTAAAGACGAAGGCGGCCGTCACACTCCTTTCTTCAAGGGTTACCGTCCACAGTTCTACTTCCGTACAACTGACGTAACAGGCGACATCACTCTACCTGAAGGCGTAGAAATGGTAATGCCAGGTGACAACGTTCAAATGACTGTTGAGCTAATCGCTCCAATCGCAATGGACGAAGGTCTACGTTTCGCAATCCGCGAAGGTGGCCGTACAGTTGGTGCTGGTGTTGTAGCTAAAATCTTTGCATAAGATTTGACGAACCACTAGTAAAAAGGGCATCATTTGATGCCCTTTTTCTGCGCTGAAAAAAGAGTTGAGTGTTTTGACATCAATTTTAGCTCTTAGCAAAGAATTAAACGGTCTTTTTAACTAAAATGACTGTTAGATGTGTTGTTTTGCAACGCAAAGGAATGTGCCCTGCAACAGCGGGGTTATTGTCGTCTATATTTAAGACTTATCACAGGTTGGTTTTATGAAAGCAAACGCTGAAACTCCTGATAGCTCAGGTGCAGCAGATACAATGAAGTGGGTAGTCGCTTTTGTACTGTTGGCTGCTGCTGTTGTGGGTAATTACCTGTATGGTGAATTGTCTGTTGTAATTCGCGCTGCAGGTGTAGTTGTGCTGATTGCTGCCGCACTAGGCGTTGCAGCAACAACAACTAAAGGTAAAGCTGCGATCGATTTTGCAAAAGAATCTCGTATGGAGATTCGTAAAGTTGTTTGGCCTACTCGCCAAGAAACTATGCAAACTACATTGATCGTTTTAGCTGTATGTATTGTTATGTCTCTAGTGCTTTGGGGAATTGACGGCATTATGGTCCGTTTAGTTTCTCTAGCGACTGGGGTGTAGAGGGTTCTGATTCATGAGTGAAGCTCCAAAAAAACGTTGGTATGTAGTTCAAGCCTTTTCTGGCTATGAAGGTCGTGTATCTCAATCGTTACGCGAACATATTAAAATGCACGACATGGAAGAATTCTTTGGTGACGTTTTAGTACCTACTGAAGAAGTAGTGGAAATGCGTGCAGGTCAACGCCGTAAAAGCGAACGTAAGTTCTTCCCTGGCTACGTATTAGTGCAAATGATCATGAATGATGAATCATGGCACTTAGTACGCAGCATTCCTCGTGTTATGGGCTTCATTGGTGGTACCTCTGATCGTCCTGCACCAATCACTGACAAAGAAGCTGATGCTATCTTGAACCGTCTAGAGAAAGCGAGCGAGTCTCCACGTCCTAAGACAATGTTCGAAGCGGGTGAAGTGGTTCGTGTGAACGATGGTCCATTTGCTGACTTTAACGGTACTGTTGAAGAAGTGGATTACGAGAAGAGCCGCATTAAGGTATCTGTATCGATCTTTGGTCGTGCAACACCTGTTGAGCTTGAATTTGGTCAGGTTGAGAAACTAGACTAAGACTCGGTTAGTTTGAGTAAGCTGTTGATAACTATTTAACAAGCTGTTCAAAATGAAAGAGTATAAAAAATCACCTTTTTAGGGTTGTTAAAGGCGCGAATTATGATTATAATTTCGCGCCTTTTTACTTCTATCGAAGTAAGAAAGAGTTAATTGAAATTAAGGGGAGCTTGCCTTACGGCTAGCGCATGTACCCAAAAATTAGGAAATATCATGGCTAAGAAAGTTGAAGCTTATATCAAACTGCAAGTTGCAGCTGGTATGGCAAACCCAAGTCCACCGGTTGGTCCTGCTCTAGGTCAACACGGCGTGAACATCATGGAATTCTGTAAAGCGTTCAACGCAAAAACAGAATCTGTTGAGAAAGGTCTACCTACTCCAGTAGTAATTACTGTTTACAACGACCGTTCTTTCACGTTCGTAACTAAGACTCCACCTGCTGCTGTTCTTCTTAAGAAAGCTGCTGGCGTTAAGTCTGGTTCAGGTCGTCCAAACACTGAGAAAGTTGGTACTGTAACTGACGCTCAAGTTCAGGAAATCGCAGAAACTAAAGCTGCTGATATGACTGGTGCTGACATCGAAGCAATGAAGCGTTCTATTGCTGGTACTGCTCGTTCAATGGGCCTAGTGGTAGAGGGATAAGATCATGGCAAAACTTACTAAGCGTATGCGCGTAATCCGCGACAAAGTTGAAGTAACTAAAGAGTACGAAATCAACGAAGCTGTTGCTCTTCTTAAAGAACTAGCTACTGCTAAATTCGTTGAGTCTGTAGATGTTGCTGTTAACCTAGGCATCGATGCTCGTAAATCTGACCAAAACGTACGTGGCGCAACTGTGCTACCTCACGGTACTGGCCGTGACATCCGCGTTGCTGTGTTCACTCAAGGTGCAAACGCAGAAGCAGCTAAAGCAGCTGGCGCAGATATCGTTGGTATGGAAGATCTTGCTGAGCAAGTGAAAAAAGGCGAAATGAACTTCGACGTTGTTGTTGCTTCTCCTGATGCAATGCGTGTTGTTGGTCAACTAGGTACAATCCTAGGTCCACGCGGCCTTATGCCAAACCCTAAAGTTGGTACTGTAACTCCTAACGTTGCTGAAGCGGTTAAGAACGCTAAAGCTGGTCAGGTTCGTTACCGTAACGACAAGAACGGTATCATCCACACTACTATCGGCAAAGCGTCTTTCGAAGCTAACCAGCTTCAAGAGAACCTAGAAGCACTTCTAGTGGCTCTTAAGAAAGCTAAGCCTTCTTCAGCGAAAGGTACTTTCCTGAAGAAAGTAAGCATCTCTACTACGATGGGTGCTGGTGTTACTGTTGATCAAGCTAGTCTTGACACTCAAGCAAGTTAATTTGCTTTGGCGCAGATTTAGTGTATACTTCTGCGCCTAATATTTGTGGTTGGGTGGTTTTTGAATCAATTCAAAACTATCTATCCCAAGACCGTAGGCGCTGAACCTTTTTAAGATGAAGCTTAATAAAACCTACGTAGGCGATGTTGTCGTTAGAAATGAATTTATTCATTTTTGAATAACATCGTAAACGCTCAATGTATTTTATATTGAGTGCTGTAATCACAACCAGAGGTTAATCCAAATGGCTTTAAATCTTCAAGACAAAAAAGCAATTGTTGCTGAAGTCAACGAAGCAGCCAGTGGTGCACTTTCTGCAGTTGTAGCTGACTCTCGTGGCGTTACTGTTGGCGCGATGACTTCTCTACGTAAACAAGCTCGCGAAGCGGGTGTTTACATGAGAGTTGTTCGTAACACACTAGCACGCCGTGCAGTAGAAGGTACTGAGTATGAGTGTCTACAAGACACATTTACTGGTCCTAGCCTACTTGCGTTCTCTAATGAGCACCCTGGTGCTGCAGCGCGTCTTTTCAAAGACTTCGCTAAAGAGAACAAAACATTCGAGATCAAAGCTGCTGCATTTGAAGGCGCAGTTACTGATGCTGATGTACTAGCGACACTACCAACTTACGACGAAGCTATCGCACGCCTAATGATGTGCATGAAAGAAGCTTCTGCTGGCAAGCTGGTTCGTACTATCGCTGCTGTTCGCGACCAAAAAGAAGAAGCTGCGGCATAAGCCTTGCTTTTCACTGGTTGCTATTTAAACTTATTGTTGACTTAAAAGAGAATTGTTATGTCTATTACTAACGAGCAAATCCTAGACGCAGTTGCAGAAATGTCTGTAATGCAAGTTGTTGAGCTTATCGAAGCTATGGAAGAAAAATTCGGTGTTACTGCTGCTGCTGCAGTTGTAGCTGGTGGTGCTTCTGCTGAAGCTGCTGCTGAGCAAACTGAATTCGACGTTATCCTAACTGCTGCTGGCGCTAACAAAGTACAAGTTATCAAAGCTGTACGTGGCGCAACTGGCCTAGGTCTTAAAGAAGCTAAAGGTCTTGTAGACTCAGCTCCTGCAGCGCTTAAAGAAGGCGTTGACAAAGCTGAAGCTGAAGCTCTTAAAGCACAGCTAGAAGAAGCTGGCGCTTCTGTTGAAATCAAGTAATTATTACTTAATTTCCTAGCCGCAAGGCTAATGGCTGGTGGTTTATTAACCACCGGCCTTTTTGCGCTGTAGGGCTATGACGAAATTTCCGCTGTTTAACCGTCATGATCCGAGCAAAAAAACAGTCATTTTTTCGAAATGATTGTTCACTACAGTAAACAGCTGTTTGTCACCGCCCCCTCTTGAAGAGTGTTTTGGGTGGTTTGGGTCACTTATCAGCGAGCTGAGGAACCCCATGGTTTACTCTTATACCGAGAAAAAGCGCATCCGTAAGGATTTTGGTACTCGTCCACAAGTTTTGGACATTCCATACCTGTTATCGATCCAGCTTGATTCTTTCGATAAATTCATCGAACAGGATCCAGAAGGTCAATACGGTCTTGAAGCTGCTTTCCGTTCTGTATTTCCAATTCAGAGCTACAACGGCAATTCTGAGCTGCAATACGTTAGCTACCGTCTTGGTGAGCCAGTTTTTGACGTTAAAGAATGTCAAATCCGCGGTGTTACTTACTCAAAGCCACTACGCGTAAAACTACGTCTAGTTATCTTTGATCGAGATGCACCAGCAGGTACTGTAAAAGACATTAAAGAACAAGAAGTCTACATGGGCGAAATTCCGCTTATGACAGACAATGGTACTTTCGTAATTAATGGTACCGAGAGGGTTATCGTATCCCAGCTGCACCGAAGCCCAGGCGTGTTCTTCGACAGTGATAAGGGTAAGACCCACTCATCAGGTAAAGTTCTTTATAACGCACGTGTAATTCCTTACCGTGGCTCATGGTTAGACTTTGAGTTCGATCCTAAGGATAACTTATTCGTACGTATCGACCGTCGTCGTAAGCTACCAGCATCGATTATCCTTCGTGCACTTGGTAAATCGACTGAAGAGATCCTAGATCTGTTCTTCGACAAAGTGAACTTCGAAGTTAAAGACCAAACTCTACTTATGGAGTTGGTTCCTGATCGTCTACGTGGTGAAACTGCGTCATTCGACATCGAAGCAAACGGCAAAACTTACGTTGAGACTGGTCGTCGTGTAACAGCTCGCCATATCCGTCAACTTGAAAAAGATGGCGTTGAGCACATCGAAGTACCAGTAGAGTACATCGTTGAAAAGATTGCTGCGAAAGATTACATCAACGAAGCAACTGGCGAGATCATCGTTGGCGCAAACCAAGAGATTAGCCTAGAAGCGCTTGCTAACCTGTCTCAAGCAGGTCACAAGACTCTAGAAGTGCTGTTCACGAATGACCTAGACCATGGTCCATTCATGTCAGACACTCTACGTGCGGATAGCACAGTAGATCGCATCTCTGCATTGGTAGAAATCTACCGCATGATGCGTCCTGGCGAGCCACCAACGAAAGAAGCTGCAGAATCATTGTTCGAAAGCCTATTCTTCTCTGAGGATCGTTACGACCTATCAACTGTAGGCCGTATGAAATTCAACAGCTCTATCGAGCGTGAAGAAGAAGAAGAGCGCGGTACTCTGGATGAATCAGACATCATCGAAGTGATGAAGAAACTGATTGGTATCCGTAACGGTATTGGTGAAGTGGACGATATCGACCACCTTGGCAACCGTCGTATCCGTTCTGTAGGTGAAATGGCAGAAAACCAATTCCGTGTTGGTCTAGTTCGTGTAGAACGTGCCGTTAAAGAACGTCTAAGCCTTGGTGACCTTGATGCAATCATGCCTCAAGATCTTATCAACGCTAAGCCGATCTCTGCTGCAGTTAAAGAATTCTTTGGCTCTTCACAGCTTTCACAGTTTATGGACCAAAACAACCCATTGTCAGAAGTTACGCACAAGCGTCGTATCTCTGCTTTAGGTCCTGGTGGTCTTACTCGTGAGCGCGCAGGCTTCGAAGTACGTGACGTTCACGTAACTCACTACGGTCGTCTATGTCCGATCGAAACGCCTGAAGGTCCAAACATCGGTCTAATTAACTCGCTATCTGCGTTTGCACGTTGTAACGATTACGGTTTCCTAGAAACTCCGTACCGTCGTGTAGTAGATGGTGTAGTAACAGAAGAAGTTGATTACCTGTCTGCAATCCAGGAAGGTCAATTCGTAATCGCGCAAGCAAACACCATTCTTACTGAAGAAGGTACGTTTGCAGATGAGCTAATCACAGCTCGTCAAAAAGGTGAATCTGGTCTTCACCCACGCGATCACGTTGACTACATGGACGTTGCGACAAACCAAGTAGTATCTATCGCTGCTTCGCTTATCCCGTTCCTAGAACACGATGATGCGAACCGTGCATTGATGGGTGCCAACATGCAACGTCAAGCTGTACCAACACTGAGAGCTGATAAGCCTCTAGTCGGTACTGGTATTGAACGTAACATCGCAGTTGACTCTGGTGTTACAGCGGTTGCTAAACGTGGTGGTCAAGTTCAGTCTGTTGACGCTTCTCGTATCGTAGTTAAGGTTAACGAAGATGAATTGGTACCTGGCGAAGCTGGTATCGATATCTACAACCTAACTAAGTACACGCGTTCGAACCAAAACACATGTATTAACCAACGTCCAACTGTACTTCCTGGTGAACCAGTTGCACGTGGCGATGTTCTTGCTGACGGTCCTTCAACAGACCTTGGTGAACTTGCTCTTGGCCAAAACATGCGTATCGCATTCATGCCTTGGAACGGTTACAACTTCGAAGACTCGATCTTAGTATCTGAGCGCGTAGTTCAAGAAGACCGTTTCACGACAATCCACATTCAAGAACTATCTTGTGTGGCTCGTGATACTAAGCTGGGTTCTGAAGAGATCACAGCTGATATTCCAAACGTAGGTGAGTCTGCTCTGTCTAAACTAGACGAGTCAGGTATCGTTTACATTGGTGCTGAAGTTAAGGGTGGCGACATCCTAGTTGGTAAAGTAACCCCTAAAGGTGAAACTCAACTGACTCCTGAAGAGAAGCTACTACGTGCTATCTTCGGTGAGAAAGCATCTGATGTTAAAGATACTTCTCTACGTGTACCAAACTCTGTTTCGGGTACTATCATCGATGTACAAGTCTTCACTCGCGATGGCGTAGAGAAAGACAAACGTGCACTTGAAATCGAACAGATGCAGCTTAAAGAAGCTAAGAAAGACCTAACTGAAGAGTTCCAAATTCTTGAGGGTGGCCTTCTTAACCGTGTTAAAGCTGTACTTCTGTCTGGTGGTTACTCTGAAGCTAAGCTTGATACGATCGGTCGTAAGCAATGGCTAGAGCAAGTTCTAGAAGACGATGCGCTACAAACACAGCTTGAGCAACTTGCTGAGCAGTGGGATGAGCTAAAAGCAGACTTCGATAAGAAGTTTGAAACTAAGCGTCGTAAAATCACTCAAGGTGATGATCTAGCGCCTGGCGTTCTTAAGATTGTTAAAGTTTACCTAGCGGTTAAACGTCGTATCCAGCCTGGTGATAAGATGGCCGGTCGTCACGGTAACAAAGGTGTAATCTCTAAGATTAACCCTGTTGAAGACATGCCATACGATGAGAAAGGTCAGCCTGTAGACATCGTACTTAACCCGCTGGGTGTACCATCGCGTATGAACATCGGTCAGATCCTAGAAGTTCACTTAGGTTTGGCTGCGAAAGGTATCGGTGACAAGATCAACCAAATGGTTAAGGAACAACAAGAACTGCATAAGTTCCGCGAGTTCCTACAGAAGGTTTATGATCTTGGTGATACTCGTCAGAAAGTTGATATTGCTGAACTGTCTGATGATCAAGTTCGTACACTGATCAAGAACCTACGTGGCGGTCTACCGATTGCTACACCTGTGTTCGACGGTGCTTCTGAGTCTCTAATCAAAGAACTACTTAAACTGGGTGATCTGCCAGAATCTGGTCAGCTTAAACTGTTTGATGGTCGTACTGGTGATTCGTTTGAGCGTCCTGTAACTGTTGGTTACATGTACATGCTGAAACTGAACCACTTGGTTGATGACAAGATGCATGCTCGTTCAACTGGTTCTTACAGCCTAGTAACTCAGCAACCACTTGGTGGTAAAGCTCAGTTCGGTGGTCAGCGTTTCGGTGAGATGGAAGTATGGGCACTAGAAGCATACGGTGCTGCATATACTCTACAAGAAATGCTAACAGTTAAGTCGGATGACGTTAACGGCCGTACTAAGATGTACAAGAACATCGTAGATGGTAACCATAGCATGGAACCTGGCATGCCAGAGTCGTTCAACGTACTGTTGAAAGAGATTCGCTCGCTAGGTATCAACATCGAGCTAGAAGACGAAGAGTAATCCCTCTTTTTTATAAAGAAGATTGGATTACTTGGTAAAGGGGGCTCACTTTAGTCGGTGAGCTCCTTTAACTCCTTACAGGAGCTGAACGTGAAAGACTTATTAAACTTTCTAAAAGCACAGCATAAGACCGAAGAATTTGATGCAATCAAAATCGGTCTATCTTCACCAGACACGATCCGTTCGTGGTCTTTTGGTGAAGTTAAAAAGCCAGAAACAATTAACTATCGTACGTTCAAACCTGAACGTGATGGTCTGTTCTGTGCACGTATTTTTGGTCCAGTTAAAGACTACGAATGTCTTTGTGGCAAATACAAGCGCCTGAAGCACCGTGGTGTTATCTGTGAGAAGTGTGGCGTTGAAGTTACACAAACTAAAGTTCGTCGTGACCGTATGGGCCACATCGAGCTTGCTTCACCAGTTGCTCACATCTGGTTCCTAAAATCACTACCGTCTCGTATCGGTCTACTAATGGATATCCCTCTGCGTGATATCGAACGTGTTCTTTACTTCGAAATGTACGTAGTAACTGAACCGGGTATGACTGATCTAGAAAAATCTCAGATGCTTACTGAAGAAGAGTATCTGGATCGTCTAGAAGAGTGGGGTGACGAATTCACTGCTAAGATGGGTGCTGAAGCGATCAAAGATCTGCTTTCAACAATGGACCTTCATCAAGAAGTGGAAGAAATGCGCGAAGAGTTGGAAACAACTAACTCTGAAACTAAGCGTAAGAAAGTTACTAAGCGTTTGAAGCTAGTTGAAGCGTTCATTTCGTCAGGCAATAAGCCTGAGTGGATGATCCTAACTGTACTTCCAGTGCTACCGCCAGATTTGCGTCCTCTAGTACCTCTAGATGGCGGTCGTTTTGCGACATCTGATCTGAACGACCTTTACCGTCGTGTTATCAACCGTAACAACCGTTTGAAGCGTCTTCTAGAGCTAGCGGCTCCAGACATCATCGTACGTAACGAAAAACGTATGCTGCAAGAGTCTGTTGATGCCCTTCTAGATAACGGTCGTCGCGGTCGTGCGATCACGGGTTCTAACAAGCGTCCTCTGAAATCTCTTGCTGATATGATCAAGGGTAAACAAGGTCGTTTCCGTCAGAACCTTCTAGGTAAACGTGTAGACTACTCTGGCCGTTCTGTAATCACAGTAGGTCCATACCTTCGTCTACATCAGTGTGGTCTTCCTAAGAAGATGGCACTTGAGCTATTTAAGCCGTTCATCTACAGCAAGCTAGAAACTCGTGGCATGGCTACGACAATCAAAGCTGCTAAGAAAATGGTAGAGCGCGAAGAAGCGATCGTTTGGGATATCCTAGACGAAGTGATCCGCGAACACCCAGTACTGCTTAACCGTGCACCTACACTTCACCGTCTAGGTATCCAAGCGTTTGAACCAGTACTAATCGAAGGTAAAGCGATTCAGCTTCACCCACTAGTGTGTGCGGCATACAACGCCGACTTCGATGGTGACCAAATGGCTGTACACGTGCCTCTAACTCTAGAAGCACAGCTTGAAGCTCGTACCCTAATGATGTCGACGAATAACATTCTGTCGCCAGCATCAGGTGATCCAATCATCGTACCTTCTCAGGACGTTGTATTGGGTCTTTACTACATGACACGTGACAAGATCAACGTGAAAGGTGAAGGTATGTACCTTGCTGGCCCTGCTGAGGCTGAAAAGGCATACCGTACTAAGACTGCTGAGCTACACGCTCGCGTTAAAGTACGTATCACTGAAACAGTAGTAGACGAAGACGGCAATAGCACAACGAATACTGGCCTAGTAGATACGACTGTAGGTCGTGCAATGCTATGGCAGATCGTTCCTGCTGGCCTTCCGTACAGCATCGTTAACCAAAAGTTAGGTAAGAAGCAGATCTCTACTCTTCTTAACGAGTGTTACCGTAAGCTTGGTCTAAAAGATACAGTAGTATTTGCTGACCAAATCATGTACGCAGGTTTCGCATACGCGGCACTTTCTGGTGTTTCTGTAGGTATCAACGATATGGTTGTTCCTCAAGCGAAATACGATGAAATTGAATCTGCTGAAGAAGAAGTTCGTGAAATCCAAGAGCAATTCCAATCTGGTCTTGTTACTGCGGGTGAGCGTTACAACAAAGTTATCGATATCTGGGCATCTACGAATGACCGCGTTGCGAAAGCAATGATGGATAACCTATCTTCTGAAACAGTTATTAACCGTGACGGCGAAGAAGAACAGCAAGAATCGTTCAACAGCATCTACATGATGGCCGACTCGGGCGCACGTGGTTCTGCAGCTCAGATTCGTCAGCTAGCAGGTATGCGTGGTCTGATGGCGCGTCCAGATGGTTCAATCATTGAAACGCCGATCACAGCGAACTTTAAAGAAGGTCTAAACGTCCTTCAGTACTTTATCTCAACGCACGGTGCTCGTAAGGGTCTTGCGGATACAGCACTGAAAACAGCAAACTCGGGTTACCTAACTCGTCGTCTAGTAGACGTTGCTCAAGACGTTGTAGTACACGAACATGACTGTGGCACGCATGAAGGTATCGACATGATGCCTCACATCGAAGGTGGTGACGTTAAAGTTGCACTTTCTGAGCTTGCTCTAGGTCGTGTAGTAGCTGAAGACGTTCTTAAGCCTGGTACTGAAGATGTACTGATTCCACGTAATACTCTGATTGATGAGAAGTGGTGTCAAATCATGGAAGACAACTCAGTAGATAGCATGAAAGTGCGCTCTGTTGTTACCTGTGATGCAGACTTCGGTTGTTGTGCACAGTGTTACGGTCGTGACCTAGCACGTGGTCACCTAGTGAACCAAGGTGAAGCAGTTGGTGTTATCGCTGCACAATCTATCGGTGAACCGGGTACACAGCTAACGATGCGTACGTTCCACATCGGTGGTGCGGCATCTACTGCAGCAGCAGAGAACAGCATCCAAGCTAAGACAACTGGTACTGTGAAACTTCACAATGCTAAGTTCGTAGTGAACAAAGATAAGAAACTGGTTATCACTTCTCGTGCATCTGAGATGACGATTATTGATGAATTCGGCCGTACTAAAGAGAAGCACAAACTTCCTTACGGTTCGATGCTAACCAAAGGCGACAACGCAGCAGTTACTGCTGGTGAAGTTGTAGCTAACTGGGAAGCGCATACCATGCCAATCATCACTGAAGTGGCAGGTCGTATCCAATTCGTAGATATGATCGATGGTATTACAGTTTCTCGTAACACTGACGATCTAACGGGTCTTTCTTCAAGTGAAGTTACAGACGCAGCCGCTCGCCCAGCAGCAGGTAAAGATATGCGTCCAGCTATCAAACTTGTTGATGAGCAAGGTAACGATGTAATGATCCCTGGTACTGATATGCCAGCTCACTACTTCCTACCAGGCAAAGCGATTGTAAACATCGAAGATGGCGCTGAAGTTGGCATTGGTGACACACTATCTCGTATCCCTCAAAAATCGAGCGGAAACAAAGATATCACCGGTGGTCTACCACGCGTAGCTGACCTATTCGAAGCTCGTAAGCCTAAAGAGCCTGCGATTCTTGCTGAGCACACAGGTACTGTGTCTTTCGGTAAAGAAACGAAAGGTAAGCGTCGTCTAGTAATCACTCGTGAAGGCGGTGACGCTTACGAAGAGATGATTCCTAAGCATCGTCAATTGAACGTGTTCGAAGGTGAGAAGATTGAACGTGGTGATGTAATCGCCGACGGTCCTGAAACTCCACACGATATCCTGCGTCTACGTGGTATCCACGCTGTGACTCAGTACATCGCGAACGAAGTTCAAGAAGTTTACCGCTTACAAGGCGTAAAGATTAACGATAAGCACATCGAGACTATCGTTCGTCAAATGCTACGTAAGTGTACAATCACTCATTCTGGTGACTCTCCGTTCCTACCTGGCGAACAAGTTGAGTACCACAATGTTAAGATTGCTAACCGTAAGCTAGAAGCTGAAGGTAAAGAACTAGTACGTTTCGAACGTGATCTACTAGGTATTACTAAAGCATCTCTTGCAACTGAGTCATTCATCTCAGCTGCATCGTTCCAAGAAACGACTCGCGTACTAACAGAAGCTGCGGTTTCTGGTAAGCGTGATGACCTTCGCGGTCTGAAAGAGAACGTAATTGTTGGTCGTCTGATCCCAGCTGGTACTGGTTTCGCATACCACCAAGAGCGTCAAAAGCAACGTGAAGAAGAGCAAGAAGGTCCTTCAGCTGAACAAGCTACTGACAATCTGGCAGCACTTCTAAACGCTGGTTTCTCTTCAGAAGAGTAAGCTCTACGAGTAGTCTCTAAGAGATAAGAAAAAGGCACCTTCGGGTGCCTTTTTTGTATCTGGTGTATTGATGTATTGATGTATTGATGTTTAACGAGAGACTTATAGCTTAGAAGTTGATAGGTATGATTGCTTGTCGATTGCTTGGCTGGTGGACTTGGTCGCGAGTACTTTCTCAAAGGCAGTTTTAGTTGTTTTCTGGTATGCGGTGAGGATGAAACCGGTGACAAGTATTACGTCTGGTTATCGCAAAACATCAGAGCAGGGACGAACCAATAGGCTCTGGTAAAAGAGTTGGATGTGTTAGGTAGTGCTACAGACAAAACAAAAAGCTTGCACAGAGGCAAGCTTAGAAGATGTTAAGCCATTACGCTCCTGGTGGAACCGCTAGGCTGTCGGCAATTTGTTGTATCAGCTGGTCTTCAACCGCAAACCTAGCCTCAAGAATCTCACCTACTAGTGACAGCTCACTATCAAAGCTTTCTAATGTATCGCTTGCTTTAATGGCAGCATATTTATCGGTGAAGTTGAGTAGTGGATCTGTGGTAAGAACGATATGACCATAAGATTGGTTAATTTCGTCTGTTGCTTTGAAGCCAGTAGACTGCCATTTGTCCATCACCATGTCATAGATTTTGAAATGACCTTCGGAGATGTAATCAACAAGATGTTGGCTGAATTTTTGGAGCGCTTCTGGAGAAGGCAGTTCGGTAATTGCCGTTGCTTTCGACGATGAAGGCTGTAGAGCGGCAAGCTTACAATACTCAACGATTAGAGACTGTCGAGTTTCGAGCCAATGATCGATGACCTCATTAGAGCCACCCCATTGTTCTTGTATTTGTTTGAATTTATTTAGCATGACCATGTCCTCATGATCTGATCACAACCTTGTGATCAAGTAATTGCCTAAGCAAGGTCCGTTTTATTGGTAGCTACTAAAAGTAATAGCTTGAAATATTCTCTGCTACAACTCTAGTATGAAATTAGATTGCCAGTAAAATGAACGAACTGCAAGCAATGAGGCATAGGGATGTTAAAAAAAAGTGATAACAAAATGACAGATCAAGCTTATTGGTGCGTCGTTTCTGGTAGTGATATTTGGGTTAATGATGATCAGTTTCCTTTTGGCTCTGCTGAAGAGCTTGGACTGAGTGTTGAGCATGCAATTTGTATTGGCCAGCATCAAGGTCGTAAGGTGTATTGGCTCAACGATTGCGATGTGGAGGTTGAACTGGGCATGGTCAGCCTAAGAGATCTGCTTCACTGGCCTGAATCGAGTTTTCTGACCGCAAGCAAAGCCATCCAATATGGGCACATGACGCAAAGTATGCGTTTTTGTCCTCAGTGCGGCGGTCGAAATCATCTCAACCATAATCAGGTGGCGATGCAATGTGGCGACTGCCGAACGCTTCATTATCCTCGTATCTTCCCGTGCATCATTGTTGCTGTACGAAACGACAACAAGATATTACTTGCGCAGCACCCAAGGCATAAAACGGGTATGTACACCGTAATAGCGGGCTTCCTAGAGGTTGGAGAAACCCTAGAGCAGTGTGTGGCGCGCGAAGTCAAAGAAGAAACGGGGATCGATGTGAGTAATATCCGTTACTTTGGTAGCCAGCCATGGGCGTTTCCATCCAGCATGATGATGGCCTTTCTTGCTGATTATGCTGGTGGAACACTCAAACCTGATTACAGTGAACTGTCGGATGCCCAATGGTTTGACGTAACAAGCCTGCCTGATGTAGCTCCAGTCGGAACGATTGCGAGACAATTGATTGAGAATACAGTCGATGAGGTGAGGAAAGGCGGCGTCGCGGAGCAGGAACTAGAACATTAAATTACCTGTGATAGTATTTGGCCTATGGGTGGTCAAATGCTAAAAAAAACCCTCCACAAGTGGAGGGGGTAAGTAAGATGTCGTTATGAGATGCTGAGTAGTGACTACTCAGTTGTTATAATTGTAATTTTCGCTAGCAAACAAATTTTTAACATGCTCCTGTAATTGGGTGCAAATTAAGCATGGATTTAAAAGTTAATAACTTGATCTAGGTTGCAAAGCACACAGCTTTTACCCTTCAATCAGTGTTAGAATACTTGCCATCAAAACTAGACAAGATTGAATTGGAATTTAACGGAATGACCGAATTAAAAAACGATCGCTATTTACGCGCACTTTTAAAACAGCCTGTTGATTACACACCGGTATGGATGATGCGCCAAGCTGGCCGCTATCTTCCTGAGTACAAAGCAACGCGCGCTGAAGCGGGCGATTTCATGTCTTTGTGCAAAAACGCTGAACTAGCATCAGAAGTAACACTTCAACCTTTACGTCGTTTCCCGCTTGATGCGGCAATCTTGTTCTCTGACATCCTAACTATCCCTGATGCAATGGGCTTAGGCTTGTACTTTGAAACTGGTGAAGGTCCTAAGTTTGAGCGTCCTATCACATGTAAAGCTGACGTTGAGAAGATTGGTTTACCAGATCCTGAAGGCGAGCTTCAGTACGTAATGAATGCCGTTCGTCAGATCCGTAAAGATCTGAAAGGCGAAGTGCCACTGATTGGTTTCTCTGGTAGCCCTTGGACACTGGCAACTTATATGGTTGAAGGCAGCAGCTCGAAGGCGTTTACTAAGATCAAGAAGATGATGTACGCAGAGCCACAAACGCTGCATTTACTTCTAGATAAGCTGGCTGACACCGTTATTGAATACCTGAACGCGCAAATTAAAGCGGGTGCACAATCAGTAATGGTATTTGATACATGGGGTGGTGTACTGACTCCGCGTGACTACAACCTGTTCTCACTGCAATACATGCACAAAATTGTCGATGGCCTAATCCGTGAAAACGAAGGTCGCCGTGTACCGGTTACTCTGTTCACTAAGAACGGTGGCATGTGGCTAGAATCTATCGCAGCGACTGGCTGTGATGCAGTTGGCCTAGACTGGACAATCAATATTGCTGATGCAAAAGCACGTATTGGCGATAAAGTGGCTCTACAAGGCAACATGGATCCATCAGTACTTTACGCACAACCTGAGCGTATTCGTGAAGAAGTCGGCACTATCCTTGAAGGTTTTGGTGACGGCGGTACTGGCCACGTATTTAACCTTGGCCATGGTATTCACCTAGATGTGCCACCAGAAAATGCTGGTGTATTTGTGGACGCAGTTCACGACCTATCTAAGCCATACCATAAGTAATTCAGTCTGTGTTTTTAGAAAAAGCGCTGTCGAGAAATCGGCAGCGCTTTTTTATTATCTGTTTATCTGTTTATCTGTTTATCTGTTTATCTGTTTATCTGTTTATCTGTACCCAATATCGGCTTAATCGTCGTTGATGTGCAGCTAATTAGGTATTTGGATCATGGTAGGCCAAATGCTCTGATACGTGCTTCCTGATATACGGAATGACTTCACTTTCGAACCATGGGTTTTTCTTGAGCCAGATATTATTACGTGGTGAAGGGTGGGGAAGTGGCAAATATTCTGGAGCCCAAGCCTGCCAGTTACGTACCGTTTCAGTGAGCGTACTGGTGGTTTTGTTTGTTAGGTAATGGTTTTGTGCGTACTGACCAATCAGCAGTGTCATTTGGATGTTGGGTAGGGATTGCAGCACTTTGTTATGCCAAAGCTCCGCACACTCTTTACGTGGTGGTAGATCGCCACTCTTTCCCTTTCCCGGATAACAAAACCCCATAGGAACAATCGCAACTTTCTGTTCGTCATAAAACGTATCGCTATCCATTCCTAGCCATTCTCTTAATCGTTCGCCACTGGCGTCGTTCCAAGGGATAGATGACTTATGAACCTTGATACCGGGTGCTTGGCCTATGATCAGCAAGCGTGCGTTTGGGTGTGCCTGTATCACTGGATTTGCACCGTGTGATAAATGAGGATCACAAGCGGTGCATTGTCGTATCTCAGTGAGCAGTGATGAGAACATCAGTAGCCTTTATCAAAATCAATGGTGTTATTCAGTGTAAAACCATCTCGCCATTGTTGGTAATTATTGGCGAAGATCTCCACGACCTGTCTTGGCTCACTCAGAGCCGCAATGTGTGGTGTGATGGTTACTTGAGGCAACTTCCAAAACGGGTGTTCTTGTGTAAGAGGTTCGCATTCAAAGACATCCAAGAAAGCGTGTCCAACCCATTTATTCTTAATCGCAAGCAGTAACGCTTTATTGTCTATGCTTTCCCCGCGACCCACATTAAACAGCAATACGTTAGAGCAGTAGCTTAAGGTGGTTTGATTCAGTAGTTGGTAGGTCTCATCCGTTGATGGCAGTGTGTTCACTACAATATCCGCTTGCTTGAGTGCGGCTTCTAATTCATTAATGTGGAAAGTGTCTTTGAAGGTTTCTTGCTTTGATGGGATACCTGTCCGGTTGACCCCAATCGTATGGATACCAAACACAGAAGCGGCTTTCGCCAAATGGCTGCCAATTGAACCTGTTCCCAGAATCACCATGGTTTTGTCGGTTAGGCTGGTATAAAGCTGCGGCTGCCAGTTTCGCTGTTGTTGTTGCTGGTGGTAATGAGTGAAGTGTCTACAGTGGCTGATTGTGTAACCCAACACGTATTCGGCAATGGCAGGGCCGAAGATGCCTTTGACGTTGGTCAGCGTATAATCTTTACGCAGATCCGGTTGAGTGAGTCTATTGATTCCAGCGTAGGTACTTTGTACCCAGTCTAGATGTTTAAATTCATTAAGTCGCTCTGCTATCAAAGGAGGAGCAGCCAGTACGATCTCTGCTGATTCGGGGTTTTGAGTGATTTCGAGGTCAGGTAACCCTTGGTTTATAATCAGTTGCGTATAGGTATCGTCATGCTCGGTAAGAATATAGAGCTTATTCGTGAAATTGTTCATCGGCTTACCTTTTCCCCCCAGGGTTTATCAAGTACACTTTCGCTGTCTTTTTCTGCAATTATTGAGTGACTATGCTTCAGAATCCACTGCAGGTTCGTCTTGAAAAGTTAGAACCTTGGCAACAAATTACTTTTATGGCGTGTCTATGTGAGCGTATGTATCCTAACTATGCCATGTTTTGTGAGAATACAGAATTTGCGGAAGCTCGAATCTATCGTGATGTTTTGGATAGCATTTGGGAAATCCTAACCGTTAAAACGGCAAAGGTGAACTTTGAGCGTCAACTTGAAAAAGTAGAAGAGCTATTCCCTAGCGCAGATGATTTTGATTTCTATGGTGTTTACCCTGCGATGGACGCATGCCAAGGCTTAGCAACATTAATTCATGGCCTACTTGATCGTGAGCATATGTTGGAAGCGGTAATTAAAGTGAGTCAACAATCGGTGAAGACGGTTGCTGAGCTTGAGTTTGCTCAAGGCGCTGAAGAAGTGACGAACGAAAACCAGAAAGAAAACGAAGCGGTATGTGAAGAGTGGGACGTTCAGTGGGCTATTTTCCGACCTCTACGTGAAACGACAGAGCGTGATTTAGATCTGATCAAAGACCTACGCCACGAACTGCGTGAAGACCCAGTCAGCAACATTGGTGTTGCGTTATAACGGATATTGAGTTGTAGCGAATAGAATAAAAAAACAAAGGCTCCCTAGGGCTGTCTCTTGATCACAAGTCTGGTTAATCAAGAGACTTAGCGAGTTCATACCCTTCAAGGATGGTTTGTAACCTAAACCATCCTTGCCATAACGTCTTTATAGAAGCGCGACCTGTTCGCTTGGTATTCTTCCAACCACCTAACCGAGCAATACCGTTGTAAGCCCATGATATATTAGGCGCTTCTTTCGGTAGTTTTTTACTCTCCAACTTGAGCCACATTAACTTCCACGCTTTGCCTTTTAATACCTGCTCACAACTGGTCTTAGATAACTCGTCTGATTCATTCATAAACCTCAACTGGAGTAACCGAGTCGCGATAAAAGCCAAAACGACGCTGAGCCTTTCTAAGTTATCCTTACTTTGCATTCTCAGTTGCTCAACTTCAGTCCCTTCACTTTTCCAGACTTTATGAAAATCTTCTATTAGCCAGCGCCGCTCATAATAACTGACGATTTTGAGTGCCTCTTCCTTGCTCGTTATCGGCTCTGAAGTCAGTAAGTGCCATGCGAGCTTATTATCACTCTCTCCTTGTTCTATACATCCCACGTAGTAAAGCGGAATGTTATCGAACTCTTTCTTGTTAGCAGGAGACTTGAGTGTCACGGGGGCATATTTGATATCTAAATGAGCCTTGCGAGCTTTACGACCGCCTTTTTGCGGTATTTCGAGCACTTTCTCTCCGGCTGATAACAGGGTAGAGGCATAGCTATAAAGACGATTATCATGCTCTTCAATACAGCGGCTTTGCATTGAGCGAACGAGGAATCTCTGTTGTTGCTCTCGCTTGTAAGTGAGGTATTCAAATAGGTCTGCTTCTCTATCACACACAGAAATGACATCCGAAATTTTATCGCCAAGTCGCTCAGCGACATGGCGAGAGGCTTGTTCCCACTTATAACTTTCTTTCTCTTTGTATGGTCGAGTCGCATGCTGGTGCCTTTGACCTCGCTTTTCTATATCACGAGTCCAGCGCTGTTGTTCAATTAAACCAATAACAGATTGAGTATCGGGAGCAAAAAGTAAGGTTGAGTGTACGAACATGGCGCGATGTCGATTGCCTTGATTGGAATGCCCGAGTTCATCTCGAATGCTACGATGGGAGTAACTGAGAGAAGTGGTGTCTTCTAAGGCAAGAAGTGTTTGTTGCTCTAATGCTTCTTGTGCGGTGACATAAAAACCCGCTTCTGCGATATCTTCTGCTTTGATTTGCTCATTACGGATGAAGCGATAAGCCCCTTCCATTTCAGCAGGGGAGATAATGAGTTTCGAGACGGGTACACCAGGTTGCTCGGCCAGTGAGGCTGCGAGAGCAACGAGTCTTTGAGTGCGTCTAGGGTCATTAAGGTGGGCTTGACCGAACTGTTTTTGTGCCCAAAGGGTAGGCTCTATATAGGTCATGATAATCATCCTTGTCATTGCTTAGATGATCAGATCATGAAACCTAAAAATAGTTCAAAAAAAATCCCTAAGCGTGGCTTAGGGATTTGTGTATAAGAGACAGCCCTAGGGAGCCTTTGTTGTATCTGACGGTATCAAATTTAGATTAAGCGTCTTTCTTGTCTTCTTTTTGAACCTTGCCTTCATCCGTTGACTTTGAGTCTGAGGTGTCGTTGTCTGCTAGAATTTTTTCCTCTAGCTCGTCGTCCTCTTCATCGCGGTTTTCGATAACACCGTGTGTCTCTTTCCACGTTTCCCAACGTTGGAACGCCAGTTCTTGCATGTCTGTGGTTTTATCCGCTTCGTCGACAATCTCTTCACCAACCAAGTGCTCAAAGATATCTTCAAGGGTGATGATGCCCTGAATCGTACCGTACTCGTCAACCACTAAGGAAAGCTGCAGGCGGTTTGCCATCATTTGGTCAAAGGCCTTAGCCAAACCCATGTTGTTTAGTAATACGTGGATAGGGCGCATCACTTCACCCAGGGCCTTCTCGCCGCAACCCGCTTGCTGCAATCTAAACAGCTCTAAGCGGTGGACAAAACCAATGATATTGTCAGTTTGTTCGCTGTAGACCAATGGACGTGAGAACGGCGTATCTTTGTGTTGTTCTAGGAATACATTGACACTCATTTCTGCATCAACGCGAAATACAACAGGGCGTGGTGTCATTACCTGAGTCACGGGCACATCTTGAATGCCTAATAGGTTGCTCAGAATTTTTGATTCGCCTTCTGCAAACTCACCGCTTTCTTTTGCCAAAATAGCCATCGCAGATAGCTCATCACGCATTTTTGGTGCTTGGTGTCCGCGAGCTAGACGCTTGGTAATTTGCTCTGAGAACCAAACAAATGGTGTTAGGAAGAAGACCATCCAACGAAGCACATTTGATGATGCTGGAGCAAGTTGACGCCAGTAGGTCGCGCCAATGGTTTTTGGAACAATCTCAGACAAAACCAAAATACCCAAAGTCAGTACGGCAGAGAATACACCTAACCATTGGCTACCAAAAACGACAGCCGCTTGTGCACCTGCCGTCGCAGCACCGATGGTGTGCGCGATGGTATTGAGCGTTAAAATTGACGCGAGCGGGCGGTCAATATCTGTTTTCAGTTTGTCTAAAGACTCTGCTGCAGGGTGCCCATTTTGTTTTAGTTGAGCAATGTAGCTCGGACTAATACTCAAAAGTACAGCTTCCAAAACAGAACAAATGAAAGAAACTCCAATAGCAATGGAGACGTAAATAGTTAGCAGCAGCATGTTTGCCCTTAAATTAATTTGTACGCTTTAGCAGCGATTCAGCGTGGATTATAGAGAATAAGTAGTGGCTAGGTCATCATTAATTTTGCTCTCAGCCCCTTTTAAACAAGGGCTTGCCACTGAAATTCAGTAACAATTTGTGAGTGATTACTCATATTATGGCTAAAACTACGGCATTAGAGCTAAAGATCGACGACAAACCTTTGCCAGAAGGGGCATTTATGTTTTAGAGTGAATCGAATTCAAAAATACAAAGAAGGGAAACCTAAAATGAACAAGACTCAATTAATCGACTTTATTGCTGAAAAAGCGGACCTTTCTAAAGCACAAGCTAAAGCTGCTCTAGAAGCGACTCTTGGCGGTGTTACAGATGCTCTTAAAGATGGCGATCAAGTTCAGCTAATTGGTTTTGGTACTTTTAAAGTAAACCACCGTGCAGCTCGCACTGGTCGTAACCCAAAAACTGGTGACGAGATCCAAATCGCTGCTGCAAATGTTCCAGCATTTGTTGCAGGTAAAGCGCTGAAAGATTCAGTGAAATAATCTAAACTGTACCGAGGTAGTCGTATTCCACCTCGGTACAGGTTTTTATGAAAAAAGCATTTATTCTCGTTTCACTCTTATCTACATTTCTCATTG
The DNA here is from genome assembly GCF_024347635.1 of Vibrio tasmaniensis. Classification (NCBI taxonomy): domain Bacteria; kingdom Pseudomonadati; phylum Pseudomonadota; class Gammaproteobacteria; order Vibrionales; family Vibrionaceae; genus Vibrio; species Vibrio tasmaniensis. The sequence continues at coordinate 192,668 of NZ_AP025510.1, forward strand.
GCTGTTCTTCAACAAGCCCTCGCAAAAACCTAGAGCAATTTGAAACTCACACCGGCGGCCAAGTCATGGGCGACGCGACTAGTTTCTACTGGGTTACCAATAAGCTAACACAACCTCATACTTCAGCTGACTACGTCACTGTGGGCGATTACGGCTGGTACCAAACGGACTATGCTTGGTCGGAAGATATACTTCGTGAATTTGTTCGTGAAGGCGAACAGCGTAATTCTTCGAATAAGTTGGTTCCTTATCGTGTCCATGTGCGTTTCAATAAATCAGGTGAAGCTGTGTATCAGCAGTATCGTATTGATGGCAAAATCTTACCTATCCAAGCTAAGCAACTCGAAAATTATCAGAAAGAAGCTTTATCGGTTCTAGAAACCACAATGACGCAGAATGACGAAGGACTCGGGCTAGTTCAGGGATACTGGAATGGCAAAACGTTTCAGACTTGCTCTGGTAAGCAATTTTCTGACATTGAATTTAACCAAACACTGCCTAATTTTGTGATTAACCGTTTGTCGTCTGTAGAGAGCTACGGTGCTTTTGTCGGCAAGGCATCGCTTAGAAAATTATCAGTCGTTGAATTTTTGATGTTGGCGGATGACAATCATCAGTGTGTTGCAAGACCATCATTGCTGAAAGAATAGGTCGTGTTTAAAACCTTTTGGCCCGCTGTAGGTCAAGTACTTATTTGTGTGTACAGGAATAGACCCTGTAAAAATTAATCAATAAAAAAGGCGCCTATCGAGGCTGTCTCTTATACACAAATCCCTAAGCCACGCTTAGGGATTTTTTTTGAACTATTTTTAGGTTTCATGATCTGATCATCTAAGCAATGACAAGGATGATTATCATGACCTATATAGAGCCTACCCTTTGGGCACAAAAACAGTTCGGTCAAGCCCACCTTAATGACCCTAGACGCACTCAAAGACTCGTTGCTCTCGCAGCCTCACTGGCCGAGCAACCTGGTGTACCCGTCTCGAAACTCATTATCTCCCCTGCTGAAATGGAAGGGGCTTATCGCTTCATCCGTAATGAGCAAATCAAAGCAGAAGATATCGCAGAAGCGGGTTTTTATGTCACCGCACAAGAAGCATTAGAGCAACAAACACTTCTTGCCTTAGAAGACACCACTTCTCTCAGTTACTCCCATCGTAGCATTCGAGATGAACTCGGGCATTCCAATCAAGGCAATCGACATCGCGCCATGTTCGTACACTCAACCTTACTTTTTGCTCCCGATACTCAATCTGTTATTGGTTTAATTGAACAACAGCGCTGGACTCGTGATATAGAAAAGCGAGGTCAAAGGCACCAGCATGCGACTCGACCATACAAAGAGAAAGAAAGTTATAAGTGGGAACAAGCCTCTCGCCATGTCGCTGAGCGACTTGGCGATAAAATTTCGGATGTCATTTCTGTGTGTGATAGAGAAGCAGACCTATTTGAATACCTCACTTACAAGCGAGAGCAACAACAGAGATTCCTCGTTCGCTCAATGCAAAGCCGCTGTATTGAAGAGCATGATAATCGTCTTTATAGCTATGCCTCTACCCTGTTATCAGCCGGAGAGAAAGTGCTCGAAATACCGCAAAAAGGCGGTCGTAAAGCTCGCAAGGCTCATTTAGATATCAAATATGCCCCCGTGACACTCAAGTCTCCTGCTAACAAGAAAGAGTTCGATAACATTCCGCTTTACTACGTGGGATGTATAGAACAAGGAGAGAGTGATAATAAGCTCGCATGGCACTTACTGACTTCAGAGCCGATAACGAGCAAGGAAGAGGCACTCAAAATCGTCAGTTATTATGAGCGGCGCTGGCTAATAGAAGATTTTCATAAAGTCTGGAAAAGTGAAGGGACTGAAGTTGAGCAACTGAGAATGCAAAGTAAGGATAACTTAGAAAGGCTCAGCGTCGTTTTGGCTTTTATCGCGACTCGGTTACTCCAGTTGAGGTTTATGAATGAATCAGACGAGTTATCTAAGACCAGTTGTGAGCAGGTATTAAAAGGCAAAGCGTGGAAGTTAATGTGGCTCAAGTTGGAGAGTAAAAAACTACCGAAAGAAGCGCCTAATATATCATGGGCTTACAACGGTATTGCTCGGTTAGGTGGTTGGAAGAATACCAAGCGAACAGGTCGCGCTTCTATAAAGACGTTATGGCAAGGATGGTTTAGGTTACAAACCATCCTTGAAGGGTATGAACTCGCTAAGTCTCTTGATTAACCAGACTTGTGATCAAGAGACAGCCTATCGAGGCGCCTTTTCTGTTGTTATTCGCTTACTGTCAATTACTTACTGTTATTAGAAAGTAAGCGAGTAACAAGATTGATTACTGCTCTTGCTCGCGCGCAATCGCACGGTAACCAATGTCATTGCGGTGGAACATACCATTCCAGCCAACTTGCTTTGTCAGCGCGTAGGCGCGCTCCTGAGCCTCAGAAACCGTATTACCTAGTGCCGTTGCACAAAGTACACGGCCGCCGTTTGTCACAACGTCGCCAGCTTCGTTATTTGTGGTACCAGCGTGGAAAACCTTTTGGCCTTCAACTTCGCTTGTTGGTAGGGAAATAACATCGCCTTTTGCGTAGTCCGCAGGGTAACCGCCAGCCGCAAGAACAACGCCGATCGAAGCGCGTGGATCCCACTTAGACTCTGCTTCGTCCAGTTTCTCGTCGATAGCCATTAGGCAAAGTTCAACAAGGTCTGACTCCATACGCATCATGATAGGTTGCGTTTCTGGGTCGCCGAAGCGGCAGTTGTATTCGATAACCTTAGGCGTGCCGTCAGCATCGATCATTAGTCCTGCGTAAAGGAAACCTGTGTAAGGTGCGCCTTCTGCGTCCATACCACGTACCGTAGGGTAGATAACTTCCTCAAGGATACGATTATGGATTTCAGGAGTAACCACTGGTGCAGGAGAGTAAGCACCCATACCGCCAGTATTAGGGCCAGTGTCTTTGTCGCCAACACGTTTGTGATCTTGGCTGGTGGCCATAGGCAGTACGCTATAACCGTCAACCATTACGATGAAGCTTGCTTCTTCGCCTTCAAGGAACTCTTCGATCACTACGCGGCTGCCTGCTTCGCCAAATGCGTTGCCTGCGAGCATGTCTTTGATTGCGTCTTCAGCTTCTTCAAGTGTCATCGCAACGATAACGCCTTTACCCGCCGCAAGACCGTCAGCTTTTACTACGATTGGAGCGCCCTGCTCGCGAACGTAAGCGATAGCTGGCTCAATCTCAGTGAAGTTTGAGTAGTAACCTGTTGGGATCTCATGGCGAGCCAGGAAGTCTTTTGTGAATGCTTTAGAGCCTTCAAGCTGTGCAGCCGCTTGAGTTGGGCCGAAGATTGGTAGGCCAACTTCGCGGAATGCATCAACAACACCAATAACCAATGGTGCTTCAGGGCCAACGATAGTCAGTTCGATTTTTTTATCTTGAGCAAACGCGACTAAACCTGCGATGTCTTCAACACCGATGTTTACGTTCTCAAGTTTAGGCTCAAGCGCAGTACCTGCGTTACCTGGAGCGATGAATACTGTTTCAACATTTGGGTTTTGTGCCGCTTTCCAGCCAAGTGCATGCTCACGACCGCCTGCACCGATAATCAATACATTCATGTTTTAAAATCCTTATAGCTGCTTCAGAGCCTTTATTTCTGAGTCAAACATGCTTACTTATGGTCATAAGCTCCGCGTGTTTTCCTTGAACTAAAGTCACTGACTTGCTCTACGTATTTCAAATATCGGAATATTCAAAAAAACAAAATTATAAGTCTTGCTCAAAGTAGCTGGTGATGTGGCTAGGCAGCAATTGAGCCCATCCCCGGGAGCATAGCCAGCTATGTGACCGGGGTGGGCGAAAGCAGCTAACGACGCCACAGTGCCAAATACGAAGAGGAAATTAATGGCGGAAGTGACGCATGCCTGTAAAGATCATCGCCATGCCGTGTTCGTCTGCTGCTGCGATAACTTCGTCATCACGCATAGAGCCGCCCGGTTGGATAACACACTTGATGCCAGCTTCTGCTGCCGCGTCGATACCGTCACGGAATGGGAAGAATGCATCTGATGCCATCACGCAACCTTCAACCTGTAGACCTTCGTCTGCCGCTTTGATGCCTGCGATTTTCGCAGAGTAAACGCGGCTCATTTGGCCTGCGCCTACACCAATAGTCATGTCGCCTTTCGAGTAAACGATAGCGTTAGATTTAACGTACTTCGCTACTTTCCAGCAGAATAGAGCATCTTTCAATTCTTCAGCTGTTGGCTGACGCTTAGAAACCACTTTCAGGTCATCTTCAGAAACCATACCTTGGTCGCGGTCTTGAACTAGCAAACCGCCGTTAACGCGTTTCACGTCAAAACCAGTTGTCTTAGTTGTCCACTCACCGCACTCAAGCAGGCGAAGGTTTTTCTTAGCCGCTACGATTGCTACTGCTTCCGCAGAAACAGATGGTGCAATGATAACTTCAACGAATTGACGCTCAGTGATAGCCGTTGCTGTTGCAGCGTCTAGCTCACGGTTGAAAGCGATGATGCCGCCAAATGCAGACGTTGGGTCTGTTTTGAATGCACGGTCGTAAGCTTCTAGGATGTCTTCACCTAGTGCAACACCACATGGGTTAGCGTGCTTAACAATGACACATGCTGGCTGGTCGAACTCTTTCACACACTCAAGTGCTGCGTCAGTGTCAGCGATGTTGTTGTAAGAAAGCGCTTTACCTTGGATTTGGCGAGCAGTAGAAACAGACGCTTCTTCAGGGTTTGCTTCAACGTAGAATGCTGCCGCTTGGTGGCTGTTCTCACCGTAGCGCATGTCTTGTTTCTTCTCGAACTGTTGGTTGAACGTGCGAGGGAATTTAGACTCTTCATCACCTTCTTTGTTCTCACCGTAAGATGGAACCATAGTGCCGAAGTAGTTTGCGATCATGCCGTCGTAAGAAGCTGTGTGCTCGAATGCTGCGATAGCGAGGTCGAAGCGAGTCTCTAGCGTTAGAGATTTCTCGTTCACGTCCATTTCAGCGACAACGCGCTCGTAGTCGTGTGCGTTAACAACGATAGTTACGTCTTTGTGGTTTTTCGCAGCAGAGCGAACCATTGTAGGGCCGCCGATGTCGATGTTCTCAACAGCGTCAGCAAGGGTACAGCCTTCTTTAGCAACGGTTTCTGCGAATGGGTATAGGTTTACAACAACCATATCGATAGGGTTGATACCGTGAGTTTCCATCACGTCATCATCTTGGCCACGACGGCCTAGAACACCACCATGAACTTTTGGGTGCAGAGTCTTAACACGGCCATCCATCATTTCTGGGAAACCAGTGTAATCAGATACTTCTGTAACAGAGATGCCTTTTTCAGCAAGCAGGCGAGCAGTGCCACCGGTAGATAGGATATCTACACCACGGTTAGCAAGAGCTTGTGCAAATTCAACGATACCAGTTTTGTCTGATACGCTGATTAGAGCGCGGCGAATTGGACGAGCGTTATTCATGCTTCCATCTTCCTCAAATTCATGGGGTTAAAATAAAGATATTTGCCAAAAAAGAACTTGTTTCTATCTTCTTAGCGTGGATTATCTTAGATACCAGTAAGAGATAAAATATTGGCCAGTTTTGGTAAAGACCTTTTGGGTGTTCTTATAATCAAGCTATAAGATAACCAACTCCAAATTTGATGGCGCAGATTCTAACTAATTTATTACAAAAAAGCTCGCGCAATCGTTTGGCATCTCAAAATTAATTATGAAAAGTGCCATTTCAGCCTGAAAAGTAACGATAAGGTTAATTGTGGAATGGACGGAACAGTAGGAAAAAACATGTTTCAGATCGGTGAATTAGCGAAAAGATGCGGTGTGACAGCCGATACCTTGCGGTTTTATGAAAAAAGTAACCTGATTGCTCCTGCCAGTCGCAGTGACTCAGGATATCGCTTATATGATGAAAACAATCAGAAACAGGTGACCTTTATTCTTAAATCTAAAGCGTTAGGGCTGAGTTTAGATGAAATTAAGGAATTGCTCGAGATTCGCTTGGAAGCAACGCAGCACAGTTGCTCGGAAGTGAAAGCCATCACAACGGCAAAGCTGACACTTATTGATGAAAAAATCAGTGAACTTGGCAGAATACGCACGGCATTAAAGAAGATTAATGATGCTTGCTGCGGTCATGTAGATGACGATGCGAGCCATTGTTCTATCTTAGGTGCTTTGGCGAGCGAAGATAAACAAAGCTCATGCTGTGCTGCTGATGGTAAATAGCTGAAAAGGTCCCCGTTAGGGAGAGAGGTTTACTACGGTTAATAACCCTAGGAAGCTTGCAGTATTTTGGCTCTTAGTTGAGCGTCAATTTTTAAAGTGGGTAGGTTATTATGGTAAAGCGTGACTTGGTTGCGGCCAGTCTGCTTTGAAGAGTACATGGCTCTATCAGCTTGAGCCAATAGTTCTTTTATGGTTTTAAGGTGTGGTGTGTATTCTGCAACACCGATGCTGACTGTTGGGTAGATGATGTGGCCGTCTACGGTGCATGGCGTTGATTCAATCGTTTTACGAATCGTCTCTGCAACGTAATAAGCTTCAATGGCACTGGTGTGTGTGAGGATGACACCGAATTCTTCGCCACCCAAGCGACCTAGATAATCATCGCAGTCTATTGACTGTTGGCATAAACTCGCGACTTGAACGATTACCTCATCACCAGAAAGGTGGCCAACTTGATCATTGATCTCTTTGAAGTGGTCTATGTCTATCATCAAACACGTTAAGCTTTGCTTAGGCGATTGACTGAACTCTTTTTCCAACCCAAGTAAAAAGGCACGTCTATTTAAAATCCCAGTTAGCTCATCGATTTCAGCGAGTTCTATCAGCTCAGCTTCACGTTGCTGTGCTTTAGTAATATCTCGCTCTTGCCACAGCACGTATTGCTTTTCTGGCGAGAGATACAATGGCTTTAATGTCGATTCAAAATATCGATCGTCTGATTCTGCAGATTCTTCCCCTTGAGCGAAAAGTTGTTCAATAGAAAGCTGAAGTTGCTGACAGGGCGCAAGAGAGTATTGAATGTATTGAATTTCGCGACTGGAATAAGCTTGCTTTGCCGCCTCTAACAGCTGCTTTTCAACCGCGGGAGGCAACAGTTCTGAAACTGTGTGGTGATTTGGATTGTCAAAGTTTTCAACAATACGTCCGGATGTATCCAACAGAAGATGACGATCAGGCAGTTCACGGATCAGTGTGCTAAGCCATTCTTCCCTTTTCATATCAAGCATGTAGCTTCCAGACGATTAGATTAATAGGTCATTATATCGGTAGTGATTACGTTATCAATCGTTACATCTAATTAATTGATTGATAATTGTTCGCTTGTTGCCATATAAACAAAAAAAGCCGAGTTCAATAAAGAGCTCGGCTTCTAATTCAATAAATTACGAAAGAACGATTAGTTCATGCCGTATTTTTTAAGTTTCTTGCGAAGAGTACCGCGGTTAATACCCATCATGGTTGCTGCGCGAGTTTGGTTACCGCGAGTGTACTGCATGATAGTGTCTAGTAGTGGCTGTTCAACTTCAGCTAATACTAATTCGTATAACTCGCTGACTTCTTGACCGTTTAATTGAGCAAGGTAATTTTTCAATGATGCTTTAACTGAGTCACGTAGTGGCTTCTGCGTGATTTGGTCTTGTGATGTAACTGTAGTTACTGTCAATGCTTCTGAAGTCAGATTTTGTTCGAACATATTCGGTCTAGCTCTTCTCGTAATTATGGTGCAACGTTATCAAAAAAACCTTCTAGCGCTTCAAGCTGCAGATCACCTGCTTCGAATGCGTTGAAGGTACGGCGAAACTCACTCGCTTGTTCATGCTCTTTTAGATACCACCCCACATGCTTACGAGCGATGCGAGGGCCTAAAAACTCTCCATAAAATTCATGTAGAGCGAGCACATGACCAAGCATGATGTCTTTCACTTCCGAAATCGGGAGCGGGTCCATCGTGGTGCCGTTTTCCAAATAGTGTAGGATTTCGTTAAAAATCCAAGGGCGTCCTTGGGCAGGTCGACCTATCATTAAAGCATCAGCGCCGGTGTACTCCAGCACAAACTTCGCTTTTTCCGGACTATCGATATCACCGTTAGCGATAACCGGAATAGATACTGCTTGTTTCGCTGCTTTAATGTGTTTGTATTCTGCCTCACCTTTGTACATACAAGCGCGAGTTCTCCCGTGAAGGGCAAGAGCTTGTATGCCGCAGTCTTCGGCTATTTTCGCGATTTGGACACAGTTTCTATTGTCTGTATCCCAGCCTGTGCGCGTTTTCAACGTTACTGGAACGTCGACAGCATTTACCACAGCCTTCAGAATATCTTCAATGAGTTCTGGATGCTGAAGTAGCGCTGAGCCCGCAAGCTTCTTATTCACTTTTTTAGCTGGGCAACCCATATTGATATCGATGATTTGCGCACCGTTAGCAACATTGAATTGAGCAGCCTCGGCCATAAGCTGTGGATCTGCACCAGCGATTTGTACTGAACGAATGCCCGATTCGCCTTCATGTACCATACGCTGCTGAGATTTTGACGTTTTCCAAACTTTCGGATTGGAGGACATCATTTCACTGACTGCCATCCCCGCACCGTAACGAAGACACAACTCACGGAATGGTCTATCCGTTACGCCAGCCATAGGAGCGACGATTAGATTGTTCTTAAGTTGATAATTTCCGATTTTCAAAAAATGTCATCACAGTTCTGTACCAGCAAGGGCGCGCATTTTACGCATTTTTTCGCTGCGTGAAAAGACTAATATTTGAGCATTTACAATTTGTTTTTGTAATTTGTTTAAATTTCAGTCAATTAGCGCCCAAAGTCTTACCTAGCCTTGCTTGCGACCAGAGATTCGACACCATTCTTGTTGTTCAATGATCGGATCAATGTGAAGCTCATCACGATAATAAGTCGCAACATCTTCCGCTTGTGTATCTAAAACACCCGACATCGCAAGTACACCATTTGGCTTCACTAGGCCTTTAATGATGCCAGAAAGGTCGCGTAATGGACCGGCAAGAATGTTGGCAACAACAACGTCAGCAAGCAAACCTTCCGGTTGATCTTGTGGCAAGAACACCTCTAGTTGCTCAGCAACGCCATTGCGTTGTGCGTTGTCTTTTGATGCAAGCAGAGCTTGAGGATCAATGTCGATCCCGATAACTTTTGCCGCGCCTAGTTTGATCGCAGCGATCGCTAGGATGCCTGAGCCACAACCGAAGTCGATCACGGTTTTGCCTGCAAGGTCTAAGCCTTCCAGCCACTCAAGACACAATGCTGTTGTTGGGTGAGTACCGGTACCAAACGCAAGGCCAGGATCCAGCATTACGTTTACAGCGTCAGGTTCAGGGATATCGCGCCAGCTAGGGCAGATCCATAAACGCTCACCAAACTTCATTGGGTGGAAGTTGTCCATCCATTCACGTTCCCAATCCTTGTCTTCAATTTGCTCTACTTTGTGAGCAAAGTCTGCAGGGAACATGTTGCTTGCTTTAATCTGCGCTAGAACGACACCAGTATCAGTCTCAGCGTCGTAAAGCGCGAGAATGTCAGTATCACCCCAAAGGCGAGTTTCGCCCGGCAGAGGCTCAAATACAGGGGTATCTTGTGCATCCAGGAAAGTTACAGAAAGAGCACCAGTCTCTTCCATTAACATGTCGCCGATTTGTTCGGCATTTTCATTGGTCGCATTAAGCTTGATTTGAATCCAAGGCATGGCTGCATCTTCTATATGAGAAAAATTGGATGGCGAGTCTAGCAGAAAATATGAGCAAATTCATCAAAACCCCATGCATTATCATGGGGATTTTAGCTTGCATTTTCCGGATCACTAAAAACAAAAATGCCCACCGAAGTGAGCATTTATTACTGTTCTACAGAGAACGAATTACGGAAGGCTAGCTTCTGTTGCAGACCAAGCTTCTATTGTAGACCAAGCTTCTTCTCAAGGTAGTGGATGTTTGCACCACCGTGTTGGAAGTTTTCGTCGTTCATTATCGCTAATTGCAGCTCAGTATTGACGTTGATACCTTCAACAATCATTTCTGCTAGTGCGTTCTTCATACGAGCGATAGCAACATCACGGTTCTCACCGTAAGTGATCAGCTTACCAATCATTGAATCGTAATGTGGTGGCACTGTGTAGCCCGTGTAGATGTGAGATTCCCAACGAACACCCATACCACCTGGAGCATGGAAGCGCGTGATCTTACCTGGAGAAGGTAGGAAGCGAACGGGATCTTCAGCGTTGATACGACATTCGATTGAGTGGCCGCGCAGCTTAATATCATCTTGTGTGAATGATAGAGGTTGACCAGCAGCAATACGAAGTTGCTCTTTCACTAGGTCGATACCCGTTACCATTTCAGTAATCGTGTGCTCAACCTGGATACGAGTGTTCATTTCGATGAAGTAGAACTCACCGTTCTCGTATAGGAATTCAAATGTACCTGCGCCGCGGTAACCAATCTCAAGACATGCACGAGTACAACGGTCGCCGATGTATTTACGCATCTCTTCAGTGATACCTGGTGCTGGCGCTTCTTCCACAACTTTCTGGTGACGACGCTGCATTGAACAGTCACGCTCACCTAGGTGGATAGCATTACCTTGGCCATCTGCAAGCACTTGTACTTCAATGTGACGTGGATTTTCTAGGAATTTTTCCATGTAAACCATGTCGTTATTGAAACATGCTTTTGCTTCAGCACGCGTCATTGCGATAGCTTCTGTTAGTTCTTTTTCAGTACGAACAACACGCATACCACGACCGCCGCCGCCGCCAGATGCTTTGATGATTACAGGGAAGCCAATGCGCTTAGCGTGCGCTTTGTTTTTTACTTCATCATCATCAAGAGGGCCGTCAGAACCTGGTACACAAGGTACGCCAGCTTTTTTCATTGACGTGATAGCTGACACTTTGTCACCCATCATGCGAATGGTTTCAGCTTTAGGGCCAACGAAGATAAAACCACTGCGCTCTACCTGTTCTGCAAAGTCTGCATTTTCAGATAGGAAGCCGTAGCCTGGGTGGATAGCAACTGCACCCGTTACTTCAGCTGCGCTGATGATACGAGGGATGTTCAGGTAGCTATCGATACCGCGAGCTGGACCAATACAAATGGTTTCGTCAGCAAGAAGTACGTGCTTAAGATCGCGGTCAGCGGTTGAGTGAACTGCTACCGTTTTGATGCCAAGCTCTTTACATGCTCGCAGAATACGCAGTGCAATTTCACCACGGTTCGCGATTACTAATTTATCTAACATAATGAGTGCTCTCTATTATTCGATAATTACTAGAGCTTGGTCGAATTCTACTGGTTGACCGTCTTCAACTAGGATAGCCGTTACAACACCAGATTTATCAGCTTCGATTTGGTTCATCATTTTCATTGCTTCAACGATACATAGTGTTTCGCCAGCAGTTACAGATTGACCAACTTTAACGAACGGTTTTGCATCTGGGCTTGGAGCGCCGTAGAAAGTACCAACCATTGGAGAAAGAACTTGGTGACCAGCAGGAACCGCAGGAGCTGCCGCTTCTGCAGCTACAGGTGCCGCCGCAGGTGCTGCTGCCGCTACAGGAGCTGGAGCTGCTGCATATTGAATAGGTGCTGCAGATACAGGGCTGTTACGACTGATTCGTACTGACTCTTCACCTTCAGAGATCTCTAGCTCAGAAATGCCAGACTCTTCAACCAATTCGATTAGCTTCTTGATTTTGCGAATATCCATTGTTTCTTTCTCTTTATCTGTTGATTGAACTTACTCTTTGACTGAGTAGGTTAGTAATAGTTCGTTGTTTTATTTACTTTGCGTTGAGCTTGTTGAGCGCTGCTGTCAAAGCAAATTGATAACCTTGTGCACCTAAGCCACAAATCACACCTTCTGCTTTATCAGACAGGTAAGAGTGGTGACGGAATGGTTCACGTGCGTGAACATTCGATAGGTGAACCTCAATAAATGGGATAGCAACACCAAGTAGTGCATCACGCAACGCCACACTGGTATGTGTAAAGGCCGCTGGGTTGATAATAATGAAATCAACATTTTGATAAGCACTATGGATAGCTTCAATCAGCTCATACTCACGATTTGACTGTAAGTGAGATAGCTCAACATCGTGTGTTTTCGCTTGCTCGGTCAATGAGCTAATAATCTGGTCAAGTGTTTGAGAACCGTAGTGTGCAGGTTCTCTAAGGCCTAACAGATTAAGGTTTGGTCCATTTAAAACTAGAATGCGAAACTTTGTAGACATTGTGGGGCTATCTTCCTTTATCGTGTTTACGAACGTGAATGTTGCCATTTTATTGAAAATTTGGGGATAATTTCCAGTAAGAAAAACCCAAATTTAAAAATTAGAACCAGATTATAGCTAATTCAGCGCAAATCGCAGCAATTTACTGGTCTAATCTCCTATTGGGAGAGTGTGAGATTGTTACCAACTTAACAAAAAAGCGCCTTAGCCTTAATTTTGTCGAGGATATTTGAGATCAAGATCAGCCATAAAAAAACCGCCACATAGGTGACGGTTTAGAAAGAAGCTGTTTTAAACAGTAATTACGTAATGTGACGGGTTGCTTATGCCAGTTCCGCTTTCTCTGCTATTAGTTTATCAACCACACTTGGGTCGGCTAGTGTCGATGTATCACCTAGGTTACCCGTATCGCCAGTTGCGATCTTACGCAGGATACGACGCATGATTTTACCCGAACGTGTTTTTGGTAGTGAGTCGGTCCAGTGCAGTACATCTGGTGTTGCGATTGGGCCTATCTCTTTGCGTACCCAGTCTTTCACTTCTTTATGAAGCTCTGCGGTCGGGAATTCACCATCATTCAACGTGATGTAAGCGTAAATCGCTTGGCCTTTAATATCATGAGGGATACCGACAATCGCAGCCTCTGCAATCTTATCGAATGCGACTAGAGCCGATTCAATTTCAGCGGTACCCATACGGTGACCTGATACGTTCAGAACGTCATCAACACGACCAGTAATCCAGTAGTAACCGTCTTCATCACGACGAGCACCATCACTGGTGAAGTACATGCCTTTAAAGGTTGAGAAGTAAGTCTGTTCAAAACGGTCATGATCGCCATGTACGGTACGCATTTGGCCTGGCCAAGAGTCAAGAATCACAAGGTTGCCGTCTGTTGCGCCCTCAATGATGTTACCCATGTTGTCAACCAGCGCCGGTTGAACACCGAAGAATGGACGCGTCGCTGACCCTGGTTTTAGGTCTGTTGCGCCTGGTAGCGGTGCAATCAAGATGCCGCCCGTTTCTGTTTGCCACCACGTATCGACAATTGGAGACTGCTCATTACCGATTGTTTTGTAGTACCACTCCCATGCTTCAGGGTTGATAGGTTCACCCACTGAGCCCATGATTCTTAGGCTGTCACGAGAAGTACCCTCAACCGCTTCATTGCCTTTCGCCATTAATGCACGAATCGCAGTTGGAGCCGTATAAAGAATGTTAACTTGGTGCTTATCGACCACTTCACTCATGCGGCTTGTGTTCGGGTAGTTCGGCACACCTTCAAACAGAATGGTTTTTGCACCATTGGCAAGCGGCCCGTAAACAAGGTATGTGTGACCGGTAATCCAACCCACATCGGCTGTACACCAGAAAGTTTCGCCTTCTTGGTAATCGAATACGTATTTGAATGTCATCGCTGCATAAACAAGGTAGCCACCTGTGGTGTGCATTACACCTTTAGGTTTACCGGTTGAGCCTGACGTATAAAGGATGAAGAGTGGATCTTCGGCATTCATCTCTTCTGGTGGGCAATCTGCAGATACATTGGCAATAGCATCGTGCCACCACACATCGCGGTGTTCGTGCCATGCAACATCACCGCCAGTGCGTTTGAATACAACAACCTTCTCGATGTTTTTCACTTCAGGGTTAGTCAGTGCTTCGTCGACATTCTTCTTCAGTGGAACAGCACGGCCGCCACGCACGCCTTCATCGGCAGTGATAACGACTTTAGAGTTTGAATCGATAATACGACCAGACAGTGCTTCTGGTGAGAAACCGCCAAATACCACGGTGTGAACCGCACCGATACGGGTACATGCCAGCATCGCAACTGCAGCTTCTGGAACCATTGGCATGTATAAACAAACCACATCACCTTTACGTACGCCTTGCTCCTTCAGAGCATTTGAAAACAGGCACACTTCTTTGTGTAGTTCGTTAAAGGTTAGGGTTTTATCATCAGCAGGGTCATCGCCTTCCCAGATGATAGCGACTTCATCACCGCGTTCAGCGAGGTGACGGTCGATACAGTTAGCCGATACGTTAAGCGTGCCATCTTCAAACCAGCGAATATCAATGTGGCCAGGGTCGAAAGAAGTATTTTTTACTTGTGTGAAAGGCTTGATCCAATCAACGATTTTTCCGTGTTCACCCCAAAAGCCTTCAGGGTCAGAAACAGATTGCTGGTACATGGCTAGGTAAGTGTCATTATCCGCGTGTGTGGTTGATTTAATATTTTCTTTTACCGGATAAACGTGGGCTTCACTCATTGCATCTCTCCTTGTGCCTACATTCCTAATGAACTGGCAACTTCCTTTGTGTTCAATTTCTAGGTCTATTACAGAACCGTCTTTGTGTTATCACTCTCGGCTAGGACGGCGATTTCCACAATTAGACTTTAGGATGAGACGTTGCTTTTCACTTAAAAAATAGCGAGTTAAGTTCATTTTTGAGATGTTGCTCTCTATGTGAAGCGCCAGTGGTTGAATTAAGAATAAGAAGAGTTGAAACGGGGCAGATCACCATGTTTCAGGCGAACAAAGATCAGGGCTGCGGAGATAGCGTCTTGTAATGCATCATGTTTATTGACGGGGATAGGTAAATCGAGCTGGCGACAGATGGCGTCCATACTGAGATCAAAATAGGCATTGGGCAGCTGCCTTTCGAGCTTGTCTTGATAAAGTTGGCTTACTTCGACTAATCGGTTAGGCAGTGGAAATCCAAGCTGTTTTAAACAGGCGCGATCGAGGATTTTTTTATCATAGCGGATGTGATAGCCGACTAAAGGACGATTTCCAATGAAGTTCAGTAGCTCGATTAAAGCCTGTTTTTCTTCGATGCCGTGCTTTAGATCTTGATGGCGAATACGGTGGATTTTTATTGAATTGCAATCGAGCGATTGAGGGGCGCGCAATCGGACTTCAAAAGGTTGGCTGGTAATGATTCGGTTGCCGATGATCTTGGTTGCGGCAATGGTGACTAATTCTGCCTGATTGGGGTCGAGGCTGGTGGTTTCACAATCGAGAGATACGTATTCGTGATTAGCAGGCGCAGTAAACAGAGGCTGATAAGTAGAGCCTTTGAGTTTATGATGCCAGTAATAACGAACCAATCTATTCATCGTTCAATCGCCTAATCCCGTATCTGATAGTGGTAGCCAAGCCATTGCTTGAATTTTTTGACCACATGCAAGCTATGGCGAAGTAAGTCTCTGTCTGCTCGCTCCATCAATTTGACGTTAATCTTGTTGCTACTGTGCTGCTGAGAAAGTCTTTGGGCTAAGCGCCACTTAAAGAACTGTTTGAGTGCTTCACTAAGGTTATCGGCGGTACTTTGCTCAAGCACTTTCTTACAGACCAACTGTTCAATGCGTTCGAAGGTGTTGTTTACCGTGACACCATGCTCAAGACAGAGTGCCCTCACACCATGCACGATAGGGAAAATACCGCCTTGTTTGATATCGAGCCCTGACTTGGATTGTTTAACATTGCCAAACAAGGTGAGGGGTACTGAGAAGTTCAGAGCCGGTCGGCAGAATTCAGTCAGAATCAATTCTTGTCCGAGCATCAAATCACTTAGGTGCTGCTTTACGGGTTTTAATAACTCTCTATTACCCGCAACGGCGTGTGCATCCGCCATGATCGCGATATCCATCACGGTATCTGGCGTGGCTTTTTTTACCCAACGGGTGAGGGTTTGTTTCCACTCTTGTTCTGAATGCACCCATTTGGGGTTGTTGACCATCACGTTGCCCGGGCATAGTGGATAGCCCAATTGCTGCAATGTGTGAGTGAGGTCGTTCATGGCACTCTGGCATTGGTGCCACTCCAAGCCATCTTGAATTATTAGCGCGTTGTCTTGATCGGTTTTGAGGATTTGTTCTCCACGGCCTTCGGAGCCCAACACGATGAGGCAGCAATGATTATGCAGTGCGGGTGGGATAACCAACTCAAACGCTTTCTCTATTATCTGTTCATTAACGGCTGAAATTAGCTCCATGATGAAGCGCGTGCGAATGCCGTTACTGAGTAGGCTTTCGACCAGTTGACGTTGTTTGTTGGAGGCTAATGCGAGCTCTTCAATGCTGGTGGATCGCGCAATACGCAAAGTGAGCACGTGAGAGTGAGTGGAGAATGCACTGAGGATTTGTGTCATATCCACCATGCCGACAGCATCTAGACCGTCACAAACCATCAACCTTTTTACCCGGTTTCTGGTCATGGTAATCATGGCATTAAATAAGAAATCCCCTTGGTTTACGTGCATCACTGGAAATGTTGCAATCTCGCCAACGGGCGCGTCCTGTGGGAAGTTATCGAGCATTACAGCGTGCAATAAATTGGTTCGTGTGACGATCCCATACGGTAAGGAGCCTGAACCAAAATCTTTTATGCCTTTGTCGTCTAAATGCACCAGCGCCGAGTCTAAGCCTTGCTCTTTTAGGATTTGAGTGACTTGGTTGATGGGTTGCCCTGGCTCAAGAATCAGTGGTGGGTGATAAATAGAGTCATCCACTTTGGTCAATATAAACTCGGCAAGGTTTTGTTGCTGCTGAGCGGCCTCAATCAGAGCTTTCCGTGTCGACAGGTTACTATCAAAGTAGGCGGCAAATTGACCATTGGCGTGATAAAGATCGAGAAAAACATCGGTAGGCAGTAGGTAGCTTAAGGTGTCTTCGAGTGCGATATATTGATGTTTGGTGTGAGGTTCAAACTGGCTGCGCACATCAAAAATATCGTCATTGGCGTAATGTGCGTAAATCTCACCATCACTGCTCGCGCGCTCTTCAACGGCTCCTTTGATCAGGATGTGCAGGTGTCTGCTCGGCCTATCTGCTTCCAGTATCACTTCTTGAGAGCGGTAATACACCACGTCTAATGAAGAGCGAAGCTTCAATTGTTCCGTATCGGACAGGCTATCGAAGGGTGGGTGCTGCATATTAAATTTTTCAGGCATAAGCATCACAAGAAGTGGGATTCTTTAATCAGTCTGACAAAATACCAGCGAAGCTCCAGACGACTTTAGTCTAAATGCAGACTAGATATCGATGAACGTGATATAGCTTGGTGATAAGTGATAAGTGATAAGTGATAAGTGATTTCTAGGCTAATTGAATATAGGAATGCTATCCCAGTAATAATTCCCTTTTTCATCCTACTCTAGATAGGCATAATTGGAGCCGCCTTTTTCCGCACACTTTCATAGGTTATTTATGTTTAGCCCCTCTCCTTACGGATGGATATCTCAGTATTTTCTTGGTTTCTTTTTTGCGTATGGTGTGTACTTGCCATTTTGGGCGTTGTGGTTTGAAGACCAAGGCGTTTCTGCAGGAGACATCGGTGTATTGATTGGTATTGGTTTTGCGACTCGCTGTGTTGCCAACCTTGTGATTACGCCGCGCATCCATAACGTAGAGAATCTTTTGCCCGCTCTGCGCTGGTTGAGCTTCGCCTCATTGTTATTTGTTGGTTTCCACTTCTTCACTGGAGGCAGTTTTCTATTGATGCTGTTGGCAACAGTACTGTTTAACCTGTGTTGTGGGCCGGTTATCCCTCTTTCTGACGCAATGGCTAACCATTACAGTCGTCTTAAGATGCTTGACTATGGACGCACTCGTTTATGGGGTTCGATTGCTTTTATTGCGGGTTCAACCGTGGTGGGTTATTTAGTCGCACAGTTCGGCACTGATATGATTTTGTATACAGCGCTTGTTGGTGTGCTGTTGTCGTTAGTGTTGGCGATGAGAAACCCTAACGTGATGCCAGTAACGCAATCTGAGAAACAAGCAGTGCGACCAAAATTAGGTGAGTTACTGCGTGAGTCGTCTGTGGTTAAATTTTTGGCCTTGATGGCGTTGCTGCAAGGTAGCCATGCGGCTTACTACAGTTTTAGTGCGATTTACTGGAAAGAAGCCGGTCACTCAGAAGCGATTATTGGTTATTTATGGAGCCTAGGTGTTGTTGCTGAGGTGGCTGTGTTTGCTCTCAGTAAGCGCTTATTCTCTGGCTGGTCAATGCGTACTCTGTTCGTGGTAGCTGCAATCGGTGTGATGGCTCGCTGGGGTATTACCGCGTCAACAACGGCGATTTTCGCCTTAGTTATGGTGCAAATGCTGCATGGTGTGACGTTTGCTATGGCACACATCGCAGCCATTCAATACATTCAATCAGAAGAACAGAATAAAATGGTCGCGCTGCAAGCTCTGTATAATGCGATCCCATTGGGAGCTGTTATCGCACTAATGACGACCTTAAGTGGTTGGGGCTATGAGCTTTGGGGGGCAAACATCTTCTGGGGTATGGCCGCGATGGGGGCTCTTGCTCTGTTCATTAAGTTGGACGAGAGAAGTTCAGTGGTTGAGATTAATCAATCAGGTTCGGAACAATTAGAATCTAACAGCAAATGCTGATAATTAGAGTCTGAAGCACAGAATTTAAGCGATTCGATTGAGTTAATGACCCATCCTTAGTTAAATGAAACCTCTCCCTTATGGAGAGGTTTTTTTATGGATGAAAAAGGGTTTTTAATGCAAGGATGGATAGTAATTCCAGTCTCTTTAGCCTATTTGGGCGTGTTATTTCTGATCGCTTGGTATGGAGACAGGCAGGTTCGTTGGCTATCGCGTTGGCGCCCATGGATCTATAGTCTTTCGATTGCAGTGTATTGTACCTCTTGGACTTTCTATGGAACGGTCGGACAGGCGAGCAATAACCCATGGTCCTTTTTACCCATCTATCTCGCCCCCATTCTGGTCTTTACACTCGGGTGGCGGATCTTGGCGCGGTTGATCCTGATTGCAAAGCGGGAGCACATCACCTCCATTGCCGACTTTATCGCGGCTCGTTATGGAAAATCTCAGGGCTTGGCTGTTGCCGTCACCGTGATTGCCGTGGTCGGTATTCTTCCTTATATCGCGCTACAGCTGCGTGGTATTACGATGGGGCTAGATATTGTTGCGCCAAACCTAGCGTCTGATTTCGGCTATCAGGATTATCACGTGTCTTGGTTTGTGGTCGGTGCTTTGGCCATTTTTACCATGCTGTTTGGTACTCGGCATATCGATAACACAGAGCATCACCGTGGCATGATGATGGCGGTGGCGTTTGAGTCAATTGTTAAGCTCGCGGCATTTTTGATTGTTGGCTTGTTCATCATCTACCTGGCGGTGAGCAGTGACAAAATCGACCTGCTTGATGTGGCGGCTTCCACCTATGAATCGCCGAATATTCCGACCTTAATTATTCATACCGTTTTAACCATGTTGGCGATTGTCTGTCTGCCGCGCCAATTCCACACCATGGTGGTTGAGAACGAACGTCCTCAAGATTTGCATACCGCTCGTTGGTTGTTTCCACTTTATCTGATTTTAATGGGCCTGTTTGTGCTGCCAATTGCTTGGGCAGGACAAGGGCTGCTTACCGACATGCCAGCTGATACTTACGTGATCAGTGTACCAATGGCAGAAGGTGCGAATCACATTGCTTTGTTGGCTTTCCTCGGAGGTACTTCGGCGGCGAGTGGCATGGTGATTGTCTCGACCATCGCATTGGCGATCATGGTTTCGAATGATTTAGTGATGCCATTGCTGCTGCGCCGTATGCGTCTAACTCAAAGAACCCATCGACATTTTTCTGGTATGTTGCTGGTGATTCGACGCGGGTTGATTTTACTGCTGTTACTGGGTGCTTGGCTGTTCTATCAAGCGCTCGATACCATTCACTCACTGTCGGCGATTGGCTTTCTTTCCTTTGCGGCGATTGCTCAATTCGCGCCAGCACTTATTGGTGGTTTGTACTGGCGTCCGGGCAACCGGAAGGGGGTTTATGTCGGCTTAATGGTGGGATCGTTGATTTGGCTGATCACCCTGATGAGCCAAACCAGTATGCTGGCAGGCGACAGTGAAAGTAACCTTTTACTGTGGATTATCACACCACCAGAGTTGCTCAACAGTTGGGAGATCAGCAGTTCAAACTGGGGGATTGTGCTGAGTATTTTGCT
Source organism: Vibrio tasmaniensis (assembly GCF_024347635.1). Classification (NCBI taxonomy): domain Bacteria; kingdom Pseudomonadati; phylum Pseudomonadota; class Gammaproteobacteria; order Vibrionales; family Vibrionaceae; genus Vibrio; species Vibrio tasmaniensis. The sequence goes on from NZ_AP025510.1 coordinate 212,975, forward strand.
GAATACTTTGTGTTATGCCGTGGTTTCGATGGTGACCAGACCAAGCCTAAGTGAGCGTTTACAATCGGCTGCTTTTATTGGCACACCATTACCAGAAAATGAGAACATCAGCCTCTATCAGAGCCGTGTGACGGTCGCTGAATTAGAGATGCTAGCGTCACGTTTTGTGGGGCGTAAGCGTGCTAAAAGTGCTTTGCAGAGTTATTGGCAACAGCACGGGCAGCCGCTACTTCCTAACCAACAAGCACCCGCAAGCCTGATTCGACATGCAGAACGTGTGCTCGCTGGGGTATTCGGTGCCTCTTCCGCTAAGTTAGTACTTACTTCCGCTCTACAGGGAAGAAATATGCAGCTTGAGGAAGTAGCAACTATCGTTGATGAAGCTTCGGAATTGTACGACTTCAGCCGTGGTTTACTTCAAGGAGCTATTGAACATATAGGCCAAGGCATTGCAGTAATAGACAAACAGATGAGGCTGGTGGCGTGGAATCAGCGTTACCTTGAACTGTTTGAGTTCCCTATGGGGCTTATTCAGGTTGGGCGACCCATTTCAGATGTGATTCGCCATAATGCTGAGCAAGGTTTGTGTGGCCCGGGCGACCCAGAAGATCACGTTCGACGCCGTGTTTATCATCTTGAACAAGGCACTCGGCACACCTCATCTCGTATTCGTCCTGATGGTCGAGTGATTGAAGTGCAAGGGAACCCGATGCCAAGTGGTGGCTTCGTAATGAGCTTTACCGACATCACGGTTTTCAGACAAGCAGAGCAAGCGCTAAAAGATGCTAATGAAAGCTTGGAATCGAGAGTCCATGAACGAACTCAAGAGCTCGAGAAGCTTAACCATCGCTTGGTAAAGGCGACGCAAATCTCTGACCAAGAATCACAATCCAAGAGTCGATTCTTGGCTGCCGTAAGTCACGATTTGATGCAGCCGCTCAATGCCGCGCGTCTATTTGCTTCGTCGCTATCTGAGGTCGCAAAAGAACAAGAGGAGAAGCAGCTTTCATCTCATATCGAAAGTGCGCTTGGTGCGGCTGAAGACTTGATTGGCGATTTACTGGATATTTCACGATTGGAATCAGGTAAGTTGGAAACCAATATTCATGCGATTGCCGTGCATGACGTGCTGACCAACTTGAATGCGGAATTTAGCGCTTTAGCGACACAGCAAAAAATCCAGTTTCAGATGATTCCATCGTCATTGTTCATTCATTCTGACCCCAAGTTATTAAGACGAGTGATTCAGAACTTTTTAACGAATGCGTTTCGCTATAACCCTGAAGGAAAAGTAGTCCTCGGTGCGAGACGAGTAAATGGTCAGGTACGCATTGACGTATGGGATAACGGAACTGGTATCGATGAAGACAAGCAACAAGAGATCTTCGAAGAATTTACCCGTGGTAGCCAAGTACGAGCCAATCAAGGGTTGGGGTTGGGGTTAGCGATTTCGAAAGGGATTGCTCATGTGCTTGGTCATCAAATTTCGATGCGTTCGTGGCCGGGACAAGGCAGCGTCTTTTCCATCACTTTAGCGAGAGCTGAGCAGGTGGCTCCAGTTGTGCAAGCTTCAACGCCAATGGCGACCAGCGACATCGAACATCTGAAAATACTGTGTGTCGACAATGAGCGAGAGATTTTAGTGGGTATGGAAAACTTGATTGGTCGTTGGGGCTGTGAAGTTAAAACCGCCGTCGACTTAGTCGAAAGTTTGAAATGTCTAGACGATGGCTGGCAGCCAGATGTGATTTTCTCGGATTACCGTCTTGATAATGGCAGGACTGGACTCGAAGTTTTACAGCAGTGCCGCTTGCGCCTTGGTGACTCTTTTGAAGGTGTCATCATCAGTGCCGATAGAACCGATGATATGTTGGCAGCGATAAAGGCCAACAGCTTCAGCTTTATTGCCAAACCAGTGAAGCCACTCAAGTTAAGAGCCGTCTTAAATCGAGTGAGTTAGCTTGAATTAACAGGTTCGGATTAACGCGCTCGGATTTGTGAGCAGATAGTGAAAAAGGCCTCGGATGAGGCCTTTTGTCTCTCTACTATTTCAGCGAATTTCTGTCATCTTTCCTACTAACCTGCAATACCACCCTGCGTCAATGTGGTTGGATCAAGCAGCTTGCTGAGTTCTTCTCGGCTAAGATCGGTTTCTCGCTCGGCAACATCCAGAATTGGTAAGCCTTCTTTATAGGCCTTCTTGGCAATATCAGCAGCCTTCAAGTAACCAATCACAGGGTTGAGTGCGGTCACTAGAATCGGATTCTTTGACAGCGCTAAATCAAGATTGTCTTGGCGCACCGTGAAAGTGGCGATGGCTTTGTCCGCCAAAGCAATTGAGCTGTTGGCTAATAGTTCTATGCTTTCTAATACGTTATGAGCAATCACAGGCAGCATTACGTTCAATTGGAAATTTCCAGACTGCCCAGCCACCGTAATGGTGGTGTCATTGCCAATTACTTGCGCTGCCGCCATGGCTGCGGCTTCTGGAATTACAGGGTTGACCTTACCAGGCATGATCGATGAACCCGGCTGCAGAGCCTGCAATTCAATTTCCCCTAAGCCAGCCAACGGCCCAGAGTTCATCCAACGAAGATCGTTTGAGATCTTCATGATCGCAACGGCTGCCGTTTTAAGCTGACCAGACAATGCGACGATCGCGTCTTGGCTACTGAGGTTAAAAAAGAAGTTTTCACTCGAGGTAAAACTGATCTTTGTCGATTGAGACAGATTACTCGCAAACTTATCGGCAAAGCGTGGGTCGGCATTGATCCCCGTACCAACCGCTGTGCCACCTTGAGCAAGCGCTTTGATAGCTGGTAAGCTGCTTTCTACCGCTTGCTTGGCATGTTCAATCTGAAATTTCCAACCGCCTAGCTCTTGAGCAAAGGTAATCGGCATCGCATCCATTAGATGAGTACGGCCAGTTTTGACTACCTCAGCAAGTTCATGTTGTTTGACGGTAAGTGCCGCAGAAAGGTGGGTAAGTGCAGGCAACAGCTTATTTTCTGCCATCAAAGCGACACTGACTTGGATTGCTGTTGGTACTACATCGTTACTGCTTTGCCCCATGTTGACGTGATCGTTGGGGTTCACGTCGCCTTGTAAGCTTCTTGAAGCGAGCGTCGCAATCACTTCGTTGGCATTCATGTTGGAGCTGGTGCCAGAGCCGGTTTGGTAAACATCAATAGGGAACTGCTCAAGGTGTTTACCCTCAATGATCTCTTGGCTGGCTTCGGCTATCGCGTTGGCAATATCACCTTCTAATAAACCTAGCTGAGCATTGGTATCGGCTGCTGCCTGTTTAATCAGCGCCAATGCTTGAATAAAGCTGGTTGGCATCTTGTGTGAACTAAAAGCGAAGTTATCTGCTGCACGCTGAGTTTGTGCTTGGTATAGCGCCTCGGTAGGGACTTTAACTTCGCCCATGCTGTCTTTTTCAATCCGAAATTGTAGGGTCATCTTCTATCCTTGTTAGCCAAGTGGGGCTTGGACTTGTTGTAGTGTTTGGCTGAGATTCAAAAAACGCGCTTGTCCTTGCGGTTGCTGGCAGTAGTGGCGTTTCAAATAAAATAACGGTGAGTGAATAGAGTCTAGGCAGATATGACGAAAGGCGAAACTACGGTCAGGAGACTCAATCGCTTCAATCAAATGGAAGAATAATTGGCGCAGATACAGCTCGCACAACAAGATGTTTTCTTGGGCGGCATGCTTTTCATAGTAAGCAGAAAGCGTGAGTGCACACTCGATATACTCTCGAATTACAAACGGCTCATGGCCTTGAACTTGTTCTAATGAAGCAAAGCGATCTTGTGCTTTGTAAAACCTCGAATAGAGAACCTGCTGCTCTTTCATCATCATCTGCATCTCATTAATAGATGTTAATGATAATTATTATCAAGTGAGGTTTTAAAAACAACCCTTTGTTTATTTTTTTATAAAATGAGCAGGAAAAGAAAAAGCCGATACATGAAGTATCGGCTTTCTTAGAATCAGTACCTAATCCCTACAATGTAAGTACTGATTCTTTTTCTAAGTGCTTACTACCTAGTGACTAAGTAGCGAGCTTCTTAATGGTCGTGAGCTTCACCTGCACCTTTCGGGTAACGGATGTTCTCAACCATATCTTGTACATCTTGTGGTACTTCAGCCGTTACTTTGTTTACAGCAATTGATACTACGAAGTTGAGACACATACCTAGCGTACCGATGCCTTCTGGGCTGATACCAAACCACCAGTTTTCCGGTGTGCTTGCTGCTGGGTTAATGAACTTGAAGTAGATGATGTAGCTTGCTGTGAAGGCAATACCTGACAACATACCTGCAATTGCGCCTTCCTTGTTCATCTTCTTGTAGAAGATACCTAGGATAATCGCTGGGAAGAAGGATGCTGCGGCTAAGCCGAAGGCAAACGCTACTACCTGTGCTACAAAGCCTGGTGGGTTAATACCCAAGTAACCTGCTCCGACAATTGCGATCATGGCAGCCAAACGAGCGGCTAACAGCTCCTGCTTGTCGGTCATGTTTGGTCTGAAGCCTTTCTTCAACAAGTCATGTGAAATCGACGTTGAGATAACCAGAAGCAGACCTGCGGCTGTTGATAGTGCGGCTGCTAGGCCACCGGCTGCAAGCAGTGCTACAACCCAGTTTGGTAGTTTCGCTAGCTCTGGAGAAGCCAGTACGATGATGTCACGGTTAATCTTCATCTCGTTGCGCTCATCGCCCGAGTAGAACATTTTTCCATCGCCGTTCTTATCTTCCCAACCAACTAGGCCAGTGCTTTCCCAGTTTTTGTACCAGCTTGGTGCTTCTGCTGCTGCGACACCTTGCATGTCAGGGCCGTTAATCGTTTCGATCATGTTTACACGAGCGAAGGCTGCAACGCCTGGTGCTGTTGTGTATAGCAATGAGATGAACAGTAGTGCCCAACCTGCTGAGATACGAGCATCACGTACTTTTGGTACCGTGAAGAAACGAATGATTACGTGTGGAAGACCGGCAGTACCTACCATTAGAGCCGCACAGATGAAGAAGACATCTACCATGCTCTTGTTACCTTCGGTATAGGCGGTAAATCCGAGTTCTTCTGTTAGTCCATCCAGTTTATCAAGTAGGTATACATCTGTACCTGATAGCGTTGAGCCCATACCAACTTGTGGAAGTGGGTTACCCGTCATCATGATTGAGGTAAAGATTGCTGGAACAAGGAAGGCGAAAATGAGGACACAGAATTGAGCTACCTGCGTATAAGTGATGCCTTTCATGCCACCCAGTACTGCGTAGAAGAACACAATACCCATACCAATGATGATGCCTAGGTTAATATCAACTTCTAGGAAACGAGAGAATACAACGCCAACACCACGCATCTGGCCTGCAACGTACGTGAACGATACGAAGATTGCACAGAATACCGCTACCATACGTGCTGTTTTCGAGTAGTAACGTTCACCGATGAAATCAGGAACCGTAAACTGACCGAACTTACGTAGGTAAGGTGCTAAACATAGCGCAAGTAGTACATAACCACCTGTCCAACCCATTAGGTAAACCGCACCGTCGTAACCAACGAATGAGATGATACCTGCCATTGAGATGAATGATGCTGCCGACATCCAGTCAGCGGCTGTTGCCATGCCGTTTGCGACTGGGTGTACGCCGCCGCCTGCAACGTAGAATTCACTCGTTGTTCCAGCGCGAGCCCAGATTGCGATGCCGATATATACTGCAAAAGTAATACCGACGAGAATAAACGTCCAAGTTTGAATATCCATGTTCTAGCCTCTAGTCTTCCTGTACGTTGTATTTTTTGTCCAGCTTATTCATGCGAACAACGTAAATAAATATCAACGCCACGAAGGTATAAATTGAACCTTGTTGAGCGAACCAAAAACCTAGCTTAAATCCGCCAAATTGAATGGTATTTAGGACATCCACAAATAAGATGCCAGCGCCATAAGAGACCACAAACCATATTGCGAGTAGTGTTCCCATTATTCCCAAGTTTTCCTTCCAATAGGCTTGAGCATGTTCCGTAGATTCGAACGCCATTGCCTTCTCCTTTATTCCGTTTCGTAGAAACCGTTTATGTAAAATACCCGTGTTAACGTAATGTTACGATTTAGAATGTAGCAAGGATAAGTCAAAGGATCTGTGCAACTTTAGTCTGGATGGTATTAGCGCTAATCTACTGAAATATGGGGGCTAGGAGACATAACCATAGAAAAGCGTGATGTTGCAATGATGTTAAATTAGCCAAAGGTCTAACAAAAAGGGATGAATTAGAGTGCGAGTCATAAAATTTAACAACTAAATGACTGAGAAACGGTATTTAGTCCTGCCTATGACACGAAGCGAAACATAAGTTTGTTATAGTAACTGCGGTACTTTTAACGGCCGTGCCTTGCTTAACGGCAGAAGATCAACAAGCTAGTGGCAAAAGATCAACAGGCTTAAAGCTCGAGTTTTATTCTTTGGGGGAACGAATTGGACGCAATAACCATTAACCACTTATTTTTGACTGGTGCCGTACTCATCGCCATCAGTGTGCTTTTTTCACAAGTGTCCTCTCGATTGGGCGTTCCGATTCTTTTGATCTTTTTGTTCGTTGGTATGTTGGCGGGCGAAGATGGCCCTGGGGGCATTAATTTCGATGATTACTCACTGACCTACTTGGTGAGTAACCTTGCACTGGCTGTGATTCTGTTGGATGGCGGGATGCGAACCAAGGTCGCAAGCTTCAAAGTGGCTTTCTGGCCGTCACTATCACTAGCCACAATAGGTGTGGCATGTACCGCAACCCTAACGGGCTTAATGGCGGCTTGGCTGTTCGACCTGTCATTGATGCAGGGCATATTGGTTGGCGCGATCGTCGGTTCGACTGATGCAGCCGCGGTATTTTCTTTGTTGAAAGGTCAGAGCCTCAATGAGCGTGTTGGCTCAACCCTAGAGATCGAATCCGGTACCAATGACCCAATGGCGGTCTTCCTAACTGTAACTTTAATTGCGCTACTCGGCACCCCAGATGCCGAGATGGGAATGAACTTCCTACTGAAAAGTTTCACGATGCAGTTTGGTATCGGTACTCTTGTTGGTATCGGCGGCGGTTGGGTTTTATGGAGCTTAATCAATCGAGTACAACTGGCTGATGGTCTTTACTCCATTCTGGTACTCAGTGGTGGTGTGGCTCTGTTTGCGTTCTCTAACATGCTTGGCGGTAGCGGCATCTTATCGATTTACCTAGTCGGTTTATTTATCGGTAATCGTCCGACGCGTTCTCGACACTCTATTCTTAATGTTCTTGATGGTATGACGTGGCTAAGTCAGATCGTGATGTTCTTGGTGTTGGGTTTGTTAGTGACACCATCGACCTTAATGGACATTGCACTTCCTGCGTTAGCATTGGCTTTCGGTATGATCTTGTTTGCTCGCCCGCTGTCGGTTTGGTTGGGTTTATTGCCGTTCAGAAGCTTTACCACCAAGGAACGTTGGTTTGTTTCTTGGGTAGGTTTACGTGGCGCTGTGCCGATCATTTTAGCGGTGTTCCCGATGATGGCTGGCCTGCCTAATGCTCAGCTGTATTTCAATATCGCTTTCTTCGTGGTTATGGTTTCGCTGATTGTTCAGGGCGGCAGTCTAATGAAAGTCGCAAGACTGGCTAAAGTGACTCTACCACCGATGCCAACACCGATTTCTCGTACCGGTATGGAGATTTATCCGACCAGTGAGTGGGAGATGTTTGTCTACAAGCTGAAAGAGGAAAAGTGGTGTGTTGGTGAACCGCTCAAGCGTTTATCGATGCCTGAAGGGACGCGCATTACCGCACTGTTTCGACAAGATGCCATGCTCCACCCATCGGGCAGTACCGTGTTAGAGGCGAACGATATCTTATGTGTGCTTGGTCAAGACAAGGACCTAGAAAGCTTAAGTGCGCTATTCAGTGAGGCACCTCTAGCAGAAGAAGCGGCACGATTCTTTGGTGATTTCTTCTTGGATGTTGAGCTATCGGTTGCTGCCGTAAGTGATTGTTATGGTATTGAACTAGGCTCGGAAGAAGAGCGAGAAATGACGCTAAAACAATTGGTGGATCAGGAGCTTGGTGCACACCCAGTCTTGGGTGATAGTTTTGAATGGCATGACATCACTTGGGTGGTCGCAGATATCGATGATCATAAAGTCGTCAGGTTGGGGTTATGTTTACCTAAGACGACTTTAGAAGAGGGCATCAATGAAGTTTAATTGTGGACTTCTTGTAGCAAGATAACCGCCTGAGTTCGGTTTTTCACATCCAGTTTACGGAAGATGGCCGTCATATGTGCCTTGATGGTCGCTTCCGAAACATTCAATTCATACGCGATTTGCTTGTTCAGCAGGCCGTCCGATAGCATTCCTAATACCTTGTACTGCTGAGGCGTCAGTGTGGAAAGCTTTTCCGCAAGGTCGCTACAGGCTGCGTTGTTGGTGATCAGGCCTTCTGGGAAGAACGGGTCGCCATTAAGCACTTGATTCAGTGCACTGACCAATTCTCGCATATCACTCGACTTAGGAATAAAGCCAAAGGCACCGTGGCTCTTCACCTGAGTGACCACGCTAGCATCCTCGCTGGCAGAGATCACTACAATCGGTAAATCTGGATATTCAGCGCGCAGCTGAATTAAGCCAGACATCCCATTGGCACCCGGCATTTTAAGGTCGAGAAGCAATAGGTCGGGTTCATCTTCTTTTTTTAGTAAGGTCAGTAAGGCATCGAGGGAATCAGCCTCAAGCAGGTTCGCACCGCTGATCGCCATATGTACTGACTGAAACAGGGCGTTGCGAAAAAGAGGGTGGTCATCAGCAATGATGATGGTATAGGTCGAGTCCATGACGTTCATACTTTTAACAATTTAGTTAATATTTATTATCATCCTGATTGAGTATGTGAACAATATTTATACATTAAAAGTCTGAACCATATCGACTTTTATCCCCAGAATAAGAAAGCGTTACTCTGAATAACAAAAAAGCCGCACAACCATCTCGTTACGGAGGGGCGGTGCGGCTTTCGTTTAAGCGGATATTCTGTTGAATATTGCCGTTATAGCTGGTGGTCTTGCATGTGTTTTAAGAATACATCTGCAGGCATAAAACCGGTGACACGAGCATTTGGAACATGGTTACCCTCACCATCCCAGAACTCTATGGTTGGCAAGCCGAGTACCTGTAATTGTTTAAGCAGTTCAATATCTTGAGGCATGTTTCTCGTCACGTCAGCCTGAAGAAGAACAAAGTCAGAAAGCTTATTCTCGACATCAGCTTGATGGAAGGTGTACTTCTCAAACTCTTTACATGCGACACACCAATCAGCGTAGAAATCGAGCATCACTGGTTTGCCGAGTTTTCTTGCTTCGATGAGTTGGATCTCTAACTCTTCGACCGTGTTGACGTGAGCAAATTGGATTTGTTGTTCAACCACTACGCTCTTTTCTGCGAACCAGTAATTTAGCGCAGGTTGCGCAGAAGCGAATAGGCCGAGCATCGCGATGATACCCACTGCACTTTGCTTCCAACCACCGAATGGCAGTGCATTCTTGCTGTGGTAAAGCCAACCAAAGGCGATGAAGCCTAATCCAGACCAAAGCACGGTTGCCCACAATTCAGGAATAATTCGCTCTAGCAGGAAGATAGGCGCTGCCAGCAAGATAAAGCCGAATACGATCTTCACTTTGTCCATCCAACTGCCTGCTTTTGGCAGTAGCTTATTACCAAACACCGCAACCAAGATCAGCGGAATCCCCATACCCATGGCTAACGCATAAAGAGCAATCGCACCCGTTAATAGGTCACCACTTTGAGCGACATACAGCAGCGCACCTGACAGTGGAGCAGTAGTACAAGGTGAGCACACCAAGCCCGAGATAGCGCCCATTGCGAACACGCCCAAGGTATTGCCACCTTGCTGCTTGTTACTTTGGTTGTTAAGCCAAGTTTGGATGCTGCTTGGCAATTGTAGGCTATAAACGCCGAACATCGACATCGCCAACGTCACGAACAGAACACTCAGCGCGATTAATACGTAAGGATGCTGCATCGCAGCTTGGAACTGCATGCCTGCTGAAGCAACCACCAAACCCAATAAGGTGTAGGTTAACGCCATGCCTTGCACGTAGATGAAGGACAGCATCAGCGCACGACCTTGGCTGAGCTTGCCGCCACCCAATACAATACCCGTCAGAATTGGATACATAGGCAGGACACACGGCGTAAAGGCTAAGCCAACACCCAGTGCTAAGAATAATAATGGCGTCCACCAACTGTCACCGAGTTTATCGGCTAAGCCTGCTTCTTTTGAAACGGAAGCATTGGTTTGTTGAGTGGTATTACTTGCTGTGTCAGCTGCAGGAGAAGAGGGGTGTACTGAATTATCAGCTTCACCAGCTGCATCATAAGAACCTTGTAAGACATCACTGTTTTGTACATCACCACTGCTTTGCTCATTACTGCTTTTTATATCCCCAGGATTCGTCGCAGTAAACGGTTCAATGTCGATTACTCGAGTCTCTGGTGGGTAGCAGAAACCAGCGTCCGCACAGCCTTGATACTTAACGATCAGCTGTGAACCATCTTGGTAACTCTGTAGAGGAACTTGCACGAATAACGGCTGAGTATAGATGCTCACCTCACCGAAGAATTCATCTTGGTGTGCTTGGCCATCTTCCATTTCAACATTGCCGATAGCGAGATTTTGGCCAGTGAACGAGAGGCTGTGTTGATAGAGGTAGTAGCCCTCTTTTACTTGCCAGTCGAGAAGGACCTTGCCGTCTTGCTGGTAGTAATTGAAAGGGAAAGCTTGGTCTACAGGGACAAAACCGTTGTTATTGCCTCCGAAGCTTGGCTCGGCGTTGTCGTTTCCAAAAAGCGCCCACGCAGGCTGAGTGAACAGGGAAACACAAACAAAAAGTAATGTGGCAAGTCGTCGCATACTATTAGTCATCAAAATGGAGTTGAAGGTATCTTAACTCAATCAGACCGTAATAGTTTGTGATTAGTTTCATCTGAAAACAAATATCCGCTAGGGCGGGTGGGCTATTTTCTGGGGCAATCGAGAGAGTGCGCGCCGCTCAACATGAGTTGTCAGTCCTTGCCAATAAGACATTTAAGCAACACCCAAGCGTGCTCTTACGACTTGTTCGCAAGCATCAATATTCGTGGTGTCTTTCGGAATAATTAACACCGTGTCGTTGCCACCAACAGTTCCGATAATCTCGGTATGTGGGTCGATGTCAACCAATCTTGCGACTAATTGTGCGCAACCAGGGTTTGTTTTTACGATCACCATTGCTTGGTTGTGAGTAATTAATTCGATTTGTGATGAGATTGACGCATCGACACGTACCGGTGCGCTTTCTACGGTGATGCAGTAAACCTTTTTACCACAGGCGTTCTGAATTTTGACAACACCGAGTTGTGACAAAATGCGAGACACAGTCGACTGGCTAATACCTGTATAGCCAATGTCGACGAGTTTCTCTCGCAGCTGGTTCTGGGTTGAGAAGCTTTGCTGTTGTAGTAAGCGTTTGCACGCTGCAGTCAGTGTTTTATCTTCAGCTGAATACAAGCAACCGTGCTCAGTGATTTGGTTCATGAACAACTCCTTTAAGGCCAACATGTGGATATCGCTTGTCCATAGCGCAGAACGCACTCCCAAAGCCGTAGAGTACGATTGTTAATTAGGGCTTACCGATGAATCCCGAAATAAATAGGAAGGGTATGCGTGATGTATGATCTTCTATTCATTCAGTCTACCACTAAAGAATAGTTATCTTTTTGAAGGCGATCACCAAACAAAATTCTGGTCATTTGCTTTTTTTGTGGAGTTTTATTCTTTTGGTAAGTGGATATTTATTCCGGGTTAGGAATAAATATCCATGTAGTTTGAGCGGTTTCTTTTACGAAGGTAAGAGCGCTAAGGGCTAGCGGATTTCACTCATGATCTCGCGAGAGAATACTTTTTCACAATAGTGACATTTTAGTTGTACGTTTTCGTGTTTTAGCTGCACTTTAAAGTTACTTTCAACGGGTTCACCGTGCGAAATACAGTTGCTATTCGGGCAAGTGTACACACTGGTGATTTGGTCTGGCAGCACAAGTGTCAGCTTGTTAACGACCTTGTACTCCTCAATCTGATTCACCGTTGCCTGCGGCGCATACAGAGCCAATTGGTTGGCTTGTTCCTTAGTCAGAAAGATGTTCTCAATCTTGATGAGGTCTTTATTGCCGAGCGCAGATGATGGCAGATTTAATCCCATGGTGATGCGTTGTTCTGTTTTGTGTAGCTTAAACAGTTTAAGGATTTTGATACCAAGATGAGCAGGGATGTGGTCAATCACGCTGCCGTTACGGATCGCTTCTACTTGTAGCTGAGTTTGTTTAACCATGACTGTTTCTCCTGCTTATAAAGTGTCGTTAAGAACTAGGGCCAATAGAGCTTCGCGAGCGTATACACCGTTTTCAGCTTGTTCGAAGTAGTAAGCGTGTGGCGTTTTATCTACGTCGGTTGTGATTTCGTCGACACGTGGTAATGGGTGAAGCACTTTCATGTTTTGGCGTGCCTCTTTCAATGTATCGGCGGTTAGAATGTAAGCCGACTTCATGTGCGCGTATTCTGACGCATCAAAGCGCTCTTTCTGTACGCGAGTCATGTATAGAACATCCAGCTCAGGCACCACTTCTTCAATGCTGCTGTGGGTACTGTATTGGATCCCCATCTCTTCCAATTCTTCACAGATGTAATCAGGCATCGCTAACACTTCTGGCGCGATAAAGAAGAAACGCACGTTATTGAATTTTGATAGTGCTTGCGTCAATGAGTGTACGGTACGGCCATATTTTAGGTCGCCGACGAACGCCACATTAAGGTTATCGAGCGTGCCTTGCGTTTCGTAAATCGAGAACAGATCCAATAAGGTTTGCGTTGGGTGTTGGTTGGCACCGTCGCCACCATTCACAATTGGCACACCGTTAGAAAATTCAGAAGCCAAACGTGCTGCGCCCTCTTGTGGGTGACGCATCACAAAAGCATCAACGTAAGAAGAAATAACCTGCACCGAATCGGCAAGTGTTTCGCCTTTTTTCGCTAGCGATGTGTTACCGCCATTATCAAAGCCGATGACGGTGCCGCCAAGGCGTTGAACTGCGGTTTCAAATGAAAGGCGAGTACGAGTTGAAGGCTCAAAGAAGCAGCTCGCAACGACTTTATTTTTCAGCAGCTCAGGGTTTGGTTCTGCCTTGAGCCTTGCTGCAGTATCGACGATAAGCTCCAGTTCATCACGAGATAGCTCTGGAATGGAGATGATGTGCTTGTTAAATAACGAATGCGCCATAACGGGTCTTCCTTCTATGCATACAGTCAAATTGCGGATAAAAAAAAGCCCCCTAAAAATAGGAGGCTTCGAAACGATCAATAGAGAAAAATAAAAATGACACCAACGCCACTTTAGGGCGTGTTGGTTGACAATCATGTGCGACAAAATTGCGGTTCATTTTTTGCTCTCTTAAGACAAATTGCGGAAGATTATACTCAGATAAAAAGGCCATGCAATACTTTCTGTAAAGTATTCATTTAATGGATTTTTATGCGAAATAACATCCATTTTGTGCTCCCATTTAAGCCTTTGTTGGAACTGAGAGTTGCAGGCTTTTTCAGGAAAGAACCTCTTCAACCACATGAAAAAAAATGCGAGTTTTATTCAAGGTCAAAATCCCAAGAACGCCACCCGCATTTCCCTGTCATTGCACTTAACTTATCAACGTACTTCGAACAAGTGAGTGCTTAGCTTCTTAATTTTTTACTTCTTAATTGCTTAGTTTCTTAGGTAATTAGCTGCCTAATGTCGCAACCATTACTGCTTTGATGGTGTGCATGCGGTTTTCTGCTTCATCGAACACGATAGAGTATTCAGACTCAACCACTTCATCTGTTACTTCAACGCCGTCTTTTAGCTGTGGATACTCAGCAGCAAGTTGTTTACCTACTGTTGTATCTTCGCCGTGGAAAGCTGGTAGGCAGTGCATGAATTTCACATGTGGGTTGCCTGTTGCTTTGATCATGTCCATGTTGACTTGGTAAGGCATCATTAGATTGATACGCTCAGCCCACGCTTCTTTCGCTTCGCCCATTGATACCCAAACGTCGGTGTATAGGAAGTCACAACCTTGCACGCCTTCTTGAACATCTTCTGTTAGTGTAATTTTGCCGCCCGTGTGCTCTGCAATCTCACGACACTCAGCCAATAGCTCTTCTTGTGGCCAGAATTGTTTTGGAGCAACAAGGCGAATATCCATACCCATTTTCGCAGCGCCAACCATTAGAGAGTTACCCATGTTGTTGCGAGCATCACCTAGGTAAGCAAACTTGATTTCATGCAGTTGCTTGCCACGGCCGTATTCCGTCATAGTTAGGAAGTCAGCTAGGATTTGTGTTGGGTGGAATTCGTCAGTCAGGCCATTCCACACAGGAACGCCAGCGTAAGCGCCTAGCTCTTCAACGATTTCTTGACCAAAGCCGCGGTATTCGATGCCATCGTACATACGGCCAAGAACGCGAGCGGTATCTTTCATTGATTCTTTGTGGCCAATTTGAGAGCCAGATGGGCCTAAGTAAGAAACTCGAGCACCTTGATCGAATGCCGCTACTTCGAATGCACAGCGAGTACGAGTTGAGGTTTTCTCAAAGATAAGCGCAATGTTTTTGCCAGTCAGCGTTGGCTGTTCGTAACCGTTGTACTTCGCTTTTTTTAGCTCCATAGAAAGATCTAACAAATGTTGAATTTCGCGTGGAGTGAAATCTAGTAGTTTTAGGAAGTTACGATTGCGTAGGTTAAAAGCCATGATGTATTCCTTCTTAGATTTAGGCGCTTCCTTGTTACAGGGAAATAAAATTCAAGAAAGCGCGATTCAATTTTTAAGTTAAAGTTGTTCGGTTTTGTTTGTTTCGTTTAATTCTGTTTTCGCAAGCTTTAAAAGCTCTCAAGGTTTAAGGTTCTCAAGATGATAAAGCTCACGAATGCGTTAACCTTTGGTGATATTGGTGCCCGCTTGGCCTTGCAGTATTTGCAAACCATCTTCGAGTGCGCCGATACCAACGACTTTGCCGCCTTGCTGAATGAACTCGCACGATGCTTCAATTTTTGGCCCCATTGAGCCTGCATCGAATTGGAATTGCGCCAGTTCACTTGGTGTGGTGCTACGTAGTGCGTGTTGAGTCGGTTTGCCCCAATCAAGGTAAACAGCGTCCGCATCGGTCAAAATAAGCAGCGCATCCGCATCCAATTGTTTCGCTAAGAAAGCTGCAGACATGTCTTTGTCGATAACTGCTTCAACACCGACTAATTTGCCATTTTCTTTTTTCACTGGGATGCCACCACCGCCAGTACAAATTACGAGGTGACCTGCATCGATAAGTTGAGTGATCGCTTCGTGTTCAACAATGCCGGTAGGTCGTGGGCTTGGCACTACTCGACGGAAGTGTTGGCCGTCTGGTTTTACGATCCAGTGGAATTTCTCCGCTAACTCACGCGCTTCTGCTTCTTCGTAGATCGGGCCAATTGGCTTGGTTGGATCTGCGAATGCAGGATCATTTGGATCAACTGTCATTTGCGTCAACATGCATGAGATGTTGCGGTCAGGCAGGTAGTTTTTGAACTCTTGCATCAGCATGTAGCCGATCATGCCTTGAGTCTCACTGCCCAATACATCCAATGGATACGGGTTTACTTTTTTGTACTCCAAACCTTGTAGAGCAAGTAAGCCAACTTGTGGTCCATTGCCGTGTACTAGAACCACGTTGTACACTTTCGCGATTTCAGAGATAGTTTTAACAGCAGTTTCAATATTACGGCGTTGAACATCGGCTTCTAACGGTTCACCGCGACGAAGTAGGGCGTTCCCACCGAGTGCAACAACAACAGTTTGCTTAGTCATAATTGTGTTCTCTCATTTTGGCCAAGCTGAGATTATTCAAGATTGTTCAACTTGGCCGTTTTCGTCTTAGTGATTAGATACCATCACGCTCAATTGGGCAGCTCATGCAGCGTGCACCACCGCGACCGCGACCAAGCTCATCTCCAGGGATTGGAAGAACCGTGATGCCTGCTTTGTCGTATTTTTCGTTGGTGTATGTGTTGCCTTCGTAGCCAATAACAACGCCAGGTTTAACGGTAAGAACGTTGTTCGCATCGTTCCACTGTTCGCGTTCTGCATGGAAGTTGTCGCCACCTGTCGTGATTAGATTTAGCTTGTCTACGCCAAGCGCTTTTTCGATAGCTGTTACGAAGTAGCCTTCTTCTTTCACTTTCACAGCGCCTGACTCATCGCCAGTTAGGTTCCAGCACTGCACGTCTTTACTTACCACTTCTGGGTAAACAGAGAAGGTATCTTCGTTCATGTGAGTCATCACGGTGTCTAAGTGCATGCAAGAACGGTGTTTCGGTAGCTGCATTGCGATAACTTGTGTCGCTTGACCGTGTTTGAATAGGCTAGACGCTAAGTGTTCAACACCTTGTGCTGTTGTACGCTCAGACATACCGATAAGAACCGCGCCACGGCCGAGAACAAGAACGTCACCACCTTCGATTGTTGAGTTGTCGTAGTTGATGTTTTCTTCATCACCGAAATATTTAATGAAGTCTTCGCCTGCGAATGTTGGGTGCCAGCGGTAAATAGCGCGAACGTGGTTTGTTTCACGTTGACGAGCAGGTTTCGCCATCGGGTTGATAGATACGCCACCGTATACCCAGCAAGATGTGTCGCGAGTAAATAGGTGGTTTGGTAGAGGCTCGATAATGAAGTCAGTTGGTGCGTGCATGCCTTGCATCATTGAAGATGATTTCATTGGCATTTCAGCGTAAGACAGACCGCCCGTTAGGATTTTTGCTAGCTCTAAGTTTGGTAAGTCGCCCAAGTAGCAGCGCACATCATTTGCGAATGTTTTACCTAAGCGGTAATCAGACACTTGATGATTCAAAAGCCAATCTTTCGCTTCTGGCACTGCTAGTGTGTCTGCTAGTAGGTCAGTAAGAAGAAGAACTTCAACACCTTGATCACGTAGCGTTTTAGTAAATGCATCATGCTCTTTACCTGCGCGCTCAACAGCCAGTACGTCATCAAATAGTAAATCGTGACAGTTAGAGGGTGTTAGGTGAGTCAGTGCGCGTCTTGGGCGGTGAACTAGAACGCGGCGCAATTGACCTATTTCAGAACCTACATAGAACTTACTCATGATCGTCTCTCTCTTATATATTTGAATTACTTTTATCGCTAAGAGTAATTATTTATTTTCAGTGGAGAATAATGAATTATTTTATTCATATCTCTTGTCTGGAATTAATATTACGCCTGCTAGTCAGGTATTCTTAGAGATCTATCACAAATCGTTTTTTATCCCGCAGCCCTTTAAAATTAAGGGTTTTAACAAACTTTATGCACTTTTAGTTATAACGATTACATTCTAAATAGTTAGCTGTTAGGGAACTTTATGCACGCTTTTTTACTTAACCTGCCTAGAATCAAAATTGTTAGGGATTATATGCATAATAGTTTTATTGATAAGAGTGTACTTAGCTTGGAAGTATGCAATGTTTCTATTTAGATATTTAATTTCGAATGTGGAATTAAATATTTTTTAACAAATTAAATGCGAATAAAGCTGTTGTGGTCACATTTTATAATGGGATGTTTTAAGTCGTTTTTCTATAAAAACAGGTGGTATTTTTCCTTTTGTTATTACTAACTAAATAACTTTAAATATAATTAACTCGAATATATGACTAAATATTTCTCTAAATATAATGGTAGGTAATGGATGGTTTTTTATTAGCCTTAGCATCAATATTAAAACGTTGATTTACGCTTTGTCGAAGGTGTTCTTGGATTGTTTAAGGTTGGCTGATGAGGTTAACTATAGAGAGGCTTTAAATAGAGTGTGTGCAGCTCGTGAGGTTGTTTTGAAGTGACCCCATAAAGTTGGACATTTCTGTTAAGCGGCTTTCAAGGCCTGAGCTCGATATTCTATCGGAGTCAGGCCTTTTAGTTTCACTTTTATACGTTTCGTATTGTAGTACTCGATGTATTCTTTAATTTGCTCTATCAGAGCATCTGCATCTTCAAAGCTTTGATTGTGATACATCTCTGTTTTGAGTAAAGCAAAAAAGTTTTCAGCAACGGCATTATCCAAGCAGTTACCTTTTCTAGACATACTTTGCGTTAACCCACTCTCCGCTACCTTTTCCTGATACTGTCGATGGCGATATTGCCAACCTTGATCGCTATGTATAATTGGCTTTGAGTTGGGTTTAAGCGTTGATATGGCTTCCGTCAGCATATCCGTGACAAGCGGCAAGCAGGCATTTTTGGCCACTCTATAAGCAACCACTTCCTGAGTAAACAAGTCGACCACGGGAGACAAGTATACTTTCTGCTCTTTGACTTTGAACTCCGTGACATCCGTTACCCACTTTTCATCGGGTTGAGTCGCACTAAAATCTCTTTCAAGCACGTTAGGAGCAGCTGTTCCAGATTCTCCTCGGTATGAACGATACTTTTTAATCCTGACCGTCGATTTAAGATTGAGCTGAGCCATAAGCCTTTGAACCGTTTTGTGGTTAAGTGCGAACCCCTGATTTTTTAGTTCCAAGTGAATACGGCGGTAGCCGTATCGACCCTTATGCTCATGATAAATTGACTTTATCAACCGCAGCTCACGTTCGTAGTTATTTGGGCGCTTGCTCGTTTGAGCCTGATAATAAAAGACACTTTTTGCCAGCTGTAGAGTCTGCAGTAAGTGCTTCAATGGATACTTGCCTTTAAGAGTTAGAGCTATGACCGCTTTTTCTTTGTTCGACGGTTTTTTTCCTGCTCCAACTCTTCCAACTTTTTTAGAACGGCATTCTCAGTTCGTAAGTAGACCAACTCCTCTCTTAGCTCCTCAAGTGTCATTTCATTATCAGGCTTAGTGGTACGTTGAGGTTGCTGTTTCATTGAGGGGCTTCCTTTATGGCGTATTTTGAGCCCCTTGATACCGAGCTCATTAAATCGTTTGAGCCAGACAGAGAGTATTCCAGGGGATGAGAGATTTAATACTGCGCTAGTGTGCGTGAGAGACCATTCATTCGTCCACATTAAATTCAATGCTTTTCGTTTTGTCTGAGCAGTAGCAGCATGCTTAGTGGGTAAAAATGAATCAGTACCATGGATGGCAAAGACTTGAGCCCAATACCGTATCTGTCTCGAAGAAATTGAATATTGTTTTGCTAAATCGCGAGATGACGCGCCACCTAAACATTGTTTAGCAATGATACATTTTAGCTCTCGGCTATATTTGGACATAAAAAGACCCCCAATAATTGGAGTCCAACTATTGGGGGTCAGTTCATTTTGGGGACTGGCTCTGGGGGCGATAGCAATAAAAAAGCCGCTAAGAAAGCGGCTTTGAACGAGAAGGTGGTGTGTAGCTTTTAGATAAGCGCACCAATACTTAGTACAACGATGCAGAACACCATCAAGATTCCGATCAATGGCATCACCCATTTAACCCAGCGCACGTAAGGGACACGAGCAATCGCCAAGCCGCCCATTACCACTGCAGAGGTTGGAGTGATTAAGTTGACCAAGCCAGATGCAGATTGGTAAGCGGTGATAACAAGGTCACGACCTACGCCTGCAAAATCGGCTAATGGAGCCATGATTGGCATAGTCAGTACTGCCAGGCCAGAGGTCGAAGGTACTAAGAATGACAGTAGAATTTCTAAGAAGAACATCACGTTAATGAAGACAACTGAAGAAAGGCCAGTCACCATTTGTTCTGCCGAGAAAAGAATTGTGTCGGTGATCATACCGCGGTCCATTACGACTACGATACCACGTGCTATACCTATGATAAGCGCAACGCCCAGTAGGTCTCGAGCACCGTCTATGAAGCTAGTTGTGAACTCTTCCTCGCTCATACGAGACACTATACCGACAATAATAGTCGCTGCTAAGAACATCGCGGAGATCTCTGCCATCCACCATCCAGCAACAGATACACCGTAAATCATCACAGCGAATGAGCCACCAAAAATGGCCAGGATCAGTTTGCGAGTCGCGGTGAACTCCAGTTTTTCACCACTTGCGTTGCCAAGGAAGTGCGCTTTGTTCTCTTCGTACTTATCGTAAACAATCGATGTTGTTGGATCGGCTTGTACCATTCTTGCGTAGCGCATGACGTAGGCGACACAGATACCCCAACCAATAATCAGCATTCCAATACGCAGCGCGATACCGTCGGTAAATGGAATACCAGAGGCGTTGGCAGCAATAACGGTCGCGAATGGGTTAATGGTTGAACCTAGCACCCCAATCCCTGCGCCAAGCAATACCGTCGCAGCCGCAACTAGAGGGTCAAAGCGAGCAGCCATCATTACAGGTACTAGTAATGTATAGAATGGCAGTGATTCTTCCGCCATGCCGTAGACGGTACCGCCAGCGGCAAACAGTGCCATCAGTATTGGTATCATCAACTCTTCTCGCCCTTCTAAGCGGGCGGTAACGCGTTCGATACCAGCATCAATGGCACCCGTTTTGGTTACTAGTCCTAAGAAGCCACCAATGATTAAAATGAACAGTGAAACGTCGATTGCTGCAGCTTCATAACTATTGTGATCGTAGAAGCCGTCAATAGGCGCAAGCAGTACGTCAATTACGCCTTGAGGATTACCTTCTACCGCTTGGTAGGTTCCTGTTACGGGAACTTCTCGACCGAGTTCTTCGTTCATTGCACGGTCGTACTGGCCTGCAGGAACAATCCAGGTAAGGAGCGCTACGAGCGCAATAAGAATAAATAAAATGGTGTAAGCAGAAGGGAATTTAAAATTGGCAAAGAAGCCGCCCTTTTTTGTTTCGCTTGGTATCGTTTGAGTTGTCATGGCTATCTCCTTACATCATCTTAAATAAAAGTGACGTGAATTAGCGACTAATGATTTATAGATTGTAAATACACTTACATTTATGAAGTACCCAGCGATATAGAGTTGCTGACTTTAAATTAAAGTTATTTTTATATTTACCAATCCGAATGAAATAGATTTAATTTAGCTGTGGCTATTTTATTCCTTACCTAGTTATTTAAATTTGGTGCTGTTCACAAAAATAGTTGCCCATAAAGTCGTGGTGAAATTACAGAAAATCAGCAAGGTTTTTTGGTTAGTTAGCTTGGATTAATATTCGATAGGGATGAGGGGGAATCGAAAGGGGAATGACTGGGTAGGCATTCATGGACAATGGTTTGAATAATCATGGAATTTTATTCAAACTTTATTTTTGGTTGGTTTTTGAGTTTTATAATGGTTATTTGACGTGTATCAAATAATACCTTGAGTAGAAAACAAAAAAGGAAGCCGAAGCTTCCTTTTAAATTTTTAATCATCAGCGAATGTTAGATAAACAGACCGCCAAATGCGAAGCCTAGTGCTACCGCAGTACTGATTGTTACCACACCTGGAATGAAGAATGGGTGGTTAAATACGTACTTACCGATACGGGTTGAACCTGTATCATCCATCTCAACCGCTGCCAGTAGCGTAGGGTAAGTTGGAAGTACGAACAGCGCACTTACCGCAGCAAAAGAAGCAACGGCTGTTAGTGGTGCTACGCCAATGGCTAGAGCTGCAGGCATTAGTGCAACGGTTGTTGCGCCTTGAGAGTAAAGCAGCATAGAAGCGAAGAACAGAACAAGAGCCAGCATCCATGGGTAGTCAGCCAGTAGAGCACCAGCAACGTCTTTGATTTCAGCAACGTGTGCGTTTACAAACGTTGAACCTAACCAAGCCACACCAAGTACACATACACACGCTGTCATACCTGAGCGGAATGTAGGAGCAGACGAAATCTTCGCAGCATCAATTTTAGTGAACATCACAATTGCCGCTGCTGCTGCTAGCATCACAGACATGATCGCTTCGTTACGACCCAGAGCAGGATTTTCAATTAGACCAACAGAGCTAGAGATAGCGGCTGCGTAGCAAACCACGAACCCAATTGCCGCTAGGAAGATGTAAGTCGCTCTCTTCGCTGTTGGTAGAATTTCACGTTTCTCTTCTGTCGCCAGTTTGATTAGGCCTTTCTCTAGACGTTCTTGGTAAACAGGATCGTCTTTCAGTTCGCTACCCATGTAGTTAGCAACAACCGCACCAACCATACAAGCGATGAAGGTTGTTGGGATACAAACCATCAATAGCGTTAGGTAATCAACACCAAAGGGTGCCAGCATTGCTGCGAAAGCGACAACGGCAGCCGAGATTGGCGAAGCTGTGATCGCAATTTGAGAAGCGACAACAGCGATAGACAGTGGACGAGAAGGACGAACACCTTGGCCTTTTGCTACTTCTGCAATAACAGGAAGCGTAGAGAATGCTGTGTGACCAGTACCCGCCATTAGTGTCATTACAAAGGTCACAATCGGTGCATAAAAGGTGATGCGTTCAGGGTGTTTACGCAAAAAGTTTTCTGCAATTTGTACCAACCAGTCCATACCACCAGCAACCTGCATAGCAGCAATTGCGGTGATAACCGACATGATGATCAAGATTACGTCGATCGGGATGAAAGACTGGCTTGTTGGAACGCCAAGAATCAGTGAAAGGGCAATAACACCAGCACCACCGGCAAAACCAATACCGATACCGCCAATTCTGGCCCCCAAAAAGATAAAGAGCAGGACGACAAATAGTTCTACTGCAATCATAAGTAACACCTCATTTTAGATTTTATTATGTGAACATTCGCCGCTGGAATGTTCACATAATAGTTCTATGGTTTAGATTCTATTTCGCAAAAGTGTAACCAACGGAAATCCACAAAAGTAACATGGTTAACCGTATTGGAGCCTAAAAAAGGGCTCCGTTTGGAGCCCTTTTCGCTAACGTTATTCGTAGCGTTTTGCTTTATACTGAGGATGCATCAAATTTTCAACAGAGAAAATGTCATCAAGTTCTTCTTCGGTTAATAACCCGCGCTCTAGAACCACATCACGAACGCTTTTACCTGTTTCAGCACAGATCTTACCAACAACATCACCCTCGTGGTGGCCAATGTATGGGTTTAGGTAAGTGACGATACCGATAGAGTTAAATACGTGAGATTCACACACTTCTTTGTTCACAGTAATGCCGTCTACACACTTGTCGCGTAGGTTCACACATGCGTTTGTTAGAATGTCTAGAGACTCAAACATGCTTTGTGCGATAACAGGTTCCATTACGTTCAGTTGAAGCTGACCGCCTTCTGCTGCGAAAGAAACCGTGTTGTCGTTACCTAGAACTTTAAAGCAAACTTGGTTTACTACTTCAGGCACAACTGGGTTTACTTTAGCTGGCATGATTGAAGAACCCGCTTGCAGTTCAGGTAGGTTTAGTTCGTTAAAGCCAGTGCGTGGGCCTGAAGAAAGAAGACGTAAGTCGTTACAAATCTTAGACAGTTTAACCGCTAGACGCTTAAGTGCACCGTGCGTCATTACGTATGCGCCACAGTCAGACGTTGCTTCGATAAGATCTTCAGCCGCAACACACTCTAGGCCAGTTACTTCTGCTAGGTGTTTCACTGCTAGGCCTTGGTAACCCGGTGCTGCGTTCAGACCTGTACCGATAGCCGTTGCGCCTAGGTTAACTTCAAGCAGAAGCTTTGAAGTGTATTCTAGGTTTTTGATTTCTTCATTGATGGTTACAGCCCAAGCGTGGAACTCTTGGCCAACCGTCATAGGTACTGCATCTTGAAGTTGAGTACGACCCATCTTCAGGATTGTGTTGAATTCTTGGCTCTTAAGCTCGAATGCACCTTTTAGGTACTCGATAGCGTCAATCAGTTTACGAACGCTGTTGTAAACAGAGATACGGAAACCCGTTGGGTAAGCACAGTTTGTTGATTGGCTGCGGTTTACATGGTCATTTGGGTTGATGAACTCATATTGGCCTTTTTCTTTGCCCATAAGTTCAAGCGCCACGTTTGCCACTACTTCGTTAGCATTCATGTTTACAGAAGTACCAGCACCACCTTGGAATACATCCGATGGGAACTGATCCATGCACTTGCCAGTGTCTAGAATGAGGTCACAAGCTTCGATGATGTACTTAGCTACTTCGCTTGGGATTACACCTAACTCTTTGTTTGCTAAAGCCGCTGCTTTCTTTGTCATCACCATACCGCGAACGAATTCAGGTACATCTGAGATCGTTACATTTGAGATGTTGAAGTTTTCAACTGCGCGTAGAGTGTGGATGCCGTAGTAAGCATCAGCCGGAACATGACGTTGACCTAGTAGATCTTCTTCGAGACGAGTAGCTTGAGGAGCTTCAACTTGAGCTTCTGATAGATTAGCCATAACAGGATCCTTAGAGAATTATTCTGATTATATAGTTAGTTATTAGCCTATTCTGTGTGCAAATACTCCGTTCGCTAGAATATTGGGCTGATAAATCCGTCCTGACTTATGTGGCACATGATACTGTACTTAGCGCATAAAAATATTAAGTTGATCACCTTTTTCGGTTTTGTTTCGTCAATATTTTGCAAAGTTATTCTCGGTCAATAAACACGCTTATTTACAGGATAAATTTGAGATTGATAGGGCTTTCAGCGTAAACTGGATGTAACAAAGGAGGGCGTGTGTTTCCTATCTTATTATTACTATTTATCTTCGTACCCATCATTGAGATTGGGCTATTTATTCAAGTTGGTGGCTTCTTAGGATTGTGGCCAACTATTGCGTTGGTTTTGATTACTGCATTTGTTGGTGCATCGCTTGTTCGTAGCCAAGGCATTCAAACACTTATGTCTGTGCAAGGTCGATTACAACAAGGCGAAATGCCAGCACAACAGATTCTTGAAGGCGTGATGCTTGCGGTTGCTGGTGTATTGCTGCTGACTCCGGGCTTTATGACGGACGCACTCGGCATGTTGGTATTGCTACCTGCACCAAGAGCGATGATTGCCAAGAAAATGATGGAAAAAATGGTGGTGACCAATATGTCTGGCGGCTTCCATGCGGGTGGCCAAGCTGGCTTTAGTCAGAGCCCATTTGGACAAGACCCATTCAATTCAGGTCCATCTGATCAATCAAAAGACGGCAACACCTTCGAGGGTGAGTTTGAGAAGAAAGACGACGACAACGATCGTAACCGCTTAAACTAATCCGTTTTTTATCTTCTTTGTTTTTCTCTCTTCTTTATATAGAGAGGGGAAAACAGAAAAGGCTCTTATCGTTATCCTTCGCAAGAAAGTGATAATGGTAAGAGCCTTTTTTATTACATGTACCTGCTATGTACAATTGCTAGCAGGAACAGGTAACAGGCCGAGTGAGCGGTTATTTACTGAGATTAATTTACTGAGATTGGGTTATACCGCGCCTTCAAAGCCCATTTGTCGCCACGCTTCGAAAGCGATAATAGCAACCGCGTTAGAGAGATTTAGGCTGCGTGCGTCTGGCATCATTGGAATACGAATGCGTTGTTCCATTGGCATGCTTTCGATGAACTCCGCAGGTAGGCCTCGAGTCTCAGGGCCAAACATCAACACATCACCTTGTTGGAATTTCGCATCCACGTGGTGACCAGTGGTTTTGGTGGTGCAAGCGAAGATGCGGAAATCACCCTCGCGTTCATTCTCTAGATACTCAAGGAAGGCTTCTAGATTCTTGTGACGCTTAACTCGCGCAAGGTCGTGGTAATCCAAGCCCGCACGACGAACTTTCTTCTCTTCAAAATCAAAGCCAAGCGGCTCGATAAGGTGCAGGTTTGCGCCGCAGTTAGCTGATAGGCGAATGATGTTACCCGTATTGGGCGCGATTTCTGGTTCGTATAGAGCGATATCAAACATGTTGGTTCACAAGAATAATCAAAGATAGCCAGAGTATACGGTGGCAAGCTGAGTGAGTACAGTTCGCCACCCTCAGCTTAAGCTTGGTTCGCTAGTGCCTGCGCGTAGTTTTCAGATACTGCATTCCAATTCACTACGTTCCACCATGCATTGATGTAATCAGGACGACGATTTTGGTAGCTGATGTAGTAGGCGTGTTCCCAAACATCGAGTGCAAGAATGGGTTCGCCATTACTGGCAACAGTATCCATCCATGGATTGTCTTGGTTCGTGGTTGAGATGATTTGAAGTTGCCCTTCTTCTACCACTAACCAAGCAAAGCCAGAGCCGAAGGTGTTAATAGCCGCTTGAGCGAATTGATCTTGGAATGTCTCAAAATCTCCAAATGTACTTTTAATCGCCTCACCAAGTTTACCCGTCGGTTCGCCTCCGCCGTTTTGAGCCATGCAGTTCCAATACAAGATATGGTTGTAGTAACCACCGCCATTGTTACGCACGGCAGGGCTGTGCTGAGAGGTGTTAGCGAAGATCTCAGTCAGAGATTGCTGTTCAAGATCGCTGCCAGCAATCGCCGCAACAAACTTATCGTAGTAAGTTCTGTGGTGCTTGCTGTAATGCACTTCCATCGTTTTAGCATCAATGTAAGGTTCTAGGGCATCGTAAGCGTAGGGTAGATCAGGAAAAGAGTGTGACATGGTAAATCCTCCGTAATTAGAGGACTTACCATAATGATAATGGAAATCATTATCAACTGTGATCTTTGTGGGGGTATTACACAGGCAGGATAGGCAGGGTGATTTTGAGTTGTAATCCACCGAGTTGACTACGGCTTGCCGTGATGGTTCCACTGTGTTGGCGAATCGCACTCTCTGTAATCGTTAGGCCAAGCCCTGTGCCACCGGAGTTACGATCTCGAGCGGTTGAAACTCGGTAGAAGGGTCTAAAGATAGAATCTAGCTCATCATCAGGTACACCATCACCGTTGTCATTGACGCAAATCGTCAGCCGATCTTGGACAACATCGAATTGCACATCGACTTGGTCTTTCCCGTAATAGATAGCATTGCGCGTAATATTGTCCAAGGCACTCATCAGCAGCTTAGGATTACCCGAAATAGAACGCTCTGGGATCTCTGAAAACGTCAGTAATTTACCCATCTGTTCAGCTTCAAATTCTGCATCTTTTAAGATCTCTTCCCATAAGCTCGAAATAGGCTGAACCTCACGAGTAATGTGGCTGTCGACTTGCATACGAGAGAGTGTCAGTAGTTCACTGATCATCTGTTCTAAACGCTGTGCTTCGGTATCAATGCGTTCGAGTTCTTGACTCTCCCCTTGTTTACGAATCGCCAGTGCATTCGCCATGCGTAGGCGGGTCAATGGCGAGCGTAGCTCGTGTGATATATCAGAGAGCAGACGTTGTTGCCCTGAGATCATCTGGTTTACCGCTTCCACCATCTGGTTAAAGCTTTCACCCGCTTGTCTGAATTCTGATGTGCCTTTTTCGAGTGTTGGATCGACCTCGAATTGGCCTTTCGCTACACGTTGTGCTGCGCGTTCAAGCCTACGGGCTGGTTGGCTCAATGCCCAAGCTAACCATAATAGCAGTGGGGTACTTGCTAGCATGACCGCAAGCAATAGCTGTAAAGGTCTATCAAATAAGCGCAGCAAAAATGGAGGAGGTTGGTTCCACTTCACTCCGGCATACATCAACAGTTCTTCACCTGCGAGTGTAATCGGCACGGGTCCTGCCACCATATAGTGTCCGTAGAGCTTTTGCTTCGGCATCTCAGGGTTATCAATCGAGGTAACAAAGTTTCGAATCGCCTTAAGCTTATAGTCTGAATGTCTTTTCGAGGTGAGAACAGCACCTTCAAGATCGGTTAGATAGATACGAGAACGAGAATCCTTGCGGCTGCGTGGTGCTTCAAGTTGGAAAACAATTTTTCCTAGATTCGGTTCTTTGACGTAGCGCTTTTCTGTGAATTTAGCGATACGTTCGAGTTTATCGAGATGATCGGCAGGCACATCGCGCGCCACTCGCGGGTCTAAATGGGGAAGTGACAGTACCGACAAAAGCACCAGTAACATGGTGAACCAAAAGATAGCAAAGATACGTCCATATAAGCTGGTGATTTTAGGGATACGCATTAATCTTCCTCTACCAATAAGTAGCCACGGCCTCGTAATGTCTTGATGCGAGATTTACCGTCACTGCGTTCTGGAATTTTTTTACGTAGGTTGGATATGTGCATGTCTATCGCACGGTCAAACGCTGCTAGCCTTTTGCCTAATACATCTAAGCTCAATGCTTCTTTGGTGATCACTTGCCCGGGGTTTTGGATTAGGTGACTCAGCAAAGCGAACTCTGTGGTGGTGAGATCGATAAGCTGGCCATTACAATACGCTTCTTGCTTACCCGGGAAAACTTCAATGTCTTGATATTGAATCTTATCACTGGCCGTTTTAGGTGTGGTGTTGCTCTGCGTTCTACGTAAGATGGCACGAATACGAGCAAGCAACTCTCGGTCACTGAAAGGCTTAGGTAAGTAATCATCCGCGCCAAGTTCAAGGCCGATAACACGGTCGATCTCTTCACCTTTAGCTGTCAGCATCAGTACTGGTGTTTCCCAATTTTCTCTCAGTTTCTTTAGTGTTTCCATACCGTTAAGGCGTGGCATCATCACGTCTAAAAGAATCAAATCTATCTCATCATTGATAGTTTCCAGCCCCGCATAGCCGTCGTTAGCTTCGGAAACTGTGAATCCCTCAAAGCTCAGTATGTCTTTAAGTAAGCCGGTTAGCTCGGTGTCGTCATCAATAAGAAGAATGTTCGCCATTGGGAAGCCTTAATCATTTAGTTAGGTTAATAATACTGCTAATTATTCGTCAACTTTCACTCTTTACGATTCTTTACGCTTTCTAAACGTCACTTTACGAGGGAAAGACTAATCTATATCTAAGCGCTGAAAACAAACGCAACACATGACTGATTATACCGAATTGAGGCAACAATTATGAAAATGACTAAGAAACTTGTACTAGCAGCTGCGGCACTTCCACTAATGTTTGGTACAGCAAGCGCGTTCGCATATGGCGGCGGTGATAAAGGCGACCATAAAGGCATGCACGGTAAATGTGGTGGCTTCGATAAGAAAGTGATGCGTCAACTAGACCTAACTGATGCACAAAAAACAGAATTGAAAGAAATGCGCGAAGCGAATCGTGCAGAGATGAAAGAAAAACACGCTGGCAACAAAGCCGACAAAATGGCAAAAATGAAAGCGCACCAAGAGAAAGTTCAAGCATTGGTATTGGCTGACAACTTCGATGAAGCAGCAGCAAACGACCTAGCAAGCCAAATGGTTGAGAAGCAAACTGAGCGTCGCGTAGCAATGCTTAAGAAACAACACCAAATGATGAGCGTACTAACGGCTGAGCAAAAGACTCAACTGAAAGAAATCCAGCAAGAGCGCATGACTAAGTGTGCTGAAAAAATGGAAAAACGCATGAACAAAGACAAGTAATTCATGGCTTGAGAAAGTCGGATTGAATGAAAGTGTTTAGAAAGAAGCGGCCGCGTGCCGCTTTTTTTGATCCCTAGAAATGAATGTTTTACATCCTAGCTGTCATATTCAATTGATTGTTTGCAGGTTATACTTTGTGCTATCAGTCACTTTATAGCCAATTTATGAAACAAGAATACGCACGTTTAGTTACGCTCGCCGCTTGGGCTGCCACCATCATTGCTTCCATATTATTGGTTGTGAAGGTTGCGGCGTGGTGGGTGACAGGCTCCGTCAGTTTATTAGCTTCTGTTGTTGACTCGTTGTTGGATATCGCCGCTTCTGTCGTCAACCTTGTCGTAGTTCGTTACTCTCTGCAGCCAGCGGATAAAGAACATACCTTTGGTCATGGTAAGGCCGAATCTCTTGCTGCATTAGCACAAGCGATGTTTATTTCTGGTTCCGCTTGTTTCCTTATTCTTAACGGTATTGAACGTTTCTTCCGACCGCATGAGCTGAACTCTCCTGAAATTGGTATTTATGTCAGTTTATTCGCAATGGTCATGACCTTCGGTTTAGTTCGATTCCAAAAACACGTTGTGAGCAAAACGGGCAGCCAAGCGATTGCGGCTGACTCACTGCACTATCAATCTGACCTTTATATGAATGCGGCTATCATGCTGGCGCTAGCACTGAGCTGGTTTGGTATCGGTCAAGCAGACTCGGTATTCGCGATTGGTATCGGCATCTACATTCTTTACAGTGCTTACCAAATGGCGATGGAAGCGGTGCAATCTCTACTTGATCACAAGCTACCCGATGAAGAGCTCAAGCAAATTAAAGAGGCATCGTTGAGTGTGGAAGGGGTACTTGGCGTACATCAATTAAGAACGCGCCGTTCAGGTCCTGTGCGGTTCATTCAATTGCATTTAGAACTCGAAGACAATATCCCACTGATTGAAGCTCATCGCATTTCTGACGAAGTAGAGGATAAGCTTATCTCCGTTTTCCCTGATGCTGATGTATTAATTCATCAAGATCCGTATTCGGTGGTATTTGGACCAGAGAAACAACAGAAATTTCACTCATGGTAACGTGTCTAAAAATTAGGCAGTAAATGGCAAGCGAGTGGCTTTTGAACTAAAGTGAGTAAAAATTACTGACTCTTCGGTGATTCAAAAAACACCTTAGTAACAATTAATGTTGATTCTGATGTGAATCAACAAAGTTATTGAGTAAAACTGTAATACTCTTACAGAAGTAGAAATGTTACATAATTTTACGTGATTTAAGTGCTATTCCTGTTGAGGAAATGTAACATAACGTACAAATATAGATTTAAAATCTTGTTGATATACAATCAGCAAGAACAAGAATTGAATAATAGATTCCCAAAAATCGAGGGTGAGCATGATTAAGAAGATCGGTGTTTTGACCAGTGGTGGTGACGCTCCAGGTATGAACGCAGCAGTTCGCGGTGTAGTTCGTACTGCGCTATCAGTTGGCATTGAAGTTTACGGTATTTACGACGGCTACCAAGGCCTTGTGGAAGACCGTATCGAGAAGCTTGACCGTTCAAGCGTATCTGATGTGATCAACCGTGGTGGTACTTTCTTAGGTTCTGCACGTTTCCCTGAGTTCAAAGACGTTGCTGTTCGCGAGAAAGGCATCGAGAACCTTAAGAAGCACGGTATCGAAGCACTTGTTGTTATCGGTGGTGACGGTTCTTACATGGGTGCTAAGAAACTGACTGAGATGGGTTACCCATGTATCGGTCTTCCTGGCACAATCGATAATGATATCGCGGGTACTGATTACACTATCGGTTACCTAACTGCGCTTAACACTGTTATCGATTCAATCGACCGTCTACGTGATACGTCTTCTTCTCACCAACGTATTTCTATTGTTGAAATCATGGGCCGTCACTGTGGTGACCTTACGCTTATGTCAGCAATCGCGGGTGGTTGTGAGTACATCATTACACCTGAGACTGGCCTAGATAAAGATCAGCTAATCAGCAATATCCAAGATGGTATTGCGAAAGGCAAGAAGCACGCAATTATTGCTCTAACTGAGCTAATGATGGACGCGAACGAATTGGCTAAAGAGATTGAAACGGCAACAGGTCGTGAGACTCGCGCAACCGTTCTTGGTCACATTCAACGTGGTGGTCGTCCTACTGCATTTGACCGTGTATTAGCTTCTCGTATGGGCAACTACGCGGTTCACCTTCTTCAAGAAGGTCAAGGTGGTCGTTGTGTTGGTATCGAGAAAGAAGCTCTTGTTCACCACGATATCATCGACTGTATCGAGAACATGCAGAACCCAGACCGTTCTGAGTTGTTCCGCGTTGCAGAAGAGTTGTTCTAAGCCACGTTTAGCGTTCGCTTAAAAATATTAAAAACCGCTGATTTATCAGCGGTTTTTTTGTGCCTGTCGTTTGAGTTTTCACAAACGGCAGGCACAAAAAAGGCCAACCTAAGTTGACCTTTCATTTAATCTAAACGGTGAAGTTTAAATTAAGCTTTTGCTTCAGCTGCTGCTTTAGCGATAGCTGCGAAGCTTTTCGCGTCAAGTGCTGCGCCGCCAACTAGAGCACCGTCGATGTCTGGTTGTGCGAAGTAAGCTGCTGCGTTTTCTGGCTTAACAGAACCGCCGTATTGGATAACAACTTTCTTAGCAACGTCTTCAGATTTCTCAGCGATGTGTGCACGGATTTGAGCGTGGATGCGTTGTGCATCTTCAGCTGTAGCTGCTTTACCAGTACCGATAGCCCAGATTGGTTCGTAAGCGATGATAGCGCCTTCAAGAGCTTCAACACCTTGAGTGTTGATAACAGCGTCAAGTTGACGAGCACATACAGCAACAGTTTCGCCTGCTTCGTTTTGTGCTTCAGATTCACCGATACAAAGAACTGGAGTTAGGCCGTTCTCTTTTAGGAATGCGAATTTCTTAGCAACGAATTCGTCAGACTCAGCGTGGTATTCACGACGCTCAGAGTGACCGATGATGATGTGAGATGCGCCGAACTCTTTAAGCATTGCTGGAGACATGTCGCCAGTGAATGCACCGCTGTTGTTTAGGTCAGAGTTTTGAGCACCTAGAATGATAGCGCTGCCCGCTTCAGTAAGCGTACGCTCAGCAAGATCAACGAAAAGTGCTGGTGGAGCAACTGCTACGTCTACGCCTGTTACGCCTTCAAGTTCAGCGTTAAGACCGTTTAGTAGATCAACAACCATTTCTTTGCTGCCGTTTAGTTTCCAGTTACCCATAACTACAGGATGACGCATAGGAATATCTCCAAAGTATTTAAATAAATCGAATGTAAAAAAGTAAACTTTATTACGAAATAATATAACAGAATAATATCAACAGATCATGACTGTGGTCATGACTTTCTTGGATCTTACTCAATGGTCAGAGTAGATTTTGAGCAAATATCAGTGATCCGGCAGACAGAATAATAGCTAACTTCTCGGATTTTTCATCGTTAGTTGCTATTAAGGGACAAACGATTGCGTTAACAATAGGAAGTAATAATGCCGAATCTAGTTCTAGAGTACTCAAATTCAGTGGATGAGCGAGTGAATATCCAAGGTTTACTGGAAGACCTTCATCAAGTTACATTAAACTGTGGTTTGTTTGATGTACCTTCTGTGAAGTCTCGTTCACTGCGCTGTCATAACTGGTTGGTCGGTGATGAAGAGGACAATGTGGATTTTGTTCATATTAGCTTCGAGTTACTTTCTGGACGTACTGAAGAACAGAAAAGAGAATTGTCGCGTTTGTTAATGCAAACCTTACAAGAACAGGCAAGCCATATCCGTAGCCTAACGGTCAACATACGGGATATGGATAAAAGTTGCTTTCAGAAAGTGATTAACTAGCTAAAAATAATCAACTAACTAAAAGTGATTCACTAACTATTTGCTGCTAACTTTTTGGTAGCGTATTAACTTTTTGAGTGTTTTAAGATGTCGATGAAAGATTTACTGCTCTCTTTCAAAGGGAGAATTGGTCGTAAGACTTACTGGATTTGGAATATTTTCTACTATGTAGCGATTACTGGTTTTGCTTCTGGTATCTCTGTGTTGTTCCCTGCTTACTCTTACATTCTGCTGCCAGTCTTCCTATTGTTGCTAGTGATCCCAGATCTTGCGGTCACCGCTAAGCGCTGGCACGACCGCAACAAGTCGAACTATTGGTTACTGTTGAATGTGCCGCTAGTGCTAGGTCGTTTGGCTTCGCCAATGGCCGCGACTACCACAGAGCCGGTATCACCAATCCATATGGCAGCCACCGTTGCGGCGTTAGTGTGTGGTTTATGGATTTTGATTGAGTGTGGTTTGTTGAAAGGCACAGAAGGCCGTAATGACTATGGCGAAGATCCATGTAAATATTAACAATAAATAGATAAGAGGGAGCATCGCGCTCCCTTTTTTCTTTTTAATACTTTTGCACTTTTAATACATTTTAGGTTCTGTATTCGGCCTAAAAGGAACTACATTTTCCGGTTTAGATTCTTCAAAACTACAGCGACCTTCGAGTGCATCTTGGAATTTACAGAACTGACAACGAAGCTCTTGCATGAGCACGACATTAACATGATGTGGGTTTTTACAGCGACCGACCACCAAATCGATGTGACTTTGCTGAGCGCGCAGCCTGTCTTGCATGGTTTCTGAGGCCGAACAAATCATCTGCTCGCACATGTCGTGTTTGAATTGATTGAATGCTTTAGGATCGCTTTTTGCGAGTTGGACCAGTTCATCAAACGGGGGCAGATTTTGATCTGGCTGTGGCTGTGCCATGATTCCTTCCTTAGCATTAAGCATGTTTCATATACTTTAAGCTTAAGAAAGAAACCTGTACAAATTTTAATCTATCGTCATTTTCTCAACATTGAGACGGAATCGGTGGGTTAGTACTAGCTCTTAGCGCTTGGTATTACGATAAAGGCGTGGGCGTTAAGGTATAAGTACAGCGTCTTTCGCCGGCAATAATGTGTTCAGTGCGGCTTACATGGCACTCATTTTTGAGCAGCTCAGTGAAAACATTGAGCTCAGATTGGCATAGGCTAGGGCAACGAGTTGCTGCTTTGCAGATGGGGCAGTGGTTCTCAATTAAGATGTAGTGCTCATCATGTTCTTGAAGTTCGGCCATGTAGCCTTCATCTTCACGAAGTTGGGTGAGTTTTTCAAGCTTACTCATGAGTGAATCACAACCAGACAGTGCAGATTGATACTGCTTAAGGGTGTGTTGTTCACGCTCGGCAGCAACCTTAGCCAACCCTTCTTTACCAAACAGATTTTCTACAGCATCAATTACTTGAATAGTGAGTTCACCGTGTCGGTCTGAAAATTGGCTGTGGCCTTGTTGAGTTAAGGACCAATGGCGAGTCGGACGACCCACTTTTACTTTCACATCATGAAACGCAAGAGTACCGTCATCTTCCAGACTTTGCAGATGTTGCCTTGCACCCATTGTCGTCATGCCAAATTCTTCTGACAGTTGTTTCGCGGTTACCGCGCCTTGACGCTTAATGGTCTGTAAGATTTTGTCGCTTGTTTTCATACTATCTCTGCCTCATGAACTTTACCATTATGAGGCAAGGTATTTATAAAGCAAACCATTTACTATGAGGCCGGTGAAATGCACAGATTATTGATGGCCAATAAAACAAAAGGCTGATACTTGGTATCAGCCTTCGTGCGTTTTGTTGAACCTAGTTTTGGTTTACAGGATGTGACCGATTACTTCTGGGTCTTTACGCTCTAGGTAGTGGATAGATTTGATGCGGCGAATCGTACGACAGCGACCACGGATAAGCAGTGTTTCTGTGGTTGCGATATTGCCTGTGCGAGTGATGCCTTCTAGAAGGTCACCCTTAGTAATACCCGTTGCTGAAAACACAACATTATCGCTGCGTGCCATGTCTTCCATCTTCAGTACGATGCCCGCCGTTACGCCCATTTCTGCACAACGTTCTAGTTCAAGCTCACCGTGCTTGCGGTTCTCTTCTGTATCGCCTTTTACTTCATGACGAGGAAGAAGACGAGCGTGCATGTCACCGTCGAGTGCGCGAATGACAGCAGCAGAAACGACACCTTCAGGCGCGCCGCCGATGCAGTACATTACGTCTACTTCGCTATCTGGCATACATGTTAAGATAGAAGCTGCAACATCACCGTCTGGCACAGCAAATACACGAACGCCCATGGCTTGCATGTCAGCGATGATTTGATCGTGACGAGGCTTAGCCAATGTGGTTACTACTAGAGTATCGAGTGTTTTACCTAGTGCTTTAGCGATGTTTTCTAGGTTTTCTGTTAGTGGCAGTTCTAGGTCAATCACGCCTTTAGCGCCAGGGCCTACAACCAACTTTTCCATGTACATATCAGGCGCTTTAAGGAAGCTGCCTTTTTCGCCTGCAGCCAATACCGCCAATGCATTTGATTGACCCATTGCTGTCATGCGTGTCCCTTCAATTGGGTCTACGGCTATGTCGACAGCGTCGCCGCCCACACCTACGTTTTCGCCGATGTATAGCATAGGTGCATCATCGATTTCACCTTCGCCGATAACGATCTCACCGCTAATTTCGGTTTTGTTTAGTAGGCTACGCATTACTTCTACAGCAGCGCCATCTGCAGCGTTTTTATCGCCACGACCAAGCCACTTGTAACCAGCTAGTGCTGCACCTTCTGTGACACGAGAGAATGACATTGCTAAATCGCGTTTCATGCGGACTCCAAAATTATCAAAGGGGGAATAGAAATTTCGCGGCGAATTTTATCATATCCCAAAGGAAACGTTTGCCTTTTTGTTTTTTGGAGATTGCTCTCGATCAATTCGCAGTGGAAAACAGTTATTATTCATCAAAATAATCGGTTTGCCGTCGTGGTGGTAATCGTTCACGTCAATATTCGGTAAAAAGCGCTGTTTTTTTCATCGAATGGCGCAAAATATCGAATATATTGAGTGTTTATCCTTGCTCTGCTGAGTAGAATGGGGAAATAAGTGGAGTGAACCTTCACCATCAAACGGATAACTTAAAGGTAGGCCAGAATGTCTTTTGAAGTACTAGAGCAGCTAGAAGCAAAAATTCAAACAGCAGTAGATACAATTGCACTTCTTCAAATGGAAGTGGAAGAGCTTAAAGAAGAGAAACAAGCACTAGCAACAGAAGCTGGTGAGCTTAAAGCAAGCCGTCACGAGCTAGAGCAAAAAACTCAGCAAATGCAGGAAGAGCATTCAGCATGGCAAGATCGCATCCGTAACCTTCTTGGTAAAATGGATGACGTAGAGTAATCTACTCTTCAGATTTAAAAAACGCCCGCTACTGAGTAGCGGGCGTTTTCGTTTGTGTTCTTTGGCTTGTTTTATTATTTGAAGCTGAGTGAG
Organism: Vibrio tasmaniensis; assembly: GCF_024347635.1. NCBI lineage: Bacteria > Pseudomonadati > Pseudomonadota > Gammaproteobacteria > Vibrionales > Vibrionaceae > Vibrio > Vibrio tasmaniensis. The sequence goes on from NZ_AP025510.1 coordinate 249,769, forward strand.
CTACTCGGCCTCTTCTTCTTCAACATCCAGATCGAGTTCTACATCCAAAGGCTCTGCCGAAAGAATAATGCCAGTGTTGTCTGCGTAGAGATAATCTTCCGGTAAGAAGGTCACGCTGCCAAAGTTCACAGGTACATCTAATTCGCCGACACCTTCTTGGATCGCACCAACAGGGATAGAAGCCAAAGCCTGAATACCAAGGTTCATGTCTTCTAGCTCATCGACTTCACGAACGCAGCCGTAAACCACAATACCTTCCCACTCATTGTCTTCAGCAAGTAGAGCAATCTCAGCATCGATCAGCGCTTTACGCAGTGAGCCGCCACCATCGATTAACAACACACGTCCCAAACCATCTTGCTCTAATACGGAGCGAATTAAAGCGTTGTCTTCAAAACACTTTAATGTCGTGATCTGTCCTGCGAAGGATGCACGTCCACCGAAGTTGCTGAACATTGGCTCCACGACATCGACTTGATCCAAATATATGTCGCACAGTGCTGAAGTGTTGTATTCCATTAGTATACCTTTTGAACAATGAGCTTACTTTGAGTATATCGGTGCTTGATCCCTTTGCAATGATTAGTCTCATTTAACTCAATAGAGTTTGAGCTACGACAACCCCTGCAAACAATAGGTTAGTGACCAGTGAACATTTTACTATCACGGGCATCATGGGTGCAATCTGCGCTGGCTTTTCGGTTTCCCAAACGGCCTTACCGTGCTTATAAACAATAATAATACTCAGTAAAAACGGCAGGCTGATCCAGGCCGGTTTTTCTTGAATCAGAAGGTAAATAGCGAAAGAGGCAAGGGCGAGCCCAAGCAGTGCAAAATGATAGTGCTTGGCTTTGCGCTGCCCTAGGCGAACCGCCATGGTGCGCTTACCACATTCGCTGTCGTTTTCGATATCACGCATGTTGTTGATATTGAGCACCGCAACCGCCATCAACCCGCAGCCTAGTGCAGGCAGAAACAGGCTTGGCTCTACATGACCAGTGTGTAGGAAGTATGTGCCTGAAACGCCTAACAAACCGAAGAAGATAAATACCGATAAGTCGCCAAGGCCAATATAACCATAAGGTTTATTTCCCACGGTGTAAGCGATGGCAGCCATTATGGCTAATACGCCTAACGCGATGAAAGATAAGATGCTTTCAATCGAGGTTAAGGCGTGAAAAATAAGAATCAGCCCTGCGATCATGGTAAACACGATATTGAGGATGATGGCTTGCTTCATGGTTTGCGCGGTCACCGCGCCAGATTGCATTGCACGTGTTGGCCCTAGACGGTTTTCGTTGTCTGTGCCTTTTACCGCGTCGCCATAGTCATTGGCTAAGTTCGACAGAATCTGTAATAGAGTGGCGGTTAAAAAAGCCAATAGTGCGATTGATAAAGAAAAGTGACCACCGGCGAACGCTAAACTACTTCCTGTAAGAATAGAGACAAGTGCGAGAGGCAGAGTTTTTGGGCGTGCGGCATCAAGCCAAATCAGTAGAGATTGTTTCATCGTAGGTCTAATTCTTTGTAAGTCTTCGTTTCATACTGTGATTTGAGTATACGCCCATTTTTCGGGTAATAAAAAGCCCACTCGAAAGTGGGCCTTGAATTCGCTTATTAGCTGCTATTTCTTTGAGATAGAGCAATAAGTTGGAGTTTGGTGTGCTACAGGATGAAGCGGCTTAGGTCTTCGTCTTCTACGAGTTCGCCAAGCTTAGATATTACGTAAGCTTCATCAATCACCAATTTGCTGCCTGCTCGGTCTGTTGCGTCGAATGAAATCTCATCCATTAGGCGCTCCATGACTGTGTGCAGACGACGCGCACCGATGTTTTCTGTAGTTTCGTTGACACGCCATGCTGCATCAGCAATTTGGTTGATGCCATCTTCAGTGAACTCAATGCCGACATCTTCTGTTTTCATCAGGGCAATGTACTGCTCAGTCAGTGATGCCTTTGGCTCAGTAAGAATACGTTTGAAGTCGTGTGCTGATAGCGCTTCAAGTTCGACACGGATTGGCAGACGACCTTGCAGTTCAGGGATCAGATCTGATGGCTTAGCCACTTGGAATGCACCTGAAGTGATAAACAAGATGTGGTCAGTTTTAACCATACCGTGCTTAGTTGATACTGTGCTGCCTTCGATAAGGGGAAGCAGGTCACGTTGAACACCTTCACGGGATACGTCTGGGCCAGAGCTGTCGCCACGCTTACAGATTTTGTCGATCTCATCGATGAATACGATACCGTTGTTTTCAGCGTTGAAGATCGCGCTCTCTTTTAGCTCTTCTTGGTTCACAAGCTTTGCGGCTTCTTCTTCTGTCAGTGCTTTGAATGCGTCTTTGATTTTCATCTTACGCTTTTTCTTGGTGTCGCCAGCGAGGTTTTGGAACATGCCTTGTAGCTGGTTAGTCATCTCTTCCATGCCTGGAGGTGACATTATTTCAACACCCATTTGTGGCGCCGCTACATCAACTTCGATCTCTTTGTCGTCTAGCTTACCTTCACGCAGTTTCTTGCGGAAAATCTGGCGAGTGTTTGAAGCGGTTGTGTCTTCAGTTGATTGCTCGTTCTGACCCCAAGCATCACGCGCTGGTGGTAGAAGGGCATCAAGAATACGTTCTTCAGCTTGTTCTTCAGCGCGGTATTGTACTTTTTCCATCGCTTGTTGATGTGTCATCTTGATCGCAACGTCCGTTAGGTCACGGATGATGGTTTCAACTTCTTTACCTACGTAGCCCACTTCAGTGAACTTAGTCGCTTCTACCTTGATGAAAGGCGCGTTTGCTAGTTTCGCAAGACGGCGAGCAATTTCAGTTTTACCTACACCCGTTGGGCCGATCATCAGGATGTTTTTTGGTGATACTTCAACACGCAGACTTTCTTCAAGCTGCATACGACGCCAGCGGTTACGAAGAGCGATAGCCACTGAGCGCTTAGCGTTGTCTTGGCCGATAATGTGGCGATTGAGTTCGTGAACAATTTCGCGAGGAGTCATCTCAGACATGGTTTTTCCTTAATTCTTTAATCACTGTTGAATACAACGTTATTGATGGAAGCGGTCGTTACTCTGGTTTTGGTAGCTCAACGGTGCTTTCTAGTTCTTCAATAGTGTGGTGATGGTTGGTGAATACACAGATATCGCCCGCAATGTTCAGCGACTTTTCTGCGATTTCACGCGCATCTAAATCTGTATTTTCTAATAGTGCAGTGGCTGCTGCTTGAGCGAAGTTACCGCCCGAACCGATAGCAATCAGGTCGTTCTCTGGTTGAACTACGTCACCGTTACCTGTGATGATCAATGAAGCAGTTTCATCCGCTACTGCTAGCAGTGCTTCTAATTTACGTAGAGCACGGTCGCTACGCCAATCCTTCGCCAGCTCAACGGCAGCTTTGGTTAGGTGGCCTTGGTGCATTTGCAGCTTGCTTTCAAATTTTTCGAATAGCGTGAAAGCATCTGCGGTACCGCCAGCAAAACCAGCCAGTACTTTGTTGTTGTATAGGCGACGTACTTTACGGGCATTGCCCTTCATTACGGTGTTGCCTAGAGATACTTGTCCATCACCCGCGATGACGACTTTATTATTACGACGTACAGATACAATGGTAGTCACGAGTAGGGCCTCTTAATATTTCTTATCTTTGGGTATAAAAAGTATATGAGGATGGTGCTCGGATAATTCAAGGAAGGTCGAGTGATGTCGCGCAACTTATCGGCGGAAGTTGTAAGGAAATTTGGCAAAAGGGTGTGAATAAAAGAAAACCTCCACAATGGGAGGCTTTCGGTGTTTGGCTTTTCTGCTTCTGCTTCTGCTTCTGCTTCTGCTTCTGCAGCTAAATCTATAACTACTCGGTGTCTTTCCAAATAGCACAAGGTTCGATTTTCGCTCGTTGCAGCTTATGGCGATCTCGCTCTGCATCACGCTTCAATTTGTATGGTCCTAGAACCACACGATACCAGCTACTTCCATCCTTTTTACGGATTGAGCTTGAGATACCTTGGAAGGCAATATCCAACTTACGTGCTTCAGCTTGGCTTGAGGTTTTGTACGCGCCACATTGCATGATGTAAGGGATCTTCGAGATCTGTTGCTCTTTGGCTTTTACTTCAATCTCGCGGCTTGGCAAGGTTTCAACGTAGTCCCACTTCTCCTCTGGAGGCGGCGGAATGACTTTTGTTGGTTTCGGCTTAGGCTTTGGTTTAGTTACCACTGGAGTCGGTGCTGGCGGCTCAGGGTCATTACTCAATAGGTAAAGTCCGTAACCAAAACCACCGGCGAGGAGGATCGCCAAAAGACCACTACGCCATGGTTTACGGCGAGGGGCTTGTTTTTTGGTCGGTTTTTTCGTGCCACGACCGCGCTTTACATAATCTCTATTAGCCACAAGACAATTCAATAGTTGCTGATTCTGCCCTAATGGTAATCCAGATTGAGTGAGGATAATAGTGCAGAAATGGAAGCGACACATCAAAATGTGCCGCAGAGTTATAAGGGTATTTATGAGAACTACATTCGAGGTGGCGCAGTACTGCCTCGAACGACTAATTTAGCTTCAAGCAGGCGTGACCCCGCTTGTACATCGTTGCCTTTAAGTACGTCGAGCATCATCAGCATCGCTTGGCGTCCAATCTCATAACGAGGCTGAGAAATAGTCGTTAGCGGTGGATCGCAGTATTGAGCGAATTGGATATCATCGAAGCCAACAATGGATAGGTCTTGAGGAACGCGTAAGCCCAATTTTTTCGCTTCTTGAATCGCGCCAATGGCCATCGCATCGTTGTGACAGAAGATAGCGGTCGGTTGTTCAGGAAGAGCGAGTAATTGACGAACTGCTTGAGCTCCTGCTTCAAAGGTAAAGTCACCGACAGTGCTATAGGCTGGATTCATGGAGACTCCTGCACGACGTAGCGCTTGCTGGTAGCCTTGTTGGCGGAACTTACAAAGCGTTGCTGATACTGGCCCAGAGATTTGTGCGATACGCTTGTGACCTAACTGAGCTAGGTAGTTCACTGCTTCAAATGCTGAGGTCAGGTTATCGATGTGTACGGTAGGGAGTTCAAGCTCAGGGGCGAACTCACATGCCATCACCATCGGCGGTAAGTTTTTTTGTTCAGGCTTACTGACATCAAACGGATGGTCGGTACCAAGCAGTAGCATGCCATCAGCTTGTTTAGTGAATACTAAATTAACAAATGAAGACTCACGCTTCTTCTGTTGGCCGCTATCACCCAGTAGAACGAGGTAGTCATTTTCTACTGCGGCATCTTCGATACCACGAATGATCTCTGCGAAATAAGGGTCACAGATATCAGGAACAATAGTGATGATGGTTTTTGATTCGTTGCGACGTAAATTTCTAGCTAATGTATTGGGTGAGTATCCAGCTTCAAGTACTGCTGTCTCAACTCGCTTACGAGTAGAAACCGAGACTTTTTCAGGGTTCATCAATGCACGTGATACCGTGGCTGTTGAAACGCCTGCTAGCTGGGCAACATCCTTCATTGTCGCCATAAATTAAACCCTCTTTTTAATTCCTTTGTTGCCTAAGTATCTAAGGCATGAATAATAAATGTAATCGAATAGATATTGTGAAAGTGTTGCTAACACTTTTTTTATTGCAATATTTTATTCGTTTCACCCGTGTAAAGTTACGGCTAGATTAACAAAAATCACATGACTAGTGTGAAGTTGCTCACGAGAAGTATGAAATATTTGTGAACAAACTTATCATTAGTTTTAACCCAAGTGGGTTTAGCTCAGATCTTGCGGCTCAATATCGAGTGACCAACGGACTTTTTTCGCAGCAGGTAACATATTAATTGCTGGCTTGGCACTTATTAATAGCTTTTGCATCAACGAGCGAGTCTGTGTTTGTAAAATAAGCTGCCAACGAGATTTACCTGCTCGTTTGGCTAGTGGTGCAGGGGTTGGCCCTAGCACCATGCAATATTGGTCAAATAACGGATGCGATTCCAATGTGTGGCGTACTTGACGCAAAAACTCTTCCACTAAGCGAGTGTCATTGGCTTCCGCTCTAAACAGAGTCATGAAGGTATAAGGCGGCAACATCGCTTGTTTACGCTCTGCTAATGCAGTCTGAGCAAAGTGGTTGTAGTTTTTGTGCAGTAATGCCTGTAATAAGCCGTGTTCTGGATGGTGAGTTTGTAAGATAACTTCCCCCGGCTTACTGGCTCGTCCTGCTCGACCGGCGACTTGAGTAAACAATTGAGCCAATCGCTCAGAGGCGCGGAAGTCACTGCTATATAAAGAGGCATCAACGTCCAGCAATGCCACAAGTGTGACATCAGGGAAGTGGTGCCCTTTAGCAAGCATCTGTGTGCCGATAAGAATTTGGTATTCACCTTTACGAATCGATTCTAACGCGCTTTCTAAACTGCCTTTGCGGCGAGTGCTGTCTCGGTCAATACGGATGGTTTTGTATTCAGGGAATAGTTGACCCAGTTGAGCCTCTAACTGTTCGGTACCAACCCCCACTGTTACTAAATTCGCTGAACCACAACCTTGGCAATGATGCACGATATGCTGCTGCGAGCCACAGTGGTGGCAGCGCATCTCATTGCTGTATTGATGATAGGTGTAGTAGGCATCACAACGCTTACATTCTGCTGTCCAACCACAATCGTGACACATCAGTGCGGGAGAAAACCCACGACGATTGAGGAACATCATCACTTGGTTGCCTGCTTTGAGGTGTCTTTGCATTTCAGCAATCAACGACGCAGACAAGCCACTTTCTAGATATTCACCCTTAACGTCCAACACTTTATTGGTGGTCGGCAGCGCGACACCTGCGCGTGAGGTCAGGGTGAGGTAACTGTATTTACCGATCTGAGCGTTGTGCAGCGTTTCAAAGGCCGGAGTCGCCGAGCCTAACACAACCGGAATCTGCGCTTTATGAGCACGCATGATGGCAACATCACGAGCGTGGTAGCGTAGGCTATCTTGCTGCTTATAAGAGGCGTCGTGCTCTTCATCGACAATGACAATGCCCAGATCCGCGAACGGTGTGAACAGAGCTGAACGAGTACCGATCACAATGCCCGCTATTTTATCACGCGCCGATAACCAAGCATTTAGTCGCTCAGAATCATTTAAACCGGAATGGATAACCTCAACTGGAACATTAAAGCGTCGCTTAAAGCGGTTAATCGTTTGAGGGGTTAGACCGATCTCGGGCACTAACACTAACGCCTGTTTACCTTGGTCGAGAATCGGCTTGATCATATTCAGGTAGACTTCGGTCTTACCTGAGCCAGTTACACCCTCTAGCAAGAAGCAACCAAAGTCGGTTTGACTATTTACTGTCGCTATTGCTATAGCCTGCTCTTCATTGAGTTTTGGCTTATCTTGATCGTTTTCGAGCTCAACTGACCACGGCTGGCGCTTCGGCTTTTTCTCTACTGATTCAATCCAGCCTTTCTCTTCCAACGTCTTAAGTACCGCGCTGCTCACTTCTTCATCAATGAATTCTTGATGGGGAACTGGGCCGTGCTCAAGCATGTGCATTACTTTGGCTTGTTTGACGGCACGGCCAAAGCCCTGCATCAGTTGATCTCTACCTGATGGGGTCAATTGCCATTCAACAAGCGTCGCGAAGTCGGCAGCTTTGCCTTTTCGTAAGGCGCTTGGTAGTGCGTTGGCCAAGGTTTCACCTAGTGGATACTGATAGAACTGGCTGCACCATACCAAGAGTGAGTAGACCGATTCCGGCCAAACGGGTTGGTTGTCTAGTAAGGCTTTAATGGGCTTGAGTTTGTCTAACTCGAATTCAGATTCGTTAACCAGAGCCGTAACAATACCTGTTAAGGTTTGTCGTCCAAAAGGCACAGAAACTCGTCCACCAATTATAGGAAATAGGTGGCTAGGAATCTTGTAATCGAACTGTTTGTCTAGTGGAACCGGCAGTGCCACGCGGGCAATCATTGGGCGCATAAATGGACGACTTTATCTGAGTTGACGAGAGCGGACAGTCTAAAGGATAAGGCGGTTAAATTCGAGAAGCAGTTTGGACCAGCTCAGAGAGTAGAACCAATGAAGACCACTTAAGCCTTAAATCTTAAAGTGACAAAGGAAATAAAGAGGCTATTGGTGAAAAATGTATCAAATCAGTTGATCCTGCTTTATAGATTCATTACTATACTGCGCCTTAAAGGTATGGCTTTATCGCGGTTTAGTGATACAGCGGTGTCTTTATTTATTTTTTAACTACGTGTGGTGTCCGGCTTAGAATCGGATGGCGACACGGCCTAATTGAGGTTTTCCCATGAAAGTTGGTATCCACCCAGAATACAAAGCAGTTTCTGCAACTTGTTCTTGCGGTAACACGTTTGAGTTCAACTCAACGCTAGCAAAAGAATCAATCCACCTAGACGTATGTGACAAATGTCACCCGTTCTACACTGGTAAGCAACGTATCGTAGATACAGGCGGCCGTGTTGATCGCTTCAACAAGCGTTTCGGTGCTCTTTCTAGCAAGAAGTAATTCTCGCTATTTAGACATAAAAAGGACACTTCGGTGTCCTTTTTTGTTGCCTGTAAATTGAGAAAGTACTGAATCGTATTTCATTATTAGGTCAGTTAAAGTAATAGGTTACTGACGTAAATCTTACTTAATCACTTATCCCAACACTCTTTCCTCGAAATTCGCTCTAAAGTTGAGCAGGCGATAGTAATTTCAACTGCCCACTGGTCTTATTAGTAGTGAAATCTCGTTTTTTAATGATACAGATGCTTCAACCACCTAGGAACTTTGAAGTACATCCATTAACATGAACAAGATCCCCCAAATAATAATATCCTAGGAACCTACACCTATGTCTGAAGACAGCCGCCAAGATCAATCCTCTCAAGCGTTATCGCCTCAAGAACAATTCCGTCAGCAAGCTCTTGATTATCATGAGTTCCCAATTCCAGGCAAAATTGCCGTAGAACTGACGAAGCCTGCAAACTCTGCAGAAGACCTAGCACTGGCATACAGCCCAGGTGTAGCTGAGCCTGTTCGCGAGATCGCACAGAACGTCGATAACGTTTACAAGTACACAGGTAAAGGCAACATGGTTGCAGTTATCTCTAACGGTACTGCAATTCTTGGCTTAGGCAATCTTGGTCCTATTGCTTCTAAACCGGTTATGGAAGGTAAAGCGCTACTGTTTAAGCGTTTTGCTGGTTTAGATTCTATCGATATTGAAGTAAAACACCGCACAATCGATGAGTTCGTTGATACGGTTGCGAATATCGCAGATACATTTGGCGGTATTAACTTAGAAGACATCAAAGCACCAGACTGTTTTGAAATCGAGCGTCGCCTGATTGAGCGTTGTGATGTACCTGTATTCCACGATGACCAACACGGTACTGCGATTGTTACGGCAGCAGGTATGCTGAATGCGATTGAGCTTCAAGGTAAGAAACTGGAAGAGTGTAAGATCGTTTGTTTAGGTGCTGGCGCAGCAGCGGTTGCTTGTATGGAGCTACTGATTAAGTGTGGCGCTCAGCGTGAGAAGATCTACATGCTTGACCGTAAAGGTGTGATCCACACTCGTCGTGATGACTTGAATGAATACAAAGAGCTGTTCGCAAATAACACCGACAAGCGCACGCTTGAAGATGTTATCGAAGGCGCTGATCTGTTCTTGGGTGTATCGGGTCCTAATCTGCTACCAGCTAAGGCTCTTACGCTGATGGCTGATAAGCCGGTTGTGTTTGCATGTTCAAACCCAGATCCAGAGATCAAGCCTGAGCTTGCACACGAAGTTCGTTCTGACCTAATCATGGGTACAGGCCGTAGTGATTACCCTAACCAAGTAAACAACGTACTTTGTTTCCCATTCATTTTCCGTGGTGCACTAGACGTGCGTGCGAGCGAAATCAATGACGAAATGAAGCTAGCGGCGGTTAAAGCGATTCGTGAACTAGCGAAAGAAGAAGTTCCAGCTGAAGTATTGGCAGCTGCGGGCGAGACTGCACTGGAGTTCGGTAAGGGTTACATCATTCCTAAGCCAATGGACCCGCGTCTGCTTCCTCGCGTTGCAAAAGCAGTTGCTGAAGCGGCTGTTGAGTCTGGCGTTGCTCGAATTGAGATGCCTGCTAACTATATGGCTTAATGCCTTAATGCCTTAATGCCTTAATGCCTTAATGCCTTAATGCCTTAGTAGCTTAGTAGCTTAATAGCTTAGTAGCTGTTGCTCTATTGAGCGAAAAAGAATAATAAAAAACCGACTCATAGGAGTCGGTTTTTTTATGTCTATCATTCACAGCGCAGCTACAGATAACGTAGTGGGTGATGTGACAAATAGGGTTCAGCTATAGCGAATCAATAATGAAGGCGGTGACTGAGTTGTTTTTATTCTTCGTCAAACGCTTCGAACTCGATGCCCATCTCTGTCATCAGTTTTTTGACTTCAGTCGGGATGTCGTCTGGACGATCTTTACGAAGGTCTTCATCCGTTGGCAGTGGTTGGCCAGTGTACGCATGTAGAAAGGCTTCGCACAGTAGCTCACTGTTTGTTGCATGGCGTAGGTTGTTGATCTGGCGGCGAGTGCGCTCGTCAGTAAGAACCTTTAACACTTTTAGAGGGATAGAAACTGTAATTTTCTTTACTTGTTCGCTTTTCTTTCCATGCTCAGCATATGGGCTTATGTATTCACCATTCCAGTCGGCCATTGCGTACCTTCATCACTTTAGTTGTTAGAATAAATTAATAGTGCTGATTTTAGCGGGATTTACTGCCATAAGCAAAGACATATAGACGTCCGGAAGTGTTGACGTCTCACGTTTATGAAAGTAAAGTGAGTAACATATATCTAACACAGCCACAAAATGCCGACAAGCAGCTGTGATTCTCAGACGCAAAACTTGTAAGGAAGCACCTATGAGCAGCCGGAAGCCAGCAACCATCGCAGTACGTACTGGTATCGAGTCAGACACGCAACACCATGCCGTTGTCCCACCTATTTATCTTTCGACTAACTATGGGTTTCCCGCTTTTGGTGAAGTGCCAAAGTACGATTATACCCGCTCTGGTAACCCAAACCGCGGTCTATTAGAAACGGCACTATTTGAGCTTGAGTCTGGTAAAGGCGCGGTTGTTACTAACTGTGGTACGTCGGCACTTAACTTATGGGTATCCGCTTTCTTAGGTGGCGATGATCTTATTATTGCACCGCACGACTGCTATGGCGGTACTTACCGTCTGTTTAACACACGCTCACTCAAAGGTGACTTCAAAGTTCTGTTTGTTGATCAATCGGATCAAGCCGCACTGGATGCTGCGATCGCGCTTAAGCCAAAGTTAATCTTAATCGAAACGCCATCGAATCCATTGGTTCGTGTGGTTGATATTGCAGAAACTTGCCGTAAAGCGAAAGAAGTAGGTGCTCTGGTTGCTGTCGACAACACGTTTTTGACGCCTGTGTTCCAAAAGCCTTTAGAGCTGGGTGCGGATTTTGTTATCCACTCAACCACCAAGTACATCAACGGACACTCAGATGTCATTGGTGGTGTTGTAGTTACTAAGACAGAAGAGCACGCTGAAGAGCTAGCATGGTGGGGTAACTGTATTGGTGCAACCGGCACACCATTTGATAGCTACATGACGCTACGTGGTATTCGTACGCTAGGTGCACGTATGCGCGTTCACGAAGAGAGCTCACGTGAAATTCTGACGGCTCTGCAACAACAAGATCTGGTGGGTACGATTTACCACCCAAGCCTTCCTGAACATCCGGGTCACGAGATCGCGAAGAAACAGCAGTTGGGCTTTGGTTCCATGCTGAGCTTTGAATTTTCGGGATCTTTTGAAGCACTTAAATATTTTGTGGATAAATTAGAGCTATTTTCTTTGGCTGAATCATTGGGCGGTGTTGAAAGCCTGATTTGTCACCCAGCGTCGATGACTCACCGTGCTATGGGCGAAGCAGCATTAGCAGAAGCGGGTGTTTCTCAACAATTACTGCGCCTTTCTGTTGGCCTTGAAGATGCAGAAGACTTGATTGATGATCTCAAGCAAGCGTTTGAAAAAACACAAGGCTTTATCGCAGAAGGGGAGGTTTAATAATGACAACCTTTCGCCAGCTACATAAATTTGGTGGCAGCAGTTTAGCGAACCCTGAGTGTTACCAACGCGTGGTCAATATTCTTAGAGAATACTCGTCAGCTACTGACTTGGTCGTGGTATCGGCTGCGGGTAAAACAACTAACCGCTTGATTGAGTTTGTTGAAGCGCTCGACAAAGATGGTCGTATTGCGCATGAATGTCTACAAACCCTTCGTCAGTTCCAGCTTGAGCTGATTGAAGCGCTGCTTGAAGATGAGTCTGCGGCTCAGCTAACGGCCACTATTCAACAAGAATTTACTGCTTTAGGTGAGCTAACTGCTCCTCTAAGCGAATCGCAAAAAGCACAGGTGTTAGGACACGGTGAGGTTTGGTCTTCACGTTTGTTAGCTGCTCTGTTGTGCCAACATGACTTACAAGCAGTTGCTCAAGATGCGCGTGCCTTTTTACGTGCAGAAGCGGGTGCTCAACCCGAAGTGGATCGCGCGCGTTCTTATCCTCTGATTAAAGAAGTTTTGGCTCAGCATACGCATTGCCGAGTGGTGATTACGGGCTTTATGGCTCAGAACTGCGAAGGTGAAACAGTACTGCTTGGTCGTAACGGTTCAGATTACTCAGCAACCGTGATTGGCGCTTTGGCTGAAGTTGAACGTGTGACGATTTGGAGTGACGTGGCAGGCGTTTACAGCGCTGACCCTCGTTTGGTTTCGGATGCGTGTTTGTTGCCTCTGCTTCGCCTTGATGAAGCGAGTGAACTCGCTCGTCTGGCGGCTCCAGTGCTCCATAGCCGAACGCTACAGCCTGTGGCTCAAAGTGCTATGGATCTCAGCTTGCGCTGCAGCTACCAGCCGGAGGCGGGCTCTACACAGATAGAGCGTGTACTGGCATCGGGTCGTGGCGCAAAAATCATTACCTCTCTGGATGAAGTTCTGATCGTTCAGCTGACCTTTGGTCATGGCCATGATTTTGACCGCTTAGAAAGTGAAGTTCTTGAAGGTCTTAAACGAGCTCAACTTGAGCCGCTTGCTTATGAGCTTGAACCCGATCAGCACTGTTTGCGCCTTGCTTATACAGAAGAGATCGCTGGTGGCGCTTTAGAATATCTACAAGACCACGCGATTGAAGCGGAAATTAAGCTTAAAGAAGGCTTCTCTCTGATTGCGGCGGTGGGTGCTGGTGTGACTAAGAACCCGAACCATTGTTATGGATTCTACCAACAACTCAAGAGCTCACCGGTTGAGTTTATCTCAGAAGCAAACTCAGGCTTGAGCTTAGTGGCTGTGATTCGTAAGAGTGAAACATCAAGCCTAGTGAAAGGCATTCACTCTCAACTGTTCCAAGCGCAGAAGCGTGTTGCGATTGCTTTATGTGGCAAGGGCAATATTGGTTCAAGTTGGTTAAGCCTGTTTGCTGAGCAAAAAGCGGAACTTGAAAAGCGTCGTGGAATGAACTTTGAATTGGTTGCGGTGATTGATAGCCAAACTTATTGGTTCGATGATCAAGGCATTGATGCGACTTCTGTGAGCAAGCGTTTTGATGATGAAGCGATTGCCAATAACGGCAACGACTGGCTAGAGCGTTTGGGTTCTATTCAGGGCTACGATGAAGCGGTTGTGTTAGATGTTACGGCAAGCCCGGTGCTTGCTGCAAAATACCTGCAAGTCGCACAACAAGGTATTCACCTGATCTCGGCTAACAAGGTGGCAGGTTCTGCATCAAGCGAGTATTACCATCAGGTACAAGATGCTTTCGCTAAGATCAGCCGTCATTGGCTGTACAATGCGACAGTGGGTGCTGGCTTACCGATTAACCACACGGTACGTGACCTGCGCGAAAGCGGTGACGATATTATTGCTCTGTCAGGTATATTCTCGGGCACTCTATCTTGGTTATTCCAACAGTTTGATGGCACGGTGTCATTCAGCGAGTTGGTTGATTTAGCGTGGCAACAAGGCCTGACGGAACCGGATCCTCGTGCTGACCTCGATGGCTCTGACGTGATGCGTAAGCTAGTGATTCTGGCGCGTGAATCGGGTTTAGATATTGAGCCTGAAAACGTCAAAGTAGAATCATTGGTACCTGAAGAATTACAAGATCTGTCAGTGGATGACTTCTTTGATAAAGCTTCTGTACTGAGTGAAGAGTTGGCCGAGCGTTTAGATAAAGCGCAGTCTCAACAGAAGGTTTTGCGTTACGTCGCGCGTTTAGAGAAGAATGGCAAAGCAACGGTAGGCGTTGAGGCGCTATCGAAAGAGCACGCCCTGGCGAACTTATTACCTTGCGACAACATCTTTGCGATTGAGAGCAAATGGTACAAAGATAATCCATTGGTTATTCGTGGCCCAGGTGCTGGTCGTGAAGTGACAGCTGGTGCAATTCAATCTGACCTAAACAGAATGTCTAGCCTGTTTTAATACTGAGAGCGGTTGGCTTAATACTTAGAGCGATTGGCTTAATAGTCAGATCAATTGCTTTAATACTCAGATTAATTGTTTAAATGCGTAAATAGCATACTATCCACTAAGATAAATAAGGCTGAAAGCACGATGTGTTTTCAGTCTTTTTTCTACATTATTTCTTCTTTGCGACCCACCTATCGGCTTGAGCTTTTCTCACTATCTACTTGAAAAAAATTCATAATGGATCTGTTGACATTAAATCGTATTCAATTCATTCTGAAGACATATAGACGTCTAAACGTCGTTAGGGATTTGAGATTATTTAGTGGTTGCTTTTGCCACAGGGAGAGTAAGATGGGATACACACACGCAAGTCATATCGACGCTTTAAATCAGAATATTGCAGAGCTTTCTGACAACATCAATGTGTCATTTGAATTTTTCCCACCAAGCAGTGAGAAGATGGAAGAGACCCTGTGGAATTCTGTTCACCGTCTTAAAACACTTCAACCTAAATTTGTATCGGTAACTTACGGTGCAAACTCGGGTGAGCGTGATCGTACCCACTCAATCATTAAAGAAATTAAGAACCAAACAGGCTTAGTTGCTGCACCACACTTAACGTGTATTGATGCTAGCCGCGAAGAGCTGATTCAAATTGCCGACGATTACTGGGCAAATGGCATTGAAAGTATTGTTGCGTTGCGTGGTGATATTCCAGCAGGCGGCGGTGCGCCAGATATGTATGCGTCTGATTTAGTCGAGCTGCTTAAATCTCGTCACGACTTTGATATATCAGTAGCGGCATTCCCTGAGGTTCACCCTGAAGCAAAAAGCGCTCAATCTGATCTTATTAACCTAAAACGTAAAGTGGATGCGGGTGCAAATCGTGCAATCACTCAGTTCTTCTTCGATGTAGAAAGCTACTTACGTTTTCGTGACCGTTGTGTGGCGGCTGGCGTTGACGTAGAGATTGTACCGGGTATCTTGCCAGTTTCTAACTTCAAGCAAGCGTCTCGTTTTGCTGCGATGAATAACGTAAAAGTACCGGGTTGGATGGCGAAGCAGTTCGAAGGCTTGGATGATGATCCAACAACTCGTCAGTTAGTCGGTGCTAGCCAAGCGATCGATATGGTTCGTACGCTAAGCCGTGAAGGTGTGAAAGATTTCCACTTTTACACGCTAAACCGTGCAGAAATGACTTATGCACTTTGCCATACGCTAGGTGTTCGCCCACAGGTTGCTGCGCTGTAAGTAAAGCCCAAGCGCTTGTAAAAGCTTCTGGTAGTAACATTTCAAATCCTATAGATACAAAAAAGGCTTGGACTCTAAGAGTTCAAGCCTTTTGCTTTTCTAGTTTCTAGTTTCTAGTTTCTAGCTTAACTTAAGCAAGAGCGCCAAGTTCAAGCAGTACTTCGTCAGCCCATACAATCCATGCTTCACGGATCAGTAGGTTACGACGAAGCGTTAGACGCTCTAGGCGTGCTTGCTTGTCTAGTGTCGATGGCGTTGCGTAGTAAGCCGCTTCGATTTCTTTGTAGTGAGAAACCAGTTTGCGAGACTCTTCTACTAGTTCAGCAAGTTGTACACGGTACGCATCAGAAGGTTGTACAGCACAAGCGATTAACTTAGCTGAGAACTCGTCACGAACGGTTGGGTGTGCAGTTGGTTGTTCAAACCATTCACCTAGCGCGCCACGGCCAGCATCGGTGATAGAGTAAACTTTACGATCAGGTTTGCCTTCTTGAGGCTCAAGTACGCAAGTTACCTGGTCGTTCTGAGCCATTTTATTTAGCTCGCGGTAAACTTGTTGGTGGCTAGCTTTCCAGAAGTAACCAATGCTTGCGGAGAATTCTTTTGTGATATCGTAACCAGTAGCATCGCGTGTACTTAAAACGGTTAAAATTACGTGTGGTAATGACATGTCTGAAATCCAAATGGTAAACAGTAAACAAATACTTGAACAACAAGTGTGCTTCTATGGCACGTTATATTGGT
This sequence comes from Vibrio tasmaniensis, assembly GCF_024347635.1. Lineage (NCBI taxonomy): Bacteria > Pseudomonadati > Pseudomonadota > Gammaproteobacteria > Vibrionales > Vibrionaceae > Vibrio > Vibrio tasmaniensis. The sequence goes on from NZ_AP025510.1 coordinate 266,241, forward strand.
TATGTTCAAGTAGCACCAACTCAATCGTTGGTTATGTCACCTTACAAAGCCGTTTATCACCTAGGTTGACCAGTTTATTGGTCGAGTGCCGCAGATTATTATTTTGGAGTGTTTCTGCAGCGGAGCAGTAGTATATCTAAATAATAAGCATAAAGTAGAATACATGGACAAAATAACCCAAAAAACTGACAAAATACTCACTAGTGGTTATTTGGCGAAATAAAAAGGCCGCACATGGCGACCTTTTGTTTCTTTTATAGATGGAATCACTAATTAACCAGTGTTTCGCATACCTGCTGCAATGCCTGCGATCGTCACCATTAGCGCTTCTTCTAGTTCTGCTGGTGGTGTTTCACACTTACGAGTACGGTAAAGCAGTTCCGCTTGAAGCATGTTTAGCGGCTCAACATAGATGTTACGTAGACGAATTGACTCAAGTCCCCAAGGGTCGCTTTGCATCAAGTTCTCGTTATTTTCTACATTCAGCACCGCTTTGATGTCTTTCTGCAATTGCTCACGCAGTAATTCACCTAACGGCAGCAGTTCTTTATCAACAAGGCGTTGGTCGTAGTACTTAGCGATTTCCATGTTGCACTTCGAGTACACCATTTCCAACATACCTAGACGAGTAGAGAAGAATGGCCATTCACGACACATCTCTTCAAGTAGCGCTTGATGGCCTTGATCGACAGAGTATTGGATCGCTTCACCAGCGCCTAACCATGCAGGAAGTACCAAACGGTTTTGGCTCCATGAGAAGATCCATGGAATCGCACGTAGGCTTTCTACGCCGCCGTTCGGGTTACGTTTCGCAGGACGAGAACCAAGAGGCAACTTGCCTAACTCTAGCTCTGGCGTCGCTTGGCGGAAGTAAGGAACAAACTTCTCTTCACCACGAACGACGTTACGGTAAGCTTCGCAAGATACTTCAGACAGCACTTCCATTAGGTCGCGCCATTCTTGTTTTGGCTCTGGTGGTGGCAGAAGGTTCGCTTCTAGAATCGCACTTGCGTATAGGTTGAAGCTATTCACTGCAACATCTGGCAAGCCAAGTTTAAAGCGGATCATTTCGCCTTGCTCAGTTACACGTAAGCCGCCTTTCAAGCTTTTAGGTGGCTGAGAAAGAAGAGCAGCGTGCGCCGGAGCACCACCACGACCAACTGTACCGCCACGGCCGTGGAATAGAGTCAGTTCAATACCTTCTTCTTCACAAGCCTTAACCAACTTGTCCATTGCATCATACTGCGCCCAACCAGCAGACATTACGCCAGCGTCTTTTGCTGAGTCAGAATATCCGATCATCACCATTTGGTGGTTCTGGATAAAGCCACGGTATAAATCAATGCTCATTAGCTGTTTCATCACGGCTTCTGAGTTGTTCAAGTCGTCCAGCGTTTCGAACAATGGACATACGTCCATGCGGTACGGGCAACCACATTCTTGCAGAAGCAAGTGAACAGCCAGTACATCCGATGCTGTACGAGCCATAGAGATCACGTAAGCACCAAAGGCTTCACGAGGTTGAGCAGCAATGACCTTACAGGTGTCTAAAACCTCTTTGACCTGTTCAGATGGCTCCCAGTCGCGCGGTAGCAGTGGGCGTTTTGAGCTTAATTCATTAGTTAAGAAAGCGACTTTGTCTTGCTCGCTCCACTGGTCGTAATCACCAATGCCTAGGTAGCGAGTCAATTCAGACAGCACATCTGAGTGACGTGTACTTTCTTGACGAACATCGAGACGAACTAAATGCACACCGAATGCTTTTAGACGACGTAGAGTATCAAGCAGAGAACCGTCTGCAATGACGCCCATGCCACATTCGTGCAGAGATTGGTAACACGCGTAAAGTGGTGTCCAAAGTTGGTCGATGTTCTGTAGTGTTTCTTTCTTCGGTACTTCAGCATCGTGCAGTTTTGCATCAAGCACTTCTAACGTGTTGTTCAGCAGAGTACGTAGGCTCTTAAGGATTGCACGGTAAGCTTCGTGCTCATCGCCAGCCAATTCACGAACGGCGTCATTACACTTGGTCATCGACAGTTCGGTAATCAGCTCGTTCACGTCACCTAGATACAGGTCAGCGGCTTTCCAGCGAGATAGGCGCAGTACTTCTTTGGTGATGGTGTGCGTTACGAATGGGTTGCCATCGCGGTCGCCACCCATCCAAGATGAGAAGTGTACTGGGCGAGCATCGATTGGTAAGCCTTCACCAAGGTAACCTTTTAGTCGGCCATCCATTTCACGTAGGAAATCAGGTACAGCTTCCCAAAGAGAATTTTCTACAACTGCAAAGCCCCACTTTGCTTCATCAAGTGGTGTTGGGCGTTGCTGACGAATCACATCAGAGTGCCAACCTTGAGCAATAAGCTGCTCTAGGCGACGTTCGGTTTTCACTCGCTCTTTGTGTGATAGGTCGCTTAATTCTAATTTAGACAGACACTCGTTGATCTTAACCAACTTGTTGATCATGGTGCGACGAGTGATTTCTGTTGGGTGAGCAGTCAAAACGAGTTCGATGTTCAGGTCGCGAACAGCTTGAGCTGCATCTAGCTTGCTGATGTCGTTTTGGTTTAATTTGGAAAATAGAGATTGCAGCACGTCTGGTTCGCAAACATGCTCCTCACAGTGGCGAGAGATCGTGTGGTATTGCTCTGCCATGTTGGTGAGGTTGAGAAATTGGTTAAATGCACGAGCAACAGGAGTGAGTTGTTCGTTCGGCAGGTTTTTGATTTCTTCAACTAGGCTGTCACGGTCAGCTTTGTTGCCTGCGCGGGCGGATTTGGAAAGTTTACGGATAGTCTCCACTTTCTCTAAGATAACGTCACCATGTGCATCTTGGATTGTGTTACCTAGCAAGCGTCCTAGCATGCTTACGTTACTCTTGAGAGCGGCGTATTTCTCGTTCATTGTCATCCTGCCTCGTAAAAAAATTACATCCATTGTTCCTTGTTAAGTACACAATCTAGCGAAAAGTGCTGTATCTAGTCAAATAAAGCATTCTAAGTTTGCAATTATTAGGTTTAAAAATGCGGGAGAAGTAAATTTTTCAAAACTTAGGGAAAAAGTGAAATTTAATTACAAGATTGCGGCTATATCAGGGATGGCAGAATAAAAGCCACTTTTTAGGGTGGCTTTTATGTGAATGTTCGGATTGAAAAGTAATAACTAGAAACAATATTTACGGATAGATTTACTCAGAACATCAATTGTTGGGTCAATAAAATCGAAGCTTAAGAACTCATCCGGTTGGTGAGCTTGGTCAATTGAGCCTGGGCCTAACACCAAGGTTGGACATAATTCTTGAAGGAAAGGTGCCTCTGTACAGTAGTTCACGGTTTGCGATTCAATCTCACAAACTGATTCCATGCCACCAATAAATGGATGATCGTGCTGGCACTCATAACCCGGAATTGGCTCATGCAGGGGAGTAATCTCAATTCTGCCCGGCCATTTTGCTTCGACTTCTTTAAGTGCGCTGCGCAGCATGTTATCCAAACCATCTAAGCTGATGCCCGGTAAAGGACGAACGTCATAATGCAGCTCACAACAGCCACAGATACGGTTGGCACTATCGCCACCGTGGATATGACCAAGGTTTAGCGTCGGGCTTGGAATGGCGAATCCTGGGTGATGGTACTCTTTGACTAGCTTGTCACGCAGCTGCATTAAAGCGAACAGCACTTCATGCATGATCTCGATGGCGTTAACACCTAATGCTGGATCTGAAGAGTGACCTGATTTACCGGTTACTCGCACGGCATTGGCAACATGACCTTTATGTCCACGAATAGGCACTAGGCTGGTTGGTTCACCAATAATGCAGTAATCCGGTTTAAACGGTGCATTTTCGGTGAAATGACGTGCACCTAGCATGGTGGTTTCTTCGTCACAGGTTGCTAATACATAGAGCGGCTTGGTCTGTTTGCTCCAATCCATCTTCTTTGCGGCTTCATAAACGAAAGCAAAAAAGCCTTTCATATCGGCGGTGCCTAATCCGTAGAAGCGGTTGTTGTGTTCTGTTAGTGCGTGAGGGTCGAAATTCCAACGTCCTTCATCGAATGGCACGGTGTCGCTGTGTCCTGCAAGCAATAAGCCGCCTTCTCCCGAACCCATCTTTGCGACCATATTATGTTTGCCGGGTTCGACTTCCACTACCTCAACGCTAAAGCCTACGTCTTTAAACCATTGAGCCATTTTTTCGATCACTTTCTCGTTGCCATGATCCCAGCTTGGATCGGTTGAGCTAATGGAGTCGGTGGAAATTAGGCCTTTATAGACCTCAAGGAAACTCGGTAATTGCATAATATCTTCACTTCTACTATTGACAGGAAAACCATAAGTCGGTAAAACACATATTAAATCATATTTAATGCATAAGAAATCAAATATAGCTAAAAATTAAGTATGAATAGTCAAATTTGAAATGTAACTTACCTCAAGAATGGATGTGTTGAGATGTTGAAAACCACGATCATTGGCGCAAGCGGCTATACAGGAGCAGAACTGGCTCTAATGATAAACAGACACCCTGAGCTCACGCTATCAGGTTTATATGTCTCAGCCAATAGTGTAGACGCGGGCAAACCTATCGCTGCACTACACGGTAAGTTAGCTGGCCTGATTGATATGCCAGTGCAACCTTTAACAAATCCGCAAGAAGTGGCTAAACAGTCTGATGTGATTTTTTTAGCGACCGCGCATGAAGTCAGCCACGACCTCGCGCCAATCTTCCTTGAGAACAATTGCCAAGTCTTCGACCTATCGGGTGCATTCAGAGTTAAAGGCGAAAACTTCTATAAAGAGTTTTACGGTTTTGAACATCAACACGAACAATGGCTAGACAAAGCGGCTTACGGTTTAGCGGAATGGAATGAGCAAGAGATCAAAGAAGCTCAACTTGTCGCAGTCGCGGGTTGTTACCCAACCGCATCACAATTGGCGATTAAGCCTTTGGTTGAAGCCAAGTTACTCGATGAGAACCAATGGCCAGTAATTAACGCGACTAGCGGCGTTACTGGTGCAGGTCGCAAAGCGACGATGGTTAACAGCTTCTGCGAAGTGAGTCTGCAAGCTTATGGCGTGTTCAATCACCGTCATCAACCTGAAATGGCTGCACACCTAGGGTGTGATGTGATTTTCACCCCGCACCTCGGCAACTTTAAGCGCGGTATTTTGGCGACCATCACCATGAAATTGGCTGAAGGCGTGACAGAAAAACAGATACAAAATGCCTTTGAGCAAGCTTACCAAGGTAAACCTGCGGTGAGATTACTCGAAGAGACATTGCCAAGAATTCAAGATGTAGAACAGACGCCTTTCTGCGACTTAGGTTGGAAGGTTCAAGGTCAGCACATCATCGTTGTTTCAGCGATTGATAACTTATTAAAGGGTGCATCTAGCCAAGCGATGCAGTGTTTAAATCTACGTTATGGTTTTGCGCCATTGACTGCGTTAGTGTAAGGGAATCTAGATATGAGCCTTAATAATCAACCATTAATCATAAAGTTAGGTGGCGCTGCGCTATCTTGTGGTGAAACACTTAGCAAGTTATTTGGTGCTATCTCTGCTTACCAACAACAGGCACAACGACCAATCGTGATTGTTCACGGCGGCGGTTACCTTGTTGATGATTTAATGAATAAGTTGAACCTCGAAACCGTTAAGAAAGAAGGGTTACGTGTTACTCCTTATGATCAGATCCCAGTGATCGCTGGTGCACTAGCAGGCACGGCCAACAAACTACTTCAAGGTCAGGCAATTAAAGACGGTATCAACGCCGTTGGTTTGAGCCTAGCTGATGGTGGTTTATGCAAAGTAAGCGAACTGAACCCTGAACTGGGCGCGGTAGGAAAAGCGGAGCCGGGCGACTCAACCGTTCTGCAAGCGATTCTTAATGCGGGCGCACTGCCAATCATTAGTTCCATTGGTCTGACTGAGCAAGGCCAACTGATGAATGTGAATGCCGACCAAGCTGCGGTTGCCGTTGCAGGCGCACTTGATGCTGAACTGGTGCTGCTTTCTGATGTAAGTGGTGTGTTGGATGGCAAAGGCCACCTAATTCCAAGCCTCAATCAACAGCAAGCTGATGACCTTATTACAGGGAAAGTGATTACCGACGGCATGATCGTTAAGGTTCAAGCCGCACTAGAAGCCGCTAACGGCCTTGGACGACCAATCGAAGTTGCTACTTGGCGATACCCAGAAAAGCTAACACAACTGTTTTCAGGTAAAAGCATAGGAACGCAGTTTTTACCTCAGTAGACCTCACGACGAGTTACTACTTAAAGAATTTAGACAAATAAATTTAACACATAATAATGAAGTCATTTCCAACGCTGACCGCCATGTGCAGTATGGAAACTAGGAGAAAGAAAATGAGCAAAGTTAACGTAAAGAAAGTTGTAGTAGCCTACTCTGGCGGTCTAGACACATCAGTAATTATTCCATGGTTGAAAGAGAACTATGATTGCGAAGTTATCGCATTTGTTGCAGATGTAGGCCAAGGCGACGAAGAGTTGATTGGTATTGAAGAGAAAGCAAAAGCTTCTGGTGCTTCTGAGTGTTACATCGCAGACCTTAAAGAAGAGATGGTGGCTGACTACATCTACCCAACGCTAAAAACGGGCGCTTACTACGAAGGTAAATACCTGCTAGGTACTTCGATGGCTCGTCCAATCATTGCGAAAGCTCAGGTTGAAGTGGCACGTAAAGTCGGTGCAGACGCACTATGTCACGGCTGTACAGGTAAGGGTAACGACCAAGTTCGTTTTGAAGGTGCATTTGCTGCACTGGCACCAGACCTACATGTAATCGCACCTTGGCGTGAGTGGGATCTAGTGAGCCGTGAAGAGTGTCTGGATTACCTAGCAGAACGTAACATCCCTTGTACTGCTTCTCTGACTAAGATCTACTCTCGTGATGCAAACGCATGGCACATTTCTACAGAAGGTGGCGTTCTAGAAAATACATGGAACGCACCGGATGAAGATTGCTGGGCTTGGACTGTAGACCCAGAGCAAGCGCCAAACGAATCTGAAACAGTGACGCTTAAAGTTGAAAAAGGCGAAGTGGTAGCGGTTGATGGTGAAACAATGACGCCATACAACGCACTGGTTTATCTAAATGAGAAAGGTGCGAAGCACGGTGTTGGTCGTATCGATATCGTAGAGAACCGTCTTGTTGGTATGAAGTCTCGTGGTTGTTACGAAACTCCAGGTGGCACAATCATGATGGAAGCACTGCGTGCAGTAGAGCAACTGGTTCTTGATAAAGCGGCATTCGAATTCCGTGAAGAGCTAGGTGTTAAAGCTTCTCACCTTGTATACGATGGACGTTGGTTCACTCCGCTATGTAAGTCAATTCTTGCGGCAACAGATGAACTAGCACAAGACGTAAATGGTGAAGTGGTTATTAAGCTTTACAAAGGCCATGCAACGGTGACTCAGAAACGTTCTGACAACAGCCTGTACTCAGAAGAGTTTGCAACCTTTGGTGAAGATGAAGTTTACGACCAAAGCCACGCTGAAGGCTTCATCCGTCTTTACTCGCTATCAAGCCGTATCCGTGCTCTGAATAGCCAAAAGTAACCCTAACCATGAGTTAGCTAGCCTTTTACTAGTAATCGAAGGCTAGAAAATAGACATTATTACGCAAAGCCCATCCACTATTGATTAGTGAATGGGCTTTTTGCAATCTATTAGTCTAATAAATCATCTTCGGTTTTTATCATTGAATGGCATATAATTCGCGAACCACACTAAAATAATCAATGGCTCGAGCTGGTGGTGAATAAATATGTGAAAATAATGAATTAATACTTTATTTTCATTTTGAATTGCCGTAAGTTTAAACCATCAGAAAAATACTGAATCTTAATCAGAATTATCATTTGCAAAAACAGTGAGCACTGTGCAATTAGGAGATACACAATGGCATTATGGGGCGGTAGATTTACCCAAGCAGCAGACACCCGGTTCAAAGATTTTAACGATTCTCTTCGTTTTGATTACCGATTGGCTGAGCAAGACATTGTGGGCTCAATTGCCTGGTCTAAAGCTCTACTGTCGGTCAACGTATTAACCGAGGAAGAGCAACAGAAGCTTGAGTTAGCGCTAAATGAGCTAAAACTTGAGGTGATGGAAGATCCTGAACAGATTCTACGTTCTGATGCAGAAGATATTCACAGTTGGGTTGAGCAACAACTTATCGGTAAAGTCGGTGACTTGGGCAAAAAGCTCCACACGGGCCGTTCTCGTAATGACCAAGTGGCGACCGACCTGAAATTATGGTGTCGTCAGCAAGGTAACCAGTTGCTACTGGCACTGGACCGTCTACAAAGCCAAATGGTGAACGTTGCTTCTCAGCATCAAGAAACCGTACTTCCTGGCTACACTCACTTACAACGTGCTCAGCCTGTAACTTTTGCTCACTGGTGCTTGGCTTACGTTGAAATGCTTGAGCGTGATTATTCTCGTTTGAATGATGCGATTAAGCGTCTAGATACATGTCCGCTGGGTTCTGGTGCCCTTGCTGGAACTGCTTACCCGATGGACCGTGAAGAGTTAGCTCACAACTTAGGTTTCCATCGTGCAACGCGCAACTCTCTAGATTCAGTTTCTGACCGTGACCATGTGATGGAGCTGATGTCGATTGCATCTATCTCAATGCTTCACCTTTCGCGTCTTGCAGAAGATATGATTTTCTACAACTCAGGTGAATCAAACTTCATCGAGTTAGCCGATACAGTGACGTCAGGTTCATCTCTGATGCCACAGAAGAAAAACCCGGATGCGCTAGAGCTTATCCGTGGCAAAACTGGCCGTGTATACGGTTCATTAGCCGCAATGATGATGACAGTGAAAGCTCTGCCTTTGGCGTACAACAAAGACATGCAAGAAGATAAAGAAGGTCTGTTCGACGCTTTAGATACTTGGAATGATTGTATGGAGATGGCTGCTCTTTGTTTTGACGGCATTAAAGTGAACGGCGAACGTACGCTTGAAGCAGCAAAACAAGGTTACGCGAACTCAACAGAACTGGCTGATTACTTAGTAGCGAAAGGCATTCCTTTCCGTGAAGCTCACCACATTGTTGGTGTAACAGTCGTCGCGGCGATTGCTAAAGGCTGTGCATTAGAAGAGTTAACCATCGCAGAGATGAAAGAGTTCTCCGAGGTGATTGAAGAGGATGTGTATGACATCCTGACTATTGAATCGTGCCTTGAAAAACGTAGTGCGCTAGGTGGTGTATCACCACAACAAGTGGCTTACGCGGTTGACCAAGCAGAGAAGCGTTTATCACAGCGTGATACTTCCATCGTCAAGGTTCGTTCTGCTCGTCTGACCGATATTGAAGCGTTGGAAGGCATGGTGGCCTACTGGGCGAATATGGGTGAAAACCTGCCTCGTTCTCGTAATGAACTGGTGCGTGATATTGGTTCGTTTGCCGTCGCAGAGCATCATGGTGAGGTGACAGGTTGTGCATCACTCTATGTGTATGACTCTGGCTTAGCAGAAATTCGCTCGCTCGGTGTTGAAGCTGGCTGGCAAGGCCAAGGGCAGGGCACCGCGATTGTGCAGCACTTGGTTGATAAAGCGCGACAAATGGCGATCAAGAAGGTGTTTGTGCTGACTCGTACTCCAGAGTTCTTTATGAAACATGATTTCTTACCTACATCGAAATCTCTACTGCCTGAGAAGGTACTAAAAGATTGTGAACAGTGCCCTCGTCAACATGCGTGTGATGAAGTGGCGTTGGAAGTGAACTTGGTGGAGCAGGTTATCGCTAAGGTGAATGTTGCTTAAAGTATTGATTTTATAGCGCCTAAAAAAAAGATCAAAAAACTGATCTTTTTTGGGAACAAACTAAGAAAACTCCGGTCTATTAAAGTACCACTGCTTTTTCTTAGAATTTTCTAAGAAAGCCCTAGAATCGATTGGTTCTGGGGCTTTTTTCTTTTTTGTTCTTCTATAAATAATTATGGTAGACTTGAGAAATCACCGAATATCTCAAATGTAATGCCTCCATCAGGCTCCCCTGACGTTCCATCTTGAGAGCTAAAATATAACCTTTTCCCATCAGGTGAAAATGCAGGGCCGGTTATTTCACTGCTGTCATGGCCTACTAACTGAATCAAAGGGTAGAGTTCTCCTGCTTTTGATAACATTACAAGTTGAAGATTACCGCCATCTTCCGCTATGACCAGGCTTCCATTGGGAGCTAGCGTAATATTGTCGACTCCGGTAAGTACTGGATTAGAGTACATGCTAGCGTCGTATAAAATCTCAATTTTTTGAGTATCAATATTATATGCCCATACCTTATTGTCTCCTTTAGTCACAAAGTATACGACTCGATCTTCATAGGTAATGCCTTCTCCCCCATTAAAGGTTGCACTAGAGTTGACTTGGTAACGAGTTTCATTCAATGTGGCTGTTGGATCGGGTACTTCTTGCCAAGATAATTGGTTGTCATCTTTTATTGCAATGTATAGAGTTCCATTTTGTAAATCAGGCTTGTTACTAGTTTTATCATTAGATATATATTTGTAAAAGCCTCCATCGGGTTTGTCTTCTGTTAGATATAAATCATTATTGATATCAACAGCTACAGCTTCATGATTGAAAGTACCAAGGGCAGGTAATACAGTAGGTGCTTCGACGCCTAAGGGGTCACACTCCCAAACGTTCCCTTGATCAATCTCTTCACAAGACAACCATGTTCCCCAGGGGGTACTTCCCCCTGCACAGTTTCGGTTTGTGTTGGATAGAATTTGGTAGGCATCAACTAACTCACCCTGTGTATTAAACTTTAAAGCACCAACTCCCCCAAGGTTGTTAGACTCTTCACTATTTGATACGTAAACCCACCCACCCTCAGTCGAAAATACGGCTCCACCATCTGGAGAGTTATGCCACAAATAGCTAGAATTTTTACTCGGCATTTCACTTGACTTAGCGATGATTTTAGATGAAAAGCCTGAAATCAGCATCGCTCCGTTTTCATCCGGATCTAAAAGCTTTATAGACTGAATTACATCACTCTCATCGGTTTCATTACTATCATCATTACAGCCAATAGTCGTTAGTAAAAGGGCTGCACTTGGAGTAGACAGCAATGAGTATGCAATTAAGCGTCTTCTAGAAACCATAACTAACCCTAAATTGATAACTTATAAATTGAGTATAGACGTAAAGAAAGTAAGGAGAGCTTTACGTCTATACTTTCACCTATATAAAGTGATGAACTTAACGTAAAGACGATTAATCGAAAATTCATTAAAGGCAACGTCTTCTATAAGTAATACTATCGGCTAGATATTGACTGGTTTACTTATGAAGGTGAGTTATTACCCCTCGATTAACATTGCTGGTAAAGTTGTAAGTTAAAAACTAGCGTTACTTATGGCGTGTTTTTCATGCCATAAGGCTGCTTATTGGTTAGTATTGTTCTTTATTGAGTATCCTTATGACATGAGAAAGTGAGCGAAATGATTGAGCGCCAAGAAACGAAGCAACGCATGAGCCGTATTGTTAAACACAACGGCACTATCTACCTATGTGGCCAAGTTTGTGCTGATGCGACCAAAGACATCACAGAACAAACACAGACGATGCTGGATAAAGTTGAAGCCCTACTTGAGCAAGCAGGCAGCGATAAAGAGCACATGCTGTCAGCAACGATTTACTTGAAAGATATGAAAGACTTCCAAGAGATGAACGCAGTATGGGATGCATGGGTTCCTGAAGGTCACGCACCAGCTCGTGCATGTGTGACGGGTGATATGGCTCGTGAAGCGCTACTGGTTGAGATCTCTGTTATTGCTGCTGAGAAGTAATAGCTAACCTTTGGCGGCGGCAATGGCTTCAAGAGATTCCAGATACCTCGTTCCTCGGTTCTGGAATGACGGGTTTGGCTTCGACTTAACTGTGTATCACACAGCGTCGTCATTGCCGGTAGCGACGAAGGAGCGTGGTCGGGAATCTTTGTTTGCTCGTTGCCAAAAACAAAAAGGAAAGCCAATGGCTTTCCTTTTTAGTACCTAGTCTCTGTTAATAGACCAAACTGCTAGTTTTGCAACGACCTGAGATTAACAACCTGGGCCACAATCTAGACAGTGTTTCACCATCTCTGGACCTAGGTGCAGTTTCGCATTCAGGTCACGTAGCGCTGTTCGTACACCTTCTTCAATTACTGGATGGTAGAACGGCATGTCTAGCATTTCAGAAACCGTCATCTTGTTCTGGTGTGCCCATGCTAACAAGTGCGCCAAGTGTTCTGCGTTTGGTCCCATCATTTCAGCACCAAGGAAACGGCCTGTACCTTGCTCGCCGTAAACGTGCAGAATACCTTTGTTGCGTAGCATCACTCGTGAACGACCTTGGTTCTCGAAAGACACTTCACCCGTTGCGAAACAGCCACATGTGCCTAGGCGGGTGGTGATCTCTTTGTACGTTTCACCAACCATCGCGATTTGCGGGTCAGAGAATACCGCCGAGATTTTAGAGCGGCGTAAGCCTGCACGAATCTCAGGGAAACGACCTGCGTTGTCACCGGCAATACGCGCTTGGTCTGCTGCTTCATGCAGTAGAGGCAGTTGGTTACTCGCATCACCAGCGATAAATACTGATGGTAGCGATGTTTGTAGCGTGTAGTGGTCTGCAACTGGCACACCACGTTCATCAAGTTCTAGAGAGGTATTTTCTAGGCCAAGCTTATCAGTGTTAGGGCGACGGCCTGTAGCTGCCAGTACGTATTCAACGATGTTAGTTTCTAATTCACCTTGCTTATTGATGAACTGGATTTCGACGCGAGCTTCACCCGATTCTGTGGTAATGCGTTTCATGCTTTCGATTTTCACGTCGGCATCTAGGTAGAACTCTTCATTGAAGGCTTTGTCTGCGTAAGCCATGATCTCTGGGTCGGTTACTGGGCCAACTTGACCACCTAAACCGAACAGTTTTGTTTTCACACCCAAGCGGTGTAGTGATTGACCAAGCTCTAGGCCAATAACGCCCGGGCCAAATACCGCCACTGATTCTGGTAAATCATCCCAGCTGAATACGTCATCATTAATGATCAGACGGTCACCAAGTTCATTCCAAACTGCAGGGTATGCAGGGCGAGAACCTGTTGCGATAACAATACGCTTAGCCGTCACAACTGTGTGGTCATCGATTTGTAGCGTGTTGTCATCTAAGAACTTTGCGTAGCCAGAGATCTTGTCTTGCTCTGGGATTTCATCAACACCTTCTAAAACAAAACCAACAAAACGGTCACGTTCAAACTTCACTCGGTCCATCACTTCACGGCCGTTAATCACGATATCCCCTTGTGGGTGAACGCCAAAAGCCGGAGCTTTCTCAATTTGGTGTACACTTTCAGCCGCTGCAATAAGCAGTTTAGATGGCATACAACCAACACGAGCACAGGTTGTACCGTAAGGGCCGCCTTCAATCATCACAACACTGTCAGTGTGTGCTTTTGCAGCGCGGTAAGAACCTAAACCTGCCGTACCGCCCCCGATAACTGCTACATCTACATTGACTTGTTTCATAATAATTTTCTCGCAATAGCTAAATTTAGTTTGAACGAACCCCTCCAACTCTGGTGATTTTTTGAGAGTCAGGATAACGGGCAGGTTTTGTGATTCTGTTTTATTAGGTTTAGCTTGTCGCTCTGCCTTTATTGCTAACTGCTTCTTGTTACTAACTATAGGTTAGTTAAAGACGGGCGAGTCACAAGCTATATTCTTTTCCAAAGCTCAGATAAGAGTGTTTGGAATAGCTAACCCACAAGAGGGTGGGTTAGCTGATATTGCTTAGTTAACTTAACGATTAAGCTTATATCGATAGTAAGTCATTAACCTAGGAAAGCTTCAAGTTCTTCGCTACCACCGATGTGTTTGCCACCGATGAATACTTGTGGAACCGTTGTGCGACCAGAGATTGCACGTAGGCTTACTGTTGTCGCGTCTTTACCTAGTACTACTTCTTCGTAGTTCAAACCTTTGTCGATTAGGTTCTGCTTCGCTTTCATACAGAAAGGACAGCCTGGCTTAGTGAATACTGTGATTGACTCTTGCTCTTTGTGCTCAGGAGCAATGTAGTTAAGCATAGTATCTGCATCAGAAACCTTGAACGGGTCGCCTGGTACGTCTTCTTCGATGAACATTTTTTCTACCACGCCGTTTTTAACCAGCATGCTGTAGCGCCATGAACGTTTGCCGAAGCCGATGTCGTTTTTCTCAACTAGCATGCCCATACCGTCTGTGAAATCACCGTTACCATCTGGGATGAATGTGATTTTTTCAGCTTCTTGGTCTGCTTTCCAAGCGTTCATTACGAATGTGTCGTTTACTGAAACACATAGAATGTCATCAACACCGTTATCTTTGAATACAGAATGTAGCTCGTTGTAACGAGGTAGGTGGCTTGAAGAACATGTCGGTGTAAACGCACCTGGTAAGCTGAATACGATAACTGTCTTATCTTTGAATAGCTCTTCCGTCGTTACGTTAACCCATGCATCGCCTTGGCGAGTTGGGAATGTTACTTGAGGGATTGATTGACCTTCTTTAGATGCAAACATATTGATTTCCTTAAATAGTATTTTGAATTTTGTTCTATCAGAGCTTAACGTTTTTCTTTGCTCTGTTTCGTTTCGTTGAGCCCATTATTAGACAAATCCTTTGATAGCTCTAATCGTTTGATGTTATGGTTTTGATAGGTAAATTCTATCAAGAGCATTTTTCTTTTAAATGTTTCTATTAGAACCCTTGTTCTTATTAAAACCTGAGGTAAGAGACTGATCATGAACATTCGTGACTTTGAATACTTGGTGGCGCTCGCAGAGCATAAACACTTCCGAAAAGCGGCAGAAGCGTGCTTTGTCAGTCAGCCGACACTAAGCGGTCAAATACGCAAACTAGAAGATGAAATTGGACTTCAGTTAACCGAGCGTAGTCCAAGGAAGGTAATATTTACAGAATCAGGGTTACAACTTGTTGAACAAGCCAAGCGTATTCTCAATGAAGTGAAAACTTTTAAAGATATGGCGAGTGGACACGGTGAAGCGATGACGGGGCCGATGCACATTGGTTTTATTCCGACCGTTGGCCCTTATATTTTACCTAAGATCATTCCTCATCTTAAAGATAGCTTTCCCGATCTTGAGCTTTACCTGCATGAAGCGCAGACCCATCAGCTAGTGAGTCAACTTGAAGATGGCAAGCTTGATTGTTTGGTATTGGCTGCAGTTGATGAAACGGCGGCGTTCAAAGAGATTGATGTGTATAACGAACCGTTAAGCGTCGCAGTACCGTGTGATCATGAGTGGGCTAAGCAAGACACTGTTGATATGCTGCAGTTAAATGGACAAACCGTACTTGCACTGGGCGATGGCCACTGCTTGCGAGACCAAGCCTTAGGCTTCTGTTTTGCTGCGGGTGCAAAAGATGATGAGCGCTTTAAAGCGACCAGCTTAGAAACGCTGCGTAACATGGTGGCGGCAGGGGCAGGTATTACCTTGCTTCCTCAGCTATCGGTACCGAAGGAAAAACAGAAAGATGGTGTGTGTTACGTTCCAGCGGTGAACCCAACACCTTCACGTCGCATTGTTGTTGCCTACCGACCGGGCTCTCCGTTAAAGGGGCGCTTTGAGCAATTGGCTGAGGCTATCCGAACTCAATTAGATAAAGCTGTTTAGTAATTTAAATCGTAGATAGCTCTGATTATAGACACAAAAAAAGGGTTGATATGAATACATATCAACCCTTTTTGTTGGTTCATGTTACTTGGTTCAACAAACCCTAACTAGAACAGCTCTTCTACTGCTTCACCTGATGACGTTGAGTAGATGTCATCATTGAAACGTTCAGTAATGTACTCGGTTGGCTCAGTGCCTTTCTCGAAATACTCGAACATTGATGAGCTATCAAACTTGTTGGTCAGTAAGCCAGTTTCACGGTCGATACGAACGCGAACGATATTTTCTGGAAGCTCTTTACGTTGTGCCGGAACACCCGCTAACGCTGTGCCCATGAAATCAACCCATGCCGGCTCTGCTGTTTTAGCGCCCGCTTCTGCACCTGTAATTTGATTTTTACCAAGGTTAGAGTTCGCTTTGGTTCGACCTAGGTTACGGTTGTGGTTGTCAAAGCCAACCCATACCGTTGCAACCATGCCAGGGCCGTAACCGCTGTACCAAGTATCTTTCGAGTCATTGGTGGTACCGGTTTTTCCGCCAATATCGCGACGCTTCAGCGGTTGAGCACGCCAACCTGTACCATTCCAGCCTGTGCCAGCACTCCAGTCACCGCCGCCCCAGATATTGCTGTACATCATTTCACGAACAAGGAACGCGTTCTGCTCAGTGATCACTTGGGGTGCGTACTGTACTTGGGCATCCACATCTTGCTCGGCAAACTCATCAGCCATTGAATCTGAGGTCATTGGCTGTTGGCAATCGTCTTTACACACTACTTTCGGTGTCGCTTGGAATTCAGTCTCACCAAATGGTGTTTCAATGCGGCTGATGTAGAAAGGTTCAACGTAGTAGCCGCCATTAGCGAATACTGAGTAACCTTGAGCTACCTTCATTGGCGTTAAGCTACCCGCACCCAGAGCAATGGTTTCAGAGCGCGGTACTTCGTCAATATCAAAACCAAATCGAGTTAGGTAGTTACGAGTATCATCCAAGCCCACTTCGCGCAGTACACGTACTGCCATTACGTTTTTAGATTGAGCTAAGCCAATACGTAAACGAGTTGGACCCACATAGGTCGGTGGTGAGTTCTTTGGTCGCCATGCCGTGCCTTGGCTCTTATCCCATTGATTGATAGGCGCATCGTTGATCAGTGAGGCTAGCGTTAAGCCTTTCTCAATCGCTGCTGAGTAGATAAATGGTTTGATACCAGAACCCACCTGACGAATAGATTGCGTTGCACGGTTGAACTTGTTGTGTACAAAGTTAAAGCCACCCACCATTGACAATACCGCGCCGTTGTTCGGGTTCATTGCAACAAATGCGGTGTTCGCATTCGGTACTTGGCTTAGTCGCCATACAATCGGTGTTTCAGGTTCAGTTGTTGTTTCTTCGGTAGGCTCTTCAGATACTTCATCGCCTGTTACTGCTTCATGGCGAACCCAAATTTGCTCACCCACAGCCAAAATCTCTTTCGCTTGAGAAGGCGCTGGACCTTGGCGGTTGTCCGTTAGGAATTTACGCGCCCAATTCATGCCTTGCCACTCGATAGTGCCTTCACCTTGGTTCTTAACCCAAACTTGAGCGCTTTTCGAATCAACAGCGGTTACAACTGCTGGTACTAAGTCACCATAGGTTGGTTGAGATTTAAGGTGCTTAACGATTTGTTCATGATCCCAAGCTGATTGCGCCGTTTGCCATAATACTTTTTCAGCACCACGGTAACCGTGACGCTCATCGTAGCCGAGTAGGTTCTTAATCGCGGCTTGGTTCGCTGCTTTTTGCAGTTTTGAATCAACGGTCGTGTAAACCTTCATGCCTGATGTGTAAGCGGCTTCACCATAGCGTTCAACCATCCAAGCTCGTGCAACTTCTGCTACATACGGCGCGCTCAGTTCAATCTCGGCACCGTGATATTTCGAGATAAGCTCTTCACTGCGAGCTTCATCGTACTCTGATTGAGTGATGTATTTTTCGTCTAGCATACGACGTAATACCACGTTACGACGGTTGGTCGCACGCTCAACAGAATAAATAGGGTTCATAGTTGAAGGTGCTTTTGGCATGCCCGCAAGCGTAGCCAATTCACTTAAGGTGAGCTCAGGAAGATCCTTACCAAAATAAACACGCGCTGCTGCGCCGAAACCATATGAACGGTGGCCAAGGAAGATCTTGTTTACGTAAAGCTCCATGATCTCTTCTTTACTCAGAAGTTGCTCAATGTGGATCGCAATGAAGATCTCTTTGATTTTACGCATGATCTTTTTCTCATTAGATAAGAAGAAGTTACGCGCAAGCTGCTGAGTAATGGTACTTGCCCCTTGTTTGGCTGAACCGGACATAGCAACCACGAGTGCTGCTCGAGTGATACCAATTGGATCAATACCAGGGTGCTCGTAGAAGCGGCTATCTTCGGTAGCAATCAAAGCTTCAACTAAGTGGCGAGGAATCTCGTCATAAGTCACGGGATTACGACGCTTTTCACCAAATTGAGAGATCAATTTACCGTCTTGACTGAAGACTTGCATTGGCGTTTGGAGTTCTACGTCACGCAAAGTGGCAACATCAGGCAACTCTGGTTTTACGTAATAATAAAACCCGAAAATTGTACTGACTCCAAGAATCATGCAAATCAATGTAAATATGAATAATCGCTTTATGAACTTCACCGGATAATCCCTGATTAGTTAAGGCTGATAAGCAGCAAACCCTTGTACTCTAGGTTAAAAACTTAGCTTTCGTTTATTAACGCTTATTTAACTAATAATCACAACCCCTAGATAATCAACGAAATGCTTGGCACTTCAGGAGCTAGGTCACATGGGTTCATCATTAATTACAGGTATAGATATAAATCATCACAGCATCAAAGCCGTGGTACTAAAACCCGTGGGGGAGTTGTATGCCCTGGTGGGATACAAAGAGCTGCCGATTTCGGACGACATTTTTACAGCTAACTATACTTTGGAGTATCAGAAAACTGTTAAGAAACTTAAAGAACTTAGGAAAGGACTGCCTTTTGGCTGTCGCAACGTCGCCATTTCGGTACCCGATAACACGGTGATCAGCAAAGTACTGCAAATAGAGAGTGAGTTAGAAGACAGAGAAAAAGAGTTTTCTATCTATCAAACCTTTGCTCATCAATCTCCCTTTCCTATCGAGGAGCTGAGTTTAGATTTTGTAAAGCTGGAAGACAAACGATTTGGTAAAGGATCGACAACTAGCTATCAGATATATGCGACTCGTAAGGAAGTTGTAGACAGTCGAGCGGATGCTTTAAATAAAGCCGGATTTAAACCTGTTGTCATCGACACCCAAGCACATGGTCTGCTCAATATTTGGCAGTTGGCTTCACGCCTTTATCCTGAAAAAAGTAACTGGTTGCTGGTGGACGTGGGAGTTGATCAAACATCGTTAGGCATTATCCCGCAGGATTCAGCACCTTTCTATAAAGACATCGCCTTTGGTACTCAAGATCTTCGCGGTACTGACAGCCCCAGTTATACAGAAGGCGTGTTCGGCAACGCAGAGGACACACATCGGTTTATTGTCAATTTGGTTGAAAAGCTTAAGCGACAGTTGCAACTCTATTCCTCAGTGAATGCGCTTGAGCCGATATCCGGGATCTGGCTGATGGGCGAAGGAACCAGCATTCCGATGGTAGCTGAAGATCTTGAGCGCCATTTTCAGATGAGTTGTGAATCGCTCAATCCTTTATCGTTATTTGAGGACAAAGTGGCGAAGCGGCACCGCCTGCCGATGGACTGGCAACACTTTGGCATTGCCGCGGGTATGGCGATGAGTGGACTCAAATGGCAAGGAGAGAAGCATGTTGCATCAAATTAACCTGCTGCCGTGGCGTGATGAAATTCGTACTCAGCACAAAAAGCGTTTTATCCATCTGGTCATTCTTGGCGTCATCATCGCTCTTACTGGGCAATGGGCCGTTGGCCAATATTTTCAAGGTCAACAAGCCAAACAGCAAGCTCGCCTCAATTATCTCAATCAATATATTGCCGAGCTCGACCGACAAATTCAGTCGTTAAAAGTCGCAGAGCAAGAACACAAAGCCATTCTGACTCGACTTGATGTGGTCGAATCGTTGCAGTTTGGTCGCAATAAGACCACCGACTTTATGAATCTAATGCCGGATCTCATTCCTGAGGGTGTGTATGTCGACAAGATAAAGATGAATGGTCAAGAGATTGAGATGGCAGGTATCAGCGACAGTACGGCTCGTCTCGCCACAATGTTGGACAATCTAGAGCGTTCTGATTCTCTTAAAGGGGTCGAGATGCACTCTATTATCCATAACCGCAAGCGCTTCAATAAAGAGTTTCAGACCTTCAAGGTCTCTTTTGTGTTTAGCCCTGTTTCTTTAGACAACGCAACCGCAGAGAACACGACCGCGAACATAAAAGATAAGGGGGCGAATCATGGCTAACGTTCAAAATCGGATTAGTTGGCAAAATAGGATGAGCTGGCAAGATCTCGATGCTGATGAGATCACCGAATGGCCGCTGTTGCCCCAGCTGCTCGTGATTCTGTTGTTGATGGTATTGATTCAAGGTGTTGGGACTTGGCTGTATGTGCTGCCTTTAGATGATGAACTGCAGCAGATGAAGCAGCAAGAGCAGACCTTGAAAGCCACCTTGAGGATAAAAGCGAATAAGGTGGCAGCCTTGCCTAAGCTTCAGAGTCAGTTGGATGAGCTAACCAGTCGCTATGACTATCTGTTAGAGCAGCTGCCGGTTCAAAAGGAACTTGCCAGTATGTTGGCCTCAGTGAATGAACTTGGTTTGGATAATGCGCTGACCTTCACGCGCATTGATTGGGGGCAAAAGCAGAACAAAGAATTCCTCTATCGGTTGCCTCTCAATATTGAGCTAACCGGCGACTACCATGAGATTGGCGATTTCTCAGCAGCCATCGCAAAGCTGCCACGTATTATTAGCTTTGATGACGTGAATTGGCAGCGAGTTAGCCAAGAAAGCAGCACGCTACATTTTAGGGTTCGAGCTTATACCTACCAGTTTAAATCGGAGGTGAATGATGAAATTCAGTAGCGTCTTTTTTTCCCTATTGTTACTGCTTGTGCTTTCAGGCTGTAAAGCCAACCAGGAGTCGTTAGAAGATTTTGTGGTGCAAGTTGAAGCTAAGGCGAGAAAAGAGGTAGAGCACCTCATTCCTGCTACGGAGTTTGTCGCGGCAACTTATCAGCGGCGCACCTTTCGTCCTCCCTTTGAACTTCCTAAAGAAGCCATGGTGCAAAATCAACCCTTGGTGAAGAAAGACTGCTGGCAGCCGAGCGCACGCTCTCGCAATGGCAAGCTAGAAAAATACCCGCTGAGTAAGCTGCGTTTAAGAGGCGTAATGGGCAGTGGAACAAGCGTTTCAGGGTTAGTACAAACCCCAAAAGGGAACGTGGTCAATGTGAAAAAAGGTCAGTTTATTGGCTTAAACAATGGTCGAGTTACTAAGGTGACGAGCCAGTACGTACAGATTAATGAAACCCTTCCAGATGGCTTAGGTTGTTGGCATAAGCGCAACGTTAGGCTCGCTCTGAAGTAAACCAATGTCACATGATGTGGATATGAGATGTAAATATGATTAAAGGACTAAGTAAGTTAATAAATAAAGGGCTGCAAAGCCTAGTTGTGTCTGTGATGTTGGGGGTTAGCGTATTCAGCTATGCTGAGAGCTTGCCTAATCAATTGGATAATATTGATTTTAGGGTCAACAAGGGGAAAGACGCCGTCATCATTATCGAATTGGCAACCAGCACTGCTGTGGTGGATGTTCAACGTGCTCAGGAAGGTTTAAGTATCGAGTTACTCAATACTCAGGTCGATGACGATAAGCTTTACCTACTGGATGTGAAGGACTTCGCGACCTTAGTCGAAGGTATTGAGGTGTACAAGGAAACGCCCAGTACTCGATTGTTGGCAACGATCGCTGGTGACTATCAATATGAATACAACTTAAAAGGTCGCTTTATTGAGGTAGTGATAAGTAAGCCTACTATCGATGAAGTGACAATAGAGAAAAATGTTTTAGAAAAAGAAGGCAAGGTGATATCGATTAACTTCCAAGATATCCCTGTACGAAATGTTCTGCAGCTTATTGCTGATTACAACGATTTCAATCTCGTTGTCTCTGATTCAGTCGCGGGTAATCTGACTTTACGTTTAGATGGTGTGCCTTGGCAGCAAGTTCTCGACATTATCTTGCAAGTTAAGGGGCTAGATAAGCGTGTTGATGGCAACGTTATCTTGGTGGCACCTAAAGCTGAGCTCGACCTTAGAGAGCAACAAGCGCTAGAGAAATCTCGTTTGGAAGAAGAGCTGGGTGAGCTTAAGTCGGAAATCATCAAGATTAACTTTGCCAAAGCCACTGATATTGCCGACATGATTGGTGGTGAAGGTGCGGTAAGTATGTTGTCCGAGCGAGGCTCTATCACTATTGATGAGCGAACTAACTCTCTATTGATCCGTGAGTTGGAAGAAAATACAGCAGTGATACGAGGCATCATTGAGTCCTTGGATATCCCTGTAAAGCAAGTACAGATAGAAGCACGGATAGTGACCGTCAGTGAGGGTAACCTTGATGAACTAGGAGTGCGTTGGGGCGTTTCCTCAACCAACGGAAGCTTCAAAGTTGGCGGCTCGATAGAGGGCAACCATCCATCGCAAATTACGCCGTATGACGATAATGGTGGGAATAGTGCGATTGACGATTTCCTCAACGTTAATCTAGGAGCGACTTCCCCGAGCGCGTCGAGTATTGCGTTTCAGGTGGCCAAGCTGGGTTCTGATACCTTGCTCGATCTTGAATTGTCAGCACTGCAACAAGAGTCGAAAGCAGAGATTATTTCTAGTCCACGCTTAATCACCACCAATAAAAAACCCGCTTATATTGAGCAAGGTACTGAAATCCCTTATTTAGAGTCCTCTTCAAGTGGTGCTACTTCGGTCGCATTTAAGAAAGCGGTACTGAGTCTCAAGGTGACTCCGCAGATCACCCCCGACAATCGCTTGGTATTGGATTTGAGTGTTACTCAAGATAGGCCGGGGCAAGTTGTGAAAACAGGCACAGGTGAAGCTGTCGCTATTGATACGCAAAGGATTGGTACGCAAGTGCTTGTTAATAATGGCGAAACGGTTGTGTTAGGTGGTATTTTTCAACACAGTGTGAGCAGTCAAGTTGATAAAGTTCCACTGTTAGGAGACCTTCCTGTTCTTGGCGCATTGTTCCGTCGTAGCTATGAAAATGTAGGCAAAAGTGAACTACTTATTTTTGTCACACCTAAAGTTGTGATTCAGTAATGAGCAATTAGATTAAAAATAAAGTTGCATTAGTGGCACCTAACCTTGATAATTTCGGGTCTTATCACGAATTATCTGTGAGGAATCGGTGCCACGGGCCTTTTAATTTCAGTACTTGTACTGACCTACCTTGTGGCGATGTCATTGAATTAACGTTGTAAATTACTGCTAAAAACATGGCTGAGAAACGCAATATTTTTCTTGTTGGCCCAATGGGCGCCGGCAAAAGTACAATTGGTAGACACCTAGCTTCCCAACTTCATATGGAGTTTCTAGACTCTGACACTGTGATCGAAGAGCGCACTGGCGCAGACATCGCATGGGTTTTTGATGTTGAGGGCGAAGATGGTTTCCGTAAGCGCGAAGAATCTGTAATCAACGATCTGACAGAAGAACAAGGTATTGTTCTTGCGACAGGTGGTGGTTCAGTGCTGAGCAAAGAAAACCGTAACCGTCTATCTGCACGAGGCATTGTTGTATACCTAGAGACAACAATTGAAAAGCAACTTGCTCGCACTAACCGCGACAAGAAACGCCCTCTACTTCAAACAGACAACCCGCGTGATGTGCTAGAAGATCTAGCTGTATCTCGCAACGCACTATACGAAGAAGTGGCGGACTACACAGTTCGTACTGATGACCAAAGTGCAAAAGTGGTAGCCAACCAGATCGTAAAAATGCTAGAAGAACGTTAAGTTCATTTTTCGGAGAGCAAACCCATGGAACGGATTACGGTCAATCTAGCTGAGCGTAGCTACCCTATCTCTATTGGCGCCGGGTTATTTGAAGACCCGGCGTACCTTTCTTTTTTATCAGGTAAGCAGAAAGTTGTTGTTATCAGTAATGTGACAGTAGCGCCTCTTTATGCTGATAAAATTTTATCGCTATTGGATCAAGTCGGCTGTCAGACATCTCTTCTCGAGTTGCCAGACGGTGAACAGTACAAAAACCTTGAAACGTTCAATTCAGTGATGAGCTACATGCTTGAAGGAAATTACAGCCGCGATGTGGTGGTGATTGCTTTGGGTGGTGGTGTTATCGGTGATTTGGTTGGTTTTGCTGCTTCTTGTTATCAACGCGGTATTGATTTCATTCAAATCCCGACGACCCTTCTTTCTCAAGTGGACTCCTCTGTAGGTGGTAAAACTGCAGTGAACCATCCCCTTGGCAAGAATATGATCGGCGCTTTTTACCAACCAAAATCTGTCATCATCGATACTAACTGCCTATCAACGCTTCCAGAGCGTGAGTTTGCAGCGGGCATGGCTGAGGTGATCAAATACGGCATCATTTACGATGAAGCCTTTTTTGGCTGGTTGGAACAGAATCTAGAGAAACTGTATCAACTTGATGAAGACGCACTGATTACCGCGATTGCTCGTTGTTGTGCAATTAAGGCTGAAGTGGTTGCTATCGATGAAAAAGAGTCAGGAATCAGAGCGTTATTGAACCTAGGTCATACATTTGGTCATGCGATTGAAGCAGAACTAGGCTATGGTAATTGGCTACATGGTGAAGCTGTGTCGTCAGGCACTGTAATGGCAGCAAAAACTGCTCAATTACAGGGACTGATTTCTCAGCAGCAACTTGAGCGAATTATTTCTATACTCAAGAATGCGAAACTACCAATCCATACGCCAGAAAGCATGTCTTTTGAAGACTTTATGAAGCACATGATGCGCGATAAAAAAGTGCTGTCTGGTCAGTTGCGTCTGGTATTACCAACAAGTATTGGTACTGCTGAAGTGGTTGCTGATGTACCTCAAGACATCATTAAACAAGCGATTGATTTCTGCCGTACTCTTTAAATTCGGTTGTGAGGTTGCCTAGCTAAACTCTAGGCAATTGTAGCGCTTTACAGATCGAACTTATCAGTAGGGATCCCCAATGAGTTTGGCTCATGATTTAAGAGTATTGGAGTTAGAGTCTCAAGTTGAGTTGCTAGAGCGTTTACAGCTTTTAACTAACTTTGGTTCAAACTTTGTAAATGTTGCTGGTAAAACGGGTTCTGGCCGATCTTGGTTAGCCCAGCGTTATCTTGAAGCATGGTCGACAGAAAAGAATCAGTGTTTACTGCTTTGTCACCCAAGCCAAGACGATCAACAACGCCGCGCACTTATTCTTAGTCAGATTGTTTCTGATCCACTCTTTAATCAACATGATTCTTTATCTGATAGCCTTGCTAGGCTGCTGGATGGAGAGTCGTGTAATGTGCTTATTGTTATTGATGACGCCCACCGACTGTCTGAGCTACTGGTATCAGAATTATGGATGTTGGTACTTGAATCTCAATCAAATCCTCAATGGACGATCAATATCGTTCTGTTCTCGCAAACTGGTCACCTAGACACGCTATTAACACGACTTAGTTACGGTCAGCCGCACAAACCTATCGCTCTTGAGATCGATGATCTTTCGCAACCAGAAGCTGAACATTTCTTTGAGTCACTGGTGATTCGATATGTCGATGATGAGTCAGAATTTCGGGTGCGAACTGCATTTAAGAAAGCGCAGCCTCTACCTGGTGAACTAATGGCTTTAGGAGAATTAAAAGTGGAAAAAAGGATTATTATTCGTTCTATTATTGGTTCTCCCGTCAATATTGCGATTGTGGTGGCCTTGCTGTTAGTGGCTATTGGTGGCGGTTATTGGTGGATGTTTAATCAACCTACGCCTGATGATAAAGCACAATCTATTATCGCTCCTATTGAACAGACAGTTATTCCCACGTTGGAAGTGGACAATGCAACTGAGCAAGCCTCAACCGACGGAAATGTCGATTCTGAAGCTGAAGTTGATATGAGTTATCAAGGTGCTGACGATGACAGCTCTTCTCTACCACCTGTTGTGGTTGAAGAGACAGCCAGTGTTGGCCAAGTAGAACAAGATCAGCAACGTGTTGTCATCACCTCTGATGTGGTCGATGCTTTGCTTGATGATAAACCTGAGAGTGCTGATACCAGTGCAATTGAAGCTGTAGTTGAAGAAAATACGGATGCAGTCGTTAAACCGCAGCCTGATGTTGTAGAGCCTGAGTCATTGCCGGCAACGAATGAAGGTTCAGAGCTAACACAATCAGCACCTCCAACAAAAAAAATCACATTCTCATTTGCACGTGAAGAGCTGCAAGCTATCTCGCCGCGCGCTTATACCCTGCAGTTGAGTGCGATGACATCATTGGAAGATGTACAATCTTTCATTGAAGAGTATGAGCTTGAGAATAAGGTTCGTATTTACCCAACACTTCGTAACGACACCAAGTGGTTTATTATCACTTATCAAGATTACCCAACGATTCAAGTGGCGCGAGATGCGGCAAGTGCGTTATCAAAACCACTTCAACAGTTGGAACCTTGGGCAAAATCGATGAATCAAGTGCATCGAGAGATAGAACGTGCGAAATAACCCTGAGCTTAGCCTCAAAATATGTTACATTCCGCAACCTTATTTTTGAGTTGATAGATAGAGCAGTAAATGAAAAAGCAGCGTGCCTTTCTAAAATGGGCTGGTGGTAAATATGGCCTAGTTGAAGACATCCAACGTCACCTGCCACCTGCTCGTAAATTGGTAGAACCGTTTGTCGGTGCCGGATCAGTATTTCTGAATACTGATTTTGAACAGTACCTGCTTGCAGATATTAATCCCGATCTTATCAACCTATACAATCTACTTAAAACCGATCCTGAAACCTATATCACTGAAGCGAAGCGCTGGTTCTGTCCGGAGAATAACCGTAGAGAAGTGTTCTTAGATGTGCGCGCTGAGTTCAATGGTACAGATAACGTTATGTATCGCTCGTTAGCTTTCTTGTACATGAACCGATTTGGCTTCAATGGTTTATGTCGTTATAACAAGAAGGGCGGCTTTAACGTTCCGTTTGGTTCATATAAAAAACCTTATTTCCCTGAAGCTGAGCTAGAGTTTTTTGCTGAGAAAGCGAAAAAAGCCACCTTCGTCTGTGAGGGATACCATGAAACCTTTAGCCGCGCGCGCAAAGGCTGTGTGGTTTACTGCGATCCTCCATACGCACCACTGTCGAACACGGCTAACTTTACCTCTTACGCAGGTAATGGCTTTAGCTTAGATGACCAAGCTGCACTGGCGGATGTTGCTGAAAAAGCAGCGATGGAACGCGGTATTCCTGTTTTGATTTCAAACCACGACACGACGTTAACTCGTCGCTTATATCATGGTGCAGAATTGAACGTGGTCAAGGTGAAGCGCACCATTAGCCGTAATGGCGCAGGCCGTAATAAAGTTGATGAGCTACTGGCACTTTTTCATAAAGAGAAAAACCAGCAACACGCGTCAGCGGAATTGTCGTCGTCAGCATAATCCTCGAACTCATTAAATTGAGTGACCAACGGGTACTTTCTCAAACTAATCTTTCGAACTGCTAGGATCTGCTTAGGTGCTTAGGTAGAATTGCGGCCTAAATAGTCTTGTGTGCTTGTGCTTGTATTTGAGTATGAGACGTAGCAAGGCAGTGACGCCCGCATTTTACTCACTCTTAAGAGGTTTGGTATGAAAGATTTTCTAATCGCTCCATCTATTTTGTCTGCAGATTTTGCTCGTCTTGGTGAAGACGTAGAAAAAGTACTCGCAGCTGGCGCCGACGTTGTGCACTTCGATGTGATGGATAACCACTACGTACCTAACCTAACTTTTGGCGCTCCGATCTGTAAAGCACTGCGCGACTACGGTATTACTGCTCCTATTGATGTTCACCTAATGGTTAAGCCTGTAGACAGCATCGTTCCTGAATTTGCTAAAGCTGGCGCATCAATGATTACCTTCCACGTTGAAGCATCAGAGCATATCGATCGCACTCTACAGCTAATCAAAGAACATGGCTGTAAAGCCGGTGTCGTTCTAAACCCGGCAACGCCACTTTCTTGCCTTGATTACATCTTAGATAAAGTAGATATGATTCTACTGATGTCTGTGAACCCTGGCTTTGGCGGTCAATCTTTCATTCCTCACACTCTTGATAAGCTACGCGCTGTTCGTAAACTTATTGATGAATCAGGCCGTGATATCCGCCTTGAGATTGATGGCGGCGTGAAGGTAGATAATATCCGTGAAATCGCAGAAGCGGGCGCAGATATGTTTGTTGCAGGTTCAGCTATCTTCAATCAACCAGATTACAAAGAAGTGATTGATGAGATGCGTGCAGAGCTTGCAAAAGTAAACGCATAATCGTAAAACTACAGATAGATTGAATATTAAGGGGCTAATTGGCCCCTTTTTTACGTCTTAGAGCTCAACTCATAAGGCGAACATAATAAATAGGAAAGTAAGATGTCATTAAGCTCAATAAAACTGATTGCCTTTGATTTGGATGGAACCTTGTTAGATAGCGTGCCTGATTTGGCTGTCGCCGCTGACCAAGCTTGTCAGGAACTGGGTTTTTCTTCAGTAAGCGAAGAACAAGTTCGCGACTACGTGGGTAATGGTGCTGACGTGCTTATCGGACGTTCACTGAGCCGCAACCTGACGGTTGATCCAAGCCTAGAGCCTGAATTGCTAAAGAAAGCGCGTATCTTGTTTGATGATTTCTACGAACTGGGCGGCCACAAGCTGAGCCACCTTTACCCATCAGTAAAAGAGACGCTGGCTGAACTACACAAAGCGGGTTTCACCATGGCGCTTGTGACCAACAAGCCTTCGAAGTTCGTACCAGACGTTCTGGCGCAACACGGTATTGATAAGTACTTTGTTGATGTGTTGGGTGGCGACTCTTTCCCTGAGAAGAAGCCGAACCCTGTCGCGCTGAACTGGCTGCTAGAAAAACACAATGTGAAGGCTGAAGAGATGCTGATGGTTGGCGATTCAAGTAACGACATCAAAGCGGCTAAGAATGCCGGCTGTCATTCGTTTGGTCTGACTTACGGCTACAACCACGGTGAGCCGATTTCAGTATCAAACCCTGACTATGTCGCAGACAATATTGCGCAATTACTCGATGTCGTTCTAGTTTCAGCATAAAGCGGACAAAAGTTAGCTAACCTACTAGCAAAATACTTATCAATGAGTACACTGGATGAGCCGTACAGAAGAGCTGTGCGGCTTTCTATTTTAAAGTTAAGAAGCTAAGTTTTTCAGATACTACGTTAAGAAACTAAGTTAACGAGCTTAGCGAACAAGCAAAGGAATTAAAACCATGAGCAAGCCCATCGTATTGAGTGGTGTTCAACCATCTGGTGAACTAAGTATCGGTAACTACTTGGGTGCTCTACGTCAATGGCAACAGATGCAAGATGATTACGATTGCCAATACTGTGTTGTAGACCTTCACGCAATTACGGTTCGCCAAGATCCGAAAGCACTGCATGAAGCGACTCTAGACGCATTAGCAATCTGTCTTGCTGTCGGTGTTGATCCAAAGAAGAGCACGCTATTTGTTCAGTCACACGTACCAGAGCATGCTCAACTTGGTTGGCTTCTTAACTGTTACACACAAATGGGTGAACTGAGCCGTATGACTCAGTTTAAAGATAAGTCTGCACGTCACTCAAATGACGTAAACGTAGGCCTATACGACTACCCAGTGTTGATGGCTGCAGATATCCTGCTTTACGGTGCTCACCAAGTGCCAGTAGGTAGCGACCAGAAACAACACCTAGAGCTAGCGCGTGATATCGCAAATCGCTTTAACAACATCTACGGCCCTGAAACGCCAATCTTCCAAGTGCCAGAACCTTACATTCCAACAGTGAATGCACGTGTAATGAGCCTGCAAGATGCGACTAAGAAGATGTCTAAGTCGGATGACAACCGTAAGAACGTAATTACTCTGCTAGAAGAGCCTAAGTCGATCATCAAGAAGATCAACAAAGCGCAGACTGACGCAGAAACACCACCACGTATTGCTCACGATTGGGAAAACAAAGCAGGTATCTCTAACCTAATGGGTCTTTACTCTGCGGCGACGGGTAAAACGTTTGAAGAGATCGAAGCGCAATATCAAGGCGTTGAGATGTACGGTCCATTCAAGAAAGACGTAGGCGCAGCATTAGTTGAAATGCTCGAGCCGATTCAATCTGAATACCACCGTATCCGTGCTGACCGTGCTTACATGGACGCAGTAATGAAAGCGGGTGCTGAAAAAGCGTCTGAGCGTGCTGCAGTAACACTGAAAAAAGCATACGAAGCAGTAGGTTTTGTTACTCGCCCATAGGGTTAACTAAAACGACTCGTTTAAACATTTCAGCCCAAAGTAGACTCTGTTTACTTTGGGCTTTTTATTGCCAGCTCCATTTACCTTCCCAGTAAATCTCTTGTTTGAATTGATAATTTAAGCATTATCTAGCTAACATATTCATCATACTAATGCTGTGCAGGTGATCTTATTTGGCATCCCCAAGTTTTATAAAGTCACTCTCATTTCTATATATGTTGGAAATATAAAACGTGCCAAACAATTGATGATTCCAAAGTGATAAGTTCCTCATTTTCTTGCCAACTGACTTATTCCTTTCATAAATAAACCTGATAGTTACCACAAAATACATGACTGCCCATAGATGGCAGTGACTATAAATCGATGAACTTAGGTGAAACGGATGACTCTTTTACATAAACCTTCATTGCTAGCAGTGGCAATTGGTAGCTTGTTAACCACAAGCGCACACGCTGATTTGTTTATTTCACAATATGTGGAAGGCGGCAGCTACAACAAAGCGGTTGAGATTGCCAATAACGGCGATAGCAGCATGAATTTAGATGGTTATTCACTGGCTAAGTCAGCGAACGGCAACGGATCATGGGGTGCCACTTTACCTTTGGATGGCCACGTTTTAGCGCCCGGTGAAGTACTTGTGGTTGCGCACACCAGCGCAAGTGACGAAATTAAAGCGGCAGCTGATATTCTTAACGCGTCGATTGCTAATCACAATGGTGACGATCCGCTGGCTATCTTGAATTCAGATGGTTCGGTGCACGATGTTGTCGGTTTGATGGGCGATGTGGACTGGGGTAAAGATGTTACTTTGGTTCGTGCTAAACAAACACCTTCTGCGACGTTTGATGCTTCACATTGGGTATCGCTACCAAAGGACAACATTGAAGGATTAGGTTCACTAGACAATGTTGAGTTACCTGACGCGTTTGCTTGTACACAAGATGGCTCTGCTCCTGTATTCACGACTATTCAAGAGATCCAAGGTGAGGGCGCAACATCGCCGTTCATTGATGGCTACCCATACATCACTGACAATGAGTATTTCGTCAAAGGTGTTGTGAGTGCGGTGACTACAGGCATAACCAAAGGTTTCTACCTGCAAGCACTTGATGATGACTTCAATTCAAGCACTTCTGAAGGCCTATTTATTCACACCAACCAATCGAGCTCAGAACTGGCTGCGGGAGACGTAGTGTGTGTGAAAGGTAAGGTTCAAGAATACTACAGCCATACTCAGCTTAAAGTTGAAAACAACCAATGGCTAAAACAGGGCGAACAACAAGCACCTGAAGCGACGGCGATTGAAGCCTTAGGCAGTGACGAGAGCTTCGCTGCAACACTTGAACGCCATGAAGGCATGTTGGTGAAAACAACCGAAGCGCTTGATATGCGTGTGACTCGTACCTTTGGTTATGATTACGCAGGTCGTCGTAACAACATGGTACTGGCACATGAGCGCATTAACATGCAGCCGAACCAGCTTTTCGCAGCAGGTTCTGAAGATGCGAAACAACAAACGGCAAGCAACGCAGACCGTCGTCTTTTCGTTGAAACCGATCAAAAAGCCGCTGACGGACAGGTTCCTTTCTATCCGGATTTTGGCCGTACCGATATTGATCAAGATGGTTCAACAGAAGACTACATCCGTATCGATGACACCATTGTTGGTCTAGAAGGCGTACTGACCTACAGCTACGGTGAGTACCGTTTAATTGCGACTAACCAGATCTCGGCTGAAAACTTCGTTCGTAACGATCCGCGTACCGACAAACCAGACATGGATGAAGGTGATCTACGTATCGCGACTTTCAATGTACTGAATTACTTCAACTCTCCATTTGGCGGTGATGCGAATCAGCACGGCAACAACCGTGGCGCAAACACCATCACTGAGTTT
The DNA here is from genome assembly GCF_024347635.1 of Vibrio tasmaniensis. Taxonomy (NCBI): domain Bacteria; kingdom Pseudomonadati; phylum Pseudomonadota; class Gammaproteobacteria; order Vibrionales; family Vibrionaceae; genus Vibrio; species Vibrio tasmaniensis. The sequence continues at coordinate 298,345 of NZ_AP025510.1, forward strand.
GAAATGCAGCAAGAGAAGATTGTGAACGCGATTCTTCGTCTAGACGCTGACATCATTGGTTTGATGGAAATTGAGAACAACGGCTTTGGTGAAGGTTCTGCCATTCAGCAGCTTGTGAATCAGTTGAATGACCGCATTGAGCGTAAGAAAGATCGTTATACGTTTGTCGCTGTCGATTCGAACGAAGATGGCGTAACCGACGAGATGGACTCGATTGGTACTGACGTAATCACAACGGGTGTTATCTACCGTAAGAAAGTGGTTAAGCTTAAAGACAGTCGTGTTATCGCGATGCCAAGCCAACAGGCGCCAGAAGTGTTAGACGATGCTGGTAAGGTGATTGAAGACGGTAAAAACTACCAACGCAACTCATTGGCGCCAACCTTTAAAGTTAAAGGCACCAAAGAGAAAATCACCGTTGCGATTAACCACTTTAAATCGAAAGGTTCTAAGTGTTGGGAAGATGCAGCGCCTGTTGAACAGGGCGGCCAAGGTGGTGTTGATGCTGACAAGCAAGGTTCATGTGAGAACTTCCGTGTGGCTGCAGCAGTTGCACTGGGTGAAGCACTAGACGGCATTAAAGGCCATAAAGTGATTCTGGGGGATATGAACTCGTACGGCATGGAAGACCCAATGCTGGTGCTAACCGATTACTCGGAAGAGAAATACGGTAAGCAAATCAAAGCGGCGCGTAATACTTACATTGATGGTGCTGAACAGTTTGGTGATAGCGGTGCGGTGATTACGAAGAACTACGGTTACATCAATGCTGTGGCTCAAAAGCATCCAGACAGCTGGAGCTACTCATACAATGACGAAGTGGGCGCACTGGATCATCTGTTGATCAGCGACAGCCTAAAAGACATGGTGGTGGATGCAACTGACTGGCATATCAATGGTGGCGAGTCTAAGCTGCTTGACTACAACGAAGAGTTCAAAGGTGACCTACCTAAGTACCAGGACCACTTCCGTTCATCGGATCACGATCCGGCGGTTCTTGAGCTTAAAGTCGGTGGTTCGTTTGGTTTCGGTGCGCTGATGTCACTGTTTGGTTTAGCGATGTGGCGTCGTCGTAAGTAATAAGGCTTTTCGAGTCATAATAAACCGCTACCTATAGGTAGCGGTTTATATTTTAGTTACTTATGGATTCCATTTTTTCAAGGTCGTATTGGCGAATTTGTACCGCTTTTTCCAGTGGGACTGGTTTTGAAAACAAGTACCCTTGAACAATGTCACATCCATATTGTTTAACATATTCTAGTTGTTCAATGGTTTCGACACCTTCAGCGACGGTTCTTGTTCCTGTAGACCGCCCAATTGCGACAATGCTTTTTAATAGTTCATGAGCGGTATTCGATTCTGAAAGTTGCCAAATAAAGCTACGATCTATTTTAATTTCATGAATAGGAAGTAATGACAAATACTTCAACGAAGAGTACCCAGTACCAAAATCATCTAAGGCCAAGTGATACCCTTTACTACGAAGTTGATACGCAACTTTTGCTACCTCTTCCGGATTTTTTAGCATGATGCCTTCGGTGGCTTCTAGGCATATATGGGATGGGTTTATACCGTAGCGCTCTGTTATTTTTATGATATTTTCAGCAAAGTTTGTTTCACTAATTTGAACTGGTGATAAGTTCAGTGCCAGTAATATAGGCGCATCGTCTGGAAAGTCGAGTTCTGAATACTGTTGGTAGGCTAATTCAATAAAATACCAACCTAATGCGCGTATATGACCACTGACTTCAGCTACGGAGATAAATTCATCAGGGTAAACGTTACCCAATGTTGGGCTTTTCCATCGAGCTAGCGCTTCTATTCCCCATAACCTTCCAGACTGTAAGCAATACTGAGGCTGATAATCTAAATAAATTTCTTTTCTTTCTATAGCGGTCAGTAAATTGTCTTCAATCAGAAACTTACGTTGATTTTTCGCAGAGGTTTTTGATGAGAAAATAGCACAGTTTGCTTTGCCTTCTGATTTCACAGAATGGAGCATAATATCAGAGCTTGCGAGTAACTCATCGACAGTGCGCCCGTGATCGGGATACACGGCGGCACCTAAGCTAAAACTGATATCAAATTCATGCTCAAAACATTGATACTTGGTCGCAAGTTCATCATGAAATAGTTTCATGACGCTTTCTGCCTGTTTTAGGCTGTTTAGAGCAGGGAAAGTAACAATAAATTCATCACCTCCGAACCGGAACACTTCTGAAAAATTAGGGCATACTTTTTTAAGCGTTTGAGATATCTGTATTAAGAGTTCGTCCCCAACACTGTGTCCGTAGTAGTCGTTGATGTTTTTAAAGTTATCTACATCAATAAAACAGACAAGAAATTTATCGTCATCTGATTGAGTTTTGGCTAGCTCTTTCTCCATATAGATTTCAAAAAAGTGTCGATTAAAAAGCCCAGTCAGTTGGTCATGATTAGCAAAGTGATTTAGCGTGCTGTTGGCAGTATTGAGCTTTTCAAAGTCAGATTGAATTTCAGCTTGATAAGATTCAAAGCGACGAGAAACTAGAGTGCTTACATAATATGAGAGTAGTCCGACTAATAGAACGACTATGCTATACATGAGTGCTAAGCGATTTAGCTCATCATTTCTTTTTTCAATCAACTCGGCATTTTTTTTAGCAACAAGTCTTTCTAATGCAGTGACACTAAAGCTCGCGCCTATCGTCCAGCCCCAAGTACTATTTTTGACGACATAACTAAGATTTTCTTGCGAATAATTGTTGGCAGCTAAGTGTCTAACATAGACATCCGATTGTTCTAACAGCGCGACGGCTTGAGTGCGGAATTGTATGTTTTTAATGTTATGGGTATTAGTGCCAATAAAGCTAGGGGTGGTATGAGCCAGCACATCGCCTTTAGTGTCGATAACGTAGAAGTTACTCTGTTGACCAATTTGAAGCTGACTTAACCATTCGAGCACGTCACTTTGAATGTCTGCCTGGACATCTGTAGTAAAGTCACTCGTACCTATGTACCAGTTATATGGCGGGAAATTAACGATATAGCCGATTTTTTCATACTGTTTTACGAATGAATTCGGTTTTAGAAACCACCATTTATGAAAGCCTTCTTTTTCTTTAATCGCTTTTTTCGTTAATTCCTGAGCAACAAAGTGTCCTTTAGCATCTTGAAACTCCCATTTAGAGGTTCCTTGCATGCTAGGAAAAACAGGGTGAAAAATAACAGTTCCATCATGGTGATAAATAAAAGGGTAACCACGACCGTCATTGAATCTGTAGCTTTTCAAACTCGATCGAACCAAGGTTGTAAACTCTTGTTCACTTAATTGCGGGTTGTCTGTATACAGTTGATTTAGTATGGAGTGAATGCGGAGAGTATGAGTTTTTATACTGTCGCGTAGCGTAGTTATTGTTGTTTCTTCTAAATAGTTGAGTTGCTTATTTACATAGTTGACTTGAGATTTTAAATAGGCTTTTTTTTCTTCAACAATATCAGACTCTATGTGAGTGATTTCTTGATTGGTTCGTCGATAACTATCATTGACCGATAACGAAAAGACGATAATCGAAAATAGAACCACAGTTATAGTCGGTATGTAACGAATTAGGTAGACGAGCTTGTTCTCTTTCATTTTTCTATTAAAGGTCAGTAAATTCACACTAATGATAACTCAAACAATTATTTATTGAGTTGTTGTTTGTTACAAAAAAAGAACTGTATCATAAATAACATGTAACTTTGTGTGGTTTTTGTTTTGATGGGAGCTTTGACGTGGATGGGAGGCATCTGTTGTATTGAGAAGACAAAGTAAATAACTCTGGCTTCATTGCCAGTAACGTTTATGTATTTGTAGTGTAAAGTCATCAGGGCAGCGAAAGCTGATTTTCTTTTTGTCATTTTCACTTGCCTTTCTTGCTTTATATTGCACAATACCGCCCCTATATCTTCCAATTATTTAGTATTTAGCAAACGATTTCGACCCATGTTACTTATCATCGATAACTACGACTCTTTTACCTATAACTTGTATCAGTATTTCTGTGAGTTAGGGGTAACTGTAAAAGTTGTACGCAACGATGAGATTGATATTACGGGTATTGAAGCACTAAATCCTAGCCATCTTGTTATCTCGCCGGGTCCTTGTACGCCCGATGATGCGGGCATTTCGCTACAGGTGATTGAACACTTCGTAGGTAAGCTGCCGATCTTAGGTGTGTGTCTTGGTCATCAAGCCATTGCTCAAGTCTTTGGTGGTGAAGTGGTGAGAGCCAGACAAGTGATGCACGGTAAAACCTCTCCAATACGCCACAATGGTAAGAGCGTTTTTCAAGGGCTTAATAACCCTCTAACTGTGACACGTTACCATTCCCTAGTGGTGAAAAATGGCACGCTACCTGACTGCTTTGAACTGACGTCTTGGACGGAATTTGAAGATGGCAGTATGGATGAGATTATGGGGTATCAACACAAAACCTTGCCGATTGATGCCGTCCAATTTCACCCTGAATCGATTAAAACAGAGCAAGGACACCAGCTTCTCGCTAACTTCTTAGCGCGTTGAGTGTTTAAATTCGACCCTTTCTCCATCTAAATAAGCCAGTCAAACCTGTTAGTCCATTCGTTAAGCGTTTAAATTCGGGCGCGCCGCGTCTCATACTCCTCTGACGCTGATCACTTTTTATAACATTTCTCTCTCTTCAGGCTAAGTTTTTAGCCTATGCAAAATTATTCGCCTTATTTCGTCTCGACCTCAATATACCGCAATGCCAGTAAGGCTTTGCTGTTGCCTGTGATGCGTTTAGGTAAAAAAAGCTTCATAAAACAGATTAATTGATGCATAAATAGTCATGGATAGTGACGTTTAGCTGGTTGTTAGGGATGGCTAAAGAATAATCTACTATTGAAAACGTTAATTAAATGTAAATATAATGCTGCAGCGGGATTATGGCGAGAGAAAATATCTTTGTCTCACTTATGAACCAGTACGCTTATTTGCGAAGCTTGCGGTATCGAAAAGGAATGTACGATGACAGTGGAAAAAAAAGTAGAACGTAGTCTGTTTAATGAGGTGATGGTGCCTTGTTATAACCCAATGGAAATGATCCCGGTAAAAGGGGAAGGCGCACGCGTTTGGGACCAACAAGGCCGAGAGTATATCGACTTTGCTGGTGGTATCGCTGTGAGCTGTTTGGGTCACTGTCACCCAGCAATGGTTAACGCAGTTACTGAGCAAGCAAACAAGATTTGGCATTTAAGTAATGTAATGACCAATGAACCTGCATTGCGTCTAGCGAAGAAGCTAACAGACGTATGTTTTGCAGAGAAAGTATTCTTTGCTAACTCTGGTGCTGAAGCGAACGAAGCCGCATTGAAGCTAGCTCGTCGTTGGGCAGCAGATGTTCACGGTCCTGAGAAATCTGAAATCATTGCATTCAAACAAGGTTTCCACGGTCGTACTTTCTTTACCGTAACGGTCGGTGGTCAAGAAGCTTACTCTGATGGCTTCGGTCCTAAACCGGGCGATGTTACTCACCTGCCTTACAACGATATTGCAGCGCTAGAAGCACACATCTCAGATCGCACATGTGCAATCATGATGGAACCTCTGCAAGGCGAGGGCGGTATCATCTCTCCAACATCTGAGTTCGTGAACACGGTTCGTGAACTGTGTGACAAACACAATGCGCTGCTTATCTTCGATGAAGTGCAAACAGGTAATGGCCGTACTGGTAATTTCTATGCTTATCAAGGTCTAGGCGTAACACCAGACATCTTGAGCACAGCAAAATCTCTAGGTGGTGGTTTCCCTATCGGCGCAATGCTAACAACGTCTGAACTTGCGACACACCTAAAAGTGGGTACGCACGGTTCTACTTACGGTGGTAACCCACTGGCGTGTGCCGTTGCTGAAGCGGTTGTTGACGTAGTAAGCCAACCTGAAACGTTGGCTGGCGTGAAAGAACGCGAAGCACTATTCCGTGATGGTTTAGCTAAGATTAACGACAAATACCAAATATTCAGTGAAGTTCGTGGTAAAGGCCTATTGCTAGGCGCTGCGCTTAATGATGCATGGCAAGGTCGTGCTCGTGATGTATTAGTAGCAGCAGGCGAACAAGGCTTGATGGTACTGGTTGCGGGTGCAAACGTGGTTCGTTTCACACCATCACTGGTTATCACTACACAAGAAATTGAAGAAGGTTTATCAAAACTAGACAAAGCAATCGCTACGCTAGTTTAGCCTGAGCGGCGTCATAGGAATGATCGCCATTAGAGCGATCCCATGACGTACTGCTAAAGGCCCAAGATTCTCGTTTTGGGCCTGTTTTGCATCTGGAGGGAATATTGATGCTAGTTGTTCGCCCAATAAAATTATCTGATTACGATGCTTTGCATACCTGCGCGGTTGAATCTGGTCACGGATTCACATCTCTTCCGGTTAACGAAGAACTGTTAACCAACCGTATTACTCATTCTGAATACAGCTTTGCTAAACAAGATGTGAGTGAACCTGGTGATGAAGGCTACCTAATGGTTGGCTTCGACACTGAAACGGGAGAAGTCGCAGGCACGACGGGCATCGAAGCCTCAATTGGCTGGGATGTTCCGTTTTACTCTTACCACATCAGCAAAGTGGTTCACTCATCGCAAAAGCTTGGCGTTAATAACGTCGTTAAGCTGCTGACTTTCGGTAATAACTACACCGGATGCAGTGAGATCTGCACACTGTTCTTGCGTCCAGCTTTCCGTGGTGGATTGAATGGTCGTTTGATGTCTAAGTGTCGCTTCTTGATCATGGCAGAGCACCCAGAGCGTTTCTCAAAAACCATTTTTGCTGAGATGCGTGGCGTATCCGATGCAGAAGGTAATTCTCCTTTCTGGCAATGGCTGCAAGATCATTTCTTCTCGATTGATTTTACGCTCGCCGATTACCTAACGGGTATTGGTAAGAAAGGCTTCATTGCTGACTTAATGCCGAAGCTACCTATCTATGTGAACCTACTGAGCAAAGAAGCTCAGGCAGTAATTGGAGAGGTTCATGACAATACGCGCCCTGCACTTAAGTTGCTGGAGCGTGAAGGTTTCACCAATCGTGGTTATGTCGACATCTTTGATGGGGGCCCAACGGTTGAGTGTGACCTAAGAAATATCGAATCAGTGCGTCATGCAATTCGAGCTCAAGTGACAATTGCAGAGCATTCAAGCTCTAAAGACTTCCTAATTGGTAATACCTCGTTTGAGAACTTCCGCGCAGTAGCCGCGAAAGGCGCGTATGACCAAGCAAGCGACACAGTGATTTTATCATCTGAAGTAGCAAGCGCTCTTGAAGTAAAAGAAGGCGAATTCGTTCGCATGTTGGCTCAATAAGAGCGGCGATTATCTGTCGAAGATTTTAAGGATAGAAGTATGACTCAGTGGATAGCAGGACAGTGGGTGGCAGGTCAAGGCGACGCCATGACATCAGTAAGCCCATACAACAATGAAGTGGTGTGGCAAGGCGATAGTGCAACGCCCGCGCAGGTTGAATCTGCAGTGGCATCGGCTCGTGAAGCCTTCTTAGTTTGGAAAAAACTGAGCTTTGCAGAGCGTGAAGCGATCGTGTTGAATTTTGCTGAGAAGGTAAAAGAGAACAGCGAAGAAATTGCACAGATTATTGCAAAAGAGACGGGCAAACCGATTTGGGAAACTCGCACTGAAGCGGGTGCGATGGCGGGTAAGATCGCTATCTCAATCCGTGCTTACCACGAACGTACGGGTGAAGCTTCACGTGAAGCCGCAGGCAACCAAATCGTACTGCGTCATCGTCCATTAGGCGTAATGGCGGTATTTGGTCCTTACAACTTCCCAGGTCACCTACCTAACGGTCATATTGTTCCTGCACTGCTATCGGGAAATACCGTGGTCTTTAAGCCGTCAGAGCAGACGCCTTGGACGGGTGAATTTGCGATGAAACTATGGCAAGAAGCAGGCCTTCCTGCTGGCGTGATTAACCTAGTACAAGGCGCCAAAGAGACAGGTATCGCACTAGCCGATGCTAAAGGTCTTGATGGCGTGCTATTTACGGGTAGTGCTAATACTGGTCATATCCTTCACCGTCAATTCGCAGGTCAACCGGGCAAGATGCTGGCGCTAGAGATGGGTGGCAACAACCCTATGGTGATCAGTGATCAATTTGGTGATGCTGACGCGACGGTTTATACCATTATCCAATCGGCGTTCATCAGTGCAGGTCAACGTTGTACATGTGCACGTCGCCTGTATGTGCCTGTTGGTGAAAAGGGCGATATGCTGCTAGATAAACTGGTCGCAGCTACGCAAAAGATTCGTGTCGATCAGCCTTTCGCTGAACCAGCACCCTTCATGGGGCCACAAATCTCTGAAGCGGCAGCTAAGTTCATTCTGGACGCGCAAGCTAATTTGCAATCGCTAGGTGGTGTTAGCCTAGTTGAAGCAAAAGCGGGTGAAGCGGCGTTTGTTTCTCCGGGCATTATCGATGCAACGAATATTGCTGAACTGCCAGATGAAGAGTACTTCGGTCCATTGCTACAAGTGATTCGTTACCAATCGCTAGAGCAAGCGGTTGAGTTAGCTAACGACACTCGTTTTGGTTTGTCTGCTGGCTTAGTTTCAACAGATGATTCTGAATGGGAATACTTCGTTGACCATATCCGTGCGGGCATTGTTAACCGTAACCGCCAACTAACAGGCGCAAGTGGTGATGCACCATTCGGTGGCCCGGGTGCTTCAGGCAACCTACGCCCAAGTGCTTACTATGCGGCTGACTACTGTGCTTACCCAATGGCGTCAATGGAAGGTGGTGAAACTCAACTGCCAGCTACGTTTAGCCCAGGTATTGAGCTGTAGTTTTTGCTTTTAAGCTATAACTTGATGAATCACAAGCTTATGAGCTCTAGGTTCATGAATAACAGATTCATTGGTTAATTGTGTAATAAGGAAGTGGTGTTATCGCTTCCTTTTTCTATCACGTCCGACACCTAGATAGGGCGGAAGAAAATAATAAAAAAGTATGTCACAGGCTGATGGCTGCTGACTCTGTGTCCAGCCTCTCCCTCTCTAATCCAAATTACTAGCTTGCTAGAACCTCTGACAAGGAGTCACCATGACGCCCGATCTACTCTTTAAATCACTATGGGATGATTACATTCACAGGCTTTGCCCATCGGCTGAGAAAGTGCATCACTTGCTGAAAGAAGACGAAGCTCTGATTAATGATCACATTGCACTGCGTACTTTCAATGTTGCACCGCTAGGTATTGAAACATTGGCTAAACCTTTCCTTGAGTTAGGTTACAAGGCGTGTGGCGATTACTTATTTGAGAGCAAGAAGCTAGTGGCTAAGCATTACGAGCACCCAGACCCAAACCAACCGAAAGTGTTCATTAGTGAGTTGAAGGTCGAAGAGTGTTCAAGTGACTTGCAACAGATCGTGGCTAAGTTGGTTGAGCAAGTCGACGCAAGCAAGCTTCAAGGTCATGAGTTCTTGTTTGGTGGTCGCCTTTGGGACCTGAGCTTTGCGGATTTCCAAGTTCTAGCAAAAGAGAGTGAATACGCGTCTTGGCTAGCGGCTCATGGTTACGGTGCAAATCACTTTACGGTGAGTGTGAACCAGCTCAATGAGTTCGATGAAGTACAGACTGTGAATGACTATTTGAGAGATTCAGGTTTCACTATCAATGCATCTGGTGGTCAAGTTAAAGGCTCTCCAGAGGTCTTATTAGAGCAATCATCTACAATGGCAGACAAAGTCCCAGTTTCATTTGTTGAAGGCAATGAGATGATTCCTGGAGGCTTCTATGAGTTCGCTAAGCGTTATGCGATGGCCAACGGTGAGCTTTATACAGGTTTTGTGGCCGCATCGGCGGATAAGATCTTCGAAAGCACTAACGGTTAAAGGAAGATACGAGTACGGGCTTTGATCTAGAGATTCAGATAGGCTTCGCTTTGAGAGTATTTTCGCTTGGAAGCTGTAGGTGTTTCATTCGTATTTTCTTTGTAGATCTTTAGAAAACAAAAAAGCCACCAAATTCGCATTTGGTGGCTTTCAAATTTTTGGCTCAGTTAATCGAGATTAACGAGTGCCGTATACCACGATAGTCTTACCGTGTGCAGAAATTAGGTTCTGCTCTTCTAGCATCTTCAAGATACGACCAACTGTCTCACGAGAACAACCAACGATCTGGCCAATCTCTTGACGAGTGATCTTGATTTGCATGCCGTCAGGGTGAGTCATTGCATCTGGCTGTTTCGCTAGGTTTAGTAGCGTTTGAGCGATACGACCTGTTACGTCAAGGAACGCTAAGTCACCAACCTTTTGGCTAGTTACTTGTAGACGGTTTGCCATTTGCGCTGAAAGGCGCATTAGGATATCTGGGTTCACTTGGATAAGTTGACGGAATTTCTTGAAAGAAATCTCAGCTACTTCACAAGGAGATTTTGCACGAACCCATGCAGTACGCTCTTGGTCTTCTTCGAACAAGCCAAGCTCACCGATGAAGTCGCCTTGGTTTAGGTAAGAAAGAATCATTTCCTTACCTTCTTCGTCTTTGATAAGAACTGCCACAGAACCTTTAACGATGTAGTACAAGGTTTCTGCCTTTTCACCAGCATGAATCAAAGTACTTTTTGAAGGGTACTTATGAATATGACAGTGTGAAAGGAACCACTCTAATGTTGGATCGGTTTGGGGTTTACCTAGAACCATAATATCTTACTTCCTCTGCAGGGTATGCTTGCCGCTTTCCATATTTTAGCTAAGCCTGAATTGACCTAGCTAGGATAAGAGCACTCGTTGAGTGCTGCAAGCTATCTTGTGTTTCGTTTAAGAATAGTATCCTTTTTCAGGTACTATTTCTTGATTTTAATCGTGACCAAGCTACGATTTTTTACGCAAAATTGTGCACATGATCACGGTATGAAAAGTAATCAACCAGAATGTTGTTTTGTTAGCCTATTTTCCCGGTTTCTATAAGTTGTTGCAGGATAGGCCTTACAATGAGCTCCATAGCAAAACTCATCTTGCCGCCAGGTACTACAAGCGTGTTGTGGCGCGACATAAATGAGCCATCAATCATAGCCAGAAGATAAGGGAAATCGACGTTTTTGATGCCGCGTAAGCGTATAACAACGAAGCTTTCATCTAAACTTGGGATCCCTTTAGCATTGAGAGGGTTTGATGTGTCTACCGTTGGAACACGCTGAAAGTTGATGTGAGTACGCGAAAACTGAGGAGTAATGTAGTTAAGGTAATCATCCATCGAGCGAACAATTGAGTCCATTACTGCTTCGCGAGAATGACCACGATCGCGTGTGTCACGAACGAATTTTTGGATCCATTCTAGGTTTACGATAGGCACCATGCCGATAAGCAAATCGACGTGTTGAGAAACATTGATGTCCCCATCTACCACACCGCCGTGTAGGCCTTCGTAAAACATCACATCGGAATTTTCAGGGATCTCTTGCCATGGTGTGAAGGTGCCGGGCATTTGATTATAAGGCACGGCTTCATCAAAGGTGTGTAGGTAGCTGCGGACTTTGCCCGTACCTTCATTACCGTATTGACGGAAGAACTCTTCTAATGCACCAAAATCGTTAGCTTGTGGGCCAAAGTAGCTGATGTGCTTACCTTGCTCGCGCGCCTTACGGATCTCGACGTCCATCTCTGGGCGAGTGAAGCGATGGAAGCTGTCTCCTTCAACCCAAGCAGCCTTTACGTCCATCATATTGAACATTTTTCGGAAGGCTTCTGAGGTAGTGGTGGTGCCGGCTCCAGATGAACCCGTCACCGCAATAATTGGATGTTTAGCGGACATGACAACCCTTGTCTTTTGAGTAACTTACTTGTTAGCAATCGTTTACCACTATAACACGGCTCCTTTATGAGCGCAGCCTAGAAGCGTTTTGTGACTTGAATATCAACGGTTTCATGCAGCTCAGAAAACACGATACTCACTTCTCCTGAGGCTAATTGATGTTTCACTTGGTCAATTTTGTTTTGCAGTGAAACTTCTATGTCACCGTAGTCTGTACCTTCACGCAGCACGAATTCTTTAATGAGGTTTTCCAGTGTCTCTGGCGCAATGTCTTGCCATGGGATGATCATAAATACTTCTCTCTTTTATGTTCATGGATAGGTTTATTGATGTAGAAATGAATGAGCTTAGTAATATTTTCACTTCTATTTAATAAGGCTCGGTCATTATGCCGAATCTTGGATACTTTCATAGTAGGCGGGTAATGCTTCTTCTAACCAAAATCTAGGCTTGAGTGTGCTACCCGTAATGAACCCGACATGGCCGCCTTTCTGGAACAGTCGATAATCGATATTATCGGGCAGAACGAACTTTGGAATCACATCATCAGTCATGAAAGGATCGTCCTTGGCATGAATGATTTGTGTGGGAAGCTTAATCCGATTCAATTTAGGCAATGCTGAGCATTGCGCGTAATAGTCTTGTGCATTCTTGAACCCGTGCAGAGGCGCAGTGATTCGTTCATCAAACTCGTACAGCTTGTCGATCTTCCTGATGCTTTCCGCAGAGATGCCAATCTTCTCTTGCAGTAGCTTATGTTTCTTCAACGCATTCGATTTCAAAGAATTGAGCAGGTACTTTTTATAGAGCTTGGAAAAGCCCTGCTCAATGCGACTAGAACAACACGCTAAGTCAAAAGGTGCAGAAACTATCGTTGCCGCCGAAAGTAGAGGATCGTCCGCGTACTCAGCCAAATAGTTCGCCAGCATGTTTCCACCTAAAGATATGCCAACCGCAACCTTAGGATTGTTGGGAAACTGCGCGTGCAGATGCCTTAGGAAAAAGCGCGCATCTTCGACTTCACCTGAATGGTATGCACGAGCCAAGCGATTTGGTTTTCCGCTGCAACCTCTAAAGTGCATCATCACTGATAGCCAACCATCTTTAGCAAAGGCATTCATCAGCCCGTTGGCGTAAGGGCTCTCAAAGCTCCCTTCTAATCCGTGGAATAGAACGAATATCGGCTTGTTACTTAGTTTGTCAGAGCTTGGATTGTCATTAGTCGAGTTGTCACCATCAGGCGATTCACTCCATGCAAGGTCTAGGAAATCGCCGTCGGGAGTTTCTAAGGTTTGCCAGTGAGGGGCAAACAGCGCCTGCTTTCTAATAAACCGTGGCACTAAGGTTTGTAAGTGCGGATTAGAGAGACCGGCCGCTGCGGTAAATATTGTCATAAAACAGTCCATGCTTCTTTTATGGGCTTTGATAAAGTGTTGAGCTTGTAGTGAAAGGCCCACGTTTTTATTTGAGCTTGGTTGATTCTCGTCATAAGCGCAAGAGTTTCACTTATATGGGTTACAAAACAGGTTATGGGTAACTGGTTGAATATTATAGAGGTTAAGCTCTATATCTTGCTAATAATCCGAGTCACCATCGCGTGAGCACGAAGAGCGATAGTCCCAAGTAAGCTTGGAGCTTGATTGAATAAAAGGAAAAGGGAATGCGTTAGGGCTGTGGTGCTGGTTCAGAAAAAGCGGCGTAGAGATTTTCCGCCCCTAATAAACGACAGTACTGTAAAGCGAGCGGTGATTGTTGGTTCGCAGTAAGTTGAAGAGACTTAATGCAATCGACGAGGTCGGACTGTTGTTGCTTTTCAAGCTGCAGCTCAAATTGGAGTGCTTCACGGTAGAGAGAATCGACAACGTGTGCTTTGAGGTGTTTGCGCAGCTCCCGATAACTATGGAGCAAGGTTTCAGAGCGACTTAAGCATTGTTGAACCTTGTGCCACTCTTCCTCAGCAAAAGAGAGTTGCTGCTCATCAAGCCATTTGAGAAGCAGCAGTAGATTGACGTTGCCATGGAATTGGTTTTGCAAAGCTAAGCACGCATCCTTAACACCGCGCACACTGTAATACTGAAGGCTAAATTGCCATAGTCGTTCCAGTGTTAGTGATATTGGGGCGTGCTCTGGGCTCATAAGCTATCCATATCCAGTTCCATCTGCTCAAGCTCTTCTTGAGTGGACATCCAATCCATTTCAACTTCTTCTAGCTGTGACTTACTGCTCGCTTGTAGAGCGAGTACTTTATTCAGTTTAGCCTTATTTTCAGCTTCATACAGTGAAGTGTCGGATAATTCTTGCTCAGCTTCTTCGAGAGATAGCGTCAGCTTATCCATTTGCTTTTCAAATTGAGTTAGCTTTTTACGCAGTGGTGCCGTCAGTTTACGGAACTCGGCTTCTTTACGTTTTTGCTCTTTTTTCGCTGCTGCACTGTTGGCGCCGTCTTTTGCTGGTGCCAATGCTTGTGCTTCTTTGCGCTCAACTTTCTGTTGTTCGGTTAGCCACTTGTAGTAATCGCTTAGATCACCATCAAACGGTGCAACTTGACGGTCGTGTACAAGGTATAAATCATCAGTAGTGGCACGAAGTAGGTAACGGTCGTGCGATACGATAACCATCGCTCCTTCAAACGTCTGCAACGCAAACGTCAGCGCCTGACGCATGTCGAGATCCAAGTGGTTAGTTGGTTCATCGAGTAGCAACAGGTTTGGTTTTTGCCATACCAGTAGCGCTAATACCAAACGTGCTTTTTCACCACCAGAGAATGGTGCAACCTTGTCGAGGGCTTTTTCACCTTGGAAGCCAAAGCTACCTAAGTAGTCACGCAGTTGTTGCTCTGTGTGTTTAGGGGCAATCTGCATCATGTGTTGCAGCGGTGTTTCTTCTGGGTGCAGCGTCTCTAATTGGTGCTGAGCGAAGTAACCCATCTTAACGCCTTGCGAATAGCTCAGCTCTCCACCTTGCTGTTTCAGTTCGCCTGAAAGCAGTTTAATCAGCGTTGATTTACCTGCACCGTTTCGACCCAGTAGGCCGATACGACTGCCCGGTACTAGATTCAAGCGAATCTTTTCTAGAATCAGGTTGTCATCGTAGCCCGCTGATACTTCATCCATCATCATGATTGGGTTCGGCAGCGCGTCTGGTTCTCTAAACTCAAAGCTGAATGGGTTATCAAACTGAGCGGGCAGCACTTGTTCCATTTTCTCCAGCGCTTTAATACGGCTTTGCGCTTGGCGAGCCTTTGAGGCTTTATAACGGAAACGGTCAATGTAGCTCTGCATGTGAGACATCTGTTTCTGCTGCTTTTGGTACATCGCTTGTTGCAGAATTAGCTTTTGCGCTCGTTGGGTTTCGAACGATGAGTAGTTACCCGTATACTCATTGAGCTGTTGATTTTCAACGTGCACGATGCGGTTGACGATAGGATCTAAGAAGTCCCTATCGTGCGAGATAAGCACTAGCGTTCCTGGGTAGTTTTGTAACCAACGTTCTAGCCACATTACTGCGTCTAAATCCAAGTGGTTGGTAGGTTCATCGAGTAGCAGTAGATCACTGCGACACAGTAGGGCTTGCGCTAGGTTCAAACGCATACGCCAACCACCCGAGAACTGGGTTAGGTTCCATGTCATTTGTTCTTGGCGAAATCCTAGGCCATCCAATAACTCGGCGGCACGTGCTTTGATGCTGTAACCACCAATGGTTTCAATCTTGCCGTGGATCTCTGCTACCAATGTACCGTTGTCGGCTTGTTCAGCTTTCTCTAGTTGATCTTCAAGGCCACGGTATTCGCGGTCGCCATCAATTACGTATTCAATGGCTGTTCTTTCTAATGCTGGTGTTTCTTGAGCAACCCAAGCCATTTCCCAATGGGCTGGTTTACTGAATGAGCCCGCATCAATAGACAGCTCGTCCTTAATTAGGGCGAACAGCGTAGATTTACCACAGCCATTTTTGCCAACCAAACCGATCTTGTCGCCAGGCTGAAAAGTGGCAGACGCTTGGTCGAGGAGTGGCTTACCGCCGCGTAGCAATTGAATATCAGAGAAAGTAATCATAATTGAAATAGCATAGAAATTAGAGGTGAACAGACGCCTGCATAGTAGGCTGAAACCAGATAAAAGTCGATCACAATGCAATTTGCGTTATTATGCCAATAACATATTAGTAACTTTTGCTTAAATTCTTGTGGCCTTGCCACCGTTTAGCCTTCAAAGGAATGTTTCAAAGGAATGAGTAATACTCCCTCGACAGACAACCCCGTGCCAAAGGTGCTGGTCATCTATGCGCACCCAGAGCCGCAAACCTCTATCGCTAACCAGATCATGGTTAAAAAGATAGAGTCGCTTGGGAATGTCAAAGTCCACGATCTCTACGCCATCTATCCTGACTTCTTTATTGATGTGCCTTACGAGCATGCATTGCTGCTTGAATATGATGTGATCGTGTTCCAACACCCTTTGTTTATGTATTCCTGTCCTTCGTTGTTGAAAGAGTGGTTTGATCGCGTGCTAGGCAAAGGTTTTGCGTTTGGCGAGCAAAGTGCGCTTAAAGGTAAACACTGGCGTAGCGTTATTACAACAGGTGGTAAAGAAGAGGCGTTTGGTGCTGCAGGCTATAATAAATATCCATTACAAGAGATTTTGCAACCCTTTGAGCTAACCGCTGCTTTGTGCCAGATGCACTGGATGTCACCTTTGGTTTTACATTGGGCACGAAATGTCACCGATATGACGCGTTACCAACATGCAGAAGCGTATCGAAATTGGTTGCGAGACCCGCTACAAGATATAGGAGCAGATGATGGCTCTGACTAACGATTTTCTACAAAGTAGCGTTATATTTTTAGCCGCTGCTGTGGTTGCGGTTCCTATCGCACAGCGCGCGGGATTAGGTTCAGTACTCGGCTATCTATTAGCTGGCGTGGCGATTGGCCCGTGGGGGCTTGGTTTAATCAGTGATGTCGAGGCGATTCTACACTTCTCCGAATTCGGGGTGGTACTGCTACTCTTCTTGATTGGTCTCGAACTTAACCCGAAAAAACTGTGGCAGATGCGAGCCCCCATTCTCGGACTCGGTGGCGCGCAAGTACTGATCACCACCCTGATTATTACCGCTATCGCGTGCATGTTTGGTTTAACTTGGCAAACTAGCTTAGTCATCGGCATGGGTTTAGCTTTGTCTTCGACCGCTATTGCGTTGCGTGTTATTGAAGAGCGAGAACTTGGTGGCAAAGAAGCAGGACAGTCAGGTTTTGCGGTATTACTTTTCCAAGATATTGCAGTCATCCCGATGCTAGCGATGTTGCCTCTGCTTGCGGGTAATACCGGTGGCAGTTGGGCGGACATGTTATGGATGCTAGGCGGTGTGATAGGCTTGCTTGTTGGTGGTCATTTCTTGTTGAGACCGCTGTTCCGCTACGTAGTCATGAGCGGTGTGCGTGAGTTGTTCACGGTAGCAGCGCTGTTATTGGTGATTGGTATTGCTGTCATCATGCAGCAGATTGGTTTGTCGATGGCATTAGGTACTTTCTTGGCGGGCGTACTTCTGGCTGAAAGTGAATATCGACACGAGCTTGAAATCGCGATTGACCCATTCAAAGGGTTACTGCTTGGCTTGTTCTTTATTTCGGTTGGTATGGCGGTGAATTTAGGTTTACTAGCAGAAAGCCCATTCGCAATACTGATTGCGGTGTCGTCTCTGGTCGTATTGAAAGGATTAGTGCTGTATGCGCTGGCTCGTATCTTTGGCACTCAAGCTAAAGCGCGCAGTCGTATGGCGATGATTCTCAGCCAAGGTGGTGAGTTTGCCTTTGTAATTTTTACCGCTGCGAGTGCACAAGGCATCTTAAGCGGCGACCAAGTGTCGTTCTTACTGGTTGTTGTGAGCCTGTCTATGGTGACCACGCCATTGATGCTTAAGCTGCAAGACCGATTCTTTGCGCGTCAGCTTAATCAAATCAGTGAAAGCGCGATGTCTTCGGATGTGGTTGATCGTAGCCCTCGAGTGATCATTGCAGGCTTTGGTCGTTTCGGTCAGATCATTGGTCGCTTGATGTATGCCAACAAGATTCGTATTACCGTCCTTGAAAGTGATGCCAGCCAAATCCATATCCTAAGAAAATTCGGCTACAAAGTGTTTTACGGAGATTCCACTCACCTAGAACTGTTGCGGGCAGCCGGTGCAGACAAGGCGGAAGCCATCGTGTTGTGTACTGACTCTCCTGATGAAATTATGAAAACCGTCGATTTGTGTAAGCAGCACTTTCCACGCTTAAAGATCTTAGCGCGAGCTCGAAGCCGTGTTGAAGCGTATCAATTACTTAACCACGGTGTGAGTAACTACTCTCGTGAAACCTTCCTTGGGGCATTAGATTTAGGCCGTCAAACATTGACCGAACTTGGAATGCACCCATATAAAGCGAAGCGAGCAGAAGCACACTTTAGGAAATTGGATAATGGTATGCTGAAAGAGTTACTTCCTCAGCATAATGAAGATGCTGAGTTGGCCCAACGAGCGAAAGAGGCTCGTAAAGAACTCGAAGAGATTTTTGGACACGAGATGGAAAACGATCACCAATCTCGTAACTATTGGCAGTAGCTGGAAGTGATAACTAATGCTTGAACTATAGAAATATAGCTTGAGCATAGAAATAACAGTCTAGATAACTAATCTAATAATAAACGTGGTCTCTGCTTTGCCTTTAATCGAGCTAGAGCGGAAGAACTGCGAATCCAGAGTAGTAAAGGATATCAACGTGAAACAGAAAAAACGCTTTATCGCAGGGGCGAGCTGCCCAAGCTGCAAGACTCAAGACACACTCCGCTGGTGGGTTGAAAATAATATCGAGCTGGTGGAATGCGTCGATTGTGACTTCACTGAGCAGCGTAAACCGAAAACTGTAGAGAAATCTGAACACGCGAATCAAGAAATGATCGGTATTTTTAAGCCAGAATGATTGAGTTTCGTTAATTGATCCCCATAATATCCCGGTACAGAATTTTTCCTAAGCTCAACTGTTCGAGCTTAGTCCAAACCTCCTTGGAGCTCTCATGAAAATTGAAAAGAACGTAGTAGTTAGTGTTGCATATCAAGTGAAACTTGAAGATGGCGTAGTAGTTGACCAATCAACTGCAGAAGCTCCACTAGATTACCTTCACGGTCACAACAACCTAATTACAGGTCTTGAAAAAGAGCTTGAAGGCAAAGTAGCTGGCGACAAGTTCTCAGCAACGGTTACTCCAGAAGACGCTTACGGCGAGCACAACGATGACTTAGTTCAACGTGTTCCTGCAGACGTATTCCAAGGTGTTGAGCAAATCGAAGTTGGCATGCGTTTCCTAGCGGATACTGACCAAGGTCCAATCCCAGTTGAAGTGACTGAAGTAGATGGCGACGAAGTTGTTGTTGACGGTAACCACATGCTAGCTGGCCAAACTCTAACGTTTGACGTTGAAGTTGTAGCGGTTCGTGAAGCGACTGAAGAAGAAGTTCAACACGGTCACGTACACCAAGAAGGCGGCTGTGGCGGTCACGACCACGATCATGATCACGAAGGTGGTTGCTGTGGTGGCGAAGGCCATGACCACGCTGAAGAGAAAAAAGACGGCTGCTGCGGCGGCGGTAGCTGTGGTTCTCACTAATACCGAACTAACGGTTTAGTTTAAGAATATTGAAAGCCTCCCTTGTGGAGGTTTTTTTCGTTTAAGGAGTCTCGCTTTTTGAGCTGACTTTTAATCTAGCGAACTTAGTATCCGTAAATCTAAGCATCCGCAAATCTAAGCATTCGTAAAAAGTTTGGTTTTCGCTATCAGACATCAAACCATGGATGTGGTATTGATAGCACAACATTATAAGACGACGTCAGTGGGGAGTTCGCATGTCACAGCCTTTTTCAATTGCCATTCATGGTGGTGCAGGAACCATCTTACGAGAGCAAATGAGCGATGAATTAAAAACGGGTATTACCGAGGCTTTGGAAAAATCGGTTTTGGCTGGCTATCAAGTTTTGCAATCGGGTGGCGATGCGCTGGATGCAGTGGTTGCGTCAGTCAAGGTGATGGAAGACAGCCCGCATTTTAATGCCGGTAAAGGCTCTGTTTTAACTCATGATGAATTTGTTGAGATGGATGCTTCTGTGATGCACGGTCGCGAAATGGATGCGGGTGCTATTGCCGGTGTCCGTCATATTAAAAACCCGATAGAGCTTGCGCGTGATGTGATGCTTAAAAGCGACCATGTGCTGCTGATTGGTGAAGGTGCAGAGAAGTTTGCGTTTGACCACGACTACACCTTTACCGAGCAAGATTACTTCTTTACTGAGCGTCGTTATGACCAACTTCAGTCGATGAAAGAGAAAGGTATCTTTGCTTTGTCGGAAGCAAAATATGATGAAGAGCAAGCTGATAAATACCCAGACGACAAGAAATACGGCACGGTTGGTGCGGTCGCATTAGACCAAGCCGGAAACTTAGCGGCAGCAACCAGCACAGGTGGCGTAACCAATAAGAAATACGGCCGTGTAGGTGATTCTCCTATTATTGGTGCAGGCACTGTTGCTGAAAATGGCAACGTGGCCGTCTCAACGACAGGAATGGGCGAGTTCTTTCTACGTAAAATGGTTGCCAGTGATGTAGCAGCACGAATGCGTTATCTCAAAGAAGATGTGCACACGGCTTGTGAGACGATCATTCAAGGTGAATTGAAAACCATGGGCGGAGAAGGTGGCTTGATTGCTATTGATGGTCAAGGTGATATCCACTTCGGTATGAACAGTTCAGGAATGTACCGTGCGAGTGTTGATACTAATGGCTGCGTGGAAGTGAAAATTTATGCCGATGACTAAGTTTGTATTGGCTTAACTGGCTTTAGTTGAATTAGCGCAGACTAAACAAACAAAAGGGCGACAGATAAGCATCTGTCGCCCTTTTAGTTTTCTATGCCCCGTCCTAAAATGTGTTTACACATCGACGACGAGAGACTAACGATATGCGTCGCTAGAATTAATTCGTTACCTTTAAACCGCACTTAATAGTGTGGAGGTGGCGTCTCTTCTGATGCGTCTGCTAAGTTAGAGCCATCCATATTTTTCACTTTGCCCACCACGAACTTCATCTGGTCTTGCATTCTCGTGATCAACATTTGTTGCTGGCTAAGCGCTTCATTGAGTTCTTCAATGGTCTGTTCTTGGAAAGCTAGCTGACACTCTAGGTCATTTACGCGGCTTTCTAGTTGTTCAACTCGCTTTTCTGTCATCGTTCTTAATCCACATTCCAAGCTTGGGCAATGCCCGCTGAGGTGCCCGATATCACACGGTTCTTATCATCAAAGGCTGCATCATACACTACAGCACGAGGAGGGCGAGCATCTTTTAGTGGCTCAGCATCGTGGCGAGAAATTCGTTTTCCATCTTGAGTATTCCACACGCTCACTTGGCTTGATGGCGTACCCGTCACCAACATACTGCCGTCGTCAGAAAAGCGAGCACTGGAGAATATCAGCTGTCGAGACCAGCTCTGCAATTGCGCTTGAGGTTCACCCGTTTCTAGATCCCAGATCATCGCTTGATTGCCGCCATCGGAGGTAAAAGCCAATTCTCCATCCCGTTGTAGCGCAACTCGAACGACTCTTTGTTCGTGTTCAAAGGTGCGTATTACCAAGCCTGATTCGGTATCCCAAAGGTAAGCTTTGTAGTCGTTACCTCCCGATAATGCGTAGCGCCCATTCGAAGAGAGAGAGACGGAATTTACTTTTTCTCGGTGAGCGAGGAACTCCAGACGGCGTCCGGTGACTAAGTCCACATAGATAGCTTTGCCATTAGATAGGCCCAGCAGTACTTTTTCACCATTGCTAGAGATATCAACATCGCGAATTAAGCCATCGGAAATCGACCATAGCCCTTCAGCTTGTGTCCAAGATAAGTCCCAAACGGCGAAATTCATCTGACTGGCGGTAATGGCAAAGCGACCATTGTCAGAGATGCGAATACGCGATACTTGATTTTCGGATTGATCTTGTGGGCCAAGCTGAGCCAGTTCTTTGTTCTGGGCAAGATCCCAAAGGAGCAGCTGTTTTTGCTGCGAGTAGAGCAGCGCGAAGCGTCCATCTCTACTTAGGGCAAAGCTGGTGGCGCCGTTGGGTTCAATTTCCCAGCGTTGGTCATCATCTTGGAAGAAAAAGCAGCCATTTAACAAGGTGATGACAATCGTACATAGCAATGAGTGGAAAAATATTCGCATCACATCCAATAATCCGGTTTGTGTCGAAAGACATATGACTAGTATATTGTTATAACTAACGTATTCACACCAATCTAATCATTAGATTTGTGCACAATAACCAATGGCTTGGCCATTAATTGGAGAATTCAATGAAATCAGTTTTAAAAGTATCACTGCTTGCCGCAACGGTTATGCTAGCAGTTGGTTGTCAGAAAGAAGAACCAAAGGCAGAAGCTCCACAGGTAGAAGAAGTTAAAGTTGCAGCAGTAAACTTTAAAACAGAAGATGACAAAGCGGCATACGCAATCGGTGTATCTTTCGCTAATTACTTAAGCACAAGCATTGATAAGCCAAGCGAGCTAGGTATTAACCTAGACAAAGCGATGGTTCTTCAAGGTATCGAAGACGTATTCGCAGAGAAGACGGCACTTAACGAAGAAGAGACTCGTGCAGCTCTTGAAGCTCTAGACAAGCGTGTTGCTGAAACGATGCAAGCACAAGCGGCAGAAAAGTCTGCAGAAGTGAAGAAAGCGGGTGATGACTTCCGCGCTGAGTTCGCTAAAACTGAAGGTGTGAAGCAAACTGAATCTGGTCTACTTTACCAAGTAATGACGGCTGGCGAAGGCGCATCTCCAAAAGACACTGATACGGTTCAGGTACACTACAAAGGTACGCTAACAGACGGTACTCAGTTCGATAGCTCTTACGACCGTGGCGAACCTGCAACATTCCCTCTAAACCGCGTTATCCCAGGCTGGACGGAAGGCGTACAACTGATGCAAGTGGGTTCTAAGTACAAGTTCGTTATCCCGCCAGAGCTAGCATACGGTGAGCAAGATACACCGACTATCCCAGCTAACTCGACGCTAGTATTCGAAGTAGAGCTACTAAACATCGATAACGCTGAAGCAGCTCCTGCACAGTAATATCAGTTCACAACCTCGTACTAAATACGTTGATTGAATAAAAAGCCTAACTTTAAGTTAGGCTTTTTTTATGACTTGAATATGAGTATTTGATTTTTAAACTTGTTCTAAATCACTAGTTGCAATGTTAGCTAGGTGTGCAATTAAAATTTTCTGATAAACTTACATAAATTTGTTGATTTTTCACACGAAGGTAAGGAATAAGTGACTACTACAGAAACAGTCAATGCGGACATGTTACTCGAAATGGAATCAGTCCATGTCATGCCATTCAGTGAACACGATAAAATTATCTTAAGATCTTATGAGGCCGTAGTTGATGGTATTGCGAGTCTGATCGGTCCGTTTTGTGAAATCGTTTTACACTCTTTAGAAGACCTCAATACTTCGGCGATTAAAATTGCCAATGGTGAAAATACAGGTCGTCAGGTTGGTTCGCCAATCACCGATCTTGCATTGAAGATGTTGAAAGATATTGAAGGTTCTAAGCGTAACTTCTCTCGTTCATATTTTACTCGCGCTAAAGGCGGGGTACTAATGAAGTCGATCACGGTTGCTATCCGCAATGGTGAAGACCGAGTGATTGGCTTACTGTGTATTAACGTGAACTTAGATGCGCCATTCTCACAAGTGCTGCAATCTTTCATGCCTACGCAAGACGCGGACGAAGCTGCGTCATCTGTTAACTTTGCTAGTGATGTTGAAGAACTTGTCGACCAAACGGTTGAACGCACGATTGAAGAAATCAATGCAGACAAATCTGTATCGAACAACACCAAAAATCGCCAAATCGTGATGGAGCTATACGACAAAGGTATTTTCGACATCAAAGACGCGATTAACCGTGTTGCTGAGCGATTGAATATCTCTAAGCACACAGTGTACTTGTACATCCGCCAACGTAAAACAGAGGATGAAGAGGGTTGTTAAGCTATACACTCTTAGTCAATGGGCCCGTTTACGGCTCACAATCCGCAAGAAGTGCTTATCAGTTTGCCGTGGCTCTATTGAAACAGGGCCACAAACTTCACAGTGTGTTCTTCTATCAAGACGGCGTCAGCAATGGCTCTGGCATTACTGTACCTGCTAACGATGAATTTGATTTGGCTGCCGCTTGGCAAAAACTGGCGGACGAGCACAATGTTAGCCTTGAAACGTGTGTGGCTGCGGCGCTAAGGCGTGGAGTGATCAGCACTGAAGAAGCGGCGCAACATCAGTTAAGCGCATCTAATCTAGCGTCTGGATTCACTCAGGCCGGCTTAGGGAGTTTATCTGAAGCGCTATTAACACAAGATAGGGTTGTGCAGTTTTGAGTAAATTGGCCTTTATATTTAACAGCTTCCCTCATACAACGGCTGCGGGTAGGGAAGGGCTAGACGCATTGTTAGCGGCTTCAGCTTACAGTGAAGACATTAGCGTATTCTTTGTCGGTGATGGCGTTACACAGCTTCTCAAGGCGCAACAGCCTGATGAATCCCTATCACGTGACTATATTTCTGCATTCAAGCTTATGGACCTCTACGACATCGAGCAGGTTTACGTGTGCCAACATAGCCTCAATCAGTTTGGTCTCTCGACCGATAACCTACTGATCGATGTGACTGCGCTAGAAATGAATGAGTTGACGCAGAAGTTAGCTCAGAGCCAAAAAATACTGACTTTCTAGGGAACGTTATGCTTCATATTGTAAAATCAGTAGACAAACTCAAGCTTGCATTGACGTACTCACAACAAAAGGATCATATCCTTTTGGTTGAAGATGCGGTGTATGTTTGCCTTCCAAATCATGAGTTATTCAATCAAATCTCAACCGTTGAACATGTGTCGGTATTAAAAACAGATCTTTATAGCCGAGGTTTACAACAACTTGCTTCAAGCACTCTGGATCAAGTGGACTTCGATGGATTCGTAAAACTGACTGTTTTGAACGATAAATCAGTCACTTGGTAGCTGTATTTTATCAGTGTGGTTAAAAAAAGACCATCCTGAGCTCTAGACGGCTAAAAAAGATCTGTATATTTCTTGACACACATCCCACTGCTGAATAGAATTTTGCGTCCCTATTTACACTATGTGTAATAGGGCTAGATTTTTCATCAAGCTTACTTTCAAGTAAATCAGGAGCTAGTTAATGGCAACTATTAACCAGTTGGTACGTACTCCTCGTGTAAAGCAGGTTGTTAAAAGCAACGTGCCTGCACTAGAAGCGTGCCCACAAAAACGTGGTGTATGTACTCGCGTATATACTACTACTCCAAAAAAACCGAACTCAGCACTACGTAAAGTATGTCGTGTTCGTCTAACTAACGGCTTTGAAGTTACTTCATACATCGGCGGCGAAGGTCATAACCTTCAAGAACACAGTGTTGTTCTTATCCGTGGTGGTCGTGTTAAAGATTTACCAGGTGTGCGTTACCACACTGTTCGCGGTGCACTTGACTGTGCAGGCGTTAACGACCGTAAGAAAGGTCGTTCTAAGTATGGTGTGAAACGTCCTAAGTCTTAATGCGTCTTTTTTTAAAAGAAAGCGTTAAGTAAGGCCAAACACTATTTATTTATTATTCTGAAAAGTTTTGGAAAAAACCTGAAGAAGACAACGGAGAAATTCCATGCCACGTCGTCGCGTTATAGGCCAGCGTAAGATCCTTCCAGATCCTAAGTTCAAATCTGAACTGCTGGCAAAATTCGTTAACATCCTTATGGTTGACGGAAAAAAATCTACTGCAGAGAAGATTGTTTACACTGCACTAGAAGTTATGGCTGAGAAATCTGGTAAAGATCACTTAGCTGTATTTGAAGAAGCTCTTGAAAATGTTCGTCCAGCGGTAGAAGTTAAATCTCGCCGTGTGGGTGGTTCAACTTACCAAGTACCTGTAGAAGTTCGTCCGGTTCGCCGTAACGCTCTTGCTATGCGTTGGGTAGTTGAAGCTGCGCGTAAGCGTGGTGAAAAATCTATGGCTCAACGCCTAGCTGCTGAAATGCTAGACGCGTCTGAGAACAAAGGTACTTCGGTTAAGAAACGTGAAGACGTTCACCGTATGGCTGACGCAAACAAAGCGTTCGCACATTACCGCTGGTAATACCTTTTTAGTGCTGCAAGGTTCCTTGCGGCACTTCTTTAGTTCCTATGCTTATGCTAGGAACTATTGCTATTTCTAGGGCAAGCACTTTTTAGCGAAGTATCGCTTTTTACGCATAATCTAGACATAGCAATAGTCCCTAAGTCTCTAATAAGAGGATTCAACCGTGGCTCGTAAAACTCCTATTGAGCAATACCGTAATATCGGTATCGTTGCTCACGTAGATGCAGGTAAAACAACCACAAGTGAACGTATTCTGTTCTATACCGGTCTTTCTCACAAAATCGGCGAAGTTCACGATGGTGCAGCAACCATGGATTGGATGGAGCAAGAGCAAGAGCGCGGTATTACGATCACTTCAGCAGCGACGACTACGTTTTGGCGTGGTATGGAAGCTCAGTACTCTGACCACCGTATTAATATCATCGACACTCCGGGACACGTTGACTTCACTATCGAAGTAGAACGTTCTTTGCGTGTACTTGATGGTGCTGTTGTTGTGTTCTGTGGCTCATCTGGTGTTGAACCTCAGTCAGAGACTGTATGGCGTCAAGCTGATAAGTACCAAGTTCCACGTATGGTTTTCGTTAATAAAATGGACCGTACAGGCGCAGACTTCTTGCGTGTAGTTGAACAGATCAAGGATCGCCTAGGCGCAACTCCTGTTCCAATTCAACTGAACATTGGTGCTGAAGAAAACTTCCAAGGCGTTGTCGATCTTATCAAGATGAAGGCAATTAACTGGAACGAAGCTGACCAAGGCATGACTTTCACGTACGAAGATATTCCTGCAGACATGCAAGAAATGGCTGAAGAATATCGAACAGAACTTGTTGAAGCTGCTGCAGAAGCAAATGAAGAGCTGATGGATAAGTACCTTGAAGAAGGTGAACTAACAGAAGCTGAAATCAAACAAGGTCTTCGTACACGTACCCTTAATAATGAAATCGTACTTGCTACTTGTGGCAGTGCATTCAAAAACAAAGGTGTACAAGCTGTTCTAGATGCAGTTGTTGATTTCCTTCCTTCTCCAGTCGATGTACCTGCAATTAAGGGTATCGATGATGACGAGAATGAAATTGAGCGTCACGCGGACGACAAAGAACCGTTCTCAGCGCTAGCATTTAAAATTGCAACAGACCCATTTGTTGGTACTTTAACTTTCATCCGTGTTTACTCTGGTGTTGTTGAAAGCGGTAAAACAGCTTACAACTCTGTGAAGAAACAACGTGAACGTTTGGGGCGTATTGTTCAAATGCACTCAAACAAACGTGAAGAAGTAAAAGAAGTACGAGCAGGTGACATCGCAGCCATTATCGGCCTGAAAGATGTTACTACTGGTGAAACTCTATGTGACCAGAACCATAAAATTGTTCTTGAACGTATGGAATTCCCAGATCCAGTTATTCAGATCGTTGTAGAGCCTCGCTCGCAAGCTGATCAAGATAAAATGACTATCGCGTTAGGTAAGCTAGCGGCAGAAGATCCATCGTTCCGTGTTGAAACGGATGACGAAACTGGCCAGACACTAATCTCTGGTATGGGTGAACTGCACTTAGATATCATCGTTGACCGCATGAAACGTGAATTCAGCGTGAACTGCAACGTTGGTAATCCGCAAGTTGCTTATCGTGAAACCATTCGTGGTACAGCGAAAGCTGAAGGTAAATTTATCCGCGAACATGGTGGTAAAGGACAGTACGGTCACGTGTGGCTGAAACTGGAACCATCAGAAGCCGGTGAAGGCTTTGTCTTCGTAGATGAAATTGCCAATGGTATCGTGCCAAAAGAGTTCATTACCTCTGTCGCTAAAGGCGTTGAAGAGCAAATGAACAATGGTGTATTAGCGGGCTATCCAGTTTTGGATATCAAGGCTACACTATATGATGGTTCTTACCATGAAGTAGATTCAAGTGAGATGGCGTTTACAATCGCTGCCTCTATGGCTTTCAGAACGGGTGCACTAGAAGCGCAACCAGTTTTGCTTGAGCCTATGATGAAAGTTGAAGTAACTACTCCAGAAGACTGGATGGGTGACGTTGTTGGCGATATTAACCGTCGTCGCGGCATCATCGAAGGTATGGACGAGGGGACAGCTGGCCTGAAGATAATTCGTGCACAAGTTCCGTTGTCTGTCATGTTCGGTTACGCAACTGATTTGCGTTCTGCGACACAAGGTCGTGCTTCTTACTCTATGGAGTTTAGTGAGTACGCTGAAGTGCCAAAAAATGTTGCTAATGCAATCATTGCAGAGCGTGGTTAAACAAAAGGGATGCATTTTTTTCATTTTTTGAAAGAACAATGCGTCCAAATATTGCGCTAACGAGAGTTGGCGCATAAAATAGCAATTTCTGGCGCGTCTCGCTCAATAATGAACGTGGCGAATCATAACTAGGAAGGAACACGATTGTGTCTAAAGAAAAATTTGAACGTACGAAACCGCACGTAAACGTTGGTACTATCGGCCACGTTGACCACGGTAAAACAACTCTAACTGCTGCTATCTGTACTACACTTGCAAAAGTGTACGGCGGTGTTGCTAAAGATTTCGCATCTATCGATAACGCTCCAGAAGAGCGCGAGCGCGGTATCACAATCGCAACTTCTCACGTTGAGTACGATACTCCTGAACGTCACTACGCACACGTAGACTGTCCTGGACACGCCGATTATGTTAAAAACATGATCACTGGTGCTGCTCAAATGGACGGCGGTATCCTAGTTGTTGCTGCTACAGATGGCCCTATGCCACAAACTCGTGAGCACATCCTACTTGGTCGTCAAGTTGGTATCCCTTACATCATCGTATTCATGAACAAATGTGACATGGTTGATGACGAAGAGCTACTTGAGCTAGTAGAAATGGAAGTTCGTGAACTTCTTTCTGAGTACGAGTACCCAGGAGACGACCTTCCAGTAATTCAAGGTTCTGCACTTGGCGCTCTAAACGGCGAAAAGCAGTGGGAAGACAAGATCGTTGAGCTTGCAGAAGCACTAGATTCTTACATTCCACTTCCAGAGCGTGCTGTTGATCTACCGTTCCTACTTCCTATTGAAGATGTATTCTCAATCCAAGGTCGTGGTACTGTAGTTACTGGTCGTATCGAGCGCGGTATCCTACGTGTAGGTGACGAAGTAGAAATCGTTGGTATCAAAGAGACTACTCTTACTACTTGTACTGGTGTTGAAATGTTCCGTAAACTGCTTGACGAAGGTCGTGCAGGTGAGAACGTTGGTGCACTTCTACGTGGTACTAAGCGTGATGACGTTGAACGTGGCCAAGTACTTTCTGCTAAAGGTTCAATCAACCCACACACTAAGTTTGAGTCTGAAGTATACGTACTTTCTAAAGACGAAGGCGGCCGTCACACTCCTTTCTTCAAGGGTTACCGTCCACAGTTCTACTTCCGTACAACTGACGTAACAGGCGATATCACTCTACCAGAAGGCGTAGAAATGGTAATGCCAGGTGACAACGTTCAAATGACTGTTGAGCTAATCGCTCCAATCGCAATGGACGAAGGTCTACGTTTCGCAATCCGCGAAGGTGGCCGTACAGTTGGTGCTGGTGTTGTAGCTAAAATCTTCGCTTAATAGCATTTAGATTTTTGCACACTCTTCATTAGAAGAACTGCATAAGAAAAGGGAAGCTTCGGCTTCCCTTTTATTTTATTCCACTTTCCCACCATTTTTATTTTTGCTTTCCTTTCGCACTCCCATCCCTTGTTACTCTACTTTTGTTACGCAGCTTGTCCTCGAAACCTTTTCACAAATATATTCCGATTATTCTTCCAACACCACTTGCATACTAAAACGTGATCTGTATAATGCATCGCACTGGTTAACGCCGGTTTGTGAACCAATGAGCACTGAGGAGTAGGTCTTACCTAGTAATGTATACTCAGCTTATGTTCGCGGTTAATAAAAATAGTAAGCCTTGTGTTTACTTCAAAAGTTAACTGACAATGCGTCCTAATTTTGGATGCTACGGTTTCACATAAATCAATCGGCATTCTCTCGTTCTTTCGAGCTTGAGTGGCGATATTGTTTGTGTAATTTTTAATAATTGGAGCTCTGTCTCATGCAGAACCAACGTATTCGTATCCGCCTTAAAGCGTTTGATTACAAGCTAATCGATGCTTCAACTGCGGAAATCGTTGAAACAGCAAAACGTACTGGCGCACAGGTTCGTGGTCCTATTCCACTTCCTACTCGTAAAGAGCGTTTCACTGTTCTTACCTCTCCACACGTCAACAAAGATGCACGTGATCAGTACGAAATTCGTACTCACAAGCGTTTGATCGACATCGTTGAGCCAACAGATAAAACTGTTGATGCTCTAATGCGTCTTGATCTTGCAGCTGGCGTTGATGTTCAAATCAGCCTAGGTTAAGGGAGATAAGAATAATGATTGGTCTAGTCGGACGTAAAGTGGGTATGACCCGCGTATTTACTGAAGAAGGCGTTTCTATCCCAGTAACTGTTGTTGAGGTTGAAGCGAACCGTATTTCTCAAGTTAAAACTCTTGAGACAGACGGCTACGCAGCAATCCAAGTAACTACTGGTGCTAAGAAAGCTAACCGTGTAACTAAACCTGAAGCTGGTCACTTCGCGAAAGCGGGTGTTGAAGCAGGTCGCGGTCTTTGGGAATTCCGTTTAGAAAACGGCGAAGAGTTTGAAGTTGGCGCTGAGCTAAACGTAGAACTTTTCAACGAAATTAAAAAAGTAGACGTTACTGGTACATCTAAAGGTAAAGGCTTCCAAGGCGCTATCAAGCGTTGGAACTTCTCTACTCAAGATATGACTCACGGTAACTCTTTGTCTCACCGCGCACCGGGTTCAATTGGCCAATGTCAAACTCCAGGCCGCGTGTTTAAAGGCAAGAAAATGGCAGGTCACATGGGTGCTGAGCGTGTAACGACTCAAAACCTAGAGATCGTACGTGTTGACGCTGAGCGCAATCTACTCCTTATTAAAGGTGCAGTACCAGGCTCAACAGGCGGTAACGTGATCGTAAAACCTGCTGTTAAAGCATAACGTCTAGGAGTAAGTAATGGAATTGATGGTTAAAGGTGCTGATGCACTAACTGTTTCCGAGACTACTTTCGGACGTGACTTTAACGAAGCTCTAGTACACCAAGTAGTTGTTGCATATGCAGCAGGTGCTCGTCAAGGTACTCGTGCTCAAAAGACTCGTTCTGAAGTATCAGGCGGCGGTGCTAAGCCATGGCGCCAAAAAGGTACTGGCCGTGCACGTGCTGGTACAATTCGTAGCCCAATCTGGCGTACAGGTGGTGTTACTTTTGCTGCGAAACCACAAGATCACAGCCAAAAAGTTAACAAGAAAATGTACCGCGGTGCTATGAAAAGCATTCTTTCTGAGTTGATTCGTCAAGAGCGTCTAATCGTTGTTGATAACTTCTCTGTAGAAGCACCAAAAACAAAAGAACTTGTAGCTAAGCTTAAAGAGCTTGAGCTAAATGACGTTCTGATTGTGACTGGCGAAGTAGATGAAAATCTATTCTTAGCTGCTCGTAACCTATACAAAGTAGATGCACGTGATGTTGCTGGTGTTGATCCAGTATCACTAATCGCTTTCGACAAGGTTCTGATGACTGCTGACGCAGTTAAGCAAGTTGAGGAGATGCTAGCATGATCACTGAAGAGCGTATCTTAAAAGTTCTACGTGCTCCGCACATCTCTGAAAAAGCAACTATGGCAGCTGAGAAAGCGAACACTATCGTTTTCAAAGTAGCTAAAGATGCAACTAAGAAAGAGATCAAAGCAGCTGTAGAAAAGCTATTTGAAGTTGAAGTTAAGTCTGTAAATACTCTTGTATTAAAGGGTAAGACCAAACGTCAAGGTATGCGTGAAGGCCGTCGTTCAGACGTTAAGAAAGCCTACGTTACTTTGAAAGAAGGTCAAGATCTTGACTTCGTTGGCGGCGCGGAATAACAGGAGTAGTAAAAATGGCTATTGTTAAATGTAAGCCGACTTCCCCTGGTCGTCGTCACGTCGTTAAAGTTGTTAACGCTGACCTGCACAAGGGTAAGCCATACGCACCACTTCTAGAGAAAAACTCTAAGAACGGTGGTCGTAACAACAACGGTCGTATTACAGTACGTCACATCGGTGGTGGTCATAAACACCATTACCGTCTGGTTGACTTCAAACGTACTAAAGATGGCATCCCAGCGAAAGTTGAGCGTCTAGAATACGATCCAAACCGTAGTGCTAACATCGCTCTAGTTCTGTACGCAGACGGTGAGCGTCGTTACATCATTGCACCTAAAGGTGTTAACGCAGGCGACCAGATTCAATCTGGCGTAGATGCTGCAATCAAAGCAGGTAACACTCTGCCGATGCGCAACATCCCAGTAGGTTCTACTGTACACTGTGTTGAACTTAAACCTGGTAAAGGTGCACAACTAGCTCGTTCGGCTGGTGCTTATGCTCAAATCATCGCTCGCGATGGTGCATACGTAACTATCCGTCTACGTTCTGGTGAAATGCGCAAAGTTCTTTCTGAAGGTCGTGCAACGATCGGTGAAGTTGGTAACTCTGAGCATATGCTACGTGAACTTGGTAAAGCTGGTGCTTCACGCTGGCGCGGCGTACGTCCAACCGTACGTGGTGTAGTAATGAACCCGGTGGATCACCCACATGGTGGTGGTGAAGGCCGCACATCTGGTGGTCGTCACCCAGTATCTCCTTGGGGCGTTCCTACTAAGGGCTTCAAGACTCGTAAGAATAAGCGCACTGACAAGTACATCGTACGTCGTCGCACTAAATAATTTATAAAGAGGAATCGCCATGCCACGTTCTCTCAAGAAAGGTCCTTTTATTGACCTACACTTGCTGAAGAAGGTAGAGAAAGCGGTGGAAAGCGGAGACAAAAAGCCTATTAAGACTTGGTCCCGTCGCTCAATGATCATCCCAACAATGATTGGTTTGACCATCGCTGTCCATAATGGTCGTCAGCACGTCCCAGTTTTCGTTACCGAAGAAATGATCGGTCACAAACTAGGCGAATTTGCACCAACTCGTACTTATCGCGGTCATGCTGCAGATAAGAAAGCTAAGAAGAAATAAGGAGTAGATGATGGAAGCTTTAGCTAAACATAACTTTGCTCGTATTTCTCCACAGAAAGCTCGCTTAGTTGCAGACCAAATTCGCGGTAAGTCGGTAGACCAGGCTCTAGAAATTCTAACTTTCAGCAACAAAAAAGCTGCTGTTTTAGTTAAGAAAGTTCTTGAGTCAGCTATCGCTAACGCGGAACATAACGAAGGTGCAGATATCGACGATCTAAATGTCGCTAAAATCTTCGTAGATGAGGGCCCTATCATGAAGCGTATTATGCCTCGTGCTAAAGGTCGTGCGGATCGTATCTTGAAGCGTTCAAGCCACATCACTATTGTTGTAGCAGATCGCTAAAGACTAGGAGAGTAAGCAATGGGTCAGAAAGTACATCCTAATGGTATTCGTCTTGGCATCGTCAAGCCTTGGAATGCTACATGGTTTGCTAATACCAACGAATTCGCTGACAACCTAGACGGCGACTTCAAGGTACGTCAGTTCCTTACCAAGGAACTACAAAAAGCATCATTATCTCGTATCGTTATCGAGCGTCCAGCTAAGAGCATCCGTGTGACTATTCACACAGCTCGTCCTGGCGTTGTTATCGGTAAGAAAGGTGAAGACGTAGAGAAGCTACGCGCAGCTGTAGCTAAAATCGCAGGTGTACCAGCGCAAATTAACATCGCTGAAGTACGTAAGCCTGAGCTAGATGGTCAGCTTGTAGCTGATAGCATCGCGTCTCAACTAGAGCGTCGTGTTATGTTCCGTCGTGCAATGAAGCGTGCGGTACAAAATGCTATGCGTCTAGGCGCTAAAGGCATCAAAGTACAAGTAGGCGGCCGTCTTGGCGGTGCTGAAATCGCACGTTCAGAGTGGTACCGTGAAGGCCGTGTGCCTCTACACACTCTACGTGCAGACATTGATTACGCAACTTCTTCGGCTCACACTCAATACGGTGTGATCGGCATTAAAGTTTGGATCTTCAAAGGTGAGATTCTAGGCGGTATGCCAGCTGCTAACGCAGTAGAGCCAAAAGGCGATAAGCCTAAGAAGCAGCGTAAAGGCCGTAAGTAAGGAGTCGAACGATGCTACAACCAAAACGTACTAAGTTCCGCAAGGTTATGACTGGTCGTAACCGTGGTCTAGCTAAAGGTACTGAAGTAAGCTTCGGCGAATTCGGTCTTAAAGCTGTTGGCCGTGGTCGCCTGACTGCACGTCAAATCGAAGCGGCACGTCGTGCTATGACACGTCACATTAAGCGTCAAGGTCAAATCTGGATCCGTGTTTTTCCAGACAAACCTATTACTGAAAAGCCTCTTGAAGTTCGTCAAGGTAAAGGTAAAGGTTCAGTTGCGTACTGGGTTGCTCAAATCCAACCAGGCAAAGTTATGTACGAGATGAATGGCGTACCTGAAGAGTTGGCACGTGAAGCGTTCCGCCTAGCGGCGCGTAAACTGCCTGTTAAAACTACTTTTGTAACTAAGCAGGTGATGTGATGAAAGCACAAGATCTACGCGAAAAGAACGTTGAAGAGCTTAACGCTGAGCTATTGAATTTGCTACGTGAACAGTTTAACTTGCGCATGCAAGCTGCAACTGGTCAACTACAGCAAACTCATACTCTAAAAGCTGTACGCCGTGACATCGCACGTGTGAAAACTGTTTTGACTGAAAAGGCAGGCGCATAATGAGCGAAACTAACCGCATCCAGCAAGGCCGTGTAGTAAGTGACAAGATGGACAAGTCTATCGTTGTTGCTATTGAACGTACTGTAAAACACCCAATTTACGGTAAGTTCATCAAACGCACGACTAAAGTACACGCACACGACGAAGACAACACTTGTGGCCTAGGCGACAAAGTTGAAATCGCTGAGTGTCGTCCTTTGTCTAAGACTAAGTCTTGGACATTGGTTAAAGTTCTAGAAAAAGCGAAGATTTAATCTTTGTAATTCTATAACTTATAAGCGGCTCCAAATAATTTTTTGGAGCCGCTTGTTTTTTGTCTACCCAATTTAAAAAAAGGGTGGTACAATTCGCGTCCCTTTTAAAGAGGCAGCCCGACCCGAGAGGGTCTAGTTTTAATATTTAGCGGAGCACTAACAATGATCCAGATGCAAAGTACACTTGACGCAGCAGATAACTCTGGCGCGCGCAAGGTAATGTGTATTAAGGTTCTGGGTGGCTCTCACCGCCGTTATGCACATATCGGTGACGTCATCAAGGTTACAGTGAAGGAAGCGATTCCTCGCGGTAAAGTAAAGAAAGGTGATGTTCTGAAGGCGGTAGTAGTGCGCACCCGTAAAGGCGTTCGTCGCCCAGACGGTTCTGTCATTCGCTTCGACAGTAATGCTTGTGTATTGTTAAATGACACTACTGAGCAACCAGTCGGCACACGTATCTTTGGTCCTGTGACTCGTGAACTTCGTAACGCGAAATTCATGAAGATTGTATCACTTGCACCTGAAGTTCTGTAAGGAGCGGCAACATGGCAGCTAAAATCCGTCGTAATGACGAAGTAATCATTCTTGCTGGTAAAGATAAAGGCAAGAAAGGTAAAGTAACTAAGGTTCTGACAACTGGTAAAGTTGTTGTTGAAGGCATCAATCTTGTTAAAAAACACCAAAAGCCGGTTCCGGCTCTAGGTCAACAAGGTGGCATCGTTGAACAAGAAGCAGCTATTGATGCTTCTAACGTTGCAGTCTTTAACGCGGCTACTGGTAAAGCAGACCGTATCGGTTTCCGTATCGAAGATGGCAAGAAAGTTCGTTTCTTCAAATCTAACGGCGAAACTGTTTCTAACTAATTAGAAGTAATTTGGAGTTCTACTATGGCGAAACTGCATGATTACTACAAGTCGTCTGTAGTCGCTGAGCTTACCAAAGAGTTCAGCTACACAAGCGTCATGCAAGTCCCTAGGATTGAGAAAATCACCCTAAACATGGGCGTTGGTGAAGCAATCAACGATAAGAAACTGCTAGAAAACGCAGCATCTGATATGGCAACGATCTCTGGTCAGAAGCCACTTATCACGAAAGCGCGTAAATCTGTAGCTGGTTTCAAAATTCGTGAAGGCTACCCAATTGGTTGTAAAGTAACCTTGCGTGGTGAGCGCATGTGGGAATTTTTAGAGCGTTTAATCTCTATCGCACTTCCACGTGTACGTGATTTCCGTGGTGTTAGCGCTAAGTCTTTTGACGGACGCGGTAACTACAGCATGGGCGTTCGCGAGCAAATCATCTTTCCGGAAATCGACTACGATAAAGTCGATCGTGTCCGCGGTCTTGATATTACTATCACGACATCTGCGGGATCCGATGAGGAAGGCCGAGCTCTGCTGGCTGCCTTTAACTTCCCATTCCGTAAGTAAGGGTAGGGTTACTGTTATGGCTAAACAATCAATGAAAGCACGTGAAGCTAAACGTGCAAAACTAGTAGTTAAGTTCGCTGAAAAGCGTTCTGCGCTAAAAGTTATCATTAGCGATGTAAACGCATCTGAAGAAGATCGTTGGAATGCGGTTCTTAAACTGCAATCTCTTCCACGTGATTCAAGTGCATCACGTCAGCGCAACCGTTGCAACCAAACTGGTCGTCCACACGGTTACCTACGTAAATTCGGTCTAAGCCGTATTAAGGTTCGCGAAGCTTGCATGAAAGGCGAGATTCCGGGTCTTCGTAAGGCTAGCTGGTAATTGCCACTTAATCATTTGGAGTAAATCTTATGAGCATGCAAGATCCGATTTCGGATATGCTGACCCGCGTTCGTAACGGTCAGGCAGCAAATAAAGTTGCTGTAAAAATGCCTTCTTCAAAGCTTAAAGTTGCAATTGCTGCATTACTTAAAGCTGAAGGTTACATCGTAGACTTCGCTGTTGACAGCGAAGCAAAACCTGAGCTAGAAGTTACTCTTAAGTACTTCCAAGCTAAACCTGTAATCGAGCAAATCAAGCGCGTATCACGTCCTGGTTTAAGAGTTTATAAAAATAAAGACTCTTTACCTACAGTGATGGGTGGTCTTGGTATTGCAGTTGTTTCTACTTCCAAGGGTCTGATGTCTGACCGTGCTGCTCGTAAAGCAGGTCTTGGCGGTGAAATCATCTGTTACGTAGCTTAAGGAGTAGATTATGTCTCGTGTTGCTAAAGCACCTGTCGCTATTCCAGCTGGCGTAGAGGTGAAACTAAACGGCCAAGAAGTTACTGTAAAAGGTAGCAAAGGTGAGCTTACTCGCGTTCTTAACAGCGCCGTAGTTATTGCACAGGAAGAAAACAACCTAACTTTCGGACCGAAAGAAGGTGTTACTAACGCATGGGCACAAGCTGGTACAGCTCGCGCTCTAGTTAATAACATGGTTGTGGGTGTTACAGTGGGCTTCACTAAGAAGCTTACTCTTAAGGGTGTTGGTTACCGTGCTGCTATGAAAGGCAACTCTGTAGGTCTAACTCTTGGTTTTTCTCACCCAGTAGAGCACGCTCTACCTGAAGGTATTAAAGCTGAGTGCCCTAGCCAAACTGAGATCATCATTACTGGTTGCGATAAGCAAGTAGTAGGTCAAGTTGCGGCTGACATTCGTTCTTACCGTGCTCCTGAGCCTTACAAAGGCAAAGGTGTTCGTTACGCAGATGAAAATGTGCGTACTAAAGAAGCTAAGAAGAAGTAAGGTATCACTATGGATAAGAAAGCATCTCGCATCCGTCGTGCTACACGTGCACGTCGTAAGATTGCAGAACTTGGTGCAACTCGCTTGGTAGTACATCGTACTCCTCGCCATGTTTACGCTCAAGTTATCTCGGCAAACGGCTCTGAGGTTATCGCAGCTGCTTCTACTGTAGAAAAAGCGATCCGTGAGCAAGTTAAGAACACTGGTAACGTCGATGCAGCTAAAGCAGTTGGTAAAGCTGTTGCTGAGCGCGCTCTTGAAAAAGGCGTAGCTTCAGTTGCATTTGACCGTTCTGGTTTCCAATACCACGGTCGAGTAGCGGCGCTAGCAGAATCTGCTCGCGAAGCTGGTCTGAAATTCTAAGGTAGGGTTGGAAGATGGCTAAAGAACAACAACAAGCTAATGATTTGCAAGAAAAGCTGATCGCTGTTAACCGTGTATCTAAGACGGTTAAAGGTGGTCGAATCATGAGCTTCACTGCACTAACAGTAGTTGGTGACGGTAATGGTCGCGTAGGTTTCGGTTACGGCAAAGCTCGTGAAGTACCTGCTGCGATTCAAAAAGCAATGGAAAAAGCGCGTCGTAACATGGTTACTGTTGCGCTTAACGAAGGCACTCTTCACCACCCGGTGAAAGGTCGTCATTCGGGCTCTAAAGTTTACATGCAGCCAGCTGCTGAAGGTACAGGTGTTATTGCCGGTGGTGCAATGCGTGCCGTACTTGAAGTTGCAGGCGTACATAACGTTCTTTCTAAAGCATACGGTTCAACGAACCCTATCAACGTTGTTCGCGCAACGATTGGTGCTCTAGTAGACGTTAAGTCACCAGAAATGGTTGCTGCTAAACGTGGTCTAACTGTTGAATCTATTTCGGAGTAAGCACACGATGGCAACTATTAAAGTAACTCAAACTAAAAGCTCAATTGGTCGCCTACCTAAGCACAAAGCGTGTCTTAAAGGTCTAGGTCTTCGTCGCATCAACCATACAGTAGAACTTGAAGATACTCCGTGCGTACGCGGTATGATCAACAAGGTTTACTACATGGTTAAGATTGAGGAGTAATCAGAATGCGTTTGAATACTCTATCACCGGCTGCTGGCTCTAAACCTTCTAAGAAGCGTGTAGGTCGTGGTATCGGTTCTGGCCTTGGTAAAACAGGTGGCCGCGGTCACAAAGGTCAAAAGTCACGTTCTGGCGGCTCTGTCCGTCCAGGTTTTGAAGGCGGTCAAATGCCTCTAAAACAACGTCTACCTAAATTCGGTTTCACTTCTCGTAAGAGCCTAGTGTCTGCTGAAGTTCGTCTAGCTGAGCTAGCGAAAGTAACAGGTGACGTAGTTGATCTTAACAGCCTTAAAGCTGCTAACGTTATCACTAAGAACATCGAGTTTGTTAAGATCGTTCTTTCTGGTGACCTAAGCAAAGCTGTGACTGTTAAAGGTCTACGCGTGACTAAAGGCGCTAAAGCTGCAATCGAAGCTGCAGGCGGTAAAATCGAGGAATAATCTCGAGGAACGAGGTACAGATGGCTAAGAAACCAGGAAAAGATTTTCGTAGTGCTCAGAGCGGCTTAAGTGAACTAAAGTCGCGCTTATTATTCGTAATTGGTGCACTTTTAGTATTCCGAGCCGGCTCTTTTGTGCCGATCCCTGGTATTGACGCAGCTGTACTTGCCGATTTGTTCGATCAGCAAAAAGGTACCATCGTAGAAATGTTTAACATGTTCTCCGGTGGTGCTCTTGAGCGTGCATCTATATTAGCATTGGGTATCATGCCGTACATTTCGGCATCGATCGTAGTCCAATTGCTAACTGTAGTTCATCCAGCGTTAGCGGAACTCAAAAAAGAGGGTGAAGCAGGCCGTCGTAAGATAAGCCAATATACACGCTACGGCACGCTTGTACTTGCAACATTCCAAGCTATTGGTATCGCAACAGGCTTACCAAACATGGTCGACAATCTGGTTGTTATCAACCAAACCATGTTTACGCTTATTGCTACCGTGAGTTTAGTAACTGGTACCATGTTTTTGATGTGGTTAGGTGAACAAATCACTGAGCGAGGAATCGGTAATGGTATTTCCATTCTGATTTTTGCAGGTATTGTTGCTGGATTGCCTTCTGCAATCGGTCAAACAATCGAGCAAGCGCGTCAAGGTGAATTGCATGTGCTTCTTCTGTTGTTTATCGCGGTATTGTCTTTTGCTGTAATTTACTTCGTAGTTTTCATGGAACGTGGTCAACGTCGTATCGTCGTTAACTATGCGAAGCGTCAACAAGGTCGTAAAGTTTTTGCAGCTCAAAGCTCTCACTTGCCTCTTAAGATTAATATGGCAGGTGTTATTCCAGCGATTTTTGCATCGAGTATTATTTTGTTCCCAGGAACATTAGCACAATGGTTTGGTCAAAATGGTGAAAGCAGCGCGTTCGGTTGGTTAACTGACGTGTCATTAGCTCTTAGCCCAGGTCAACCTTTGTATGTAATGCTTTATGCAGCAGCTATAATCTTCTTCTGTTTCTTCTATACAGCGTTGGTGTTTAACCCGCGTGAAACAGCTGATAATTTGAAGAAGTCTGGTGCATTCGTACCCGGTATCCGCCCAGGTGAGCAGACAGCGAAATATATCGATAAAGTGATGACTAGACTAACCCTTGCGGGCGCTCTATACATTACTTTTATATGTCTGATTCCTGAATTCATGATGGTCGCGTGGAACGTTCGTTTCTACTTCGGCGGCACATCACTACTAATCGTAGTGGTAGTTATCATGGATTTCATGGCACAGGTACAGACTCATCTGATGTCACAACAGTATGATTCTGTGTTAAAGAAAGCGAATCTGAAAGGTTACGGCCGTTAATCCGGTAGTAATTATTTCGATTCCATTTACGGAGTTTAGCAATGAAAGTTCGTGCTTCCGTTAAAAAAATCTGCCGTAACTGTAAAGTTATCAAGCGTAACGGTGTCGTTCGCGTGATTTGCAGTGAGCCAAAGCATAAGCAACGCCAAGGCTAATCAGCAGAAATTTTTACTTGAAATACTAGGTAGAGTCGAGTATATTCCTCGGCCTACCTTTTGCGTGCAAAAGAAGTAGTATGCCGCAGCGTATCCATCACGGGCTTTGCTGCGGATAATTCTTTTATGAACCCCCTTAGGAGTGAATAATGGCCCGTATAGCCGGCATTAACATTCCTGATCATAAGCATTCTGTAATTGCACTTACTGCAATCTACGGTATTGGTAAAACTCGCTCTCAAGCTATTCTAGCTGAAGTGGGTATTGCTGAAGATGCTAAGATCAGTGAACTAACTGAAGAGCAGATCGATCAACTGCGTGATGGTGTAGCTAAATACACTGTAGAAGGTGATCTACGTCGTGAAGTATCGATGAACATCAAGCGTCTTATGGACCTTGGCTGTTACCGCGGTCTTCGTCATCGTCGCAGTCTACCACTACGTGGACAGCGTACTAAAACCAACGCTCGTACCCGTAAGGGTCCGCGCAAGCCGATCAAGAAATAGTCGGATAAGGTAGAGTACAATGGCAAAACAACCAACTCGCGCGCGTAAGCGCGTACGCAAGCAAGTAGCTGATGGCGTAGCGCACATTCATGCTTCTTTCAACAACACAATCGTAACTATCACTGACCGTCAAGGCAACGCTCTTGCATGGGCTACAGCAGGTGGTTCAGGTTTCCGTGGTTCTCGTAAATCTACTCCGTTCGCAGCACAAGTTGCAGCTGAGCGTTGTGGTGAAATGGCTAAAGAATAT
The DNA here is from genome assembly GCF_024347635.1 of Vibrio tasmaniensis. Classification (NCBI taxonomy): domain Bacteria; kingdom Pseudomonadati; phylum Pseudomonadota; class Gammaproteobacteria; order Vibrionales; family Vibrionaceae; genus Vibrio; species Vibrio tasmaniensis. Next base: position 339,886 of record NZ_AP025510.1, read on the forward strand.
GGCCTAAAGAACTTGGAAGTTATGGTTAAGGGTCCAGGTCCAGGTCGCGAATCTACTGTTCGTGCACTGAACGCTGCTGGTTTCCGTATCACTAACATTGTTGATGCGACACCAATCCCTCATAACGGTTGTCGTCCACCTAAGAAACGTCGCGTTTAAGTTTCGTTTCTAGGAATATTGGAGAAAGATCATGGCAAGATATTTGGGTCCTAAGCTGAAGCTTAGCCGTCGCGAAGGTACTGACTTATTCCTTAAGTCTGGTGTCCGTGCGATCGATACCAAGTGTAAAATTGATAACGCACCAGGTGTACACGGCGCTCGTCGCGGTCGTCTATCTGAGTATGGCGTTCAGCTTCGTGAGAAGCAAAAAGTTCGTCGTATTTACGGCGTTCTAGAAAAACAATTCCGCAACTACTACAAAGAAGCTGCACGTCTTAAAGGCAACACAGGTGCAAACCTGCTTCAGCTTCTTGAAGGTCGTCTTGATAACGTAGTTTACCGTATGGGCTTTGGCGCTACTCGTGCTGAATCTCGTCAACTAGTTAGCCACAAGTCTATTCTAGTTAACGGTAAAGTTGTAAACGTTCCTTCTTTCAAAGTAGCGGCAAACGACGTTGTTTCTATCCGCGAGAAAGCTAAACAGCAATCTCGTATTAAAGCGGCTCTAGAAGTTGCTGAACAACGTGAAAAGCCAACTTGGATTGAAGTAGATGCTGGCAAAATGGAAGGTACATTCAAGCGTATGCCTGAGCGTTCTGACCTATCAGCTGACATCAATGAACACTTGATCGTCGAACTTTACTCTAAGTAAGGTTAAAAAAAGAGAGGACACAATGCAGGGTTCTGTAACAGAATTTCTTAAGCCGCGTCTTGTTGACATTGAACAGATCAATACGACACACGCGAAAGTAACTCTTGAGCCATTAGAGCGCGGTTTCGGCCACACTCTAGGTAATGCTCTTCGCCGCATTCTTCTATCTTCTATGCCGGGTTGTGCCGTAACAGAAGTTGAAATTGAAGGTGTGCTACACGAATACAGCACTAAAGAAGGCGTTCAGGAAGATATCCTGGAAATCCTTCTAAACCTTAAAGGTTTAGCTGTACGCGTTGCTGAAGGCAAAGATGAAGTGTTTATTACACTGAACAAATCAGGCTCAGGCCCTGTTGTTGCAGGTGACATCACCCACGATGGTGATGTAGAGATCGCTAACCCTGAGCACGTAATTTGTCACCTAACGGATGACAATGCTGAGATCGCTATGCGTATCAAAGTAGAACGTGGTCGTGGTTACGTTCCAGCTTCAGCTCGTATCCATACTGAAGAAGATGAGCGTCCAATCGGTCGTCTACTTGTTGACGCTACTTACAGCCCGGTCGATAAAATCGCCTATGCTGTAGAAGCGGCACGTGTAGAACAACGTACTGACTTAGACAAGCTTGTTATCGATATGGAAACGAACGGTACTCTTGAACCTGAGGAAGCAATCCGTCGTGCAGCTACTATTTTAGCTGAACAATTGGATGCGTTCGTAGATCTTCGTGATGTACGTGTACCTGAGGAGAAGGAAGAGAAGCCAGAATTCGATCCTATCCTACTACGTCCTGTAGACGATCTTGAACTAACAGTTCGCTCTGCTAACTGTTTGAAGGCAGAAGCGATTCACTACATCGGTGATCTTGTACAGCGCACTGAGGTTGAGCTACTTAAAACGCCAAACCTTGGTAAGAAATCTCTTACAGAGATTAAAGATGTGCTTGCTTCACGTGGTCTTTCTCTAGGCATGCGTCTAGAAAACTGGCCACCAGCGTCAATCGCTGAAGATTAATCGAAAAGTTAGAAGGATTAGGTCATGCGCCATCGTAAAAGTGGTCGTCAACTCAACCGCAACAGCAGTCATCGCAAAGCGATGTTCAGCAACATGGCTAGCTCTCTTGTTCGTCACGAAGTTATTAAAACTACCGTGCCTAAAGCAAAAGAACTACGTCGCGTAATTGAGCCATTGATTACCCTAGCTAAGACAGACAGTGTTGCTAACCGTCGTCTTGCATTTGCTCGCACTCGTGATAACGAAGTTGTGGCAAAACTATTTAATGAACTAGGCCCGCGTTTCGCGGCTCGCCAAGGTGGTTACACTCGCATTCTTAAATGTGGTTTCCGTACTGGTGATAAAGCTCCAATGGCTTACATTGAGCTTGTAGACCGCCCAGCTGCTGAAGAAGCTGCTGAGTAATCTATACTAGATTCTTAATACAAAAGCCGAGCATTAGCTCGGCTTTTTTGTATCTGCAGAATAAGGAATAGATAATATAAATTGCACCATGATATTTGGCATTTTTTGCTTGTCTTATCTACGCCATTTTTCAAAAATATCTCGTATCTCGTATCTCGTATCTCGTATCTCGTATCTCGTATCTCGTATCTCGTATCTCGTATCTCGTATCTCGTATCTCGTATCTCAACCCCCCTTTTATCCCACGCATAAAAAAGAGCACCGAAGTGCCCTTACCAAATTCTTCAATTAATCAACTAATCGCTAAGGCCTACTGCCAAATAGCTGTAAGTGAATCCATCAGTCCGCTGGTTGCACCTTGAGATTGAAGTGTTTGAAGAATGATTGGCGCGAATGTTGTGATCATTGACGAATCCATACCTAACCCTGCAAACGCACTTTCTACAGCACCTTGCGAGCTTAGAACAGACGATAAGCCAGTAGACTCAAGCGTCGACATTCCAGGAATCAGCGTTGCGAGTTCTTTGTTGTCTGTAGTGCCAAGTGAATTTTGTGCGAGAGCTAACATTGAACCAATCCCACCGATCGCTTGATCGCTTGTTACAGAGGCTTGATTAGCAACTGTATCAGCAAGTGGCGTTGTTTCATTTTGCTGAGACCACATATTCACAGCTGCCATCAGTGCAGTTTGTGATAGTTGAGAATAGTTGGTATCTAATGATGAACCGGTTTGTTCAGAATCGCTAGTGCTAGCGCAAGAGACTACAGCAAGGCTGCTGAGTACAGTGATGAGTATTTTCTTCATTATTCTTCCTTAAGTAATAAAGTAATCGACCTATTCACTATAAACGAAAAACGGCGATGTAGTGACATCGCCGTTGGATTATTTCAATTTTATTTGCCTATAGTATTTTGTTTTACTAAAGGTTTTTATAAAAATTAAAGAATAGCTAGAAGTTCTACTTCAAATACTAGAGCAGCAAATGGTGGGATTGCAGCACCTGCGCCACGCTCACCGTATGCTAGGTCTTGAGGGATGTATAGCTTCCACTTAGAGCCAACAGGCATCATTTGTAGAGCTTGCACCCAACCTTGAATTACGCCAGTTACTGGGAATTCAGCAGGTTGACCGCGAGATACAGAGCTGTCGAAAACAGTACCGTCAGTTAGTTCGCCGTGGTAGTGAACACGTACTTGCTTGTCTGCAGTAGGGATTTCGCCAGTACCTTCAGTTAGTACTTCGTACTGAAGACCAGACTCAAGAACTGTTACTTCTGAACGAAGAGCGTTGTCAGATAGGAAAGCTTCGCCGTCAGCAGCTGCAGCTTTAGCTAGTTCTTGACGCGCAGCTTCACCACGAGTGTGTAGCTCTTGTAGTGCGTTGTTGATTTCGTCAACTTCGATAGCTGGCATGTCGCCAACTAGAGCTGTTGCGATACCTGCAGCGATTGCGTCAACGTTTAGGCCTTCAAGACCAGAACCAGCAAGTTGTTGGCCCATTTGTAGACCGATACCGTAGCTAGCTTTTTGCTCTACAGTTTCAAATTTTACTTCAGACATGAAAAGTCACTCTTTTTGTCAGTACGAAAAGGGTAAGAATACCAGTATTAGCAGCTTGAATAAACGGCTAGCCTTGGATCACTTACGCTTTAGGGTATCCAAATCACAGCTATGTCAATTTTCTTGCTTTAGTCCCTGTTGTTGCGGAAAGATCTATACTGTTGGTACTTTGGTTTTTATACTGTAGTTATTCAATATATAGGACGCAGTGGCATGAATCGTCGTCAAAAGAAAAAACAGAAAGTAGACCACTTTGCAGAGCTTAAGGAGCGACTGAATCTGGTCAAAGAGAAGTTAAGTTCGATTGATATAAAGAAAATGAAAACCTCAACAGCACAAACTTGGGTTGCATTACCGAAATTACACCAAAGACTATTGTTGGTGCTTTCTCCGATCGTATTAATCTTACTCTTTGTGCCGTCATCAGAACCTAACTTAGATGTAGCCCCAACAACATCGCGCGTTGAGCTTGAGATAAACACCGTTGGCTTAAGCGAACAGAAAAATGCTAAAAGCAATTCTTCAGAGCCGAGCAGTTGGCAAGAGTACCTTGTTAAGCAAGGGGATACATTAACTCAAGTGTTCCGAAATAATGATCTACCGCTGTCTGATCTTAACGCATTGGTTCGTATTGAAGGTGTAGATAAGCCGCTTAGTCAGATTCGTAAAGGTCAGCTAGTTCGATTCAAACTTGCTGAGACCGGAAAACTGGATATTCTTCAGCTTGAGAAAGGCGATACTTCGGTGATGTTCTTCCGTTTGTCTGACGGCGGTTTTGGGCGCAGCAAATAGATCTAACGTAGAACCTTGAGCTATACGCTTTAGTCGACATAGATAGACGATAGAAAAGAGCTAACTGTTAGCTCTTTTTTTTGGTCGCTTGAAAGGCGCTAACGGCAAGATGATCAGTATAATTCCGATAAAGGTTAGTGTATCTGGAATCTCGTCGAACCATATTGCACCTATTAACGCCACAAACACCAATCCTGAATACTCAGCTAAGGCAATTTGGCTAGAGTATGCTTTTTGGTATGCAGCGACCGCAAGGCCGTTGTAGCTCAATATGAGTGTTGCACTCAGGGCTATATATCCCAAGTGTTCGACAGACACGGGTTGCCAGTATAACAAGCACAGTATCAATGCTGCTGGAATAGAGAATAAGGTTGTCCACCAGAGCGTTGTGACGACGGTTTGTTCACTAGGAAGCTTTCTTACGAGTACATTAAATAGTGCGAGAGTGAGTGCTGTCCCCAAAGCAAACAGCGCAGCCCAATGAAATTGCGATGGCCTTAAGACAATCAATGCGCCAACAAAACCGATAGTGGTGGCGATAACCTTACCGAGTGCTGGTTGCTCTTTCAATAGCAACATAGAGAGCGGCAACATCAACAAAGGCGCGACATAAAATACTGCATTGGCGGTTGCCAAAGACAAGTGAGTGATTGCTACCACCATACATCCACTGCCAATTAGAATTAACTGACCTCGAATGAAAGTGACTTTGGCCTGCTGTAAGCGTCGTTGTTCTTTTTTCTGCTGTAGCCACAAAGGGGTGATGATGAGTAGAGATATCAACTGTCGGAAGAAAATATACTGTAAGGGCGGTACTTCGCCATTTAACAGCTTTACCGCTACGTCGGAAAACGAGGCAAACAAATTACCTGCAACCAACAATAGAATACCGGCAGTGATATTCGTCATTATTTATCTAATCTCATATCTACATGAGGAATGTCATCTTCGAGGTACATATCCGAAATGGTCTTGAAGCCGTGGCTCGCATAGAAGTTTTCTAGGTGTTGTTGCGCGCCAATATCGATGGTCTTACTCGGCCAAAGAGTCTCACAGCGTGTTAACGCTTCTTTGATCAATTGATGACCTAAGCCATCACCTCTTGCAGATTGCTTGGTTGCAACTCGGCCGATGCTTGTGTTGTCGTAAGAGGTGCCGGGGGGTAACAAGCGAGCACACGCTACCAACTCTTCATCAGCATAGCCAAGTAAGTGCTCAACACCTGCGAGTGTATCTTTACCGTCGAGCTCTGGATAAGGACAAGTCTGCTCAACGACAAATACATCGACTCGTAACTTAAGCAGTTGATAAAGCTGTTGTGTTGAAAGTTCAGAGAAAGGAATTGAGTGCCAAGTGATCATGCTTACATCCAGAGATTATCGATGCTCTGAATGTACTATGCGTGATGATTGTTGGCATTAACTATTGTTAATTCGACCTTTAATTCTGCTCAGACTGATCGCAGTTATTCCTAGGTAAGCGGCAATTTGATTGTCGTTCAAGCGCTGCTCAAGGTCGGGGTAGTGTTCGCAGAAAAGCTGATAGCGTTGCTCTGGAGTATAGAGCAGCATAAAGCGTTCTTTGTTTTCCTTATGCATTAGCTGAGTTTCTAACAACTTTAAATACAAAGGGTTGTTTGATGCGCGCCACTCGATCACCGCGTTCATTGGCAGTTCTAACATAGTAATTGGTGTGAGCGTTTCTAACAGGTAAGGGGACGCTTGGCTTTTTATCAGACTCTCAAAGCCGATGATCCAATCTTGTTCCCAGTAGAACTCTTTGCTGTATTGCTTACCGTCATTAGTGAGGTAACAAGCGTGGCACAACCCCTCAAGTACAAAGTAGATTGAACTCGCCATTTCACCTTGATTGATCAGGATGTGTCTGGTTGGTAGCTCAAGCGGTTTCGCGACGGCTAATAGAGATTCAATCTGACTTTCAGAGAAGTCGAAGCTTTGTAGTTGTTCGATAAAAGAGGTGTGCATGAAAATAACCTAACCCAAATAAGTGTCGAAATCATCGCACTTATTTGAGTATAGGTACAGAGCAGGCTAAATCAGTGTCGAGCGTGCTGTTCTAGATAGTCTTGAGCAAGTTCTCTACCCATGTATTTACCTAGAGTTTTCAATGGTACTTTCTTAAGGTTCACCACAATCAAGCCATCCAGAGCATCGTTAAATGATGGGTCGACGTTAAAGCAAACCAGTTTCCCGTTCATCCCTAGGTATTGGCGCAATAACACCGGTAGGCCTTTCCCTTGCTCCATACGAGCCAGCACTTTAGAAAGCAGAGGGACACTCGCCAATGACGATAGCAGGTGATTCTGCCAGAACACATTATTACTGGTATTGAGTGGTGACGAAGGAGAAACCAGGTTCGCCTTTTCCTCATCATAATGGTGGATTGACAAGGTGGTTGCGATCAACAGGCGCGCATTGTGGCTGTAATCATTACTGATACTGACTGGGCCGAATAGGTGAGTGTATTGGGGGTGACGGTACACAAAGGCTGCGATGCCTTTCCATAATAGTAACAGTGAGTTAAGGCTCTTTTGATAAGGTTTGCTCACCACAGAACGCCCAAGCTCAATGCTGTTGTCTAAGGTATCGATGAATTCTTGATTGTAGTTAAACAGACTGCGGGAATAGAGTTGATCAAGCCCGTGCTCAGCGAGCAACTTGTCGACCATACCAAGTCGGTACGCCCCGACCAGTTCAGCCTTAGCTTTGTTCCACACAAACAGTTGATGGTAGTAAAGGTCATACTCATCTAAATCACAGGCAAGCCCGCTGCCTTCGCCGACCTCTCTAAAGCTTTCTTCTCTTACTCGACCAATCTCGCGCATTAAATTGGGGATCGACTGGCTTGGTGTGCAAAACACCTCAAAATCGCCCTGTTCAAGTAATCTCATTTCTTGAGGCAGTGATGCGACTTCTATAGAGAGTACTTCTGATGGAATAGGCGTAATAACCTGAGTGTCAAAAGAGGGCGCGTGGATTGGTGTGTTCGGACTATCTTGTTGACTCATTAGGTAGGTATTAAGTCGTAGGTAGTTGACGATATCCATCTCTTGTTCGAACGACTTAATCTCTGAATACGGGATCGAAGACCCAATAGAGATAGAGATGGTAGTCGCTCGTTTATTAAGAAGTTCACGCCCAAGTAAAGCCGTTCTCAATAGTGGGTGAACACGGCCAGCTTGGTAGAAAAGCTCACTGTTCTTGCCATTGATGAAGATAGGAACCGTGGTGGCTTGGTGACGTTTAACGAACTTGGCAACCGATTTGCTCCATTCAATGTCTGTCAGTGTTTTTGCCCCTTTACGGTAACTTGATACTTCGCCCGCAGGGAACACAATCAACAGTCCTCCATCGGCCAAATGACGATTGGCATCTCGAATAGCCTTGGCGTTGGTGCGTTTCGATTCTTTACTGTTAAAGACATCGACTCCGATGAAAAGATCATCCAGTTCAGGCAATCGCTTGAGTAACTCATTGGCTAACACCTTCACATCCTTTCTGACCGATCCTACGAGATCGGCAAGGATCACACCTTCAATGGCGCCAAGTGGGTGGTTCGCCACAATCACCACCGGTCCTTCTTCCGGGATGTTTTCCGTGCTTCCCGATACAACCGAGTAATCGATATTGAGCGCCGATAGGGTGTAATTCATGAATTCGAAACTAGATAACTCGTTTTGTCGATCTTGATAGAGTCGGTCTAACTTAGATAGCCCTGTTGCCCACTCGACAACAGACTCACCTAAACCAAAAGGTGTGTAACGTGGTAAACGAAAAGGACTATCAATCATAATGAAGCTACCTTATTTAATCAGTTGCGGCCAAACTTTATCGGCTTGTTGAATATGTTGTGCTTGGTCTTGCTCCCAACGCTGTTTAATCTCTTGGTCGTAGTTGAGGTAAAGCTTGTTATCAACAATCGTCCATTGGTTCGGGTCTCCGGGTGCAAAATCACTTTTTGCTGATACTGCCCAAGCGCAATAGCCACCATATTGAGGGGCATATTTTTCAGGATTATTAACAAATAAAGTCAGATTCTTTTCAGAAGAGAAATACCAGTCCGCACCCTTGTACTCGGTGCTGAATTTTTTACTGCCTTCGACGGGGTTGCCTGAAGTGAAATACGCGACAGTATCGTAGCCATCGAGTGCCTTGCTGCTAAAGAATCCGGTGTAGATTTCATCGGCGGCAAATACATACGGGCTAACAAGTAGCATGACCATGGTTAATAGTTTTCTCATGATGGACTCCATCTATAGATTGATTGCGGGTGATAAATCGAAGGTAAAGCGCTGTTGATTTATCCGACATGGCTTAATGGGTTCACAAGGCGAGCCGGGTGCGTAAAACATCGAGGCTTTGCCGTGTAGATTGCGTAAGTGTGTAAAGCTCACCGTATGTGCGTCTTCACGATGCATACAGGTCGCTAAATGAGGCTGTTCACTATGATGGTGAGAGTGAAACATCAGTAAGTTTTGTTGATTCTTACCTGTTGCCATAAGCTGATCGTATTTTGCTTGTCGATAGGCTTGTACTCGCTCTAAATCAACACCGGATGAGAACAGCGGAGAATCAGTGTCGACGATTTTTTGTTGAATACCATCCCACATGTAGGCGATAACCAAACCATGGTGTTGAGTTAAGTTCGGCGCGAAAGCCAGCAAGGTAAATGGAGCAAAAGAGTGCAAGTCGAGCTTATGAAATGCTTCAGAGAGCTGACTGATGTTACGACTCGATGATAGTTTTTTAAGTAATAAACCGCGGCTGACCAAAGGACCAGCTGGTACTGTGCCTTGATAGTTATTGAGTAGGCATAACGAAAGCCCGAACTCATTAATGCTTATCCAACTACCGCCGCCAGTAGGGTCGAGTGGCATGATGATATCGGTACCCTTGACTCGATATTGTTTAGGCGGCATCGCCAATGCTCGCGTCTTTTGTTCATCACGATTAAAAAAGACCTGATAACCATTTTCCTCAAGTAGCCAAGAGACTGAGCACATATTATTGTTCCCTCAGATAGCTGCTGGTGGTTGGGGCATAACCAAAGGTGTTGCATGTTTCGACATCAAGAAAGGTTGTGATCACCTTGATCATCGCGTAATGATGATTGGCGTGCAGCGCAGCAAAGGTAACTTCTCTTTCTAGCGTAGAAGGCAGGCTGGCGAATACTTTTGTATCCATTGAAACTTCAGTTTGGATCATGATAGGCGCTTCGAGATCTCTGCGGTCTAATCGTTCAAGCCAGTTGATCACGTAATGGATCTCTTTCAACGCAATCGACCTGTCGAATTCGACGGGGTGACCACGACGACGAGTATTGTAATCAACGGTCGCATTCTCTTTTAAAATCAAAGCGTGAAAAAGATCGAGCGTGTGGCGAGTATGTTCACCAATAGAACTTGTGACGTGCGGCTTTGCTCGTGTCAGATAGTCGCTGTCAGATATCGCTAACAAAAACTCTAAACCCTGATTCAATATTTCTACCGCTCCCTTGATACTAGGAGAGAAAGAAGTGAGGGCGCTCGGTTGGGCTATGGGGTTCATTCATGGTCCTCGTACAAAGTTAGTCAGTGGTCGGATATTGTTGAACAAGACGTCGCTCTTCTTGCCACGCAGCGAATAAGCTCTTGAAAGAGGGAGTCTTATGGCCTCGTTGTTTTTGCTGAGCGCCAATATCAAAAAGAATGCGGTATTGCAGAAGTAGCGTAGAAAATATCTCTCGCAGCGGTGTGTTGCGATCCCAGATGTGCCCGGCTTCGCTACTCGCACCATTGACCTCAAGGATCGTGAAATCCTCGCCGTTCATTAGGCTGTGTATGTCCTTAAACTTGACGTCGAGTCGGCCAAAATGAAAACCATCGAAGTCATCGAATATCTCGTCTAAACGCTCTGTTAGAGCCTGAGTGATGTATTGATTGCCGTCTCGGAAGATGCAGCCACGGCTATGGCTACCTGCGAACGCGAGTTGGAACTCTTCGCCCTCTGCGAGCACTTGATCCAATTTATCTTCATGTCTCGGTAGATAAAGGTGACTAAGCTGCCCTGCACGCGGGCTATTTTCAATTAACTGCTTGAGTGTCGACTTGCCATCACCCATCACCATTGGCGCATACTTGAGTGTGATCGAGATGATCTCGCCTTGCTTTTTATTTGGGTAGCGAACATAGAAAACACCCGCTTCGGCTTGATAAGGCGCCTTTTCTTGCAATAGAAAGCGAGCGTTATTTGGGAAAGATTCAACATACTGCTCAAGTTGATCTTGTGTGTTGATCAGCTTGACGCCAACACCTCGGCAGCCAAGATCCGGTTTGGCCACAATCGGGAAATCGAGATCGGATTGTATGAGTGCGCGGCGTGCATCTTCAGCTTGTTTCTTACTGCTGAGATCCGTTTTGGTTAGGGTAATGAACGGTGAGATCCAACGTTGACTTGAAGATCCGGCAAGGCTCAATATCTCGTGCTTTGATTCGCCGACCATACCACTGAGTTTGATGCTCGGATTGGCGATGAGCGGGAGCGCCCAGTCAAAGTGTCGTAACCCTTGTATCAGGCTTTGAATCACCACTGGCGTGTAGAAAAACCAAGTTGGAAGAAACTCATAAGGAGAGACACTGCGCACGGTATCTTTTTCAAGCAGGGGCATGCCTGCATTAATTTGATGTGCGGGAATGATGCGAATATCTTGCGGTGAACTCATGATAATCCTCTAGAGTAGGTTTTATTCATTAATCGATTACCGATAAACAGCAAAGCGATGGCACACGGGATGATGATCCATTGATATTCAGAGGCTTGCAGCCACGCTGATGTCCCTAAATAGTAGATGGCAGAGAAGACAATGCCAGTCCAGAGCGCAGTGGCACTAATAACGGCAAACAAGAAAGTAGGCAGTGGGATGGCGAAAAAGCCACTTAAGGTAAAACCGACGGTACGAAGCCCGGGAATAAAGCGGATGATAAACAGACTGCTGAACGCGTTTTGACGTAATTTAAAGCGAAGTGCACGAAAGTACTTATTAGTGAGAGCTTTGTAACGAACGCCTCGGAAATAACGTCCTGATTTACCTAGGTAATAAAGACCGAGATCACCAGTGGCAATGCCGATAAAAATGGCAAGTAACGCATATTGAGGAAGCATTAATCCTTGAGTGGCTAAACCGGCAGCGGTAACAATCGCCAGATCTTCAAGCAGGTAAGAAAGCGCGATAATGCCAAGCATCAGCCATAACAGCGACTCCTCCCCTGAATTTAACCATGCTTGAATGCTCTCGATGGTGCCCATCAAATGTCCTTATCTATCCTATTAACGAATGACTTAATGGTCATTCATTGAGTGTAGTAAATTAAATAGACAGGAGGAGCTGAGAAAAACTTACAGATGATTGAGGATTTTTTGTGCGAGCTTGATTCAATCCGTGGTTTGAAATACGTTGTTTAAGTCGATCTTAAAGCGAAAAATATGGTGATTTTAAAGTGGATCTATCGAGTATTTGGCGTTGAAAGCAGGGCGTTGGATATGGGGATCCCATATGAAAAAGAAAAAGGCTGAGTCGTTAAACTCAGCCTTTCAGAACATTAACTATCGATTACTTAAGCAATCTATTTAGTTAGGTCAATTTGGTAAACAGCAAAACCAACATCGTCAGTCGCAACACGTTTCATCGGGTATTGACCCTTCTCTTTGATGAACTCTGCCGCTTTCTCGCTTGGAGACGTTTCAAAGCGGATATCTAACTTTTTATCCGTTTTGATTGGCGCAAATGACCAGTTGTTATCAGCCGTTGGGCTCACTTGACCTTGCTCTTTGCTCACTCGAGAGATGTAGTTCGCTAGAACAGTACGGTTCTCATCTGGTGCATCAAATGCGATGAAGTCTTCACCCGTACCAGGGAACTTATTGCTGTATGCACGGTAGTTGTTGGTCGCGATAATGAAGTCTTGCTTCATATCGATTGGCTTACCTTGGTAAGTTAGACCAACGATACGCTCAGAATCTTCGTTAATAACTTTACAGTTACCATCGTATTTTGCTGGCTGTGTAACATCAATTTGGTACTCAACGCCATCGATAACATCAAAGTTGTAAGTGCGGAAGCCATCCCAATCAATAAGCTGCTGAGGTGCAGTGTTGTTTACGTCGATTTGTTGGAATTGACCTGTAGTACACTCTAGCCACTCTTTTACTTCTTTACCGGTTACCTTCATCGCAACTAGCGTGTTCGGGTAAAGGTATAAGTCAGCCGCGTTACGGAACGTTAGTTGACCAGACTCTACTTCAGTAAAGTTCGCTGGGTCATTCTTACGGCCACCCGCTTTAAATGGAGCGGCTGCTGAAAGGACAGGAATATCGGCTAGATCAGGGTCACCTTGAATGAAACGCTCTACGTAATCTTTTTGTGCAAGGTTAACAATCTGTACTGTTGGATCGTCTTGAACAAGTGCCAAGAAGCTGTACATCACGTCGCTTGCTTTACCGATTGGTTGGTTAACGAAATCACGTGTACCTATGTGATCTGCTTCTAGTGCTTTAACGATACCAGCATCAGCGTCAGCGAGAGATTTCTTTTCGATTTTGTCGTAGATAGGGCGTGCTTCTGATTGGCCTTTAACGACTTCCCACTTACCGTCTTTTTGTGCAAGTGTTAGATCCATGACACCAACGTGGCTACCCCAACGACCAGGCATTACTGCTGCAACGCCATTCATTGTGCCCGTTTCGTTGTCGATGCCTTGAATGTCATCAAAACCTTTACCTGGGAACACGGCGTGAGAGTGGCCGAATGCGATTGCATCAATGCCGTCTACTTCAGATAGGTAGAACGTTGAGTTTTCTTCGCCATTTTTGTATGGGTCAGTTGATACGCCTGAGTGAGGGATAGCAACGATTACTTCAGCGCCTTCCGCTTTCATTTGAGGCACTAACTTGTTAGCTGTCTCAATGATATCGCGAGCGGTCACTTTGCCTTCAAGGTTTTTCTTATCCCACGTCATGATTTGTGGCGGAACAAAACCGATGTAACCCACTTTTACTTCATGTTTTACGCCAGCAGTATCTTCAAAGGTGTGTGTCTTGATGATGTAAGGCGTGAAGTAGTGTTCTTTGTTTTCTGCGTCGTAAACGTTAGCACTGATGTATGGGAAATCAGCGTCGTTGATAGACTCTTTTAGGAACTCAAGACCGTAGTTGAATTCATGGTTACCTAGGTTTGCAGCGTCGTAATTTAGTTGGTTCATTGCTTTATATGCAGGGTGAACTTCGCCCGCTTCGATGCCTTTGTCTGCCATGTAGTCACCCATAGGGCTACCTTGCAGCAAGTCACCGTTATCAACTAATACGCTGTTGGTTACTTCGCTTTGAGCTTCTTTTACTAGAGTTGCAGTACGTGCTAAGCCGATTTTTTTCGATGGCTTGTCTTTGTAGTAGTCGTAATCCATTAGGTTGGTATGGATATCCGTCGTTTCTACGACACGTAATTTAATCACTTCATCGGTATCTGGTGTTGTTGTACAGCCTGCTAAAGTCAGACCAAGACCCGCAAGTACAGCCAATGACAAAGGTTTCATTGCAACTTTCATTTTGGAGCTCCAAAGTGGATTAGTAGAAAATTCGTTGCGTAATGTAACAAAATGGAATGAAACAATGATTACAACGAATGTTAATTCGTGACTTAGATCGATTCCTTTATGGTGTTCTGCAAGGCGCCTCCCAAAGCTGCTCAATCGATACGCAATTTATATCGATAATATTAGTCCATTCATTTCACCTGCTTATCGATAAATTCAGTCCCTTATCAGCTTTTCGAATAAAAAATGAAATTTTAGAATTTCCAGTAATATGAGAGGCTCGTCATAATGCTTATATCAAGGACGTATCAGGCAGACGAATAGCAAGGATAGCTCAAAACGAAGCTTCTGTTTTCTTCTAGTGCCAATACTCCCATTCACTCAAGTGGATGAGTTAAATCCCATGCTTGGCAAGACTAAGTAATGAATTGCTCGTAACGCGAGCCTTAAAGGAAGCACTGAAATGGACCAAGAACGTTTAACCCACCTAAAACAGCTCGAAGCGGAAAGTATTCATATTATCCGTGAAGTGGCGGCTGAGTTCGATAACCCAGTGATGATGTACTCCATCGGTAAAGATTCTTCTGTGATGCTTCATTTAGCTCGCAAAGCGTTTTATCCAGGCAAGATTCCATTCCCACTATTGCACGTTGATACGGATTGGAAATTCCGCGAGATGATTGAGTTTCGTGATCGTACGGCTAAAAAGTACGGCTTTGACCTTTTAGTACATAAGAACCCAGAAGGTATTGAGATGGGTTGTAGCCCATTCGTACATGGTTCTTCGAAGCACACGGACATCATGAAAACACAGGGCCTTAAGCAGGCGTTAAACAAGTACGGGTTCGATGCCGCTTTCGGTGGTGCACGTCGTGATGAAGAAAAATCTCGAGCGAAAGAGCGTGTTTATTCTTTCCGCGATAAGAACCATACATGGGATCCAAAGAATCAGCGTCCAGAGCTTTGGCATACCTACAACGGCCAGGTTAATAAGGGCGAAAGCATTCGTGTCTTCCCGCTATCTAACTGGACTGAGCTCGATATCTGGCAATACATCTACCTAGAGAGCATCGATATTGTTCCACTTTACCTTTCAGATAAACGTCCTGTGGTTGAGCGTGATGGCATGCTGATCATGGTTGATGATGACCGTATGGAACTGCAAGAAGGTGAAGTGATTGAAGAGAAAAGCGTTCGTTTTCGTACTTTAGGCTGTTACCCATTAACCGGAGCGGTTGAATCTGAGGCGAATACGCTAACAGGCATTATTGAAGAAATGCTGGTGGCGACGTCTAGTGAGCGTCAAGGTCGAGCGATTGACCATGATCAGTCGGGCTCTATGGAGCTGAAAAAGCGCCAAGGTTATTTCTAAGAATCTAAGGAAAGAAAAATGAATAGTGCAGTAGAAGCCGAATTGGCTGAACTAGGGATTGAAGGTTATCTAAGTCAGCATCAGCATAAATCTATGCTTAGATTTTTAACTTGTGGCTCGGTAGATGATGGTAAAAGTACCTTAATCGGCCGCTTACTCCATGATACAAAACAGATTTATGAAGATCAGCTAGCGGCGGTTCACTCAGATAGCCAACGAGTGGGTACCACAGGTGAGAAGCCTGACTTGGCACTGCTTGTTGATGGTCTGCAGGCTGAGCGTGAACAAGGGATTACGATCGATGTGGCTTATCGCTACTTCTCGACTCAAAAGCGTAAATTCATTATTGCTGATACCCCAGGGCATGAGCAGTACACGCGTAACATGGCAACCGGCGCTTCAACGTGTGATCTGGCTGTGATCTTGATTGATGCTCGTAAGGGCGTTCTGGATCAAACACGTCGTCACTCGTTTATTTCTAACCTGCTTGGTTTGAAGCATTTCATCGTCGCAGTCAACAAAATGGATCTCGTCGAGTACTCGCAAGATCGTTTTGAGGAGATTCGCGATCAGTATCTAGAGTTTGCTGAAAACCTAGAAGGCGAAACTAACATTCAGATTCTGCCAGTTTCGGCGCTTGAAGGCATCAACGTTGCTGCACCAAGTAAAGAGCTGGCATGGTTCGAAGGCCCATCTCTATTAGAAGTGCTAGAGAACGTAGACATTGACCAAAAACGCTCTGCGGGTGAATTCCGATTCCCTGTGCAGTATGTCAATCGTCCTAACTTAGATTTTCGTGGCTTTGCCGGCACAGTGGCTTCTGGTCGTGTTAGCGTCGGTGATGAAATCAAGGCATTGCCTTCAGGTAAAACCTCGAAGGTGGCAAGCATTGTGACCTTTGATGGTGAACTTGAATCAGCACAAGCCGGTTTGGCGGTAACGCTGACTCTTGAAGATGAGATCGATATCAGTCGTGGTGATTTGATTGTGCTGGAAAACGCACAAATTGAATCTACTAACCATGTATTGGCTGACATCGTGTGGATGACAGAACAACCACTGCAACCGGGCAAAGCTTACGACATCAAAATCGCAGGCAAGAAAACCGTCGGTCAGGTTGAAACGGTTCGTCACCAATATGACATCAACAACCTGTCGACTCACGCTGTCGATGAGTTGCCACTGAATGGCATTGGCTTGTGTGAATGGTCACTGAACGAGACTGTCGCGCTGGATAAATACCGTGAGAGTGCTGATACCGGTGGTTTCATCGTTATCGACCGATTAACTAACGTGACGGTTGGTGCGGGTTTGATTCGAGACCGTTTGGACTCTGTTGAACAGCAAGTTGGCAACTTCTCTGCATTTGAACTTGAGTTCAACGCATTGGTACGCAAGCACTTCCCTCATTGGGATGCCAAAGATCTAAGCCAACTACTGAAGTCATAAACGACCAAGTACCAGCTTATTGAATCAGGCGGAAACCGATCGTTTCCGCCATAAAGGACGGGTATATGTGGCAACAAGGATTTGTATTAGCGATTTTGCTCGGCATCATTACTTGCCTGCTCGTTACCCGTATTAAGCCAAGCTTTATCTTTGCTGGCGCGGCGTTTATTGCTTTTATGGCTGGCATGATCGACTTGTCGAGCCTAGCCAATAATTTCACTAACTCCTCGTTACTGACTTTAATTCTTCTGATCCTCGCATCAAGTGCGTTGGAGAAAACTCGCTTAATCAGCTGGGTTAGCCGTAATATCTCTGAAGGCCGGCTAGGCACAGTAGTTGCGAAGTTGGGTATTTCCACAGCGTTACTTTCTTCTTTTACCAATAACACCGCGGTGGTTGTCTCTTTGATCGGGGCGATCAAACGTAATCAACAACATGCGCCATCTAAATTACTTATTCCTTTGTCATATGCTGCCATCTTAGGTGGAACACTGACATTGATCGGCACCTCTACCAACTTGATCATCAATAGCTTTGTTGAAGATGCAGGACTACCGAGCTTAAACTTTTTCACGCCAACCTTGATCGGTCTAGCTGTCTTAGTCGGTGGTGTGTTGATCCTTATCCCTCTGAGTTACTTCTTACCAAGCTACGATGATGGATCGCAGGACGATCTACCTTACTTCTTAGAAGCAAGAGTGGAGCCCGGCTCACCGTTAGTTGGCCGCAGCGTCAGTGAGAACAACCTTCGAGCACTGAGAAAACTGTTTTTAGCGGAAGTGATTCGCGACGGTAAAACTACAGCTTCGATTGACCCTGATTTTATACTACAAGCTCGTGACCGACTGCTGTTTTGTGGCGATGTCGAAAGCGTTGCAACACTGCAAGAAATTCAAGGATTAACCCTGTTTGGTCAGCATCACCTAAATGGCCAGAGTTTTGTTGAAGTAGTAGTGAGTTCTTCGGCAAGCTTCTGTAATAAAACCCTCAAAACCAGCCAGTTTAGAGATCGTTTCGATGCGGTTGTGGTTGCTATTCGTCGTGGTCACGAACGCCTTGAAGGTGGGCTAGGGAATATCACATTAACCGCTGGTGATACCTTGATTTTGGTTCCTGGCAAACGCTTTGAAGAGCAGCGCCAGCAACACAACAAAGAGTTTGTGTTGATGAATGACTTGGATTCGAGTGCCAAGCTTGATGCCGATAAATCGACGTTCGTGTTGCTCGGTTTTGCCAGTGTTATTGGGTTATCGCTCGCCGATGTAGTCCCGATCATTAAAGGGCTCGCGGGATTTTTATTATTGCTGGTGGCATTTGGTGTAGTGCAACTGGGTGAGCTTCGTCGCCGTTTTCCTGTTGATATTGTGGTGATCGTTGGTTCGGCACTCTCTATTGCTCAACTGATGATTTCATCTGGGCTGTCTGAGCGTATGGGGCTGATGTTTATGGAAGCCTTTAATGGCTGGGGTGTGTTCGGTGCGTTAGTCGCGACCTATTTTATGACCTTGGTTCTGACAGAATTGGTGACCAATAATGCGGCCGCAGCACTCTCGTTCCCAATCGGCTATAGCATGGCTATCGGCTATGGCGTTGACCCTATGCCATTCATCATGGCGGTTCTGTTTGGTGCCAGTGCCAGCTTTATTTCGCCATACGGCTACCAAACCAATTTACTTGTTTATAGCGTAGGTAATTACCATCTCACGGATTATCTACGTATCGGCATCCCAATCTCTATTGTCTATTCGGGCTTGGTGCTGACCCTAATTCCTTACTTTTTCCCATTTTAATGCTGTTTATTTAAAGGACTAATTATGACCGCAATACTCAAACCAAAAGATGAGAATGTTGTGTGGCATCAACACTCGATTGATAAAGCATTTCGCTCTAATCTGAAATCACAAAAGCCAGCCGTGCTCTGGTTCACGGGATTATCTGGTTCTGGGAAGTCGACAGTCGCTGGAGCATTAGAAAATCGCTTGGCACAGCTTGGTTACCATACTTACTTATTGGATGGCGACAATGTCCGTCATGGATTATGTAGCGACTTGGGCTTCTCTGAGCAAGACCGTCGAGAGAATATTCGTCGTATTGGTGAGCTCGCTAAGTTGATGGCGGATGCAGGTTTGATCGTGTTGTCTGCTTTTATTTCTCCACATCAAGCTGAAAGACAGTTAGTGCGAGATTTGCTGCCCGAAGGCGAGTTTTTAGAGGTGTTTGTGAACACGCCACTCGAGGTTTGTGAGCAGCGTGACCCGAAAGGTCTGTATAAGAAAGCACGTGCGGGAGAAATCCCGAACTTCACAGGTATTAGTTCAGCTTATGAAGCGCCTCGCAACCCAGAAATCGACTTACCGGCGGGCGAAAAGACACTCGATGAACTGGTCGAATTGTGTATTGATGCTTTAGAGAAACGTAATATTTTAGCCAACTGAGATCGCTGGTACGACTAAGGCTGCTCTCCTGCTTATTCTCGGCGGATAAATAGTGCAGCTTTGGTTTACCGAGACAAGAAACCTATCCTCTAGATTCTCTTTACCCTTATCAAGACTCTTCACTGTGTACACCGTCTGTTTTTTACAGTATCGACTGTCTAGACGGTGTAATTCACACTGCTTTTCACTTCTGTCTGAACCGTGAATTTCTGGCTCAATAGCGCAATCAGTTGGTCGTAATACTGCGTGTTAGGCTTGTTGCCAAGTAAGTTGCAAAGCTCATTGCCTGTAGGGCTGAATCGGTAGTAAATCAGCTTCACCCCTTTTGATAATGGTGCCAGTGACATGCCCTTACCTTGATAAGTTAAGTGCAGAGCTGGATCGAAATCAATCTCTCCAGATTCTAATTCTGTGCCCAGAATAATCCCAAGTTCAATCAAGTGGAGCAAGCTAGAGTAGGGCAGGTTGTGTCCACCAAGATTGATGGTGTTGGTGGTGTCCCTTTTACCAAAACTGAAGATTCCAGCATGGGATTTAAAACCGAGTAAAAGCTTTCTGCTGTTATCGCTACCAAAGCTACAGCCAAGTGATGCCGCTCTTTGCAGAGTGAGTGCTTCTTTCGGTGTCATATCTTGTAAGATCTTCAGCGCCTTCATTGACGTTGAGCCTGGGTTGGTCACTTCTCTCTTTAGTACCTGAGCCCATAGCCTCTGCATCGAGGTATTGTGGATCTCTTGTGCCATATCGAAGAAACGGTATAGCCAGTCCTGATCAGGGTCTCCAGCAGCTTCATCCTTACATGAAGAGTGCGCCAACTTTAGAATCTGTTCTAGATTCTTTTGACGAAGTTCTTTACGTTTTCTTTCTCGTAATAGTGCTCGTTCGATAAGGGTACTCTCACCTTTATCGCTTGGTTTTGCACTATGACTAAGTAAGGAATCGAGGCCGAAGCTTTGTGCTATGTGCAGCATTCTGCTTGCACTGTCGGCAATATGAGGTTTTTTCTCATGCTTGGGCTGTGTATCGCTAGCATGCTCAATGATCACTGGCTGTTTGGTTTCTGACATAAGAGTACCGTTAGGAGATGACTCAATACCAATCGTAGTCAATAATTGCTCACCCTAGCTTGTTAAAACGCTCGATAACAGCATTAGAATTTTTGATTGTAGAATAACTACTTATCAAAACTATTTATTGGAAAGAGCTGCCTTGTTCTCAAGCCTTTTTCCTACGCTATTTCTGAACACTTACTTATTGTGATTGGTATAACTGTTTAAAATGTAACTCTTTATCTTATTGGTGGCTAGATTTTGCGTGCAGAGTTGAAGGTTTCAACAAAATTTTACTTTTGCTAATGATAATAAAATGTTAAATTTGTTGTAATTCTCAAGGAGGAGCTATGAATCAAGTCAATGATAACAAGCTGAAGAAACAGCTTAGTATAGGGTTATTACTCGCTACTTATGTGGCTGTGCTAGCTTACTTATCTAATTACATCGTGTAATTTAGAATAAAATCATAGTTATTAAACTGTTATTGAATAATATTACTTGTTCAGTGACGGCAGCTCATCCTTGAGCCACCCTTCTAATAACTACATGTCATCGTATTCTTCAATCGCAGTACCTTCAATAAGATACCCCGTTTGCGCCAAGTCATGGCTTATTGACTCCGTTTTCAGCGTACCGACTAAATAGACCACATCCCATAATTGCTGGATTGGTGCACCTTTAGGGAACTTCACATAGATGATTTGGTTCGGCGGCGGCGGCGGTACGTGGATACATGCGCCAAAGTATGGCACTAGCAGAAACTCAGTGATCATATTCTCATCGCCTTCCAACGGAATCACAAAGCCAGGAATCTTAACTGTGCTGCCATTCAACTCCGGACGAACAGCGCCAAGTGTCGACTGTTGAGGTTTGTCCATACTGTCGTGGTTAACCATCGGCATGCCAAATGAGTCGAGTTGTGCTCGCTCTGACTCTGGAATCAAGTCAATCCAATCGAGGGTTAATACCGATTCGTCAGTCTGAGTGGTGTCAGCGTGAGCTGTGCTGATAAATGGGAACATAAGTAACCCAAGTATCAGTAAGAATTTGCGTTGCATCGTAGGTTCCTATTTTAGATTCGAATAGTCATGCCATCAGACAATGACTGACGGTAAGCCCTGAAAGCGGGAATAAAGCCGATAATGATTCCGGCAACTTGCACCAACATAAGCAGTTTCCACTCATGAGGTGTGATTGCGGATATCGATATGTTGATACCATAACTTTGTTGCACAATAGGAGCAACCACTGCAATTAACGCAAACAACACGGCAACACCTAATGTGATGCCAAGGAAGGTCAGGGCACTTGCTTCACTGATAAGTAAACCAAACACATGACGAGGTCTTGCTCCCATAGCACGAAGAATGGCCATCTCTCGGCGTCTTTCTTGCAAACTAGTGAGTAGGCTACTGAGCATGCCCAATAATCCCGCGATTACAACAAACCCTGAAACAATCAGTAGTGCTTGTTCTGCTACGGCCATCATTCCCCACAATTCGTGAAGCGCAATACCCGGCATAATGGCGCTCAAAGGTTCTTGGCGGTAGGTGTTGATTTCTCTTTGCAGTGCAAAAGTTTGGATCTTCGATTTAAGGCCAACCATCATCGCGGTAATCTGCTTAGGTTGGAAGTCACGTTGCTTTAGCGCTTCAGCATTCGGCGTGTGGCCTAGGTTGGCACCCGATTCCCAGCCAACGTGAATCGCTTCAATGGCCTCTAACGAAACATGCACCGTTTTATCTACCGGTGTGCCGGTTGGTGCGAGTATTCCCACAATGGTAAAGGGCAGGTTATCGTGGCGGCTGAAGGCTACGTCACTGATGCCATGAGCAAGAATGATGTGGTCACCGATTTTGTAATCTAGCTTCTTCGCGACATCGGCACCAATCACGACATCAAATAGCTGATTGAACTCTTTGCCTTGCTGAAAAGTAAGTGGTTGCTTACTTCCATAGCGATAATTCTCGAAGTAGCTATGGTTCGTGCCCATTACGCGGAAGCCTTTATGTGAGTCACCCAATGAGATTGGGATCGCCCACTTTACAGCGTTGTGCTGGCTAAATTCTTCATAGCTTTTCCAGTCGATGTTGTTGGTCGCATTACCGATTCTAAATACGGAATAAAGCAGCAGGTTTACCTGACCAGAGCGGCCACCGACGATAAGGTCAGTACCTGAAATCGTATTAGCAAAGCTGCTCTTAGCTTCGGTTCTTACACGTTCCACACCGAGTAATAGAATCACTGACACTGCCACGGTGAGAATGGTCAGAATGGCGGTGGCTTTACGGTTGAGTACGCTTTTTAAGGCTAAGTGAGTAATTACTTTCATACGACAACCTTAGCTTGGTTAACGGTTTTTAAATCTATGGTTCGAGTGAACAGTTTTTCTAGTGTTGGATCGTGACTGACAAAGATCAGGGTAGAACCCGCCTGATTTGCTTGTTCTAGCAACAGTTCGATAAAGGCTTCTCGGTTGTCATGATCCAGAGCCGAGGTTGGCTCGTCGGCAATAATGATTTTCGGCTGGCCGATCAAAGCACGAGCGGCAGCAACACGTTGTTGTTGACCAATACTCAACTCGGTAACGGGCTTGTCCATGAGAGCTTGAGGTAGCTTTAACCTAAGCAACAACTCTTGAGCGGTTGCTTGCAGGCTGTTCTGACTTTCAGTGACTTGCTGCTTTCGAATCTTAGAAAACTGACAAGGAAGCGTCACGTTGTCGATGACTGACAAGTAAGGAAGCAGGTTAAATTGTTGGAATATATAACCAATATGATCGGCTCTGAATTTGTCTCTCTGGCGAGGTGTCAGCTGTGTGAGATCTTGGCCAAGGATAGATACTTCGCCCTGTTCAGCTTGGTTGATTCCGGTCAGTAACCCTAACAATGTTGATTTCCCGCAACCACTAGGCCCTTTGATGAAAAGGTGCTCTTGGGCTTGGATATGCAGTGAGGGGATCTCTAGCGTTGGGGGCAATTCAGGCTTCCAACGAAAGCTGATATTTTCGAGTTTGACCACAAGTGATGAACTGTCAAAAGACATATTAGCTCCAATAATTAAAGCGGTGTCTCTACTGGACAGTTATTAGAATAATAAATTCCCAGAGAACACCGATTTGTACAGCCAAGTAAGTGAATACTTACTTGGCTGCTTATCTACGTTTAATTCAATCTAATGCTAATTAGAATCGAAAACTAATACGATCTGCGTTAAGCACTTCTTGAATTTGAGCAGTGTCGGTTAGTAGGTTCACCGTCATTGATTTTGTGTTGCTGAACTTAGAGAACCACTGAGTATTCACGGTATCCAGTTTTTCAATGTCAGAACATTGGTAGTGGTATTCAACCGTGAACTCTCCGTGGCCGCCTTCTGAGTGGTCATGGCCTTCGTGGTCGTCATGATCGTGTTCTGCATGGTCATGGCCTTCGTGGTCATCATGATCGTGCTCAGCATGGTCATGGCCTTTGTGGTCATCATGATCGTGCTCTGCGTGGTCATGGCCTTTGTGGTCATCATGGTCGTGTTCTGCGTGATCATGGCCTTTGTGGTCACTATGGTCGTGTTCTGTGTGATCATGGCCTTTGTGGTCGTCATGATCGTGCTCTGCGTGGTCATGGCCTTCGTGGTCATCATGATCGCCTTCCAAGGTGTTCGTCACCGACTTGAACTTCAGAGTACAGCTTGCATTTTTGAAACCAAATAGCTCATCTGGCTTGTTTAATTGCGCAATCGCTTGTTCAAATACTTTCTTTTGCTCAGCAGTTTCTGGAGCATGTTCAAAGCCAACCACATCAGCGCCGGGAGCTGTTACTTCAACAAGCAGTTCTTGCCCATCTTGAGCGATGTTCACCTCAACTTTACCGTGCACGTGTGCTTCGTGAGAGCGGAATTCTTCGTTAGCTAGAACATTAGTAGAGACAGTCATACCGATAACAACGGCTAGAATAGTAGGTTTCATGTTTTTTTCCTGAATAAAGGTTAATTAAAAAGTAGTGGTAATTAAGAAATCTTTACAGGAGGTGAACGTGCTAAATAAGCGAAATACAGGCGCTGTAACGAAACGACTGACTCTGTGATAGCGACAGTAAATTCCGAATGGAACTCTGGGATCTGTGGAAGTGAATGCGCCGTTATGAACTGATTTATCGAAAACAGTTCACAGTGATGTGAAGAGTGATGATGTGGGTCGATATCCACAATATGTGTCGCGGCTAACACGCTCAACATGAGCATCAGCCCAAGCAAGAAGCCTGTTTTACGTTTCACATTATTAGGTGTGTTTTTCCACATCAGGATGATTAACCACAGAATTAAAAAAGGATACTGTTATAATATAACAATATCCTTTGGTCAGGTCTCGAAAAAGACGCGAATATCTTATTAAAGGCTCGCTTTAATCAACTCAATGACTTGAGTGACTTCTGAGTCGTTTAATGCCCCTTCTTTAACAAACAATATTTTACCTTGCTTGTCTTGAACGATAATCGCTGAGCTCTCATCTTTTAAAGCCCATAATGACGCTACGGTTCCGTCTTCATCTAGCACCATAGAAGACCATGGAAATTCTTCTTTACTACTTTCTGCTGACGATTTAACAAAAGATCCAGTTCCCCAAATCGCATCATCTTGGTTGATGATTGTGGTGGTTTGGTAGCTGTCTTCTGCGAATTTCGATGCTGTAATGGCTGCCATTAGTGGTGCGTTGAGTTCTTTTGAGCTGCTACGGCCAGCAATAGCTTGAACGACGCGAACTTTACCTAGAAGATCATTGGTTGCCCAAGCTTGATATCCAGTATTTCCGTCGTTTAGTACGATTTCACCATAGTTGCTAACATCGACAGCAGGCAGAGTTTCACCTACAGATAAGTTGTGAGCATTGGCGAAGAGTGGAGAGGCTGCGGCTAAAAAAGCCAGTAGAGTTTTGTTTTTCATTATATTTTTGTTCCGCTTATTGGTTTGCTCTGGAAGTATAATATGAAATTTGAAAAATGCCTCTTTAACTTTTTATCGTACGATGTAGAAATAAGTTGCAGGCTTGTTACCAAAAGGTATAATGCATCAATGTCGAGATGAACAATAGATTATCTTGCTGTTTGCTAAAGGAATTAGCGATTGAATGTGCTTTGAATACGTTGGTGTTCAGGTACATGACTGTAGTACTCAAATGGAATTGAGGTTGTATTATGTTAAGAAATTTTTCTACTTACCGTCCACATCAGGTGGCGCGTTTCGTTAAAGTCCTGTTCAAAGGCCAGTTTGCTATTGAGGGTATCGGAGAGTTTAGCTTCGACCAAGGCAAGGTGCTTCTCCCTGAAGTTTCAGACAAACAAAAGCTCACTATTTTTAAAGAAGTTAACGGCACCATTGCTGCTTTGCCGGTCTAACTGACACTTATCGATTTGTCTCATTCGAAATGATAACAATGAAAAAGGGCTTCTTAATGGAAGCCCTTTTTTAATGGATGTCGTTTTCGTTTACGGCCTAGCACCGTTTATTGTGGAGGGAAGCACACACCTGTTCCACCTAACCCGCAATAACCATTCGGATTTTTAGCTAGGTATTGCTGGTGGTAGGTTTCTGCGAAAAAATATTTTCCAGCAGGTAGAACTTCCGTCGTGATCTCGTTGCCTAATGATTCAGTCATTGCTCGTTGGTATTCACGTTTAGAGTGCTCAGCGATAGTCTGTTGTTCTTCGTTGAAGGTGTATATAGCAGAACGGTATTGAGTCCCTAAATCGTTGCCTTGGCGCATACCTTGAGTTGGGTCATGGCGTTCCCAAAAGGTCTCAAGTATTCGATCTAAAGACGTTTGTTCGCTATCAAAAATGACACGAA
Source organism: Vibrio tasmaniensis (assembly GCF_024347635.1). NCBI lineage: Bacteria > Pseudomonadati > Pseudomonadota > Gammaproteobacteria > Vibrionales > Vibrionaceae > Vibrio > Vibrio tasmaniensis. The sequence continues at coordinate 366,201 of NZ_AP025510.1, forward strand.
CCACTTCGGTATGGCCGGTTTGTCCGCTACATACCTGCTCATAAGTGGGATTAATCGTGTATCCACCAGCGTAGCCAACGGATGTTGAAATAACGCCGTCCAACTGCCAGAACAAACGCTCAGCTCCCCAGAAGCATCCCATACCAAGTAAGACTTCTTGTTGAGAACCCGTAGGAGTATTGAGCAAGTCAGTTTGATTAACGAAATGGCGCTCAGTGATTCTAATTGGGTCAGCATTTCCCGGTAATGCGGTTGCTGCGGAAACCAGTTGTTGTTTGTTTAGCATGTTACATTCCTTTTCGCATACGTTTACCGCGTTAGTTACATTAGATCTAGGTTTATACTAACGGTAGGCTCATATTAACGGCAGGTTAATATTGATTAAGTCTCTACATTAGACCGTGTTATTGCCGGATTTATTACAGACTCAATGTCGTTTTAGCGGTATGATTTCTTTTCACTTATTAACGTATTGATAACTTCTTCACCAATTAAACATGATAAGAAAAACTTTACCAGTTCTGATTGGCACTCTACTGTCATCGACGCTCGCTTTCGCAGACGTTTCCCTTGAAATTAAAGGGCTTGATGGCGCGCTTGCTGATAATGTGGATGCTTATCTGAGTGCAATTCCTGAAGAAGAGTATTCGGTTTCATTAAGATTCCAATCTCGCTTGGAGTCGATGATAAAAGAAGCGCTGAATGCGTTAGGCTACTACCAACCTAGTATTACATTTACTCACTCTGAAGATGATAGTGAATTGACTGTAACGGTTGAACAGGGTGAGCCTGTTGTTATTTATGCTTCAGATATTGTTCTGACTGGTGAAGCCAAAGATGACCCAGATTTTTTGGCCTTGATAGCTAAGAGCAAGCTGTCTAAAGGTTCGATTTTGAATCATGGTAGTTATGATTCTTTAAAATCATCGATCCGCAACCTTGGATTAGCGAAAGGTTACTTTGATGGTGCGTATGATCTTAGTAAGCTAGAAGTCGCTCCTGAATTAAATCGCGCTTATGTCCGCCTTCATTATAACAGTGGTATTCGCTATCACTTTGGTTCCACTCAGGTTACTGGCAGTCAAATTGAAGAAGGTAAGGTACAGTCACTCAAACCATTTGAAGATGGCGAACCTTACTCAATTACCAAAGTCGGCGAGTACAACCAAAACCTTTCCAATACGGATTGGTTCTCTTCAGTCTTTGTTGAGCCAGATTTAAGTCAATTAGGTGAAGGCCGAGAAATCCCGATGAAGGTTAGCCTTGCTCCGCAAGCGCGGAACCAAATTGAGACAGGTATTGGTGTATCAACAGACTTGGGTGTGAAAGGTACCCTTAAATGGAAGAAACCTTGGGTTAACGACCAAGGTCATAGTTTCAATAGTAGTTTGTCGATCTCAAAACCTGAGCAGACGATTACGGCGGCTTACAAAATCCCATTAGATGACGTACTTAATGACTACTATCAAATTAAGTATGGTATGAAGAATCTGGATAACCGTGATACCAAGAGTTTGGAGTCAAACTTAGCCTTAGAAAGGTATTGGCGTCTGGATAATGGCTGGCAACGTACGGTATTCATTCGATACCTAGTCGAAAACTATAAACAAGGTTTACAAGACGATTTGGCACAGTTTGTGTTGCCGGGTGTCTCTTTCTCACGTACTCGAACTCGAGGCGGTTCAATGCCGATGTGGGGCGATAAACAAACCATTATGTTTGAAGCGGCTGATGACACCTTGTTATCTGAAACCCAAGTCGTACGTTTTCAAGGGCAAACCGCATGGATTCGAAGCATTGGTGACAACCACCGAGGTTTAACCCGTCTTCAATTCGGCGGAAACTTTGCGGATGAATTTGATAAGTTATCACCGTCTTTAAGATTCTTTGCTGGTGGTGATAACAGCATCCGCGGTTATGGCTATGAGTCTATCTCTCCTCGCGATGAAAGCGGTGCACTAACGGGGGCAAAGTTTATTGCAACCAGTTCGTTTGAATACCAATATCGCTTAGTTGGGAATTGGTGGGGAGCGGCTTTCTACGATATTGGTGATGCATTCAATGACACGCCTGAGTGGAAGCATGGTACTGGTGTCGGGATTCGTTGGGCGTCCCCCGTCGGCCCTGTGAGTTTAGATTTTGCTTGGGGTCTAGATGCGAAAAAAGGTGATGAGTTCCAACTGCACTTTAGTTTAGGGCCAGAATTATGATCAAAGTGGTGGGTAAGTGCCTGAAATGGACGTCGATCTCATTGACGTCTATTTTGCTATTGTTGATAGCCCTACTAGGTTTTGTTTTGTTCACCAATTCGGGGTTGAACACTGTGTTGTGGGGCGCTGAAAAAGCATTGCCACAACTGAAAGTGGAAAGTACTAAAGGCGCTCTTTTCCCAAGCTTTACGCTTAATAATGTCCAGTTCAAAGATGATAGTCTGCATATCGATACCAAGGTTGAAAATTTGGTATTGGCGATCAATCCGCGTTGTCTGCTCGACCCTAAAGTATGTGTTGACCGCTTAGCAATTCAAGGGCTGGACTTTGCATTTACTGAATTGCCACCAACTTCTACAGAAGAGGCAGAACCTACTCCGCCCGTAACATCGGTAAAAATACCACTACCAATCGTCATCAATCGAATCGCTTTATCTGATATCAAGCTGAATATCTTAGGTCATGAAATTGAATGGAATCTGTTCTCTACGGCTTTGAGTATGCAGGGTGAAACGCTGACGGTATCGCCAACCTTATTTAATGATCTTAAGGTTAAACTTGCAGAGTCTACCGAAGAGCTGCAAGCAGAAATCGCCGAACCAGAGACTGCAACTAAGACTGCTATCGAGTTGCCTGAAGTTTGGATTCCTTTACAGATTGTGTTGGAGCGTTTTGATCTCAACCGTTTCACTCTAGAACAAGAAACGCCAATTGTTGTGAATCACCTTGGCCTTGAAGCTAATGCGGGTAAGCACACGGTAGATGTTTCCACTCTAGAGCTTGATATGCCCCAAGCTAGTGCGAATTTAGCGACGAAGGTTGAGCTTAAGGGCGGCTATCCGCTAGAGCTTTCTGTAAATGCGCGAGTCAAAGAAACCGATCTTGCTGGTCAGAAACTGTCTCTGAAAGCACAAGGCAGCGTGGCTAAGCTGCACTTAGATTCTCAGCTTTCTGAATTGATTGAGGCTCAACTGTCTGGTGATATTCAACCCTTAGAACCGACTCTGCCATTTGACCTTCTTTTAGAGGGAGGTAAAGCGCAATGGCCTTTGACAGGTAAAAGTGACTACCAAGCTGCAATTGAGAAATTCAAAGCCGATGGTTCATTAGATGGTTTTAATGTGCAGCTTAAAGCTGAAGCCGATGGTAAGGAGATACCTGCCTTAACAATAGATCTACAAGGTAAAGGCACCACGGAACAGATTGAACTTGAACGCTTGAAACTGAATACCTTGGGTGGCGAACTAAATGGTGTAGTTAAAGCTAACTGGAAGAAGCTCGTTAATTGGCAAGCCGATGTGACGCTCAAAGACATACAACCGGGTCTGCAGTGGCCAGAAGCCGAGGGTAACATTAGCGGAAGAATCGTAACTTCGGGTGAACTGACACAAGCGGGTGGTTGGGCGATTGAACTGCCTAAGCTCGATATTGAGGGGATCCTACGAGAATACCCTCTGGATATCAAAGGGCAGTTGTCAGCGTCAGATCGCAGCGCCAGTGGTGAACCTAAACTGAAAACCAGTGGTTTGAGTTTAGCTCACGGTGTTAACTCGATTAAGGCGCTGGGTGAGCTTGATAAGCAATGGGACATGGGCGTTGAGATCTTCTTCCCTGAGCTCGCAAAAAGTATTCCTGAGTTGAAAGGCAGAGTGATCGGTAGCATCCAGCTTAGTGGCCCAACGAAAGAGCCAAAGATCGATTTCGCGCTTAATGTTGATAAGGTCGATTGGAATAACGAAGCAACACTAGAATTATTATCGCTTAATGGCTCAGTGGTTCCTCTGCCATTACCTGAGGCTCAAGCCGACCTTGTATTAAAAGCTAAGAACTTAACCTACCAAGCACAAAACGTGGAAAGCATTGATTTAACCGTGAATGGTGGTGAGAAGCTCCATACGGTGACACTCGATGTGATATCCGATCTCGTGTCTGCAAGTTTGGCCATCTCTGGTGAGTTGATACAAAAACCTTCCATCATTTGGGATGGTTCGTTAGACAGAGTCAAAATTACCACTCAACAAGGCCCTTGGTTATTAGATCAACCTGTCGCTATCAAAGCCGATGTCGACAAACAGTTAGCCGATGTTCAAGCGCACTGTTGGATACAAGCTAGTTCGAGTGTGTGCTTAGATGAAGACGTTCGTGTTGGAAAGTCGGGTGAGGCCAAACTGGGTATCAACCAATTCGATTTTGAGCAGATCCAAGCTCTCATGCCTAAAGAAACGCAATTACAGGGCTTAGTTAATGCGACGGCTCACGCTAAGTGGTCAGAGCAAGGTGAGCCTGAAGTTACGATAAGCGTTGATATGCCGAAAGGACAAGTTGTTCAACAAGTTGACGAACCAATCACATTAGGTTGGGAAAGCGTTGCATTGAGCGCACAACTGAAAGACAACAAACTGGATGCCGACTTTAAGCTGGATGTTACGGATAATGGTGACTTGTCTGGCACAGTGTCGTTACCTGATATTCTCGCGGAAGATAAAATGGTCGATGCAGCCATTAAGCTGACCACCTTCCATCTCGATTTCTTACAGCCGATCCTCGGTGAATACAGCCTATTGAAAGCCGACCTGGAGAGTGACTTAAAGGTAAAAGGCTCTTTGATGCACCCTCAAGTTTTTGGTCAATTTTCTGTTGATGGTATTCAAGTCAAAGGCGATGTCACGCCAGTCGATATTAAAGATGGTCGTATCGACCTCGACTTTGATGGTTATAGTGCAAAACTGGATGCGAATGTTGAAACGCCTGATGGTCACCTTGATATCGAAGGTTCCGGGAATTGGCAAGATCTTAAAGCATGGCACTCTAACGTCAGAGTGTTTGCCGATGAGTTGATGGTTGATATTCCGCCAATGGTTAAAGTGAAGGTTGTTCCTGACATGACCATTGATGTCACACCAGAACTTGCGAAAATCACTGGTGATATTGCATTACCTTGGGGGCGAATCGTTGTGGAAGACTTACCCCCTTCAGCGGTAGGCATCTCTTCTGACCAAGTTATCTTGAATAAAGAGCTTGAGCCTGAAAGTGAAGGTACGATCCCATTTAATGTGATGACCAATATTAATATCTCCATTGGTGATGACTTTAAACTTTCAGCCTTCGGCCTTGAAGGGGGATTAATCGGTAAGTTGAATGTCGCTCAAAAAGACCAAGGTCCTTTTATCACAGGTGAGGTAAACATCGTGGATGGTACTTACCAATCCTTTGGACAAGATCTCTTGATCAAAGAAGGTAAGATTCTAATGAATGGGCCTCCGGATCAACCATATGTAGCGATCAATGCGATACGTAACCCTGACAATACTCAAGATGATGTGACCGCTGGTATTCGTGTGACAGGCCCAGCTACTGAGCCAACCATAGAGATTTACTCTGACCCCGCAATGCCGCAAGCGAATGCGCTGTCCTATATTTTACGTGGTCAAGATATCGATGGTGAGTCGAACGGTTCAATGACAACGACCTTAATTGGCTTAAGTTTGGCTAAGAGCGGTAAGGTTGTCGGCGAAATTGGCGAGGCTTTTGGCGTACAGGACTTGCAACTGGATACCGCAGGCTCTGGGGATGATTCCCAGGTTACGGTCAGCGGCTACATTCTCCCTGGTTTACAAGTGAAGTATGGCGTAGGTATCTTTAACTCGTTAGGTGAGTTTACCGTTCGCTATCGTTTGATGCAGGATCTCTATGTGGAAGCTGTATCAGGGCTGGATAGTGCCGTGGACCTTCTCTATCAATTTGAATTTGAGTAAATCAATTTGAATTCAAATTACTGAGGTTTCATCCATTGGTCGGTATGCAAATCGAAAGGATTATGGGGTATTTATGCAACATCTTGTTTTTGTATATGGAACGTTGAGACAAGGTCAATCGAACCACCACTATTTGCAGCAATGCGAGTACTTAGGTCGGTTTGAAACCCTTGAAGAGTACGCTCTTTTTGATTTAGGTGCCTATCCAGCGATGATTCTTGGAAAGAAAAGTGTCGTTGGCGAAGTCTATGCCATTAACGACGAAGTTTTAGCGTCGCTCGATCGGTTAGAGGATGTTCCTGTTGAGTATCGTCGCGAGCAAATAGAGACGATATTTGGTTTAGCATGGGTATATTTGTATCAGCTTGATCTAACGGCTAATAACGAAATACTTTCGGGTGACTGGTGTAAGCGGGACAACCCGTGACATCTATCTATTCGTAATATCTATACATTCTGAGTTGTCGAACAAAAAGCCAGCAAGTGATGCTGGCTTTTTTAATGGCGTTAATTTGAGAAATAAGCGAGACGATTAGTCTCTGTTAAGTTTAAGAAACTCTTCTACTTTTTTTACCATGTTCTTAGAACCGACAAAGAAAGGCACACGTTGGTGCAGCTCAGTTGGTTTTATATCCATGATGCGTTGGGCGCCATCGGAGGCAATACCGCCAGCTTGTTCCATGATGAAGGCAATTGGGTTGCACTCGTATAGCAAACGCAGTTTCCCTTGTGGGTGGCTTTGTGTGCTTGGGTACAAGTAGATGCCGCCTTTCAACAGATTACGGTGGAAATCTGATACTAGAGAACCGATGTAACGTGATGTGTAAGGGCGATTGTCGCTTGGTTCATTTTCTTGGCAGTACTTGATGTACTTCTTAACACCCGTAGGGAAGCGAATGTAGTTACCTTCGTTGATCGAATAAATCTGACCTTCGTCAGGGATCATCATGTTTTCATGAGATAGGCAGAAGGTTCCCAGAGACGGGTCGTAGGTGAAACCATTTACACCGGCACCGGTTGTGTAAACTAGCATAGTTGAAGAGCCGTAAATTACGTAACCCGCGGCTACTTGTTTGTGTCCTGGTTGTAGGAAGTCTTCTTGTGTTGGTGGGGTTCCAACAGGCGATACTCGACGGTAGATAGAGAAGATTGTCCCAACAGAAACATTGACATCGATGTTTGAAGAACCATCAAGTGGGTCCATCAGAACGACGTATTTTGCGTTTTTGTTGAGCTCTTTATTGAAGGCGACAGCTTCGTCTTCTTCTTCACTTGCAACACCACAAACTTGGTCACGAGCTTCTAGAGCCGCTTTAAATTTGTCGTTCGCGTAAAGGTCTAGCTTTTGTTGCTCTTCACCTTGAACGTTGTCTGTACCAACAGCGCCAGTAATGTCGACAAGGCCTGCTTTGTTGATTTCACGGTTAACAATTTTCGCAGCAAGACGAATTGATGACAAAAGGGATGAAAGATCACCGCTTGCATGGGGGAAGTCACTCTGTTTCTCAACAATGAACTCACCAAGGGTGCGCATCTCAGACATGTTATTTCCTTAAACTTCTCTCAATATTAGGGGGAATTTGAGCACAATAGGATTCGCCTCTTATTCGGGCTTTATTCACCTAGACGCCTAGTTAAATTCTAAAGGTTAGATCTTTTTAATGGTAATGAACTAAGCGACGCAGATCTCACTTACTATGTCGACTAAATTTGTTTTGCATTGCTACTCGCTTTTAATCTTCATTTAATGATAATGAGTGCAGTAGTTTGATTTAGACATGGTTCATTTAGCCAAGCGTTTGGAAGCAATTTATGCATATTCATATCTTAGGAATTTGTGGCACCTTCATGGGAGGTGCTGCGGTATTGGCTCGTCAATTAGGTCACAAGGTTACCGGTAGTGACGCGAATGTTTACCCACCAATGAGTACCTTGTTGGAATCTCAAGGAATTGAAATTATTGAAGGGTTTGACCCGAGCCAATTAGAACCAAGACCTGACTTAGTGGTCATTGGTAATGCGATGAGCCGTGGCAACCCGTGTGTTGAGTATGTATTGGATAACAATCTTAGATACACCTCAGGGCCGCAGTGGTTGCAAGAGTTCTTACTGCATGACCGTTGGGTTCTGGCGGTATCGGGAACGCATGGCAAGACAACGACATCGAGCATGCTGGCTTGGATCTTAGAAGACTGTGGCTATGCACCGGGCTTTTTGGTTGGTGGGGTATTGGGTAACTTTGGTATTTCAGCTCGCCTTGGTGAAAGCATGTTCTTTGTGGTAGAGGCTGACGAATACGACAGTGCTTTTTTCGACAAACGGTCTAAGTTCGTTCATTACCACCCAAGAACCTTAGTGATGAATAACCTAGAGTTCGATCATGCTGATATCTTCGATGATCTTGAGGCGATTAAGCGTCAGTTCCACCACTTAGTGCGCACTGTGCCTGGTAATGGCCGCATTTTTTCTCCTAAACAAGATACGGCTATTGAAGATGTTCTAGATCGCGGTTGCTGGAGTGAAACTGAATCGAGTGGCGAGCAAGGCGATTGGGATGCTAAGAAGCGAGTTAAAGATGGCTCTCAATTTGAGGTTTACTTCCAAAATGAATGTGTTGGAACCGTAAACTGGGATTTAGTGGGCGACCACAACGTAAACAATGCTTTGATGGCGATTGCCGCAGCACGACACGTGGGTGTAACACCTGATCTCGCTTGTGAATCGTTGACTACCTTTATTAATACTAAACGTCGTTTGGAGTTTAAAGGCGAGGTAGCTGGTGTTTCTGTTTATGACGATTTTGCTCATCACCCAACGGCAATTGAACTTACGCTAGGCGGTTTACGTAATAAGGTCGACACGAAGAAAATCATTGCCGTTTTAGAACCTCGTTCTGCCACAATGAAGCGCGGTGTACACAAAGAAACCTTGGCTGATTCGTTGAAGCTGGCGGATTCTACCTACTTATTCCAACCCGATAACATTGATTGGTCGGTACAAGATGTCGCGGATGCTTGTCACCAGCCGGCACATGTGGGTGATGACATGGATGCATTCGTTGCTAAAATTGTCTCAGAGGCACAAGCGGGTGACCAAATATTGGTAATGAGTAATGGTGGCTTTGGTGGCATTCACCAAAAATTGTTGGATGGATTGGCACTCAAAGGCTAACGCCATCTACGACCTTATAATTTGAAGTAATTGAGAACATGACAAAACACGATAAAGCGATAACTCTTGCTTTCACTGGCGCATCCGGTGCGCCTTATGGCCTGCGTTTACTTGAATGCCTTTTGGCCGCCGATTATCAGGTCTACTTGCTGATATCGTCGGCAGCGCGAGTGGTGTTGGCGACCGAGCATGAACTTAAGTTACCTGCTGGGCCAGATGCTGCGAAACAAGCTTTGGTTAAGCATTTAGGTTGCGACCCAGAAAAGCTAGTGGTGTGTGGCAAAGATGATTGGTTCTCACCGGTTGCTTCTGGTTCAGCAGCACCGAAGCAGATGGTGGTGTGTCCATGTTCTGCGGGAAGCTTGGCATCAATTGCTCATGGCCTATCAGATAATCTGATCGAGCGCGCAGCAGACGTGGTTATGAAAGAACGAGGCCAGCTGTTGTTAGTGGTTCGTGAGACGCCATTTTCCACGCTCCATTTAGAAAATATGCATAAGCTTTCTACCATGGGCGTGACGATTATGCCTGCAGCTCCGGGGTTTTATCATCAACCTAAGTCGATTGAAGATCTGATCGACTTTATGGTGGCACGTATTCTCGATCACCTTGGTATCGAGCAAGGTTTAGTGCCACGTTGGGGTTACGATCAACGTAATTGATCCAAACTTGATGGCTTATTGTTAAAAATCAAATTACAATCCTGAACACTCATCGGGGCGCGAACCATTCAAATAATGAATGCGAGCTGAGATCAAGCAGACGCTTGGGACCCGTAAACCTGAACCAGATAATGCTGGCGTAGGAATTGAGTTAGGAACAACCTCTACCGTTCTCCTCCCTCAAACCTGTGCCGCTCAGACCATGGAGAGCGTCCAGTGAAATTAACATTAACAACTCTTGCTGTTACTACAGCCATCTCTTTTTCTGCCTTCGCAGCAGACAACACCTTAACGGTTTACACTTACGACTCTTTTGCTGCGGATTGGGGCCCTCGTCCTGCCGTTGAAAAAGCATTCGAAGAAAAGTGTGGTTGTGATGTGAATTTTGTCGCGTTAGAAGATGGTGTGTCTATTCTAAACCGCTTACGTCTTGAAGGTGGCAACAGCAAAGCTGACATCATCTTAGGCCTAGATAATAATCTCATGGCTGAAGCGAAATCGACGGGCTTATTGGCTGAGCACAGTGTTGATACATCATCTGTGACGCTTCCTAACGGTTGGAACGACAGTACCTTTGTTCCTTATGATTTTGGTTACTTTGCGTTTATCTATAACAAAGAGAAGCTAGCAAACCCGCCAAAGAGCCTGAAAGAACTGGTTGAGCAACGTGACGATCTTAAGGTTATCTATCAAGATCCACGTACATCAACACCAGGCCAAGGCATGATGCTATGGATGAAGTCGGTTTACGGTGATGAAGCAACTGCAGCATGGAAGAAGCTTGCTCAGAAAACGGTGACTGTGACTAAAGGTTGGTCTGAAGCTTACTCTATGTTCTTAAAGGGTGAGTCGGACTTAGTCTTGTCTTACACGACTTCTCCTGCTTACCACATCATTGCAGAAAGTGATTCTAAGTACGCAGCAGCAAGCTTTGAAGAAGGTCATTACACTCAAGTCGAAGTGGCAGCTAAGGTCAAAGGCAGCAAGAACGAAAAACTGGCTGATGAGTTTATGGCATTTATCCTAAGTGACGAGTTCCAATCAGCGATGCCAACGGGCAACTGGATGTACCCAGTGACCGATGTTGAGCTACCAAAAGGGTTCGAGCAACTTACGGTTCCTCAGAAAGCGCTAAGCTTTACACCAGAAGAGATCGCCGAGAAGCGTAAGCCTTGGATTCGTGAATGGCAGAGTGCGCTTACTTTTTAACTTACGATTTAACTTACTATATTAAGAAAATGAGTTTTCTAACGTACTTTTAAAAAACGAGCTTTCTGTATTTAAAGGTTCATTTGTTATGTTTGGAGTGAACCATTTACGGTAAAAAATCAATTTATGATAAAGAAAACACCTAAGGTCGGGGTTTGGGTTGCGATACTCATTACCGCCTTCGTGGTTTCAGCAGTTGGGGCATTGCTAAGCAATGCCCCTTCTCTTGATATCAGCCAAGTATGGTCCGATCCTTACTATTGGCATGTAACGAAATTCAGTTTCTATCAAGCGACACTTTCAATGGTACTGAGTGTTGGCTTTGCTATACCTATTGCTCATGCGCTGTGTCGCAGACAATTTTTTGGACGGGCCTTGTTGTTAAGACTGTTTGCTTCGACCCTGGTTTTACCCGTATTAGTTGGCGTATTTGGTTTGCTAGCTATTTATGGTAACAGTGGTTGGTTAGCTAAATTTCTGGCGAACTTCGATATTAAACTGCCATTCTCGATTTATGGGTTGAATGGTATTTTGCTCGCACATGTCTTCTTTAACCTGCCTTATGCCAGCCGTTTACTTTTACAAGCTTTAGATACCGTACCTGCCGAGCAGCATAAGTTGTGTGCTCATTTGGGTATGAGTCATTGGAACAAATTCAGATGGGTTGAATGGCCTCGCTTAAGACAGCAACTGCCACATGTGTGTGGTTTAGTCTTCATGCTGTGTTTTACCAGCTTTGCTACCGTGATGGCACTAGGCGGTGGACCAAAATCAACCACTATCGAACTCGCTATTTATCAGGCAATTAAATTCGACTTTGACCTGCAGGCTGGCGCTTTACTCGCGATATGGCAAATGCTGCTGTGTGGTGTGCTAGCAGTGAGTATTCAACGCCTGTCTAAGCCTATTTCCGTGACGGCCAGTCAGCTGTCAGAAGATAAATATTTGGTTAAGGACAGCTGGTGGTCAAAAGCTTGGGATAGTTTTTGGATCATCATCGTCTCAATGCTGGTATTACCGCCATTAGCTATGGTTATTGTCAATGGTATTAACTCGCAAGCACTGACTGTACTCAGCAGTGAGCCGTTTTGGGCGGCGTTGATGACCTCGGTTCGAGTGGCGTCCTTAGCGAGTGTTATCGCTGTTGGTATTGGTATCGCCATACTGCTGACTAGTCGAGCATGGCGTTTACAGAACAAGAATTTTCGAGCCGATAAAATCGAGCTGATTGGCACCATTATCTTAGTCACTCCCGGGCTTGTGATCAGTACGGGCCTCTTCTTATTACTGCGTTCATTCACCGATGTGTTCAGCTTAGCTTTCTTTATCGTGATTGCAGTGAACAGTTTAATGGCGCTGCCTTACGTAATTAAAACCTTGGCTCAACCTATGTTGCATTTGTCTCAGCAGTATCAGTATGTGTGCGCAAGTTTGGGAATGACAGGTTTCACGCGTTTTAGGCTGGTGGAGTGGAGAGCGCTGCGCAAACCGATGGCACAAGCCTTCTCGATTAGCTTTATGCTAGCTATGGGTGACTTAAGCGCGATTGCTTTGTTTGGTAGCCAAGATTTTAGAACGCTGCCTTTGTACCTATTTCAATTGTTAGGCAGCTATCAAATGGAGGCCGCTGCGGTGGTTTCTGTGAGTTTACTGTTGCTGAGTGTGGGCAGTTTTAGTTTTATTGAATTTTTATTTACTCGAAGATCAAATCTCGACACTAAAGGGTTAAGGGACCGATGATGTTAGTGATGAAAGATGTGGAGTACCACTATCACCAAGAGTTGTTTAGTTTTGATTTTCAAGCAGAGCAGGGCGACATTGTTGCATTGATGGGGCCAAGTGGCGCAGGGAAATCAACGCTGTTGGCACTGGTTGCTGGGTTTATTGAGCCTACATCGGGAGAGATTTCGGTGGCAGGACAATCACTGATTGGCAAGGATGCACATCAGCGTCCGTTAGCGATGTTGTTCCAAGAACATAATCTGTTTGCTCATCTCACCGTACGTGAAAATATTGGCTTAGGCTTGCATCCGGGGTTAAAGCTTACGGTAACCCAAAAGCACGAAGTCGAACAGGCCGCTGCACAAGTTGGGGTCGCGGAGTATTTGGATAGATTGCCGGAGCACTTATCGGGCGGTCAACGTCAGCGTGTCGCGTTAGCGCGTTGTTTTGTTCAGCCTCATGATATTTGGTTGCTTGATGAACCTTTCTCTGCGCTTGACCCTTTGCTTCGTGAGGAAATGCTTAACCTTGTTAGGCGATTAGCCGCAGAGCGAAACATTACGGTGTTGATGGTGACTCACCACTTAGGTGATGCACGCAGTATCGCAAATAAGTTTGTTTTTGTAGCGCTAGGGAAGGTGTTGGTTGCAGACTCGATAGAGACACTGACGGCTGATCATCCACAGCAAGAATTAAGCTCGTTTGTTAAAGCGGGTGAATGATGATTTTCTCACTCCTGTGAGTACTTCTTAATATTGGAGTACTTATTGATATTGAGTGCTTATTGATATTGATTGCTTCTTGATATCAAGTGCCTCAAAAACAAAAAGACCTAGCATGCGCTAGGTCTTTTATTATCTTTTTGACTAAAGGACGGCGAAGATTAGTCGCCTAGCTTTAGCTCTTTTAAGATTTGGAAGATCTCACGAGAAGACTTAGCCGGTTTATTGGCCGCTTTCTCTTTGTTAGCTTGACGAGCGAGCTGACGAAGACGTTGACGGTCTGCTTCAGGGTACATTTCCATAACGTCTGAAATGGCCGCATCGCCTTCTGCAACCACACGATCACGCAGTTGTTCTAGTTTGTGTAGTTCAACTGTTGCTTGAGAGTGTTTGTTGCGAATCTTATCTAAAGCCGCTTGAATTGGCTCTGGATCGACACTGCGCATTACTTTACCAATGTATTGAAGTTGACGGCGCTTCGCTTCATTTTTAAAGCGTTGTGCATCTTTAATCGCTTGTGCCAAATCTTCAGACAGCGGAAATTTGTCTAATACAGAAGGCTTTAGGTCAACAAGCTCTTCTCCCAGCTTTTGCAGGGCGTCCATGTCCGTTTTCATTTCTGTCTTACTTACCCAGATGATTTCTTCTTCTGGTTCCCATGGGGCTTTTTGGTTTTTGCGAGCCATCTTTTCTGCCTATGTCACTATCTCAAACGAATATATTGCCTATTTTAGCAAGAATCTTGGGGAGAAAGCGAAATTCTTGTTATCCTACGTAATATTGACCTAAAAAATTAGAATAGATATGGATGTAAAACAGCAAGTCGCCCAACAACGAGTTGAGCTAGAAGCCGCAGTAGCTAAAGCGTTGGATATGGCATCAGTGAGTGCAGACGCAGCTGAGGTTGCTATTACTAAGTCAACGGGTTTAAGTGTTTCAACACGTATGTGTGAAGTGGAAAACGTTGAATTTAATAGTGATGGTGCTCTAGGTATTACTGTTTACCGCGGCCAGAAAAAAGGCAGCGCATCTACATCAGATCTGAGTGAGAAGGCCATTGCTCAAACAGTAGCGGCTGCGCTTGATATCGCTCAGTACACTTCTGAAGACCCGTTTGCAGGTCCAGCACCTAAAGAATATATGGTGAAAGAAATTCCTGATTTGGATCTTTTTCACCCTGATGAGCCGAATCCAGACTATGCCGCTGAGATTGCGATTGCTGCTGAAAGACAAGCACTCGCTTACAGCGACAAGATCAAACAAAGTGATGGCGCAAGCTACGACAGCCATTATGGCGTTAAGGTTTATGGTAATAGCCACGGTCTGCTGGCCAGTTTCGCATCAAGCCGTCATAGCACAAGCTGTTGTGTGATCGGTGAAGGTGCCAATGGCGAAATGGAGCGTGACTACAGCTACACCGTTGCACGTCACCGTGATGAGCTTTGGACGCCTGAGCGTGTTGGTCAAGAAGCCGCAGAAAAGACCGTAAGCCGTTTGGATGCGAAGAAGCTTCCAACAGGTCAATACCCAATCATGTTCGCTAACGACGTCGCTACAGGTCTAATTGGCCACCTTGTGATGGCAATTAGTGGTGGTAACCTTTACCGTAAGTCTTCGTTCTTACTGGATCACCTAGGTCAGAAAATCCTGCCAGATTGGTTCAATATCTCTGAGCGTCCACATATCTTACGTGGTTTGGCTTCAAGCCCGTTCGACAGCGAAGGTGTTTACACTCAAGATCGTGAAATTATCACGGATGGTGTGTTAGCAACTTACCTTCTTACTAGCTATGCTGCTCGTAAGATGGAAATGACACCGACAGGCCATGCTGGTGGCATCCATAACTGGTTCGTTAAATCTACCGGTCAAAACTTTGAGCAAATGCTAAAAGAATTAGGCACAGGTTTCCTTGTGACTGAAGTGATGGGTCAAGGTGTGAATACCGTAACCGGTGATTACTCTCGTGGCGCAGCAGGTTTCTGGGTTGAGAATGGAGAGATCCAATACCCAGTATCTGAAGTGACGATCGCGGGTAACCTAAAAGACATGTTCACTCAGATTGTTGCGGTTGGTAACGACGTAGAAACACGTTCGCAAATTCAAACGGGTTCTATCTTGCTTGAATCAATGAAGGTTGCGGGCGAGTAATTAGCTCAATTTGCTTTAGTTTAAATCTGAAGATCAAATCTGATGTATGAAAAAGGGAGCCGATGGCTCCCTTTTTGTATTCAGGGTCCTATCTTAAAATAGGCTATCTGTTTATTCACACTAGATAAGTATGATTTAAATAAGAATGGTTGCTAAGCCTAAGAACACCGATAGGCCAATAACATCGGTTACTGTGGTCAGAGCCATACCGCCCGCAAGTGCTGGGTCGATATTCATCTTCTTCAGCATTACCGGGATGGTTACACCTGCAATACCCGCGACAATCAAGTTGGTCATCATCGCCGCTGAGATGATGCCTCCTAAGATCCAATTACCTTTCCAAGCTACAACTATACCGCCAATGATAACGGCCCATAGAATGCCATTAAGGAAGCCGATAGAGGCTTCTTTGAGTAGTAGTTCGCGTTTGTTACTGTCACCAATGTGACCAAGCGCTAAACCACGAATCACTAGAGCAACGGTTTGGTTACCTGCAACACCGCCCATGGACGGTACGATGGTCATCAAAACGGCAATCGCGGCCATCTCATTCAGTGTAGCCTCAAACATGTTAGATACAGACGCAGCTGCGAGTGCTGCCAAAACGTTTGCGCCTAACCAGACACTACGACGACGGGCGGATTTTACGACGGGTGCAAAGGTATCTTCGTCATCGTCCATACCCGCCATGCTCATCATTGAGTGCTCGGCATCTTCACGGATAACATCAACCACGTCATCGATCGTGATACGACCGACAAGATGTTGATTACTATCGACCACTGGAGCCGAAACCCAATTACGACGTTCGAATAGGCTAGCGATATCAGAGGCGCTAGTTTCAACCGCGATCGCTTCGTCGGCATCTTCCATTACTTCTGAAACAGACACATCAGGCTGAGTCGTAAGCAGTGTGGTGAGCGAGAGGTTACCGATAAGGCGTTCTTCTTGGTCAATAACATACAGAGTATCGGTTGCATCGGGAAGTTCGCCACGCATGCGCAAATAACGCAATACAACGTCAACGTCGACATCGCCACGAATCGTGATTACATCGGTATTCATTATCGCACCCGCTGAATCTTCAGGGTACGAAAGGGCTGTTTCTACTAATGCACGATCGACGGAGTCCATTTGAGAAAGGACTTCTCGAGAAACATCGTCGGGCAGGCTTCGAAGTACGTACGCGACGTCATCGGTTTCCATGCCTTCAGTTGCTTCTGCCAAAGTTTCAGGTGCCATTTTCGACACAAGCGCATCTTTGACGTCTTCGTTTAGTTCATCAAGAATTTCACCGTAGTCTTCTGGATCGGTGAGTTGCCAGAGTACGTCACGACTTTTGCGAGGGGAGGCTTCTAAAAGGTGTGCAATATCCTCAGGTTCCATGTCCTGAAGTTGTCGACGTACGTGAACAAATCGGCCGTTTTCTAGGGCTTCGCTGACTTCTTGGAGGGTTTGGTGAGCTTGGTCGAATTCTAATTGCTCTGCCATATTTTCCTCCTATTTCATTATTCTAACAATACTTGGAATAGTAACTTAATTCTGGGGCTTATTTAAATCATAAACTTAGCTAGAACTAAGATTTAATACTGGTTGGTTCGAAGTTTGAGTCTTAGGTGTTGTGAACGAAGCGTTTTCGTTACTCACCCTCATCAAATTTGTCTTCAATGAGGTGGCAAACAGCATCAAGTGCTTGTTGAGTTGGCGAACAAGTTTATCAACCAATGAATCAATCGCGGCATACATGCTTTCATCTGTTGCTGTCGCATGAATTTCCCCTTGATTTATATGCAGGGTAGCTTCTGCGATTTGATTGATTTTCTCAACTTTTAAAACAACTTGAACACTATTGATATGATCAAAGAAGCGCTCAAGTTTGTCGAATTTGGTGTGAACATAGTCTTGCATTGAATCGGTAAGATCAACGTGATGGCCTTGAATATTGATTTGCATAGACTTTCCTTTTCAGTTGGTTGCCTGGTTATAACTAAATTAATAGCTAACTAAATATAGAGTTAATTAAATTAGTCTATAGCAGGCGTTTACGCTGACTCGATGGGGCAATACCCAGAGATTCACGGTACTTCGCTATGGTACGTCTAGCTACCTGAATTCCTTGGTCAGCCAGTAAAGCAGCAATCTTACTATCACTGAGAGGCTTTGCGGTATTTTCCGCTGCGACAAGCTTCTTAATGAGTGCGCGAATTGCTGTAGATGAACATTCACCGCCATTGTCAGTGCTGACATGGCTTGAGAAAAAGTATTTGAGTTCGAAGATGCCACGCGGTGTGTGCATGAATTTTTGAGTCGTCACGCGAGAGATCGTGGATTCGTGCATATCAACAGCTAAAGCCACATCATTCAGTACCATCGGCTTCATGGCTTCTGCGCCATGTTCGAAGAAACCGCGTTGATGTTCAACAATACACCGAGCGACTTTTAGTAGCGTTTCATTTCGGCTCTCTAGGCTTTTAATTAGCCATTTTGCTTCTTGCAAATTCGAGCGGATGAACTGGTTGTCAGCACTACTGCCTTTGCTACTAAGGGCCGCGTATTGTTGATTTACTTTTAGTTTAGGCACGCTATCTGGATTGATGGTGACTAACCATTTCCCAAGTTCTTTGAAGACGGATACGTCAGGAACCACATACTCGGTTTCATCCGGTGTGATCTTACTCCCGGGACGAGGATCCAACTGTTGGATTAATTGCAAAACTTCACGTAGTTCTGCTTCCTTCAGTTTAGTCTCTTTTATGACTAATTTATAATCACGGTTACCGAGTTGGTCGATATGGCTAGTAAGTACTAACTTAGCCTCGTTAAGCCAAGGAGTATCTTGTGGGAAGGTTGCCAATTGCAGTAACAAGCAATCTTGCAGGTTCACAGAACCGACACCTAAGGGGTCAAACTGCTGAATCCGTTTGCGAACCGCTTCAATTTCATCAAGCTCGATATCTTCGTTGTCGAAGTTCTCAAGGATGTCTTCACAAGATACGGTAAGGTAACCGCGGTCATCGATAGCATCAATCAGCGCAAAAGCTATGCTGCGGTCAGTTTCAGTGAATGGTGTTAAATCGAGTTGCCAGAGCAGGTAATCGTATAGACTTTGTGTGGTTTCGCCTTGATAAACGGGCATGTCGTCATCAATCGCAATGCCGGTGTTACCTGTGTTTGCGCTGTAAACATCTTCCCAAGTTGTATCGATTTCTAGTTCGTTGCCAATCTCTGATTTTTCGATTAATTCGGAGCTATCAGGTAAGTCCGGCTCTGCGGTTTCAACTGTTTCTTTCTCGTCACTGCTAGGTTTTTCTTCCGATGTAGGCGTATCTTCATTGCCGTCTTCGACATCGAGTAGTGGGTTCGATTCAAGTGCTTCTTGAATCTCTTGTTGCAAATCCAAAGTAGACAATTGCAACAAACGAATCGCTTGTTGCAATTGAGGAGTCATTGCTAACTGTTGGCCTAGCTTAAGTTGTAATGAGGGTTTCATTCAGTGTGACTTACCTAGTTATTATTCTAAGAACTCTCGATACTCTCTATCTAATCATAGACGGAATTGTTCGCCTAGATAAACTTGTTTAACTTGTTCGTTATTGAGAACATCTTCAGGAGTTCCCTCAGCGATTAGGTGCCCTTGACTTACGATGTAAGCTTTTTCACACACGTCTAATGTTTCACGAACGTTGTGGTCGGTAATCAAAACGCCTAAGCCGCGATCGCGTAAGTGAACAATGATTTTTTTGATATCGATAACCGATATAGGGTCAACACCGGCAAAAGGTTCGTCCAAAAGAATGAACTGAGGGTTTGCTGCTAGTGCGCGAGCAATCTCTACACGGCGACGCTCACCACCCGACAAAGCCATACCATTACTCGCTCGAATATGTTGGATGTGGAACTCTTCGAGAAGGTCTTCTAGCTTATCTTGACGTTGTGCGTTAGTCATCTCATCACGCGTTTGCAAAACGGCCATGATGTTGTCTTCAACAGACAATTTGCGGAAAATCGACGCTTCTTGCGGCAGGTAACCGATGCCAAGACGAGAGCGACTGTGCATTGGCAAGATACTGATGTCTCTGTCGTCAATGCTGATAGTACCTTCATCACGCGCAACCAGACCGACTATCATGTAGAAAGAGGTGGTTTTACCCGCACCGTTTGGGCCAAGCAGCCCGACGATTTGACCTGACTCTACTTGCAAGCTTACGTCAGTCACAACTTTACGTTTGCCGTAGGTTTTCGCTAGGTTCTTTGCTGTAAGGACTGCCATGATTACTTATTCACTTCCGCTGGTTGTAAAACCGTTGATACACGCTCACTACTATCACTGTCAGCAACTAACTTTTGAGAGGTGATCTGATAGGTAATCTTAGAGCCGCGAATGATACTGCCATCTTGAGATAGCATCGCATTCTTAGTCATGATCAATTTGTCGGCAATCAGTTGGTAATGTAAATCGTCAGCTTCACCATAAAGAGTCTTCCCATCGTCAGTAAGTTGAGAAAAGGTTGCTGGCTTTCCGAAACCTTGGATTTCTTCAATTTCACCGTTGACCGCATTACGTGTAACAATGACCTTATCGGCATTGATATTGATGCTACCTTGTTTAAGGTTTACATCGCCAAGAAAGGTTACTTGATTGCTTTTCATATCCAATTGCTGACTGTCTGAGTCTATATAGACGGGCTGCTCGCTATCCGAAGATAGAGCATAGACATTAGACGCCGCAAGGGTCAAAGCGAATAAACTAAGGTGTAAGAGTTTCATATCTACCTTGAACAGAATTAAAGAGAGTCGCATTGTTGGTACCGAAGTTCCCTTTCATTGCTTGCCCCTCATTTTCAAAAAATGTACCGATCATATGGACCGGAGTGTCTGAATAAAAATCTCGGCTAGTCAGTTCAACAACCATTTTATCTGTGGTCATTGTATCGAAGCTAGCATCTGGCAACAGGTTCTTCGCCACAACATTGTCATAAAAAGTGATGACTTGATTTTCATCCATAATTGCGCGATCAGCGGTCACTCGCCATTCTATCGTATGCCCTTCGCGGAATACTGAAAGAATAGGGTCTTGAAAGTGCGTGTCGCCAACGACGGAGTAGTGCTCTAGATGAGTCGATTCAACCCGATAGCTACGAATACCACTTTCACCGTAGCTAATATTATCAAGATTCTTGCCACTAAACGCAGGCAGTTCCAAGTTTGGATCTACTTGTATCGTCGAAGTTTGCTCTTTGTCGTATAAGTAATAAGCCGACCAAGAGGCAATAAAGATGAGTATTAAGTAGATAATACGATTAAAACTCATATGCTTAAACCTTTGTGCACGTCGAGTTCGTTTCTTGCTTGCAAAATAAGGTCACAGACTTCACGTACAGCACCGTAACCACCATTAATGGTGGTTACGTAGTTGGCTCTTTGTGCAAGCAATGGGTGGCCGTCTGCCACACATACCTTCAAGCCGACTTTTTCCATTACTGGCCAGTCGATTAAATCGTCTCCGATATAACCTGTGTTTTCAGGATTAACTGAAAGCTTATCGCAAATATCTTGATATGCCTTAATTTTATCATCCTGACCTTGATAAATTAGTTTAATACCAAGAGCCGTCATTCGATTCTCAACAATTTGAGATTTACGGCCAGTGATGATTGCGATTTCAACGCCCGCGTTCATCAACGATTTAATGCCGTAACCGTCGCGCGTATGGAAGGTTTTTAGCTCTTCACCGTTGTTACCCATGTAGATGCGGCCATCAGAGAATACGCCATCGACATCGCAAATCAGCAGTTTGATCTCTTTTGCTATCGCAAATACATGTGAATCCACTGTGCCGTAAAGGGTTTCAATTGCCTGTGACATTACATTACTCCTGCTTTCAGTAAGTCATGCATATTTAAAGCGCCTACTAATTTGCCATTATCACACAACATCAGCCCATTGATGCTCTTAGCCTGCATCAAATTTAAGCCCTCAACTGCGAGCATATTGGGTTCTGCTACCGTCGGGTTAAGTGTCATCACGTCGCCGATCTGCGTGTTATGAATATCAATACGTTTATCTAAAATACGGCGTAAATCACCATCGGTAAAAATGCCGGCCATTTGACCATCTTCACCAACGATTGCCGTCATGCCCAAGCCTTTTTGTGAGATCTCTAGTAGAGCATCTCTTACTAGTGCATCCGGAGCAACAACGGGGAGCGCATCGCCGGTATGCATGATGTCATCTAGTTTCAACAGTAGTTGACGGCCTAAAGCGCCACCTGGATGAGACAGTGCAAAATCTTGAGCGGTAAAACCTCTTGCCTGTAAAAGTGCAACGGCTAATGCATCACCCATCACCAAAGTAGCGGTAGTGCTGGTTGTTGGCGCTAAACCTAGAGGACACGCTTCTTCTGGTACTGAAATTTGCAAATGAAGATCAGATAAGGTCGCCATGTTTGATGCTGGCTTACCGGTCATGCTGATAATCTTAATGTTCAAACGCTTTAATACTGGAAATAGGCTGAGGATTTCTCCTGATTCACCTGAGTTGGATATTGCAATCACAATATCGCCCGGTTCAATCATACCTAAATCACCATGTGCCGCTTCACCTGGATGTACAAAGAAAGCTGATGTACCAGTACTTGCCAGTGTGGCTGCGATTTTATTGCCGATATGACCTGATTTACCCATGCCCATTACAACGACTTTGCCCTTGTTGTTCAGGATAAGGTCGCAAGCTTTGCAGAAATCATCATTAAAATATTGGTCTAACTGCGTGAGACCTGCAACTTCGGTTTCCAAAACTTGTTTTGCAACGCTGCGATAATCAAATGGCTGAGACATCAAATACTCCAAGTACGGAAAGTTAAATCAACAATTAAGCCGACATGTTCATTAGTAGGTAACTTTGATATGCCACAAACGTCACGATTAACACGCCGCCTTCGATACGATTCACGCTACGAGATTTTCCTAGTGCCATGATTACAAGAAGTAGCGATACGCCTAGCATTACCCAGAAGTCTCGACCCATTGCAAACTCGCTCAAGATTGAAGGGTTTAGGATGCCCGGGATACCCATCACAGCAAGGATGTTGAATACGTTTGAGCCTATGATATTACCCACGGCCATATCATCTTCACCTTTCATAACACCGGCTAGTGATGCTGCAAGTTCAGGTAAACTTGTGCCAACGGCAATAATGGTTAAACCAATCACAAGGTCACTCATACCAAAGAACTTCGCGATAACAACCGCGTTATCAACCAACATGTTGGCAGCTAGAGGCAGAATAATCAGACCAACCACCACCCACATTGCGGCTTTAGGGTTGCTCACTCCTTCAGGAACTTCAGATTCTTGTTCGTCAAGAAAGGCATCACCATTCTTTTTTTCGCTACGGCTGATTTGTAGCATGGCAAACAAAAAGGCGGCGAAAAGAACAAACAACAACACGCCTTCGTAGAAACCTAAGTGGTTATCCCAAAGTAGTGCGCCTGCCAATAGAGTGACACCAATCATTAGTGGTAGTTCACGGCGAATCACGCCTGAGCTAATTGATAGCGGTTTGATAAGCGCTGTAATACCTAAGATGAGTGCGATGTTGGCGATATTCGAGCCTAAAACGTTACCTACCGCCGTATCTGTTTTACCATCAAGGGCTGCTGTCGCAGAAACCATCATTTCAGGAGCTGAAGATCCCATTGCTAAGATTGTCATACCGATAACTAGTGGTGAAATTCCGAAGTTGCGAGCCAGAGCAGCGGCACCGTAGACCAGCTTATCTGCGCTCCACACCAAAAAACCTAGGCCGATAATAAGAAACGCAATCGCTTCAAGCATGATGATTCCTACAAATTAAAAAATAAACGGAGAATTAACCGCTAATTTTGACTTGTTGCTAGATAAAAGGGAAGTCACTCTACAAATTAATTACCAGTTAGTGGTAAAGAAATGTTGAGGAAGAACGAATTTCTCAATGCTTTCAAATCCCTGCCTTTGTTTTCTGTTTTTAATAATTAATTGAACAGCGCTTTTAATTCTAAAGTAGACTCATTATTATTGCAGCCATAATTGGCGTTTTTAAAGCAAGGAAACAACAAAAGTATGTTGAACACTGAGCTTGTGAAAGTTAAGAATCTCAGCTTCTCACGCGGTGAACGAATTATCTTTGATGACATCAGTTTAGAGGTTCCTCAAGGAAAAATAACCGCGATCATGGGGCCGTCAGGGATCGGTAAAACAACCTTATTACGTCTGATTGGTGGACAATTACCACCAGATGAAGGTGAAATTTGGTTTGATGGCGACAACATCCCTGCATTGCCACGTCGAAAGCTATATCAAGCACGCAAGAAAATGAGCATGCTTTTCCAATCGGGGGCACTTTTCACGGATCTGAATGTCTTTGATAATGTGGCGTTTCCTTTGCGAGAGCACACTGAACTTAACGAAAAATTCATTCGTACCATTGTATTGCTTAAGCTTGAGGCGGTAGGGTTGCGAGGCGCGGCGCAATTAATGCCGAGTGAGTTGTCTGGTGGTATGGCGAGACGAGCGGCGTTGGCCCGTGCGATCGCGTTGGACCCAGAACTTATTATGTATGATGAGCCTTTTGTTGGCCAAGACCCAATCACCATGGGGGTTTTGGTTGAGTTGATTCGTAACCTCAATCAAGCTTTGGGTTTAACCTCTATTGTCGTTTCTCATGATGTCCCTGAGGTGATGAGCATTGCTGATTGGGTTTATCTGATGGCTGATGGGAAAATTATTGCTGCAGGTTCTCCTGATGAGTTGTACAACAACAGCGACCCAAGAGTGCAGCAATTTTTGCAAGGTGAATCGGATGGCCCTGTGCCATTTAGGTTTCCTGCAAATAGCTTAGAAAAGGATTTGTTTGAATATGATTGCTAAAACTATTGCGGGTGTCGGTAAGCGTGCACTTGCGATCTGTGAGTCATTTGGTCGAGCAAGCCTAATGCTATTTGGGGCTTTGTTTGGCATCCCGAAACTAAAAAACTTCCCTCTATTAGTTAAACAATTTTATAGCGTTGGCGTTCAGTCATTGGCTATCATTTTAGTTTCGGGCTTGTTTATTGGCATGGTACTCAGCCTGCAGGGCTATGTCGTATTAATCGACTATGGCGCAGAGGGTAACCTTGGGCAAATGGTCGCGCTCTCGCTATTACGTGAATTGGGCCCTGTGGTCACTGCACTACTATTTGCCGGCCGCGCGGGTTCAGCGTTAACGGCTGAGATCGGCTTAATGAAAGCAACGGAACAGATCTCTAGCCTTGAAATGATGGCCGTTGATCCTCTTAAACGCATTATTGCACCTCGTCTCTGGGCTGGCCTTATTTCTATGCCGTTGCTCGCTATGATCTTTATGGCGGTCGGGATTTGGGGGGCTCAGTTAGTCGGTGTGGATTGGAAAGGTATTGACCACGGCAGTTTCTGGTCTGCGATGCAGTCTTCCGTTGAGCTTGGCCGTGATATTGGTAACAGTATGATCAAATGCATGGTCTTCGCTATCACCGTAACTTGGATCGCACTTTTTAATGGTTATGATGCAGTACCGACATCCGAAGGTATTAGTCAGGCAACCACACGCACAGTAGTACACTCTTCTCTAGCGGTATTAGGGCTAGATTTTGTTCTTACCGCATTGATGTTTGGGAATTAATCATGCAACAAACTCGAAAATTAGAATTATGGGTCGGCACCTTTGTTATTGCCGGAATTTGCGCAATCTTAATCATGATCTTTCAAGTCGCTGACGTAAAAGGTATAGGTTCAAACCATACTTATAACCTAAAAGCGACCTTTGACAATATTGGCAGCCTAAAGGTTCGCTCACCAGTAAAGGTGGGGGGCGTCGTTGTTGGTCGAGTTCAAAGTATTGAACTTGATACTGAGAGCTACCTTCCTGTGGTTGAACTGTCTATTGATGCGAAGTACTCACAATTTCCTGATACCTCTAGTGCTCAAATCTTAACGTCGGGCTTGATCGGTGAGCAGTACATCAGCTTAGTTCCAGGCTTCATCTTTGAAGATGAAGAGATGTTGGTTGATGGTGATTCTATCGAAGACACCAAGTCGGCATTAGTATTAGAAGATTTGATTGGCCAAGTGCTGTATAGCGTCGGTGGCTCTGATAATAGCGAAGCTAAGGAGTAGGCTCATGTTAAAGACGAATAATTTAATGAAGACTAATTACTTATTGAAAATATGGTTTCTGGCAGCAGTCGCTTTACTGATGTCGACTCCAGCTTTTTCGGCAAAACCGATTGACCGAACTCAGCCTTATCAGATGATGACTCAAGTTGCAGAAGAGGCTTTCGCTCGTTTGAAGAACGAGCAAGAGAATATCCAGCAAGACCCTGAGTTACTGAAGGTCATCGTGGAAGAAGAGTTGATGCCTTATGTGAATGCTCAATATGCAGCGCTGAAGTTGTTAGGGCCGAACTTGAAAGGTGCTGATAGAGGAGACGTGCGCGTATTTATCGATGCATTTCGTAAATACCTCGTTTCTTCTTATGCTCAAGTGTTGACTCAATATACAGATCAGACGATTAAATTTGGTCCAGAACCAACAGTTAAAGCAGATAGCCGTATTACCAGTATTAAGGTTGATATCATCGATACGCCGCGACCAAATATTAACCTTGAGTTTAAGCTGCGCAAAGATAAGAAGTCAGGTGAGTGGAAGGCGTTTGATATGGTTGCCGAAGGTATAAGCCTGCTATCAAGTAAGAAGTCTGAGTGGAACACTAAGATTCGTCAAGAAGGTATCTTACAAGTAGCCGACGAACTTGAGAAACTGGCTTCTCAACCGATTCGTTTTGAGAGTAATAAATAATGAGCCATTCTCAATGGCAAGCGCTAAGCTCTAAAGAATATCAGCTTCTTGGTGATATAGACCGAGACAGTGTTCCGGCAATCTGGCGTATATTGGAAAAGTGGCAAACGACGGAATCGAGCGTTGAAATTGACCTTAGCCATATAAATCGAGTCGATTCAGCAGGAATGGTGATGTTAATTCACTTATTAGAGCATGCAAAAAATCAAAACTGTCATATAATGCTCAGTTTCGTGCCAGAACAATTACGAACCTTGTTCCAATTGAGCAATATCCAGCCAATGATGGCAGAACACATAAAAAATTAGGCAGGAGCTATTTGTGGACAGCACAAAAGTACAAGAATTATTAGCAGAGGCTCTGAACCTTCAGGAAATTATCGTGAAGGGTGAAGGCAGTCATTACGAGGTTGTTGCGGTTGATCCATGTTTTGACGGCATGAATCGAGTTAAGAAGCAGCAACTAATCTACGGCCCACTAATGGAATACATTCAACGCAATGATATCCATGCTCTTTCTATTAAGGCATTCACGCCGGAAGAGTGGGAACGTGATAAGAAACTGATGTCACTTTAAGGTTTATGATGGAAAAGTTTCGAGTTATTGGATCGGATAAGCCGCTAAGCGGCGAAGTGACGATCTCAGGCGCAAAAAATGCAGCCCTACCAATCCTATTTGCTTCAATTCTTGCTGAAGAGCCTGTGGAAGTAAGTAATGTTCCTCACCTACGTGACATCGATACTACGATGGAACTGCTTAAGCGTTTAGGCGCAAAAGTATCACGTAACGGCAGTGTTCATGTTGATGGCAGCGAAATTAATGAATTTTGTGCACCTTACGATTTAGTAAAAACAATGCGTGCTTCTATCTGGGCTTTAGGTCCTTTAGTCGCTCGTTTTGGTGAAGGCCAAGTGTCACTTCCTGGCGGTTGTGCAATTGGTGCTCGACCTGTTGATCTGCATATCCATGGCCTAGAGCAACTAGGTGCGACCATTAAGTTGGAAGATGGTTATGTGAAAGCAAGTGTTGATGGCCGTTTGAAAGGCGCGCACATCGTGATGGATAAAGTAAGTGTGGGCGCCACCATTACTATCATGTGTGCAGCAACACTCGCTGAAGGAACGACTGTTCTGGACAATTCAGCGCGCGAGCCTGAGATTGTTGATACGGCTGATTTCCTTAACAAACTAGGTGCTAAAATTTCTGGCGCAGGTACAGATACGATTACTATCGAAGGCGTTGAGCGTCTTGGTGGTGGCCAACACTCTGTAGTTGCTGACCGTATTGAAACCGGTACTTTCTTGGTTGCTGCTGCGGTTTCTGGCGGTAAAGTGGTTTGTCGCAACACCAGCGCTCATCTTCTTGAAGCTGCCTTAGCGAAGCTTGAAGAAGCGGGTGCGAAGGTTGATACGGGCGAAGGTTGGATCAGCCTTGATATGACGGGTCGTGAGCTGAAAGCGGTGAAAATCGTAACGGCACCTCACCCGGGCTTCCCTACCGACATGCAAGCACAGTTTACTCTGCTTAACATGATGGCGAAGGGCAGTGGTGTTATCACTGAGACTATCTTTGAAAACCGTTTTATGCACATTCCTGAATTACAGCGAATGGGAGCAAAAGCCGAGATCGAAGGCAACACTGCTATCTGTGGTGACACGGATAAATTGAGCGGTGCTCAAGTAATGGCAACAGACCTTCGTGCATCTGCGAGTCTTGTTATTGCTGGCTGTATTGCTCAAGGTGAAACCATCGTTGACCGTATTTATCACATCGATCGTGGCTACGATAAGATTGAAGATAAATTGTCAGCCTTAGGCGCAAACATTACACGATTTAGTGAGTCGAACTAACTTAGGTTAGTAGATTCATGAATCAGTAAGATGAAAACATAAAAGTCGGAACCTTGGTTTCGGCTTTTTTATAGTTGTATTTACCGCCAGTGAATCTGTTGCCTATTTTGTGCGAATAGATGAATCAACTTGGCGGTTGTGAGGAACAAAATGATAGCAATATTACGTATTTTCGCAGTGGCGACATTTGCGATTCTTATGTTTGTATTTGGGTGTGGTTACTGTTTACTAAGCCCACGCAACCCGAAACACGTATTTACCTTTGGTCGTTATTTCGGTCGCATGTCGAAAATCTTTGGTATGAAGTTAGAGCTTCGTATCCCGGAAGATGCTTACTCTCGTGGCCAACACGTTTACGTTGCAAACCACCAAAATAGCTGGGATCTATTCACGATTTCATCAGCGGTAACACCTAAAGTTGTGACAGTAGGTAAGAAAAGCCTAGCGTGGATGCCTCTTTTTGGTCAGCTGTACTGGTTGACGGGTAACATCCTAATTGACCGAGCTAACCGCAGCAAAGCGGTAGGTACGATCGACCAAGTGGTTACTAGCCTTAAAGAGAGTGATGTTTCAGTTTGGATGTTCCCTGAGGGGACTCGCTCTCGTGGTCGTGGTTTGTTGCCATTCAAAACGGGTGCGTTCCATGCTGCGATTGGCGCTGGCTTACCTATTATCCCTATCGTGTGTAGCTCAACAGGTGGCGTGAAGCTGAACCGTTGGAACAATGGTCATGTGATTGTTGAAATGCTGCCACCAATCAACACTGAAGATTACGATAAGTCTAATGTTCGTCAACTGGCTAACCTAGCTCGTGAGCAGATGGCTGCGAAGCTTGAAGAGTTAGACAAAGAAGTGGTTGAGCTTAATAAGAAGTAATCATCTAAGCGAAATGATGAACAATAAAAAAGGTTGCCAATTGGGCAACCTTTTTTGTATCTGATAAACGCTCAGCTTTAATTATGTCTATTCGTTTACTAGAACCGTCTACTCAAGAGAGTAAAACCTATTTGCGAACCGCAATAGCTTCGATCTCGATACCTACATCTTTTGGTAGACGAGCTACTTCAACACATGAACGTGCAGGGTAGTTTGCAACGCCGTGCTCATCAAAGAACTTACCGTAAACTTCGTTTACTGTGCCGAAGTCGTTTAGGTCTTTAACGAATACCGTTAGCTTTACGATGTCTTTTACAGTCAGGCCAGAAGCTTCAACAACCGCTTGAACGTTGTCTAGAGATTGGCGAGCTTGCTCTGCGATATCAGCAGATACTTCACCAGTTGCTGGGTTTACTGGGATTTGACCAGAAGTCAGTACCATGTTGCCAAGGTCAACGCCTTGTACGTATGGGCCGATTGCAGCTGGAGCAGATTCTGTGTGAAGTACTTTAGTCATTGGTTTATTCCATCAGTTATTGGATAAAAATCAATTTTCAGTGTGCCTTCAAACTTTGGATAGGTAAAGATCAAAATACCCCGCACAGGCGAGGTATTGAATAGTTTTTGCGTTCGATCGGTGTTGCCGTATGACGTTATCTTTCTGTCACGATCTCACGAGAGAAGACTTTTTCGCAGTATTTACACTTCAATCGAATATCTTCTTTCTTCTCAAAGATCTTAAAGCTGCTTTCAACGGGTTCATTGTGCGTTATACAGTTGGTGTTTGGACACTCGAACACATCGTTGATTTGTTCAGGAAGTTCTAGTGCCAATTTCTTAACCACTTCGTAATCTTCGATCTGGTTAACCGTCGCGTGAGGAGCGTAAAGGGCTAACTTACTCGCTTGCTCCTCGGTGACAAATACATTCTCAATCTTGAGTAGGTCTTTTCCACCTAGTGCAGAAGAAGGTAGGTTTAGGCCAATCGTCACTCGCTGATTAGAGTTATGCATGTCGAACAGTTTGAGTACCTTGATCCCGATGTTGGCTGGGATATGGTCGATAACCGTTCCGTTCTTGATTGCTTCAACTTTTAATTGAGTCTCTTTAGACATGATATCTCTCCTCTACAGCGTTTCGTTAAGAACAAGGGCTAGCAGTGCTTCACGTGCATAAACACCGTTCTCTGCTTGCTGGAAGTAGTAAGCGTAAGGCGTTTTATCAACATCAATCGTAATTTCGTCAACACGAGGCAGAGGATGCAGAACCTTAAGGTTGTCACGTGCATTGTCCAACATCGGAGCCGTCAGGATGTACGCTGATTTGATGTGCGCGTATTCCGATTCATCAAAACGTTCTTTCTGAACTCGAGTCATGTACAGAACATCCAGCTCAGGAATCACATCTTCCATGTCTGTCAGTAGTTGGTACTTGATACCCGCTTCATCCAGTTCTTCACAAATGTAGTCAGGCATCGCCAGTGCTTCTGGAGCAACGAAGTAGAAACAGATGTTGTCGAACTTCGCTAGTGCTTGAGTCAGCGAGTGAACCGTACGGCCGTACTTAAGGTCACCAACGAATGCAACGTTGAGGTTGTCTAGGCGGCCTTGTGTCTCAGCGATAGAGAATAGGTCTAATAGCGTTTGTGTTGGGTGTTGGTTTGCGCCGTCACCTGCGTTAATAACCGGTACACCGTTAGAAAACTCAGAAGCCAGACGCGCAGCACCTTCTTGAGGGTGGCGCATTACGTAAGCATCAACGTATGAAGAGATAACCTGTACTGAGTCTGCTAGCGTTTCGCCTTTCTTCGCCAGTGACGTGTTACCACCGCTATCGAAACCAATCACATCACCACCGATGCGCTGAATAGCCGTTTCAAAAGAGAGACGAGTTCGTGTTGAAGGTTCGAAGAAGCAGCTGGCAACAACTTTGTTCTTGATGAGTTCTGGGTTTGGTTCAGCTTTAAGTTGACCTGCCGTTTGAACAATTAATTCTAGCTCTTCACGAGAAAGCTCTGGAATTGAGATGATGTGCTTTTGATAGAGCGTATTCGCCATGATCTTCTTCCCCACAATAATGTATTGGCCATAAAAAAGCCCCCCATAATGGGAGGCTTTAAAAAAGTACTGAAAAGCAGAATAGACGGCCTGGCAAGCATGCTAGCTTGCGAGCAATATTTGGTGTTTTCACAATTTTATTATGTTTTATCACAACATTGCTTGGCGTCATTTTCACTACTCTCAGACAAATTGCCGAGAATTATACGCTTTCAATTTGTGAGCGCAAGCGATTACATCAAGCTTTTGTTTACTTTCAGTATTCGCTATCGGCCCAGTGTCGCAACCATTACTGCTTTGATGGTATGCATGCGATTCTCTGCTTCATCAAATACAATTGAGTAGTCAGACTCAAACACTTCGTCAGTGACTTCTAAGCCGTTCATTCCATACTTGTCTGCAACTTGCTGGCCGATCACGGTTTCATTGTTGTGGAAAGCAGGTAAGCAGTGCATAAACTTCACTTGAGGGTTACCAGTGAGCTTTATGACATCCATATTCACTTGGTAAGGCGTCATTACTGCTACTCGTTCGTCCCAAGCTTCAGGCGCTTCACCCATAGAAACCCAAACATCGGTGTAAAGGAAATCACAGCCTTTCACGCCTTCGGCAACGTCTTCAGTTAGCGTGATTTTTGCACCTGTAGTTTGTGCAATAGCTTGGCACTCTTCGACAAGTTGCTCTTCTGGCCAGAACGCTTTAGGCGCGACAAGGCGAATATCCATGCCCATTTTTGCTGCACCTACTAGCAGAGAATTACCCATGTTGTTACGTGCATCACCTAGGTAAGCAAAACTGATTTGATGCAGATGTTTACCGCGACCATGTTCGATCATAGTCAGGAAATCAGCCAAGATCTGAGTTGGGTGGAATTCATCGGTTAGACCATTCCAAACCGGCACACCCGCATAAGCGCCAAGATCTTCGACAATACTCTGGCCAAAACCACGATATTCAATACCATCGTACATACGACCTAATACACGCGCTGTATCTTTCATTGATTCTTTCTGACCAATCTGAGAGCCAGAAGGACCTAAGTAAGAAACTTGAGCACCTTGATCAAAGGCGGCTACCTCAAAAGCACAACGTGTTCGAGTTGATGCTTTTTCAAAGATCAAAGCGATGTTTTTACCATTGAGCTTCTTCTGCTCTGTACCTGCATACTTTGCTTTTTTTAGATCGGCAGACAGGTCGAGTAAAAACTGAATCTCTTTAGGAGTAAAGTCGAGAAGTTTTAGAAAGTTACGATTGCGAAGATTAAAGGCCATCTCTCGCTCCTTGCGTATATAGAATCAATGAAGAACTTAGTTAAACATAAAAATGCTATATTTGTGAATATTTATTTTATTTATTTAATAAAAAAGGCCAGTAAATGAATACTGGCCTAAATAAGTTATTGTGTCGGTTTAACGGAGCTCTTTGACTTAGATATCATCTCTTTCGATAGGACAGCTCATACAACGAGCGCCACCGCGACCACGACCCAGCTCATTGCCCGGAATCGTCAGAACTTCGATACCTGCTTTGTCGTATTTCTCATTGGTGTAAACATTACGCTCATAACCGATAACCGTACCCGGTTTCACCGTCAGTACGTTGTTAGCGTCATTCCACTGTTCACGTTCAGCTTCGTAGTTATCACCACCAGTTGTGATGATCTTCAATTGATCGAGATCCAGTGCGCCTTCAATCGCTGTTAGGTAGTTTTCAGCTTTCTCTACTCGCATTTCGCCATTTTCTTTCGGCGTTAAGCGCCAGGTGTCCAAGTCTTTGCGAACGATCTCTGGATAGACTGAGAATGTGTCGATATCCATGTGCGTCATGACCGTATCAAGGTGCATACAAGAGCGGTGCTTCGGTAAATCAATCGCAATCACTTCTTTAGCTTGACCGGACTTGAATAAACTCGCAGCTAGGTTTTCGACACCTTGTGGCTTGGTACGCTCTGAAATACCGATAAGAACAGCGCCTTTACCGATAACCAGTACATCTCCACCTTCAATATTGGCGTTGTCGTAATGAAGATCTTCATCACCGAAGTACTTAATGAAATCTTGTCCTGCGAATACAGGGTGCCAGCGATATATTGCTCGCAAGTGATTCGTTTCTCGTTGACGAGCAGGCATCATCATAGGGTTAAGAGAGACACCTCCATAAACCCAGCAAGAAGTATCGCGGGTAAATAGATGGTTAGGTAGCGGCTCAATAACGAAATCAAGTGGGCGGTGCATCTTCGGTAGCATTGAAGAAGATTTAATAGGAAGCTCAGAGTAGGCTAAACCACCAAGTAGGATCGTCGCCAAGTGCTCATTGTCCATTTGAGCAAGGTACTCTCTTAAATCACGCGCGAATGTAGGGCCGTAACGGAAATCAGAGATTTGAGTATTAAGCAGCCACTCACGAGCTTGTGCTACAGCGAGTGTCTCAACCAGTAGGTCATGCAGTAATAACACTTCAACGTCTTGGTCACGAAGTGTTGTCGCAAAGGCATCGTGTTCTTCACCTGCTGCTTCTACTGCAAGTACATCATCAAAGAGTAGCTCATGACAGTTAGAAGGGGTGAGGTGGGTGAGTGCCCTTTCAGGCCTATTTAGGAGAACTCGTCTTAATTGACCGACTTCGGAGCCAACGTACAGCTTACTCATTTTGCATCCTTACTATTAATCCAGTGTATATTTATGACAAGCTTGTTCGTAATATGCAAGTTTTGAAACTTTTGTAAAGGTTATGTTATTTTGATATTTTTGGTTTTAAATGCTGAGTTTTTTGGGATTGTTAATATTAAAATCCAACCGAAATGCTGAGTTCTGGAACAAACTTTTTGCGGATCTATGCTCTAATTTCAGTGATTTGATAATCCACTTTGCTTGGTGAACGTGATTTTTCATTCAAAATTTATGCAGTTACTTATTTATAAGTGAGATTTTATGCATCGATGAAGTGATCGGCAGTATGCATCTGATATGACTAACCACTCAATTCTGAGGGAGTAAGGCTAAAAGTAACAATAAAAATGAAATGCTAAAACACACGATAGTTAATAATATGTTGAAAATTTGTTTCTGTGATTTTGATTTCACTTTTTAATTGATATCCCTTCTGTTATCTAGCGATAAACTTACTCTTCTGCGCCTGATCTAGGTGGCTTTTCTAGGCGATCCGTGCCATATTTCGTGGCAATCAAATTTGATCTTTTCATAGTCAACACTCTGGAGCAGACACATGTCTCACGAAGATGAATATCTATCAGTAGCGGAATTAATTGAATTTCAAAAAGGAGAGACTCGCGACATCATTGAAGCACTAATCGAAGATGGTAGCGATCCTGAAGCTCTATACGATATCGAGCATCACCTATTCGCTGAAGATTTCGCAGTACTTGAGAAAGCCGTTGTTGAAGCATTCAAAATGGGTTTTGAAGTGCTTGAAGCTGAAGAGACAGAAGACGAAGATGGCAACAAGCTACTTTGTTGTGATGCAACGATGCAGTGTACTCTGAACGCAGAAGCGATTGATGAGCAAGTTGAAAAGCTTGTAAATCTTGCAGAGAAGTTTGACATTATCTACGACGGTTGGGGCACTTACTACGAAGGTGAAGATGCTATCTACCCTGACGAAGATGATGAAGACGAAGAGTAATATCTCCCAGTTTTAAAAAATGCCAGCCTTGAGCTGGCATTTTTTTGTCCTCAGAAAAATAAATGTCTTTATATGCATTCATTCATTATAATGCGGTCAAAATTGATCTAGCTCAAGGAATGACATGCGGCTACCTCTCGATGGTCTTTGGCAAATTTCGCCACTGACGGATCTCTCAATCCCACAAGATGACATTACCTTTCCTGCTCCGTTAAGCTCTAAGCTCCCTGATAACCTGAGTGAAGAGGAAATCGCAGAGCAAGAGTGGCACTTAATGCATGACATCGAAGTGGATGATGCCATGTTGGCGTGCCCATTTGTTGAGTTAGTTGTGGCCGGCGTTGACTACTTTGCCGAAGTACGACTCAATGGCGTTGCCGTGTTTGACTGTGATGGCAGCGAAGCCGAATATCGTAAAGACATCCGCCCTTATATGCAGCTTGGTCGAAATCGTTTTGAGATCCTTTTCCTTGAAGAAGAGGAAAGCCTGTTGCTTGAAGAGGATATGGATGACTCTATCTCTTCACAGGTCGTCGCTAAATCAGATTCTCGTATCGGAATCTGGCAAGCTCCATATCTTCAGTTCGTTCGTAACGTCAAGCTTGAGCAAGTCGTCACCGAGCAAATCTGGCATCACGGTGGTGGCTGTGAGTTTAAAGTTGATGTTATCTATCAAACGCTAAAGCCGGGGTTAATATCGGCATCAATCAAGTTTAATGGTATGACTCTCGTGATGCCGATTGATGTGCGAGCAGAACATACTGGCGTCGTATTCCAGGTTGAGGCACCGATCATTTTTGATATTGAGAATCCTAACCCTAAGCATCTATATCAATTAGAAGTGGTACTTGATGGGCAAGAAGAGAGTTCTTTTGTTGCCTTGAACCCAACTTCTTGCGTCAGCAATTTTTTGCGTAGTTAGCGGTTATTTAATTAGCCCGTTACGTAAGGAATCAATTCGCTCACTTGCTTGTCATCTGATGAACTGCCGACGCTAACCCTATTTGAAAAACACATTATAGCGTTTTGGCCATGACAACCTCACAAGCGTCATGGCCTGTTTCTCCCCAAGCCGAATCAAGGTGTTCAAAGCCCAACTTTTCGTACAGTTTAACGGCGGCATTAAGGCATTCGGTCGTTTCTAGATACATATGTTGATAGCCCAGTTCCTTAGCTTTCTCCATCGACATATTAACCAACTTCTTCGCTAAGCCTTTGCCTCTGGTTTCTGGCAAGAAGTACATCTTTTGCAGTTCACAGACTTCTGGCATACCTGCTAGTGGTGCAAATCCACCACCACCACCAACCTTTCCATCAAGTTCAATCACCCAATATTGAGATCTTTCATTGTTATAAACACTGAACATGTCTTCTAAGGTGGGATCAGCCACACCATAACCTTTATCTTCAGTTAGCCCGTTCTCATAAGAGACTTGGCGAATTACGTTAGCAATGCTTGGATTATCTTCTAATTCAATTGAGCGAATGGTGATGTTAGCAATCTGTTCCATGTTCTGCCTATAAAATGGGTTACTCATCAGTGACCCAATATATTGTGATTAAGCATGTTGGTGCAAACAAAACAGTGGTTGTGCTGCTTGGCTTTCTGCTTTTCGTAACCACACCTTCTCATGGAAGTAGTAAGCCACGGTATTCAAAGCGGGTTCTAACGTTGCCATCACACCACCAACGAAGGCATCTCCAGTCAATAAGTAGACAACGGTAAAGGCAACACTAAAGTGTATAGTCGCGAAGCTTGCTGTTTTTAATTTAGTCATCCAATGACGAGCTTTGAGCGCTGGAACTTGAGCCCATGCCTTTTCATGAAAATAGAAGGCAACAGTATTCACAGAGGGCTCAATCATGGCGATTAAGCTACCAATTAAGATGTCGCCTGTTAGTACGTAAGCGACACTAAATGCGATAGTAAAATGTAATGCAGCAAAGGTTAGTGTCTTTTTCATGATAATTACTCAATCGTTGTGTTGTTTCGATAGAGCTATTATTGAGAATTATTATCATTAGTTAAAATGGGTTATAGGGATTAATTCGATAGATGAAACCTATCAATAAATAAGTGACTGACGATAAGGCTTGGAGTGATAGGTATAAAAAAAGTTGGTCATGAAGACCAACCTTTCTATTTAGAGCGAGAAGTTTGAAGCCTTCTCGTTCAATTAGTTTTAAAGCGCAGCGATAGTCGCTTTTTGCTCTTCTAGCTTAACAAGAGTTTCTTGGTAGCCTTCAAGCTTTTCACGCTCTTTCGCGATAACCGCTTCTGGTGCTTTAGCAACGAAACCTTCGTTACCCAGTTTACCTTCGATACGTTTGATTTCGCCGTGAGTCTTAGCCACTTCTTTATCTAGACGAGCAAGCTCTGCATCTTTGTCGATAAGACCAGCCATTGGGATCATCAGCTCGGACTTGCCAACTAGCTTAGTTGCACACGCCGGAGTCTCTTCACCAGTAGCAAGAACTTTAATATCGTCTAGCTTAGCGAGAGAAGTAAGAACGATCTTGTTTGCTTCGATACGAGCTGCATCTTTCTCATCAGCGACTTTGATCATTACTTCTAAGCCTTGGCTTGGGGCAATGT
This sequence comes from Vibrio tasmaniensis, assembly GCF_024347635.1. Taxonomy (NCBI): domain Bacteria; kingdom Pseudomonadati; phylum Pseudomonadota; class Gammaproteobacteria; order Vibrionales; family Vibrionaceae; genus Vibrio; species Vibrio tasmaniensis. The sequence goes on from NZ_AP025510.1 coordinate 403,673, forward strand.
CGTATTCCGCACGTAGGTTACGGATAGCGGTGATGAAAGTTTTAACCCACTCGATATCGTCAACGATCTCAGCATTGAAGTTATCTTCATTAAACTGAGGAAGCGCTTGAGTCATAATTGTCTCGCCTTCAACACCGTCTACTAGCGGCTTAACGCTCTGCCAGATAGATTCAGTGATGTAAGGAAGAACTGGGTGAGCAAGACGTAGAGTCTTCTCTAGAACCGTGATAAGCGTGTAACGAGTCGCTTGCTGTTGAGCTTCAGTGCCTTTCCAAAGAACAGGTTTAGTTAGTTCTAAGTACCAGTCACAGAATTGGTTCCAGATGAATTCGTAAAGCGTGTTTGCTGCCATGTCTAGACGGTAGTTGTCTAGATGAGCATTAAACTCTTTCGCAGCAACTTCAAACTGAGATTCAATCCACTTGTCTGCTAGAGAGAATTCCATGTTTGCACGGTCTTCAACAGATAGTGACATGCCACAATCGTGCTCTTCTGTGTTCATCAGTACGTAACGGCTTGCGTTCCATAGCTTGTTACAGAAGTTACGGTAACCTTCAAGACGCTTCATGTCCCAGTTGATGTCACGGCCAGTTGAAGCCATAGCAGCAAGAGTGAAACGCAGTGCATCGGTACCGTATGGTTCGATACCATCTTCGAAAGTCTTACGTGTTGCTTTTTCGATCTTAGCAGCCAGTTTAGGTTGCATCATGTTGCCACAACGCTTTTCTACTAGCTCTTCAAGGCCGATGCCGTCAATCATATCGATTGGGTCAAGTACGTTACCTTTCGACTTAGACATCTTGTCGCCGTTTTCATCACGGATAAGGCCCGTCATGTAAACTGTTTTGAAAGGTACTTGAGCCTTGCCATCTTCGTCTTTCACGAAGTGCATAGTCATCATGATCATACGAGCAACCCAGAAGAAGATAATATCAAAACCAGATACTAGTACTTCTGATGGGTGGAATGTTTTCATTGCTTCAGTATCTTCAGGCCAGCCTTGTGTGCCGAACGTCCAAAGTGCAGAAGAGAACCAGGTATCAAGAACGTCGTTGTCTTGCTTAAGAACAATGACCGGTGAAAGGTTGTTCTTTTCACGAACTTCTTCTTCAGTGCGACCTACGTAAACTTTACCATCGTTGTCGTACCATGCTGGGATACGGTGGCCCCACCAAAGTTGACGAGAGATACACCAATCTTGCACGTCACGCATCCACGCGAAGTACATGTTTTCGTACTGCTTAGGTACGAATTGGATCTCACCATCTTCAACGGCTTTAACTGCTGGAGCAGCAAGAGGCGCAGTACGCACGTACCATTGGTCGGTCAGCATTGGTTCGATAACTACGCCACCACGGTCACCGTAAGGAACGGTTAGATCGTGATCTTTGATCTCTTCAAGTAGGCCTAGCTCTTCAAATTCAGCAACCGTTGCACGACGAGCGGCAAAGCGCTCCATACCTTGGTATTTAGCTGGAAGCTCTGTTGAATACACATCGCTTTCTTCACCGTTAGTTGTGAAGATTTCAGCCGCATCACGGATATCACCGTTGAACGTTAGGATGTTGATCATTGGTAGGCTATGGCGCTTGCCCACTTCGTAATCGTTAAAGTCATGAGCTGGCGTGATTTTCACACAACCCGTGCCTTTATCCATGTCAGCGTGCTCATCACCTACGATAGGGATAAGACGATTTACGATAGGAAGCAGGATTTCTTTGCCGATAAGATCTTTGTAGCGAGGATCTTCAGGGTTAACTGCAACGCCTGTATCACCAAGCATGGTTTCAGGACGTGTAGTCGCTACGACAATGTAGTCTTTGCCATCAGCGGTTTTAACACCATTCGCTAGTGGGTAGCGGAAGTGCCACATGAAACCTTTTTTGTCTTTGTTTTCAACTTCAAGATCAGAAATTGCAGTGTGCAGTTTAGGATCCCAGTTTACTAGACGCTTACCACGATAGATTAGGTCTTCTTCGTATAGGCGAACAAACACTTCTTGAGTCGCAGCCGATAGGCCGTCATCCATAGTGAATCGCTCACGATCCCAATCTACAGATGCACCAAGACGACGAAGTTGTTGAGTGATCGTGCCACCTGATTCGCCTTTCCATTCCCAGATCTTGTCGATGAAAGCTTCACGGCCGTAGTCGTGTTTTGTTTTGCCTTCTTCAGCAGCGATCTTACGCTCAACAACCATTTGAGTTGCGATACCTGCGTGGTCAGTACCCACTTGCCAAAGCGTGTTTTTGCCTTTCATACGTTGAGCACGGATAAGCGTATCCATGATCGTATCTTGGAACGCGTGACCCATGTGTAGGCTACCAGTGACGTTCGGTGGCGGAATCATGATGCTGTAAGCTTCTTTTGATGTGTCACCGTGTGGCTTAAAGTAGCCTTTCTCTTCCCAAGTCTTATACAGAGCTTGTTCGATTGATGTTGGGTTGTATGTCTTTTCCATAGTGCTCTTATAACGGATACTGTGAATGGTTAATCGTGGTCAAACTTCATAAGTGAAGCTTCTTGAATCTAAATCCAAAGATAGCTTTAACTATGAGGTTTGACTATGGATGTTGAATCTCGATAGTTTGTAGCTGATATCCAGCCTGACGGTAAATTTTATACCTTTCTCGAGCGAGTTGCTTAGCTTTTTCTTCGCAAGGAACGAAGTCTATCACCTGAGCAAAGGCGTTCGCAAAGGTTGTATGATTATCGGCCAGATTTATTACCAATTGGCGGTTCCAATTAGGTTTGACTCCTTGATGGCCTATTTCAATATTCGTTGAATATTTTGGACCTTCGCCTACCAAGTTGTGCGCGATAAATTCAGTAGGCTCTACCTGCCAAAAAACTTCAGCGATACGCTCAGCATGATCTTTATCGTTACAGTTGAGGTAAAGTTTAGCGCCTTGTTTTGCAAAATGCTGCGCAAGAAACAACACATAGTGAGCAAAACCTTCTTCGCTGGCTTGCGGGCTGTCTGGAGACACAATGTAAAACGTAGCAGTCTGCATACTGAATACTCGAAACTTGAACTGAAAATCGTGGCTATCAATCTTAGTTGGTCAACAGACTCTAACAAATAGCGCTTATTAAAAAAGGGCCCGTAGGCCCTTTTCATTATTTTGAAGATTGTTCTTCAGTCTCTTGGCCACTGCGGTTCAATAGGAATTGGACTAGCATTGAGACAGGACGACCTGTCGAGCCTTTCGCTGCACCTGATTTCCACGCAGTACCAGCACTGTCAATGTGTGCCCAGTGGTACTTTTTAGCAAATTTAGATAAGAAACATGCTGCTGTGATTGTACCTGCAGGACGGCCACCGATATTTGCCATATCTGCAAATGGGCTCGTTAGTTGCTCATGGTATTCATCGGCCATTGGCATGCGCCATGCTCTGTCACTTGCTTGCTCAGAAGCATTCACTAACTCGTGAGATAGTGGATTGTGGTTAGACAGTACAGCACTGATGTGGTGACCTAATGCCATAACACACGCGCCAGTGAGTGTTGCAACGTCAACAACACAGTCTGGTTCAAATCGTTCAACGTAAGTAAGCGCATCACATAGAACCAAGCGACCTTCAGCATCCGTGTTTAACACTTCAACCGTTTGGCCTGACATAGTCGTTAGGATATCACCTGGGCGGTAAGCATTGCTGCCTGGCATGTTTTCACAGCCCGCAAGAATACCGACAACGTTAATTGGTAAGTTAAGTTTCGCCAGTGCTTTCATTGTGCCGAATACCGATGCAGCACCACACATGTCGTACTTCATCTCATCCATGCCTTCACCAGGCTTAAGTGAGATACCGCCTGAATCGAAAGTCAGACCTTTACCGACTAGAACAATCGGTTTTGCATCTGGATCAGCAGCCCCTTTATATTCCATGATAGACATCATAGATTCGTTCTTAGAACCACGGCCTACCGCTAAGTATGACGTCATACCCAGCTTTTCCATCTCTTCTTCGCCAATGATCTTAGTTTTCACTGTCTCATAATCGTCAGCTAAACGGCGAGCTTGAGAAGCAAGGTAAGCTGGATTTGCGATGTTCGGTGGCATGTTGCCTAGATCTTTAGACGCTTTCACACCAGAAGCAATCGCAAGACCGTGAGAGATCGCTTTCTCACCCAGGCTCAATTCACGACGAGTTGGTACGTTGAATACCAGTTTACGTAGTGGACGACGAGTCTCTGGTTTATTACTCTTGAATTGATCAAAAGTGTAAAGGCCATCTTTAGTCGCTTCTACCGCTTGGCGAACTTTCCAGTAAGTATCACGACCTTTAACGTGCAGTTCAGTAAGGAAACATACTGCTTCCATAGAACCCGTTTCGTTTAGTGTGCTGATGGTTTTTTGGATAATTTCTTTATATTGACGCTCGCCTAGCTCACGTTCTTTACCGCAGCCTACAAGTAGAACTCGTTCTGAAAGTACACCAGGTACTTGATGCAGTAGTAGCATCTGGCCAGGTTTACCCTCTAGATCACCGCGACGAAGCAGTGAACTAATATAGCCATCGCTAATCTTATCTAACTGCTCGGCTACTGGAGAAAGGCGGCGCGGTTCGAATACACCGACAACGATACATGCGCTGCGCTGCTTCTCTGGGCTGCCACTTTTTACACTGAACTCCATGCGTACTCCTACATCCTGAAGACAAATCGAACTAAATGTTGGATAATGGGTTCTTACTTGTTGGATCCTATAATGGAACTGACCTTAAAGAAGAACGTTAACACTTAGCTAAAAATTTAAAAAATAAAAGGTTCAACGGGAAATTATAGTGATTCAATCAAAAAAACAAGTTTTGTATAGGTAATTTGAGCGTGATTATTGTTAGATATTTGATCCGAGAGACAATCAAGAGCCAATTCGCGATATTTTTTGTTCTCTTTCTTGTGTTTCTCAGCCAAAAGTTCATCAGTGTTTTAGCGGATGCCTCTGATGGTGATATTCCTGCAAGCCTTGTATTATCGATCGTGGGTTTAAATATGCCAGCGATGGGGCTCTTGATGCTTCCACTCAGTATCTATATCGGCATTTTGCTGACTTTTGGTCGTCTTTACGCAGAAAGTGAAATAGTAGTGATGAACGCTACTGGTATTGGTAATAAATTCCTTATCCAGTCAGCACTTTATTTGGCGTTGATTACCGCAACTGTCGCTGCTTTTAACTCCTTTTGGCTGTCTCCATGGTCACAAGATAAAGTAGAACAAATGTATGAGGAAGTAGCTGCAGAGAACAGCGTCGATTTACTACCAAAAGGCAAGTTTGCAAGGACTCCCGATGGTTCTTCTGTTGTGTTTATCGAGGGTATCGATGGCAATCAATTAGACAATGTGTTCGTTTCTCAAATGCGACCTCGTGACTCAGTGCTTCCTAGTGTGATGTTCTCTAAGTCGGGAGACGTAAAAGAATTGAGCGATGGCCGCCAAGTTATTGTGATGTACGATGGTACTCGTCATGAAGGTGTGCCTACTCGCCTTGACTATAGAGTGACGCATTTTGAAGAGTATGAAGGCTTAATTGGTCAGCGTGAAGTAGAGAGAAAAGGTCGAGAGTGGGAAGCGATTCCAACTATTGACCTTATTGGAAATCAAGATAATCGTGCCAAGGCTGAATTGCAGTGGCGTATGTCACTGGTGCTTTGTATTCCATTATTGACTATGCTCGTTGTGCCGCTGTCAGCAGTTAACCCACGACAAGGTCGTTTTGCAAAAATAGGTCCGGCAATCCTGATTTATCTGACTTACTTCTTAGCAATCAGTGCAACCAAATCTTCAATTGAAGAAGGGGACATTCCTGCTGCAATCGGCATGTGGCCAATCAATGCATTATTATTGTTTGTCGCGATTGGTGCCAACTTTATGGATAGTGTGCCTGTTAGGCGTTTGAAAGAAAAATTCAAGAATAAGAGGTTGGCTTAAGCCGTGTTTAAGATTCTCGATTTATATATAGGCAGAACCATCATCGCGACCACGTCATTAGTATTGGTGACGTTTGTCGGTCTCTCTGGAATTATCAAGTACGTAGAGCAGTTGCGGAAGGTAGGTCGTGGTACATACGATCTATTACAAGCGTTGTATTTCGTTTTACTGAGTATTCCTCGTGATATCGAAATGTTCTTCCCAATGGCGGCATTACTTGGCGCATTAATTGGTCTTGGTATGCTTGCTGCGAGTTCTGAGCTTGTGGTTATGCAGGCGGCTGGTTTCTCTAAGTTAGATATTGGTTTATCGGTACTTAAGACTGCGATTCCGTTAATGGTGATAGTGACATTACTTGGGCAGTGGGGAGCTCCGCAAGCACAGAAGATGGCTCGTGACTTAAGAACTATCTCGGTTGCTGGTGGTAGTATTATCTCTACTCAAAGCGGTGTTTGGGCTCGTGATGCCAATGACTTCATTTTCATTGTCAAAATAGACGATGATAAGTTATATGGTTTGAACATGTGGCGCTATGATGAGAACAAGGCTCTGAAAACGGCTATATACTCAAAAGAAGTCGATTACGTTGGAGACAACGTTTGGACTATGCGCGATGTAGAGCTCACCTCGTTTGAGAACGAAATTCAAGTGACTAAAGAGAATCTACCGACTTTCTCGTGGGAAACGTCTTTAGCTCCAGACAAACTCGCGATAGTGACGGTGAAACCGGAAGAGCTGTCGTTGAGTGGTTTGTATGATTATGTTTCTTATCTCAAAGCATCAGAGCAAGATGCAGCACGTTATGAGCTAGCGTTGTGGAGAAAAATAACTCAACCTATTTCGATAGCGGTCATGATGTTGATGGCATTATCGTTTATCTTTGGTCCTTTACGTAGCGTGACCATGGGAGCAAGGATTCTCTCTGGTGTGATTGCTGGCTTTACTTTCTATATATCCAGTGAGTTCTTTGGGCCAATCAGCTTGGTTTATCAAATACCACCTGCCTTTGGTGCGATAGCCCCTAGCGTGGTGTTCTTCGGAATTGCCATCATGCTCTTGAGGCGGAAACTATAAATGAAAAAGGAAGGCATTAAGCCTTCCTTTTTTGATCTTGCATTAAGTTCGCTTAATTGCGTTATTGTGCCTGTGGTAACACAACGACTTCGGTCTTTGCCCAGATATCGTGAAAGCCACGTTTCTGAGGATCGAATGGAACACATAAATTTGCTAATCCAAATCCCGAAGTACCTAAGCGTATTAGCGCTTGAGTTACTGTGATCGCAGAGCCGTCTTTGTTTTGAACACGTAGTTTCCAAGCCCTCATTCCTAGCGTTTGGCCAGCTCTAGTCCAGAAGAACACAAAGAAGTACACCCAAACGATGACTAAGTAAAAAGTATACGTCGGGCTCCAAATAGGATGGTTGGTTAAGAAGTCACTGACATCGGCGTAGCCGCTATGGTTAAAAATACCAAGAGCCATGAGCGCGTGCAGTAGAGCAACAATGATACCGGCCGCCATCATTTCAATGGCGATTACGATAAGGGCGTCATAGAACAAGGCACCGAATCGGCGCATTACCCCTGCTGGTGGCAGAGTGTTTGTTGATGTCATGGTGTTATTACTTCTTTAAAAATTGAGGCGTCAGAATATAGTTTAAGGCTTGGCCTGAAAAGAGACATGACGCACAGCTTATGACTTAGTGGCGAAATTATCGGCAAACACACATAAATTCAAGTTTTTATACTTGCCACATCGGTGCGCATACGTATAATGCCAGACATCGAAAGGGCAATGCCCCAAGATAATGCCGGTATGGTGAAATTGGTATACACGACGGATTCAAAATCCGTTGCCTTCGGGCGTGGCGGTTCAAGTCCGCCTACCGGTACCATATTTAAATAACAAAGCCTCGACTCAAGTCGGGGCTTTGTTATTTCTGAATCCCCAAAAAGAAAAAAGCGCGAGGGGTATGCCTCGCGCAAACTACTACATGGTGATAGTAGGAACAGTCTATAGAGCTGTGAACAAGGTTTTCTGTGTATTTGGAGTCCACTCGGCTTGTGATACATGTGGTACGTTTACTAGGTAACGTAAACCTTGATATGTCACTACATCACTTTCCTCATAAGCAACGTTTAGCGTCCAATTGGTTGCTGGGTCGGCATTAGTCCAAAGGCTAGAGGTTGAAGATGGCGCCCAGTCTTGTTGTGCAACGTGTGTCGTTACGGCTTTGTAAACGGTGCCTGAGTGAGTGACGTAATCGCCAGCTGCGTAAGCGCTGCTAACTTGCCAAACTGGAGTGTAGTTATCCATGGTGTCGAAGACATATCCTGCTTCTTGAGCTATTTGAATGAACTTAGCTAACTTAGGTAAATTTTTGGTTGCTCCCATACCACGTTTACCATCTTCAAATAAGAATTCATGCGTTAACACGATCACTTTGTCTGCGTGTAACGGTGTACCACAAGGAAATTCTTGTGCTTTGGAGTTGATAGGATTAATGGTAGTTGGTGCACAACTATTAAGCGCTGCATTAACATAGGTAAGGAATGGTTTTGCTTCTGTTAAGCTGTTTGCTGGCATCGCTATGCCCCAGTTCTCAGGTGCCCAGTCTAAGTCCCAACCATGGGTTTGGTATCCATTATTCGCTAAGATGTTTTGCACTTCAATCGAGGCCTTAACGCTGTTTGAAGGGTTTTCAGTGTCACAGAAGTAACCAGGCTCCCAAGGTTTAAAATCATCAGATGTTGCACATAAACCATCTGCCTTAAAGTTCTTTGTTACACGCCAGCCATTGGTGTAAGGCAGTCGAGCAAATTCCTCTCCACGATAGTTTGGATAGCTGTTGATACTTGGTAAGTATCGTTCTAACACGGCTAAGTTTTCGGTAAAAGTACCCGCATCATGAGCAGGATCTTGGTAAGAGTTGATTTGATGATCGCCGGTTGAATTACACTCTGCGCCACTGTTAGGGCCAAACTCTTCAACACAGTTATGAATCATGTGTGCGTAACTGTGGTTAGCCACGATATGCCCCGTATCAAGAGCAAGTTTTAAGGCCTCTAAAGCACGATCTTCATTTTCATCACCAATGCCATCTAAATGCCAAGCATTAAAATAAAAAGTACCTTTAATACCTTGTTCATTCAGCACATTAATTACATCGATAGATGCATTAATAGGGCCGTCATCGAAGGTTAAATATATGGTACCTTTTGGTGCTTCTTGGGCATGAGAAAATTGAGACAGGGCAGTGCCTAAAAGTGTAATTATAGCCAGTTTATTTAATTTTATTTTATATTCCTTAGTAGAAATTAATTATGACGTTGTCAGAAATAATATATTGATAGTTATAAATATAGGTTGTTGCTTTTAATTTCTTTCTGGCTTTTATCCTAGACCTAAATAATTAATAAAAAATAGGCCGTATTTTCTAAAGTGGGATTCAGTTCACGAACAATGCAACCGGTTGCGCTTTTTTGCGTTGGTTATTTTTGCTACAATTTTTGCAGGTTGAAATTTACACAATGGGAGTAAGGCTATGAAAAAGATCCTTTTATGCTGTAGCGCAGGAATGTCGACCAGTATGCTGGTTAAGAAAATGGAACAAGCAGCTGAAAAGCAAGGGATTGTATGTGAGATTAACGCTTTGTCTGTGAACGCATTCGATGAGGCTATCAAAGAGTACGATGTTTGCTTACTTGGTCCTCAGGTTCGTTTCCAGCTAGAAGAACTACGTAAAACCGCACAAGAGCATGGTAAAAATATAGAAGCGATTTCCCCCCAGGCTTATGGAATGATGAAAGGGGAAGAAGTACTACAGCAAGCTTTAGATCTGATTAACTAATTCAATAATTTTAAATATAAATAAGAGTACCACTGAATATTAATTTTTGGTGCGGGATTCTTTTGTCTGAAAATAAGGATGGACTCTATGAAGCTTTATGATGCGATTATAGGAATCGTCGAAAAGCATATAGCCCCAATAGCGGCTAAAGTGGGTAATCAGCCCCATGTTAGAGCAATGAGAGACGGATTTATTGTGGCAATGCCGTTTATTATTGTCGGTAGCTTTATTTTGATTTTTGCTTTCCCCCCATTTGAAGAGGGTACCTCGTTTACTTTAGGTCAAATATGGTTGGACTTTGCGACGACGCATTTCGATACTATTATGATGCCGTTTAATATGTCGATGGGGATAATGACCATATTTGTCTCGCTTGGGGTCGCCTATAGCTTGGCTAAAGCGTACAAAATGGATGGGATCACCAGCGCAGTATTATCGCTCATGAGCTTTTTATTAGTTGCTGCACCTGCAAAAGATGGTGCCTTGGCGATGAAGCACATGGGTGGTACTGGTATCTTTACTGCTGTAATGTGTGCTTTCTTCTCGGTAGAACTCTACCGCTTTATGAAGAAGTATAACATTACGATTCGTATGCCAGAGCAGGTCCCACCTGCAATCGCTCGTTCTTTTGAAGTTCTTTTACCTGTCTTAGCGATTTTCATTACGTTATATCCATTAAGTATTTTTGTTCAGACTCAATACGACATGCTGATCCCAGATGCAGTGATGGCAATGTTTAAACCACTGATCAGTGCTTCAAATACCTTACCAGCGATCATCGGCGCGCTGCTTGTTTGCCAATTATTATGGTTTGCAGGCATTCACGGTGCAGCGATCGTTGTTGGACTATTGTCTCCAATCTTCCTTACAAACATTAGCGTCAACATCGATGCGTTTGTTGCCGGTCAACCAATTCCAAATGTATTTACCCAGCCCTTCTGGGATTTCTACATCTTCATTGGTGGTTCGGGTGCAACTCTAGCGCTAGTCTTGTTGATGTCTTTCAGCCGTTCAGCGCACCTCAAAAGTATAGGTCGCATGAGTGCGGTGCCGGGTTTCTTCCAAATCAATGAACCGGTGATCTTTGGTAGCCCAATTGTGATGAACCCAATTTTGTTTATTCCATTCGTTTTCGCGCCAATCTTAAACGCAACCATCGCTTATTTTGCGATACATATTGGTTTTGTTGGTATGGGGGTGGCGACAACACCTTGGACAACCCCTGCAATCATAGGGGCCTCATGGGGTAGTGGTTGGACGTTCTCACCAGTGTTGTTGGTTATTGCTCTTCTTATTCTCGACCTCTTCATTTATTTACCTTTCTTCAAAATGTTCGAGAAACAGGTGCTGGAGCAAGAGCTACCAGCTAATAAAGAAACGAAAGATGCAGAAAAACCAACAGGCGAAGGCGTGACAGCCTAATGATTATTTGGGCTGTCATTTGGCAGCCCTCCTTTCTGGAGAGAAGATATGGAACAAGAATTAGTGGTAATGGAAATTATCTGTAATGCGGGCGAGGCCAGAAGTTTAAGCTATGAAGCATTGCGTCTATCTAGAGAAAAAGATTTTGCAACGGCTGAAGAAAAGCTATCCCAAGCAAGAGAATGTATTAACAAGGCGCATTTGGTTCAAACTCAACTAATTGAAGAAGATCAGGGAGAAGGCAAAGTGCCAATGACCTTAGTGATGGTGCATGCTCAAGATCACTTAATGACTACAATATTGGCTCAAGAAATGGCCGTTGAAATCGTCGCATTGAACAAGCAACTTGCAGAGAAGTAGGGAAGCAATTATGTCGAGAGATGCAATCAAACTTGCCATCATTGGTGGTGGTAGTAGCTATACACCAGAACTCGTTGAGGGCGTAATCAAGCGCTTGGAATTTCTACCAGTGAAACAAATGCACTTTGTTGATATCGAAGTGGGGGCAGAGAAGCTCGAAATCATCAAAGGGTTAGCTCAGCGTATGGTTGACAAGGCTGGCGCCGATATTGAAATCAAAGCGGGATTTGATCGTCGAGAAGCCATCAAAGGTGCTGACTTTGTAATGACTCAATTTAGAGTAGGAGGCTTAGCTGCACGAGCTAATGACGAACGTATCCCTATCAAGTATGACGTTATCGGTCAAGAAACCACTGGGCCAGGTGGCTTTGCCAAAGCACTACGAACCATCCCTGTGATTCTCGATATTTGTAAAGACATTGAAGAGTTAGCGCCAAATGCATGGATGCTGAATTTCACAAACCCAGCAGGCTTAGTTTCTGAAGCAGTGAGTAAACACTCCAAAGTGAAGAGTCTTGGCTTGTGCAATGTACCAGTCTCGATGGAGATGATGATCGCTGAAATGATGGATTGTGAGCCAAAAGAGTTGCAGCTTGAGTTCGCAGGTTTGAATCACTTGGTATGGGTACACAAAGCATGGCTTAGAGGGGAAGATATTACTCAAACTGTGTTGGAAAAAGTCGGAGATGGTGCCAACTTCAGTATGAAAAATATTTGGGAAGAGCCATGGGACCCTGCTTTTCTTAAAGCTTTAGGTGCTATTCCTTGTCCTTACCATCGCTATTTTTATCAGACCGACGCTATGTTAGCAGAAGAGAAAAAGAGTGCTAGGGAGCAAGGTACTCGTGCTGAACAAGTCATGGAAACAGAATCTGCCCTTTTTAAGTTGTATCAAGACCCTAATTTGGACCATAAACCGAAGGAACTAGAGGAACGAGGCGGAGCTTATTATTCCGACGCGTCATTGAACCTAGTTGATTCGATTTATAACAACCGCAACAGTATTCACGTCGTTAACGTGTTAAATAATGGGGCCATTAACAGTTTGTCAGATAGTGCTGTGATTGAGTGTAGTGCAGTGATTGGTAGTTGGGGGGCAAAACCACTCGCGGTAGGGGAGCTATCTAACAACATCAAAGGTTTGCTCTATCAAGTGAAGGCTTACGAACAATTGGCGATTGAAGCCGCCGTTGAAGGCAGTTATGACAAAGCACTTATGGCGTTGACCAATAATCCGTTAGTGCCTGATATTGGTCGAGCGAAATCCATTTTGGATGACATATTGAGAGTCAATGCGTCATACCTTCCTCAATTCAAATTAACAACGTTATAGATAAGGTTGTATCGTCATGAAAGTGATTTTTAACGCAGATGACTTTGGCTTAACGTCAGGAGTAAATATTGGAATCATCAAAGCACACCAGCAAGGCGTTGTTAACTCGACCACTATGATGGTAGGCATGGATGCAGAGAAGCATGCTGTTGAGTTGGCGAAACAAAATCCAGATTTAAAAATTGGTGTGCATCTGCGTTTTACAGCGGGGGCTCCAATAACGGGGCACCCTAATCTTACTAACAATAAGGAGGAGTTTGTTAATTACGCTGACCTGTGGAAGAAACAAGATTTCGATGCCAAGGTAGTGTATGAAGAAGCTGAAAGTCAGGTAGAGCATTTCCTTGCTTTAGGTTTATCCCTGAGTCATCTCGACAGCCACCATCATGCACACACTCACCCTCAATTACTGCCCGTAATTAGAGAGCTTGCTGCAAAGTATCGAGTGCCTTTACGCGGGAGTGGACTATGCCATGAAAGTAATTCTACTCGATATTTCTTTACTGATGAGTTTTACGACCAGGGCGTGAATTTAGATGGACTAATGAGGAACTTGCTCAGACTAAAGGCTCGATACGATATTGTCGAAGTGATGTGCCATCCTGCAGAAATCGATAAATCTCTAATACATAAAAGTGGTTACGCATTACAGCGAGAGTTAGAGCTACAAGTACTGACCTCTTCGATACTTAAACAGGAACTTCTTCAGTGTGGTATCGCAGTCACGGATTACTCTGCACTTAGTTCTTCTTACCAAGTCGTCAGTGTATGATTTAGGCTGCCAGCGTCGACCCCCTATAATCACCTTACGATTTGCTGGTGGCCGCTTTATTTTTGGTCTCCCTTTTCAATAAAACAAGTAGTTGGATTAAGTAGTCATATGGCAAGGATTAAAGATGTCGCCGAACTCGCCGGAGTAAATCGCTCTACCGTTTCTCGTATTATTAATGGGGAGGGTAAGTTTCGAGACGAGACAAGAAAAAAAGTCGAAGCGGCCATGGCACAGCTCAATTATCGCCCAAGTGCTATTGCTCGCTCTCTCGCTACTTCATCAAGCAACATGGTTGGCTTGTTAGTGACCTACTATACAGGTGGGTTCTTTGGGGAGATGATGGAGCAAGTTCAAACTGAATTAGACACCCATGAAAAGTTCCTGATTACCGCGCAAGGCCATCATTCTGCATATGGTGAGCGAGAGGCGATTCAACGTTTTCATGATCTTCGCTGTGATGGGTATGTGCTCCATAGTCGCTACCTTTCTGATGATGATTTACGTGAGCTTGCCAAGTTGCCGACACCATTTGTATTGCTAGATCGCCATGTAGAAGGTATTGAAGAACGATGTGTTACATTTAATCATTATGGTGCGAGTCGTATTGCTGTAGAGCACCTTATAACAAGTGGTCACAGAAACATTGCTTGTATTATGGGACCTTCACAACGGCATAATAGTTTGCTGAGGAAGCTTGGTTATGTCGATGCAATGACAAGCGCAGGGATTGATATTGATGAGAGCTGGTGTGAAGAAGGGGATTACGGACGTCAAAGTGGTTACGATGCAATGGCTGCTATATATAGACGACATCAAGAAATGACCGCCCTTTTTTCTTGTAGTGAGGAGATGACGGTTGGCGCTATGCAATTTCTACATGAACATAAAATTCCGGTCCCAGAGAAAATTTCGATGGTGAGCTTTGATAGTGTTGATTTATGTGAAAGCCTTTATCCAACGGTATCAGCAGTACATTTCCCTATCAGTGATATGGCTAGAGCCGCAGTACAAACACTTATGGGGCTAGTAAAGGATCAGCAATTAGAGAACAAGCTGCTCTTTGAAACTCATTTAAAAATACGCAAAGCAGAGAGGCCCATATAGCTTCTATTTAAAGCCATACTGCACACCATCTACATGGTGTGTTTATTGATGAATTCGTTTACAAAATCTATTATTAAAAGATTATAAAGAAAAGTCAGTAGTGGAAAAGTGGCAGAAATTAAACTTACAGTAGATCGCATCCAGCCCGGCCTACATATACGACTTCCCCTAAAATGGAACGAACTCCCATTTTTATTCAACAGCTTCAAAATAAAAGATGACGCTCAAGTGAAAATAATTCGGCATCTTGGGATTAAGCATGTCTATATAAATCTAAGTCAAAGCGATACTGCACCTTTACCTTCTAATCACGAGATAGAGAAAGGGGCCGATTCAGATCTACAGATAAGCCTTGAAACTGAAAGGATGTGGAAAGATAAGCATGAACGTATCGAAACCCTAAGCTCTTACCGTCGTAGAGTCAGTCATTGTGAGAAAGAATTGTCGCAAGCATCCTCAATAATGATTGATTTACCATAAATTTCGTTGTGCGAACTAAATGGGGGGAGGTTGTACTCATCCTGTCCAGGTTTTGGTTGTGTGAGTGTCATGTGAATACTCGAAAGTTAAGCCGATACATCTAGATCTAGTTGCTGACAACCTGAGAACAAAATAGGTACCTGTAGATCTAAGTAAGTATCAGTAACCTTCACGCTTTCAAAATCCGTTGCCTTCGGGCGTGGCGGTTCAAGCCTGCCTACCGGTACCATATTTAGATGACAAAGCCTCGACTCAAGTCGGGGCTTTGTTGTATCTGGAGAGCAGAAAACGTTGCCTTGGTGGTGGCAGGAATGCCTGTCCAATCAGTCAGTCCTTATTGTGCCATTCCAAAATATTACCATTTCCGTTCGTAATGCGATTCCTTAGTAAATTAATTATCTTAAATCAGAATGTTATCTGTCATTCTCACGTCTATTGTCTATGTTTAAAGGACTAACAGAGGAGAAACATATGCTGACAGTAACCCCTTACTTGTTTTTTGATGGTCGTTGTAGTGAAGCGTTAGATTTTTATCATAAGTGCTTTGGTGGTGTGGTCTTATCTAAGCAACTCTTTAGTGATGCTCCGCAGGTGATAGAGGGCGCAAAGCCTAATTGGGTTATGCACGCTGAGTTCGAAGCATTTGGTATGAAGCTCATGATGTCTGATGGCGTTAAAGCTAAAGAACTTGAAGGGAACAATCTGGCACTTTCCTTGGTTACAGAGGATACCGCGACTCAAGAAAAAATTTTTGAGAAGCTCAAACAAGGGGGGCGAATAATGACGCCACTCGCAGACACGTTTTGGGGTGCTAGATTTGGCAAAGTGGAAGATAAGTTCGGTATTCGTTGGATGGTGCATTGTGATTCTTTAAGTTGAACCTGTGAAATTGGATAGTGAAATTCCTGCGTGGTTTTATTAGAATTATAAATATAGATTATTAATCAATATTATATAAATATGGGCAGCATAAAGATTACTGTAGATCGCATCCAGCCCGGCCTACATATACGACTCCCCCTAAAATGGAATGAACACCCATTTTTATTCAACAGCTTCAAAATAAAAGATGACGTTCAAGTGAACATAATTCGGCATCTTGGGATTAAGCATGTCTATATAAATCTAAGTCAAAGCGACACTGCACCTTTACCTTCTAATCACGAGATAGAGAAAGGTGCCGATTCAGATCTACAGATAAGCCTTGAAACTGAAAGGATGTGGAAAGATAAGCATGAACGTATCGAAACCCTAAGCTCTTACCGTCGTAGAGTCAGTCATTGTGAGAAAGAGTTCGAGCGCTCGCTTGCTCGAATGCGTTCAGTAATGACAAAAATTCGTAACCGACCTATAGATGCGGTAGGAGAGGTAAAAAGTCTAGTTGATGATATTGTTGAAATACTGGCAAGTGACGATAGCGTTACCTTACATCTTATGAATGCTAAAGGTGATTTTGAAGACATTTACTTTCATACATTAAATGTCTCTGTCGTTGCGTTAATGATAGGTAAAGCTAAAGGCTACAATACACAACAATTGAAAGCGCTTTCTTTTGCTGCGTTGTTCCATGATGTAGGAAAAATCAAAATACCAGCTGCAATACTTAGAAAACAGAGCACGCTGACGACACCGGAAGAGAATTACCTAAAACTTCATACCAAGTATGGTGCTGATATTGTCGCTGGAATTGATGACTTTCCTGAAAGTGCCAAAAAAGTAATCGTTCAACATCATGAAATGAATGATGGCTCTGGTTATCCAGAAGGCTTAAAAGAAGAAGAGATAGATGAGCTTACAAAGATTGTATCAGTGGCTAATGCATTTGATAACCTTTGTCATGGTAAAGCGCAATCTCAACAAATGATTCCGTATCTGGCACTGTCCCACTTATATAAGAACTGCAAACACCTATATAGTCAGGATAATTTGAGCTTATTGGTTAAGTTTATGGGAGTCTACCCGCCAGGAACAATAGTGCAGCTTTCAAATGAATCGATTGGAATTGTTATATCTGTTAATGCCAAACATATGCTTTATCCGAACGTATTGATCTATGACCCGAGCGTTCCAAGAACCCAAGCCCCGATCATTGACCTATTCACTAAAGAGATAAAAATTGTCAATGCAGTTCATCCAAGCAAGTTACCGGAACAAGTTAGAGAATATCTAAACCCTAGGGCTCGCTTATCTTACTTTTTTGATAGTGGAGAGTAGTTATCCACAGGTGTTTGTGGGTAGTTTGTTCGAAACTTGGGGCAAAAGTGGTATAAATAAGCCCTTGGTTGAAATGTCTTCGCTTAACCTCTTTTTTAAATAAAAAACGCATTTAATGCTTGCCAATAAGAGTTGTATCTCTATAATGCCGCCTCACTGACACGGTAGACGCCACAAGGCTTCAGCGAAGAATGTTAGTAAGGCAACTAGCTTTAAGCGATGATTCGCTTCTACTTTTCTAAAGTAGAAATTAATTCAAAATAAGTGTTTGACACTGAGAGTTAAATCGCTAGAATGGCCGCCTCTTCCGAAGTGATGTAAGTCACAACGAAGAGAAGCTCTTTAACAATTTAAACCTATCAATCTGTGTGGGCACTCGTTGATGAATATCAAAACGTTATTGGTTCTTTTTCGAAAGAGCGTAATAACAGTTACTTCGGTAACAAAATTGATTTCAATGAACTGAGTGACCAATACGTTTAATGACTTTCTCTTGTAGAAAGAAATTATTCGGCACAGTCAATTCATTACCATTCTGTTCCTATTTATTTAAGAAGAGAGGGGTAATAGCTTTAGAATTACATGTTCATGTTTACATGAATATTAGTTTTGAAGTCAGTATTCGTTGAGTCACACCTATTAATTTAGGTAATCAAAACTTTAAATTGAAGAGTTTGATCATGGCTCAGATTGAACGCTGGCGGCAGGCCTAACACATGCAAGTCGAGCGGAAACGACACTAACAATCCTTCGGGTGCGTTAATGGACGTCGAGCGGCGGACGGGTGAGTAATGCCTAGGAAATTGCCTTGATGTGGGGGATAACCATTGGAAACGATGGCTAATACCGCATAATGCCTACGGGCCAAAGAGGGGGACCTTCGGGCCTCTCGCGTCAAGATATGCCTAGGTGGGATTAGCTAGTTGGTGAGGTAATGGCTCACCAAGGCGACGATCCCTAGCTGGTCTGAGAGGATGATCAGCCACACTGGAACTGAGACACGGTCCAGACTCCTACGGGAGGCAGCAGTGGGGAATATTGCACAATGGGCGAAAGCCTGATGCAGCCATGCCGCGTGTATGAAGAAGGCCTTCGGGTTGTAAAGTACTTTCAGTTGTGAGGAAGGGTGTGTAGTTAATAGCTGCATATCTTGACGTTAGCAACAGAAGAAGCACCGGCTAACTCCGTGCCAGCAGCCGCGGTAATACGGAGGGTGCGAGCGTTAATCGGAATTACTGGGCGTAAAGCGCATGCAGGTGGTTCATTAAGTCAGATGTGAAAGCCCGGGGCTCAACCTCGGAACTGCATTTGAAACTGGTGAACTAGAGTGCTGTAGAGGGGGGTAGAATTTCAGGTGTAGCGGTGAAATGCGTAGAGATCTGAAGGAATACCAGTGGCGAAGGCGGCCCCCTGGACAGACACTGACACTCAGATGCGAAAGCGTGGGGAGCAAACAGGATTAGATACCCTGGTAGTCCACGCCGTAAACGATGTCTACTTGGAGGTTGTGGCCTTGAGCCGTGGCTTTCGGAGCTAACGCGTTAAGTAGACCGCCTGGGGAGTACGGTCGCAAGATTAAAACTCAAATGAATTGACGGGGGCCCGCACAAGCGGTGGAGCATGTGGTTTAATTCGATGCAACGCGAAGAACCTTACCTACTCTTGACATCCAGAGAAGCCAGCGGAGACGCAGGTGTGCCTTCGGGAGCTCTGAGACAGGTGCTGCATGGCTGTCGTCAGCTCGTGTTGTGAAATGTTGGGTTAAGTCCCGCAACGAGCGCAACCCTTATCCTTGTTTGCCAGCGAGTAATGTCGGGAACTCCAGGGAGACTGCCGGTGATAAACCGGAGGAAGGTGGGGACGACGTCAAGTCATCATGGCCCTTACGAGTAGGGCTACACACGTGCTACAATGGCGCATACAGAGGGCAGCAAGCTAGCGATAGTGAGCGAATCCCAAAAAGTGCGTCGTAGTCCGGATTGGAGTCTGCAACTCGACTCCATGAAGTCGGAATCGCTAGTAATCGTGAATCAGAATGTCACGGTGAATACGTTCCCGGGCCTTGTACACACCGCCCGTCACACCATGGGAGTGGGCTGCAAAAGAAGTGGGTAGTTTAACCTTTCGGGGAGGACGCTCACCACTTTGTGGTTCATGACTGGGGTGAAGTCGTAACAAGGTAGCCCTAGGGGAACCTGGGGCTGGATCACCTCCTTATACGAAGATACTTACGATGAGTGTCCACACAGATTGATGGTTTAGATTTAGTTAAAGCCAGAGCTTTAATTAATAACGTAAGTTATTGATTAAAGCTTTTTGCTTTATGCTCTTTAACAATTTGGAAAGCTGACTGATTGATTACTTACGAGTAATTCAATCAAATTTAAAAGTTCTCAATGTTTATCTTTCATTAGATAAACACAACAAACACATTCAAGTGTCTTGTATTCGAATCAAACGTTAGTTTGATTCACAATTGAGTCCGGCAAACAGTTATCAGGAATTAACCCTTCTTGATGACAACCAAAAACCTTGGTTAGTTGCCATACGCTTATTTGTCTTCACTTTTTAAAGTGAAAGCAAATAGAAACCCTTTCGGGTTGTATGGTTAAGTGACTAAGCGTACACGGTGGATGCCTTGGCAGTCAGAGGCGATGAAAGGCGTAATAACTTGCGATAAGCCCAGATTAGGTAGTAATAACCTTTTGAGTCTGGGATTCCTGAATGGGGAAACCCACTTACATAAGTAAGTATCCTGTTGTGAATACATAGCAACAGGAGGCAAACCGGGGGAACTGAAACATCTAAGTACCCCGAGGAAGAGAAATCAACCGAGATTCCGAAAGTAGCGGCGAGCGAAATTGGATTAGCCCTTAAGCTTTTAATGAGACAGATGAAGGCTCTGGAAAGTGCCGCAATAAAGGGTGATAGCCCCGTAATCGACATCTCATAATCAGTGAAAACGAGTAGGGCGGGACACGTGATATCCTGTCTGAATATGGGGGGACCATCCTCCAAGGCTAAATACTACTGACTGACCGATAGTGAACCAGTACCGTGAGGGAAAGGCGAAAAGAACCCCTGTGAGGGGAGTGAAATAGAACCTGAAACCGTGTACGTACAAGCAGTAGGAGCACCTTCGTGGTGTGACTGCGTACCTTTTGTATAATGGGTCAGCGACTTAATTTTAGTAGCAAGGTTAACCGTTTAGGGGAGCCGTAGGGAAACCGAGTCTTAACTGGGCGTACAGTTGCTAGGATTAGACCCGAAACCAGGTGATCTAGCCATGGGCAGGTTGAAGGTTGAGTAACATCAACTGGAGGACCGAACCGACTAATGTTGAAAAATTAGCGGATGACTTGTGGCTAGGGGTGAAAGGCCAATCAAACCTGGAGATAGCTGGTTCTCCCCGAAAGCTATTTAGGTAGCGCCTCGGACGAATACTACTGGGGGTAGAGCACTGTTAAGGCTAGGGGGTCATCCCGACTTACCAACCCTTTGCAAACTCCGAATACCAGTAAGTACTATCCGGGAGACACACGGCGGGTGCTAACGTCCGTCGTGGAGAGGGAAACAACCCAGACCGCCAGCTAAGGTCCCAAAGTATAGCTAAGTGGGAAACGATGTGGGAAGGCTCAGACAGCCAGGATGTTGGCTTAGAAGCAGCCATCATTTAAAGAAAGCGTAATAGCTCACTGGTCGAGTCGGCCTGCGCGGAAGATGTAACGGGGCTAAGCTATACACCGAAGCTGCGGCTACGTACCTTAGGGTATGTGGGGTAGGGGAGCGTTCTGTAAGCCGTTGAAGGTGGTCTGTAAGGGCTGCTGGAGGTATCAGAAGTGCGAATGCTGACATGAGTAACGATAAAGGGAGTGAAAAACTCCCTCGCCGGAAGACCAAGGGTTCCTGTCCAACGTTAATCGGGGCAGGGTAAGTCGACTCCTAAGGCGAGGCCGAAAGGCGTAGTCGATGGGAAACGGGTTAATATTCCCGTACTTCTTACAATTGCGATGGGGGGACGGAGAAGGCTAGGTGGGCCTGGCGACGGTTGTCCAGGTTCAAGTACGTAGGCGGAAAGTTTAGGTAAATCCGGACTTTCATTAACGCTGAGATACGATGTCGAGCTACTACGGTAGTGAAGTCATTGATGCCATGCTTCCAGGAAAAGCCTCTAAGCTTCAGATTGTAAGGAATCGTACCCCAAACCGACACAGGTGGTCGGGTAGAGAATACCAAGGCGCTTGAGAGAACTCGGGTGAAGGAACTAGGCAAAATGGTACCGTAACTTCGGGAGAAGGTACGCTCTTATCAGTGAAGTCCCTTGCGGATGGAGCAGACGAGAGTCGCAGATACCAGGTGGCTGCAACTGTTTATTAAAAACACAGCACTGTGCAAAATCGTAAGATGACGTATACGGTGTGACGCCTGCCCGGTGCCGGAAGGTTAATTGATGGGGTTAGACTTCGGTCGAAGCTCTTGATCGAAGCCCCGGTAAACGGCGGCCGTAACTATAACGGTCCTAAGGTAGCGAAATTCCTTGTCGGGTAAGTTCCGACCTGCACGAATGGCGTAATGATGGCCACGCTGTCTCCACCCGAGACTCAGTGAAATTGAAATCGCTGTGAAGATGCAGTGTACCCGCGGCTAGACGGAAAGACCCCGTGAACCTTTACTACAGCTTGGCACTGAACATTGAACCTACATGTGTAGGATAGGTGGGAGACTATGAAACCGCGTCGCTAGATGTGGTGGAGTCGTCCTTGAAATACCACCCTTGTAGTTTTGATGTTCTAACGTTGGTCCCTGAATCGGGATTACGGACAGTGCCTGGTGGGTAGTTTGACTGGGGCGGTCTCCTCCCAAAGAGTAACGGAGGAGCACGAAGGTGGGCTAAACACGGTTGGACATCGTGTGGTTAGTGCAATGGCATAAGCCCGCTTGACTGCGAGAATGACAATTCGAGCAGGTGCGAAAGCAGGTCATAGTGATCCGGTGGTTCTGAATGGAAGGGCCATCGCTCAACGGATAAAAGGTACTCCGGGGATAACAGGCTGATACCGCCCAAGAGTTCATATCGACGGCGGTGTTTGGCACCTCGATGTCGGCTCATCACATCCTGGGGCTGAAGTCGGTCCCAAGGGTATGGCTGTTCGCCATTTAAAGTGGTACGCGAGCTGGGTTTAGAACGTCGTGAGACAGTTCGGTCCCTATCTGCCGTGGGCGTTGGAAAATTGAAAGGGGCTGCTCCTAGTACGAGAGGACCGGAGTGGACGAACCTCTGGTGTTCGGGTTGTCATGCCAATGGCATTGCCCGGTAGCTAAGTTCGGAATCGATAACCGCTGAAAGCATCTAAGCGGGAAGCGAGCCTTGAGATGAGTTTTCCCTGGCACTATAAGTGTCCTAAAGGGTTGTCGTAGACTACGACGTTGATAGGCAGGGTGTGTAAGTGCTGCGAGGCATTGAGCTAACCTGTACTAATTGCCCGTGAGGCTTAACCATACAACACCCAAGGGGTTTTGTGGACTCAAAGACAGACCTTGAATGAGTTTGAAGAGATATTTTAGATAAGCTTTCCGAATTTTAAAATTTGCTTGGCGACCATAGCATTGTGGACCCACCTGATTCCATGCCGAACTCAGAAGTGAAACACAATAGCGCCGATGGTAGTGTGGGGTTTCCCCATGTGAGAGTAGGACATCGCCAGGCTTTAATTTCGACTTTGTCTACTAAGTAGACAAGTCACCATAGAATTCTAAGTTTTCTTAGTATTTTATGTTGACTTTCAAAGTGGAAAGCGTATTATACGCGTCCTGCTTACGTGCTAAAGCACTGAAAGCAAAGCTCTTTAACAATTTAAACCTATCAATCTGTGTGGGCACTCGTTGATGAATATCAAAACGTTATTACTTAGGTAGTAACAGTTACTTCGGTAACAAAATTGATTTCAATGAACTGAGTGACCAATACGAATAACCTCGGTTATTTGGCACAGTCAATTCATTATCATTCTGTTGGAATGGTAATAGCTTTAAAATTACACTCTTTATTTATAAAGAATAGTTTTGAAGTCAGTATTCGTTGAGTCACAAAATCTTAAATTGAAGAGTTTGATCATGGCTCAGATTGAACGCTGGCGGCAGGCCTAACACATGCAAGTCGAGCGGAAACGACACTAACAATCCTTCGGGTGCGTTAATGGACGTCGAGCGGCGGACGGGTGAGTAATGCCTAGGAAATTGCCTTGATGTGGGGGATAACCATTGGAAACGATGGCTAATACCGCATAATGCCTACGGGCCAAAGAGGGGGACCTTCGGGCCTCTCGCGTCAAGATATGCCTAGGTGGGATTAGCTAGTTGGTGAGGTAATGGCTCACCAAGGCGACGATCCCTAGCTGGTCTGAGAGGATGATCAGCCACACTGGAACTGAGACACGGTCCAGACTCCTACGGGAGGCAGCAGTGGGGAATATTGCACAATGGGCGAAAGCCTGATGCAGCCATGCCGCGTGTATGAAGAAGGCCTTCGGGTTGTAAAGTACTTTCAGTTGTGAGGAAGGGTGTGTAGTTAATAGCTGCGCATCTTGACGTTAGCAACAGAAGAAGCACCGGCTAACTCCGTGCCAGCAGCCGCGGTAATACGGAGGGTGCGAGCGTTAATCGGAATTACTGGGCGTAAAGCGCATGCAGGTGGTTCATTAAGTCAGATGTGAAAGCCCGGGGCTCAACCTCGGAACTGCATTTGAAACTGGTGAACTAGAGTGCTGTAGAGGGGGGTAGAATTTCAGGTGTAGCGGTGAAATGCGTAGAGATCTGAAGGAATACCAGTGGCGAAGGCGGCCCCCTGGACAGACACTGACACTCAGATGCGAAAGCGTGGGGAGCAAACAGGATTAGATACCCTGGTAGTCCACGCCGTAAACGATGTCTACTTGGAGGTTGTGGCCTTGAGCCGTGGCTTTCGGAGCTAACGCGTTAAGTAGACCGCCTGGGGAGTACGGTCGCAAGATTAAAACTCAAATGAATTGACGGGGGCCCGCACAAGCGGTGGAGCATGTGGTTTAATTCGATGCAACGCGAAGAACCTTACCTACTCTTGACATCCAGAGAAGCCAGCGGAGACGCAGGTGTGCCTTCGGGAGCTCTGAGACAGGTGCTGCATGGCTGTCGTCAGCTCGTGTTGTGAAATGTTGGGTTAAGTCCCGCAACGAGCGCAACCCTTATCCTTGTTTGCCAGCGAGTAATGTCGGGAACTCCAGGGAGACTGCCGGTGATAAACCGGAGGAAGGTGGGGACGACGTCAAGTCATCATGGCCCTTACGAGTAGGGCTACACACGTGCTACAATGGCGCATACAGAGGGCAGCAAGCTAGCGATAGTGAGCGAATCCCAAAAAGTGCGTCGTAGTCCGGATTGGAGTCTGCAACTCGACTCCATGAAGTCGGAATCGCTAGTAATCGTGAATCAGAATGTCACGGTGAATACGTTCCCGGGCCTTGTACACACCGCCCGTCACACCATGGGAGTGGGCTGCAAAAGAAGTGGGTAGTTTAACCTTTCGGGGAGGACGCTCACCACTTTGTGGTTCATGACTGGGGTGAAGTCGTAACAAGGTAGCCCTAGGGGAACCTGGGGCTGGATCACCTCCTTATACGAAGATACCACGATGAGTGTCCACACAGATTGATTAGGTTTAGAAAGTAAAAGAGACGATATTGGGTCTGTAGCTCAGCTGGTTAGAGCGCTCGCCTGATAAGCGGGAGGTCGGTGGTTCGAGTCCACTCAGACCCACCAATATCGACTAGAAACAAAGATGGGGCTATAGCTCAGCTGGGAGAGCGCCTGCCTTGCACGCAGGAGGTCTGCGGTTCGATCCCGCATAGCTCCACCATCTTTAAGTGTTTTTATCTGAAAATATTTAAAAATGGTTTCGAAAGAAATCTAGCTCTTTAACAATTTGGAAAGCTGACTGATTGATTTACTTACGAGTAATTCAATCAAATTTAAAAGTTCTCAATGTTTATCTTTCATTAGATAAACACAACAAACACATTCAAGTGTCTTGTATTCGAATCAAATTTATTTGATTCACAATTGAGTCCGGCAAACAGTCATCAAGAATTAACCCTTCTTGATGACAACCAAAAACCTTGGTTAGTTGCCATACGCTAAGACCCTTTCGGGTTGTATGGTTAAGTGACTAAGCGTACACGGTGGATGCCTTGGCAGTCAGAGGCGATGAAAGGCGTAATAACTTGCGATAAGCCCAGATTAGGTAGTAATAACCTTTTGAGTCTGGGATTCCTGAATGGGGAAACCCACTTGCATAAGCAAGTATCCTGTTGTGAATACATAGCAACAGGAGGCAAACCGGGGGAACTGAAACATCTAAGTACCCCGAGGAAGAGAAATCAACCGAGATTCCGAAAGTAGCGGCGAGCGAAATTGGATTAGCCCTTAAGCTTTTAATGATGCAGGTGAAGAGTCTGGAAAGTCTCGCAATAAAGGGTGATAGCCCCGTAACCGACACATCATAATCAGTGAAAACGAGTAGGGCGGGACACGTGATATCCTGTCTGAATATGGGGGGACCATCCTCCAAGGCTAAATACTACTGACTGACCGATAGTGAACCAGTACCGTGAGGGAAAGGCGAAAAGAACCCCTGTGAGGGGAGTGAAATAGAACCTGAAACCGTGTACGTACAAGCAGTAGGAGCACCTTCGTGGTGTGACTGCGTACCTTTTGTATAATGGGTCAGCGACTTAATTTTAGTAGCAAGGTTAACCGTTTAGGGGAGCCGTAGGGAAACCGAGTCTTAACTGGGCGTACAGTTGCTAGGATTAGACCCGAAACCAGGTGATCTAGCCATGGGCAGGTTGAAGGTTGAGTAACATCAACTGGAGGACCGAACCGACTAATGTTGAAAAATTAGCGGATGACTTGTGGCTAGGGGTGAAAGGCCAATCAAACCTGGAGATAGCTGGTTCTCCCCGAAAGCTATTTAGGTAGCGCCTCGGACGAATACTACTGGGGGTAGAGCACTGTTAAGGCTAGGGGGTCATCCCGACTTACCAACCCTTTGCAAACTCCGAATACCAGTAAGTACTATCCGGGAGACACACGGCGGGTGCTAACGTCCGTCGTGGAGAGGGAAACAACCCAGACCGCCAGCTAAGGTCCCAAAGTATAGCTAAGTGGGAAACGATGTGGGAAGGCTCAGACAGCCAGGATGTTGGCTTAGAAGCAGCCATCATTTAAAGAAAGCGTAATAGCTCACTGGTCGAGTCGGCCTGCGCGGAAGATGTAACGGGGCTAAGCTATACACCGAAGCTGCGGCTACGTACCTTAGGGTATGTGGGGTAGGGGAGCGTTCTGTAAGCCGTTGAAGGTGGTCTGTAAGGGCTGCTGGAGGTATCAGAAGTGCGAATGCTGACATGAGTAACGATAAAGGGAGTGAAAAACTCCCTCGCCGGAAGACCAAGGGTTCCTGTCCAACGTTAATCGGGGCAGGGTAAGTCGACTCCTAAGGCGAGGCCGAAAGGCGTAGTCGATGGGAAACGGGTTAATATTCCCGTACTTCTTACAATTGCGATGGGGGGACGGAGAAGGCTAGGTGGGCCTGGCGACGGTTGTCCAGGTTCAAGTACGTAGGCGGAAAGTTTAGGTAAATCCGGACTTTCATTAACGCTGAGATACGATGTCGAGCTACTACGGTAGTGAAGTCATTGATGCCATGCTTCCAGGAAAAGCCTCTAAGCTTCAGATTGTAAGGAATCGTACCCCAAACCGACACAGGTGGTCGGGTAGAGAATACCAAGGCGCTTGAGAGAACTCGGGTGAAGGAACTAGGCAAAATGGTACCGTAACTTCGGGAGAAGGTACGCTCTTATCAGTGAAGTCCCTTGCGGATGGAGCAGACGAGAGTCGCAGATACCAGGTGGCTGCAACTGTTTATTAAAAACACAGCACTGTGCAAAATCGTAAGATGACGTATACGGTGTGACGCCTGCCCGGTGCCGGAAGGTTAATTGATGGGGTTAGACTTCGGTCGAAGCTCTTGATCGAAGCCCCGGTAAACGGCGGCCGTAACTATAACGGTCCTAAGGTAGCGAAATTCCTTGTCGGGTAAGTTCCGACCTGCACGAATGGCGTAATGATGGCCACGCTGTCTCCACCCGAGACTCAGTGAAATTGAAATCGCTGTGAAGATGCAGTGTACCCGCGGCTAGACGGAAAGACCCCGTGAACCTTTACTACAGCTTGGCACTGAACATTGAACCTACATGTGTAGGATAGGTGGGAGACTATGAAACCGCGTCGCTAGATGTGGTGGAGTCGTCCTTGAAATACCACCCTTGTAGTTTTGATGTTCTAACGTTGGTCCCTGAATCGGGATTACGGACAGTGCCTGGTGGGTAGTTTGACTGGGGCGGTCTCCTCCCAAAGAGTAACGGAGGAGCACGAAGGTGGGCTAAACACGGTTGGACATCGTGTGGTTAGTGCAATGGCATAAGCCCGCTTGACTGCGAGAATGACAATTCGAGCAGGTGCGAAAGCAGGTCATAGTGATCCGGTGGTTCTGAATGGAAGGGCCATCGCTCAACGGATAAAAGGTACTCCGGGGATAACAGGCTGATACCGCCCAAGAGTTCATATCGACGGCGGTGTTTGGCACCTCGATGTCGGCTCATCACATCCTGGGGCTGAAGTCGGTCCCAAGGGTATGGCTGTTCGCCATTTAAAGTGGTACGCGAGCTGGGTTTAGAACGTCGTGAGACAGTTCGGTCCCTATCTGCCGTGGGCGTTGGAAAATTGAAAGGGGCTGCTCCTAGTACGAGAGGACCGGAGTGGACGAACCTCTGGTGTTCGGGTTGTCATGCCAATGGCATTGCCCGGTAGCTAAGTTCGGAATCGATAACCGCTGAAAGCATCTAAGCGGGAAGCGAGCCTTGAGATGAGTTTTCCCTGGCACTATAAGTGTCCTAAAGGGTTGTCGTAGACTACGACGTTGATAGGCAGGGTGTGTAAGTGCTGCGAGGCATTGAGCTAACCTGTACTAATTGCCCGTGAGGCTTAACCATACAACACCCAAGGGGTTTTGTGGACTCAAAGACAGACCTTGAATGAGTTTGAAGAGATATTTTAGATAAGCTTTCCGAATTTTAAAATTTGCTTGGCGACCATAGCATTGTGGACCCACCTGATTCCATGCCGAACTCAGAAGTGAAACACAATAGCGCCGATGGTAGTGTGGGGTTTCCCCATGTGAGAGTAGGACATCGCCAGGCTTTAAATTTAGAGAATCGTTTTTAACGATTTTCAATTTGCTGATATAGCTCAGCCCGGTAGAGCGCACCCTTGGTAAGGGTGAGGTCCCCAGTTCGAGTCTGGGTATCAGCACCATTATTTAGTTGATTTGATTCATCAAGTTAACAAAAGAATTTGTTTGACGACCATAGCATTGTGGACCCACCTGATTCCATGCCGAACTCAGAAGTGAAACATAATAGCGCCGATGGTAGTGTGGGGTTTCCCCATGTGAGAGTAGGACATCGTCAGGCTTAAATTGCATTATGCTGATAGACACTGCGGAGTGGTAGTTCAGTTGGTTAGAATACCGGCCTGTCACGCCGGGGGTCGCGGGTTCGAGTCCCGTCCACTCCGCCACTTATTAGAAAGCCTAGTCTTATGACTAGGCTTTCGTCGTTTCTGGATACGATAATTTTGTCTTCGAGCAACGAGTCCCGGTCGCTTGCGACCCCAAGCACTCCACCATTTATAAGAAGTCTCGCTAGAAATCGCGGGGCTTTTTGCATCTAATACCAATCCGGAAAATTAACTGATCAGGTTTATCCAATCCCTTCTGCTCATTTTTGTGACACGATCTTTGCACTCAAGAAATTCATTCCAAGCGCGACAAACCTTGGAAACAATGTCGTTATAATCAGTGAAACTTTGATTCGCTAGATAATGTTGTCGCAACCAACTCCAAACTTGCTCTATAGGGTTAAGCTCTGGCGAGTAGGGAGGAAGCTTAATAGTACTGACGTTATTAAACTCTCTCGCAATATCATCGGTATGCCAGCCTGCACCATCCATTATAACGACAGCATGACGTCCTTTTTCAGTAGCTTTAGATATCTGCTCTAAGTGATTTGTCATTATGTCCTTGTTAACCCAAGGAACCACTATGGCTTCGCCAATTCCTCTTTCAGGGCATACCGAACCAAACAAATAAGCGTATTCAAATTGCTGTTGTTTTACCACGCGAGGCCTCGTTCCACGAGTCGCCCAAAGACGTGTCGTTGTGTTCTGTTGGCCAAACCTAGCTTCGTCTTGAAACCAGACATCAACACTCTCTAGCCCAATATGGCCGGGGATCTTAAGGATCGTTTCTATTTTGAATTTTTTTAAAATCGTCTTGGATTTGCTGTGATTGTTTAGGGTGTTTGGAGCGAGAAGTTATCCAAGAGAAGCCCATGTGGTCGAGGAGATAATAGATAGAATTAGGGTGGTAGTATTTATCAAAGTTTTTCACGATGTAGTCATGTATATCGCTCCCGACAAGGCGCCCGCCTGAAGGGGACTCTGCTTCTTTCTTAATGAATGCACTGAGTTGTTTTCGTTGTTCTGCATTGAGGTATGCAGGTCTGCCTGTGCGAGGTTTTTCTTGAAGCCCTTCCAATCCTTCTTCAAGAAATACTTGAACCCATTTGTTTACACTAGTTCGACTGACTTTAAGGTATTTGGCAATTTGAGTGCGCGAGTGACCTTCTTTGAAGTGGGCAAGTGCTAGCAAGCGAACCTTCATTTGAATGGTTTTTTGTTGGCTTGCTAGCTTTTTAAAATCAGTATTATTAAGGCTATCCATGGCGATTTTCTGTAAGAGTTCGACGGCCTTAATTAGATCATATTTTTACTTTAATTGGTATTATTTATTAGAAAGTCTAACTCTACGATTAGAGTCTTTTTATTTGTATTTTCTACACCAGTTGTTATTTGAAACGAGCATGCGTTTCACAAACGCATATAGCTTTAAGCTTAGCACTCAAATACTCGAGCTATGCGACGTTGTAAGTCCGGTTAATGAGACTGTTCTGACTCAGCTGTATCCATTCAATATCGAAGTTATATAAGCCTTACAACTCATCCTATGTGCCCTGCGTTTGCAGATGTTTGCTTTATCAAGCGAGTGCACTTTAGTATTAGTTAACAGCCCTTCGTCTACGATACCTGACTTCTGTTTTTATCTGTGAATCTAGAGGGTACTTCTGATGTGTAATTAGGGATCGATCATGGATGTTTCTGCTAAGAGCGCTATAGCCTTTAATGAGGTGACTTCATCCTCTTGTTATGCATTAAGCTTAAACCACTCTTAATTGTATTGAGGACCCTGTTTGAAAAGTATCTCAAAGGGGAAGTGGATTATATTTCAGGTTGAAGGAGATAGTCGCTAGATTAAGGGCCCAAATTGGTGCCGGTGGGATACATATGCTAAGAAATAGAGAATTTCTCGTATTCGTGCAGTGATATTTATCATTCAATCAGATCGAGACTCTCTGGCTCTAGGCTCTTAGGAGATATTTACCGGTCTCTTTTCTACTCTGATATGTTTGTTGACTCGATATGAATTAGTTGTGTTGACCACTTTACTCTGAACATATTGATTTCTTGCTGGTTAGTTCAAGCTATGTTTTGGCTATTGCGACTAATATGAAGCTAGAAGGGCGTTATTGTTCGCTTTGTAAGAATAGACTCAAAAAAAATCATCGGGTGATATTTTAGCGATTATTTTAACAAATAGATAAAGCCTTAAAACCTAATGGGGCGAACTATGAAATTAAGCTTTAACTTTGAAGATGCCAGTCAGATCTTTGTAGGATCTTTTGCTTTGGCTGTTCCGATTTCTTTTTCCGAAGAAGCCTGGAAGTTAGGGGAGACTTTGCCTACTGCTAATCTGTTGCTGCTATTTTTATTATCAGCTGTGTTCTTAGGCTTTTATACTTATGAAAGTGTCTTTCAAAAAAATGTTGTTGCGCGCATGCCGGTGTTTATTTTCAGAATTGTTATTGCTTATGCTATGACGGCGTTGGTAGTTGCTTTGGTACTGACATGTTTGGATAAGTTGCCTCTATTAAGCGATCCAATAGTCTCGTTTAAACGTGTCGTTGTTATATCAATGCCCGCGTCTATGGGGGCTATTATAGTGGATAGTTTCGATAAAGAGTGAAACCGTATATCACCCAGGTTAAGTCATCAACAGAGCCATTCTAGCGCTTATTTGGTTCACTCTTAGATAACACAAGTAGCAAGCTCGCTAGAAAGGTTTCGACATGTCGTTGGGTGATTAAAGCTAAATCAAAAGAGTAAGGCCTAATTGTTTTACAAGAAAATTAAGACTGAGAGTTTCTGTACTGAATGAGCGATTAGAAAGGTGAGGGAGATGGAGGCACGCTAGGATCTTTAGATGCAAAAAAGCCGCATCAATGATGCGGCTTTCTTTAATTGGCTCCCCTTGCAAGACTTGAACTTGCGACATACGGATTAACAGTCCGCCGTTCTACCAACTGAACTAAAGGGGAATTGATTGTTTTATCTCTAATCAAGAGAATGGTGCCGACTACCGGAATCGAACTGGTGACCTACTGATTACAAGTCAGTTGCTCTACCTACTGAGCTAAGTCGGCATCATGTATCAAGAAGCTTACGCTTAATGATTAACTTGGCTCCCCTTGCAAGACTTGAACTTGCGACATACGGATTAACAGTCCGCCGTTCTACCAACTGAACTAAAGGGGAATTATTCTTAAAGCTTTAAAGAAATGGTGCCGACTACCGGAGTCGAACTGGTGACCTACTGATTACAAGTCAGTTGCTCTACCTACTGAGCTAAGTCGGCACATGATATTTCTTTGTGCTTTACTGTTGTTGTCTAAGACACCAACAAATAAATTGTGGTGCCCGGAGGCGGAATCGAACCACCGACACGAGGATTTTCAATCCTCTGCTCTACCGACTGAGCTATCCGGGCGACGAGGTGTATTAAACGTGTTTTCGCGTTCTGGGTCAACATTAAATTGCAAAAAAAGTATTGTTTGATGTTTTTCTATACTTAGTGGGGTGTTTTTGTTCGTTTGGGCTGAAAAGCCTAGGTCTAGCATGCTCTAAAAGATAGTAAAACAACGGTTAACTACACTGAATGGGCGTCGAAATAAAAAAAAGCACGTATGAAAACGTGCTTTTATATTTAAGAATTTTGCTGAGAGTTTAGTGTTTTACTTCAAACCTATTTACCCAAGTCTCTAATTCGTTAGAAAGAGAAGCTAGAGTTTGAGTGCTGTTATGGCTTTCTGTTACGACATCGCTCAATTGGTTACCACTTTCTTCGATCATATTGATACGCTTCGATATATCATCGCTCACCTGAGTCTGCTCAGCAGCTGCTGTTGCGATTTGATGGCTCATTGATGATATAGACTCTAATGCAATAACAATCTGTTGTAGCGCTTCAGAGGCATTCTGAGACTCTGTCACAGTACTTTCACTCGTCTCTGCACACACATTCATTGTTTGAATGGCGTTACGGGAGCCTTCTTGAAGGTTATTGATCATTAACTGAATCTCTTTGGTGCTCGATTGCGTTCGACCGGCAAGATTACGTACTTCATCCGCCACTACTGCAAATCCACGGCCTTGTTCACCAGCACGTGCAGCCTCAATAGCAGCGTTAAGTGCTAACAGGTTAGTTTGCTCTGCGATATCCCCTATAACGTCCAGTACCTTTACAATATTGTTTACGTCGTTATCTAGGTTAGCGACAGCTTCACTCGCAGTACCTAACTGTCCAGCTAGGCCTTGAATATTGTCTACTGTGTTGTTAATTAGGTGCTGAGTATGTTGGCTCTGCTTATCGGCCTCATCGGTGTTACGAGCAGTATCGCTAGCTGAATCTGCAACATTATTTGCTGAAGACGCCATCTCTGTCATTGCCGTCGCGATCATTTCAGTTGACTGTTGCTGAGTTTCAGTAAGTTGAGCGATAGAACCTGCGCGATCTTCCACGCGCTGTAATTCGCCTCTCAACGCTAGCATTGAAGAGTTAAGGTTTGAGACTAACTCTGCCAGTGATTGACTCATTTGTTGTACA
Organism: Vibrio tasmaniensis; assembly: GCF_024347635.1. Taxonomy (NCBI): domain Bacteria; kingdom Pseudomonadati; phylum Pseudomonadota; class Gammaproteobacteria; order Vibrionales; family Vibrionaceae; genus Vibrio; species Vibrio tasmaniensis. The sequence goes on from NZ_AP025510.1 coordinate 437,289, forward strand.
GCGTGATAGATACTGCCTTGCTCAGCTTGAGTATCAAATGATGTTTGGATTTTTCCTTCTGCGACAGCTTGTACTGCTTCTCTTACGTCTTTGGGTTCACCGCCAAGTAGCGATAGCATACGTTTAATTGAGATAATCAAGCTTGAAAGAATGACACCAGCAATAACCAAACATAAAATCAGTTGCCATTGTGCTGTTGACCAAAACCTTGCGTTGACTTCATTGGATCCAATACCTGTACCTACAACCCAACCCCAATGAGGTGTTTTTTCTGCGATGGACAGTTTTTCTTCAATACTTCCGTCAGGTAGTTTTTGTGTCCAGGTGTACTCGACTATTTGTCCTGTTCTATTGCCAAGTACTCGCTGAATAAGTTGGCCTACGCTATTTCCATCACCATCTTTAAAATCATTAAAGCTGGTTCCGTGTAGTTGCGGATCTAAAGGTGTTGCGACAAATGTCATATCTTCATCAGCAACGTATACATATTCATTGTCTTTATAGATGTTGTTACGTAGCAGGCGGGTGGCAAGTTGTTTGGCTTGTTGCTCTTCTAGAGTGCCATCAATAGCCATTTTTTCGACTTCAGTAAGAGTGCTGTATGCACTTTTAAATAGCTCTGTCACGCGAGCTTTGTTGTCTATGTTGCTGGCAACTCTTAAGGTCCATAAACCCGTAGCCGTAAGTGCGAGCAGGGCAATCAAAATGATTCCCGATAATAAATAAGCTTGCGTTTTTAATTTCATATTTCCCCGTGCAGCGATCTAATAATAAGTATGGTGTATCATTCACGAATCTTAAGCTAAGTCGTGTAGTGCAGGTATCAGAAAGGTATCAAAACATGATGAAGATTAAATTTACGAAGAAAAAAAAGTCCCTAAAAGAACATTTTTTCGCTGTTAAGTGAATAAACAGAAGAAAGAGTAATTACTCTATTGAGGGTGGTGGACGTAGTCTATTTACTCGAAGATCATCAAGGTTTAATGTTGGGTTGATGTGTTATTGAATGGCGTTAACTTTTATTCAAACGAAAAAAAGCCAAGTCTCTCGACTTGGCCTTTTTGAATGTGGCTCCCCTTGCAAGACTTGAACTTGCGACATACGGATTAACAGTCCGCCGTTCTACCAACTGAACTAAAGGGGAATTACTTGTCTTAACATCAGGTCTATGAAGACCATCATTTGTTAAGTACCAAATAATGGTGCCTCGAGGCGGAATCGAACCACCGACACGCGGATTTTCAATCCGCTGCTCTACCGACTGAGCTATCGAGGCAAAAGAATGGTGCCGACTACCGGAGTCGAACTGGTGACCTACTGATTACAAGTCAGTTGCTCTACCTACTGAGCTAAGTCGGCACACTAAATTCTTTGCTTTTAAAGAGTAAACTCTCTAGTTAAAACCTCATATAAAATGAAGTTCTTTAAAATGGCTCCCCTTGCAAGACTTGAACTTGCGACATACGGATTAACAGTCCGCCGTTCTACCAACTGAACTAAAGGGGAATTACTTGTCTCAACATCAGGTCTATAAAGACCATTATTTGTTAAGTACCAAATAATGGTGCCTCGAGGCGGAATCGAACCACCGACACGCGGATTTTCAATCCGCTGCTCTACCGACTGAGCTATCGAGGCAAAAGAATGGTGCCGACTACCGGAGTCGAACTGGTGACCTACTGATTACAAGTCAGTTGCTCTACCTACTGAGCTAAGTCGGCACACTAAATTCTTTATGCTTTTGTCCGTGTTGCTACTCCCTGTTAAAGAGTGTTGACACCAACAAATCAAATTGTGGTGCCCGGAGGCGGAATCGAACCACCGACACGAGGATTTTCAATCCTCTGCTCTACCGACTGAGCTATCCGGGCAACGGAGCGCTATTAAACGGATTTTCTGCATAACCGTCAACACCTTTTTTGAAAATAACTAAAAAAAACGTTCGTTAGTTGTTTTTTTATTCAAAAGTGAGGCTTACGTTTTACCTTGGTTAAAATCTTTCTTGAATTTTGTTACTTTCTCTAAGTATCGGCGCGACTCTTTATTGGGATGTTTCTTTGTTAGTGCCCAGTAAGCTTGACTCGGTTGCAATGAATTTAAGTCACGCATTGCTCGCTTTCTATCCTTACTGAAAGTATTGAGCACGCCACCAGTGCCGCCGTTGTATGCAGAGATCATACTGTACTCAAGCGTGGTTGGGTGTTTTACGTCTTTTAAATAACGATTTTTAAGGATGTAAAAGTATGCGGTGCCTGCATCAATGTTGTTTTCTGGATTGAATAAGTACTCAGGACTTGGTTCTCCAGGTTTCTTTTTAACGAGCTTAAAGACATCTCGTCCAGCGGTTTTAGGTACCACCTGCATAAGACCATAAGCATTTGCCCAACTCACCGCGTAAGGATTGAAGCTGCTTTCTGTCTTGATGATTGCATAGATCAAGTCTTCAGGGATGTCATAGCGTTGAGATGCTCGTTGTACTATGTCGGCATACTTATAACTACGTTTGCTCGCATGATCTGCCACCATTGGGATTTCGACGTAGTAGGCTTTTTTAAAGTCTACCTCTTTGGTTTTTAGGTTATTGGCGATCAGGTAATCTGCGAATTTGTTAGCACGCCATGTCCATTGGATGGGCTTTTTCTCTTGGTCTACGACTTGGTTGTAGAGGAAAGGTTGACCTTCTAGCTTTATGCTTTTGGACGAAAATAGATCGACATGAGCTGGATCATCGGGTGTCAGGAGCGTCGTCATGATCGCATTTTTGAGGTGCTTTTTAGGATCTGTTAAGGAGATGGTTTCTACCGTTATGATACCTTGACTGAAGTTAACTTCTGAACGGCTTAGATAATTGTCTATGTATTTCACATAGTTACTCTTACCTGCCATCTTTACTTCACTGCTGCCCCAGCGCTTTTGGATATTGCCTGAAAAGCTACTAATCAAAGCATCCAACGCCCCAGTATCTTTTTCAAATTGCCCCGGTAGTTCTGCCAAATTACTTACAAACCGGTTGGTTGGTTCGTAGTTAACATCATAAATGCTTTCGACAAATTCACGACTGCACCCTGTTAACAACATGGCTGTTAGGAAGTAACTTAGCTTTTTCATAGTTCCTCATACAAAAATGACATCGCGGCGTAAACCATGATGTCATTAAAATTTATTTAAATAAATGTCTTATTCGCTAGGCGGGGTATAGCCATCAATAACGACATCTTTACCTTCGAAAAGGAAGTTAACCATCTCAGTTTCAAGAAGTTTACGATGCTCAGGATCCATCATGTTCAGCTTCTTTTCATTGATAAGCATGGTTTGCTTACTTTGCCATTGTCCCCAAGCTTCTTTAGATACGTTGTCAAAGATACGCTTACCTAGGTCACCCGGGTAAAGTTGAAAATCTAGGCCTTCAGCATCTTTTTGAAGGCGAGCACAAAATACAGTGCGGCTCATAGTGGTTCCTCTTATCGCGTTCGTTGATTCAAACGTCGTTCAGTTCAAAGGGTAGGCTCTCAATAAGCTGCTTTACAGGAGCGGCTAGGCCAATTTCTTCCGGTTTTGATAAGTTATACCAGAGACCTTTAGTCCCTTCCATTATCAAATCTGGTTGTTTATCTAATTTTACTAATACAGGCGTGATATCTAAGTGGTAGTGGCTGAAAGTATGTCGAAACGCAATCATGGTCTTGATCGAATCGGTTTCATTGTCTTTGATCGAACGAAGGTCTAACTGATGTTCGATCTCTGCGTTTTCATTTTGAGGAAAACAGAATAGTCCTCCCCAGATACCAGATTGAGGGCGTTGTTCGAGCCATACTTGATTGTTGTGGTACAGAATCACAAACCATGTTTCTTTTATCGGTTTTTCTTTCTTAGGCTTCTTGCCAGGGAAATCGAGTTGTCTATCGAGCTTCTTAGCTTCACACATGCTTTCAATCGGGCATAAGGTACATTTAGGCTTGCTACGAGTACAAACCATCGCACCCATGTCCATCATGGCTTGATTGTACTTATCAACATCTTGATTGGGAGTGTGTGCTTCTGCGTGCTCCCACAGTTGGTTCTCGACTTTCTTTTGCCCCGGCCAACCTTCTACTGCAAAGCTTCTCGCTAAGGTGCGTTTGACGTTGCCATCAAGAATCGCATGAGGGAGTTTATGTACAGAAGACAGCACTGCTGCGGCAGTTGAGCGCCCAATACCTGGTAGTGCGTTCATTTCTTCGATAGAAAGCGGAAACTCACCACCGTATTGCTCGGCAACAATCTTGGCAGCTTTGTGCAAGTTACGAGCTCGCGCGTAATAGCCAAGCCCTGTCCATAAGTGCAGCACCTCATCTTGTTCGGCGTTCGCTAGGTCAATAACCGTTGGAAAGCGTTCTAAAAAGCGCTGGTAGTATGGAATCACCGTGGCCACTTGAGTCTGCTGAAGCATGATTTCAGATAGCCAAACGGTGTAGGCGGTTTTGTTTTGTTGCCATGGTAATTCTTTACGCCCAAAGGCGTCATACCACTTTAATATGGCGGTTGCGAAAGGAGTCACGACATGCTCTATGCTTTGCTATTATTAGGAGTGAAATTGCACCACACTTACGGTTGGATGTAAAACAGACAAATTGTGTGGGAATTTATCCACGGAAAGACTTGCACCGGAGGCAATTCTTTGGATAATCCCCGCTTTGATTAATCAATGTGCAGGCAAAAATCAATGAGTGAAGTGACCACTAACGAATATACTGAAGACGGTAAACTGGTTCGTAAGATCCGTAGTTTTGTTCGCCGCGAAGGCCGCTTAACAAAAGGCCAAGAAAACGCGATGAACGAATGTTGGCCAACAATGGGTATCGACTACAACCCAGAACTTCTTAATTGGAAAGAAGTGTTTGGCAACGACAACCCTGTTGTACTAGAAATTGGCTTCGGTATGGGTGCATCACTGGTTGAAATGGCAAAGAATGCGCCTGAGAAAAACTTCTTAGGTATTGAAGTTCACAGCCCAGGTGTTGGTGCGTGTTTAGGTACAGCTCGCGATGCTGGCGTAACTAACCTGCGTGTAATGTGTCACGATGCAGTAGAAGTATTTGAACACATGATCCCAGACAGCAGCCTGCATACACTGCAACTGTTCTTCCCTGACCCATGGCATAAAGCTCGTCACCACAAACGTCGTATCGTTAAGGCTGAGTTTGCAGAGATGGTTCGCGGTAAGCTGCAACTTGATACTGGTATTTTCCACATGGCAACAGACTGGGAAAACTACGCAGAACATATGATTGAAGTGATGAACGTAGCTCCAGGTTTCGAGAATATCGCTGAAGATGGTGATTACATCCCTCGTCCGGATGAGCGCCCGCTAACTAAGTTTGAAGCTCGTGGCCACCGTTTAGGTCATGGTGTTTGGGACATTAAGTTCAAGCGTACTAAGTAATTCTGAATCAAATTAAGTGAAGGTGAATCCGACTTAGGATTAACCCCTACACTTTATGGGATTGATAAAAGCCAACATTATTGTAGTGTTGGCTTTTTTGTCCTTAGGCTTTTATTGCGATAAAGGTTTAAGGACAGAAAGTAATGTCGTACCCCCTACAAAAATAACAATAAAGAAGTAAGCACACATGAAACCAACTCAAGCTATTTTGGCCGAGATTTTAGATGAAGTTCGCCCTTTAATTGGTCAGGGAAAGGTCGCTGATTATATTCCTGCATTGGCTCGTGTATCGAACCAGAAATTGGCGATTGCGGTATACACCAATGAAGGTGAAGTCATTCAAGCTGGCGATGCTGATGAAGCCTTTTCCGTGCAATCAATCTCTAAAGCTTTAAGCCTGACGTTGGCGATGGTGTTGTATAAGCCGGAAGAAATTTGGCAACGCGTTGGAAAGGAGCCTTCAGGACAAGCCTTTAACTCGATGATTCAGCTTGAGATGGAACACGGCATCCCTCGTAACCCGTTTATTAATGCTGGCGCGATTGTCGTTGCTGACTTATTACAAAGCCGTCTATCAGCACCAAGACACCGTTTATTAGAATTTGTCCGTCAGCTATCAGGTGATACACATATCGTGTATGACAAGGTTGTGGCAGCTTCTGAGATGATGCACAGCGATCGTAATGCTGCTATCGCTTATTTGATGCGTTCATTTGGTAATTTTGAGAACGATGTTATCCCCGTACTCAACAATTACTTTCATGCTTGTGCGCTTAAAATGACCTGTGTGGATTTGGCGAAGACCTTTAGCTATTTGGCAAACAAAGGTGTGTCAGTTCAGACCAAGAAAGAGATCATCACGCCAGTTCAAACCAAACAGCTGAATGCTTTACTTGCGACATGTGGTTTGTACGATGGGGCGGGAGAGTTTGCATATCGTGTTGGTATGCCAGGAAAGTCTGGTGTCGGTGGCGGGATTATTGCGATTGTTCCTGGCGAAATGACGATCGCGGTGTGGTCTCCAGAACTGGACGCATCGGGTAATTCACTGGCGGGAACTCAGGCGCTAGAGTTGCTTTCAGAGCGAATTGGTCGTTCTATTTTCTAAGTTCTAAGTTCTAAGTTCTAAGTCCTAAGTTCTAAGTCCGACAAAAAAGCCTCTCGTGATGAGAGGCTTTTTGCATTCTAGTGTTCGAACTATTCGTCTTCTTCAGCCATAAAGGCTTCCAGCAAATCGTTGAGGAACAGTTTTCCTTTTTCAGAGATCTGCCAATGAGTGTCGGTTTCATTGAGATAACCGAGATCTTTGGCCCACTCTATCGTTGGCTGAATCGAATCAAACTCTAACCCAGTCGTATCAATGAAGTCTTGCTTTGGACACGCTTCCATTAGCCTGAAGCGGTTCATGAAGAACTCGAAAGGGCGGTCCTCATTAGGGACTTCAAGTTCATCCGACAGATAGGGCTTCACCAGATTCTGGTACGCTGCTAGGTAGCCTCTAGGGTGCTTAACCTTAGTGGTGCGAACAATACGTCCATCTGCAAAGCTCAGCTTGCCATGAGAGCCACAGCCAATACCTAGGTAGTCACCAAAGCGCCAATAGTTGAGATTATGCTGACACTGATATCCCGGCTTGCTGTAGCCTGAAATTTCGTACTGTACATAACCTGCGTCTGCGAGCTTCTTATGGCCTAAGTCGAAGATATCCCAAAGGTCATCATCGTCAGGTAGCTTTGGTGTTTTGTAATAGAACATGGTGTTAGGTTCTATTGTTAGCTGATACCAAGATAAGTGTGGAGGATTGAGCTCGATCGCTTTGTCCAAATCAGCCAAGGCCTGATCAATGCTTTGATCCGGTAAGCCGTGCATTAGATCTAGGTTGAAGCTGTTCAATCCGATTTTATGCGCTAGGTGAGCTGCGTTGACCGCTTCAGCTTGACCATGAATACGGCCAAGCCTTTCCAGTTTCTCTTGCTCAAAACTTTGTACGCCTACCGAGATTCGAGTGATACCTGCCTTTTGGTAACCTGCAAAACGTTCTGCCTCTATGGTGCCCGGATTGGCTTCCATGGTGATTTCTATTTCAGGTTTGAACGGGATGCGTTGTTCAATGCCTTGCAGCAATCGACCTATTCCTTCTGGAGAAAATAGACTCGGCGTGCCGCCACCAATAAAGATCGAATGCAATGGGCGAGGTGCGCCATTGAGTTGGTATTTTTCGATATCGGTATCGAGATCCTCAAGCAGAGCATCGATGTACTCTTTTTCAGGAATCTTGGCTTTTAGAGCGTGAGAGTTAAAATCACAATACGGACACTTTTGTACACACCATGGGATGTGGACATAGAGACTGAGTGCGGGTGGTATTAGCGCTGCATTGTGCATTACAGAGCTTGCTCCTTGAGAGTCTTAAATAATGACGCGAGGGCTTTACCACGATGTGACAGTTGCTTCTTACGTGACGATTCAAGTTCTGCTGAAGCGCAGTTATCTTCTGGTACAAAGAATACAGGATCGTAGCCAAAGCCATTATCACCGTGTTCTTCAGTCAGAATACGACCTTCCCATTTGCCGTGACATACCCATGGTGTTGGATCGTTTTCGTGACGCATTAGCACCAACACACAGTGGAAACGAGCGGTACGCTTTTCAGTAGCCACACCTTGCATGGCGTCTAATAGCTTTTCGATGTTTTGCTTATCGGTCGCCCCTTCACCTGAGTAACGCGCTGAGTAGATACCGGGTGCACCATTAAGGTAATCAACTTCTAAGCCAGAATCGTCAGCAATGGCTGGTAGCCCCGTCTCTTTCGCAGCGTGGCGAGCTTTGATGATGGCATTTTCAATGAAAGTTGTTCCCGTTTCAGCGACTTCTGAAACGTTAAACTCACTTTGCGCGACAACATCGAAACCAAACTCAGACAGAATATCTGCCATCTCGCGAACTTTGCCTTGGTTGCCTGTTGCTAAAACAATCTTACTCATGGGGATGTGGCTCTAATAAGTTAGTGAACAGAAAAGTGGTGATTGAAGCTACTCTTCTATATAGAATTTTTGTGTGAATCGCAGTGGGCCAGTGCCTTTCAAACCTGCGTTAACATCAATATTAAAAGTGATGTTTTCTTCGTGAGTGATAGGGAACTCTGCAAGGTAATAAATCGCATCGCCTTCCTTTATTTCACGGAAGTTAAGCGTGCGAGTGTTACCTACTAGGTTTCGTGCTGTTCCCGTAATTTTAGCCGTTGTTGCTGGCTTGCCTAGGGAAGCGTTGTCTAGCACGCTGATATTTAGAATCGCTGAGTATCCGTTTCGTTTTAGCTTATATTGCTTAGCAACCTGCGCTGTTAAAAACGTGGAATTGAAAGCCGAGTAATGAACCTCGACATCCTTGATACTTTTAAACTGTCCTGCCGAGCTTGGTAGGGCAATCAGAGCGGTGAGTAGTGCTGTTATCCATAGACGCATAATGACTCCAATAAATAGCAAAAAGCCATCATAGGATGGCTTTGACTTCAGTTGGGATCTGGCTTGGTGAGCATATTCGAACTTGCTTATGCCGACCGAGCTCTCCCTTTTCTATCTTAATTTGCCCTTTCGCTACCTTAAATTGTTTCGCAAGGTATTTCGCTAAATGAGCATTGGCTTTGCCATCAACCGGTGGTGCAGTAATGGCAATTTTCAGTTCCTCGCCGTGTAAGCCGACAATTTTGTCTCGGCTTGCCTTGGGTTGGATATAGAGCCTAAGGAGAATATCGTCTTCCTCGGCCCAAACCGCTTTTGGCATCGTCAAAGTACCTGAGGTTCGTACTTGAATTATAGCTGATACCAAATCGGGCCAATTAGGTCACCCATTAAGAAGTTCGCGAATTGCAGAACAATAAACAGTACCAGTACGCTTAAATCAAAACCGCCCATTGCTGGAAGAATACGACGAATTGGAGCCAGCATTGGTTCAGTCAGTTGATGGAACACGTATTCAATTGGGCTACGACCTTGGCTAACCCAGCTCAGGATTGCACGGATTAGCAGAACCCAGAAGATCAAACCACCAGCCGCTTTAAGCAGAGATAGCGCTCCAAAGATCAGGAAGCTGATGTCAAATACAGCCGCACCGCCAGAGATAATCAGGTTTAGAGCGACGAACTTAAGTACACATAGCACATAAGCGAAAACAACCGTCGCAAGATCAAGGCTGCCGATTGATGGAATTACTCGGCGTAGTGGTGCAACAACCGGTTGTGTCGCTTTTACGATAAATTGTGAGAATGGGTTGTAGAAATCTGCACGTGATGCTTGTAGCCAGATACGCAAGATCACAACCATGATGTAAAGATCAAAAACGGTCGAGATCAGAAAGCTCATCGAATTCATATTGTTTCCTTTTTCGGATTTACTTGCCGCTTAGATATAACCCGAGCGACAAAATGCTTTTTTACTGTAATTAGTATTAAAACAGTTTTTCCATCTCTTCAGCTCGAGCAACCGCCGCTTGCATGGCTTTTGCTACGATATCTGAAAGTTGATGGTCGTTAAACATGCGCAGTGCTTCTGCGGTTGTGCCGCCTTTTGAAGTCACTTGTTCACGCAGTGTAGATAATTCTGTATCTGGATTTGCAACCACCATCTCTGCCGCACCTAATGCCGACTGCTGCACTAATTTACGAGCGGTTTCTTGGTCAAAACCTTGGTTAATTGCTTCAGCTTGCATCGCTTCCATAAACAGGAAGAAGTAAGCCGGAGCACTGCCCGCCGCTGCAATGATATTATTGATACCAGACTCTTGTTCAACCCAGCTCACTTCACCTACGGCTTGCATCAGCTGAGATGCAAAATCTTTATCATCTTGGCTAACAGTCGAATCGGCATAAAGGCCGCTCATCCCTTTACCAAGCAGTGATGGTGTATTTGGCATCACACGAACAAGGTTCAGTTGGCAGTTTAACATCTCATTGAGTCGATTCGCATTAATACCCGCTGCAATCGAGATAACCAGTTTGTTGCTAAAGTCGATGCTTTGTAAGGGTTTACATACATCAGCCATCATTTGTGGCTTCACTGATAGCACAACAACGTCTGCTTGCTCTGCTGCGGCAATATTATCGCTGGTGGTATTGATGCCGTACTCTTGCTCTAGCGGCAGCCTTCTGGTGTCTGAAGGTGCTGTAGCAGTAATCTTTTGCGCTGGGTAACCACTTGCCACTAAGCCCGCTACAATAGAGCGAACCATGTTTCCCGCCCCAATAAAGGTGATGTTCTTATGTTCCATATATAAAATCCTGAGCGTGTCGCTGCGCGGTTCAAGCGAAGCGGTATCAATACTGTATTTTCGTTGCTACTTGCTACTTGGTGCTTGCTGTAGCTTTTCCTTGTTACGTGCTGTAGCTATTTTACGTAATCACGAGCACCAAAGATGGCCGTTCCAATACGAACCATGGTACTTCCAGCCTCAACTGCTGCATCCATATCGCCACTCATGCCCATAGACAGGGTATCGATGTTTGGATACTTCGCGGCCAGCTTATCTTTAAGCTCTGCCAGTTGAGAAAATGCATTAAGCTGTGATTGATAGTCAGAGACGTTTGCAGGAATCGACATCAATCCTCTTAAGGTGAGGTTAGGGAGCGACGAAATCAACTCCGCAAGTGCAAAAACTGTCTCTTCAGAAGTACCAGACTTTGACTCTTCCCCACTGGTGTTCACTTGAATGAGCACTTGTAGAGGTGGAAGCTCGTTTGGTCGCTGATCATGAAGCCTTTGTGCGATCTTATCGCGATCAACGGAATGCACCCATTGGAAGCTTTCCGCAATAGGGCGAGTTTTATTAGATTGGATTGGGCCAATAAAATGCCATTCTAAATTTAGGTTAGAATGTTGTTCTGAAAAGTGTTTTACTTTATCGACACCTTCTTGAACATAGTTTTCACCAAAGGTAACTTGGCCTCCGAGTGCGGCTTCTAGAATCGCATCAATAGGTTTAGTTTTACTGACGGCTAAAAGTTGCACTGAGTCTGGAGCTCGTCCGCACTTTTGCTCAGCACTACGAATCTGTGAGGTGATTTGTTCGATATTTTGTTGAATACTACTCATAGCTGACTTTACTTAAGGGAAAATAAATGGATATCACTGAGTTACTAGATTTTAGTGTAAAGCATAACGCGTCAGATCTACATCTTTCTGCGGGTGTATCTCCAATGGTACGTATAGATGGTGAAGTAAGGAAGCTTGGAATACCAGCTTTGAGTCATGCTGATGTGCATCGTTTAGTTTTTGAGATCATGGACGACTCACAGCGCGGTGAGTTTGAGGAAAAATTGGAAGTCGACTTCTCTTTTGAATTACCCAATGTTGGTCGCTTCCGTGTTAATGCTTTCAACCAAGCTCGTGGGTGCGCTGCTGTCTTTCGAACCATTCCTGTAGAAATTCCCACGTTAGAGCAGTTAGGCGCACCTGATATTTTTGAAAAAATTGCCAATTATGAAAAAGGCTTAGTGCTGGTGACGGGCCCTACGGGTTCTGGTAAATCGACAACGTTGGCGGCGATGGTGGATTACGTAAACCGTAACCACAACAAACACATTCTGACGATTGAAGACCCGATTGAATTCGTTCACACCAACAATAAATGTCTGGTTAACCAGCGTGAAGTTCATCGTGATACTCACAGCTTTAAAGCGGCGCTGCGCAGTGCGTTACGTGAAGACCCAGACGTGATTCTTGTTGGTGAGCTTCGTGACCAAGAGACGATCAGCTTAGCGTTAACGGCCGCAGAAACGGGTCACCTAGTTTTTGGTACTTTGCATACCAGCTCTGCCGCAAAAACCGTAGACCGTATTATCGATGTATTCCCGGGTAGCGACAAAGACATGGTTCGTTCAATGTTGTCTGAATCACTACGTTCGGTAATTGCCCAGAAGTTACTAAAGCGTGTCGGTGGTGGTCGTGTCGCTTGTCATGAAATCATGATGGCGACGCCAGCGATCAGAAACTTGATCCGTGAAGACAAGGTTGCGCAGATGTACTCGATCATTCAAACAGGTGCCGCTCATGGCATGCAAACCATGGAGCAAAACGCGAAACAGCTGATGGCGCAAGGTTTGGTTGACTCAGAAGAGGTCGAGAAAAAGATCGAAATTGAAACCTCATTGTTTTAATCAAGGTGGACATTATGGAATTGAATCAAATCCTTGAAGGGATGCTCTCTCAAAAGGCGTCGGATCTTTACATCACAGTCGATGCGCCAATCCTATTTCGTGTGGATGGTGAACTACGACCTCAGGGAGAGAAGTTGAATGCTGATCAAGTATCTCAGTTACTTGATGCAATGATGGATCAAGATCGACGCGATGAATACAAGCAAACGCGTGAGGCTAATTTTGCCATCGTGCGTGATTTTGGTCGTTTTCGTGTCAGTGCATTCTTTCAGCGAGAGCTACCTGGAGCGGTAATTCGTCGCATCGAGACTAACATCCCAACCTTTGAGCAATTAAAGCTTCCTGACGTACTACAAGACCTTTCTATCGCTAAGCGCGGACTTGTGCTGGTGGTTGGGGCTACGGGGTCGGGTAAATCAACCTCGATGGCCGCAATGACAGGCTATCGCAATACCAATCGTTCAGGTCATATCTTGACGGTTGAAGACCCGATTGAATTCGTACACGAACATAAAAAGTGCATCGTGACTCAACGAGAGGTTGGACTCGACACCGAAAGCTATGAAGTCGCGCTTAAAAACTCGTTACGCCAAGCCCCTGATATGATTTTGATTGGCGAAATCCGTAGTCGTGAAACCATGGAATACGCGATGACCTTTGCTGAAACGGGTCACTTGTGTATGGCAACCCTGCATGCCAATAACGCTAACCAAGCGCTAGAGCGTATTCTTCACTTGGTGCCGAAAGAGCAGAAAGAGCAGTTCTTGTTTGATCTGTCGATGAATCTGCGTGGTGTGGTTGCTCAGCAGTTAATACGCGATAAAAATGGCAATGGTCGTCATGGTGTCTTCGAAATTCTGCTAAATAGCCCTCGTATATCTGACTTGATTCGTCGTGGTGAGTTGCATGAGTTAAAAGCGACCATGGCCAAATCGAAAGAGATTGGTATGCAGACTTTTGACCAAGCTTTGTATGATTTAGTAGTTGCGGACAAGATTAGCGAGGATGATGCATTCCATAGTGCAGATTCTGCCAATGACTTGCGTTTAATGCTCAAGACCAAACGTGGCGATGATGACTACGGAACTGGTGCGTTGGCTGGCGTTAAGATTGATATGGGCTAAGTCACGGCTTTGTTGATAAACACAAAACCCGCTTCTGTGGCGGGTTTTATTCGTTTATAGCTTAATGCATGTTAGATGATTGCATGTTGGAGCGATGGTTATCATATGAGTAACCGCGCTCCTTTTCTAATTTGATTTTTGACGGGTACTGTTGACCGTCGTAACCCGCGGAACCGCTTCCCATTGAGCTGCATGCCGTTATAGATAACGCTATGAATATTGCTAGAAAAATTTTCATATGAACTCCCAAGTTCTTTTCCTTTATCGCTCCTTCATTACGCAGTTAAAATGGCAAGGGATCATAAGCTTGCTCGAGTTTGCTAAATAAATAACTTAGCCATATTGTGCTTCAAACCAGCTTTCTAGAATAACGACAGCTGATTGATTATCAACGTTGCCTTTGCTTAGTGCTTTATAACCACCCATGTCAAAAAGATCGGCTCTCGCTTCTGCGGTCGATAGCCTCTCATCATGCAGTTCAACGTCAACACCAAAGCGTCCTTTCAGGCGGTTAGCGAACTTCTTTGCTCTGGGTGTAATGGTTGCTAGATCTTTACCATGAAGGTCGGTAGGCAGGCCAACCACGATAAGATTCGGCTGCCACTCTTTGATTTGTTTTTCTATGTCATCCCAGTTGGGGATACCATCTTTGGCTTTAAAGGCTTTTAAAGGGCTTGCTGTACCTGTGATTTCTTGTCCTATCGCACTGCCGATACTTTTCGTACCGTAGTCAAATGCCATAATTGTTCGTGACATGGGGCTTCCAAATTAATCTGTGTTTGATAGTTTATATACTGAATTTGAGTTAGGCATGACCGGCGTCAGCGGAAAGCTGGGCAGCATTAATTCCTAACATCTGCACAGCGACTTTCCAGCGATCTGAAATGGGCGTATCGAAGATGACCTTTGGATCAGCTTCTACGGTTAACCATGAGTTCTCAGTCAGCTCGATTTCCAGTTGTCCTGGTTCCCATCCTGCATAACCAAGTGCGACCAGATAATGCATAGGTTCATCTTCTGTCCCTAACACCATCAGAATATCTTTCGAGGTTGTTACCGAGATTTGATCCGTCATGTTGATGCTGGATTGATAACTGCCTTTGGGTTTGTGCAAAATAAACCCACGATCTTCTGCGACTGGCCCACCATTAAGTACTGGCTTATCAAGGCTTGCTTGGTTGGGTTTAGGCTGTTCAGAATCAACCTCAACTTGCTTAAGCATACTGCCGACAGTGACATCGATAGGGGCGTTAATCATCAACCCCATCGCACCTTCGTCATTGTGCTCACAAAGATAGATCACCGAATTCTGAAAGTATGGATCTTTCATTCCGGGCATAGCGACCAGAAAGTGGTTCGTTAAATTCATAGAGCCTCCTGCCAGTGTGTTCCCAGTAAAGGAAAAAGAGCGGCGTAAAGCCGCTCATTGTTCTTTGCCTAGATATTTTTGTGTTTTCGAATAGCTAAGGCTTTCTTTAGTTTAGGCTATTTAGCGTTAACGCGACGCTCGATTGCATCCATTAATTTACCCGTTACCGAAATATCAAAAGCAGCTTCAATTTCACGGATACAAGTAGGGCTTGTCACGTTGATTTCAGTCAGCTTGTCGCCGATAACATCAAGCCCAACAAAGATTAAGCCTTTCTCTTTCAGTGCTGGAGCAACTGCTCTTGCGATAGCCCAGTCGGTTTCACTTAGAGGACGAGCTTCACCTGTACCACCAGCAGCAAGGTTACCTCGAGTTTCCCCTTTTGCAGGAATACGCGCTAGACAGTAAGGCATTGGCTCACCGTCAACCACAAGAATACGCTTATCACCATTGCTGATATCTGGAACAAAGGTTTGTGCCATTGCGTAGTTCTGACCGTGGTTAGTCAGCGTTTCGATAATTACTGATACGTTTGGATCGCCTTCTTTCACTCGGAAGATAGACGCGCCGCCCATGCCATCAAGTGGTTTTAGGATCACGTCACCGTGCTCTTCTCGGAACGCTTTAATCTTTTCAGCTTTACGAGTCACGATGGTGATTGGTGTCAGTTCAGGGAACCATGCCGTGAACAACTTCTCGTTACAGTCACGTAGGCTTTGTGGCTTGTTGACGATCAGTGCGCCGTTCTCTTCAGCACGCTCAAGAATGTAAGTCGCGTAGATGTACTCAGTATCAAACGGAGGATCTTTACGCATCAGAACCGCATCTAAATCAGATAGCGCGATAGTCTGTTCTGACTTGAACTCGTACCAGCCGTTTGGATCTTCTTTGAGTTCAACAACCTTAGTGTCAGCAATGGCTACGCCTTGATCTAAATGTAGATCATCCATTTCCATGTAATGGATTTCGTAACCACGACGCTGAGCTTCAAGCATCATGGCAAAGCTAGAGTCTTTTTTGATGTTAATGGATGAAATTGGATCCATTACGATGCCAAGTTTGATCATTTTCTTCTCCTAGCCTAGATCGCCAAAACGGACTTGTAAGGCAGTAATTGCGGTTAGAGCCGCTGTCTCGGTACGAAGTACACGTGGGCCGAGTAGCGTCTCTTCAAATTTGTATTGTTCAGTCATGCCGATTTCTTCAGCTGACAGTCCTCCTTCTGGACCGATCAATAGGCGCACCTTACTGATGGGTTCTGGAAGGGTATTAATTGAGTATTTTGCACGAGGATGCAGGTTTAGCTTTAACGCTTCACTCGGTTCGCTGCACCACTCTTCAAGTTGCATGATTGGGCGAATAACTGGAACCGTATTACGGCCAGATTGCTCACATGCTGCGATAGCAATTTTCTGCCACTGCGCGAGCTTTTTCTCGAAGCGTTTAGTATCAAGCTTAACGCCACAGCGCTCTGAAATCAGTGGGGTAATGGTGTTTACACCAAGCTCAACCGATTTCTGAATCGTAAACTCCATTTTATCACCACGTGAAATAACTTGGCCTAAATGCAAGTCTAATGGAGATTCACTGCTGCGCTCGATGCGCTCAGTAACATTAACCGTGACGTTCTTCTTGGATACTTCTGCAATTGTTGCAGGGAACTCAGCGCCACTGCCATCAAATAGAAGAACGTCTTGGTCTTCTTTCATTCGAAGGACGCGACCAACATGACCCGCGGCATCTTCGCCTAAAGCGAGTGAACCTAACTGATGAATGCGTTCTGGGTGATGGATACGAGGGATTCTCATGCTGGTAAACCTATAAATAGTGTCATTTGGGTATTTTGTCTCTGCCTAACATGGATGCTTTTAGTTGAAAAAACAAGGGTAGCGCAAGAGTTTCAGGGGCAATTCTGAAACTCTTGTTTGAGATGGAGGCAATTGGAGATGTTGGTTGCCTGAGTCGTGTTATTTACAAGCAGGGAAAACAAATGGGTTGTGATTACCTTGGATCGCATAGATTCGCTCATCACGAGTACATTCCCACTTATCGACAGGGAATTGCTTGTTCCAAGCCATCATCAGGTTAGTCTGCTGCTTAGATAGCTTGAAACCATACTCTTGGCTCATGTAGAGATAGGTTCGTGCGATAGAACCTTTTGCTCGGTCAGGCGGCATAACTTTACGCTGCTTGAAGTTGACCTGCATTTCACACTGACCGTAGCTCACGCCATCCATTCCATTCCACTGGCTGAAGTTGTAGTTCGAACGATCACCGTTCACCTCGCCAATGGCCGGAGTTAGGTTATGAAGATCGGCTTCCATCGATTTGAATATCTTGTCATTGCGAGTGCAGTTCTTGCGTCCGCCATCTTGCCAACACTGACGCTGGTGGCCGAATTGCCATGCTGGAACCACGTGTTCCCACTCTATTCGACTTGCTCGCTTTTGCTGTTTTCTGACTTGATAACCACAGCCATTAAGGTCGGGGATACCTTTCTTTTTGTTTTTCCAAGTAATATCACAACCACAATAAAATGAAGTCGGGTGATCGAGATAAATCTTCACGGCTTCTTTTTTTGCTTTGGAGAATGAACTTGGTGGAGCGGCGAAAACGCTTTGGGTTACCAGTAAGCCAAATACGATTGATAGGTAAAAGGACACCGGTAGGCCAAATACTTTTGAAGTGTTTTTTTGCATAGAAAAAGACTGATGAAAGTATGATAAACAACAGTCTATCACTCAAATGTTAGTTCTCTCTATTACATTTATTCGCGTTACCTTGTGAGCTTAAGACTTAGCTCAATTGAAGGCCGGTAAAAGCTAAGGTTTGCTGGCATTGTTGGCAACGATACGTTGATTGGTTGCGGATGACTTTGTTGTGTCGTCTTATCGATAGGGGATAAGTGGTGCAATCACAGCGATACTCAAAAGTTTTGCCCTGCACTGAGGTGATTTCCAAGCTGTGGGTCGTTCTGGCCGGTACATTGAATACCTTTTCCATCACGTATTTCCACTCATTGCCGTGAGGCCTAACTCGTCCGAAGACCTGATGTGTGATCAGATGCGCGAGTTCATGAGGCACGACTTCGTTAATAAAGGCGTCTTCATTTTCGCTGAATAGCACTTGGTTGAGTTTTATCTCGTTTAACTGGAGGTAGGCTTTTCCCGCTGCTTTTCCTCTTAACTTGTAAGTGACGGTTGGGCATGGAAATTCACGAGAAAAATGTTGATTAGCAATAGCTAGGCATTCGCCCAGTTTTTTATTTACTCGATGTTGTTGCGGGGTGTAAGACAAGCGTTGTTAACTCCAAAAAAAAAAGCCTCAGCGTTTAAGCTAAGGCCTCATCATAACATTGCTCATCGATCGTGAAACGATTTAAACGTGATGTTTCTTTTTGATGACTTCGTGGTAAGCATGCCATGTTCCGTAACCAAGTAATGGCATCGTTACAATCATACCCACACCGTAGGTCGCGAAGCCGACTAAGATACCAGTACCAATGATACCAGCCCAAACGACCATCGCAGGGATGTTTGATTTAACAGCGTTGAAGCTAGTAAAAATCGCACTCATTACATCTACACGTCTCTCCATCATTAGTGGAATTGAAAATGCTGAGATACTAAATATCAGGCTAGCGATAACAAAACCAATCACAGACCCTGTAATTAAGAAGGGAGCAAATTCGGTTAATGGTGCCCCTTGTACCGAAGGGTAAAGTGCGTGTAATAATGCAGCGATACGCATCCAGAATATCATCGCGACCATTAATACAATCGCAAACGCCCACTGGTGGGTTGAGTTGCGTGTGATGGCTTTCATCGAGTGCAGCAGGCTAGCGTTGTGTCCCTTTTCTCTTTCCCAGGCGGCGTCATACAACCCCAGCGCAAGAAAAGGCCCTATCAGCATGTACACAATCAAGCTTGGCATAACGACCAAATGTGTTCCTTGCCATTGGACAAGTTGAACAATGGCTATGGCCGCACCCATAAAGCACAAACCGTAAAATGCGCTGATTAATGGCATTCTCACTAAGTCGTGCAGAGCAAGCGACAACCAATGAAAGGGCGCGGAAATACTCACCTGATTACATGGTATTGTACGAGCGTATTCTGAGTCTTTGATTTCTTTTTGTTTATCGTCGAAGTCTTGTGTATTCAATGTACGAGGCATAGATCCTCCTTGATCGGTTTTCTACCTGCGCTGCAGTTAAATTAAATTGCAGCGAACGAAACTCGATGCCCGACTTGGCGACGTCTTTGATGTAAGCGCGCATCAGCTAAATAGTTCACGAAACAAAGTCTGATTTCGGTTTGTTCGTTAACATTATTTTAACTATTGACCGTGAAGCGGCAAATATCAACTTTTGACAGGCTGTTATTAGGGCGTGTTGACCTTTTGTGGTTAAATTTTGTTCGAGATAAAAGCGTTCAAGGCGTATTTTTCGTTCATGCCTAATAAAGCTCTCCTTTGAAAATTTTCGCAACCAAATCAGGGTTATACGGGAAGTACCAGTGTGCATAAGAAGCGATGGTGCTTTGTTTTATCCAAACAGGATCGGTTGGCCTACCATATTGAGATTCAGGTTGAGTTAGCACGGTTTCCTTACTGTCTGTTTTTGAATAATGGAAAGTATGACCACGCAGCATTTGACCATTAAAATTAGCTTCTAGGATCCCTAGCGCGGCTAGCTTCTTTTGCATAGTCGCTTTGGCATTTAACGCTCCAACCATGTTTTCTGTTTGGCTTTCAGTATCAGTCAGTGCTTTGTTGAGGTACAGCATGCCTCCACATTCGGCTAGGCAAGGTTTCCCTTGTTCAATATGTGTGATGATTTGCTGCTTTAGCGCATGATTGAGCGCCAACTTATCCATGTGTAACTCTGGGTAACCTCCTGGTAAATACAAAGCGTCACATTGTGGTAAATCATCATGCGCAAGCGGTGAGAAAAATGACAGTGTTGCCCCCAACTCGATCAATAAATCAAGGTTGGCTTGATACAAGAAAGCAAAGCTATTATCACGAGCTACTGCAATAGTATGACCGGTTAATGATTCATGTCTGGCTGGTAGTACTTGCTTTGGTTTTTCAAATGGTTGTGCTGTTGGTAATGGGATATCGCCATGTTTTAGTAGTAGCTTGGCTGCGTGATTCAGTCGCTCTTCTATGTCATCTAATTCTTGAGCTTGCACTAAGCCTAAATGACGCTCAGGCAGAGATAAGTCTATATCTTTTGGTAACCAGCCACAAAATGCGGTTTCAGGTTTTAGACTTTCTTTCAGCATTTCAGCGTGTCGCTCGGAACCTACGCGGTTAGCGACTACTCCAAATACATCCACGTCATCACGGAAAGTAGATAAGCCATTTACAATGGCTCCAAAGGTTTGTGCCATAGCACCTGCGTCTACTACCGCGAGCATCGGAAGGTTAAATTTAGCGGCAATATCAGCACTTGAGCATTTACCATCAAACATACCCATCACGCCTTCAATAAGAATGACGTCGGCTTCTTGAGCGGCTTGGTAAATAAGGTGCTGACACTCTGCTTCGCCACACATCCATAAATCCAATTGATAAGTTGGCGCGCCAGACGCAATAGAAAGAAACTGTGGGTCAATAAAATCAGGCCCAGTTTTGAATACTCGAACTTTCTTTCCTTGTTGAACCAAAGCTCTCGCCAATGCGGCAACAACGGTTGTTTTTCCGCTTCCTGAAGAGGGAGCGCCCACCACTAGGGCAGAACAGTAAGCTGTAGACATAATTATTCCTTGAGTTGTTCGAGTGCGCGAGTGAGCGCTTGCCATTGTGATTCATTGGCGGGTAACCCGAAACGAAGTGCATCGTTTTCATCACTATGACGAGTAAAAATTCCCAACCTGGCGAGTTGATGGTGCCATGATGCCGAATCCGAAATTTCAACTCGGTGAAAGAGTATCTGTGATGTTATTTTTACCGAGCCCGCCATTTGGCCAAAATGTTGTTGTAAGAGTTGGTTCATACGCACAGCCTCTTCATGTAGGCGTTGGCGGTTTTCTTTTTGCCAGTGAGAATTGAGCAAGGCATGTGTGGTGACATAGCGAGTTGGGCCACTGAGTGTCCAAGGGCCAAGGTGTTGTTTAAGAATATTTAAACGCAATGGCGAGGCAAAACAAAAGCCTGCGCGAATCCCTGCTAGTCCAAAAAATTTACCCACTGAGCGCAATACAATCAGGTTATCTGGAACTCCTGTTGGGAAACTCGGTAACACTGAAAGCTCAGGAGTACAGTCTACAAACGCTTCATCAATCACGAGCGTTGAATGATCTTGGATATGATCTAGCCAAGTCAGTACTTCACTTGGTGGCACATTCAGTGCGGTTGGATTATTGGGATTGATCACTACGACCACGTCTGCCGTATTGAGCTGTTCAATTGTCGGTTTATGTTGGTAAAAGTCGAATAAGACGGCTTGTATGTCTTGTTCTGCGTACTTTTGCCACGCATGTTGATGCTCTTTGTAGCCTGTGGTTGGTAGAAGCACTTGTGCGATTTTTGATTGCGTTTGGCTAATGGCGCTAGGCAAGGCTTGAATAGCCGCCTGACTGCCCGCAACAGGCAACAACAAATTACTTTGATAGTAGGTTTGCGCTGCTGTGATTAAGCCATCGTCGTCTTCCGGTAGTCGATTCCATACTGACGCTGGAATCTCTGGAATTGGATAATGATGAGGGCTAATCCCTGTCGATAGGTCGACCCATTGATCGACCGGCCTTTGGTAGCGCAATGAAAATTCGATCAGCTTGCCACCGTGATGCGGAAGTTCGTTTGAGGGGTGTTTAATCGTCATTAGCGTACTTAAAGTAAAGAGTTAAAATAAATAAAGAGCCGAAAGGGAAAGCGTCAGCATCACAGCTACCCATAGCACACTGGTTTTTCGCACTAAAGAAATCGAACGAGGAATATCGTCCAAGGTTGCAATAGTGCCTTCACCCATAGGGCGTTTCTTTACGAGCTTTCCGTGGTAATAAGTATCGCCACCTATGATGATTTTTAGTGCGCCAGCACCTGATGTCATCACGGGGCCGCCGTTTGGACTGGAGCAGTGTTTAGCTTGTTCTTTCCAACATTTCAGAGCCAACTTAGTGTTGCCTAATAGGCTGTAGCTAAGTGCGGTTAAGCGAGCAGGCGCCCAACCCATCACATCATCGACTTTGGCTGCCACATAGCCAAATTCTAGCCAACGTTCATTTTTGTAGCCCCACATCGCATCAAGTGTGTTCACTAATCGGAACAGTAATGCCCCCGGAGCACCAAGCAACGCGAACCAAAATAAGGTGCCAAATATCGCGTCATTGCCATTCTCTAATACCGACTCAATCGTCGATGACGTGATCTGGCGTTGATCCATGGTTTCAGTATTTCGACTTACGATCCAACCTACCTTTTCTCGTGCAAGACCTAGGTTACCTTGACTTAACGGCTGGTGGATCCATTGTGCGTGCTCAAGCAGGCTACGTTGACCTATCGCGATATACAAAACCACGATATTAAATAGCCAAAAACCAAATGTGCTAGTGCTACTCAAAAAGAGATCTTGAAGCCAAAAGCTAGTCAGTAGCAGTGGAATAGTGGCAATTAACCAAGCAATGAAGCCTGATATTTTAGATCTTCGATTTAATAAATTTTCGATCTTCTGAACCATGTTGCCAAAGCCGATCAATGGGTGAAACTTTTTTGGTTCACCCAAAATCTGATCAAGCATTAACGCTACGATCATCATTAAAGAGATAGACAAGGTTGAATGACTCATATTGAAATTAAAGAAGATCATAGTCTCTGCTAAATAATGATGCTGACAGAAATTGCCAGCATATATAATGAATGGTGCTAGCTAGCGCTTTGATCATCTTCGACCACGCGAGCTTTACGGCAAGCGTGTGAGAAGGTGGGATCGTAGAGTTTAGAGTCAATAAAGTCATTATCGCCCAACACTTTACTGACGATGATCATCGCTGTTGAGCGTATGTTCTCATCGTGCATGATTTGCGCAATAGTACCTAATGTACCACGGAAAATACGTTGCTCAGGATGGCTGGCTTTTTCTACCACAGCCACAGGCCAGTCTTGTGGGTAAACATCAGATAGCTCACGAACTACTTTACGAATCAATGTTGCGCTAAGAAATAAACACAGTGTTGCTTCGTGAGAGGCAAGGGCGCGTAGATTCTCTTTTTCAGGGACAGGCGTTCGACCTGATGCTCGGCTAAGAATAATGGTCTGGCATTTTTCAGGCAGAGTCAGTTCTTGGCCAAGAGCCGCAGCACTCGCTTGGAAAGAAGACACACCAGGAACCACTTTCCAATCGATACCAAGTTCGTTCAAGCGACGAGTTTGTTCGGCAAGCGACGAGTAAATCGAAAGATCGCCAGTTTGAACGCGTGCAACGTTTTGACCTTTTTTGTGTGCGGTTAGGTACACATTGGTTAGATCATCAAGATCCATGTCAGCGGAGTTATAGACCAGTGCATCAGGGTGAGCGCGATCGATGACGGCTTTTGGCACTAAACTGCCTGCGTAAACAATCACAGGGCACTCTTCGACTAAGCGTGCGCCTTTCACTGTGATTAAATCTGGGTCACCCGGCCCTGCGCCGATAAAAAATACCGTCATACTAGTTTGCCTCTTCCGTCACTGATTTTGTTTTAGGTTCAACTTTTAATGAATGGCCACGTTTTTGACCTTCTAGTACCTTGCCATCTTTCAGTTGATATTTATTGGTGTAGCCACGCGGTGTTACGATCCAATCACCAAATCGGTAGCTGTTGCTGTTACCTATCACGACCGCGGCGTTCATACCAAATTCCACTTTGGTAAATTCAGCCAGTGTTGTCAGTGTGACTTTTTGCTCATCACGATACGCAGCATTCACGATAGCAACGGGAGTATTTGGGTCACGATGTTCCAAAAGGATTTCACGCGCAGTTTCAATGTGCTGAGTTCGCTTTTTAGAGCGAGGGTTGTAGAAGGTAATCGCAAAATCAGCCATTGCCGCGGCTTCAATCCGCTTGGTAATCACTTCCCAAGGCGTTAATAAGTCAGACAGAGAAATGGTACAACTATCGTGGCCAAGAGGTGCACCAACTAAAGAAGCACAGGCGTTAGCCGCGGTGATGCCCGGGATAATATCCAGTTCCACCTGTGCGTTTAATTCTGCATTTTGCTCTAATAACTCAAGCACCAAAGGCGCCATCGCGTACATGCCAGAATCGCCAGAACATACTAGAACGACCTCTCGGCCCTTCGCTGCTTCTTCTACTGCCGCTTGAGCACGATCCCACTCGCGAGTCATGCCGCTTTGAATGACTTCTTGTGTGTCGATAAGCGTTCTAATGGATTCAACGTACGGCTTGTAGCCTGCAACGACATCTGCATTTTTAACGGCTTGTTGCGCTGCAGGTGTGACTAGGTCAATTGCGCCAGGCCCTAAGCCTACCAGTGTTAATTTTGCCATGATTATTTCTCTTCCTCTGGTGCGCCTAAACGAATTAAACCTTCTTTAATTTGCTTATCGATAATCTGTAGAAGCTCTGGCATATCGAGCATACAGAACTTGTCACCTTGAATTGGCTCTGCCACTTGAACGTCAGCGTCTTCCGCTAGCATCTCTTTAATTTCTTTAAGATCGTTGATGAAGTGATTTCCCGATACCAACAGCAGTGGTACAAGGTTTAATAGAGGCTTACCTTCGCCTGTATGTTGCTCTTTGATACGGCGAACCATTTCATCTTTCATCAATTTAAATGGCCATGCACCTTCTAGTGAACAAGTGAAATTACGTTGCGATAATTTGCCTAATAGATCATCACAGTAATGAATCGACTGGTGACCCGGGTTATCTAACATAGGCGCACCGTGGTGAACGAACACGTTGAAATGATCTTGTGGAGCAAAACGATCATGGAGGGCTGAAAGCAAGTTGGTCGTCAATTGACTGTGATGCATTATCGCTGGTGTTTGTTCGATGCGTGCAAATGAGAACTGCTTGAAGCCATCGACAATAGATGTCATGTAGCGATGTTCATCGGTAGGGAACAAGTACACTGAAACAATCAAAATACGCTCGTAACCTTGTGTGTCTAGATCGGCGAGTACTTGAGGTAGGCTGAAACATGGCGTGTCTTTACGAGCCAATTTCTTGATCACCATTTTGGAGCTGGTGGCAATGCGCACTGGTACATCTGGGTAACTTTGACGTACGCGTTCTGCGAGAGTTTCGTAACGTTGTTGCTCTACGACGCTACCAAAGCAGCTCAGTACGATGGCTGTGCCTTGGTTATAATGACGAAGTCGTTTCATAATTGTCGCTGTCCTTATCAAATCTATATCACAAGATAAACGGGTTATCTCATGTTGGTAATGAGGTTAAAGTGAGCTTTGAAATGTCATATTCATAGCTTGCTAAGTATTTGGCCTACCATGTTTCTAAAGCTCAGTTGCTCTTAAAGCTAAGTGGTTCCTAAAGCTCAGTAGTTCTTCAAACTAAGTGGTTCTTAAAGCTCAGTAGTTCTTCAAACTAAGTGGTTCTTAAAGCTCAGTAGTTCCTAAAGCTCAGTGGTACCGTCTGCATTTTCAATTGGCGCAATGAACTTAGGGTCAAGACAAGCCTTTAATGGCTTTCTTTCTACAAGGTTTGTGAAAAAATCTTTCCAGTCTTGCTCGGTAAATTCTTCGATACCTCGAACCCAAAGCCCGTTGTTCACAGGTGTTTCATGCTCAAGTAAACGTTCGTAAATCACCATGGCGGCTCGGTTACGACAGGTGCCCGCACAGTGTGTGCGGCTTATCTTGATGCGTTGTTCACCCTCTGCAAAATCGAGCGCTTTAAGCACTTGTCTTAAATCGTGCGCTAGGTTTTTGCTGCCTTCTTTGGCGCAGCGGCCACCTTCACATAGCAATACGTGATGACGGTGGTAAAGCATTGGGCGGTTTAAATCGACATGTTTAGGTTTGCACTGAAAACCATCTACCACTTCATTACCGTGCAGGTTGATTTTGACGCTTTCATCTAACCAGTTTTTCCATTTCTTCTTGGCGAGTGGTTCATCGTATTCGATACGAGTACAAGACAAAGTCATGTTGAAACCGTCTTGTTTGAATTTCCACTTAGGTACCAATAGTTGATCACGCTTGCCATGCTTTAACGCAGCAGCTTCAGAAACGGATGAGACACCGGTGACTTTTTTCACGTATTCGGATGGGTTTTCGATCCCTTCTACGCCGTCGAGTTGCTCGGCTGAATAAGTGTGGAAAGGGATTTGGCTTTCTGCTGAAAGTTCTAAAATACCTTTTTCATCTGCTTTTAAAGCGATGCTGGCTAAAGCAGAAACACTGGCTTTGGCTAGGTTATATTCAGCAACAAAAACATCGATACCTGCTTTCAATACATGCAATGGGGTATTGCGGTCGCAGCCGATTCCAAGCACGAGGGATTTTGGTCGCCAGAGTACGGTTTTGCTTTCAAAGTCGGCGTAACCTTTTGGTTGTGCTTCATCTGAAATAAGTACTACACCATCCCAATCGTCGGTACTGATCTGTGTAAGATCAGTATTGCTTAACGCCGGGTGGGTAATGATGTGTCTTGGCATGGAACGTTTGTTCTGCCACCAGTTTTGTTCACCGGCATGCTGAACCACTAGAATGCGTTTTTCGTTTACAACCGCCGCGCTGGTGGCGGTGATCGCCGGTTCGCATTGTGGATCAAGCGTCCAACCAAATGGCGATCCCAGCATATCAACCGACAAGCTGCCGGCTGCGTCTGAAGCTGTGGTGATCACAGGCGTTGCATTGAGTGCTTGTGATACTTGTAACGCGATCCCATTTGCACCACCGCGATGACCAGATAACATTGGGATCACGAACTGACCGTGATCATCAATGCAGATCACGCCCGGATCGGTGCGTTTATCTTCTAGTAAGGGGCCGATCATTCGGCTCACAATGCCCGCGGCAAAGAAGCAGATATGATGATCATATTGCTTAAATCTAGGCGGTAGAAAACCAGACAATGGCAATGTGAGTTCATCGGATCCTGGGTATTCTTCTTGTCCAACAGGCGCGATAAAGACATCGGCAAACGGAAAGGTTTTGGCTAAGCGTTTAGCCTGTCTTGCTCCGTGTAGCGTGATGGCATAAATAGCGATTTTCATTACGCTTTACCGCTACTAGTTTTATCGATGTCAGCTTTATCACTATCAGCTTTATCACCATCAAGAACGGCACACTTCTTTGATTCATTGGTACCACGGAGTACGCCACGACGAGCACGGACGGAAAGTTGAACCATAGAGAAGTAACGGTTTTCGTTTGGTACATCGCGCAGATCAGAGTAAAGCTCTTGTTTCTCTGTGGTGGCATGCGACACGTAGGTTGCACAATCCAACATATTCATCGACTCAAGTTGAGTGATCAGCTTAGGGATAACGCGACCTGCCTTGATTAACATGATGGTGTCAAAATCTTCGACTAGCTTTTCTAAACACTCGATACCCCATGTCGCAGGTACAACACAAAAACGCTCCTGACCGTCAGCAAGTGGAATTTTTGTCTGTGATGGAATAGCGGTAACTGAAGTGATACCTGGAATGATCACCGGATCAAGTTCAGGAAGTAGCTCTGTAAGTTCTTCTTGGATGTATGCCCATGTGCTGTAAACCGATGGATCACCTTCGGTTGCAAATGCCACGTCTTTACCTTGCTTTAATAGTTCAACAATTGTGACGGCGGCTTTACGCCATGCTGGTACATTAATGTTTGGGTCGCGCGTCATAGGGAAGTGCAAAAAAAGGTATTCGCCTTTCATTGTCTCAGGGCTAATAGAACCCACTGCAATTTGTTGAGCAAAAGAGTGATTACTGCCTGCGTCTTTTTCTGGAAACGCAACAACGTCAACGGTGCTGAGTAGTCGGTGAGCTTTCAGTGTCAATAATTCTGGGTCTCCAGTGCCGACACCTACTGCGTACATAGTTCCTAATTTCATCTGTGCTTTCTCTAATTATGTTTTTATTTAATATGTTGAGTGGCGCTTAATTAAAAAATTAAGCGCCTATTTCTGAATAAACGGCTTGGTAAAAATAAATAAATGAATCGGATTTTCTGATTGATAACGGGTGTAGTGAGCGAGTGGTACGCCCGTTGATATCGAGATTAGTTGGACTTGTGTTGGCGCTTTGCTGTCTTTACTCCATTGATGAAGTTCACACACTGAATCGACTGTGACGGCTGAACCTATCACTACGCCACCGGGTTTCAGTGCTGACCAACAGAAATCTAAAATGGTGTGCATATTGCCGCGACTTCCACCAATAAAAATACTGTCTGGCTGAGGCAATGTGTCGAGCTGCATTGGGGCTTTATCTCGAATCAGTTGTACGTTGTCGGTACCGTGCGCTCTAAAATTCGCTTCGATAGACTCGTAACACTCTTCATTTGATTCAATGGTAAATACTTGCCCTTGGCTACACTGTTTCGCAGCTTCAATCGCAATCGAACCAGAGCCTGTACCTATATCCCACACCACAGATTTAGGTTGAATTCTCATGCTCGCTAACGCTAAGTGACGAACGGGTTGTTTGGTGATAAGTCCACGTTTTGGCATGCGTTTCATGAAGTCATCGTCGTTTGCGTATTGACCTAACTCACCCCATGCGTGTGGTTGCGCTCGGTGCAATACCATCACGTTCAGGGCTGAGAAATCGTCGGCATTTTTTAGTGCGAGATCTTCGAGTGTCCACTGGCTGATTTTTTCTTGCATGCCACCTAAGTTCTCACACACCCAAGCCGTCCAACCTTGTTGATTAAAGTCGACTAAGTGTTTCGCAATTTGAGCTGGGTTATTTTGAATATCTGTCAGTAAGCAGTAGCTAGTGCCCCATTGCATTTGGCTTGCAAGACCTTTAATGCCATCGTAATGCTGCTTTCGACCGTGAAGTGAAATGGCTTTGGTTTCTTGCCATGCAATACCCACTCGACTACAAGCGAGTTGCATTGAACAAGGGGAGGGAATAAAGCGCACTTCATCATTAGGCAATTTTTTTAATAACGATTCACCAATGCCAAAGAACAATGGATCGCCAGAAGCCAATACCACGACGCCGCCTTCTTCACATTCATCAATGAGCTTAGAAAACCAAGATTGATAGCCTTCTTTCATTGATAAACGCTGACCTTTAAATTGAGGAAACCAATCGAGTAGACGGTCATTTCCGGCTATGACACGTGCAGACTCAACCGCATTAACTGCGCGGCTGGTTAAACTTAAGCAGCCATCTTCAGGTACACCAACAACCGTAATGGCTGATTGAGAGCATGACCCTAAAGAAGAGTGAGTACTTACATTGCTCATTTTACTGACTCGGCAAGTAGGGCGTGAATGGTTGACACCACAAGCGGGCTACCGCCTTTACGTCCTAAGCTGGCAATGTAAGGCACTGTGTTTTGTTCGGTTAATGCTTGCTTAGATTCATCCGCTTTTACGAAACCAACGGGGATGCCAATGATCAGTGCAGGTTTAGCTTCTCCTGCTTCAATCATACGCAGTAGCTCAAGGAGTGCTGTAGGCGCATTGCCCACGCCTATGATAGAGCCGTCGAGTAAGCCGTTATCACGAGCGTAGCGCATGGAGTGAATGGCACGCGTTTCACCAGTCTCTTTCGCGGTAGTAATGACGTCTGGGTGACTAATGAAACACTGGGCTTTATTGCCGTAAGCGTTAAGGCGAGTTTGGTTTAAGCCTGTCACTATCATGCTGACATCAGTAATGATATTGGCACCCGATTTTAATGCAGTGATTGCCGACTCGATCGCGTCCTCACTGAATTGGTACAGTTTTGCGTATTCAAAGTCACCCGTAGTATGAATGGCACGACGAACCACATTCCATTCGCCTTGATTGAAGTTGTGACCACCATGAATCGTTTCGATTTCGTCATCAATGATAGAGAAAGAATCACTTTCAATTTGACGGCCTTGTTTGGTCATTTGACGCATATCATTAGTCATAGTGTTTTCCTTGTTCATGCTTCGTCATCAAAGTCTGTGGTTTGAATACCCACATCACTTCCTTTTGAGCAGAGATGTTCTGCTAACAGATCGCCATTAAAGTCGATCAATTTGAATTCAATGCTGACGTGATGTTTGACATACACAGCAGCGTGCTCTGCAGCTTGTTTGCAGAGCAAGGTAAGAAAGTCGTAATTAGGTGTCTCTTGGTCCGATTGGGCTTCTTTCCATGTATCGAGTACGTGGCGGCCTGTGTTGGCTTGGCTAACAGCTTCGGAAAATTCACTCGGCGCGCCCGATTGAGTGGCGAGATCGGCAAGCAATGAAAAGTCGATCGATTTACCGGATACGTGAGTCATCATGTGTCCCGCGACCATTTTTCCGAGCTTGCCTATCATGGCGACCACGGTAATTTTGCTCACTTGGTAACGTCTCGCAGCGCGAAGTCCCACCCCAACAAAATCACCTGCTTGGATAAAGCACATCGAGTCATAAGTGGGTAGCATGGCCATCGCTGACTTTTCAGTTCGAGAGCCTGTCGTGAGAACTAAGTGGTCTTGGCCATTTTGTTTCGCGATTTGTACCGATTGGCGGACAGATGCTGAAAATGCAGAAGTGGAGTAGGGCTTTACGGTCCCGCGCGTCCCTAAAATTGAAATACCGCCGATTAAACCTAAGCGTGGGCCTATGGTTTCTTTGGCGCGTTCTTCACCGTCAGGGACACAAATTTCCACTGAGATACCGGCTGATTTTCTCTGCCCATCGGTTGATTGATTCCACTCTAAGGTGATCATGTCGAGAATGTTTTTATGTGGAACGGGATTAATCGCCGCTTGACCAACAGGAAGCTCTAATCCGGGTAGCGTCACACGCGCTACGCCAACACCCCCATCGATGTGAAAACCGGGGTCTGAATGCCAGCGGGCAATGCTCTGAATATGGGCTTCATGGGTGCAGTCGGGATCGTCTCCTGCATCTTTAACAATGCTGGCGGTCACCGCATCGTTGGATGTTTGGATAAACGCGACCTTAAACGTAGCGGGCTCACCATTCGGTAAAGTGATGGAGATATAGTCAGGCTGCTGTCCGGTTAACAGTGTTTGAACTGCCGCTCTGCTTGCTGCAGCTGCGCACGCACCTGTGGTAAACCCACTGCGGAGATCGGACTTATTTTTGGATCGTTTAACTTTTGTGACCACAGTATTCTTCATCTACGTTTGAGGTATTGACGAATACAGAGCGTTCCCTTGTTAGACAAGGTATGGATAGGTGTTGAGTTTTCCCGCTCGATATTCATGTATGCCCAGGTATTCTGACTTACGATGTTGAGGTTCTCATTGCGCTTTACTCCTTCCCAAGTCGTGTGACTCAGTGGTTTGTAAAGGGCTCATCGCTTACAGCTGCGGGTACAGTCCAGGAGTTACACCTGATTCCCTGATGTTGACGTTATATTTCGATATCTATTCTGAGGATTTCTCCGTTATTAGGTGTTTCTATGATTTGCTTTGGTGTCCCTAAACTGGCTAATGTTTTTATCCAGTCGCCATGTCCGAGCAGCAAGATAGGGTTCTGATTGTTGTGGTGACGAGAAATTCGTTGGATCCACTGAATCGCCATTGTTCTTCGTTGCTGTTCTGAATCGAACTCACTGAGCTCCATTTGAGAAATGACGGGCACTTTCAGGTAGCGTGCGATCGTTTTCGCGCTCGAAATAGCACGGCCTAATTGACTGGTGTAAATAGCATTGAGGGTCAATGACTTTTGAGTCGCAAGATAACGGCCGACGTTATGCATCTGTCGTTTGCCTTCCATTGTCAGAGGGCTATCCAATTGATTCTGCATTTTGCCAATTCGGTTCCATTCGGTTTCGCCATGACGAATCGCAATGATGGTGAAGCGTTCAGCTTTCATTACTTTTCTCCATCAAAATGGAAACAATGAATAGTGCGCCAAACGCGGTGGTGACAACACCAAGAGGCAGTTCTTGAGGAGCAACTAAGGTTCTCGCCAAAATATCACTTAATAACATAAGCAAAGCCCCAATCAGCCCTGAAGTGATGAGTAACTTTTTGTGCAATGGGCCGATGATTTTCTTCGCGATATGAGGAACCATCAAGCCAATAAATCCGACGACACCGATGATAGAAACAAAACATGCGGTTGCAAAAGCGCAAACAATAAAAACACCGGTTTGCAGACGTTTTGTGTCGACGCCCATCGTTTGTGCTACGTCGTCTCCCGCAAGTAAACAATCTAATTGACGATGTTTAAATATACTTAGGGCTATCAAGGCGAGAAGTCCTGCAAGCACAATTAAAACATTGTCCCAGCGCGCATTTCCTAGGCCTCCTAGCGACCAAAATAGAATCGAATGGGCAGCTCGTTGATCACCGTGGAAGACCAAGAAATTGGTTAAGGCTGTAAATAAAAATGAGATAGCCAGCCCAGCTAAAACAATTTGAGAAGACGCTTGCCCATTTACTTTTCTGACTAGAAATAGCACAGCCGAAGCCGAGATTATTCCACCGATGAAAGCGGCGAGTGGAAGTGTCCAAATACCGATAGCGCTGCCGATGACTGTAATCACAAACACAGCTCCAGTCGCAGCACCGGATGACAATCCAAAAATGAAAGGGTCGGCAAGGTCGTTTTTTGTGACGGTTTGTAATAACGCCCCAACAATACCTAACCCAGCACCGCAAATAATCGCGATGATTGTTCTTGGCAAGCGTA
The DNA here is from genome assembly GCF_024347635.1 of Vibrio tasmaniensis. Classification (NCBI taxonomy): domain Bacteria; kingdom Pseudomonadati; phylum Pseudomonadota; class Gammaproteobacteria; order Vibrionales; family Vibrionaceae; genus Vibrio; species Vibrio tasmaniensis. The sequence goes on from NZ_AP025510.1 coordinate 470,126, forward strand.
AATGCAGTACCACTTGATCTATCGGAGAGTCGATCTGTTGACTCATCGCCGCTGAAAAAATCGTAGCGACTTGTGTAAAAGATAGATGAACGCTGCCTAAACTCAGAGAAAACATCGCTAAGAGGGCAAAAACAGAACTGAATACGCAGGTGTTCAGTGCGGTTCGGTTCAGGTTAGTACTAAGACTTGTCATGGATTTCTTGGATGCGCTGTGCCAATTTTTCAATTGCAGCTATGTTTGCTGGCCCGGGAGTAATTTCCTCATAACGCAGAGGAAGGTATTGGATGGTCTTTACCGCTGTGGTCAGCTTCATCGCTGGGTGCTGTTCCAAAAAGGCTTGCATGCCTTTAGCGCCTGTCCCATTTTGATAATCGAGAAGAATAATGACATCAGGGTTATGCATCGCAACTGACTCCCATGATGTGGTTCCCCAGCTGATATCCAGATCTTTCATTATATTGGCGCCACCCGCTGCTTCTATCATGGCGCTCACTGTCGCGTATTTCCCAGCAGTGAATGGTTTATCTTCCCCTGAATCATACAAAAAGACTTTAAGCGGAGTTTGATTCTTGGTTTGCTGTTGAATCTGTACTAATTGCTCTTTCCACGTGGAGATCAGTGTTTGAGCTCTGTCTTGATGACCAAATAAAGTCGCAAGGCGCGTCACGTCATCGAACATCTGTTCCATGCTAGCTGGTTGCTTATCTTTACGGATGTGGCTGCAACTCTCATTAAGAATTAAAGTGTTAATGCCAAACTCTTTCAGTGAATCTGGCGTGACTGAGCCGCCCAGACGCATACCATAATTCCATCCTGCGAAGAAAACATCAGGGTTTGCATTGACTAACACCTCCAAAGAAGGATATTTCGGTGCGAGCTCTGGAATGCTGCCCTGAAGGCGATTAAATTCAGGAGTCGTTTTGTAGTACCCGCTAATACCGGTCACTCCGATCATATTCTCTTCAAGCCCGAGAGAAAATGCCATCTCAGACATATTGATATCGTGAGTGATTAAGGTTTTAGGCGACGTATCTAACGTAAGTGTCGAGTCGCAGTTTTCTACCGTGATTTGAGCTTGTGCGGACATGGAAAGTAAGAAAGTAAAAGTTAAAGCTGATGCTGATAATTTATTCATGAAAGGTCCTGTCCTTGGTCGAGTTCAATGTCGAAAAACTTGCTTGTTTTCTGTGTGCGCTTATTGGTTGTGCTGATTAAATCTACTTCAAAAATCGGCTGAAGCTGTTTGTGGGTCAGTAGCTCTTCTACTTTTCCTTTCGCGACCAGTTCACCGTGTTCCAAAATCACAATGTGCGTCGCGAATTTGGCAGCAAGGGAAATATCATGCAGTGAGCAAATCAGTGTTTTACCCAGTTCTTTCAATAGCGATAAGACTTCCCCTTGAGCGCATGGGTCTAAGTGGTTTAGAGGCTCATCCAACACCAGAAACTCGGCGTTCTGACATAAAGATCGTGCAATATGCGCTCGCTGCTTCTGGCCGCCTGAGAGCTGTCCCATTCTTCGTTCGAGGAAAGTATCGATCTTTAGTGCTTTACTTATTTGGTCAAGTGAAAAGCTAGAAGTGGCTTGATTGGAAGCGGTTAGTTGAATGTACTCTCTGAGTGCTAAACGACCATCCACTTGACTGTGTTGTGGAAGGTAACTGATTTGTTTTGCTCTTTGCTGGCAAGTTAACTTACGTAGCGGCAATTGGTTTATGACGACTTCGCCTTTGAAGGGAAGCAAATTAACCAGTGCTTTTAATAACGTGGTTTTTCCGGAACCATTGCGTCCAATGACTACCCAGCGCTCACCTTGATTAATTTTCAGATCGAGTGGGTGCAGTCGTCGAGTGTTTTGTTGTTGAACTGAAAGTTTGTGGCAAAGAAGCATGAGTTACTGAGAATGGTTTGTTTTTAACAAGTGCTATTACATTAAAATTTAAACGTTTGCGTAACATTGATCTCAGCACGTAAAATCCCCACAATTATTAAAATAAACTATTAGTTAACGCTTGTATTACTTGAAAGGGTTAGGATTGATTAGTGAAAGAATAGAAGAATAGAAGAATAGAAGAATAGAAGAATAGAAGAATAGAAGAATAGAAGAATAGAAGAATAGAAGAATAGAAGAATAGAAGAATAGAAGAATAGAAGAATAGAAAGCAAAAAGCCTCTGAGAGCAGAGGCTTTTAAAATTACGTTGCAGCTAGGCGTGTTGCGTAATGCTTACAGGCCTGCGAAGTCCGCTAGGATTGCTGCTTTATCAGTAGCTTCCCAAGGGAACTCTTCGCGACCGAAGTGGCCGTATGCAGCAGTCTGCTTGTAGATAGGCTGAAGTAGGTTCAGCATCTCTTGAAGACCGTATGGACGTAGGTCGAAGTTTTGACGAACCGCTTCAATAATGATTTCGTGAGCTACTTTCTCAGTACCGAACGTTTCAACCATGATAGAGGTTGGATCTGCAACACCAATAGCGTAAGACAGTTGAATCTCACAACGGTCAGCCATGCCAGCAGCAACGATGTTTTTCGCAACGTAACGCGCTGCGTAAGCTGCAGAACGGTCAACTTTTGATGGATCTTTACCAGAGAATGCACCGCCACCGTGACGAGCTGCGCCGCCGTAGGTATCAACGATGATCTTACGACCTGTTAGACCACAGTCACCCATTGGGCCACCGATTACGAAACGGCCTGTTGGGTTGATGAAGAAGTTAGTGTCTTTGTTGATCCACTCAGCAGGAAGTACTGGCTTGATGATCTCTTCCATTACCGCTTCACGTAGGTCAGGTGTTGTTACTGAATCACAGTGTTGAGTTGAAAGAACAACAGCGTCGATACCAACGATCTTACCTTGGTCGTATTGGAACGTTACTTGAGATTTCGCATCTGGGCGAAGGAAGTCAAGCTTGCCGCTCTTACGTACTTCAGCTTGCTTCTTAACAAGCAGGTGAGAGTAAGTAATTGGAGCTGGCATTAGGATTGGCGTTTCGTTCGTTGCGTAACCAAACATGATGCCTTGGTCGCCCGCACCTTGATCTTTAGGATCCGCTTTATCAACACCTTGGTTGATGTCTGGAGACTGCTTACCAATGGTATTTAGTACAGCACAAGAGTCAGCGTCAAAGCCCATATCAGAATGAACGTAACCAATTTCACGTACTGTTTCACGAGTGATTTCTTCGATATCAACCCATGCTGACGTAGTTACTTCACCACCAACCATAACCATGCCGGTTTTTACGTAAGTCTCACAAGCAACACGTGCTTTTGGATCTTGTTCAATGATGGCATCAAGAACAGCATCTGAGATTTGGTCTGCAATTTTATCTGGATGGCCTTCTGATACAGATTCAGAAGTGAATAGGTGCTTAGCCATGAGAGCTCCACTTTTAGTTTAGTTTTTAGTTGCAAATAGTTAAATGCAAATAATTTATGCCGTCGCAATCAAGGAAGCGCCGCCATTAAATACAGTATATTTTGTAGGTGTTTCTACATCTAGACGGCTATTTTAAATTCCAACGGTCGAATTACAAGCTCTTTTTTATGATATGTCATAACCAAACGTTTGCGTGTTGGTTGTGGAAAGCCATGTTAAGTGATGTAAATGATCGAAAATTGCGGAAAATGACCGTTAAAGTGCCAGTAAAACGTTTGCAGTCGCTATAGTCGTTTGAGAGAATACCCGCGCTAATAAAAATGAAAACTTTAGCATCCATCTCTTTTTTAAATCGCTTATGTATCCAGGAGCAGACATGCCTTCTCGTAAAGATCTAGCCAATGCAATCCGCGCACTTAGCATGGACGGTGTTCAACAAGCAAATTCAGGCCACCCTGGCGCACCTATGGGTATGGCTGACATCGCTGAAGTTCTTTGGCGTGGCCACTTGAACCACAACCCAGCAAACCCAGAGTGGGCTGACCGTGACCGTTTTATCCTGTCTAACGGCCATGGTTCTATGCTGATTTACTCTCTGCTTCATTTAGCAGGTTACGAGCTTTCAATTGAAGATCTAAAAAACTTCCGTCAACTGCACTCTAAGACTCCAGGTCACCCAGAGTACGGTTACGCACCTGGTATCGAGACAACAACGGGTCCTCTGGGCCAAGGCATCACCAACGCTGTTGGTATGGCAATGGCTGAGAAAGCATTGGCTGCACAGTTCAACAAAGAAGGCCACGATATCGTCGATCACTTCACTTATGCGTTCATGGGTGATGGTTGTCTGATGGAAGGTATCTCTCACGAAGCATGTTCTCTAGCGGGTACGCTAGGTCTTGGTAAGCTAGTCGCTTTCTGGGATGACAACGGCATCTCTATCGATGGTGAAGTTGAAGGTTGGTTCTCTGACGATACACCTAAGCGTTTTGAAGCATACGGCTGGCACGTAATCCCTGCAGTAGATGGTCATGACTCTGACGCTATCAATGCAGCGATTGAAGCGGCTAAAGCGGATCCTCGTCCAACGCTTATCTGTACTAAAACTATCATCGGCTTTGGCTCTCCAAACAAAGCGGGTACGCATGACTGTCACGGTGCTCCACTAGGCGCTGATGAAATTACAGCAACTAAAGCGGCACTTGGTTGGGAACACGGTCCTTTCGAAATCCCTGCGGATATCGCAGCTGAGTGGAACGCGAAAGAAGCAGGCGCAGCGAAAGAAGCAGCGTGGAATGCTAAGTTTGACGCATACGCAGCAGCTCACCCAGAGCTAGCAGCAGAATTCAAACGTCGTACAAACGGCGAGCTTCCAGCTGAGTGGGAAGAAAAAGCATCGGCAATCATCGCTGATCTTCAAGCTAACCCAGCAAACATCGCGTCACGTAAAGCATCTCAAAATGCTCTAGAAGCATTCGGTGCTATGCTACCTGAATTCATGGGCGGCTCTGCTGACCTTGCGCCTTCTAACCTAACTATGTGGTCTGGTTCTAAGTCTCTTGAAGCAACAGATTTTTCTGGTAACTACATCCACTACGGTGTACGTGAATTCGGTATGACGGCTATCATGAACGGTATCGCTCTGCATGGTGGTTTCGTACCATACGGCGCAACATTCCTGATGTTCATGGAATACGCGCGTAACGCAATGCGTATGGCGGCTCTGATGAAAGTTCAGAACATCCAAGTTTACACTCACGATTCTATCGGCCTAGGCGAAGATGGTCCTACTCACCAACCGGTTGAGCAGATCGCTTCTCTACGTCTGACTCCAAACATGAGCACATGGCGTCCATGTGACCAAGTTGAGTCTGCAGTTGCTTGGAAACTGGCAATTGAGCGTAAAGATGGTCCTTCTGCACTTATCTTCTCTCGTCAAAACCTTGCACAACAAGATCGTGACGCTGAGCAAGTGGCTAACATCGCTAAGGGTGGTTACATCCTGAAAGATTGTGAAGGCAAGCCAGAGCTAATCATCATTGCAACGGGTTCTGAAGTTGAGCTAGCGGTTAGCGCTGCTGCTGAACTAACAGCTGAAGGTAAAGCAGTACGCGTAGTCTCTATGCCTGCAACTGACGCGTTCGATAAGCAAGACGCTGAGTACCGTGAGTCTGTACTTCCATCTGACGTTACAGCACGTATTGCTGTAGAAGCTGGCATCGCTGATTTCTGGTACAAGTACGTTGGTTTCGGTGGCAAGATCATCGGTATGACAACGTTCGGCGAATCTGCACCAGCAGGCGAGCTATTCAAAATGTTCGGTTTTACTACTGAAAATGTAGTAAACACTGCAAAAGAGCTTCTAGCTTAATCGTTACCTTTTTAGTTAAAAATAGAAAACCGAGCCCACAGGCTCGGTTTTTTTATGCGTTCAAATTGAAGAAACGTAATGATTACTCAAATTGGTGTGTCGTGCCTATTTCACTTAATTCTGTATTCTAACTTTTTGTTTTTATTGAAATGTAAGGAAGTATACATAAAGGTGAAGGCCTAAATTATCGGATGATAAGGGCAACCTATTTGTAACTTACAACTTACATTTAGGGTTTTTGACGCATTTTGTTACTAACCCTCTTGAAACTAATTATAAAGTGAGTAAATGTGTTGATAATCATTTAGTGGCATAGGTTGGGTCATGGCTAATAAGATTGTTTTGATTGTGGATGATAATCAGGAAATTCTCGATGCTTTAAGCGAATATCTAGAACGCTCAAGCTTCACTGTGATTACTGCTCTTGAAGGTAACGCGATGTGGAAACAGCTAGAAACTGTCACCCCAGATCTCATTATTTTAGACATCATGCTACCAGGAGATGATGGTTTAACTTTGTGCCAAAAATTACGCTTACGATCTCAAGTCCCTATCATTATGCTAACCGCAGTAACTGATGATGCAGATCGTATTGCGGGGTTAGAAATTGGCGCTGATGATTACATAACCAAGTCGTTTAACCCTCGTGAACTATTAGCAAGAATCAAAGCTCTACTCAGGCGTTCAACATTCAGTCACAGCACAAATGAACGTAAGTTAAAATTTATGGATTGGACGTTCGATACTCTAAAACGACAATTGAAACATGAAGATGGTGAGGCAGTCTCTCTTTCTAGCGCCGATTATAACTTGCTTACCCTTATGCTTGACTCTCCCAATCAATTATTAAGTCGTAATGACATTGCACAAGCACTCTGGGGGAGGGATGCAGAGCCACTAGAGAGAGGGATTGATGTACAAATTAGCCGGTTGAGAAGGCAATTGAGGGACGATGACCGAAATACGATTATGACGGTAAGGCATCGTGGCTACATGCTTGTGATCGACTCTCATGGACTTCAATGTTGAAAAAAAACTTCTTTCAGTCAATGGTCGTACGTATTACGTTGTCTACGTTCTTGGTTATTGTCATGGCTGAAGTTCTCGCAGGTGCTGCTTGGTTTTCCACGACCTCCGTATCTAAACGAGAATCGGCGAGCCACGCTATGTTTGCGATAGCCTCTGCAGCTTCGGACACTATAAATTACTTTTCAGGACTTCCCGTCAATTATCGTCATTTGGTTCTCGATCAATTACGAAATATTGGAGGAACACGATTCTTTATTTCTATGAATAATCATAAGCTTCCTGTTCCTTCGCTTAATCATCACTCTTTAGTGCCTCAAATGCAGGTGCAAGCATCAGATCTTTTAGAACAACAACTTAAAACGTCACACTCAGTACATGTCACTTTGACCAAGCGAGACGATCTTCTATTATTCAACTCAGGTATCAAGCTGGATGAGCTGCCTGCATTGTGGAAAGATTACAGCTTAGTGTTAGGTAAGCTCGATCTCCCAATAGCGGTTATTCAAGTTCAACTAGAAAATAATGAGTGGCTCTATTTAGCGACCGTTATTCCTCTGTCTTTCGATAGCTTGACCGATAAATTTATAGATAGTCGCCAGATCACCTTTCTTTTAATAGTCACTTTTATGCTAATGGGGGTCTCTTACGTCGTGCTACAAAAAGAAATTCGTCCTTTTCGATCTCTTGCTCGTTCCGCAACGCTTATGGGGTCGGAAATGCAGATTGAAGAAATCAAAGAAGAAGGAAGTTCAGAAACCAGAGCTGCGATCCATGCTTTCAACAAAATGAATCGTCGTATTAAAGCGAACTTACGCGACCGGAATATGTTCTTTAATGCCATTTCACATGACATAAAAACACCTCTAGCCTGCTTAAAACTTCGTACAGAAATGCTCAGCGACAATACGACAAGGCTTAAATTTGAAAAGCTGTTGAATGAAGTCGAGATGATGTTAAACGGAGCGTTACAGTGCATGCGAGATAATGATATTCATGAAGAGTTTGAGTGGATAGACATGAATGATATTTTTGAGCAATGTGCGGCTATCCATAACAAAAACAACTTATGTGTAAATCTTGTCGATATGCCAGATGTTAAATTCTACGGTAAACCATTAGCAATTAAGCGTTGTCTCTTTAATTTGGTAGATAATGGCATTAAATATGGGGATGTCGTGAATATCAGCATGTTTGTTAACTCTGATTCTATTCATATTGTACTGCGCGATTCAGGTGCAGGGATTGACGAAAGCATACTAGAAAAAGTATTTGAGCCTTATTTTAGAGGTAGCGATTCCAGCGTGGATGGATCCGGTTTAGGTTTGGCGATTTCCCGCAGTATCGCAAGAAGCCATGGAGGGGATATTAAATTATCGAATGCACCAGAAGGAGGGCTAGAAGTCGACATTATTTTGGTAAGCAGCTTATGAAAATGTGGGTATTCTTGGTTGCTCTTTTTGTTACACAGCCAGCATTATCTACCCCCTCTATAGAGATGTTGCATTGGTGGACGGCAGAAGGTGAAGACTCAGCATTGTCGGTGATCGAAGACAGGTTTCGTCTGCTGCCTTTTACATTAAAAAGTGATCCAATTGCAGGAGGAGGAGGTGGGCCTGCTAAATCTATCCTTCAAGCGAGAGCGATTGCTGGCTATTCACCAGATATAGCGCAGATGGAAGGTCCTGCTATTCAGTCTTGGGCGGCACTAGGGTTCTTAATGGACATGAATGAAGTCGCTAAATTGAATAACTGGGATCAATCGCTGTACCCTGATATTCAAGCCATTCACAAATACAATGGGAACTACGTTGCCATTCCTCTTAATATTCATAGACTAAACTGGATGTGGATAAACACAGAGGTATTAGCTGAACACCAGCTGCCCCCCCCTAATGACTGGGATTCATTATTGCTAGCATTGAATGTACTAAAAAACAAAGGTATTACACCACTTGCTTTGGGGGAAGACCCTTGGCAAGTTGTTCAAATTTTTGAAAACATTGCATTCGGAGTGGGTGGTGCTCACTATTATCGCCAGGCTTTTGTTGATTTAGACCCCGAAGCTTTGAACAGCCCCAAAACACTAGAAGCACTAGATCGCTTTCGAGCTCTTGCTAATATTGTTGGAAATGACTTATCAAAAATAAGTTGGGATCAAGGAACGAAAGCACTGCTCAAGGGGGAATACGCATTTCAATTTACAGGAGATTGGGCTCTAGGAGAAATGCTAAGCTCAGGCTCTAGCATTCCTGATTACATTCAATGCAGCCCATTTCCTTCCACGGAAAATGGGTTTATCTACAATGTAGATAGCCTAGCCTTTTTTTCCACTCGCTCAAATGAAGAACAGAATATAACCTCAATTATGGCCGCGCTATCTGCCCCTAAGTTTCTTTTAGAGTTCAGTGAAAAAAAGGGCTCAATACCAGCACAAGCTAATATTCCAATTGATGACTTATCGCGGTGCCAACAGAAATCTTATGATGACTATATACGAGCGAGTCGGGATGGTTCGGCAATGCCAAGCTTGACCGATTCAATGGCTGTTAATCCCGTCATTCAGAATGCAGTGTCGAATGAACTCTATCGTTATTTTATTGATTCATCGATAACGTCTAAAACACTTATCGGTCACCTTAATGCTATTAATAATGAAATGTTTCGATAGTTAAGGCCTATAAACTTCTCGTGGGGGGGATTATTTAGATATTGATTTTTCTATTGTTTCTAAATTTTCACTTACAAATGAATTACAAAATGAAACCTAGGGTTCTGTAGAGAGGGTAATATTTATGGAGGTTTAAATATAAAACAATGGAAAATTAGATTATGAAATCACTTCCCCTAATAGCTACTTTGACCTCTTTGATTTTTTCTGTACCGACTATGGCAGAAGAATATAGGATTGTTAGTCCACATCATGATGATGCATTATTGGTTTTCTCTGGATATATATCTAGTTTGAATTTGGCTAATGAAAATGATGAGATAATTGTCGATGTGATGTTTGGTGCTTCTAACTATTCAACAAACCATCATGACGTATTAACAAATGAACGAGTTTTGACGATTACAAAAAATCGTTATAGTGAAGACTATGATGCATTAACCGATCTTTTTACTAGTTGGGATGAATTTAAATTTCGTAGCTATGGGTACTATGATGCTCCATTGCGAAAGTACGTAGGTGATCAAACCGCAGGGGGAGGTCCTGGAGGAACGTTTAAGAATTTTAGACAATCAGAAATAAAGACTTTTAATAGTATGGTTGATAATTTCACTACAATTTTAAAATCTGACAACTGTACGCTATTAGTCCCTATAGCTAATGGAACTCATATTGATCATTTCATGACAAAAGAAGCGGTTATTACAGCAGCTTATAAGTTAGGTAATGAAGCTAAATGCAAAATAATGTTTGGTCAAGACCAACCTTATACAGATGCAAACCCACAAGAATCTGACATTGAAGTTGAAGCATTAAGAGATAGATTACCTCTCAATTCAATAAGTGAAGAATTTTATGATATTCCGCTAGAGCCAGGAACTACTGAGACGATTAAACTTAATAAGTTTAAAAAATACTACGTAACTCAATATGACCAAGGGTATATTGACCCACTGACGTCGAATGTACGAGAGGTGTTATATGTTTGGGATCCAAAGAGTTACGGTAGCATAAGGTCACATATTGATTGTGATGGTTCAGATTACTGTCGTTTAGCTAATTAGCTAATTAACTAATAATGATTACAAAACAAGGGCACCTAAAGGTGCCTTTTTGCTGTTGATATTTAGTTTGTAAAAATCGAGTTACAAACCACTTGCTATTTGTAACCTTGAGATTCAATTAGCTTGATAAAGTTCGTTGGTATTCTAACGATATTAAAGGACTTTATTATGCTAGATAGTTTTAAAAGCGGCTTATCTAAGCTTTCCTTAATTGGTAAAGCATTGATGTTGCCCATATCTATATTACCCGCTGCGGGGTTATTACTTGCCTTCGGTGCTAAGCTCGACATTCCCCTAATGATGCGTGCTGGTGGCGTTATATTTGATAACTTAGCCTTACTGTTTGCGGTAGGAGCCGCGGTTGGTTTGACTAAGGAGTCAGGGATTGCCGCTTTAGCCGCGATTGTCGCTATGGTCGTGATGAATGCGACAATGGGGGTGGCGCTCGGTATTACACCTGAGATGGCGATGGGAGGTGGTCGTTATGCAATGGTGATGGGTATTCCTTCATTGCAAACGGGTGTCTTTGGCGGACTCATTGCAGGTATCCTCGCAGCCGTTATGTATCAACGTTTTTATGATACTAAGCTGCCTGATTTCCTTGGTTTCTTTGCCGGTAAACGCTTTGTGCCGATTGTGACTGCGTTTTCTGCATTCCTAATTGGTTTAGTTTTACCCCATATTTGGTCATATATTCAATCAGGTATTGATGCGCTATCGCATATGGCGAATGGCGGAAACATGTACGTCTCAACTTTCATCTACGGATTTATGGAGCGCGCTTTAATTCCAGTTGGTCTCCATCATATTTTTTATAGCCCTTATTGGTTCTCTTTCGGTGAGTACACAACTGCCGCGGGTACTATTGTAAATGGCGATCATACAATTTGGTTTAAAATGCTTGAAGATGGAGTAAAAACGTTCTCAACCAGTGAATACCAAGAAGCAGGCAAATTCCTATCGGGTAATTTTGCTATCTATATGTTTGCTTTCCCTGCTGCATGTTTAGCTATGTATCATGAAGCGAATGATAAAAATAAAAAAATTGCAGCAGGTATTTTAGGCTCTGCTGCTCTTACCTCTTTTGTTACAGGTATAACAGAACCCGTTGAATTTGCTTTTATCTTTGTCGCACCTTTGCTTTATGTGTTTTCTGCAATCATGGCGGGGGTGTCTTACGCGGTGACTTATGCGTTGGATGTTCATATTGGTAAAACCTTCTCAGCCGGCATTATTGATTTCGTGTCTTTTGGTGTTCTTCCCGCTATGGATGGGTTCAAAACTAACTGGATCAATGTGATTCTTTGGGGGCTAACCATGGCCGCTATTTATTACACGGTTTTCCGTTTTGCTATTCGAAAGTTCAATTTGAAAACAGTAGGACGTGAGGATACTCAAAGTAAGGCGATCACTTTGGACAATGAAGATTTAGCTAGTGAAATCACAATCTTGATTGGTGGTGCCGCTAACATTACTTCGATAGGAGCATGTATTACGAGATTGCGTTTACAGATTAAAGATCAGGCTCTTGTTAATGAACAAGGAATCAAAGACCTAGGTGCTATGGGGGTCATAAAAGTAGGTTCAAGTGGCCTGCAAATTATTTTGGGCTCAAGAGCTCAATTTGTGGCTGATCTTATGAGTGAAAGAACTGGTGAGTCACCAAGTGCACTATCAACTAACCCAAGTTAAAAGTACGGGCTACTTCTGATAAAGCTGATGACAACAAGCTTGTTGTCTCTTATACATAAATAGTAACGCTATCAACGTTATGGTTGGTGGCGTCTATTTATATTTAAAGTTTTGAACTTATGACAGCTTTAGTATTCAACTAATGCGCTTTGAGTAGGATTCAGTTATCATCTGTTGCACGAAATTTTGGTTAGATGTACGGAACTATGCTAAAAGTCGCGATAAATGGATTTGGACGAATAGGGCGTAATGTATTACGCGCTGTCTATGAAAGTGGCAAAAGCCAACAAATCAAAGTAGTAGCGGTCAATGAGCTTGCTCAGCCTGACGCTATGGCTCACCTATTGCAGTACGACACCAGTCACGGCCGCTTCGGCAAGAAAATATCTAACGATCAAGAGCACATCTATGTGCATCATGGCATTGGTGCTGAAGATAAAGGCGAGTTTGATACGATTCGTATCTTACATCTGGCTGATATTGAGCTGTTGCCTTGGCGTGATCTTGAAGTCGATATTGTTCTCGATTGTACTGGTGTTTACGGTTGCCGAGATGACGGCCTAGCGCACATCGCTGCTGGAGCTAAAAAGGTACTGTTTTCACACCCTGGTGCTAACGACCTTGATAACACCATTATTTATGGTGTAAATCACGATACTATCGAAGCTGACCACCGAATCGTTTCCAACGGTTCATGCACCACTAACTGTATTGTCCCTATCATTAAAGTGCTTGATGATGCCTTTGGTATTGAGTCAGGTACCATTACGACCATTCACTCTTCAATGAATGATCAACAAGTTATCGATGCGTACCATAGCGACCTTCGTCGAACTCGAGCGGCAAGCCAATCTATCATTCCTGTCGATACCAAGTTACATAAAGGTATAGAAAGAATCTTCCCGAAATTTTCTAACAAGTTCGAAGCTATATCTGTGCGTGTGCCGACGGTAAACGTAACCGCGATGGATTTAAGTGTCACAATTAATACAAATGTGAAAGTTAATGACGTAAATCAAACCATTGTTAATGCTTCCCAGTGTACATTACACAATATAGTTGACTATACTGAAGCGCCGCTCGTTTCCATCGACTTTAATCACGATCCCCATAGCGCAATCGTTGATGGTTCACAAACTCGAGTGAGCAATGGCACCTTAGTGAAAATGCTGGTGTGGTGTGACAATGAATGGGGCTTTGCGAACCGAATGCTGGATACGGTTCTTGCAATGCAAGCTTCTGAAGGCAAGAAGTAAGACCTAGAAGCAAATGTGCGGATTATTTATTTTTTACCTTGAAATAAATACTAAGTGTCCACATATTATTAGCAGTTAAAGCATTACCAGTTGAATAATTTATAGGCTTAGCAGGGTTGCTGAGTTTCCAAAACTTTATTTTTATTTAAATTTGAGAGGACAAATCATGTCTGTGATCAAGATGACTGACCTGGAACTTGCAGGTAAACGCGTATTCATCCGTGCTGACCTAAACGTACCAGTAAAAGACGGTAAAGTAACTTCAGATGCACGTATCCTTGCATCTCTACCAACTATCAAACTTTGCCTAGAAGCTGGCGCAAAAGTTATGGTTACTTCTCACCTTGGTCGTCCTACTGAAGGCGAGTACAACGAAGAGTTCTCTCTAGCTCCTGTAGTTAACTACCTAAACGACGCACTAGACTGTGACGTTAAACTAGCGAAAGATTACGTAAATGGTCTTGAGCTAAATGCTGGTGAACTAACTGTTCTTGAAAACGTTCGCTTTAACAAAGGCGAGAAGAAGAACGAAGAAGCTCTTTCTAAGCAATACGCTGCACTATGTGACATCTTCGTAATGGATGCATTCGGTACAGCTCACCGTGCTCAAGCTTCTACACACGGCGTTGGTACTTACGCTCCTGTAGCATGTGCTGGTCCTCTTCTAGCTGCTGAGCTTGAAGCGCTTGGTAAAGCAATGGACAACCCAGCTCGCCCACTAGTGGCTATCGTTGGTGGTTCTAAAGTTTCTACTAAACTAACAGTTCTAGAATCTCTTTCTAAAATCGCTGACCAACTTGTTGTTGGTGGTGGTATCGCGAACACGTTCATCGCTGCTGAAGGCCACAACGTAGGTAAGTCTCTATACGAAGCTGACCTAGTTGAAACGGCTCAGAAGCTAATGAAAGAGTGTGCTATCCCAGTAGCAACTGACGTTGCATGTGCTAAAGCATTTGACGAAAACGCAGAAGCTGAAATCAAGCACGTTTCTGAAGTTCAAGACGACGACATGATCTTCGACCTTGGCCCAGATTCAACTGCAGCTCTAGCTGAAATCATCGGCAACGCGAAAACGATTCTTTGGAACGGCCCTGTAGGTGTATTCGAATTCAAGAACTTCGAAGCGGGTACAGCTGGTATTTCTAAAGCAATCGCTGACTCTGAAGGTTTCTCAGTAGCAGGCGGTGGTGACACACTAGCAGCTATCGACAAGTTCGGTATCAAAGCAGATGTTTCTTACATCTCTACTGGCGGCGGTGCTTTCCTTGAGTTTGTTGAAGGTAAAGTACTTCCTGCAGTAGCAATGCTTGAAGAGCGTGCTAAAGCGTAATTGATTTAGAAAGGCGAGATGCAAATCTCGCCTTTTAACGTTTGCTGCATATCACACTTTTTTGCTAGAATGGCACAAGTTGTGAGCAAACGATTGCAAATTTTTAAACTTAAGTTTTTTATCTTAAAACGAATAGAATAAATAGGACTATTTCCATGTCTAAGATCTTCGATTTTGTAAAACCTGGTGTAATTTCTGGCGATGACGTACAGAAAGTATTTGAAGTAGCAAAAGCAAACAAATTTGCTCTTCCTGCAGTAAACGTAATCAACACTGATACTATCAACGCTGTTCTTGAAGCTGCTGCTAAAGCTAAAGCTCCAGTTGTTGTTCAGTTCTCTAACGGCGGCGCTGCATTCTTCGCTGGTAAAGGCGTTAAACTTGAAGGTCAAGGCGCACAAATTCTTGGCGCTGTAGCTGGTGCAAAATACGTTCACGCAGTAGCAGAATCTTACGGTGTTCCAGTTATTCTTCACACTGACCACGCTGCTAAGAAACTTCTTCCATGGATCGACGGTCTACTAGACGCTGGTGAAGAGTTCTTCGCTCAAACTGGTAAGCCACTATTCTCTTCTCACATGCTAGACCTTTCTGAAGAGTCTCTAGAAGAGAACATCGAAACATGTGCAGCTTACTTAGCTCGCATGGCTAAACTAAACATGACAATCGAGATTGAACTTGGTTGTACTGGTGGTGAAGAAGACGGCGTTGATAACTCTGATATGGACGCATCTGAGCTTTACACTTCTCCTGAAGATGTTGCATACGCATACGAGAAACTAAACGCTGTTAGCCCACGTTTCACTATCGCTGCTTCTTTCGGTAACGTACACGGTGTTTACCAAGCTGGTAACGTTGTTCTTACTCCAACTATCCTACGCGACTCTCAAGCACACTGTGCTGAGAAATTCGGTATTGCAGCTGACGCACTAAACTTCGTATTCCACGGCGGTTCAGGTTCTTCAGAAGCTGAAATCCAAGAGTCTATCGGTTACGGTGTTATCAAAATGAACATCGATACTGATACTCAGTGGGCTTCATGGGATGGCGTTCGTACTTACGAAGCTGAGAACCGTGACTTCCTTCAAGGTCAAATCGGTAACCCAACTGGCGAAGCTGCGCCAAACAAGAAGTTCTACGATCCACGCGTATGGCTACGTGCTGGTCAGTCTTCAATGGTTACTCGTCTTGAGAAAGCATTCGCTGACCTTAATGCTGTAGACGTACTATAATTCTTTGAATTAAGTACTCTTTAAGTTTTAAAAACCCGCTCATTGAGCGGGTTTTTTTATATCTGATAAAAACTTGTGTTAAATTTGTGAAAAACCTAGCCTACGGTGAATAAATTTCGTAATCTTTTAGTTATCGGTATTTGTGTTTATTGGTAAGTTTTATTAATTCAAAAGCTTACATAAATATGACTTTGCAATCTGTCAAAGATAGGATATCGTGCCGAAAATCTGGACCTGGTTCAGTTTATAAAAAGGACTTGGCTTTTATTTGCTTTCAACACAATGACTTAACGGAGGTTGTTCTGTTTCTTATTGTTGAGTGAATTTGGCTTAAGGCAGTTTAGTTCATAGCATATTATATAAAGGATGCACATTATGGCTGATAGTTCGACAGCGATTGAGACCCCACTTGTGGATGGCCTGTCTCACGCAGAACAGTGGTTAACAAATAACTCAGATCTGTTTATTCAATACGGTGTAAACATTATCTCAGCACTGATAATTCTATTTATTGGTAACATTATTGTAAAAGCGGTAGCGAATAGCGTGTCTAAGGTTCTTCAGAAGAAGAAAATGGACCGAGCAGTTGTGGAGTTTGTCCACGGTTTAGTTCGTTACTTGTTGTTTGTTATTGTTTTAATTGCTGCACTTGGTCGTTTAGGCGTTCAAACTGCGTCTGTAGTTGCTGTTATTGGTGCGGCTGGTTTAGCGGTAGGCTTAGCGCTGCAAGGCTCACTATCTAACTTTGCAGCGGGTGTACTTATCGTTGCATTCCGTCCATTCAAGTCTGGTGACTACGTGGAAATTGGTGGTGTAGCGGGTTCAGTTGATTCAATTCAGATCTTCCAAACTGTTTTAACAACACCAGACAACAAAATGGTTGTAGTACCTAACGGAAGCGTTATTGGTAGCCCAATTACTAACTACTCTCGTCATGATACGCGTCGTATTGATCTAATGATTGGTGTTTCTTACAACGCCGATCTTCAGAAGACAAAAGCGCTACTGACTAAGATCTGTGAATCTGATGAGCGTGTACTGAAAGAGCCTGGTGTTCAAGTTGGTGTTCACACGCTAGCTGACTCTTCAGTTAATTTTGTTGTTCGTCCATGGGTTAGCACTGCTGACTACTGGAATGTTTATTTCGACCTTATGCAAGCTATCAAAGAAGGCTTGGATAACGAAGGTATCGAAATCCCATTCCCGCAAATGGATGTACACATGAATAAAGTAGAAGCTTAACTTTTTAATCGGCTTTTATAGCCATAAGCTTTTATTAGGAAAGGCGGATAACTTAGGTTATCCGCCTTTTTTGTTGGAGTAACGTTTGTTTGATGACTAAAAAGAACAGATTTACCCGTACTGCTCAATGAGCCCATTGGTAAGTACAGCAGCAATAGTAAACATCATAGCTGCCACTGTGATGTCGATTCCTTTCTTAACTTTAGGTTTCGATAGCGTTGGACCTAGCTTTGCTGCGCCCAATGACAAAGAATAAAACCACACGAATGAAGCTAAGATAGTTCCCATAGCAAAAGCAATTCTGTCGTTGCCTTCAAATTGCCCACCAATAGACCCAAGAATTACTACAGTATCTAAATAGAGATGTGGGTTTAATACTGTTACTGCCAATGCACCCAAAATAACGGTGCGCTTGCCACGAGCCAATACCTCACCTTTTGATTCATCACTGGTGCGCGTTTTGAATGCACTACGCAGTGATAGTAAACCATATACCGTTAGAAAAGCGATACCGCCTAATGTTACCGAGGTAAGCAGCAATTCATTTTGAGATAGAATCGCTCCGCCACCAAAAATACCCAATGAGATAAACAGGGTATCGAGCAGGCTACAAATCGTTGCAGTCGTTAAATGATGATTGCGTTTTATTCCTTGATTTAGGACGTACGCATTTTGTGCGCCTATCGGGATTATCATACTTGCCCCTAGACCAAAACCTTGTAATAAAACCCAAAAACTCATTTTAACCTCCACTTAATTAACGATATTTACGTGCTATATGGCGAAGATACTCCGACCCTGAAAATAAGTATAATTAATGATTTTAATCCATTATTAGAGTTGCTAATGTGGTGTTGGGTTAGCTTAAAAAGGAAGTAAATTGATGCGTGGATTGGATTATAAATGGATAGAAGCACTGGATGCCGTGGTGAAACAACGCAGCTTTGAGAGGGCTGCGGAGCAGTTATACATCTCCCAATCAGCGGTGTCTCAACGTATCAAACAGCTAGAAAAGTGGTTAGCCCAACCTGCTCTTGTTAGAGAAAGTCCACCAAGGCCTACACCAGCAGGAAAAAAACTGTTGGGTTTGTATCGTCGGGTTCGCTTGTTAGAGCACGAGCTTGTGCCTGAGTTAATGAATGAAGAGGGTGCTCAGCCACTATCGATATCCATAGCCACCAACGCTGATAGTTTGGCGACATGGTTGTTACCAGCACTGTCGGATGTGATGAAGTCTCGTCAAGTCGAGTTGAACCTCGCGATTCATGGTGAGTCTAGAACCATTGAAAAAATAAAAAGCGGTGAGGTTGCCGGTGCGATCAGTTTGGAGCCCCAAGCGATTCCTGGATGCAGTGCTGATTACCTCGGTAGGATGGATTATGTGTGTGTGGCGAGCCCTGACTTTCATCAGCGTTACTTCTCTGAGGGCGTTAACTACACCACCTTAAGCAAGGCGCCTGCGGTTTCCTATGATCAATACGATGATCTGCATAAGAAATTTCTGCATGATCATTTCAATGTACCCAGAGACAGTGTGATTAACCATACGGTCGGCAGTTCAGAAGCATTTGTGCGATTGGCATTATCGGGTGTTGCCTATTGCTTGATTCCTCGATTACAGATCATCGACGAGCTAGAGTCCGGTGCTTTGATTGATATTACACCGGGCTTTCTGCTGTCTTATCGCATCTATTGGCACCATTGGCAGCTTGAGAGCGGGGTGCTAAAAGAGGTATCCCAAGCGATATTAAGTTTTGCTCACAATCACTTACCTCAGTAAGTTGTTGGTTTTTTCAGCGTCAAAGTTCTGTTAGATGTGTGCAATCAGGATTGGCTAAACGATAAATTGCTCTATGATGAAAGGACATTTGTTTAGCATAGGTCTACCTAATGAAGTTTGTACCAAAGATGTTAGCAACGTCTCTTACTCTTACTGCAGCGTTGAGTGCTGTGAGCTTTCCATCACTGGCTGACTCCCCATCCTTTCCGCATATTTCAACAACAGGTTATGGTGAAGTCATCGCAACACCAGATATGGCGACATTCTCAGTGAGAGTGGTTGAGTCAACGATGACGGCTGAACAGGCTAAAAGTACTGTTGATAAAGTGGTAACGGGTTTTCTTAATAAGCTGCATCAAGCCGGCGTAGATGAGGCGAGCGTACACAGCTCGAACCTGTATTTATCTCCTCAATATCATTACCCGAAAAATGGCAAACCTGAACTGGTTGGTTACCGTGCGTCACGTAATGTGACCGTTCAAGTGAATGAGTTAGCGAATCTCAATGAGTATATGGATATTGCTATTGGGCAGGGCATTAACCAGATCGATAACATCCAGCTTCAAGTTCGTGACCAAGCTAAGTATCAAGAGCAAGCACGTTTAGAAGCAATCAAAGATGCAAGGTCGAAAGCTAAGTCGCTAGCGAGTGGCTTTGAACGAGAGTTAGGTGACGTTTGGCGAGTTGACTACAACGCACAATCTTCTCAGCCTGTATTGATGCGTTCAATGGCGATGGATGCAAGAACAGAATCGAACTCTTATGAAGACTCAACGATCACCATTCGTGATCGAGTGAATGTGATCTACCAGCTAGAAGAGTAGTGAGCATACCTCAGGGAGGGATTGGATCATCATGATCTATTTACCTACAGTAGGCCAAATACTAAAAAGGCTCTCATTACGAGAGCCTTTTCTATTTTTACTTATGATCTAATTCGATGATTAGTGAAGTAGACGAGCACGGATTGTGCCTTCGATCTCTTTCAACTTAAGCAGTGCTTCTTCAGAACGATCCGCTTCTACATCGATAACTACATAACCCATATCTGCCGCAGTCTGTAGATACTGACCCGCGATGTTGATGCCTTCTTCAGCGAAGATGGTGTTGATCTGAGTTAGGATACCTGGGCGGTTTTCGTGAATGTGTAGCAAGCGAGATGTGCCTGTATGCAGTGGCAGTGATACCTCTGGGAAGTTAACACTTGATAGCGTAGAGCCGTTATCAGAGTATTTCGCTAGTTTACCAGCAACTTCAACGCCGATGTTCTCTTGTGCTTCTTGAGTTGAACCACCCACGTGAGGCGTTAGAATCACGTTGTCGAACTGCATCAATGGTGACTCAAATGGGTCAGCATTGGTTTTTGGTTCTGTTGGGAATACATCGATAGCTGCACCAGAAAGGTGACCAGAATCCAGAGCGCCACACAGAGCAGGGATGTCAACTACCGTGCCACGAGCTGCATTGATAAAGATAGAACCAGGCTTCATGCGCTCGAACTCTTCTTTACCCATCATGTCTTTAGTTTCATTGGTTTCAGGTACGTGTAAAGAGATCACGTCACACTTATTCAGCAACTCGGTCATCGTATGAACTTGAGTGGCATTACCTAGAGACAGCTTGTTTTCGATATCGTAAAAGTAAACACGCATACCCAGGTTTTCAGCAATAATACCTAGCTGAGTCCCGATGTGACCGTAGCCAATAATACCTAAACGCTTACCACGAGCCTCGTAAGAGTTGTCTGCACTCTTTTTCCAGATACCACGGTGAGCAAGAGCATTCTTCTCTGGGATACCGCGAAGCAGTAATAGAACCTGACCTAGAACGAGTTCAGCAACGCTTCGAGTGTTTGAGAACGGTGCATTGAAAACAGGGATACCGCGCTTAGCTGCTGCTTGAAGGTTGACTTGGTTAGTACCAATACAGAAACAACCGACGGCAACCAGCTTTTCAGCCGCATCAATAACTTCTTGGGAGATGTTGGTGCGAGAACGGATACCAATGAAGTGAGCATCTTTAACTGCTTCAAGAAGTTCATCTTCAGGTAGTGAGCCTTTGTGGTACTCAATGTTTGTGTAACCAGCGGCTTGCAGTACTTCTACAGAAGAAGGGTGAAGACCTTCTAGAAGTAGGATTTTAATTTTGTCTTTTTCCAGTGAAACTTTGGCCATTGTTCTCGTCCTTAAAATGGAAAGGTTGGGCAAATGCGGCGCACGTGCTACAAAATGGCTGAAAGGGGAACAAATTCACCACTTTGTTAGGAGACAAACGTTTTCCCTGTGCGTCTTCTGAACAATAAAGTAACAAAAAAAAAATGTTTTGGGTAAGAAAATTACGGAATAAGACATAATTTTACAGCAATAAAGCAAAAAAAACGGCGCCCTAGGGCACCGTCTGTAATGAAGTAACAGAAAAACTCAATCTTCTATTATTTATTCTTCGATTTTTGCACCTTCAGGCGTGCCTGTGATAACCACATCAGCACCACGGTGAGCGAACAGGCCAACCGTCACCACACCAGCAATACCATTGATGATATCTTCTAGTTGTTTCGGGTTTTCAATCGCCATGCCGTACACATCTAAGATCACGTTGCCGTTATCGGTTGTGCAGCCTTCGCGGTAAACTGGGTCACCACCAAGTTTTACGAGTTCACGTGCAACGTATGAACGTGCCATTGGGATAACTTCAACAGGCAGTGGGAATTTACCCAACACATCAACGGCTTTGGTACCATCAACGATACAAATAAACTTATCAGAGATAGCTGCTACGATTTTTTCACGAGTCAAAGCAGCGCCGCCGCCTTTGATCATATCGCGTGAAGCGTTAATCTCGTCAGCACCATCAACATAGACGTCTAGCTTGAATACGTCGTTGCATTCGAATACTTTGATTTCTAGTGCTTCTAGTTTTTCAGTAGAGGCTACAGAGCTTGAAACCGCACCTTTGATTTTGTCTTTCATTGTGCCAAGTGCGTCGATGAAGTGATTTACTGTTGAGCCAGTACCTACACCTACAATGCTGCCTTCTTCAACATATTGAAGTGCTGCCCAGCCCGCTGCTTTTTTCATTTCATCTTGAGTCATGCCATTCTCCTGAATAAGGTCTTGCGCTTTGAATTAATCGTTCGCGTATTGAAGTTAACGTTTAGATATCGAGGTTAACGTTTAGATATCGAGGTTAACGTTTGCGGCGCGATTATAGCGCTTTAATGGTTGTTTTCCCATTGCCAAGTTTTACTCGGAGTCACGATTTTAGGTAACGGAATGTCCCAACCTTCAATTGGTAAGCGATCGACATGTTGGCAATCGTGAGCAAGGCCAATAGGTGTTGCGCCATTGCCCGTTTCGAACCATCGAGCCAAGGTGCGATCGTAATATCCGCCGCCCATGCCTAAGCGATGCCCTTGAGAGTCAAAGCCCACCAGTGGTGTGAGAATCAGATCAAGTTGCTGACATGGCTTGACGAGTAATTGATTGAGTTGAGGTTCAACGATGCCGTACTTATTCAACATAGTGGGTGTGGTTGGAGAGTAATGTAGAAACAGGAGATGGCCGGCAGAGAAGGGGTGTAATACCGGTAAATAAGTTTGCTTGCCTTGCGCCCATAACCATTCAATTAAAGGCTGGGTATCGAGTTCGCCATCAATGGAAATATAGAGGGCGATATGTTGAGCTGACTGAATCTCATCAAGCTGAGAACACTGCTTAACTAAGTCTATACCGGATTGAGTTTGTTGGTTGCCAGATAAGGCATTACGTTTGATACGGATCTGTTTGCGAAATTCGCTGCGTGTGAGCGTCTTCATAAGAAGGGATACCCCAAAGTGCCGTTGAGAATAGATGGCCCTTGAACCAGCGAGTTCAAGGCGGATCAGCAATGATTACCGTAGGCTTCTCGGCGGACCGAGCATGCTCAATAGCACTCAAGTACTAACCCTTAGGGATTGCTTATCGGCTCGGGGACGTGAATCCTCTGACAAACACTCCAGGGTAAATTTTGTGTACGCTATTGCTGTCCGTGCTTAACTTTACTGAGGACATCTGAAAGTGATGTCGTGAGCTGTTCCATTCGCTCGGTCAGTGCGTTTTGTTCATCATTTGCTTCAAACTTCTTAGTTTGTAATTCATAGCAAATGTTCAGAGCTGCGATCGTTAGCAGCTTCACTTCATTGGTTACCTTAGTACGTTCAGCCATCTCTTTCAATCGATTATCAAGATCGACCGCCGCTGCAATCAATGACTCTTCTTGCCCAGGAGGACAATTAACTCGAGTCAGTTTTCCTAATATTTCAACGTCTACCGCTTGATTACTCATGATGGATGAACTCTTTAACGCACTGTTTAAGGCTGTTGCCCTTTATCAATTATTGAGAAAGAAAAAGTGCAAGTACCGATGAGGAAGCAATCTCCTCTGAGGGAGAAACTATAGGTAAACCGCTATTAAGATTCAAGCTTTTCAGAGTGACTGTTTGTAAATGAGAGCTTGAGCACACAGTAATTCAGCAAATTGAACAATTGGTAGTCAGTCATCCTTCAATTGCTCAGGATCGATGCTTACCAGAATTGGGGTGAAGTGGTACGATTATAATATCGATATAAAGAATAACTGAGCGAGCTATCTGATGAGCGAAACTACTTTACCTGACTACCTAACGGTTGCGACTGAACTTCAATCGGCAAGCCTAGCCGTAAACCCTGCTGAGATGCATGGTTTATTAACGGGTATGTTGAGCGGAGGCTTAAACCTAGCAGATAAAAGCTGGCAACCACTTATCTTTGATTACACCAATGAAGGCATGGGCTGGCCAGATCGCGCATTAACGCTAGCGGAAGCGACACTGAAAGTAACGACCAGCGAAATCACAGGTTCAGGCATGGAGCTGTCTATGTTGTTGCCTGACGAAGACGCAAGCGCAAGCCTGTTTGATTTGGCTGATGGCGTGTCTGATTGGATTAACCACTTTATTTCTGGCTTAGGCTTGGTTGGCGCTCAATTGAATAAAGCGTCTGATGGTACCAAAGAAGCATTAGCTGATCTTGAAGAGATGGCAAAGCTAGGCATTGACGAAGAAGATGACATGGAAGAGCAAGCGCAGCTTCTAGAGCACGTTATTGAGCACGTAAAAGCGTGTGCATTAACCATTCATGCTGAATTCGGTGCGCGTCCATCTGAAGATGCGGCTCCAACCATTCATTAATCCGCTTGTCGGTTTGAGGTTATAATGGCTCAGTATGATGTTGTAATTGCTGGTGGTGCAATGGCAGGGGCGACCCTAGCCCTTGCTCTGAATCACCTCAGTCAAGGTTCACTATCGATCGCGGTAGTCGAGCCTTATCAGGTTGATCATCAAGCTCACCCTGGTTTTGATTCTCGTTCGATTGCTTTGTCTTATGGCACGGTGCAGATCCTCGATTCTTTGCATTTGTGGCAATCTATCGCTCCGGTAGCGACCCCAATTAAAGATATCCATGTTTCGGATAGAGGGCATGCCGGAATGACGGATATCTACAGTGAAGAGCTTGCTGTTGATGCGCTCGGCTATGTGGTTGAGTTGGCGGATGTGGGGCGAATCTATCAGCAGAAGCTTGAATCAGAATCTGCAATTACGATGTTTTGCCCTGAGTCTGTCAGTAAAGTCGAACGTGAAGAGTTGCAAACGACTGTTGAACTGACAAGTGGGCAAACCATAACGACTAAGTTACTGGTTGCAGCTGACGGTGCTATCTCAACCTGTTGTCAGCAACTCAATATCTCATTGAGTGAGCATGACTTCGAACAAGTCGCGGTGATTGCCAATATCGTGGCGAGCGAACCTCATCAAGGTCGCGCATTTGAGCGTTTTACTCATCATGGGCCAGTCGCTCTGTTGCCGATGAGTGAGAACCGTTTATCACTGGTTTGGTGTTTGCCACCGGAGCAAGCACAAAAAGTGATGACGCTAAACGACAATGAATTTCTAGAGCAGTTGCAGAGTGACTTTGGCTGGCGACTTGGCCGATTAGAGAAAGTCGGTAAACGTGCAAGCTACCCTCTGATCCTTCGCCACCGACAGCAAAATATCTCTCATCGATTTGCGATTGTTGGTAATGCCGCTCAAACGCTTCACCCAATTGCAGGGCAAGGCTTTAATCTTGGCATCCGTGATGTGGCTTCCTTGGCGGAAGAGTTGTGTACTCAGTTAGATGATGTGGGTCGTTACCGTGGTCTTGTTAACTTTAGAAAGCGTAGAGAACAAGACAGAAATACAACGATTACGCTGACTTCAAGTCTCGTTCATCTGTTCTCAAACGATTTTATGACCGCTCGCATTGGGCGTAATCTTGGGTTAACCGTAATAGATAACCTTCCACCACTTAAAGGTCCACTTTTGCGTCATACGCTTGGCCTAGTAGAAAGATAAGGTAATAAATAATGATGCAAAGTGTTGATATCGCGATTGTAGGTGGAGGCATGGTTGGCCTAGCGCTTGCCGCTGCACTGAAAGACAGCGACCTAAGAATTGCGGTCATTGAAGGCAGAGCTCCCAGTGAAGGGCTTAGCGAATTGCCTGATGTGCGAGTGTCGGCATTGAGCCGCTCTAGTGAAGTGATTCTTCGTAACCTAGGGGCATGGCAAGGCATTGAACAAAGACGTGCTGCACCTTACCAAGCGATGGAAGTATGGGAACAAGACAGCTTCGCTCGTATTGAGTTTGACTCGACACGTTTGGCTCAGCCGAACTTGGGGCATATCGTTGAAAACCGTGTGATTCAATTAGCGCTGCTTGATCAGGTTAAGAAGCAAGATAATGTCAGCCTGTACATGCCCGCGATGTGCAAAACGATGGCGATTGGTGAAAGCGAAGCATGGCTAACGCTAGATAATGGACAAGCACTGACAGCGAAGTTGGTTGTTGGAGCGGACGGTGCAAACTCTTGGGTTCGTAAGCAGCAAGACATTCCATTAACACATTGGGATTACGGCCACAGTGCGATTGTCGCGAACATCAAAACCACTGAGGCGCACCACAGCGTTGCTCGTCAAATATTCACACCTCAAGGCCCATTGGCATTTCTACCAATGCAGCCAGCGAATATGAGCTCGATTGTTTGGTCTACGGAGCCTAATCGTGCCGAGAAGCTTGTATCAATGTCGGACGCGGATTTTAATAAGCAGTTAACGGCAGAGTTCGACTCAAAACTTGGTTTATGTGAAGTGGTTGGTGAGCGTTTTGCCTTCCCACTGCGCATGCGCTATGCACGTGACTTTGCTGTAGAGCGTGTCGCTTTGGTTGGTGATGCAGCTCATACGATTCACCCGTTAGCGGGGCAAGGCGTTAACCTTGGCCTATTAGATGCTGCAAGCTTAGCGCAAGAGCTGTTAACGCTTTGGGCTGCTGGCGAGGACATTGGTACCAAGCGTAACCTTCGTGGCTACGAGCGCTGGAGAAAAGCAGAGGCGGCGAAGATGATCGCTTCAATGCAGGGCTTTAAAGATCTGTTTGAAGGCGATAACCCAGCTAAGAAGCTGATTCGTGGTATCGGTATGAAGCTTGCGGGTCAATTACCGGGTGCGAAAGATGAGATCATGAAGCGAGCGCTAGGTTTGTCGGGCAATCTTCCCGATTTAGCTAAGCGTCCAGTTACGCACCAATAATCAACAATCGCAAATCAATAGTCGCGTGAGATGGACTGTTGTTGAGGGTTAGTCGCTAAAGTTAATCGCAATTGACGACATCACGAACACGAAAAAAGGGTTGGCATAATGCCAACCCTTTTTGTTTCTAATTCTTAAAATATCAGATCATGCGTACGCGCAGCGCAGTTTCATGATTTCACTATTTATTTCTTTCACGGTTTGAAAGTGACGCTTCTCTGCTCGGTCTGGTAGTACGAGTTTACCGTTATCAAACTCAAATTTACCTACGCCGTAAATGTAGATTCGTCCTTTGAAAAGTCGACTTACATGTTTAGCAATCATACTCGGTGTATAGCGCTTAAACAGTCTCATTTTTAATTATCCTTATATTTACCTAGCCTGCATATTATAGAAAAACTCCGAGATAATTATTGTGATAAGCATGGAGTAATATGCAGTAGAGTTAACGTTAATTAGATATTTGTGCTGTTCTAAGCACTTTCTTCAGTAAATATCTATTTTTACGTGAGCTCCTCCCCAAAATAATACTGAGTAGTGAACTGCTACGAACTTTCCTGTCCGGTATTAAGCAGTGTTAATGTTACAAGTATAAGAATAGGCGGGATTTTTTTGTTTGTGTAATCAAATTGTAAATTTTGAACAAAAAAAAGCCCGTCTAAAACGGGCGAATAGTCACAGATGCATTACACAAAAGTGGATACTGATGTTACTCAGTGGATTCACTTGTACTGATTTGCTTAAAGGCTAGTCAGTAAAGTCACAATAACGCAAATTCAATCTTGTGACTACTTATGCTTTTATTCTGAGTAACTATTTAATGTGGGTGTGTTTTTATTATGACGAAGTTCACACTAAAAATGTACTCAATGAAATATTGAAATGAAGTTTGCGAAGCATGATCTGTTCGAAACGATCATCGACTGATGTCAGCGACGATCGGTGCACATAGTGCTATAAGATCATTGGGATCCAACGCAACGCCAGCCATTCGATCACCCGAGCTAATGGTAACGGTCGAATTGCTCTGAATGGAAGGATCAAAAATGATCGGCATGTATCTCTTTAGAGCAAGAGGCCCAACACATCCAGCTTTAAAGCCGGTGATGCCTTCAACGTCAGCGAGTGATACGCAGGTCATTCGACGGCAATTCAGCACCGAGCGTACTTTCTTTGGATCGATAGAGCGATCACCAGGAGTACAGGCTAACGCATACTGGTTTCCCATATCCTTAAGCAGGATGCACTTCACCATTTGAGAGGCATCAATGCCTCGTTCTTGCGCGGTCTCTTCGATGCTGGTGGTTGGCTTGCTTTGTACCAGCAGGCGATAGTCCACCTGCTGTTGATCCAACCATTGTGTAATCAGTGTTTCCACGTGGCTACTCTTCGTCAAGGTTGTAAGGCAGTGGCAGGATATTCCATGTTTGATCAGGTTGCGCAGTCAGTCGAAGTTGAACATCGTCATCTAGGTTGTTTGGCAACACCATCAAACCAATCGCTTGGTTATCAGCAAATTGATAGACGTTTAATAGTCGGCCTGCGCCACGCCAGTTTTCACCTACGCTACGCTCTAGTTCAATCGTATTCTCTAGAGACAATACATCTGAAGTCGTTCCTGAAACAATGCGCATTTCACGCTTGTTCATGCCACGGTACTTGGCACGAGCTACCGTTTCTTGACCTGTGTAACAGCCTTTTGAAAAGCTGATACCGCCAATCGCTTGCAGGTTAAGCGCTTGAGGGATGTGCTCGTTTTGCTCAGCTTTCGATAGGTTCGGCTGAGCATCAAGAATTTCATGATACTGCCATAGCGCTTCTGATACTTTTTCTGCTGTGCTGCTTGATACCAAGGCTTCTGCTGCTTCTTGCGTAACAAGTAGAGC
The DNA here is from genome assembly GCF_024347635.1 of Vibrio tasmaniensis. Classification (NCBI taxonomy): domain Bacteria; kingdom Pseudomonadati; phylum Pseudomonadota; class Gammaproteobacteria; order Vibrionales; family Vibrionaceae; genus Vibrio; species Vibrio tasmaniensis. The sequence goes on from NZ_AP025510.1 coordinate 498,698, forward strand.
CCAACGGTTGTCAGAGACTTGAACCGCTGTGCCACCAGAGATAACACGTACTTTACCTTGGCTTTCTGAAATCGAGTCAATGTATTGATCAGCTGACGCGCCCATAACACCGATAACAACGTCAGACGTTTGCTCGATATCAACCTTAGAGAATACGGCGTATTTCTTGATTTCAACTAATTCGATTTCAATCGCAGACTTAGGCTGCATAAGAGCGTAGCCACCATTGTGGTGGAACAAACGAAAGATACTCCAAACCTTTCCTTTCGCATCACAATGCGCGCCTAACGTGGATTCATCATTAGGAAGAGTGACGACATCGCACGTTACTTGACCTTGCAGGTACGACTTTTTGTCATCGCCTATCATGGTGATTGCACTCCAGTCTGACACGTGTGTCATCATCAGATCTGGAAGCGATTCATTTTGCGTATGAGCGAGCGGCTGAAATGTGTTTTTCCAATCCATTTTATCTTTCCTAAGAATTTTATTTGGCTCTATGTTAATCCGGTTCTGTTTCTTTGTCAGCCTAGGTTTTTTTGTGAGCTTAGATAGGGACTGTGACTCACATAGTAGTTGCAGAGCGTATGACTTGTTACACTCCGAGAAAGAAAAATTATAGGTGAGGATAGCCAATGTACACTGCAGAGCAGAAAGCACGAATTAAATGGGGTTGCCGTCGTGGCATGTTGGAACTTGACGTAGTTATCATGCCATTTTTCGAAGAGTGTTTTGATTCATTGCAAGAGCAGGAACAGCGCGAGTTTGTTTCTCTATTAGAGTGTGATGACCCAGACCTGTTTACTTGGGTAATGGGACATGGACGCAGTGAAAACCTAGGCCATGCTTCAATGGTTGATAAAATTGTCGCGCATAACCTCAGCAAGGTTCGTTAAGCTTCAGCTTAACCCTTCGTATTCCGCATTATTTGCAAAAGGCACTGTTTTTGGGTGCCTTTTGTTTTTCATCATTTTCTCTTCTATTCCACTCGTTGTTGCCCTCTATTGTTTAGCTTTAGTGTTCAGTTTGTTTAAAGCCAATCATGTAATCTTGAATTCAGCACATGGATGCTTTGACTATAAAGAAGATGGCGAGATTAGACTCAATGAGCAAGCCTACGAACTTAAGTCCGTTGATAAGATCTGGGCGCAGTTCTTCGTTAAATTGCAGTTTGAGTGTGGACACTCAGTCTTGTTATGGCGAGATAGTTGCAATGAACGTGAATATCGACATTTTCTCGCAAACCTACAGCGAGCCCGCAAGATAAACTAGAGCATCAGATAAAAGAAAACGTTAGACAAAAGAAAAGGGAGCTCTAGGCTCCCTTCGTTTTTTCATGACCAAAAATTAAGACTGGTTTTTCTCTGGTGTCAGAATCGTTGGGCCACTGTCTTCAGCAAGTTCTGGGTAATCCAGCGTGTAGTGTAGGCCGCGGCTCTCTTTACGTTGCATTGCACAGCGAACCATTAACTCAGCCACTTGTAGTAAGTTACGCAGTTCTAATAAGTTATTTGAAACCTTAAAGTAGCTGTAGTACTCATGAGTTTCCTGCTGCAACATCTGAATGCGGCGCATTGCACGTTCAAGGCGTTTGTCCGTTCGAACAATACCCATGTAATCCCACATGAACAGTCTTAGCTCGTGCCAGTTGTGTTGAATGATTACTTCTTCATCACTGTTGGTGACTTGGCTTTCATCCCATGCCGGAAGTTCAGCGCACAGTTGAGATTGGTCGATGTTTTCAACGATATCTTTTGCTGCTGCCCATGCGTATACCACACACTCAAGCAGTGAGTTTGAAGCCATACGGTTTGCACCGTGCAAGCCGGTGTAGCTCACTTCGCCAATCGCATAAAGGTTAGTGAGGTCAGTTTGACCTTGCTTATTAACCATGACACCACCACAAGTGTAGTGAGCAGCAGGTACGATTGGAATCGGTTCTTTGGTCATATCAATCCCCAAATCCATCAAGCGAGTATGGATCATTGGGAAATGCGTCGTGATGAACTCTTCAGGCTTGTGGCTGATATCAACATACATGCAGTCAGCACCTAAGCGCTTCATTTCAAAGTCAATCGCACGAGCAACGACATCACGTGGCGCCAATTCACCGCGCTCATCGAAGTCCTTCATGAAGCGAGAACCGTCTGGACGACGCAGGTAAGCACCTTCACCACGCAGTGCTTCCGTTAGTAGGAAGTTACGCGCTTCTGGGTGGAATAAACAAGTTGGGTGGAACTGGTTGAACTCAAGGTTTGCCACACGACAACCCGCACGCCAAGCGATAGCAATACCATCACCTGAAGAGACATCTGGGTTAGAGGTGTACTGATAAACCTTTGAAGCGCCACCGGTTGCTAATACAACAAATTTAGCGCGCACGGTTTCAACGTGTTCTTGGTTACGGTTCCAAATGTAGGCACCGATAACTTTGTCTTTCGAACCACCAACCTTATCTTCGGTGATCAAATCTAGCGCGTTATGACGCTCGAAGATCTCGATGTTTGGGTGATTATTGACGTTATCTTGTAGTGAGGTTTGCATCGCCATGCCAGTTGCATCGGCAGCGTGTAGAATTCGGCGGTGACTGTGGCCACCCTCACGAGTGAGGTGATATTTTGGTTGGCCTTCTGTGCTGTTCTCATCTTTATCAAATGGAACACCACCATCAATCAGCCATTGCACACACTCTTTAGCATTTTCAGCAATGAATTGAACTGTATCTTCTTCACATAACCCTGCTCCAGCAATTTGAGTATCTTCTACATGAGACTCAATACTGTCCGATTCATCGAACACCGCCGCAATACCACCTTGTGCGTAATACGTCGATCCTTCGCTGCGTGGTCCTTTGCTTAATACAATTACTTTTGCATGTTCTGCTACGCGTAAGGCTAATGACAAGCCTGCCGCACCACTTCCTACCACTAATACATCACACTGATGTTCACGGTTTGCGTTCATAAAACTTATTAAATCCCGGGCTATAGTCGAGTTGTCCATGCTCAATTGACTTCGTCTTGTTTCAGGAGTTTGACTAAGACTGTTATAATCTTTCCCTAGTCATCCTAAAACACGACACAAAATCAATATATAGACAGCTATCTAGAAATATTTAATTGCTCAATACCATTGCTTTTGCTCAAGTTTCCCCAAATTGATAGGGATAACTATTTTTATTACATCACATTGTGAAACAATAATGGCAAATAATTTTAGGAAAGTTGGAACTTTCGGTATTTGGCTTAGTCACAATAGTGCTCTTGTAGACGGTGGTGTCAATACTACATTTCGCATAATTAGTACCCATATCTGTGAAGGTAAGGGTTATAACAATAGGAGTACCCGCTCGAATGAACGAGCAGCTAACCGATCAAGTGTTGATTGAGCGAGTTCAGAGTGGAGATAAGCAGGCATTTAACTTATTAGTGGTTAAGTATCAAAACAAAGTTTGTAATCTTATCTCTCGATACGTGAATAATTCCGGTGATGTACCTGATGTAGCACAAGAAGCTTTTATTAAAGCTTACCGCGCGATACCTAACTTTCGTGGTGAGAGTGCTTTCTATACATGGTTGTACCGAATTGCCGTGAACACCGCTAAAAATCATATCGTTGCCCAGAGCCGTAGGCCGCCAGCAACAGATGTAGATGCAGAAGATGCAGAATATTACGAAACAGGCAGCGCGTTAAAAGAAATATCGAACCCTGAGAACTTAACGCTGTCAAACGAATTGAAACAAGTTGTTTTTGGAGCGATTGAAGCGCTACCCGAAGACTTAAAAACTGCAATGACGTTGCGTGAGCTCGAAGGTTTGAGCTACGAAGAGATTGCAGAAGTAATGGATTGCCCTGTAGGAACCGTACGTTCGCGTATTTTCCGAGCTCGTGAAGCGGTGGAAAAGAAAATTAAACCTCTTTTACAACGCTAGAACTTGTAATAATTATGGTGAAAATAATGGCTGATAAAGAAAAGCTTTCGGCACTCATGGATGGTGAAACGATCGATAAAGCTCTCATAGTAGATCTCGAATCTGATCAAGAAAGCATGGATACCTGGCAGAGTTACCATTTAATTGGTGATGTTATGCGTGGGGATGCGCCAGAAACTCCAGAGTGGAACATTGCTAACAGTGTAGCGGCAGCGCTTGATGATGAGCCTGCGCATGGTTCAATGTCGAACCTGCACCAAGTGAATGTTGAACCTATTGTTGCTCCGATTGAAGAGCAGCCTAAACCTCAGCAAGCGAAGCGTCAGCTTCCTGCGTGGTTACAACAATTTGGACAAGTTGCCGTTGCAGCCTGTGTTTCTCTTGCTGTTGTGTTAGGTGTTCAACAATATGGTGGCAGTGACCCAGCAGCACCAGAACAGCTGCCTGTGCTACAAACGATCCCATTTGCGGGTTCTGCGGAGCCAGTAAGTTTAACGCGTGACTCTGTTGAGAAGCCTGTATCTGAAGCTAACATGCAAGAGCAACGCAAACGCGTTCATGCATTGTTAGAAGATTATGAGCTACAACTAAGATTAAACAGTGATGCATCGCCAATGAAAGATGTACACCTAGAATCGGATATTGAATGAAGAAAATCCTGGTCAGTGCACTGACACTGTTCAGCTTGATGTCTCCAACAGCCTTTGCAGAGGAAACCACTGCAAAGGCCTTGTTGCATCAAATGAACGAGGCCAGTCAGCATCTAAATTACGAACTCTCCTACATATTGATAAAGAAGAGCAGTATTGAACCTCTGCTTTATCGTCATGCAGTTAACGACGACCAACAACTTGCACATCTTGTTTATCTAAGCGGCCCTGTTCGTGAGGTTATTCGACGTGGTAATGAAGTTAGCTACATCGAACCGGGTACAGAGCCATTTACAATTCAGTCTGGCAGCATGGTTGCACCTGTCATTCCGATGATTAATCGAGATATCGACTCTCTCAACCAATACTACGATTTTGTAAAAGTTGGGCGCTCTCGTGAGGCGGGCAGTACTACACAAGTATTACGCGTCGTGCCGAAAGACGGTCTTCGATACTCTTACGTGGTTTGGGTCGACGAGAAAACTAACCTTCCTTTGCGTGCCGACCTTTTAGACCGTGATGGCGAAGTGCTTGAGCAGTACCGTACTATATCTTACGTAGTGAACGATAAGATTGCAGAAGCAATGAGCGGCTTGAATCAAGCTAAATTGCCGAAGGTTTTGTCATTGCCAGAAGGCTTGGTGAGTGAGACCGACTGGCAAGCTTCGTGGGTACCAGAAGGATTTAAATCGAAAGAACTCAGCCGTTACCAAATGGCTGCGACCGAAAAAATGGTTGAAAGTCAGCTTTTCAGTGATGGGTTATTCAGCTTTTCGGTTTATATCGCCGATAAAGACGAACATTCATTGAAAGGACAGCTGGTACGCCAAGGGCGAAGAACCTTGCACAGCTTAGTGATTGGCGACAAAGAAATCTCTGTGGTTGGTGATATTCCGCCAGCAACGGCCAAGCGTATCGCTCAATCCGTCGCGTTCAATAAACCGGCACCAGCGCAATGATGACTGCGTTGGCGACCGTTAGCTCAGTCGAACAAAAAGGTAAGCAATATTTTGTTCAATTGAGCTGCGAACAACAAACCAGTTGCAGCAGCTGCTCATCTCAAAAAAGCTGCGGAACGGGTATTGTGACCAAGGCTGTTGGTAATAAATCCTTGTTTTGGCAGCTTAAAACTCAAAGTCTAGTCAAAGCAGGCCAGATCGTAGAAATTGGCTTTCCAGAAAAAAGCTTACTTCAGTCGGCGGCGATTGTTTACCTCATTCCACTTTTCATGTTGATGATTGGTGCTGGTTTTGGACAACTCTTGTTACAACCCTTACTCCAAGGGGGCGAGGGCATTGTTATCTTAAGTGCTGCGCTGTTCACTGCTGGTGGTATTGCCTTAGCGAAGCGCTTAGCCAAACCTATGGAAGACAAATCCAAGCAAGAAGTCGTCTTGATTCGAATCCTAGGTAAGTCTCTCATCTAATTTATGATGCTTCTTGCCCTTAAATTGGGTAGAATCTGCCAACTTGATTGAAATGCCGCCACCAATGCTGACTGTAGATTGGACGCGTTGCGGCTTTCTTATTATCCCTATTCAAAGAGTTTAGTCACACCAAGCCTATGAAGCACATTCGTAATTTTTCGATTATCGCCCACATCGACCACGGTAAGTCGACCCTTTCTGACCGCTTAATCCAAGTTTGTGGAGGGTTAAGTGAACGTGAGATGGCAGCTCAAGTCCTCGATTCTATGGATATAGAACGCGAGCGTGGTATTACAATTAAAGCGCAGAGTGTGACTTTAGATTACAAAGCTAAAGATGGTGAAACTTACCAACTTAACTTTATCGATACCCCTGGACACGTAGACTTCTCTTACGAAGTATCTCGCTCTCTAGCCGCTTGTGAAGGTGCGCTTCTAGTAGTAGATGCTGGCCAAGGTGTTGAAGCTCAAACTCTAGCAAACTGTTACACCGCGATCGAAATGGAACTGGAAGTAGTGCCAATCTTGAACAAGATTGACTTACCTGCTGCGGAACCTGAGCGTGTTGCTGAAGAAATCGAAGAGATCGTTGGTATCGATGCGATGGAAGCGACGCGTTGTTCTGCAAAAACCGGTATCGGTGTTGATGATGTTCTTGAGAATATCGTAACGGCTATCCCGCCACCGGAAGGTGATCCAGAAGCGCCACTTCAAGCGCTGATCATTGACTCTTGGTTCGATAACTACTTAGGCGTTGTTTCTTTGGTTCGTATCAAGAACGGTAAGCTGAAGAAGAATGACAAGATTAAAGTAATGTCGACAGACCAAGTTTGGGGTGTTGACCGTCTAGGCATCTTCACACCTAAGCAAATCGACACAACTGAGCTAAACACTGGCGAAGTTGGCTGGGTTGTTTGTGGTATTAAAGACATCCTTGGCGCACCTGTTGGTGATACGTTGACGCTTGCAAAAGGCGGCAGCACAGAACGTCTACCAGGTTTCCAAAAAGTGAAACCTCAGGTATACGCAGGTCTATTCCCAGTATCGTCTGATGACTACGAAAACTTCCGTGACGCACTAGGCAAACTAAGCCTGAACGATGCATCACTGTTTTACGAACCAGAAAGTTCAGCAGCACTTGGCTTTGGTTTCCGTTGTGGCTTCTTAGGAATGCTTCACATGGAGATCATCCAAGAGCGTTTAGAGCGTGAATACGACCTAGACCTAATCACAACGGCACCAACCGTAGTGTACGAAGTTGTAAAAACAGATGGCACAATTCTTTACGTCGATAGCCCGGCTAAACTGCCTGCGACTAATGATGTAGAAGAAATTCGCGAGCCTATCGCTCGTTGTAATATCCTTGTGCCGTCGGAATACCTAGGTAACGTAATTACCTTATGTGTAGAAAAACGTGGCGTGCAAGTTGATATGGTTTATCACGGTAAGCAGGTTGCTGTGACGTACGACCTTCCTATGGCTGAAGTGGTTCTAGACTTCTTCGACCGTTTGAAATCAACATCTCGTGGCTATGCGTCACTGGATTACAACTTCCAACGTTTTGAAATGTCGAACATGGTTCGTGTTGACGTATTGCTTAACGGCGAAACGGTTGATGCACTGGCGATCATTACACACAAAGACATTGCTCAGTCTCGTGGTCGTCTACTGGTTGAGAAGATGAAAGAATTCATCCCTCGTCAGATGTTCGATATCGCGATTCAAGCCGCGATTGGTAACCACATTATTGCTCGTTCTACAGTGAAACAACTGCGTAAGAACGTAATCGCAAAATGTTACGGTGGTGATATCAGTCGTAAGAAGAAACTTCTTAAGAAACAAAAAGAAGGTAAGAAGCGTATGAAGCAGATCGGTAACGTTGAACTGCCTCAAGAAGCATTCTTAGCAATTCTTCATGTTGGCAAAGATTAACTTTATCCAGCATTAAACGAATAATTGAAAGTGAAAGAGTAGCTCGCTACTCTTTCACTTTCGTTATTTTTAAAGAAATGAAATTTAAGGGATATCAATGGCTAATACATTTTCGCTTATCTTAGTGATCGTAACTCTAGTGACCGGCATTGTATGGGCGTTGGAAAAGTTTGTGTGGGCGAAGAAGCGCCAACAAAAACTGGCTGACGTTGAAGCACAGTCGAATGGCCTAGACGCTGCAACCAGCGCAAAAGTTACGGCTCAGCCTTGGTGGGTTGAGAACAGTGTGTCCATTTTCCCTGTAATTGCATTTGTTTTGGTTTTGCGTTCATTTATTTATGAACCGTTTCAAATTCCATCTGGCTCGATGATGCCAACACTATTGGTTGGTGATTTCATCTTGGTAGAAAAGTACGCTTATGGTCTAAAAGATCCTGTATGGCGCTCTCAATTGGTAGAAACAGGTAAACCAGAACGCGGTGATTCAATCGTATTTAAGTACCCACCTCAGCCTAATATCGACTACATCAAGCGTGTTGTAGGTATGCCAGGCGACACCATTCGCTACAGCTCTCGTAAAGAGATCTGTATTCAGGCGAAGGGTACAAGTAGCTGTGACCCAGTGAAACTAAGTAATGTTGAAGAAAGCCAATTTATTCAAGATGGTGTGCCTCTGATTCAGCTGAATGAACAGCTTGGAGACGTAGAACATCAGATTTTAGTTAACCCATTACGCCGTGATCGTGTGCAAGCGTATCAGCCTCGCAATGGTGTTAACGAATGGGTCGTTCCAGAAGGCCAGTACTTTGTGATGGGTGATAACCGTGACAACAGTGCTGACAGCCGTTACTGGGGCTTTGTCCCTGAAGCAAACCTTGTTGGTAAGGCCGTTGCTATTTGGATCAGCTTCGAATTCGAACGCGGTTCAGACAGCGTGCTTCCAACATGGATTCCTACTGGTGTGCGTTTTAATCGCATCGGTGGGATTCACTAATCGATCACATAACACATCGAGAGAGCATGAATTCTCCAATTGATAAACTAGAGAGAAAGATTGGCTATCAGTTTAATGATGCCGATCTTATCCATTTGGCACTGACTCACCGCAGTGCCGCAGGTAAACATAACGAACGTCTTGAGTTTCTGGGCGATTCAATTTTAAGTTTTGTTATCGCTGATGATCTTTACCACCGTTTCCCTAAGGTAAACGAAGGTGATATGAGCCGCATGCGCGCAACATTAGTACGTGGTCATACATTGGCAGAACTAGGTCGTGAATTCGAACTAGGAGATTACTTAAAATTAGGTCCAGGTGAGTTGAAGAGTGGCGGTTTCCGTCGTGATTCTATTCTAGCGGATGCGGTTGAAGCGATCATCGGCGCTGTCTATTTAGATAGTGATACCGAGGTTGTTCGCCGTATTATTTTAAGCTGGTACCAATCTCGCCTAGAGTCTATTCAGCCTGGTGTATCTCAAAAAGATCCAAAAACTCGCTTACAAGAGTTTTTGCAAGGTCGAAGAAATCCCCTACCTGTCTACACAGTGACTAATATTAAAGGTGAAGCACACAACCAAGAGTTTACGGTTGAGTGTGAAGTGGCAGGTGTGGATAAACCTGTTATCGGTAAAGGCACTAGCCGCCGCAAGGCAGAACAAGCGGCTGCTGAAACAGCATTAGAGCAACTAAGCAATGTCTGATAACAATCAAGATTTCGATATCGATGCATTCTTTTCATCTGATAGCAAAAAAACGGGCCTACCGGAAAATCAACACTGTGGCTTCATCGCTATCGTGGGTCGACCAAACGTAGGTAAATCGACGCTTCTGAACCATATTTTGGGTCAGAAAATCTCGATCACATCACGTAAACCTCAGACGACACGCCACCGTATTATGGGGGTAGAAACTGAAGGTGATTACCAAGCGATCTACGTTGATACTCCTGGACTTCATATTGAAGAAAAGCGTGCAATCAACCGTTTGATGAACCGTGCGGCGAACAGCTCACTGAGCGATGTGAACCTAGTATTTTTCCTTGTTGACGGTACTCACTGGACTGACGACGATGAGATGGTACTGAACAAACTGAGAAAAACAGATTTCCCAGTTGTCCTTTGTATTAACAAAGTAGACAACGTTCAAGATCGTACCGACGTGATGCAACATATGATGGAAGTGTCTAAGAAGATGGACTTCCTTGATGTTGTGCCAATCTCAGCGAAGCAAGGTAAGAATATCGATGTACTGCGTAAGCACGTTCGTAATTCTTTACCAAAAGCGACGCACCACTTCCCTGAAGAGTACGTAACGGATCGCTCACAGCGCTTTATGGCTTCTGAAATCATCCGTGAAAAACTGATGCGATTCACAGGCGAAGAGCTACCTTACTCAGTAACGGTTGAAATCGAGCGTTTCGATTACAACCCTGATAACGATGGTTTCCACATCAATGCTTTGATTCTTGTTGAACGTACTGGTCAGAAGAAGATGGTGATTGGTAAAGCGGGCGAGAAGATCAAAACGATTGGTCGTGAAGCGCGTATCGACATGGAAGAATTGTTCGGTCGTAAGGTTTACCTAGAGACTTGGGTTAAAGTTAAGTCTGGTTGGGCTGACGATGAGCGTGCACTTCGCTCGTTAGGCTACATCGACGATCTATAATATATTGAACGTCACTTTCTGATATTAAGAAAGTTGAATTGAATATAAATACAAGAGAGAGTGCGAACTCTCTCTTTTTGTATCTGTAAGAAGGGTAAGTGATTGAGCGAAGGGTTACAGCGATGCTTTGTGTTGCACCGTCGACCATACAGTGAGTCGAGCCTGATTCTGGACGTCTTCAGTGAAGAGTACGGTCGGGTGACGTTGATGTCTAAAGGTGCGCGGAGTAAGCGTTCTAATTTAAAAGGTGCACTGCAACCTTTTACGCCGCTGCTGCTTAAGTGGTCAGGCAATGGTTCAATGAAAACGTTACGCCAAGCTGAACCGATCAGCTTGGGGCTTCCTCTTGCCGGTATCAATCTGTATTCAGCAATGTACGTTAATGAATTAGTTGGACGAGTGTTGATGGCCGAAGTGGCCATGCCTGCATTTTTTCACGACTATCTTCATGCCTTAACAGAGCTAGCTCATAATGAGAACCCTGAGCCAGCGCTACGTCGTTTTGAATTGGCTCTACTTTCCGCTATGGGGTACGGCGTCGACTTTTTGCATTGTGCTGGCACCGGTGAACCGATTGATCCGAGCATGACTTATCGCTATCGAGAGCAGAAAGGTTTCATCGCTTCTGTGCGTCGAGATAACCTGACATTTATGGGCGATGAACTTATCGCAATTAGCGAACGTAGGTTTATCACTAAAGAGCAGTTAAAAGCAGCAAAACGCTTTACACGCATAGCCTTAAAGCCGTATCTTGGCGGTAAACCATTAAAAAGTAGAGAGCTATTTATGCCAACAATAGCCCTCTCTAGAGCACGGAGTATTGGAAAATGAGCTCAATCCTTTTAGGCGTTAATATCGACCATATTGCAACTCTACGTAATGCACGTGGTACTAAATATCCAGACCCAGTACACGCAGCTGAAATTGCTGAACGTGCGGGTGCTGACGGCATTACCATTCACCTGCGTGAAGATCGCCGTCATATTGTTGATCGCGATGTACGTATTCTTGCTGAGACAATCCAGACTCGCATGAACTTAGAGATGGCCGTAACGGACGAGATGGTTCAAATTGCACTCGATACTAATCCTGAGTTCGTTTGTCTGGTTCCAGAAAAGCGTGAAGAGCTGACGACGGAAGGTGGCTTGGACGTGGTTGGTCAACTTGAAAAGATCAAAGCGGCGACCGAAAAATTGTCGACTGCTGGTATCAAAGTATCTCTGTTTATCGATGCCGATCGTGAGCAAATCGATGCTGCGAAAGCGTGTGGCGCACCGTTCATTGAACTGCACACTGGCCACTATGCTGATGCTAAAACTGAAGAAGACCAACAAGACGAGCTTAAAAAGATTGCTGCAGGTGCAAGTTACGCAGACGACCTTGGTATTACAGTGAATGCGGGTCACGGTCTGACTTATCATAACGTAGCGCCGATTGCGGCACTTCCTGAGATTTACGAGTTGAACATCGGTCACTCGATCATGGGCCGCGCAGTCTTTGATGGTTTGAATAAAGCCGTTGCAGACATGAAAGCCGTGATGGAAACAGCACGCAACAACGCTTAGTTCTTTAACTCGGCATTCGCTTAGTTGTAAGCGGTTAATCAGTAGAATCGAAAAGTTAATAGATAGAAGTTGGTAGTAGGGTAAACATGGCTGTTGTTGGATTAGGTACAGATATCGCAGAAATTGAACGTGTTGAAAAAGCATTATCACGAAGTGGTGAGGCTTTCGCTCAGCGTATTTTGACGGATTCTGAATTTGAAGTATTCCAGCAACTTAAGCAAAAAGGGCGTTACCTTGCAAAGCGTTTTGCTGCAAAAGAGGCGGCGTCTAAGGCATTAGGCACTGGCATCGCTCTTGGTGTGACCTTCCACGACTTCGAGATTTCAAACGATGAGCATGGCAAGCCAGTTCTAAGCCTGCATAAAAAAGCGCGTGAAATCGCAGATGCGAGTGGTACTAAGTCGATTCACCTGACTATCTCTGATGAGCGCCATTATGCGGTGGCGACGGTACTACTCGAGTCGTAAATAGATTACCGCTACTTTATACCAATCGTAGTAAATAACTGGTCACCCTAGCTTGTTAAAATGCTCGAAAACTGCGTTATAATTTTTTATTGTAGAATAACTACTTATCAAAAAATCACGCCTTGTTCTCAAGCCTTTTTCCTACGCTATTTTTGATCACTTACTTACTGTGATTGGTATTATATCTAGTGCCCTAGGTTCTAGACAAAAAAAAGCAGAGCTCATGAGCTCTGCTTTTTTATTGGCTGGCAAACTGTTTAATGAATATTTTGAGTCAGAAATATTCGCTAGGTCTTGGCTGGTTTTAAATAATGAATCGCGGTTGCTTGAACCTTATCTAATTCATCCTGAAGTTCAAAAAGCTCCGGTTCAATGTCTTCAACAGAAGTGCCTGAACGAAGTTCTTTCTCTATCGTTGCACATACCGACTTAAGCCTTGGTACCCCACTGTATGAGCTGCTGCCATGCATCTTGTGGATGATGTGTGTCAGCGCTTCAACGGGGTAGTCACTGTCTTCGATCGCTTTTTCCGCGGTTTCATAAACTTCAGGAATAAAATCTACGAGCATTTGCAGCATATCGCGTGCGAGGTCTTCTTTATTGGCGGCTTGTTTCAAAGCTGCTTGCCAATCAATGATGATGTTCTTGTGCTCGCTGGCTTCAATTTCTGAAACAGAGCTGTGGTCGATTTCAGCAGAGACCGCCGGGTGATCTGGGTCTATTTTATCAATGTGCTCAATCTCAGAGGTAGGGCTCCAATGAATAAGAACCTGTTGTAACACATGCTCTTCAATGGGTTTAGTTAGGTAGTCATCCATACCTGCTTCAAGTAGTCGATCACGTTCCCCCATCATTGCATGCGCAGTAACGGCAATCACAGGCGTGTTTGCATTGTTCGCCAACGCCTTAATTTTTTGGCAAGCGGTCACGCCGTCCATCTGCGGCATTTGAATATCCATGAAAATGACATCAAATGGAGTCTCTGTCGCTTTGTCGATAGCTTTCTGACCACTGGTACAACTGATAACTGTCTCTACTCGCTCTTTTAGTAGCGCAGTAATCAGTTTAAGGTTGGCAGGGTTATCATCGACCGCCAATACCGTAAGCGGTAGTTTCTCTTCTGAATGTGTTTCAATAGCGGGTGCAATTAAGGTTGGAGCTTGATTCGAGACCAAAGTTTGCAGCAATTTCTTGCGAGAGAGAGGCTTAGTAATGCACTGAACATCAACTTCTTTCATCAATTGCTCACCCAACGCTAGCTCAGTACTTGGTGTACCAATAATCACGTTCTGAGCGATCTTCTTCGCGCCAATCGCCCAGCCACTCACGGTATCAAATTGATACTCTTGGTTCGCGGCTAAGTTAAGCAGAACGTAGTCATATGAGGTAGATTCGTCAGGCATAACCGAACGGTACGTTACCACTAAACCTTCTTGGGTTAGGATCTGCTGAGTAATTGATGCTGCTTGCATGTTTGGCTCGATAAGCAGCAGTTGCTTGTCTTGCAGACACTGAGTCTCTATTAGTTCTGTCATCGGCATATCGGTAGTCGATAGTCTTAGGGTGAACCAGAAGGTGGAGCCTTGGTGAAGACGACTGGTTAGGCTGATCTCTCCGCCCATTTGGCTGACCAGTTTTTGGGTGATGACCAGACCTAAGCCTGTACCACCATAACGACGAGAGATACTCGCATCGGCTTGGCTGAAGGCTTGGAAAAGTTGTGCTTGTTGGCGCTCTGAGATACCAATACCCGTGTCTCGAACCATAAACTGCAGCTCAATGCTGTCTTCGCTTTGTGAACGCAGCTCAACGCTGATATCAATGTTGCCACGCTCGGTAAACTTGATCGAGTTACCCACGAGGTTAGTCAGGATCTGTTGGATACGCAGTGGATCACCAACAACGCCTGGTGGTACTTTCGGGTCGATCTTAAGCGTAAGCTCAAGGCCTTTCTCATGGGCATTAGTGGCTTGAAGGTTAACCACCTCTTCTAGGCTCGATTGGAACTCAAATGGAATGTTTTCTAGAGCGAGCTTGCCGGCTTCAAGTTTCGAGAAGTCCAAGATATCGTTGATGATGCTGAGTAGGTTATTAGCCGAGCGTTCAATGGTTTGTAAGTAGTCGGTTTGGCTGTTCGATAGGTGGGTCTTGAGCATCTGGCGAGTAAAGCCAATCACACCATTAAGCGGTGTTCTAAGCTCGTGAGACATATTCGCCAAGAACTCAGATTTAACACGAGCTGCTTCTTGAGCGCGTTTTTTCGCAATGTCTAACTCAACGTTTTGAATCTCTAATTGCTCTAGGGTTTCACGCAGATCAGATGTTGCTTGGTCGATACTGTGCTGCATCTCGACGTGATATTCTGATAGCGAGACCGCCATCGCGTTGATACCGTTTTTCAGTGAATCTAGCTCACCGTGCATTTTACCTTCGATACGCACATCTAAGTGACCACGACGAATTCGGTCGACCATATTTTTCATGTGCGTGATCGGTTGAGTTACATCGTGCATCAAACGGAACGCAAACACGCCTGATAAACCAAGCCCTAGAATCAACACCAAGAAAGCAGAGAACACTTCTTGATACTGCTGCAATCGAAGTGACGACAAGTCTAACTCTATCGCAATGTAGCCTATTGCTTGGTTTGCTTGCGATTGACCGTTGGCTGAGTTGATGTATTGACCTTCAGCTATGATGGGTGTCCGAAGAATCAGCGTATTATCGAGCAGGTTCGATGAGCTTAAATGCGGAATCGGTTTATCTTTCGGATAGGTCAGGCTTTCAAAATCAGGATGGAAGTTTGACGTTACAAACAACTCATGACGTTCATCAAACACCGCAATACTGCGCACCAGCTTAGAATTTTTTCGATGCGCATAGCTAATCAGCTGACGAACAGACTCTCGACTTTCGAGCTTCATGCCAGACTCACTCGCAATTGCTAGTGGTTCAATGATGCTAGTACCAGTGTTAACCACTTGACCCTCAAGGTCTTGATAGCGGTTAAATGAGAAAAATGCACTCAATAGCAGCCCAATAATCAGGGTTGGAGCTAGAGTTAAGGTAATTACACGGGCTCTTAAGCCATATCTGGTCATGTTCTTTAATTACATCGAGGTCTGGATATGGGAAAATAACGCACACAATGGCGGTTAAGTGAACGGTAAGCTTAATCAAAGCCGTGACGTTCGACAATGATTCCAAGACAGAATAGTGAGTCCTGGATACCAATTACTTATTAAAAGATACATTAGGCACAAGCAATGGCACGTTTTTTCCAACCAAAAAAGAAAACTCAACTCGAGACCAAGCATCAATCGGTTTTGGTTGAACGAATGGATCACAATGGCGCTGGCATCGCTTATCAGAAGAACAAACCCGTTTTCATTGATGGCGCATTGCCCTGTGAGAAGGTGGTTATTCAACTTACAGAGAGCAAAAGTAAGTTTTCGCGAGCAAAACTCATCAAATTACTTCAACCGAGTGAGCTGCGTTTAAAGCCATTTTGTAAGCACTTTGAACAGTGTGGTGGCTGTCATCTTCAGCATCTCGGTTACTCATCTCAGGTTGAGCATAAATCACAATCTTTGACGCACCTGATGAGCAAATACCAAACGTCTAACACCGAAGTTGTTGAACCGATTGTGGGGGATGAAACCGGCTATCGACGTCGCGCGCGTATCAGCCTATTTGTTGATAAGAAGACACAGCAGCTTCAGTTTGGTTTCCGTAAGAAACAAAGCAAACAGATTGAAAACATCACCGACTGCGCGGTGCTTGACCCTCGCCTTAATGTACTGCTGCCAAAACTAAAAAGTTTACTGAATACTTTCAGCAACCTTACGTCTTTAGGACACGTTGAATTAGTGATTGGGGATACTGGCCCTGTTATGGTGCTGCGTCACCTTAAGCCTTTGGTTGAAAAAGATGAGCAAGCGCTGATGACGCTCGCGAAAGAAGAAAGTGCAACTCTGTACTCGATGCCAGAAACCGATAAGTTGGTTCGTTTGGTCGGGGACGCGCCAGCTTATAGCGAAACCGGTGTGACCTTACCTTTTGAGCCAAATCACTTTATACAAGTGAACCAGAAAGTGAACCAGCAGATGGTTGCTCAAGCGATTGAGTGGTTAGAGCCTCAAGCGGATGAGCGTGTGCTTGATCTGTTTTGTGGGCTAGGCAATTTCAGTTTGCCTATCGCACAACAATCGGCGTTTGTCGTTGGTGTAGAAGGTGTTGATGAAATGGTTCAACAGGCGACATCCAATGCAGCGTTAAACCAATTAAGCAATACGGAGTTTTACCAAGCGAACCTCGAAGAAGATTTATCTTCACAGCTTTGGGCAAAAGAGAAATTCGATAAAGTATTACTTGACCCAGCACGCGCTGGAGCGAGTGGGATCGTTGATCAAATTTCAGCGTTAGGAGCGAAGCGTGTGGTTTATGTTTCGTGTAATCCTGCTACTCTAGCGAGAGATTCTGAGAGTTTAGAAAAACAAGGCTATCAATTAGCCAAACTTGGCATGTTGGACATGTTCCCCCATACCAGTCATCTAGAATCGATGGCTCTCTTTATCAAGGCTTAGAAGCCCTTAAACAAGGCTTAAAAATGTATTACAAAGGCGCAGGGAAGCCTGCGCTGATATCAATATGAGTCGAACTAACTTGGAATCAGTTAGTCATATTGAATTGGGTATAAAACATAATAACTAGGAAGGCATGATGGTTGCGGTACGAAGCGCACATTTAAACCCAAGCGAACAGTTTGAGCTAGAAAGTTGGATTGCGTCACTTAATCAAGACGTAAAAACCTCGAATAAACTGACCAAAGTTTATCGTCACTGTGAAGAGCTATTAAAAGATCACGAGCAAGCGTCGCTCCTGCTTTGGCGTGGACGCGAGATGATCGAAATCTTGGTTACATTGTCGATGGACCGTGCCACTTTAATTGCTGCACAACTTTTCCCAGTCGTCTCAAGCGGCGTTTTTGAGCGTGAAGCGTTTGAAGAATGCTACGGCAAAGAAACCGTAAAGCTGATTGATGGCGTTGAAGAAATGGCGGCGTTAGGCCAGCTCAACGTGACCCTTGAAGGCAGTGCTGCCTCGGGTCAAGTCGATAACGTTCGTCGAATGCTACTGGCGATGGTCGATGATTTCCGCTGCGTTGTTATCAAGCTAGCAGAACGAATTTGCAACCTTATAGAAGTGAAAAAAGCCCCTGATGCTGTGCGCCGTGCGGCAGCAAAAGAGTGTGCCAACATCTATGCGCCTCTAGCAAACCGTCTCGGTATTGGTCAGCTAAAGTGGGAAATTGAAGATTACGCTTTCCGCTATCAACAACCCGATACCTACAAGCAGATTGCCAAACAGTTGTCAGAGCGCCGTATCGTGCGCGAACAATACATCACTGACTTTGTTGATGATCTCACGTCCGAAATGAACCGCTCAAGCATCAATGCTGAAGTCAGCGGTCGTCCCAAACATATCTACAGTATCTGGCGTAAAATGCAGAAAAAAGGCTTAGAGTTTGATGAGCTTTTTGACGTGCGTGCCGTACGTATTATTGCAGACCAACTGCAAGACTGTTATGCCGGTCTAGGTGTGGTTCACACCAAATATAAACACCTCCCAAGTGAATTTGATGACTATGTGGCGAACCCTAAGCCCAATGGTTATCAATCGATTCATACCGTAGTTCTTGGCCCTGAAGGCAAGACCATCGAAATTCAGATCCGTACCAAGCAAATGCACGAAGACTCTGAGTTAGGTGTGGCTGCGCACTGGAAGTACAAAGAAGGTGCTTCTAGCGGTGTACGCAGTGGCTACGATGAGAAAATTACGTGGTTGCGTAAGCTTATCGATTGGCAAGAAGAGATGTCGGATTCTGGCGAAATGCTGGATGAAGTACGTAGCCAAGTCTTTGATGACCGTGTCTATGCCTTTACACCACGCGGTGATGTGGTCGATTTACCAATGGGTGCAACGCCGTTGGATTTTGCTTACCACATCCACTCGATGGTTGGACACCGTTGTATCGGTGCCAAAGTCGCAGGTCGAATCGTTCCGTTTACTCATAAGTTGGCGATGGGCGATCAAGTTGAGATCATTACTCAAAAAGAACCGAATCCATCACGTGATTGGTTGAATCCGACCACAGGCTTTGTTCATTCAAGTCGAGCTCGAGCAAAAATTAACGCTTGGTTCCGTGCTCAGAGTCGTGAGAAAAACCTAGAAGCTGGGCGAGACATCCTAGAAATCGAGCTAGGCAGAGTCGGTGCAACACTGAAAGATGCCGAGCAGTACGCGCTGAAACGATTCAACGTCAATACACCTGATGAATTGTATGCAGGTATTGGTAGCGGTGATTTGCGTATTAACCAAGTGGTTAATCACATCAATGCTCTGGTCAATAAGCCGACGGCTGAAGAAGAAGATAAGAAAGCACTCGAGAAGTTGCTTGAGTCTGACAATAAGCCTGCGCATCAGAGTCGTCCGAAAAAGGATGCCGTCGTCGTTGAAGGTGTCGATAACCTAATGACCCACTTGGCTCGTTGTTGTCAGCCTATCCCTGGCGATGTGATCAAAGGTTACATTACTCAAGGGCGTGGTATCTCAGTACACCGCAGCGATTGTGAGCAGTTAAGTGAACTTAACCTACATGCCCCTGAACGTATCATCGATACGGTGTGGGGAGATGGTTTTGTAGGCTCGTATATCTTAACACTGCGTGTAGAGGCGCTAGAACGTACCGGCTTGTTGAAAGACATCACATCCCTGTTCTTGAACGAAAAAGTCAGTGTGACGACAATGAAGAGCCGTATTGACTATAAACGTCAGCTGTCGGTGATGGATTTCGATTTGGAAGTGACCAATATTGAAATTCTGAGTCGAGTGACGAGCCGAGTAGAACAGATCAAAGATGTCATGTCGGTTAAACGCCTAGGCTAACTTTCACGTTGCATTAGTCACTTTTACTGCGTTAACTGCGCTTTCTTGTTCCATCACATAGGCGAGCTATGTGATGGAATCGCGAAAGCTTGTTGCCTTGTTAAAGTAACAACTGCTTAGTGAAAGATGCGTAATTTAGAGAATTAGACAGTATCAACAAAGGTGAGTGGTTTTGGCTACTCACCTTTTTTAGTTTTAGAAGACGTTATAAATTTAAAAATCAAAGACAGTGAATAGGAATAAAACGATGAATCACCCGATTGAACAACTTGAACAGATCATGACTAAGCTGCGCGATCCTGAAGGTGGCTGTCCTTGGGATTTGAAACAAAATTTTGAAACCATTGTGCCGCATACGATCGAAGAGACCTACGAGGTGGTGGACGCGATTCACAACAAAGATTGGCCAAACCTGCAAGAAGAGTTGGGTGACCTGTTGTTTCAAGTGATCTTCTATAGCCAATTGGCGAAAGAGCAGGGCTTGTTTGAGTTCTTTGATGTGGTCGACGGTATTAATGAGAAGTTGACGCGCCGTCATCCTCATGTGTTTTCTGATACCGAGTTTGCCAGTGATGACGAAATTAATGCCAACTGGGAAGCTGAAAAAGCCAAAGAGAAAGCACAGGCAGGCAAAACTCAAGAAAGTATTCTAGACTCAATACCAAACTCTCTACCTGCACTTTCGCGTGCTACAAAAATTCAAAAGCAAGTCGCGAAATTTGGCTTTGATTGGGACTCTATTGGCCCAGTCGCCGATAAGGTTTTAGAGGAAGTTGATGAGGTGCTAGAAGAAGCGCTTCAAGTAACGCCAAACGAAGATTTAGTTGAAGAAGAACTGGGTGATTTGTTGTTTGCTACCGTCAATTTAGTGCGACATTTGGGTAAAAATCCAGAAACGGCTCTCAATAAAGCCAATCTGAAATTTTCACGCCGCTTTAAAGGTGTGGAACAAAAAGTTCGTCAGCAAGATAAAATTTTGACCGACTTTTCTCTACAACAGCTTGATTCCATATGGGATGAAGTCAAAGTGGCGGAGAAAAGATCATCAAAGCTTTTATCATGAATTGATTTGAAGCAAAAAATAAAAAATAGCAGTGTGATAGATTTCACGTTGTGGCGATAAGGGGCTTCTGGTATATTTTCATCCCGTCCAGAAGTAATCCATTTCCCTCATTCAACCAATTTCAGGTTAAACATGACGACAAATTACATTTTTGTTACTGGCGGGGTTGTATCCTCTCTAGGTAAAGGTATTGCAGCAGCATCTCTTGCGGCTATTTTAGAAGCTCGTGGTCTTAAAGTGACTATGATGAAGCTTGACCCTTACATCAACGTTGATCCAGGCACAATGAGCCCGACTCAACACGGTGAAGTGTTCGTTACGGAAGATGGCGCTGAAACTGACCTTGACCTTGGTCACTACGAGCGATTCATTCGCACCAAGATGACTAAGCGTAACAACTTCACTGCAGGTCGTGTTTACTCAGACGTACTCGCTAAAGAGCGTCGCGGTGATTACCTAGGTGCAACTATTCAGGTTATCCCGCACATCACTAACTCTATCAAAGAGCGTGTAATTTCTGGCGCAGCTGGCCACGATATCGCGCTTGTTGAAGTTGGTGGTACGGTTGGTGATATCGAATCTCTACCATTCATGGAAGCGATTCGTCAGCTAGCAGTAGAGCTAGGCCGTGAACGCGCAATGTTCATGCACCTTACTCTAGTGCCATACCTAGCAGCTGCGGGCGAAGTGAAAACTAAGCCAACGCAACACTCTGTAAAAGAGCTGCTGTCTATTGGTATTCAGCCAGACATCCTAGTTTGTCGTTCAGACCGCAACATTCCTTCGAACGAGCGTAAGAAAATTGCTCTGTTCTGTAATGTGCAAGAAAATGCAGTTATTTCTATGCGCGATGTTGACTCTATCTACAAGATCCCTCAGCTTATTAAAGCTCAAGGCACTGATGAACTTGTATGTAAGCGTTTCGGCATCACAGCTCCAGAAGCAGACCTGTCTGAATGGGAACAAGTAATTTACGAAGAAGCTAACCCAACGGGTGAAGTGACGATTGGTATGGTTGGTAAGTACATTGAACTACCAGACGCATACAAATCAGTAAATGAAGCGCTAAAACACGCGGGCTTGAAAAATCGCCTAAGCGTTAATATTAAATACGTAGATTCACAAGATGTTGAGTCTCGTGGCGTAGAAGTTTTAGAAGGCCTAGATGCAATCCTAGTTCCTGGTGGCTTTGGTGATCGTGGTGTTGAAGGTAAGATTCTTGCTGCTCAATACGCTCGTGAAAACAAAGTACCGTACTTAGGTATCTGTCTAGGTATGCAAGTAGCACTTATCGAGTACGCTCGTAACGTTGCGAAAATGGAAGGGGCACACTCTTCTGAATTCTGTACTGAAACTAAGTACCCAGTTGTTGGTCTTATCACTGAGTGGACTGATGGCGAAGGTAAAGTTGAAGAGCGTACAGAAACATCTGACCTTGGCGGCACAATGCGTCTTGGTTCACAGCTTTGTCACCTAGCTAAAGGGACAAAAGCTTACGAATTATACGGTAGCGCGACGATCCATGAACGTCACCGTCACCGTTACGAAGTGAACAACAATCTTCGTCCACAAATTGAAAAAGCGGGCCTAAAAGTATCGGGTCTATCTGCGGACAAGAAACTGGTTGAAGTTATTGAGAACCCGAACCACCCATGGTTTGTTGCTGCTCAATTCCACCCAGAGTTCACTTCAACACCTCGCGATGGTCACCCATTGTTTGCAGGTTTCGTTAAAGCAGCTGGCGAGTTCCAGCGCGGCGAATTAGAGAAGTAAAAAGGAATACAGGTAGCTGCGTAAGTTGTGCTGCTACCTTTAAATTTGACATTTATATATTCAACGAGAAGGAAACATTCAATGTCTAAGATCGTTAAAGTTCTAGGTCGTGAAATCATCGATTCACGTGGTAACCCAACTGTAGAAGCTGAAGTACACCTAGAAGGCGGTTTCGTAGGTATGGCTGCTGCTCCATCTGGCGCATCTACTGGTTCACGCGAAGCTCTTGAGCTACGTGACGGCGACAAATCACGTTTCCTAGGTAAAGGTGTTCTTAAAGCTATTGAAGCTGTAAACGGCCCAATCGCTGAAGCTCTAGTAGGTTCTGACGCTAAAGCACAAGCTGACGTTGACCAAATCATGCTTGACCTAGACGGTACTGATAACAAGTCTAAGTTTGGCGCGAACGCTATCCTAGCTGTATCTCTAGCGAACGCAAAAGCTGCTGCTGCTGCGAAAGGCATGCCTCTATACGAGCACATTGCTGAGCTAAACGGTACTGCTGGTCAGTTCTCAATGCCTCTACCAATGATGAACATCATCAACGGTGGTGAGCACGCAGATAACAACGTTGACATCCAAGAGTTCATGATCCAACCAGTTGGCGCTAAAACTCTTAAAGAAGCTCTACGTGTAGGTGCTGAAGTATTCCACAACCTAGCTAAAGTTCTTAAGTCTAAAGGCTACAGCACTGCAGTTGGTGATGAAGGTGGTTTCGCTCCTAACCTTAAGTCTAACGCTGAAGCTCTAGAAGTTATCGCAGAAGCTGTTGCAGCTGCTGGTTACGAACTAGGTAAAGACGTTACTCTTGCTATGGACTGTGCAGCATCTGAGTTCTTCGACAAAGAAGCTGGTATCTACAACATGAAGGGCGAAGGTAAAACTTTCACTTCTGTAGAGTTCAACCACTACCTAGCTGAGCTAGCGAACAACTTCCCAATCGTTTCTATCGAAGATGGTCTTGACGAGTCTGATTGGGATGGCTTCAAGCACCAAACTGAACTTCTAGGCGACAAGCTTCAAATCGTTGGTGACGATCTGTTCGTTACAAACACTAAGATTCTTGCTGAAGGTATCGAGAAAGGCGTAGCTAACTCTATCCTTATCAAGTTCAACCAAATCGGTTCTCTAACAGAGACTCTAGCTGCTATCAAGATGGCTAAAGACGCTGGCTACACTGCAGTAATCTCTCACCGTTCTGGCGAAACTGAAGATGCAACTATCGCTGATCTAGCGGTAGGTACAGCTGCAGGTCAAATCAAAACTGGTTCTATGAGCCGTTCTGACCGTGTTGCTAAGTACAACCAACTTATCCGTATCGAAGAAGCTCTAGGTTCTAAAGCTCCTTACAACGGTCTTAAAGAAGTTAAAGGTCAATAATTCCTAGCGAATTATTAATCTAAGCTTTTTAAATGCCTCGCTTATGCGGGGCATTTTTTTGTCTGTAGAAAATGACGGGAAGAAGCTCTAGGTTCTAAAGCTCCTCCTCGTTACATCTAAAGTTCGTCATTCCCTAGACTGACGAAGGAAGGAGTAGGGAATCTCATTGTTACCATATCTATCCCGACAATAATTCTCCGACTTATTGATTCCCTAACACCACATATCTCGCACCAATAAGCTCATTATGGTATATATGTGCCTTATTCTAGTTCCTTCTTTTTCAACCGGCGAAAGGTGTTATGCGAATTTTTGCTTTAGTACTGCTCATAGTGTTTGGCTGGCTACAACACACACTGTGGCTCGGTAAAAATGGTCTTTCTGATTACTACGGTGTGAACAACGAAATCCAAGTTCAACAGCAAGTAAACGAAAAGCTCCATCTTCGTAACGCAGAGATGTTTGCGGAAATCGATGATCTACGCCAAGGCTTAGACGCGATAGAAGAGCGCGCACGTCATGAGCTTGGAATGGTAAAAGAAGGCGAAACGTTTTTCCGCATCATTGGTGAGGAATCCCATTAATGTCGACTCAACTTCAAAGTGTGATTGCCGTTGTACCTGCAGCGGGCGTCGGTAGCCGAATGAAAGCAGACCGCCCTAAGCAATATCTTAAGATTAACGGCAAAACGATTTTAGAGCACACCATTGAGAAATTACTGTCTCATCCACAAGTCTCTAAAATTGTCGTTGCGATCAGCGATGATGACCCCTATTACCCGGAGTTAGCACTCAACCAGAATCCAAAAGTGGTCAGAGTGTCTGGCGGAAGCGAACGAGCGGACTCGGTACTCTCTGCGCTAAACTGTATCGCTGAGCAGCAGCTTAGCGATTGGGTAATGGTTCACGATGCGGCAAGGCCTTGTGTTCAACTCAGTGATATCGACAAGCTAATTTCCGGCGCGATGAGCCATGATGTAGGGGCTATTTTAGCGGCGCCAGTTCGTGACACTATGAAGCGAGGTGCGCAAGGGCAGATCGAACATACCGTTGAGCGAGCCGATCTATGGCATGCACTTACGCCGCAAATGTTCAGAGCAAAGCCTCTGTGGAATGCATTAAGCGAGGCGTTGCAACAAGGCGTTTCGATTACCGATGAAGCCTCAGCCTTTGAATGGAAAGGTTTATCGCCCGCTTTAGTGGCAGGGCGTTCAGATAATTTTAAGATTACTCAGCCTGAAGATTTAGCACTTGCTGAGTTCTATTTAAGTCAGAATAAGGAATAATGATGATTCGTATTGGCCATGGCTTTGATGTACATAAGTTTGGTGGTGAAGGTCCGGTAATTATAGGTGGCGTTAGAGTCCCTTATGAGCAGGGTCTTATCGCACACTCAGATGGTGATGTTGCCCTTCATGCGTTGTGTGACGCTTTATTAGGTGCGATTGCTGCCGGTGATATTGGTCGTCATTTCCCCGATACCGATGATGAGTGGAAAGGCGCGGATAGCCGTGAACTGCTAAAAGATGTTTATCGTCGAGTAAAAGAACAAGGCTACGTGATTGGTAATGCGGATATTACTATCATGGCGCAAGCTCCAAAGATGGCGCCTCATATAGACTCTATGTGCCACGCTATCGCACAAGATTTAGAAACCAGCATTAGCAATGTGAATGTAAAAGCGACGACAACTGAGCGTTTAGGTTTTACAGGTCGCAAAGAGGGCATCGCATGTGAAGCGGTGGTCCTAATTACTAAAAGTGCGTAAGCACCAACACGAAAAGAACAGCATGTCAGATATTTTATCTTCATTGGCTTATCTAAACGGTAAACCAACTGCGAAAGCAAAACTAAAAGCAAAAGCCGAACACTTTGTCGTTAATGAAGACCTAGGTTTTGAGTTCACTGGTGAAGGCGAACACCTTATGGTGCGTATTCGCAAAACGGGTGAGAACACGAGCTTTGTAGCAAACGAGCTGGCTAAAGCGTGTGGTGTTAAGTCGAAAGACGTGAGCTGGGCTGGCTTGAAAGACCGTCATGCTGTGACAGAACAGTGGTTGAGCGTGCATCTACCAAAAGGTGAACCTGATTTTTCTGCTTTTCTTGCACAATACCCAAGCATTGAGATTTTGGCGACAGCACGCCACAATAAAAAGTTACGTCCAGGCGATTTAGTTGGCAACCAATTCGAGCTAACTTTGTCTGAAGTAACGGACTGTGAGGATGTGGTAAAGCGTTTGGAAAAAGTCGCTCAAGTAGGCGTGCCAAATTACTTCGGTGCTCAGCGCTTTGGTAATGAAGGTAACAACTTATCTGAAGCTCGTCGTTGGGGTCGTGAAAACGTTCGTACGCGTAATCAGAATAAGCGCAGCTTATATCTTTCTGCGGCTCGCTCTTGGATCTACAACTTAATCCTTTCTGACCGTATTGAGCAAGATGCGTTTGCGTCGGCATTGGTTGGCGATATCGTCGTTAAAGACGGCGCGCAATTAGCGGTGACGGCAGACAATATCGAAACCGTAAATCAAGACATCGCGAACGGTTCTGCGTTTATTACCGTTGCTTTAGCTGGAGATAATGCGTTACCGACGACTGATGCGTCTCAAGCTCTAGAGCAGAAACACCTTGATGCTGAACCGGATCTAATGGCGCTTATTTGTGGTAACCGTATGCGCCATGATCGCCGTGAAGCGTCGCTGAAGCCGATGGGCTTAGCGTGGGAAGTAAACGAAGACAATGTCACTCTTAAATTCTCTCTGGATGCAGGCTGTTTCGCAACCGCTATCGTTCGTGAGCTAGTTGAAGAAGTACACGTAGAAAGAACCTACGAGCAATAATGATTTTGCTGGGGTCTAAGTCACTTTATATTGATATTTAAGTGACTTTATATCGGTGTTTAAGTGACTTTATATCGGTATCTAAGTGACTTGGCATTGGAACAAAAGAAAGGATACAAGATGAAGATTTTACTCAGCAACGATGATGGTGTGCACGCTCAAGGTATTCATGAGCTGGCCAATGAATTACGTGATCTTGCTGAAGTTATCATTGTGGCACCTGACCGTAATCGCTCTGGTGCTTCAAATTCATTAACTTTGGAACAGCCTTTACGTGTTCAAGAGATTGCTAGAAATACCTATTCGGTTCAAGGAACACCGACCGACTGTGTACATTTCGCATTGAACGAACTCCTAAAGAGTGACATGCCTGATCTGGTTTTAACGGGTATTAATCACGGAGCTAACCTTGGTGATGACGTGCTTTATTCAGGTACAGTCGCAGCAGCAATGGAAGGCCACTTTCTAGGTGTTCAATCGGTGGCATTTTCTCTGGTTGGAAAACAACATTTTAAGACAGCAGCAGCGGTTGCTCGCCGTATTGTCGAACAACATTTAGCAAACCCAATCCCGACCAATCGCCTGTTAAACGTGAACGTCCCTGACTTAGCATTAGAGCAACTATCGGGTACTCAGGTGACACGTCTAGGTGCTCGTCACCATGCTGAAGATATGATCAAGCAGAAAGACCCACGTGGTCATGATATCTATTGGCTTGGCCCTCCTGGTAAGGAGCAAGATGCTGGTGAGGGTACCGATTTTTATGCCATTGAACATGGTTTTGTGTCGGTAACACCACTACAAGTTGATCTGACGGCACATGAGTCGTTGGGTGCGATGACTACATGGTTAGGGGATAAATAAGTGAGTAATCCACAAGCTGAGCGCTTAGTTACTTTTCTGATAGAAAATGGTATTCAGGATCAAAAGGTTCTTGATGCTATTTACTTACTACCGAGAGAGAGCTTTTTATCACAGGCTATGCATCACCAGGCCTATGATAATAATGCGCTGCCTATCGGGCAGGGGCAGACAATTTCTCAGCCTTACATTGTTGCTAAAATGACTGAGCTGCTTGAGTTACAACAAGACAGCCGCGTTTTGGAGATCGGAACGGGTTCTGGTTATCAAACGGCTGTTTTGGCTCAGTTGGTTGATCACGTGTATTCGGTTGAAAGAATAAAGTCGCTACAATGGGATGCTAAGCGTAGGTTGAAGCAACTCGATTTCTACAACATCTCAACCAAGCACGGTGATGGTTGGCAAGGTTGGTCTTCTAAGGCGCCTTTTGATGCGATTATTGTCACCGCTGCTGCAGAGTCGATCCCTCAAGCACTTTTGCAGCAGTTGAAAGATGGAGGCCGCTTATTAATTCCGGTCGGAGATGATGAACAACAACTGTTGAAGATTGTTCGCCACGGCGATGAGTTCTTATCGAATGTTATCGAGATGGTGCGATTTGTACCTCTTGTACCTGGTGAGTTAGCTTAATAAAAATATTAATGGTGTAGGTGGATAGAAAGTCGATGCGTTCGAAGGTTTTTAAAGGAAGTTCTCTACTGCTTAGCTGTGCACTTGTTGGGTGTGCTGCGAATTCGCCTGCGCCAGTTTCAAGCTTAAACAAGAATTACTCGTCGATTGATCGTGGTAGTTATCGCGGTAGTTACTATGAAGTGAAAAAAGGCGATACCCTTTATTTTATTGCTTACGTAACAAATAAAGATGTTAAAGAACTGATTCGCTATAACAATCTGTCAGCACCTTATACCATCCATCCAGGGCAGAGCCTTAAGTTATGGCGTCCTAGCTACAACGCACCAGCGTATGGTAAATCAACGGTAGCGGTTGCAGCCGTTGCTGCGCCAGTTGCCGCATCCACAACTTTGTTGGCCTCAAGTAAACCTAAAACAACACCTCAAAAGAGTAAAAACTCTAAACCTGCGCCAGCTCAAACAACCACCAAAGTGGCGAAAAAAGATCCACAAAAGAAGGTTGTACAATCCAAATCAAAGGAGTATGTTGGTTCTAAAGGTAAACAGAATGTTACACCGCCAACAAAACCAACGAGTAATAAAGTATCCAAATGGTTATGGCCAACGAAAGGGAGAGTAATTAAGAATTTCTCTGTAGGAGAACAAGGAAATAAAGGCATAGACATAGCAGGACAGCGAGGTCAGCCAATAGTATCTACTGCAGGGGGAACGGTTGTTTATTCGGGTAATGCATTACGAGGCTACGGCAATCTAGTGATTGTGAAGCATAATGATAATTACTTAAGTGCATACGCGCATAACGACCGACTATTAGTATCTGAAGGGCAAAGTGTGAAACCAGGGCAGAAGATTGCAACAATGGGAAGCTCTGGAGCCAGCAGTGTTAGGCTGCACTTTGAGATTCGTTACCAAGGTAAATCAGTTAATCCAAAACGGTATTTACCTTAAATACAATATGCAAAAATCACGTATTGTATGGAGTGACATAGTCATTTAGCGACATATGAAGTTGTAATGTCATGCTAATTTCGCCAGGGGGAGGCGTTATGAGTATAAGCAATGCAGTAACCAAAGAAGAGTTCGATCTTAACCAAGCAACCACGGAACCGGAAGCTCTTGGAAAAGCAAAACGAACAGTCACTAAGAAAACCGAAGCGAAAGAAGAGACTGAAGTTACGTCTAAAAGCTTAGATGCGACTCAACTCTACTTAGGCGAAATTGGTTTCTCACCACTATTAACCGCTGAAGAAGAAGTGCTTTATGCACGTCGAGCTCTACG
Organism: Vibrio tasmaniensis; assembly: GCF_024347635.1. Lineage (NCBI taxonomy): Bacteria > Pseudomonadati > Pseudomonadota > Gammaproteobacteria > Vibrionales > Vibrionaceae > Vibrio > Vibrio tasmaniensis. The sequence goes on from NZ_AP025510.1 coordinate 528,103, forward strand.
CGGTGATGAAGCAGCACGCAAACGCATGATCGAAAGTAACCTGCGTTTGGTGGTAAAAATTTCTCGTCGTTATAGCAACCGTGGTCTTGCACTTCTCGATCTGATCGAAGAAGGCAACCTAGGCTTGATCCGCGCCGTAGAGAAGTTTGATCCAGAGCGTGGCTTCCGCTTCTCAACTTACGCGACATGGTGGATTCGTCAAACCATTGAACGTGCGCTAATGAATCAGACTCGCACTATCCGTTTGCCAATTCATGTTGTGAAAGAGCTGAATATCTACCTGCGTACGGCACGAGAGCTATCTCAAAAACTTGACCACGAACCAACGGCTGAAGAGATCGCTTCTAAGCTAGATAAACCAGTTGGTGATGTGAGTAAGATGCTTCGTCTAAACGAAAGAGTGAGCTCCGTTGATACGCCTATTGGTGGTGATGGTGAGAAAGCACTGTTAGATATTATTCCAGACATCAACAATTCAGATCCTGAGGTTTCAACTCAAGATAGCGATATCAAGAACTCGTTGATTTTCTGGCTTGATGAGCTGAATCCTAAGCAGAAAGAGGTGCTTGCGCGTCGCTTTGGATTACTTGGCTATGAACCATCAACACTAGAAGAAGTAGGCCGTGAAATTAGTCTGACTCGTGAACGTGTTCGTCAAATCCAAGTTGAAGGTCTTCGCCGTCTACGTGAGATTCTTATCAAGCAAGGCTTGAATATGGAAAATCTGTTCAACGTAGAAAACGACTAAATGAACAGATGATGCTTCTATAAATTGAAGACAAATAAAAACGCTGACTTTAAGTCAGCGTTTTTTTGTTTGTGGCTTTTGGATTTTATGCCGCCTAATCAACACGACATTACCAAACGGCAGGGAGAGGCTACTCGAAAGAGACTAAAGCAGCTTTTTCAAGCGATAAAGTTCTTCCAATGCTTGGCGAGGAGTTAAATCATCAGGATCAACATTCGCTAGCGCTTGTTCTACTTCACTTGGTTCAGGTATCAGGCTCAGTTGGTTGGCTATATCGACACCGCTTGGCTTCGATGTTGGCGACTCCATACTTAACGCTTCTAGTTGAGTCAGCTTCGCGCGAGCATTCTTGATCACCGCTTTCGGTACACCAGCCAATCCAGCTACCGCTAGACCGTAAGATTTACTTGCTGCACCTTCTTGAACTGCGTGCATGAAAGCAATGCTGTCACCATGCTCAACGGCATCTAGGTGTACGTTTGCTAAAGTTGGTAGTTGGTTCGGTAGCTCAGTTAGCTCAAAATAGTGCGTCGCAAACAGTGTCATCGCATTGATTTGATTGGCTAGCCATTCTGCACTTGCCCAAGCCAGTGACAGACCATCGTAAGTACTGGTACCACGGCCGATTTCGTCCATTAGCACAAGGCTGTTTGGCGTCGCATTGTGCAGGATATTCGCGGTTTCTGTCATCTCAACCATGAAGGTTGAACGACCAGAAGCCAAATCATCGGATGCGCCAATACGCGTAAAGATACGGTCGATAGAACCAATCGTCGCGCTTTCTGCTGGAACATAACAACCGATATGAGCCATCAATGCAATGAGTGCAGTTTGGCGCATGTAGGTTGATTTACCACCCATGTTTGGACCTGTGATGATCAGCATCTTACGTTGATCATTAAGGTCGATAGGGTTAGCAATAAAGGGTTCGTCCATCACTTGTTCTACCACAGGGTGACGACCTGCCTGAATTTGTACGCCAGCAGACTCTGTCATGGTTGGACGACAGTAATCAAGGGTATCTGCACGCTCAGCCAAGTTTTGTAGAACATCAAGCTGAGATACCGAAGAGGCGATGTTTTGTAGGCGCTCTAGGTGCGGCAGTAGCAAATCAAACAACTCTTCCCAAAGCTGCTTCTCGATAGCTAGGGCTTTCGATTTAGAGCTAAGCACTTTGTCTTCGTGCTCTTTTAGCTCAGGAATGATGTAACGCTCTGCATTTTTCAGCGTTTGACGGCGAACATAGTGAGGAGGTACTAGATGGCTTTGTCCGCGGCTTACTTGAATGAAGAAACCGTGTACGTTGTTGTAGCCCACTTTAAGTGTATCGATACCATGACGTTCGCGCTCTTCTTGCTCAAGTTTATCAAGAAATTCGGTTGCACCAGCGGCAAGGTCGCGCCATTCGTCGAGTTCTGCGTTGTAGCCTTCTGCTATCACACCACCATCACGAATCACTACGGGCGGGTTCTCTTTGATCGCTCGCTCAAGTAGTTCAGATACTTCATCCACAGGAGAAGCATATTGAGCAAGCTGAGTCAGGTATGGGTGCTTAAGTTGCGTCAGCGTTTCGGCAAGTTCAGGCAAATATTCCATAGCTTGGCGAAGTCGTGCCATATCGCGAGGACGAGCAGAGCGAAGAGCTAAACGCGCCAAGATACGTTCGATATCACCGATCTGTTTCAGCGTTGGTTGTAACTCTGTAAACAGAGCCAAATCTTTCATCTCGCCAATCGCATCTAGGCGCTGATCGAGTGCAGAGATATTGCGCATTGGTTGATGTAACCAACGCTTAAGCATACGGCTACCCATTGCTGTCGCAGTGTGATCAAGTACTTCTGCTAGGGTGTTGTCTGTGCCGCCACTAAGATTTTGGGTGATCTCTAGATTGCGTCGAGTCGCAGCATCGAGGATCACTGAGTGATCTTGTTTATCCATCGTCAGTGAACGGATATGTGGAAGGGCAGTTCGCTGGGTGTCTTTGACGTATTGGATCAAACAACCAGCCGCACATAAGCCTAGTTTCGCGCTTTCTACGCCAAAGCCAACTAGGTCACGAGTACCAAACTGCTTATTCAATTGCTGCTTAGCGGTATCTAATTCAAATTCCCACACAGGGCGACGGCGGTTGCCATTACGACTTGCCATCAAATTTACGGGTTCGAAATCTTCAGGGAACAGCAGTTCACGTGGTGACGTTCTTTGTAGCTCTGCCGCCATCGCTTCTTCGGTTTCTGGTTCGCAAAGTTGGAATCGACCGGAGGTAATATCCAGTGTCGCGTAACCAAACTTACCGTTGTGATGGTAAATGGCTGCAATCAGGTTATCAACACGCTCAGAAAGCAATGCTTCATCCGTTACTGTACCAGGCGTCACGATGCGTACAACAGCACGTTCAACCGGGCCTTTTGAAGTTGCTGGATTACCAATCTGTTCACAAATAGCTACGGATTCACCAAGTTGCACTAACTTCGCAAGGTATCCTTCAACGGCATGGTACGGAACACCCGCCATAGGAATCGGCTCACCATTTGAAGAGCCACGCTTGGTCAGTGAAATATCGAGGAGTTGAGAGGCTTTTTTAGCATCATCGTAGAAAAGCTCGTAGAAATCGCCCATGCGGTAGAACAGCAGAATTTCTGGATTTTCTGCTTTTAGCTTTAGGTACTGCTGCATCATGGGAGTATGTTTTTGATCGGCTTTCACAGTTAACTTCTTTCGTTTATTTCTATTGCGGCTTAGGATACGTGAAAGCGTTTCGTGCGAAAAGCGACACATGCGAAAAGATGCGAATCCGAATGATATGACAGTAAATAAAGGGAAGTTGATGATGCAGATGACTCAAGATCTTAGTGAACAGCTTGGACACTTACTCGCTAAACACAAACACGTTTTAGTGACGGCTGAATCTTGCACTGGCGGTGGTGTTGCTAGCGCAGTGACGGATATCGCAGGGAGCTCTGGGTGGTTTGATCGCTCTTTTGTTACTTATAGTAATGAAGCGAAGCAAGAGATGATTGGTGTACAGCTTAAAACCTTAGTTGAGTTTGGTGCAGTGAGTGAGCCTGTAGTGATAGAAATGGCGAGCGGGGCATTGCAACATTCAAATGGGACTATCTCTGTATCGATCAGTGGCATTGCTGGCCCAGGTGGCGCGACCGAAGATAAACCCGTTGGTACAGTATGTTTCGCTTGGAAAGCACTAAATGGCTGGGATAAAGTAGAAACGCATCTATTTACAGGCGACAGGTCACAAGTACGCCAACAAGCCACGCACCATGCCCTGCAAGTTATTTATGATTACCTATCAATGGAAGGTAAGTAGCATTTGTACAAATTATTTTCATACAGGTATGGACACTGTATGAATCAACAGTATAATGAAAGCCAATTAGTCACCCCTATGTGGGTTAGAAATAGATTCTAGATCGCTTGTTAAGACAACCGATTATGTGGAGATAGTAATGGACGAGAATAAACAAAAAGCGTTAGCCGCAGCCCTTGGTCAGATTGAAAAGCAATTTGGTAAAGGTTCTATCATGCGTCTTGGTGATAACCGCACAATGGACGTAGAAACTATTTCTACAGGTTCTCTATCTCTAGATATCGCACTAGGTGCTGGTGGCCTACCTATGGGACGTATCGTAGAAGTTTACGGTCCAGAATCATCAGGTAAAACAACGCTAACGCTTGAGCTTATTGCTGCAGCACAGAGAGTGGGCAAAACGTGTGCATTCGTTGATGCGGAGCACGCACTAGACCCTATCTACGCTCAAAAGTTGGGTGTTGATATCGATGCTTTGCTTGTGTCTCAACCAGATACAGGCGAACAAGCTCTAGAAATTTGTGATGCACTGGCTCGTTCAGGTGCTATCGACGTTCTTGTTATTGACTCAGTAGCAGCACTAACACCTAAAGCAGAAATCGAAGGCGAAATGGGCGACAGCCACATGGGTCTTCAGGCTCGTATGCTTTCTCAAGCGATGCGTAAGCTGACTGGTAACCTCAAGCAGTCTAACTGTATGGCTATCTTCATTAACCAAATTCGTATGAAAATTGGTGTTATGTTCGGTAACCCAGAAACAACAACCGGTGGTAACGCACTTAAGTTCTACGCATCTGTTCGTCTTGATATTCGCCGTACTGGCGCGATTAAAGATGGTGATGAAGTTGTTGGTAACGAAACTCGCATCAAGGTTGTTAAGAACAAGATTGCTGCACCATTCAAACAAGCTGAAACTCAAATCCTTTACGGCAAAGGCTTCAACCGCGAAGGTGAGCTTATCGACTTAGGTGTTAAGAATAAGCTAGTAGAAAAAGCAGGCGCTTGGTACAGCTACAAAGGCGACAAGATCGGCCAAGGTAAAGCAAACGCTGGTAAATACCTACGTGAAAACCCAGAAGTTGCTCTAGAAATTGATACTAAACTTCGTGAGTTACTGCTAACTCCTGCTGTGCTTGAAGAGAAAGGTGCAGAGAAGGAAGAAGAAAACGAAGAGCTATAAGCTAACGTTTTGTTAAGTCATCTTCATAAGAATGTATGACATTGAAAGATTTTAAAGCCTCGAATTTTCGAGGCTTTATTGTTTTAGTCGTAAAAAGTTAAGGTATTTGATTGTTTAGAGAAAAGTGACCGTAGGCGGCTGCTCTAGATACTTATAGTTATGCACTCATAAGTCTATTCTTTATCAAATAACTAAAGAAACTCTTTGGGGTAAATAGATTCCCGTCAAAATTTCTTTCCCCGAAAGGCCTATTACTAGACCTTTGTTCGTATCTGATTATTGAATTCGATCTGCTGAGTTAGTGCTTCTTAAGCTCGTCGAGTACCATAGCATTATGCTGTTCGTGAATCGTATTCACCCTAACGTGTTGGTGCTGATTAGGAGCCAGGCGTTCGTATTCTGTTAGGTAAATATCGCTGTGAATATGCTCTGCGATCATTTTTACAATTAAGCGATTATTGGCATATAAACCTAAGGTTTCTTCACGGTGTGAGAACATGAGGGCGAGCTTCATATCGGCTACGCACATAAAGCGGTGTGAAGGGTATTCGGTTTCTTCATTTTCAGAACGCGAATGTAGTTCTATCTTTTCATGTGGGCTCGCCATTTTGTTGAATGAAAAGCCAATCACTCGTACGCCACGTTCCACGGCGTCGCATAATTCTTTGCCAAACAACTCAAGGTTAAAATCGGTATTCAGATAAATTTCTAGATTTGCCTGATTAATGATTTCCTTGGCCTTTTGAAGTAAGTTGTCGAACCCCGATACGTTGTAAACGAACTCTTTTTCCTCTTTCAGCATCATCTTAGATAATTCTGATTTAAGGAAATTAATATTGGTAACGGTCTTTTTTTCTATCTGGCTGAAAATCAAGTCTGGTGATTTAGCTTCGTACTCTTTAGTGTCGCCATCAGACATGAAAATGTAGCCATTGGCGTAAAGGTTATCGATAGACGAGTAAACAGAAGAGCGGGAGATAGAGATCTCTTTCGCGATTTTATATCCGCTGGATTGGCCATTTTTGAGTAAATTAATATAAACAAGCGCATCGGTTTTGGTAAACCCAAAATCCATTAATTTGGTGACTAGCTCTGACACGGGTTGTCCTCTGAAACTATTCAATATCTTCTCCTTCTAAGGTTACCATTCTTGTCACGACGAGCGTAAATGATTGTTGTGATTTTTTTCAGCGATGAGAAACGCTCCGCGAGCAAAGGTGAATTCATCTTGTTTTGGGTGAATAATCACTGGAATTTCATTAACGTGAATGTAGCGAGACAATGCGACTTTTAAATCTGCCGTTAATGTAGGATAGGTCGTTGCTTCGCCTGATAATACGAGTCGTGTGGGCTGTAATTGCTGAATGGGATTAACTAAACTGCGCGCCAATTGGTCGATATAAGTGCGATAGATGCGCGATGCATGCGGTTCACTTTGGTCTACGCCTGAAAAAATTTGCGTTAAAGTTTGGTCTTTTAGCACGACTTGATGATATTGCCGCTCAATACTTGGTGCGGATAAAAACTGTTCAATGCAGGCCTCATTGCCACAGCGACATATAGGAGTTAAACCATCAACGAGCCATTGAAAATTTGGTAGCGTTGAATGTGCCCAATGTGAGCTTAACGGGTGGTGTTCTTGCTCGTTATTTTTGTAAAAACTCATACCACAACCATCGCCCAAAAATACGCTGAGAGTAGCCTCTTTTTGTAAACCTATAGCCCTCTTATTTAGACTTGAATCTGCCGAGAGTGGTTGTTCAATTAAGTCAGCGTTCGTCGTTGCGTTACTAATCGCGTCGCACGCAATAGCCGCACTGTGTGAATGCATCACAAGCGAGCAATCGACCTTGAAGTGCTGAATCAGGTTCATTGCTAATTGGGCGAGTTCTGGCGAGTGAGTTTGACTTTGCTTTGTCAGATTATTTACTGACTGGCGATGAGATGAAAAAAACTCGGATGTGCTTATGCCTATCGCGGCGATACTTCCATAGCGGTAGCTGACGCTTGATATTCTGCTTATCAAATGTTGGGTCAAGTGGGCAAGGTCGCCAGGAATGCGCTGCACCATTCTATACACCTCTTGTCCGTTAGAAGTGCTGGCGACCGAGTAAATAGAGTGGGAATCAATCGCGATTCCCATCACTATATTTGGTTCTGCTTTAATGAGCATGATTTAATTAATGACACACTTGGATTTAGTTCGCTTGCTCAATCACGTAGCCATAAGCGCTAAGGGTCAGTGATTTTCCATCGATCATGATCTGTTTATCTTTATCGCTGTTGTTTAAAACAAACGTTAAATTGCCACGGCGGTAAGCGATGCACTCTTTGTCTGTCGTCCCTTTTTCATCCCTCACGTTTAACCAGTCAATGCTAGGCTGATTAAACTCGGGATTAGCTTTACGCAAAACGATCATTTCTTGAATGAAATTTTTGAATTCTAAGTCTTGCTCTGATTCTTCCCATATCATGCATTTTCGGTTGTCTTCGCTGCCCATGCCGCGGCCGCCATCCATACCAATTTCTCCACCGTAGTAAATACATGGAGCGCCAACTTGGGTAAACATAAATAGATAGGCTAATTTAGCTTTGCGCTTGTCGCCCTGACATAAAGAGATAATGCGAGTGGTGTCGTGGCTATCTAATAAGTTAAACATCGCTTCGTTTACGTTGCGTGGGTATGCCATGTACGACGCGTTCACTGCATTTACAAAGCTCTCTTTATCAAGGTCGCCAAGACCAAAGTAGTCGGTAATGGCTTGTGTCAGCGGGTAATTCATCAGCGAATCGTATTGGTCGCCGCGTAGCCAAGGCATACCTTCGTGCCAAATCTCCCCAAGAATGTAGCAGTCTGGGTTGGCATCTTTTACGACTTTGCGGAAGTCACGCCAAAACGCGTGGTCCACTTCGTTGGCTACGTCTAAACGCCAACCATCAATGTTGAACTCTTCTACCCAGTGGCGTGCTACGTCTAATAAGTATGCACGACACTCTTCATTTTCAGTATTCAGCTTGGGCATTTCGACGACATTCGCGAAGGTTTCGTAGTTCAAGTTCCAGAAATCCCACTCTTCTTTTGGCGTGTCTGGGTATACAGGGAATTGATTGATCCAAAACCAGTCGGCGTATTTGGACTTTGCCCCGTTATTCACAACGTCTAGCCATAGTGGTGATTGAGACCCAATGTGGTTGAACACCGCGTCGAGCATAATTTTCATGCCGCGTTTATGGGCTTCATCGACGAGTGCTTTAAAAGCTTCATTGCCGCCAAAGTGCGGGTCTACATTGTAGTAGTCGACAGTGTCGTATTTATGGTTGGCGTTGGCTGTGAAAATAGGGCATAAATACAAACCATTCACGCCAAGATCTTGCAGGTAATCTAGCTTATCGATCACGCCCCATAAATCGCCACCCATAAAGTTGTCGGATACAGGTCTGGTTCCCCAAGGTTGCACGTTGGCAGGTGATGTTTCAGGGCGACCATTAGCAAAGCGCTCTGGGAATATTTGGTACCAAATGGTGTCTTTTATCCACGTCGGTGTCTTTAAAACGTCACGAGGGTTTATGTAAGGAAAACAGAAGAAATTACTTAAGTTGCTCAGCTCGATTTCTGCGTTTTCAGTCGTTGAAATGTCGGCGCAGCGTTTTTCTCCAAATAGAATCTTTTCGCCGCCTTTTCCGTACAAAATAAAGCCATAGCGGCTACGACGTTTCGGTGGAGTAAACTCTGCAAACCAGTGGTCGTGGTACTCGGTTTCCCCTTCATGAATCATGGTCACTTCATTGCCACCCACCCAACCGTGTGCATCACTGCCACCTAGATTGCCACCATCGAGGCCACCTTCTGCCCAGTGGTACGGGTCGCCTATCCAAAGTGAAACCTTGTCTAGTTCGCCTTTTGCACAGCGTAAGCGAAGGTGAAGCGTTTCATTGTTGTAAGCGTAACTGTCTGCACTTTTTGCTGAGTGAGTCAGCGAGCTTTTTGTAATCGGTTTGTTGATAACTGAATTTGTAATAGCCATAGCGGAAATCATCCCTAATTATTATTCTTTAACTGCGCCGCTGACGAGGCCGGTAGTAATGTGTTTTTGAGTCGCAACAAATAGCAAAGTGATGGGCACTGCAACCAATAATGAACCCGCGGCAAACAGCGTGAAATTCTCCGCTGAGTTAGATGAAATCCAACTGAAAATACCGATGGCTAGCGTCATTTTTTCTTCGCTGCGTAAGATAAGCGTAGGTAAAATGAAGTCCATCCAAGGTGCGGTGAAAGACACTAACCCAACAAACACTAAGATAGGTTTCGCGAGAGGGAGAATGATTTCGAGGAAAATCGTCATGTGGCCTGCACCATCAATTTTTGCGGCTTCATCTAATGAAGTGGGAATGGCATCGAAATAACCTTTCACCAACCAAATCATGAATGGTAATGAGCCCGTTACATACACAAATAACAAGCCAGCATAGGTATCAATCAATCCCATTTTTGATAGCAAGATGTAGATAGCCGTCATCGAAAGAAAGGCCGGGAACATCTGCAATACAAGAATGCTCATCATAATGTTGCGCTTACCATTGAAGCGGTAGCGAGAGAACACAAACGCTGAAATAGTCACGACAACCAGTGAGATAACCATATTCGCTGTAGCGAGAAGAAAGGTGTTTTTATACCAGTCTAAATAGGGTGTGTCCGTGAATAACGCGCGGTAGTGGTCGAGCGTAAAATCAATACTTGTGAAAGAAGAACTGAATAAGTTATTCCCCGTTTTGAATGAAGCTAGCACTGTCCAAATTACCGGGCCAAGTACTAATAATGCGTTGGCAATGAGAAATAAGTACACAACTAGGGTGCCTATTTTGCCAATGTATTTGTCCATGTTAATTAACTTATCCGAACTATTTAAATTGGCCATGTTACATACCTACATCGTCTTTGAATGACTTCATGCGGCTGAATTGCCATATCGCAATACCAGACAAGAACAGGAAGATAATGATTGAGATAACCGAAGCGATTTGATACTGCTGGAAGTCGAGCGTGAGCTTGTAAATCCAAGTGATCAGAATGTCGGTATGTCCTGCAAATCGATATTCAGGGTTGATAGGACCCCCTTCGGTTAACAGGTAAATCGCCCCAAAGTTATTGAAGTTATGGGCAAAGGTCATGACCAACGATGGGGCCACTTGGTGCAACACCATAGGCAGGGTGATTTCTTTAAATTGCTGGAACTTGCTTGCACCATCGACTTCACTGGCTTCATAAAGTTCGCTTGAAATGTTAGTCAGTGCCCCTGCAATAAGCAGCATAAAGTAAGGTGCGCCAACCCAAACACTCACCGCGATAACGGTAATTTTTGCGGTGAAAGGGTCTGATAAGAAGGCAATCGAATCAAAGCCCCACGAGTTTAACGTTGCGTTGACTGGTCCAATACCATTCAGTAGCAAGCGGAACATCAATAAGGTTACGAAAGCCGGAATGGCATAAGGGAGAATAAAGATAAAGCGCCATGCTTTTTTCGCTTTAATGTTTCGATTTTGTAGCGCAAGCGCCAGTAAAAAACCAAACCCACAAGTACATATGGTGGCAAAAAATGCCCACAGAACCGTCCAAGAAGCGACACCGAAGAAAGTGCTCGACCATATTTTTAGTTCAAATAACGCGATAAAATTTTTAAACCCCACCCAATCTACGAGGTTTCTTGGTGGGATATGATGGGGCGCAGAATAGTTAGTGAAAGAGACAAGTACCGTAATAATGATTGGCAAAATAATGAATGCGATACTGGCAATAAAAGCTGGCGATAGCATGATGAACGCGAACTTTTGGTCGTAAATGTCTTTAAATTGCTCTCGAAGGTTCAGTCGTGACTTAAGGCTAACTTTTGCATCTTGGACATTAGCGATGTACAGACAGATGAATAAGAAGCTGTAGAGTAGGGCTATGACCCCTTCGACCAACATAAAGACAGAGTTATCGCCCTGTAATATTTTAAAGCCTTCACGAACTTGAGCGACATCTCCTAAAGTGACTAAGCTTTTTAGTGAGGCCAACAGCTCCGGGAGAATCAACAGTGTGATTAGCTGCATGGCTAAAAATACACCGCCTTTTACCCAATGACCTTTTACGATCTGTGTACTCCCCATAATAAGGAGTGATGCGGGCATTCGTGATGCCGGCTGATTCTCTGTTAACAACATTGTTTATCTCTATTGTTTAGGTTGTCGTTATGTATTCGTTTTCGGGTCACGCTCTGAATTAGCGCTGTGGCTTTATGACACAGCGCATGAGCTAAGTAGCTCGTGAGTTGCGACGGGAGTTCAGAGGTTACTCTTGTAATTCTATTTGTTCTTCGATGATCGAAAGCGCACGGTCAAGAACAGAACTCGCGGGTTTATCGTTTACCCAGTAGTCTGTAATAGCGCTGGCCATTGGTGACCAAATGAAGCCCATTTCAGGAATCGATGGCATTGCGTCTGAGTAGAAACCTTGCGTAATAATGGCGTAAGTGGCTTCATCAGCATCAACAATGATCTCTTCCATGACCGACTGGATCGGAGGGAGTGCTCTTGACATCTCATAGCGTTTTTTCAGCATCGCGTCGGAAGTAAGGTAGTCAGCAAATAATTGTGCGGCTTTCGGGTACTCAGTGTAAGAAGAGACAACCGCAAGACGAACAGTTGCAAAAGTGCGTGGTTGTTGGCCTGCTAATTTAGGCATAGGTACAACACCGAGATTTATCCCTGATTCTTGATACCCTTCAATTGCCCAAGGACCGTCGATAATAGCGGCGACCTTTCCTTCATTAAATAAGCCACGACGTACTTGCGGGTTGCGCATATCAACCGGATTAGAATTGTTGGCCACTTGTAGGGTTTTCATTGCTTCTAAGCCTTGTTGGGCTTTTTCAGAATTGATGCCGATGTCTTTTGCATCGGTACCGTTATTACCAAATTCGTATGCGCCGTAAAGCGTGACAAACATACGAGACTCGTAATAGTTCTGAATGTCCCAAAGCAGCGCGTATTTGTGTTCTTGCTTATTGTTGAAGGTTTTTGAAAATTCGATAATTTCTTCAAAATTCTCAGGTGCTTTAGTCAGTAAATCTTTATTGTAGAACAGAGCGGTAGTGGCGAAGCTAACTGGGAAGCCATAGCTCACCCCTTCAGCTTGAGACGCATTAATCGCATTTGGCATAAAAGTATTCGAGATACGTTCGGCAGACACCAAATTCTCCATCGCCCCACCTGCCACGACTAATCGCCCTAATAAGTCATGTTCAATCTCTACCACATCTGCCACGCGAGCAGAGCCACCATCCTGAATCAAACGAGAAGCGGCATCGATCGGCGCTAACCCACGGAATGAAAAATCAATATCGTATCCTAACTCTTTATTAAAGGACTGAGCGGCGTACTCCATGTAGTCGAGTGTTGTTTTGTCGGTCCAGATTAACAACTCAGCCCCATTTTCTGGCTGAATTGTGTCTGCGTTTGCATCTGCTGCAGCCGTTAATGTACTGGTCGTTAACGTTGCCGCCATTAAGGCTGCCGCGAATAGATTCTTTTTCATTCCTGAATTTTTCATACTGACACCGCGCTATTTAAAATCATAGTAGTCGTTCGTTAAGTACTACTATGGTATGTCTCGCCGACAATATGTCAACATTACCTGGTTAAAATATCAGCGTATTTGTGACAGTTATCACTTTCTGTTTGTGCTTTTTACATCTGGTAGCTATAGGGTTTTATGTCTTGTTTATTGGGGGGTTTGAACGGTGCTTTGTTTATTTTGATACTTAGATTAATGAAAAGCCTACCGTTTGTGATGATGATCAATAATCTCCGCAGTCAAGGGTGATTGATCTCTCATTTCTAAATTCAATAGGAAGCAAAACATTTATAATTCTAGAACAATAAATAGGCGTTCATTACGGACGACTATGTTTTTCTGGTTAAATGTTGCGAAATCAGCAAGCCTATCAAGAGACACAGTGGATAGATAAAGAGAAACAGTGAACAAAAATAACCCTACAAATAACAACAAATGATTCAGTGAAGAATCAATAAGGAATGACCGTGAAAAAAACATTATTGTCTGTAGTGATCACCAACACTCTACTTATTAGTGCTGGCGCTTCGGCTGCTGATGACCGAACTATGTCTCCAAGTGATATCTTTTTTTATGACGCTTTAAAATTTGGTGGGCATGTTGGAACATCGATTGAAGTCGAAGAGAAAAACATCACTGATTTTGCATCATGGGGTGGTGGCAAGTCTAAAGAGCGTACAACGACTCATGAAGTGTTTAACGTCTTCTATAACAACGCTGCGTGGAATGCGACAGCACTTTACGCGTTCAAACTTGAAAATCGTAAGAAAAAGAAAGGCGCATACGCAGAAACAGAAAATGGATATAAGCACTTATTATCATTAAATAAAAGTTTTCAGCTAGGAAATGGTTGGGGAACGGGCTTGATCTATGAGTTGGAATATACAAAGGGTGATATTGTTACTTCTGCGAAAGTAGACGGCTTGAAAACCACGAAAGCTGAGCACAGTATTCGTCCATACCTTACGTACTGGAATAATGAATATTCAGCGGGCTTCTATTCAAACCTAGAGTACCTATACAACGATTCAGATAAGAGTGCTTGGGGTTCTCGTGAAGAGGAAGGTTACAGCCTCTTATTTAAACCTTACAAGCGCTTTGGTCAGTGGGAAGTTGCAGCTGAGCTCTACTATCAAGTTAAAGAAAATAAAGCGAAAACCGGAAACGGTTCACTCAATGAAGCCAGCGATTTCACCGAGATGTATATTGAACCAATCGTTCAGTACAGCTTTGAAGAAGCCGGCACTATGTACGTTCGCGCTCGTATTGGTGAAAACGAAACGAAACATACAGACGGTTGGGCAAAGAACGAAACTTTCTTCAAAGATATTCGTAAGGCAACTTTAGGCTATGAGCAAGCAATTGGCGACGATTGGTTGGTAAAAGGCGAACTTGAGTGGGCTAAAGACACAGAGACCTTCTCTAAGCTGAAAGGCGAAGAGAAAACTGTAGAACAAGAAACAATGTACCTACAAGCGCTTTACCGCTTCTAAGTGGTATTAATCACAACTCAAATGACAGAGTAATATTATGATCAAAGTTTCAGATATCGCCCAAATCGTTGGTGGAAAAGTTGAAGGTGATAACACGGTAGAAATATCGAAGATTCGCCCAGTTTCCAGCGTAGAAGAGGGCGGCTTAGCCATTGTCTTTGCTAAAGCCGATTTAAAAGGGCTATCTGAAACTTTGGCTGATGTCATTGTTGGGCCAGAAGCCATTTTACAGACTAAAGCAAAAACAAAAATCGTGATTGAGAAGCTCGAAGCTGAGAAGCTCAATCAACTAATGCGTCATTATAAAGTTCAAAAATATCAATTATTTGATCAAGGGAATACATCAGATACTCCCGATGTTTATATCGGAAAGCATTGTCAAATAGGTGAAGGTTGCCATTTCATGCCCGGTGTTAAAATCATGAACGGTGTAACAATCGGCAATAACGTTGCAATTCATGCCAATACAGTCATCAAAGAAGGCACTGTGATTGGTAACAATGTCACCATTGACTCTAACAACTCCATTGGTAATTACAGCTTCGAATACATGACCGGGCACAACACCCGTTATGAACGCGTGGAAAGTGTGGGTCGAGTGATCATTGGTGATGAAGTTGAAATTGGCTGTAATAACACCATCGACAGAGGCACTTTAGGCGACACCGTTATTGGTCGTGGAACCAAAATAGATAACCTAGTGCAAATAGGGCATGACTGCAAAATAGGTCAGCATTGTTTACTGGTATCTCAGGCTGGTTTTGCGGGCCACACTACTTTGGAAGATCATGTCATTGTACATGGTCAAGCCGGTACCGCAGGGCATCTTACTATCGGGAAAAACTCCGTTATTAAAGCCAAATCAGGTGTGAGCCACTCTTTCCCTGCCAATAGTGATCTGTTCGGTTATCCGGCGAAAGATGCACGTTCTTATTATAAAAACTTAGCCGTATTGAACAAATTAACTCATCAAAAAAACAGTAACCCCCGTCCAAACTCTAAATCGTTAGAACTTGATGCAGATAAAAGAGCGGTGGTTCCGAAAAAAAGCTTAATAGCGAGACTATTTCGTTTATAGCTTACCTAAGCGAGATCTTTAAAATTTAAAGCCCTAACTCGAGATGGCTAAAACGGAATAGAACCCTACATATATAAAAAATAATAAGGAAATGACAATGAAACGTACTCTACTTGTAGCCGCACTTTTATCTTCAGCGTTAATGGGTTGTGCGAGCACTGCCGACACGCCAGCAGCTGAACAAATGAAAGCAACAGGTCCTTTCGCTGATTGTAATCTCGCCACGGTGGAAGATCGCGGGCCAATTCGTCCTTCACTTTATGTTATAGGCACTTTCCCTGATGGCCAGTGGATCCACATGGAAAACCGTCAAATGTCGCATAAAGGCAAAGGTATTTACCAAGTGGTAAGCGAAGAAAAAGCGGGCAACGTAAGTTTGCAGTTCGCAACGATGGGCTGGTCTCCACAATTTACCGCAGCTGGCATGTCGATGACGGCGGGTTATGAGAAAACGCTAAAACGTGGTGGCTTTGCAAAAAACACCACCGTTAATATTCCAGAGGATGGCAAATATTTATGGAGTGTTGAAATTAGCGAAGATAAGAAGCCAGTTCGTGCATTGGTTAAAGCGTGTAAATAAGCGATGTAGCCAACCGACATAACTCACTCTATATCACCATTTATAACCACGCTATAACACTGTTTATAAACTCGTGGTTGAACGCAGTGATACAGAAGAAAGGTGCTCTGAATATCAGAGTGCCTATGTTTTAAAACTAAACATAAAAATAAACCTTAAATGTTCAATGATTAACGTTTACGTCTTTTTAGCCAGTAACTTGAGAGTTCCAGTCACTGGCTAAAAAGATTTTTACCTATCAAGATTTAACCCGTATTCGGAGTTTCAAATGGCAACAGTTAGCCTGCGTAAAGTAGAAAAACAGTACGATAATGGTTTTAAAGCCGTACACGGAATTGACTTAGATATTCACGAAGGTGAGTTCATGGTATTTGTGGGGCCGTCTGGTTGCGCCAAATCTACCACATTGCGAATGATTGCTGGCTTAGAAGATATCTCAGCAGGTGAAGTGCGTATTGGCGATAGAGTGGTGAATGATTTAGCGCCTAAAGAGCGTGGTATTGCCATGGTATTCCAAAACTATGCGTTGTACCCACACAAAACGGTCTTCGATAACATGGCCTTTGGTTTGAAAATGCAAAAGCGACCAAAAGAAGAGATCAAACAACGCGTAGAAGATGCCGCTGAAAAACTAGAAATTACTGATCTCCTGTATCGTAAGCCTAAAGAAATGTCGGGTGGTCAGCGTCAGCGTGTCGCGGTGGGACGAGCCATTGTTCGTAAACCAGACGTGTTCTTATTTGATGAGCCTCTATCCAACCTTGATGCCAAACTTCGTGTTTCGATGCGTGTGAAAATCGCACAATTGCATAAGTCTCTTAAAGATGAAGGTAACCCTGCGACCATGGTTTATGTCACGCACGATCAAACGGAAGCTTTAACTTTAGGCGACCGAATTTGTGTCTTAAATCAAGGTAATATTATGCAGGTGGACACGCCGACCAACTTGTACAACGCGCCACAGAACAAGTTTGTGGCGGGTTTTATCGGCTCCCCAGCCATGAATCTAGTGAACACGACCCTGCGTAAGTTAGGTGATGACATTTACGTGGAACTTGCCCCTGGCGCGCAAATTATTATCCCTAAACGTTTACAAGAAAAGCTAGTGAACCATATTGATAAGCCCGTGTGTCTAGGCATTCGACCTGAACACATAAATATTGCCGCTGATGATGAGATGGTGAACGTACACCCTGGTGAGCTGACCGTGGTTGAAAACTTAGGGAATGAAAAATACCTGTATTTCAAATTGGGTGATAACGAAATTGTTGCGCGAGTGAATAACCAAAGCATAAGTACATCAGATATTGGCAGCCAAGTACGCTTCAACTTTGATTCTGCGTTCTGCCATATTTTTGATGGTGAAACCGAACAGAACCTGACGTTGTAAGTTTATTTTTTATAACGAAAATGCTTCACAACAAAAAGTGTCAATAAGATCAAAACAGTAAAAGCTATTACTCTACAAGACTTACCTTAACAACATACCCTGAGCCTGCCTGCTAGGTTCAGGGCATTACCCGAATTCTAATAAATATAAATGATCCTGAGAATTATTTCTTAAGGCTTTGTCGTACCTGAAATTTACTGTTGCTGATAGACCTCATTATGGGGATTTAACGTAACAGCTATAGAGCGCGGCATTAATAAAAAGTAAAAACAATATAAAACGAAATCCATAACGTGAATAAAGGGCGACACATGAAGAATAAACTTATTGTGCTATCAGCATTACTGGCTTCCCTACCTGCTATGGCAGATTGGAACCAGGCCTATTTCCGTGGTACCGCCAATAACTGGCAAGCTGAATCTATGGTTAAAGTGAAAGCAAACCACTGGCAAATAGTGAAAAAATTTAACACCGGTGATGGAACGAAATCTCCTAGTTTTAAGGTAGATCGCTTTGGTGATTGGTCTGAAAACTATCCTCTATCAAATGTCTCTGTTGACCCTAATAAAACCTACGAAATTAATTTCTATGACGACACGAATAAAGTGGTGGTCCATGAAAAACTTCCCTTTGATATGCGTGATGAAACCATGTATTTCGTGTTTCTTGACCGTTTCTATGATGGTGATTCAGCCAATAATACATCGACGGGTGCCGACATGTATTCGGCAGACAAATCGGATTTCAAAAAATACTTTGGTGGTGATTTAAAAGGTTTAACTGCAAAGCTAGATTACTTGCATGACATGGGTATCACGGCCATTTGGATAACCCCTCCAGCTGATAACATTAACGTACCTGACAGCCGAGGTGGAGCGGGTTACCACGGCTACTGGGGACGTGACTTCTTTAAAGTCGATGAGCATCTAGGTACCGTTGCTGACTTTAAAGCATTAAAGAAGAAAATGGACAGCTACGGCATGAAACTCGTGCTGGATTATGCGCCTAATCACTCTAACCCTGATGATGAAGGGGAGTTCGGTGCACTTTATAAAAAGGGTGTCCGAATCACAGACTACAAAAATGATAGTACAGGTTATTACCACCACAACGGTGCGATTGCTGAAAATGGCCAAGGTTGGGAATGGGACAACGCATGGGCGGTTCGTAATAAAACCTTATTCAACTTAACCGATTTTGACCAACGTAAAGATGGCCCTGCACGTCAGTACTTGATTGATGGCGCGAAATTCTGGGTTGATTTAGGGGTGGATGCGATCCGTATTGATGCGGTGAAACATATGGATAAAGAGTTTATCCAAGATTTTACCGGCCAAATAAACGCCTACGCGAAGAAAAGCCAAGGCAAAGACTTCTATTTCTTTGGTGAGTGGATGGATTCAGGAGCTGACGCAACGGGATCAAACTTTGCCTCTATCGATTTTGCCAATACATCAGGTTCTGCACTGCTTGATTTTGGCTTGAGAAACACCATTGAGAATGCCTTGCTAAACCAAAATGGTACGGGCATGTATGCCATTAATAACTACATGAAGCTGAGAGACCAAAAATTCACAAGTAGTGATTGGCAAGTGGTGTTCTTAGATAACCACGATGCGTCACGTATCTCTACCGTTTTGCGTTCCGATGCGAAGAACTTTGGCGCAGGTAAAGACAAGTGGGGTGGTCGTCAAAGTGTTGCATTTGCACAAGACAGAGTGGAGCTGGGTTTAGCGCTTATCATGACCTCTCGTGGTATTCCTTGTATTTATTACGGAACAGAGCACTACGCGGCTAACTTCACTACCAATGGTTTTGGCCAGCAAGGTAACGACCCATACAACCGTGAAATGATGCCAAGTTTTGATAAAACGACCAATGCTTACAAGATGATTAAAACGTTGAGTAAGTTACGTAAAGACAGCTATGCGGTGCAGCAAGGTGATTATATTGAGCGTTGGATAAGCAATGACGTATTGGTGTATGAACGTAACGCAGGCGATGACGTAGTTGTGGTTGCAATGAACCTCGGTCAAAGTACATCGGTTAACGCGGTGAATTTAGGATTGGCAAACGGAACTTACGACAGTGTACTAGGAACTGACCAAGTGGTTGTTTCTAATGGCAGCGGTACATTTAATCTAGACCAAAATGAAGTGGTTATCTTACGCACTACGCACTAAGCCTTAAAGCTTAGCGGGTTAACTTATGTAAGATAACCCGCTATAACGTGAGTCAATGGTTTACGAGGCTACCCTACATTCTTTGTTCATATTGCCTACTTTAGGGTAGGCAATATGAACAAAGAAGAACTTGAGGATTTCGCTCAGGAAGCCGATAAAGGACTAGCATACCTAACGGAATGCAGACTATTGCTTTAAAAGATCCCCCCTACAGCCTCGTTTGTTATCAATTTGAAAGTTTCGCCATCAATTCCTTTTTCCGTTTCTGATCTTGATATTCTTTCTCTATGCAAGAAGAAAGTAGCGCTTCTGCTTGTTTGGGAGACAGTATAAAAATGCCATCATTATCACCTAATACAATATCACCTGGATTTATCTTATTGCCTGCTATTTCAATGGCCGTATCGAGAGTACCACCAGGCACATTGGCATTGGCATGAGTGGTTAGAGCACTCACGCCAACTGAAAATATTGGCAACCTTAACTCTTTAAGCGCATGCAAATCGGTGACTTTGCCAGACATGACGATCCCAGAGAGTCCTTTAATCTGAGCGGCTAAGGTTCGCAATTCTCCCCAGCAAGCGTAGTCAGTATTTCCTGTACACTCAATGACCAAAACCTCCTTTGCCTTTGCTTGGATGAGAGCCTCCCTTAGAACGCTAGCGTTAGGTAGGTGTATTTTGGCTGTGCGAACACGGCCAACCAATTTAACGTTTTCTATAATTGGACGAACACCTGAAAGGTAACCATCATTGGTGAGATGCCCCAAAGTTGAAGCCGATACGGCTTTAAAGGCTTCAACGAGTTCATCTTCCCTAGGTTTATGCGGGTATGGCATTTGAAGACTCTCGCTTTATACTTAATGCCTTTGCGCGTTTGAATGGGTTGA
The DNA here is from genome assembly GCF_024347635.1 of Vibrio tasmaniensis. Classification (NCBI taxonomy): domain Bacteria; kingdom Pseudomonadati; phylum Pseudomonadota; class Gammaproteobacteria; order Vibrionales; family Vibrionaceae; genus Vibrio; species Vibrio tasmaniensis. The sequence continues at coordinate 548,581 of NZ_AP025510.1, forward strand.
CCACGTCACCTTTTCCAAATGGCATACTACCGGGGCCTCCTGCGCGATCTATCATAGGGCTTAGGAGATATTTTTGCGGCCAAGTCTCTTTTTCAAACAGCGTTGCAATAATGATATTTTTGGTTATGTCGCTGAAACCAATGGAATTTACCAGCTCAAGAATACAGGCTTCCATCAGTGTCCAAAGCTTTGCCTCTTCAATATTGTAAGTCAGTGAGAGTGTTTCAATGATTGAACGCATGTTGACTTGAATACCAAGAGTTTGAAGCCAGAACAGAAGCGCTTCTGGTGTATCATGATAAAGAGTATTGGCATGGCCGGGCTTGATACAATATTGAGGATCTTCCAAGCCATTATTTTCTAATTCAGGCACACAGATCCGAAGTGAGTCATGATCACGCAGTAATAACCCTGTGACTTGGCCTTTCTTCCAGACCAGCACAGCGTTTTGTCCGTGAACTTCAGCGGTCATACCGAGCTTGAACATTCTCAGGTTGACTTCAAAGAAGCAGTGACACAGCTCACTGAACAACACGGACACATGGTGTTTAGTTACTTCTAATTGGCGATAGGCAAGCCACTCATTGAAAAAGTGTTCTTTACTGCCTAAAAGCGGCGTACCTAAAGCGGCCATGGGAAGTAGCTTGGTATCTGTGTCATTGAGAAGTGGTTGTGGGTAGCGTCGAACCATCGCTGATAGGTGTCGAGGCGCATCATCAAATAAGGTGGCGTTTGGCGGCATAAATGCCCACCATCGTCCTTCTTCACATAGGTGCATTTTTTTTGCTAAGACGGGGTCACGCTTCTGGGCTTGTTTTAGGAGGGATTCACTGAGCTCACCATTTATCATTTTGACAGCTGGTAAATAGCGAGATGCCCCGAGAGAATATACCGCCATAGGGAGTTTCAAGTGGTCACAACTGTCGAAGCAAGGAGTCATTGAACGTAATGAAGACGTCGCAAAGAAATTGCTGGAAGAATAATCCAATCGAATACAGATATCGCTTGAAAAATGTTCACCTAATTGCTGTTCTAATACATTTTCGTATTGCCAAGGGTGTACAGGCAATGCAGTGTGGCTGTCATTAATTTTCTTTTTGTGCAGTTCGGCATCCAGTATGACTTGCTGAGCTGGTGGTAAAAGAAAATCTTTTGGTGAATAGGGTTGGGCATCATTTAACTCTGTGCCTTTTCTAAGCCAATCTTTACGAATGGCTACCCAGTTTAAAGTAATGGACTCCCCGAATTCAGCTTGGTAAGTCAAATAGTCAGTATCGTTTAGACCTTGTTTAGCCTTAGCTAATGGGTGGTATGGACGATCTCTCAGAGATGCCCATTGCTCCATAGCGAGAAAAAAGTCGGCATTCTTTTTTGATAATAAATGAGTGCTAGAAATATTATGTTGTTGTGAAAGCGCAGTTTGGCGAAGGCTGATAGCAAGCACATCTTTAAACAGCTTCATTCCTTTAGCGTTGTCCTGATATTTATTTTGTACTCCTTGAAGGGCAAGCTCTAAGAACATTTGAGGTGAAATTCCTTCAATCGTTTTGTTGTCTCTGCAAAGGTAGACGGGGGTTCCGGCAATGCGTTTCCATCGTTGAGTAATGGTCGGTTGCAAAGCTACTATGATGGATTGCGCTCCCTTTAGATCAAAGTCCCATTTCCAAATAGACTCTGTAATTGATGGGTATTGTAGGTCTAAATCATGATAAGTAGACGTAAATGATGACGCTGTAAATATCGCCAAATCCCCAAAAAATTCTTCGGCCAATAGACAATCGACCAAATCCTGTGTCACCTGCTCAATGGCATGGTAATTAAACATACGTTTCTCCTTTACCTTTTTAGAATGTCTATTTTTGTTTGTAATGCCCTAAACGCCGTACCGCGTTCATCACCGAGTACGAATACGTTCATTCCTTCGTCTTTCCATGTGCTGTGATCTTGAGAGGTTCGAGGGATAACGCCATACCCAATCTCGCCCTTTTTTCCTGCCTCACGACAATGCTGAAGTGCGTCGATAACTTTGGGGTGTGAGGTTTCCCAAGGCACTCCCAGAGATTGAGAAAGATCGGCTGCGCCTTCTAGAATCATATCTAACCCTTCGGTCGATACGATTTCTTCGATGTTGGATACGCCCGTAGCACTTTCGATCATGGCGATAAGCATGATTTCATCATTCATTTTCTGTATGTACTGCTTCAGAGACTGATGGCCAAAGGATCCCGGTCGCCCTGCATTTAAGCTTCGATGTCCTACGGGGTGATACTTGCAGGCTTGAATTGCATTGAGTACTTCGGTCGCGTTTTTCACATTGGGTAGGACAATACCTTGTGCGCCGCCATCCAAGAGCCGAAGGATTGTTTTCTCGTTAAAATCGGCGACTCGTACCAAAGGGGTGATCGAATAGCTTTCGGCTGTACGGATCATATTTTCAATCGTTTCTGGATTGATAAGTACGTGTTCCATGTCGATGATGACGAAGTCATAGCCCGCTTCGGCAATCAGCTCAATCATCGCAGGTGCCGGAATAGAACAAATGATCCCGTACACCGTTTCACTGTTTCCTATCTTCTGCTTCAGTTGATTTTGTCTAAGCATTTGACTTCCTAAATCTGTGTAGTGGATTAGGAACCTGCTTAAAACGACGCTCACCATCACCAAGTAATCGTCGCTTGGTGAGTTCTTCCACTTCATAGGTCGGCGCAAAGAGGTCAAATAGCTCAAAGCGCTCAGCCAGCTCTGGGTGATTTTGTTGGTAGGTGTAAATCGTGTCTGCGACTTGCTCCCAGAACAGCGACTCTGAGAGTTCAAAATGTTGTTTTAGGAAAATGGCAAGATCGGAAAGACAAATAAAGAAGAAACAGTCACAAGAAAAATCTCTAACCGCGTCTACATCATCGGTAATAATGAACGAGTTGCGGTTTAGTTTTTTGTGGCTTTCAGGCATATCGACAAGTGTTGGGGAAAGTTCAGGGCGAGTTAAGTGCTCGGTAGAGTAGCGAACGCCATCATGAAAATCTTTTAATGCGATTCGTGTTGGCATTCCATCGCGCATGATCAGAACAATATTTTGACCGTGAGATTCCATGCCAATGCCTTCAGCGTACAACATATGTATGATAGGTTGCACGGTGACATTCAACAGTTGACTAACCCAGGTATTGAGCCCGTATTTTTCTATCCAAGGCGCAATAAACGGCGCTGAATCGGAATCGTTATATTGGTTGTCGAGATGACTCAATCCATTGAATGGAACCGCAGACTCTCCCTCGTCTAAATATGAGTGAATGCTTTCTCGCCAGATCGCGCCAAGCGAACCATAGGTTTGGGGTTTTCGAGTGTCATTGATTTTATCTTGATTGAAACTGATCCCTGCAATTTCTTTCAAAATAACGAATCTGAGATTTCTGGCGGTATCATTGCTTTCAATGAGGTTTTGCAGCCAATCAGTGATGATTGGGCCGTTTAATACGGTGTGATTGGCAAGTATTCGAGTGCTCGATGTATTGGTGAGGTTCATCGATAGCTTTAGGTATTCTTTTGCTGGATCGTGGTTATTTTGGAGTGTTCGAATGGACTGCTGTGCTTGATATTTTTCGTTTGATTCTCCGAGATAAATAAGTTCACCATTGGACAGTTCATGAGCAAAGTTCGACATGATCGTATGTTCCCATTGCCAAGGGTGAACGGGTATCAATCGATAGTCGGTGGTGGTTTTGTTAAGTGCATTCAACTTTTCTTCAAACAATACTTTTATTGAGTGGTCGACTGAATCAAGGAAAAAGTGGTCTGCATTAAGGTGATGGGATACTTTACAGTCAGATCGTGTTTTACTAATAGCTAGCCAAACAACGTTGAAAGCGTGTCCAAATTCAGGACCATATAATTGGTTATCACTGACAGAAAATCCCATGCGTGACTTGTAGCACGGGTGGTAACTATGGGCGTCCATAAAATGACGCTCTAACTCTTCGGGTGATAATTGAGTGGCAGGGACGGATGGGCTGTATCCTTGTACCCGTGATTGCAAATCTTTAATGAAAGTTTGCTCTAACTCTGCTATGAAACTAGCAAATCTAGGGCTCTGCTTTTCTACACTCAACAGTTCTTCCAACATTTGATGAAGATGAGCCGGTGATTTTTCTCCTGAGCTGGATATGCGAACCAAAGTGGTATGGTACAAACGAATCAATTGAAAGCTATCGCTCAACAAGCCAGAGCATTCATAGATGACGGTGTCTCCGTTATCATCTACGCCCATGGCTTGAAACATTGTGCCAGAGTCCAAATGGCAAGCGTTATAGCTCACCACGTCTTCATACAACAACGTTTGTAATAATTGCCCTAAGAGTCGATATTCAACGGTGAGGTGTTGTGTGTTTTCTTGTGCAGAAAAAAGACAATACGTCTTTGGGTGGCCATTATTTGTTTGCTCAATAGGCATAAGTAAAAATCCTTATCTATTTATGATTACGCGTCGTCGTGACGGGTGAACGGGTATTTAAGTGAGTGTGATCTGGTTTTTGTATCGTGTTGGCAGGAAAGCGCCATGCAAGCGGAATTACGGCAATACATAAGACACCAACGATGATAAATACTTCGCTGATTGCCGAAGCGTATCCCGTGCCTTCTTGTATATGGTGAGGCTCTGTTCCGAGTTCTATCCATAGTGCGCCAGCGAGCAAAGCAATGGACGCGCAGAGCCGTCGGGATAGGTTATTCATGACTGCACCTTGAGTGATCATCTCCTCAGAAAGCGTGTTGATGCCTGCTGTGGTGATAGGGATATAAGATAAACCGACGCCAGCGCCTCGGATGAAAGCGAGAATGCCGAAAATCCAAAATGGGACTTCTTTGGTGACAAAGCCAAAGCCAATGGTTCCCAAACCTGTCATAAGTAAACCAATTGAGACCAGTTTATTGGGGGCGTTTTTATCTAACCGCTTTCCACCAAGTTGACCAAATGTGCTTGCACTGAGAGCAGTGATCAGTAGAACAACCCCAGTGAATATTGGGCTATAACCCAAAACAACTTGTATTAGTAACGGAAGAAGAAACAGAGTTTCAAACATCCCAATAGCCTGAGTAGTCGCGACGACAACACTGCTTCGGTATCCCTTGGTTTTGAAAAGCCTGACGTTTAAAAGTGGGTCTTCGGTATTCAGTGATTTGAAGACAAAGCCCCCTAAGCACATCAATCCGAGCGCAAACGGTGCCACAACGGTAGGTTCAGAAAGCGCACTCAGCGTTGTGATTCGCCCTGTTGTTACCAAAATAGCGCCGAGTCCTAGAGCAATTAAAAGGTAGCCAATACCATCAAAGGTCGGCACCGGCTTCTTGTCTGATGACGGCAATATTTTCAAAGCCATCATGATCGTGATGAGTGAAATTGGAAGGTTGAAAATAAACAGTCCATGCCAGTCATACACCGTCAGGATGAGGCTACCGACTAACGGACCAAAAGCGGGAGCTAGCATGACAGCGGCCCCCCATAACCCTGTAATGCTGCCTCTTTTTTCTTTTGGGTACACTGAGTAGATAATGGCAAGTGAAAGCGGAATCATCAGCCCACTGGCAATACCTTGCACTCCTCGCGAGATAAGCAGTTGTTCAATGGACTGAGCGTAAGCACCAATAACTGACCCGATGAGAAATAGCGAACACCCAATAATGTAAATCCACTTTCTATTCCATTTGGCCGCTAGATAGCTAGTTAGTGGCATGGTCATTCCCATAGCAGTCATGAAAATAACGATGATCCATGTCGCCAGTACAGTGCTCAAATTAAAATGGTCAATAAATATCGGGATGGCGGGGTTAACCATACTGTTATTTAGACTGACGGTCGTCGTGCCCAACATGACACAAATAACAACCCAGATGGGATTGTTCATGCGGTTTCCTTATGACCACGTTCAACCGGCAAATAGCGAATTTGAGGTTGCGGGTGACACAGAAAATTCACATGTGAAATGTTATACCCGTAGGCGCCAGCGAGTGGTAAAACCAAGACATCACCAATGTTGACCCCGTTCAATTGGACGTTGCGGCTCAGAATGTCTTTTGGAGTGCATAACTGCCCGACAACCGTCCATGAGGGAGCGAGGAGCATATCATCGGCGTCTGAGGGCTCACATGCGATGTGTATGATTGGGTGATCGTGACCTTGTGCCGCGGGTAAGCGAAACTGATGAGTTCCACCTCGACAAACGAGAAATGCTTGCCCATGACTGGATTTTTTATCCAGTACTTCTATTGCATAGTAGCCGCAGAACGCTGTGATGAATCTCCCTGGTTCAAAACGCAATACGGGAATATCTGTCATGCTTGCTAACGCGTTGTCTAAATATTGGCAGAAATCGAACCAATTAAACTGGTCTTCACTTAAATAGTTAACACCAATCCCTCCGCCAACATTGAGGTATGTGATATTTTCTGGTTGGTTAGACATCGCCTTCCAATTTGTCCAGCGGCAGAGATAAAAGTCGATCAGTGCTTTGTGTTTATCCAGCGATTGTTGATGAGACATAGCATGAATGTGGAAGCCTTTCAGTGAGAGGTGTTTTGAAGCGTCAACCGCGTCAATTGACCTTTTTAGATCTACTTCATCGATACCAAAAGGTGTCGCTTTTCCTGCCATGGTGAGTTTGCTTTCTAAAGCATCAGGAAGAGTTGGATTGATTCTTATAAACACTTCCTGTGTTTTATTTAGACGAGCGCAGATCGTTTGTAATCGCTCTATTTCATTAAAGCTTTCAATATGTATAGCTTGAACGTTATTTGTAATGGCATCTTCAAGCTCAGAATCTAATTTCCCAGGCCCTGAAAATACGAAGGGTATAGTCTGGTTACATTGGGATATTTGATGGATCTCTCCTCCCGACGATATTTCAAAGCCATTTACCCATGGTGCGAGAGTATCTAGGATTTGTTTGTCACTGTTGGCTTTGATGGCATAGTAAAGCTCGACGTTATTCGGTAAGTGGTTCATTAATTGGCGTATGTGTGCTTGCAAATCGGCTAAATCATAAATAAATAATGCGATTGGGTCTGAGCTTGTTTCTTTTATATCCAAAATGGCATGCTTGATTTTCTGAGGTAAGTTAGGCATAGACCACTTCCTTAGACCAAGGTGCGGTAAGGGGGGCATATTGAACTTGCTTGTCGGCTTGGGCTGCGAGTCTTACTTTAAAATTGCATTTACAAGCGACTTCCCCTGTCGTTATCAGTTCATCGATCTCTGGAGCTGGCCTAGACAAACTTGACTTGAGATTGATGAGTTCGCTTTTCACCATGTCCCACATGATTCTTTCAAGTTCCGGTGCATCCCAAGTTAGGGATAGAATCGCTTCACTGATGTTATTGATGAAAAGGCAGTAGGAAATTCTTTGCCATCCTTTATGCCTTGAGTAAATGAGGGCGTCTTTAACCTTCGGATTTAATGGTGTGTTAACGTGATGAATCCCTAAATCATCGGTAAGTTTTACGCCTTCGAAATCTCTTAATAATAGAGAGGTCGGCGTGCCATCATTATGAGCAAAAACTGTATTCTGTAAATGTGGTTCAGTGACGATACCATAGTCGAAAAATAGGCTGAGTACTGGCTGTATGAGGAGTTGTTGATATTTTTTGAACCAATCTAAACGTTCTTTTTTTGTCGCATCTTGACCAATTAACGCCTCGATCATCGGTTTTAACTGGTGATCGCGTGCAAATGCAGTTGCCGCGATTGCAAATTGAGTCTCAGGATTTGTAGAGCAGAAATTCTCACGAAGAATGACGCTCGTTTGTTCTTTGAACCAGACCTTATCTTCTTCGCTTGCATTTTCCGGCATCCAACTTAACACGGCAGGCTCTGCGGCAATCATTGCGCCTCGAAATGCAGAAGGGTTTTGTTTCATTATGTGACTAAACAATTTGTCTATAAGTAGAGTGCTTTCCAATTCATACCACGAATTTTTTCTCACACAGTTGGTGACCCGAATATTCAAAGAACCTTTAATGAAATAAGGCATATCTTCAAGGTACCAAGTGCGAATTGACGCAGTTGGTGCGGCTGAATACCCAGATAAACCCAAATCGCGAACCTCGCCGCTGTGGAGCAAGCGTTGCATTCTCGTATCTTTTTTTATTTGCTCGGCTTGCACGGGGTGCATTGCAATAATTGCATATCTTTCTGTGGCAGAAACCTGTGAAGCGAGCGCATTGATCGCGTCCACGTTGGATAGACCATTTGTTTGTATGCAAAGACCGTTTTCGGGCACTTCAAATTGATAAAGAGGAGTGCTTGCCTGAAACTCCGGTGTAACTTCTTCTTGGGGAATACTATCTGGCCATACTCTAGCTTTAGGTGCTGGGTGTGACGGGTGCCCAAACCATAGGCTTTGTTCACTCGCAATGTAGGATGAAAAAGGATGGGGCGGTGGATTTTTACCATGAAACGTGAGAATTGTTTCAACTAGGTTTCGGCTTGAATTGATTTGTTCATGGAGTTCTTGATTATTCGCCGTACCGTGAGATGAATATGCTTCAAGAATAATATTAGCTAATTCTTTAAATGGGTAATGTGTCCAGCCTTTCGGTTCATTTTTTAAATAGACATTGGATAGGTAACGTTGGCTTCCTATTGAGTTTTTTCTATCAACCAGTACAAAGATTTGTGTATTTTTCGGCAGAGTGATTAGCATCGGGGTTGCTTTTCTGCTTAATTCAGACAAGTGACTGTCTGTATAAAGTTCGTCTTTTTTTTCAGGCCATTGATAGTGTATGTCTTGATTAGGCAATGCATATTCTTTTATTAGGCAGTTTAAGAGTGCGTGTGTCATCGCAAGGTCACTGACGATTTTGGGGAGTATATTGATGGCGCTTTTCATTATTTGACCTCTTCACGAAGAGGGGTGCTTCGTATCTGTTTTATGGCTAAGGAGAGTGATTTTGTAAATCTGGAGACGACTTCACAGCATTCATGTTCATTAATCGTTAACGGCGGTAAGAATCGAATGACGTTACCGTTTTTGCCTCCTCGTTCAACAATCAACCCCTGATTGATGCAGTGCGTTTGTATCGACTCAGCTAAGGTTGAATCTTCTGGGTAGGCACCTGACATGTCTGGTTTTGCTTGTTCATCTACAATTTCTAGGCCTAGCATTAAGCCTTTTCCTCGGACTTGCGCAATGGCTGGAAATTGTGTGCTTAGTTGAGTGAAAGCCTCAATAAGTTGCTCGGATCGAGCGGCAATATTTTGAGTGATCTCGGGTGATTTTAACATTTGGATGGTTTCAAGGCCGGCTGCCATCGCTAGCTGGTTACCACGGAACGTTCCTGTGTGATCACCTGGTTTCCAAACATCGAATTGTTTTTTTATGGCGAGTAATGCGAGAGGGAGTCCTCCACCAACCGCTTTAGACATCACGATAATATCGGGTTCAATCCCTGATTCCTCGAAGGCGAACATTGAACCTGTACGGGCAAATCCCGTTTGCACCTCATCAACGATCATTACAATGCCGTACTTTTGTGTGAGTACTCTGATTTTTTGTAACCATTGCAATGGCGCCGGGTTGACGCCCCCTTCTCCTTGAATCACTTCTAGAACAACGGCTGCTGGTAAGGAGGAGCTTTGTTCAAGTTCTTCGAAGGATTGTTGGATGTCGTCTATTATCGAATTTATGCTTTTTTTACCTATTTGCTTGGCAGTACTGCGGTATAAATTTGGATAGGGTAAAAACTGAACATTCGGCATCAGTCCCTGAATGTTTTCTTTTGGCGAGCGATTACTTGTGACGGCAAGTGCACCGTGAGTCATGCCATGGTACCCACCTGAAAAACTTAGAATATGGCGACGACCTGTGTAGCGTTTAGCAAGTTTTAATGCGGCTTCAATGGCGTCGGCACCTGATGGGCTACAGAACTGCAAACAGTAGTCGCGTCCAGAGTGAGGCAAGAGGGATAAAAGAGATTCACTAAAAGCGTCTTTAACCGGTGAGGTTAAATCGAGTAAGTGCATTGGCAGTCCAGACTCGAGAAAAGACCGAATTGCCGCAAGGATATTGTCGTGATTATGCCCAAGAGCGAGCGTGCCTGCACCAGCTAAACAATCTATGTAGGTTTTGCCTTCGACGTCCGTTACCCAAGCGCCTTTGGCGTGCGCTATGGCCAATGGTATTCGGCGAGGATAGCTTCGAACGTTTGATTCAAATTGTGATTGCCGATTGAGAAAATACTGATTCTTCTCGGGTATTTTCTGGCCCAATATTTCTTGAGTAGTCAGAGTCATAGATCCATCCTTGATGTGGTTAGTTACACTTTTAACGATAATGAGAATGATTATCAATATCGATTTATTATGCTACTCATTGATCAAGTTCATTTCAATATAAAATTATTGTGCGTATTTCTTGTGCAGGAAATCAGCATGGATAATGCTCTTAATGGACAGTGAGAATTGGTGTGGGAGCTGGGAAGCAAGGAGGAATTCGTATTGTAAATTTTTCTTCGTTGCAAATCTTTATTACGAATTTAGAGAGCGAATGAGAAGTTTAAGTATACAAAACTCTTGTTATAGCCGTGATAATAGGTATCATTTGCATTAACTTTGTTTTTGGGGGCTGCTTTGTTACTTTCTAAAAAAGCTATTTTCTGTCTGCTAGTTTGTTTATCTTGGCTAGTAAGCACCACATCAAATGCGTCCTCTGAGCACACTCGTTTAATCGATCACTCTATGGGAAAATCGGCTGTTCCATTGAAAGCTAAAAGGGTCGTCACCTTGTTTCAAGGAGCAACAGACAGTGCTGTCGCCCTAGGTGTAAAACCCGTCGGGGTAGTTGAGTCTTGGGCAGAAAAACCGATGTATACGTACTTAAGAGAGGCTCTTGGGGAGGTAACGTATGTGGGGTTAGAGACTCAGCCTAATTTAGAAGAAATTGCTGCGCTGAAGCCGGATGTCATCATCGGGACGAAAGCCCGACACGAAAAAATATTTGAGCAATTACAAAAGATTGCGCCAACGGTTCTAGCAACTAATGTTTACGACTTTAAGTACTCTCTTGAATTAACGGCAGAAGCCACTGGCAGACAACAACAAGCCGATGATATCTGGGAACACTGGCAACAACGAATTAGATATGTACAGAAGTATCTTAGCCAAACTCTCCCTAAATGGCCTCTTACCGCATCCATTTTGAATGTTCGGGCCGATCACTTACGTCTATATCTACACAAAAGTTTCCCAGGTGCGGTGTTGAATGAGATAGGTTTCCAATTTCCTATTGAAGATAATCGTCGTTTTGGATGGGGGATGAAGATCAAAACAAAAGAAGCATTACCTAGCGTGAATGCGGACGTCTTTTTTGTTTTTCTTCATTCTGATCAGCCTTTGGTTGAACAAAACTATCAGTCTTGGGTATCTCACCCACTGTGGAATATGTTAACGGCTCCAAAGAATAAGCAAGTTCATACTGTCGATAAAATGACGTGGATTTTATCTGGTGGGATTCTAGGTGCCAACCAAATCCTTGACCAGCTTATCGATATTTATCAAATACCAGAACGCGAACAAGAGTAACGGATGTTACTTGCTAAGGGGAATAACCTAGCACGTTGGGGAATGGTGGTATTCTCCATTTTCGTTCTCGTGTTGGCTTTCGTTTCCAGTATGACATTTGGCCAATACCCTATTTCATTCGTGCAGGTTATTTCTGCAGTTTTTCAGCCTGAACCTACCTCGATTGAGTATGTAATTATTACAACGACTCGGCTGTCTAGAAGCCTTGTCGCGCTTTCTGTGGGCGGTGCTTTAGCTGTGGCGGGCACGTTAATGCAATCACTTACTCGTAACCCTCTGGCTTCACCTGCGATATTCGGGGTGAATGCTGGAGCCATATTTTTCATCGTATTACTTTCTCAAGTGTTTACTTTAGATTCCACCAATGTCTTATTTTGGGGCGCGATGGTTGGCGCGGGAGTGGCGGGATCACTGGTTTATGGTTTAGGAATGATGGGCCGAGATGGGGCGTCACCGGTAAGGATTGTGTTAGCGGGGGCGGCGATATCAGCGCTATTCATTTCCTTTACTCAAGGTATTTTGGTGGTAGGACAGGAGGGCATTGATAGCATTCTGTTTTGGATAGCTGGGTCAGTGTCGGGCCGTGAGCTAGATGTGGTAGTTCCGGTATTGCCCTATTTAGTGGGTGGGTTTATCTGTGCACTCATACTCGCGCCACACATCAATATTCTTTTATCTGGCGATGATGTTGCGACAGGGCTAGGACAAAATACCGCTCTTCTAAAAATTGCGATGAGTGTTTTGATCATTGGTTTGGCGGGTACGTCTGTCGCTATGGCTGGCAATATTGGGTTTATTGGCTTAGTTGTCCCACATATGGTTCGATCATTCGTTGGAAATGATCATAAGTGGTTGATATCGATCAGCGCTCTATGGGGCGGTATTCTTCTGCTTTTTTCTGATGTGATAGGGCGTTCTTTGCTGGCTCCAGAGGAAGTGCCTATCGGCGTGATGACGGCTTTGTTAGGCGCGCCTTTTTTTGTTTACTTGGCTCGGCAAGGGGGAAAGAGTGAATAAGCATATCGTCATCCGGACGTCATGGTTGTCTTTTTCGGTTCTGCCTAAGTCCATCTTCGCTGTTCTGGTCATCCTAGCGATTACTTGCGTAATGATACTTGCATCACTTTCATTAGGCTCTCAATGGCTAAGTCCTTCGAGTGTTATATCTGAATTATTCTTAAATGCCCATTTAGACCATCACATTATTCTAGATACCTTTCGATTACCGCGCACCTTGATGGCAGTGATCGTCGGGGCTGCACTCGGAACGTCCGGACTGATTCTTCAATCGGTTATTCGCAATCCATTAGCATCGCCAGATGTTGTAGGGATGACAAGCGGAGCGTCGGCATTTGCTATTGCATTTTTGGCTTTTTTTCATCCTTATTACAGCATTGATTGGCTACCTGTCTTTGCTATTGCAGGGGCGCTTTTAGCGACGGGTCTTGTTTATTTACTCGCCTGGCGAAACGGCGTTAGCCCGATGAGAATGATACTCGTCGGTATCGCTATTTCGGCCGTCATGGGAGCCGTGTCTACGTTTATTATTGCCATCAGCCCTACAGCCACGAGCATCTCAGCCTACATCTGGTTAACAGGCAGTGTCTATGGAGCAAGTTGGAGTGATGTGAAATCACTCTTACCTTGGTTGAGTGTGAGTTTAGTCGTTGCCCTTTTTTTTGTTCGCCACGTTAACGCGTTAGAGCTTGGGGATAATTTGGCGACTGGGCTCGGTGTCTCTGTCCAAAAAACTCGTTTAGTGCTCATTCTACTTAGTGTCACCCTTGCAGCACCCGCTATTGCATACGTAGGTACAATCGGATTCGTTGGACTGATTGCTCCTCATATAGCAAGACGTTTGGTAGTTAGAAGCTTTGTATTGTTAATGCCGGTCAGTGCATTTGTTGGGTCTTGCTTGGTTGTGCTAGCCGATCTTTGTGGACGCATGTTGTTTCAGCCGTTGGATGTCCCAGCTGGTGTGTTTGTTTCCGCTATCGGTGCGCCTTTCTTTGTCTATTTGTTATTTCGTCAGCGATTATAAATATGGAAAAACATGCAATGCTTAGCCCTTTGGCAACACAGAATTTAGTCCTTGGTTACCACAGTGATATTATTATTAAATCACTTAATCTAAACATTAAACCGCATCAAATTACGGTTTTAGTTGGGGGGAATGGATGTGGTAAATCCACGTTACTTAAATCCTTGGCCAGACTATTAAAACCAAAGACTGGCGACGTCACTTTGCACGGTAAGGACATAAATCGACTTTCGGGTAAATATGTCGCTCGTCGCTTGGCTATCTTGCCCCAAGGGCCCAAAGCACCAGAGGGTTTAACGGTTGAACAGTTAGTCAGGCAGGGACGTTATCCACATCAACATTGGTTGCAGAATTGGACTGAGAAAGATGAAGAGTTGGTAGGTCGAGCTCTCTCTTCTACGAACATGTCAGAGTTGGCTCAACGTTCAGTTGAAACCTTATCTGGAGGTCAAAGGCAGCGAGCTTGGATTGCCATGGCATTGGCACAAGATACCGATATTCTTCTACTTGATGAACCCACTACGTATCTAGATTTAACGCATCAAATTGAAATTTTGGATCTACTCTTTGAGTTAAACCTGAACAATAAAACGACCATTCTTATGGTATTGCATGACCTTAACCTTGCTTGCCGTTACGCTCATCAAATGATCGCCCTAAAAGAGGGAGAAATTTTTAAGCAAGGCGCTCCAGAAGACATCATGGATGTTGAGATGATAGAAGCGGTTTTTGGTATGGAGTGCTATCTTGCTCGTGATCCTATTTTTGGTACGCCAATGTGTGTTCCAAAAGGCAAAGGTAGAAAGGTATCGTGATCCCATGAGCAGTCTCTCAAATAGTGGAACGCTATCCGAAATAGAGTGGGAGATGCTTACTCAATTAGGATTGAAAAAATATCGGTCAAAATCCGTTCACCCTCTTCACATATCATCACGGCTTCTGTTGGATAAGAAAGAGTGCTTATTCATTCTCAATACCATTATGCCAGAACTTGGAGCACCCGATCTTAAAGTGACGGCCTCACTTGTTGTTAAGCGGATGGCCTTTCTGATCCTTGCTCCAACACTTTATGCGATGTCGGTTTACAATAAAGGACTGAACCTGACCATTGATAATAGCGTGTTTGAATACCCGTTGAATGAACGAATGTGGAAAAATGGCATGCCCATATTTGATACCCAAGTGAGCCTAGCACTAGATGAGCGTGATCCGTGGCGAGAAGAGGTGCTGCGTCAGGCTTTTTCTGAACATTTAACGCCACTAGTCAATGTGTTTAACGAAGTGACTGGGGTATCAAAAAGAGTACTTTGGGAAAATGTAGCGGTTCGTATTTTTAGTGTCTATGAACGGCGAATATTACCTAACGTTGCGAGTGAGCTTAAAGCGGTGGTAGAGGATGACTTGCGGTTTATCGTCAATGCGCAGACGCACACTATTTTTTCTGTTGAAGAAAATCCGGTAACTCGTTTTTATGGAAAAAGAAAGCAATTGGCTGAGTCCGCAGCTCCAGTCAGAATGCGAAGGACTTGTTGTTATTATTATAAAGCAACTTCACCGGAGGTTTACTGCTCGAACTGTCCATTGCTTCTAAAGAAAAAACACAGCTAACGCTGTGTTTCTTCAGAGAGTAGTCTCTTAAAAATCTACCTTATATGCCAATGTTAGCGTTCGGCCTCTTCCTTTAAAGTAGAAGTTGTCATTTTTGTAAGCACTTTGAGAGTAATAAGTGAAGTAGTCTTCATTGAATAAGTTAGCAACCGCAACACTCAGGCTTCCGATAGGTAGTTTATGAGCTAAAGTCGCATCAACTAAAGTATAACCTTTAAACTCTAGTTCTTTATCATCAAATGTTCTGTCAAAGGCATGGTTTGCTTGAATCATTGATGTTAAGTCATTGCTCCATTGTGCCGTCCACGCCAGTCTAAGTTTGTTTGCTGGGATATCAGCCCCTGTTAACTTTTTGTCAACGGTTCCATCACCATTTGTGTCAGAAGAACCTTTAATGAAAGAGTAGCCAGCATCTAGATTATGAGAGTCACTAAGGCTATAACCAAGCGAGGTTTCAAACCCTTTAATCTCTTTTTTCTCTCGTTTTACGGTGTAAAGTCCGTTATTTTCAACAATTCGGCTGCCAAGCTCAGAATTCGATATATAGTAACTGATTTCAAAATCAATACTGTCATTGTTAAAGCGTAATCCACCTTCATAATTGTCTGTTACGATCGGAGATAAGTCGATAAGGTCATCAACCTTCTGCCCTGGTTTTTTAACGCCTCTTAGTACTCGCCCTACATCAGGCATACCAAACCCTTGAGAGTAGTTAGCAAATAGTCGAACGCTTGGAAATACTTCAAGGACCGCGCCTGCATTATAGACAGTATCGCTAAATGATGGCTTTCCGCCTTGAACTGTTACCCCGTTTCTTGCTGCGACAGTTTGATAAGTATCGATATCTAATTCTGCATTTTCATAACGAGCACCGGCTTGAATCGTCAATATTTCAACTGGGTTGTATGTTAGTTGAATAAATGGTGCGTAATTAACATAAGTTGTTTCTGGGACGTAAGTTCGACCCGTTAAAATGAGTTTTTGGCTAGTCGTATCTTTGAGTAAATCGAGGCCAGCAGTCGCGTTCAATTTTCCGTCAAAAAGATTATTTTTTGAAAGGTTGAACTTGGCACCAATTTTTTGTGATTCATTTTGACTCTGATCATAAATAGTTTCTGCTGTGCTTGGATCTTGGAAACTACGTGAAGTGGAAGCTCCGTATCGTCCTGAAAAATCTTGAAAGAATCCTTGAGAGCTTAGCTTCATACCCATGAAGTCATTATTGGTATATGTCATGCTAAAGGTCTGCACTATGTTCGAAGGTGCTGACCCTTTAGGGGTCCCTTTTACCGAAGATGTGGCCACTCCTTTATCTCGGTCACCCTTTACTGAAGTGTAATTCATTTGGCCTTCAAGCTGATAGCGATTATATAAGAACTCTATATCTTGTTCATCGTCTATCCAGTAACCAATTTTGGTCATGAAATCATAGCTTCGAGAGTCCATTATGTCACCTCGAACAGTCGCGGCACCAACATAGTCTCCGTTAGCGTCAAGGTAAACACCTTGAACTTCGCCTGTTAAACCTACCAAATAATCGAAATTATCAGTTGCTCCCTCTATTTGATAGTTTGCTTTGTAAGATTGAGTATCTGAACTCACATTGGTCGTAGGAGAGGTCATTTGAATATTGAAATGGTGATTAACTTCATCGGAACGGTTGGTTTTAGTTATAAAGTTAATTATACCGCCTGTTGCCCCTAGGCCATGGATCGCACTAGCACCTTTGATAACCTCGATACGTTCAACCATAGAAAGATCAATTGTATGAGCTGCGCGGCTGCCTTTACGTAAAGAGTTTGATTGTGGAACACCATCTACCATATAAAGCACATCTCTACCTCTAAAGGTTTGACTGCTATTGTTTAGTTTTTGTGTATTCAGAGCGTACCCAGGCAACAAGTTTGATAGTACTTGTGAACTGTCGGTTGATATTGATAATTGTTGTTCAATCTGCTCTCTGGTAATGATAGTGACAGATTGCGGAGAATCTTTTTTACTGATATCGATACGGCTTGATTCGATCACCATTGTCTCTATTTCTGAAGTTTGTGCAGCGAGGGTAAGTGGAGCTTGCACGGCTAAAATAAGCAGTGATGCATATTTTGCCTTGTGTTTTCTGGGCATAATTTATCCATAAAGTACGAAAAACAAACTTTATGCTAACATAGTTGAATGGTTATGATAATCATTATCAATTGCGTTTTTTTGTGGTGTTAATGGTGATTTTGAGTGAATTTAATAAACTCAGTCAGGAATCTATGGGCCGATTCCCTTTGCGAGTGAGCATCGAAAGGTAACTAAAGGTTGGTACTATAATTAGATCTTTCTCCTAATGGGAAATCTTCAGATTGAAATTGGAGGATGGGATTCATGGCATTCCTACCATCGTCATTATGGATTAGGTAAGCTTTAGGTATAAACATCCTGTTTTCTCCCCAATATGACATTGACTTAGATGATTTTATTTATTCTCTTTCTTAGTGAGTGGAATATGCTTCATTTTATCGAATTCCCACTAAAATCCTGCCCAAGGGTGTCTTTTCTACAAGAAAACTAGTCGAAGCCTTAACCATGATCTACAATACGGCAAAATTCTAACTCGACTATTTTCAGGAAGAGCTGCATGTACATGAGCACTGATGAGGTTCGCAACGCGTTCCTTAAGTTCTTTGAGAGCAAAGAACACCAAATCGTAGACAGTTCATCGTTAGTTCCACATAACGATCCAACCCTGCTATTTACTAATGCAGGTATGAACCAATTCAAAGATTGCTTCTTAGGCGCCGAAAAACGTGCCTACACTCGAGCAACTACGGCTCAGCGTTGTGTACGTGCGGGTGGTAAACACAATGACCTTGAAAACGTAGGTTTCACGGCTCGTCACCATACATTCTTCGAAATGCTAGGTAACTTCAGCTTTGGTGATTACTTCAAAGAAGAAGCGATTGGCTTTGCTTGGGAATTCCTGACTGAAACACTAGGTCTGCCAAAAGATCGCCTGTTAGTAACGGTTTACGAGACAGATGACGAAGCATTCGAAATCTGGAACAAGAAAGTGGGCATCCCAGCTGACAAGATTGTTCGCATCGGCGACAAAGAAGGTGGCAAGAAGTTTGAATCTGATAACTTCTGGACAATGGGTGACACAGGTCCTTGTGGTCCATGTACTGAAATCTTCTACGATCACGGTGAGCACATCTGGGGCGGTCGTCCTGGTACACCTGAAGAAGATGGTGACCGTTTCATCGAGATTTGGAACAACGTATTCATGCAGTTCAACCGTCATGCTGACGGCACTATGGAACCGCTACCTAAGCCAGCTGTAGATACTGGTATGGGTATTGAGCGTATCTCTGCAATCATGCAGGGCGTTCACTCTAACTACGAAATTGATGTATTCCAAAAGCTAATCAAGGCGACAGCAGAAGTAGTAGGTCACGACGACCTATCTAACCAATCGCTGCGCGTTATCGCTGACCACATCCGTTCTTGTTCATTCCTAATCGCTGATGGCGTAATGCCTTCAAACGAAGGTCGTGGCTACGTTCTACGTCGTATTATTCGTCGTGCAGTGCGTCACGGTAACAAGATTGGTGCACAAGGCGTGTTCTTCCACAAACTTGTGGGTGTACTGGCTGAAGTGATGGGTTCTGCAGCTGAAGAGCTTAAGAAACAGCAAGAGCTTGTTGAAAAAGTACTTCGCATCGAAGAAGAGAACTTTGGTCGTACGCTAGAGCGCGGCATGGTTATCCTAAACGACGCATTAGACGCACTTGAAGGCAAAGAGCTTGACGGTGAAACAGTCTTCAAACTTTACGACACATACGGCTTCCCGGCTGACCTTACTAACGATGTAGCTCGTGAACGCGACTTTACTATCGATGAAGAAGGCTTTGAGAAGGCGATGGAAGCACAGCGTAAGCGTGCACGTGAAGCGGGTCAGTTCGGTACTGATTACAACGCAACGATCAAAGTAGACACGAACACTGAGTTCTGTGGTTACACAGGTACTGAAGGTGCAGGTGAGATTTCTGCGTTATTCGTTGACGGCGAAGAAGTATCTTCACTATCGGCAGGCGACAAAGCAATCATCATCCTTGAAGAGACACCATTCTACGCTGAGTCAGGCGGTCAATGTGGTGACGCGGGTACGCTAAGCACAGCGTCGGGTCTGTTCAAAGTACAAGACACTCAGAAGCTAGGTAATGCATTTGCACACCACGGCGAGCTAGTTGAAGGCGTATTTGCTCAAGGCGATAAAGTAGAAGCGCGCGTTGATGCTGAGCGTCGTGCTGCTATCTCACTAAACCACTCTGCAACTCACTTACTTCACTCAGCATTGCGCGAAGTGCTAGGTGAGCACGTTGCTCAGAAAGGTTCTTTAGTTAAGCCAGACAACCTACGTTTTGACTTCTCTAACCTTGAAGCGGTAACACCAGCACAGATTAAAGAAGTAGAGCGTCTAGTTAACGCACAAGTTCGTAAGAACCATGTGATTGAAACTAACATCATGGACATCGAGTCAGCGAAAGAAAAAGGTGCGATGGCACTGTTTGGCGAGAAGTACGATGATGAAGTTCGCGTTCTGTCGATGGGCGATTTCTCTACTGAGCTTTGTGGTGGTATCCACGCAAGCAATACGGGTGATATCGGTCTATTCAAGATCATTTCAGAAGGCGGTATCGCTGCGGGTATTCGTCGTATTGAAGCGGTAACGGGTGAAGCTGCTCTAGATGCAGTAGAAGCTCAGGCTAACGCTTACGAAGAGAAATTGGCTGAATCAGCTAAGAAAGCGAAATCGCTAGAGAAAGAAATCCAACTACTTAAAGAAAAGATGGCTGCAGCTGAAGGTGCAAACATCATGGGTAAAGTAGAAGAGATCTCTGGTACTAAGGTACTGGTTGCTGCCATTGAAGGCGCAGACAACAAGAACCTACGTACTATGGTTGATAACGCTAAAAACCAAGTGGGTAGCGGCATCATCCTGATCGCGAACGTAGCAGACGGTAAAGTTGGCCTGATTGCTGGCGTAACCAAAGACCTTATCGGCAAAGTAAAAGCGGGTGACCTCGTTAAGATGGTTGCTGAGCAAGTTGGTGGTAAAGGCGGCGGTCGTCCAGATATGGCTCAAGCGGGTGGTACTGACGTTGAAGCACTACCTGAAGCGCTTAAATCAGTACGTATTTGGCTTGAAGAGCGTCTTTAAGCTTAAGTAATTGATACAAAGATGCCCAATCAACTGATTGGGCATCTTTTATTTTGCCCATTGGAAGAACCTCTGAAAAAGGTTTGATTGAGATTAACCAAGAAGGCTAATGGTAACGTTAGACTCCTTGGTTAATTTTTTATTGCTTCGCCATGACGCGGAGTATGTGTTTTTTTGTCATATATAGACATTGGTCTTGGGAAGGTGAGGAAGGGTGAAAATGCCTCTTATCGTGCAGAAATTTGGTGGAACGTCGGTGGGTTCAATTGAACGAATCCATCATGTAGCAGAAAAAATCATTGAAGCGAAAAATGAAGGGAACCAGATCCTGGTTGTCGTTTCTGCTATGTCAGGTGAAACAAATCGGTTAGTTAACTTAGCTTCACAAGTTGATAGCGTACCAAACGCTAGAGAGTTGGATGTGCTGTTAACGGCCGGAGAACAAGTTTCCATGGCTTTGTTGGCGATGACGTTGCACAAGTTGGGTTATGAAGCGACATCGATGACTGGCTATCAAGCCAAAATACACACCGATTCTAATCATAATAATGCGACGATTGAGCGTATTGATACCGCTCCTATTAAAGCGCTGTTAGATGATGACCAGATTGTTATTGTTGCAGGTTTTCAAGGCGTTAATGCGAAAGGTGATATCACAACCTTAGGGCGAGGTGGTTCAGACACCACGGCCGTTGCGTTGGCGGGCGCCCTTCAAGCGAAAGAGTGTCAGATATATACCGATGTTGATGGCGTATATTCCTGCGACCCTAGAGTGGTTAAGCAATCTAAAAAATTAGATACCTTAGACTTTCCCTCTATGGAAGAAATGGCTCGCAGAGGCGCTAAGGTTTTACACCTTCCATGTGTTCAACATGCGTGGCGACACAATGTACCATTGAGAGTGCTTTCGAGCTTTGAAGAAGGCGAGGGAACTCTTATCGCGGGTAATGATTGTTTGAATGATATTGCTGGGATAGCCATTCAAAGAGATATGGTTCGCGTCGAGTGTTTGAATCAAGATTTACCGTCTCTCATGTCGCATTGCCATTTATTAGGGATTGAAGTCTGTAGTGTGATCGAGGAAGCAGAACGGGCAGCACTCATTATCAAACCGGACATAAGTGCTAAATTAAAACTAGTTTTTGACGAGAAAATCCGTAATAGTGAACAGGTTAGTTTGTTAACTGTGGTAGGAAGCCGAACACAAGAAATTGTGGTCAGTTCACATGGATTGTTGTCTGAAGGCGAAATTGATGTACAGCATCACTTATTGCAACAGCAGTCTTTAACTTTGGTGATATCACCAACGCAAGTCGATATGGCTGCTAACATATTACACAATGCATACATCATAGCGCGTGAAACACAGGGTTATCCTAAAAAAGAAGTGCATTTTGGTTAAATAAACTCAATCGATAGTTTACGAAAATATAACTTTTGTTGGATAATGCTCGCGTAGCTAGATAAATTTAGAGATTACTCAAGGAGCAAAGAATGCTAATTTTGACTCGCCGCGTTGGCGAAACACTGATGATTGGTGACGAAGTAACAGTTACTGTACTAGGCGTTAAAGGTAACCAAGTACGTATTGGTGTTAACGCACCTAAAGAAGTATCTGTTCACCGTGAAGAGATCTACATGCGCATTCAAGCTGAAAAAGGTAATGGTAACGTTGCACCTGGCAACTACTAATACTTTTGCGTAGAGAAGAGGCTAGCATTGTTGCTAGCCTTTTTTGATCTTGGGGGAATGGAAATACGCATTTGAACATCGATGGGGTGGTAACGGGTTAGTCTTAACACGGTGAAGTGAGAGCTTTATGACGTTATGAAATACAAATAGGATCGATCATCGCTATTACACGGTATTTTGTCTGCGCAAATTCAAGATTTGTTAGCTTCCCCTATGGCGCAAATACGCATCCCGTAGTATGGTGAAAACAGTGGTAGCACTTGCTGCTGGATAAATTAGATAATTGTTTTCTGCTGTTTATTATTGCCAATCTTTCACCTTAATTTTTAAGGGAAAAAGCGCGATTTGAAGCTTATAAGTTCAATTTGCAAGCGCTTTGATTAAATAGCAAACGGTTGAGTGTTTTTGTCCAATTTTTTTCAATAAAGTGTTTGACATATTTTCGGTAAAACGTAATATGTGCCTCCGCAAGACGGTGAGGTGGCCGAGAGGCCGAAGGCGCTCCCCTGCTAAGGGAGTATGTGGTTTGTAGCCGCATCGAGGGTTCGAATCCCTCCCTCACCGCCATTTCTTGCACGTTTGAATTTGCAAGCAAACACAGAAGTAACAATGTGCGCCCTTAGCTCAGCTGGATAGAGTACCTGGCTACGAACCAGGCGGTCGGAGGTTCGAATCCTCCAGGGCGCACCATTCTCTTTACTCTTACTTGTAAGTGTTTCGAGAATAATGAATAAGGTGAGGTGGCCGAGTGGCCGAAGGCGCTCCCCTGCTAAGGGAGTATGTGGTTTGTAGCCGCATCGAGGGTTCGAATCCCTCCCTCACCGCCATTCATTACAGGCCTATGGCCTTTTTTTTGTTTCGTAGAAACAGAATGTGATATATTTCACAACTTCTTCTCTTGAAGATACCGTGCGCCCTTAGCTCAGCTGGATAGAGTACCTGGCTACGAACCAGGCGGTCGGAGGTTCGAATCCTCCAGGGCGCACCACTATTTAGGGTTTTCATTAATCCTGATGTTGAACGTTTAGTTTTAACTTTATGCTCAATATCAAAACCGTTGCGCCCTTAGCTCAGCTGGATAGAGTACCTGGCTACGAACCAGGCGGTCGGAGGTTCGAATCCTCCAGGGCGCACCACTATTTAGGGTTTTCATTAATCCTGATGTTGAACGTTTAGTTTTAACTTTATGCTCAATATCAAAACCGTTGCGCCCTTAGCTCAGCTGGATAGAGTACCTGGCTACGAACCAGGCGGTCGGAGGTTCGAATCCTCCAGGGCGCACCACTATTTAGGGTTTTCATTAATCCTGATATTGAATGTTTAGTTTTAACTGCTTTATTGCCTTAACTAACAGCTCAATATCGAAACCGTTGCGCCCTTAGCTCAGCTGGATAGAGTACCTGGCTACGAACCAGGCGGTCGGAGGTTCGAATCCTCCAGGGCGCACCACTATTTAGGGTTTTCATTAATCCTGATGTTGAATGTTTAGTTTTAACTGCTTTATTGCCTTAACTAACAGCTCAATATCGAAACCGTTGCGCCCTTAGCTCAGCTGGATAGAGTACCTGGCTACGAACCAGGCGGTCGGAGGTTCGAATCCTCCAGGGCGCACCACTATTTAGGGTTTTCATTAATCCTGATGTTGAATGTTTAGTTTTAACTTTATGCTCAATATTAAAACCGTTGCGCCCTTAGCTCAGCTGGATAGAGTACCTGGCTACGAACCAGGCGGTCGGAGGTTCGAATCCTCCAGGGCGCACCACTATTTAGGGTTTTCATTAATCCTGATGTTGAATGTTTAGTTTTAACTTTATGCTCAATATTAAAACCGTTGCGCCCTTAGCTCAGCTGGATAGAGTACCTGGCTACGAACCAGGCGGTCGGAGGTTCGAATCCTCCAGGGCGCACCACATTATTAGAGAAAGCCTCGTTTTTACGAGGTTTTTTTTATGTCCGCTATAAATTTGTTGCGACAATGTTAAATTTGTGATGTTTTTAACTTGTTGTATTTAAAGTAATTCTTGATTGCTTCTTTGTTATTCCACCTTTCTCATATCAATTCTCAGAAAAGCCCCGTTTAAGTCACAGTTTAAATATCTAAAAATGACTCATTTGACAGATTTATGTGATCTGATAGGCGAATAATTAACCTTATGTGTGCGTTATCCGTAACAGAACCTTAAACAAAATTGACAAACTTTTACCAATCGAGATAATCCATGGGTCGGGATCACTATTCGCTGAAATCCTGTACGTATGTCAGGATGACGAAGAAAGGAAGCAACATGACTAATATTGGAAGCCTGCTAGGAGATGCGGCGACTCTAATGATAACGGGGATGTCCGTTGTCTTTATTTTCTTAACTATTCTAGTTTACCTCGTTCGGTTGATGTCAAAACTGGTACCAGAAGAAGTACCGGAGCCGATCGCAGCACCTAAAAAAATTCAAAAATCACAATCAAACCCTTCAGCTGTTAGTCCACAGGTAGTGGCAGCAATTTCGGCCGCGGTTCATCAATACCGTGCGTCTACTGCTAAGTAGCATTTAAAGGATTAAAAAGGAGTTTATGAGCATGTCTAAACCACTAGCTATCACAGATGTGGTACTTCGTGACGCGCACCAGTCACTATTTGCTACTCGTATGCGTATCGAAGATATGCTGCCAATTGCGGCAGAACTGGATAAAGTCGGTTACTGGTCACTTGAGACTTGGGGCGGCGCAACGTTTGATTCGTGTATCCGTTTTCTTGGAGAAGATCCGTGGGAACGTTTACGAGAGCTGAAAAAAGCGATGCCCAACACACCAATGCAGATGCTACTGCGTGGTCAAAATTTATTAGGTTACCGTCACTACGCGGATGATGTAGTTGAAAAGTTTGTTGAACGTGCCCATAGTAACGGCATGGACGTATTCCGTATTTTTGATGCAATGAATGACGTACGTAACTTTGAAACCGCAGTGAAAGCAACGATTGATGTTGGCGGCCACGCTCAAGGTACGTTGTCTTACACAACCAGTCCGGTTCACAACTCAGATACGTGGGTTGATTTGGCTAAGCGCCTAGAGGATCTAGGTTGTCATTCACTATGCATCAAAGATATGTCAGGTTTATTAAAGCCTTATGAAGCGGAAGAGCTAATCACTCGCATCAAAGCGTCTTGTGATGTGCCTCTAGCGCTGCATAGCCACGCGACAACGGGTCTATCAACCGCTACAGCCGTTAAAGCTGTTGAAGCGGGTATTGATATTCTAGACACCGCAATCTCTTCTATGAGCTGTACTTACGGCCATACACCAACCGAAACGGTTGTTGCTATGCTAGAAGGCACAGAGCGCGACACGAATCTCAAACTAGACCAAATCGAACCAATCGCGGCTTACTTCCGTGATGTACGTAAAAAGTATGCGAAATGGGAAGGCCAGCTAAAAGGTGTCGATTCTCGAATCTTGATCGCTCAAGTTCCTGGCGGCATGTTAACCAACATGGAAGGCCAGCTTAAAGAGCAAGGCGCTGCCGATCGCATGGATGAAGTTCTAGAAGAGATCCCACGCGTACGTAAAGAGTTGGGTTACATTCCTTTGGTAACACCTACTTCTCAGATTGTCGGTACTCAAGCGGTTATCAATGTTCTAACGGGTGAGCGCTACAAGAGCATCACTAAAGAGACTGCGGGTCTACTGAAAGGCGAATACGGTCAAGCTCCTGCTGAGGTTGATGCTGAACTGCAAGCGAAAGTGTTAGATGGTGCTGAGCCAATCACGTGTCGTCCTGCTGATTTACTTAAGTCTGAAATGGATACGTTAACGACTGACCTTTTAGAAAAAGCGAAATCAGATGGTATTTCACTCGCTGAAGATACCGTTGATGATGTACTGACGTACGCACTATTCCCACAAGTGGGTCTTAAGTTCCTTAAAAACCGTCACAACCCTGAAGCGTTTGAACCTGTACCAACGGCTGAAGCTGCAACTCCTGTTACGGCTGCACCACAACCTGCTGCTGGCGGCATTGAGAGCTACAGCGTGAAGGTTGATGGTCAAGTTTATGATGTTGAAGTTGGCCCACAAGGTGAACTGACATCGGTATCTCCATCAGCGAAACCAGCACAAGCGGCTCAAGCAGCACCTGCTGCGGCTTCTGATGCAGAAGCAGTTCCTGCTCCATTAGCCGGCAACATCTTTAAAGTCATCGTTCAGGCGGGTGCTGAAGTTGCCGAAGGTGATGTTCTGCTGATCCTAGAAGCGATGAAAATGGAAACGGAAGTACGAGCTGCTCGCAGTGGTATCGTTCAAGAATTGAATGTTAAAGAAGGCGATGCAGTTACTGTAGGCGCTCCACTACTAAGCTTAGCGTAAGGGAGTACCATGGAAGGATTGATGACCTTATGGTCTGAAACAGGGATTGCTAACTTTGAGTTCGGCCAGATCTGTATGATGCTGGTTGGTTGCTCGCTGTTGTTTTTGGCAATTCGCAAAGGGTTTGAACCTTTACTGCTGTTACCTATTGGTTTTGGTGCTGTATTAGCCAATATTCCCAATGCTGGGTTCACTGATCCCGGTGGTTTGCTTTACTACGTTTACTACATTGGTATTGAAACAGGTATTTTCCCACTGCTGATCTTTATGGGTGTTGGTGCGATGACGGACTTTGGTGCGTTGATTGCGAACCCTAAAACTTTGTGGCTGGGGGCTGCGGCTCAGTTTGGTATTTTCGCAACGCTATTTGGTGCGATCTTGCTGAACTATGTACCAGGAATGGAGTTCTCAATGGCAGATGCTTCGTCAATTGCGATCATTGGTGGTGCTGATGGCCCAACCGCG
Source organism: Vibrio tasmaniensis (assembly GCF_024347635.1). Taxonomy (NCBI): domain Bacteria; kingdom Pseudomonadati; phylum Pseudomonadota; class Gammaproteobacteria; order Vibrionales; family Vibrionaceae; genus Vibrio; species Vibrio tasmaniensis. The sequence continues at coordinate 575,521 of NZ_AP025510.1, forward strand.
ATCTTCTTGGCGAGTAAGTTATCTCCTGACTTATTAGGTGCGATTGCGGTAGCGGCGTATAGCTACATGGCTTTAGTTCCTATTATTCAGCCACCAATCATGAAAGCGTTAACGTCTCCTGAAGAGCGCCAAATTAAGATGGCTCAACTTCGTCATGTAAGCAAAGCTGAGAAGATCCTTTTCCCGCTAGCTGTACTGCTGATGACGATTTTGTTCCTACCTTCAGCAACCCCTCTAGTAGGTATGTTCTGTTTGGGTAACTTAATGCGTGAAGCGGGTGTGGTTGATCGTCTATCAAAAACAGCCCAAAACGAACTGATTAACGTTGTGACTATTTTCCTTGGTCTAGGTGTTGGCTCTAAGCTTCAAGCAGATACTTTCTTGAATTTAGAGACGCTAGGTATTTTAGGTTTAGGTGCGGTGGCGTTTAGTATTGGTACGGCTGGTGGTGTATTGATGGCGAAGCTGCTGAACCGCTTCTCGAAAGAAGACATTAACCCACTGATTGGCGCCGCTGGTGTATCAGCGGTTCCGATGGCGGCTCGTGTTGTGAATAAGGTTGGACTTGAGGCAAACCCTCAGAATTTCCTGTTGATGCATGCGATGGGTCCGAACGTAGCGGGTGTACTTGGTAGTGCCGTTGCTGCGGGTATCCTATTAGCTCTCGTAGGTTAATGAGTTACTTGGCTATGCTGCTCGTTACGTTAATTGGTCGTCAATTTACGCATGAGCGGTTAACTTCGCCTTATTAAATGGTTTATAGTCAAAGGGATGCTTTCGCATCCCTTACTTTTTATTAATTAGGGTGCTTACTCATCAGGGCTTCTATCAATCAAGGAAATGTGGAAATGGAAAATAAACAGATTGCGATTACTCAATTCGGCGGCGTCGAAAACCTCAGTATTCAAACCAGTGCTATTCCTGAGCCTAAGGCCGGAGAAGTGGTGGTTAAAGTTTCCTTTTCAGGCATTAATCCTATTGATGTGAAAACCCGTGCTGGCCTTGGTTGGGCGGCAGCACAAAACAAAGACAACCTTCCTTGGGTTCCTGGTTACGATATTTCAGGGCAAATTGTCACGCTAGGCGAACAGGCAGAGCGCTTTATCGTTGGCGACAATGTGGCTGGCTTTATTGGTTTTCCACTGCAAGGTGGCGGTTATAGCCAGTATGTGTGTGTTCCAGAAGTCGCATTAAGTATGGTCCCAGACTCGGTTGCGTTAGCAGCGGCTGCAGCTTTACCACTCGCTAGCCAAACCGCAGCACAAGCGCTTAACAAAGCGGAAGTGAAAGAGGGCGATCGCGTACTCATCTTAGCGGGCGCCGGCGGCGTTGGTCATCTTGCGGTTCAAATCGCAGTGGCTGCAAAAGCTGAGGTTTACACGACCTGCAGCGAAGCCAACCTTGATTACCTTGCGACGTTAGGTGCTCATGCCATCAACTATAAATTTGCGCCAGCATCGGAAAGAGTCTCTGATGTTGATGTGCTGATTGATTTGGTCGGTGGTGACACCGCTCTTGATGCATTGAAGTGTTTGAAAGATAGTGCGAGAGTGGTAACCGTACCTACGCTGTCTGCTGAATTAATTTGCGAGAAAGCGACATTATTGGGTTTCACCGCTTCAGGTATGCTCGTTGAGCCAAATCCAGAGCAAATGGACACTATGCTTTACATGGTTAGCGTAGGATTGCTCAAAACAGAAATTCAAACTATCTACCCGTTAGATGAAGCTCAGTTGGCGCATCTACAAGTAGAAACCGGACACACCAGAGGCAAGGTATTACTTAAAATGCAAGAAGGTTAATATGCAGTGCTAGAGTTCTTTAATTCTCTTTTTGAAAACATAGCGTTGTGGTTTTCTGACTCGGCGCTGTGGGTGCTCTTCATTAGTGGCTTCTTGAGTGCCACATTGTTACCAGGGGGCTCAGAAGCAAGCCTTGTGGCAGCATTGAGCTTAGAACAGTTCTCAACATCATCAATCATTCTTCTGGCGACACTCGGTAATACTTTAGGCGGGCTGACCAACTATTGGATTGGTTTGTGGCTGCCTAATCGAACTCAATCTGAAAAGCATGGTCATAAGGCTATGGCTTGGCTGAGCCGCTATGGCTATTGGACACTGCTATTCAGTTGGTTGCCGATCATTGGTGACCCTTTGTGCTTAGCCGCGGGTTGGTTAAGAATGAAATTTATTCCTAGCGTTATTTTGATAGCGATTGGCAAAGCCGCTCGCTACAGCTTACTTGCTGCTATCTACTTCGGTTTTTTCTAAGGAGAACCTATGAAAAAGGTTTTACTTGGTACATTTTCTCTTATCGCCATTGCAGGCTGTTCTTACAATGTACCTAGCTCTACACCCTTCTTTTCCTCGTTACCTGAAGGTGTCACTCTGTTAGAAGAGGTTAAGCCTTCTAAAGATAAAGTGGTGATCCCTTACACCAAATATCAGCTTGAAAACGGCCTGACAGTTATTCTTTCCCCTGATGATTCTGATCCTCTTGTACATGTGGATGTTACCTATCATGTCGGCTCAGCTCGTGAAGAGATAGGCAAATCGGGCTTTGCTCATTTCTTCGAACACATGATGTTCCAAGGCTCTGAGAACGTCGGTGACCAGCAGCACTTTAAGATCATTACCGAGGCGGGTGGCTCGTTAAACGGCACGACTAACCGTGATCGTACTAACTACTTTGAAACCGTTCCATCTAACCAACTTGAGAAAATGTTGTGGTTAGAATCAGACCGAATGGGTTTTTTATTGGATGCGGTTTCTCAGAAGAAATTCGAAGTTCAAAGAGGCACGGTTAAAAACGAACGTGCTCAAAGTTATGAAAACCGTCCTTATGGCTTGATGTGGGAACGCATGGGTGAAGCGCTTTACCCTGAAGGTCACCCTTACTCATGGCAACCAATCGGTTATGTGGAAGATCTAGACCGTGTTGATGTGAATGACCTTAAGGCGTTCTTCCTACGTTGGTACGGCCCAAATAATGCGGTACTGACTATCGGTGGTGATATCGACGTTGATGACACGCTAGAGTGGGTTAATCAGTACTTTGGCCCAATCCCTCAAGGTCCGGAAGTTAAGGCTGCTGAGAAGCAACCAGCTGTTCTAACAGAAGATAAGTACATCACGTTAGAAGACAACGTTCGTCAGCCGATGGTGCTTGTTGGTTGGCCAACAACCTACCGCGGTGAAGATACGCAAGCTTCACTGAATGCGCTGTCTAACGTGTTAGGTTCAGGGACCAACAGTTATCTGTACCAAAACCTCGTAAAAACGCAAAAAGCGGTGAGTGCTGGCTCTTTCCACGATTGTGCTGAACTCGCTTGTACTATGTATGTCTATGCTATGGGTGACTCCGGTGAAAAAGGCGATTTGACGGTTCTTAATAAAGAACTGATGGATACCTTAGAACAATTCTCGAAAGAGGGCGTTGAACAAGAACGTTTAGACCAGATTACCGGCATGGCTGAAGCGAACGCGGTTTTTGCTCTGCAAAGTGTTAAAGGTAAGGTTTCACAACTTGCGTCTAACCAAACTTTTTATGGTCAGCCTGATCGCATTGAATCACAACTCGATCAAATCCGAGCGGTTACCCCTGAAAGCGTAAGCAAGGCGTACCAAGATTTTATCGAAGGTGAGCACAAGGTGACCTTGAGTGTGGTTCCTAAGAAAAAACTCGATTTAGCGGTTCGTGAGGCGACCTTTACCACGCCGTCACGTACTCTGCCTAAATACAGCAAGGTAACGGAAGACCAGCTTGATATCAGAAAAGCACCGAACACTTTTGATCGCAGTGTGATGCCTGAAGTGGACTTTGGTGTTGAAGCGACTATGCCTGAGCTGTATCGCATGCATTTTGCAAATGGTACTGACTTGATTGGTACTGTGACCAGCGAAACGCCGACAGTGCAGCTACAAATTCAACTCCCTGCGGGTGAGCGCTATGTTGGTAAAGGTCAAGAGGGTTTGGCGAATCTAACTGCATCGATGATGGAAGAAGGTTCGACTAAACGAACGGTGGAAGAGTTACAGGCGACCTTAGATAAGCTTGGCAGTAGCGTAAGCATTAGTGCCGGCAGCTATACCACAGATATTTCAGTCTCGACGTTAGAGAAAAATCTGCCTCAAACCTTAGCGATCGTGCAAGAAGTTCTATTCGAGCCTAAGTTTGATGTTCAAGATTTCGAACGCGTTAAGAGTCAGATGTTAGAAGGCGTAGTGTATCAACACCAACAGCCAAGCTGGATGGCTTCTCAAGCAACCCGAGAAGTGTTGTTCGGTAGCACTGTTTTTGGTCGAGCGAGTGATGGCACCAAGGACTCTCTAGAGTCGTTAACTCTAGACGATGTAAAACTGTTTTACAGTCAGCACTATACTCCTGAGGGAGCTAATATTGTTATTGTAGGGGATATCTCGAAGGAGGGGGTTGGAAAGCAGCTTAAGTTCTTTGAAAAATGGCAAGGTGACGCTGCACCACTCACTCGTCCACAGATCATCAAGGAGCTTTCGGGCCAGAACTTGTACTTAGTGGATAAGCCGGGAGCACCGCAAAGTATTGTACGCCTAGTTCGTAAAGGCCTGCCGTTTGATGCGACCGGTGAGTTGTATTTAAGCCAGCTAGCTAACTTTAATTTAGCTGGTAACTTCAATAGCCGTATCAACCAGAACCTGCGTGAAGACAAAGCCTACACTTACGGTGCAAGCGGTTACTTTGCGAGTACGCGTGAAACTGGTGCGGTAGTGTTTAGTGCTCAAGTTAGAGCCAATGCGACGGTTCCATCGATTCAAGAGTTTATCGCTGAGCTAAACGAATTTAGTCAGAGTGGATTAACTGACGAAGAGATGAAATTTATGCGCCTTGCGGTCGGTCAACAAGATGCGCTTAAATACGAAACACCCAGTCAAAAGGCCGGTTTGTTGAGTAATATTGTTGCATTGAGCCTTGATGAAGACTACCTACAGCAGCGCAACCAGATAGTAGAAACGGTTTCAAAAGAAACTTTAAATGAGCTATCGAAGAAATGGTTTAACCCGAATGATTATCAAATAATTGTTGTTGGTGACGCGACTTCGTTGCGTCCTCAATTAGAAAAGTTAGATATTCCAATAGAAGAGCTTGAAATCATTCGTTAGAGTACACATTAAAAGGGGAGGGAAGAGATTCTACTTTTCTCCTCCAACCTAATTTATGATAGTTCTAATAAGAACAATATAAGATAAGTGAACAGAATTTTGACTGATTTTGCTGCGCGACTAAAGCAAGTTGCAACCAACCCTAAGACCTTCTCTCAATTTGGTCGTGGTGTTGAAAGGGAAACATTGCGCTACACGGAAGATGGGCATCTTGCTACTGGGCCGCACCCTAAGGCTTTAGGATCTGCGTTGATGAACGAATGGGTAACGACCGATTTCTCTGAGTCGCTACTGGAGTTTATCACGCCTGTTTCTAACGACGTTCCGACGCTTTTGAATCAGTTGTCTGATATTCATCACTTCACGCAAACCAAGTTAGACGGAGAAAAGCTGTGGCCACTCTCTATGCCTTGTTATGTGGGGAGTGAAGATTACATTCAGTTAGCGCAATACGGTACTTCTAACAACGGTAAAATGAAGACGCTATATCGCGAAGGCCTAAAGCGTCGCTACGGCAGTCTGATGCAGATTATTTCGGGTGTTCACTTCAATTTCTCTTTCCCAGAAAGCTTTTGGGACAGTCTGTTTGGAGAGCAAACAGAAGAAGCGCGTTGTGAAGCTAAGTCTGATGCTTACTTTGGTTTGATTCGCAACTACTACCGCTTTGGTTGGTTAATCCCATACTTCTTCGGTGCTTCACCTGCGCTATGTTCCTCTTTCATCAAAGGAAGAGAGACAAGTCTGCCTTTTGAAAAGATTGGCGAGACGTTGTATCTGCCAAAAGCAACGGCACTTCGCCTGAGTGATCTTGGCTACACCAACAGTGCGCAAAGTGTATTAAAGATTGGCTTCAACAGCCTAGACCAGTACCTTGAAGGTTTGAATCAAGCGATTCGCACACCATCAGAAGAATTCGCTGAGATTGGCACTAAGGTTGATGGTGAATACCGTCAATTGAATAGTAACGTTCTTCAAATTGAGAACGAGCTTTATGCTCCGATCCGTCCTAAGCGAGTGGCGAAAAGTGGCGAGAAACCATCTGAAGCACTGGCTCGTGCTGGTGTTGAGTACATCGAGGTTCGCTCTTTAGACGTAAATCCATTCAGTTCAATTGGTATCAATGAGCAGCAAGTTCGCTTCTTAGATTTATTCCTAACGTGGAGCGTGCTATCAGATTCTGCTGAGATGGATAACTGCGAGCTTGAATGCTGGCGCGATAACTGGAATAAGGTGATCTTAGAAGGTCGTCAGGTTGGTTTAGAGCTCAAGATTGGTTGTGATGGCGAAAGACTGTCCCTGCAAGACTGGGCGAAAAATGTATTCAAAGATCTTCGAGTTATCGCTGAGTTGATGGATGCTGAGCAAGGTGGTCGTGCATACCAAGAAACGTGCGATACGCTTGAAGCCTGGATTGATAACCCAGAGTTGACCATTTCTGGCCAGTTATTAGAAGAGACCAAGAAATTGGGTGGTTTGGGTAAAGTGGGTTGTGCGTTAGGAAAAACGTACGCTCAGCAACACAAGGCACACCAATATAAAGTGTATTCTGCTGAGTTAATGGAAGCGGAAGTTCAACGCTCTGTCATTGCTCAACAGCAAAGTGAAGAAGCGAGCACTCAAGATTTTGATAGCTTCTTAACGGACTATTTTTCATATTTAAAAGCATAGCGAGACTTTGGTGGAAAGGAAGCAAGCCTTATTAGGTCAGTCTACTCATGTGAGTGGGAAATGGTTACCTGTCGTGACTGTTGGTATTGTCTCTAGCCTATTGGTTGGATGTGCGACGCCTCCACCTAAGCAGCAAAATAATATATGCAGCATCTTCAGAGAGCACCCTTCTTGGTATGAAGATGCGCTCGATATGCAAGATGAGTGGGGCACACCGATTAACGTCGCGATGGCTTTTGTTAAACAAGAGAGTAGCTTTCGTCATGATGCGCGTCCACCCAAAGATTACATTCTTGGCTTTATCCCGTGGGGAAGAGTCAGTAGTGCTTATGGTTATGCACAAGCTCAAGACCCTGCTTGGGAAGACTTCCAAAAAGCGACCAATAATGGTGGTTCGAGAACCAACTTTGATGATGCATTGATGTTCATTGGTTGGTACACCAGCGAGACGCGCCGTCAGTTAGGGATCTCATTATGGGACCCGTATAACCAATACCTGGCTTATCATGAAGGTCGTGGTGGCTATAAGCGCAAATCATACAACAGCAAACCATCGTTGATTAAGGTGGCTCGCAGAGTCGAACAGCAAGCAAAAGATTATGGATGGCAACTTAAACAGTGCCGAAAAGAACTAGAAGACAATCGAAGTTGGTTTTTTTAAAGCCAATCGTCATGGAGAATAGCAATGCCTTTATTAGATAGTTTTACTGTTGATCACACGCGCATGAACGCACCTGCAGTTCGTGTTGCTAAAACAATGCAAACCCCAAAAGGGGATACCATTACGGTATTTGACCTGCGTTTTACTGCGCCAAACAAAGATATCCTATCTGAGAGAGGTATTCATACTCTCGAGCACCTATACGCTGGGTTCATGCGTGCTCACCTCAATGGCTCTGCGGTTGAGATCATTGATATTTCGCCTATGGGTTGTCGTACTGGTTTCTATATGAGCTTGATTGGTACGCCTTCAGAGCAGCAAGTGGCTGAAGCTTGGTTAGCGGCTATGCAAGACGTACTGAAAGTTGAGAACCAGAATAAGATCCCTGAGTTGAACGAATATCAATGTGGTACCGCAGCAATGCACTCTTTGGATGAAGCGAAAGAGATTGCGAATGCAATCATCGCTGCCGGTGTTTCAGTAAACAAAAATGATGAACTGGCATTGCCAGAGTCGATGCTTCAAGAGCTTAAAATCGACTAATCACTTTTCTTCACTTTAAATGCGCTGCACTCTAGATACATTTCAATCCAGAGACAGAGCAAGTTAGATACTAAAAGGCCCGGTTCAATGAACCGGGCCTTTTTCGTCAACGTTAGGGCTAGGCAATTGTCGCATGTGAGCTTGCGATTACTTGCTTAGCTATTCCAACAAGCCACTTTATCCGTTTACGATCTGCGGGAATACACGCACAAGCTTGATACGGTTCTCTTCGAGTTCAACAATTTCCATTGGATGGCTCGCAACCTGAACACTCAGGTGACTCTCTGGAATATCTTCAAGATGTTCCAGTATCAAACCATTAAGTGTTCTTGGTCCATCGGTAGGTAGTGCCCATTGCAAGCCTTTATTAATGTCTCGGATGTTAGCGCTGCCTTCAATCAAGAAGCTGCCATCGCTTTGCGGTGTGATCTCTTCAGATAAACTTGGTGTGATTGAAGTCGTAAATTCGCCCACGATCTCTTCAAGAATATCTTCGAGCGTAACCAAACCGTTAATATCGCCATACTCATCAACAATCAAACCGATACGCTGTTTGTTGCGTTGGAATTTAAGCAGTTGGGTGTTAAGCGGTGTCGCTTCCGGAATAAAGTAGATCTCATCCGCTGCACGCAGCAATGTCTCTTTATTGAATTCATTCTTTTCGAGCATCAAGCGGTAAGCCTCACGTAGCCTCAGCATACCTACCACCTCATCTATCTGATCACGGTACAGCACGATACGACCATGAGGTGAGTGAGTGAGCTGACGAACGATCGATTTCCAATCATCATTGATGTCGATGCCAGTGATTTCATTCCTAGGCACCATTATGTCATTCACGGTGACGTGTTCTAAATCGAGAATAGACACCAACATATCTTGGTGACGCTGTGGTATCAGGCTACCCGCTTCATTTACTACCGTTCTGAGTTCTTCTGAACTGAGATGATCGGTTGCATCATGGTTGGCTTTAACACCTAAGATACGAATGAAGCCGTTGGTAATAAAGTTGACCAAGATAACCAAAGGAGATAGCACCTTCATCAGTATTATCAATAGAATACTGCTGGCGTAAGAAACTCGTTCCGGAAACAGAGACGCGATGGTTTTTGGTGTAACCTCAGCAAACACGAGGATCACTAGGGTCAAGGCTCCGGTTGCGATAGCCACACCGATATCCCCGTAGATGCGCATACCAAGAATAGTCGCGATCGCGGATGCAAGAATATTGACGAGATTGTTGCCGATGAGAATAAGGCCAATCAATCTGTCAGGGCGACTTAGAAGTTTTTCTACGCGTTTGGCACCTTTATGACCCGTATTGGCCAAGTGCTTTAAACGGTAGCGGTTCAAGGACATCATGCCCGTTTCGGAACCAGAGAAATAACCAGAAATTACAATGAGACACGCGAGTAGCGCAAATAAGATACCCGTTGATATGTCGTCCAAAACTATTCTTTTCCTTTTTGTGTATCTTGATTGATTTATGACCGAACATGGCCGATATGTCAATTGAATGTATCGTACTCAATATTTTAAAGGCAAGGTGTGTGAGACCTTGCCTTCATCATACAGACTAATTCAGGATTATTTCCTGAACGAAGCGGCTACCGAAGTAAGCTAATGTGAGCATGGTGGCACCCGCAAGGGCAAACCATGTGACTTTTTGCCCACGCCAGCCTTTCTGATAGTGACCCCAAAGAAGGATGGAATAGATAACCCAAGCTATAAAAGACAATACCGCTTTATGTGCTTTACCTTGAGCAAACATATCTTGTACGAAGATAAGTCCAGTTAATAAAGTACCGGTTAACAAACCATTACCGATTAAAATGATCTTGAAAAGCTGTCTTTCCACCATCATTAAAGGAGGTAGGTTAGGGTTTATCACTAACGCTTTTTTCTTTTTAAGTTTGTGATCGAGCCACGCGAGTTGCAGAGCGTATAGCGCACCGATGGTTAGCGTCGCGTATGAGAACAAAGCCAAAGAGATGTGCAGTAGTAGCTTTGGGTCATTCTCTAAATGTTTGATGAAGGTGCTAGGAAGAAAAGTAGCAGCCATTAGATTTAGTGCCGCGAAGCTATAGACAACAGGCAAAATGAACCACAAACGGGTTTTGAGCATAGCACCGCTCATGACCACAGATATGATTAAACTGATTAATGAAGCAACGTTTAAGATACTGAGGTTTTGACCACTGGCATTAAATATTAAATCGCCCAGCAACCAAGCATGGAAAACTAAAGCAAGTAATGCGCTGATAAACACCGTTTTGACACGGATTCCTGTTTGGTGCACGAGACCTGGAATGATCGTGGAAATCGCCATTGTATAAAGAAAGGCTGCTGCGATCGCAATAAGACTGTCCATGGTGTCCATTTAAATGATTACTAATTGACGAATTATACCTCGCATCGCTCTTTGGGGCTACGGTGAACCTCACTCAATTCCAAGTGAATAATGTCTCACATCACATGCGTGGATGATTAACGCTCTACAACGGGTATGACTCTAATCCACGCTAATGTATACTCACAGTAATAGTCGCAGTTTTGAGCGAAGAGAAAACTATGTTTGATAATTTAACGGATCGTCTATCCAAAACGCTGAAGAACATCAGCGGTAAAGGTCGTCTGACCGAAGACAATATTAAAGAGACGCTGCGTGAAGTGCGTATGGCGCTACTTGAAGCCGACGTTGCATTGCCCGTTGTCCGCGATTTTGTTAAGCGCGTAAAAGAAGGCGCTGTCGGTGTTGAGGTTTCTAAATCTCTAACACCGGGTCAAGAATTCATTAAGATCGTTCAAGCTGAACTTGAAGCTGTGATGGGAGAGTCTAACGAGGCTCTTGACCTAGCAGCACAACCGCCAGCTGTTATCTTAATGGCGGGTCTACAAGGTGCGGGTAAAACCACATCGGTAGGTAAGCTATCTAAGCTCCTGACTGAGCGTGATAAGAAGAAAGTTTTGGTTGTGTCTGCCGACGTTTACCGTCCTGCAGCGATCAAACAGCTTGAAACCTTAGCAAGCGATGTTGGCGTCGACTTCTTCCCATCTTCAGCTGACCAAAAGCCTCTTGATATTGCAAACGCTGCAATCGACCACGCGAAGAAGAAATTCTACGACGTGCTAATTGTCGATACTGCCGGTCGTTTGGCTATCGATGAAGAGATGATGGGCGAGATCAAAGAGCTTCATACTGCCATTAAACCAGTAGAGACACTGTTCGTTGTTGATGCAATGACAGGTCAAGATGCTGCTAATACTGCAAAAGCCTTTGGTGATACGCTACCACTAACCGGTGTTATCTTGACGAAAGTGGATGGTGATGCGCGTGGTGGTGCTGCACTGTCTGTTCGTCATATCACTGGCAAGCCGATTAAATTCTTAGGTGTTGGTGAAAAGACTGACGCACTAGAACCATTCCATCCAGATCGTGTTGCTTCTCGTATCCTAGGTATGGGCGATGTACTGTCGCTTATTGAAGACCTACAGAAAAACGTTGATACCGAGAAAGCAGAGAAGCTGGCTAAGAAGTTCAAAGAGAAGAAAGGCTTTGACCTTGAAGACTTCCGTGAGCAGCTTGGTCAGATGAAAAACATGGGCGGCATGATGGGCATGATGGATAAGCTTCCAGGCATGTCTCAGCTACCAGACAACGTTAAAGATAAAGTTGATGACAAGATGTTCAAGCAAATGGAAGCGATCATCAACTCTATGACAATGAAAGAACGTCAGCGTCCAGACCTAATCAAAGGCTCACGCAAAAAGCGTATTGCTGCAGGTTCTGGTACGCAGGTACAAGATGTAAACCGTATGCTTAAACAGTTCACTCAAATGCAGAAGATGATGAAGAAAATGCAGAAAGGTGGAATGAAAGGCATGATGCGCAACATGCAAGGCATGATGGGCGGCGGTGGAGGTATGGGCGGAATGGGTGGTGGTTTTAACCCGTTTGGTCGATAATCTACAAATGTAAGCTTTAGCTACGTTACTTTTCATAGTGTTATCCGTGTCACAGAAAGTGTCCGGTGGCTATGTTGGTGAAAAAATAGCTAAAGCCCTTGCATTGCACCGGAATAAGAGTAAAATTCCGGGGCTTTAATTTGGCACGAGACCCCAAGCTATTTACTTATACTTGGGGTTAATTATTTTATTAAGAAAGCAAAGAGGACGACATGGTAACCATTCGTTTGGCACGTCACGGTGCAAAGAAGCGCCCATTTTATCAAATCGTAGTTGCGGATAGCCGTAACTCTGTAACTGGCCGTTTCATCGAGAAAGTAGGTTTCTTTAACCCTACTGCTCAAGGTCAAGAAGAAGGTCTACGTCTAGACCTAGATCGTGTTAACCACTGGGTTGGTCAAGGCGCATCTCTATCTGACCGCGTAGCTAAGCTAGTTAAAGACGCTCAAAAAGCGGCTTAATTCTTTTTTAAAAAGAGAAATAGCTTATGTCGATGAAGGGTAAAGAAACGATGAGCGAGCAAAACGAAAGAATTGTTATGGGTAAACTTGGGTCTACCTATGGTATTCGTGGCTGGCTTAAAGTGTTCTCCTACACAGACAATGCTGAAAGCATATTTGATTACAGTCCTTGGTATTTAAAGCTAAAGGGCGAGTGGGTTGAGTATAAAGTTGAAAGCTGGAAACGTCATGGCCAAGGCTATGTATGTAAGCTAGCGGGATTAGATGTACGTGAAGACGCGCAACTGATGACCAACTTTGAAATTGCTATTGACCCTGCTTCACTACCTGAATTGTCAGAAGATGAATTCTACTGGCGCGAATTGTTCGGTATGCAAGTTTTTACCACTAAAGGTTACAACCTTGGTGAGGTCACTGACCTATTAGAAACTGGCTCGAATGATGTTCTAGTAATCAAAGCAAATCTTAAAGATGCTTTTGGCCAAAAGGAACGGTTAATCCCGTACCTTGAAGAGCAAGTGATCAAGAAAGTTGATCGCGAAGCTCGCCGGATCGAAGTTGACTGGGATCCTGGATTCTAACTCCAAATTACAGAGCGAGAGAACACATGTGGGTTGGCATTATTAGCCTTTTTCCTGAAATGTTCCGTTCTGTTACTGATTTTGGAGTAACAGGTCAAGCGGTTAAAAAAGGTCTTTTATCTATTGAGACATGGAATCCTCGTGATTTCACTCATGATAAACATCGCACTGTTGATGATAGACCTTACGGTGGTGGTCCTGGCATGTTAATGATGGTTCAGCCTTTGCGCGACGCTATCCAAACAGCCAAACAGGCAGCACCGGGAAAGGCGAAAGTTATCTACCTTTCACCTCAAGGTCGTAAACTCGACCAGAAAGGTGTAGAAGAGCTGGCAACAAACGAGAACTTGCTTCTTATTTGTGGTCGCTATGAAGGGGTAGATGAGCGCATCATTCAATCTGAAGTCGACGAAGAATGGTCGATTGGAGATTTTGTGATGACGGGTGGCGAGTTGCCAGCCATGACGCTGATTGATTCAGTATCTCGGTTTGTTCCGGGCGTACTTGGAGATTTCGCATCAGCAGAAGAAGATTCTTTTGCAAATGGCTTGCTAGATTGTCCCCATTATACGCGCCCTGAGGTACTAGACGACAAAGATGTGCCATCGGTACTCAAGTCTGGAAACCATAAGGACATTCGTCGCTGGCGATTAAAACAATCGTTGGGCCGAACTTGGCTAAGAAGACCAGAACTCCTGGAAAACCTAGCTCTGACTGACGAACAGGAACAATTACTGGCTGAATTCATTAAAGAGCAACGCTCTTAACGAAAAGCAAGCAGTAACCTATTAAATTTAGTATCAGTTTATTCTAGGAATTTATACAAATGAGCAACATCATCAAGGCTCTTGAAGAAGAGCAACTAAAATCAGACCTTCCTAAATTCGCACCAGGTGACACTGTTGTAGTTAAGGTTAAGGTAAAAGAAGGTGACCGTGAGCGTCTACAGGCTTTCGAAGGCGTTGTAATCGCTATTCGTAACCGTGGTCTACACTCTGCATTCACAGTTCGTAAGATCTCGAACGGTGAAGGCGTAGAGCGTGCGTTCCAAACTCACTCTCCAATGGTTGATAGCATCGAAGTTAAACGCCGTGGTGCAGTACGTCGTGCCAAGTTGTACTACCTACGTGAGCGTTCTGGTAAGTCAGCTCGTATTAAAGAGAAGCTTACTAAGAAGTAATTCTTTTTGCATTCTATCGATAAAAGCGGAGCCATTTGGCTCCGCTTTTTTGTGTCTGCCATTTAGAGTTTCACAGGTAAGAGATCCCCAACTCGCTTGTCCCTCACTCTTGAGGATGACGAACTAATACCAATCCGGAAAATTAACTGATCAGGTTTATCCAATCCCTTCTGCTCATTTTTGTGACACGATCTTTGCACTCAAGAAATTCATTCCAAGCGCGACAAACCTTGGAAACAATGTCGTTATAATCAGTGAAACTTTGATTCGCTAGATAATGTTGTCGCAACCAACTCCAAACTTGCTCTATAGGGTTAAGCTCTGGCGAGTAGGGAGGAAGCTTAATAGTACTGACGTTATTAAACTCTCTCGCAATATCATCGGTATGCCAGCCTGCACCATCCATTATAACGACAGCATGACGTCCTTTTTCAGTAGCTTTAGATATCTGCTCTAAGTGATTTGTCATTATGTCCTTGTTAACCCAAGGAACCACTATGGCTTCGCCAATTCCTCTTTCAGGGCATACCGAACCAAACAAATAAGCGTATTCAAATTGCTGTTGTTTTACCACGCGAGGCCTCGTTCCACGAGTCGCCCAAAGACGTGTCGTTGTGTTCTGTTGGCCAAACCTAGCTTCGTCTTGAAACCAGACATCAACACTCTCTAGCCCAATATGGCCGGGGATCTTAAGGATCGTTTCTATTTTGAATTTTTTTAAAATCGTCTTGGATTTGCTGTGATTGTTTAGGGTGTTTGGAGCGAGAAGTTATCCAAGAGAAGCCCATGTGGTCGAGGAGATAATAGATAGAATTAGGGTGGTAGTATTTATCAAAGTTTTTCACGATGTAGTCATGTATATCGCTCCCGACAAGGCGCCCGCCTGAAGGGGACTCTGCTTCTTTCTTAATGAATGCACTGAGTTGTTTTCGTTGTTCTGCATTGAGGTATGCAGGTCTGCCTGTGCGAGGTTTTTCTTGAAGCCCTTCCAATCCTTCTTCAAGAAATACTTGAACCCATTTGTTTACACTAGTTCGACTGACTTTAAGGTATTTGGCAATTTGAGTGCGCGAGTGACCTTCTTTGAAGTGGGCAAGTGCTAGCAAGCGAACCTTCATTTGAATGGTTTTTTGTTGGCTTGCTAGCTTTTTAAAATCAGTATTATTAAGGCTATCCATGGCGATTTTCTGTAAGAGTTCGACGGCCTTAATTAGATCATATTTTTACTTTAATTGGTATAAACCGAAAACCCAATTAAATCGTCATTTCCTAGATTGACGAGGGAAAGAGTAGGGAATCTCTATTAGCGCCGTGTTATAGGCAATAAAAAAGGATTGACGTTAAACGCCAATCCTTCAAATTCTATTCGCTATTCGCTATTCGCTATTCGCTATTCGCTATTCGCCTAATATGGGTCTTCCGACCAACCATCGCTATCCGACATGTCTGGTGCGCCAGCGATACTGTTCTCTTCGTCAGCCCATTCACCGAAATCAATCATCTGACATTGCTTGCTGCAAAACGGGCGATGTGGGCTTTGTTCACCCCATTCAACGTCGGTATTACATTGAGGGCATTTAACGATGGTGATTTTCTTCGACATAGTGATTCTTAATTAGAGGGGGTTGTAAGAAATAGTTTAGGCTCGGATAAGAACCCAAGCCAAACAATAAAGGGAATGAATTAGCTGCAGATAGCCAACTCAAATTCGATATCTTGAGTACAAGCTTGCCCAGTTTCAAAGCTCATAAATTTAATAGCGAAACGGTTTTTATGACCTGAGATCATCGGATAGGCCCCGTATTGCATTGGGATTGAAAGGCGAAGGATATTCGCTTCATCAGCATCGCTCTGGAAGAAACCAGTACGAGCGATCTGATCCTTAAAGTGGCCTGTCTCTCTGGTGAGCTTCAACCATAGTGTTAGCGCTTCATACAGAGGCTGTAGGCTATCCATCCATGTCTTAGCATCTCTTATTCTCTTATCCAGAGGAAGATGTAACCAATAATGCAGAGCCGGTAAATCAAAGCAACATGAGCCACCTGGTAAGTTAAAGCGTTGACGAATGGCACTTAGGAAGCGATCTTCCTTTAGTGATTGGCCAAAACGCTCTGCCTGCATCAGTTCTCGATAGATGTTACCGATGTCATTGAGCAATGATGTCAGCATCTCTTGATCGACACCTTCAACATCTAACCAACTTTTATAGGTTACACGCTGTTTCTCAATATCTTTTGCCAGTTCGCTCTTGAGTTGGATCTGTTCGAATATTTCAATCAGATCAAAGATGGAGCGGAAAAAGAGTTGATACTGTTGAGCATCGGAAAATGCAGAAGACAAGTGTAACTGCCTCAAGAGTGATTCAACTCTTAAGTAGATGCGTGTTTTCTCATTTAGAGGATGTTCAAATTTGTGGGTGATCATCGAGCAAACCTTCATTCAACATTGTTCTATTCTGACCCATCTACTGCACTGATTGCCAGATACTTTTGATGTAAATCTGTGATTTGAGGCAAAAGTTCTTGGTTTTTAGTATGGTTTTTAATCACGTCATCTGCAACTGCTAAGCGCTGTTCTCTTGATGCCTGTGATTTTAAAATTGATTCAACTTGTTCCCTAGAAACATTATCGCGACTCATCGTACGTTCTATTTGCACTTCTACCGGCACATCAACGATTAATACGCGATCGGCCATGCCTTGCATTTGGTTTTCAACCAATAGCGGTGCAACTAATAAACCATACGGAGATGTGATTTTAGACAGGTCACTGTCAATTTTGTCGCGAATCATTGGGTGAAGAAGATCATTGAGCCACTGCTTCTCTTTAGGATCTGAGAAAATCAGCTCACGCAGTCTACTTCGGTTAAGTGTTCCATCTTCAAGCAAGATAGATTCACCAAAGTGTTCTGTAATCTGTTTTAAGCCGTCACTGCCCAGCGCAACGACTTTACGTGCCACGATATCAGCATCAACAATATCAATATTAAAATGTTCATTGAATAGGTTAGCTACTGTGGTTTTACCACTGGCGATCCCACCGCTTAATCCGATAATGATTGCCATGGTTAAATACCTAGTACAGAAGTTAAATACCAACCCATGATGTCGTTACCCCACATCAAACTTACCCAACCCGCAATCGCCAGGTAAGGTCCGAATGGGAAGGCTTTATCTATGCCTTGCTGTTTCAATCGAAGTTGAATCAAACCAAATATAAGGCCGACAAGCGAAGACAAAAGGATGATCATCGGCAGATGTTGCCAACCCAACCATGCACCTAGTGCCGCTAGGAGTTTGAAGTCTCCATACCCCATGCCTTCTTTACCAGTCACTAGCTTAAACAGCCAGTAAACTGACCAAAGAGCTAGGTAGCCTGCCATTGCGCCAACCACGGAATCTTGAAGCGATACAGGGCTGATATTAAACAGTGCTAAAGCGATACCAGACCAAACCAAAGGTAAGGTGATTTGATCAGGCAATAGCATGGTATCGAGGTCGATAAAGGTTGCGGCAATCAATGCAAAGGTGAAAAAGATCAAAGCAATGGCGTAGTAACTGAAACCAAAGTGGCTAGCCACGACGGTGCATAGTATTGCAGTCAGCAGTTCGACTAATGGATAGCGAGCACTGATTGGGTTAGCACAGCTATGACATTTACCTTTCAAGAACAACCAGCTTAATACTGGAATATTGTCGACGATTCTTAATTGGGTTTTACATTTCGGGCAAGCCGAACGAGGGATACTGAGATTGAACTTCCCTTCTGGCGCTGGAATTTTATATTGAGAGAAATACTCCGAGCACTCTTGTCGCCACTCTCGTTCCATCATAATCGGTAAACGGTGTATGACTACGTTGAGGAAGCTGCCAATAAGAAGGCTAAAAATGAAAGCTAATACGGGGAATAGCCAAGGATAGTAGTGAAATACTTCCATAGTGTCCTTTACCACTTAATCAATACAAGCAGTGGTTCTCTGCTTGAGGGGTGTTTGGTTGCTTTTAGCTATCCTAACACACTCATAAGATTAAAGATCGGTAAGTACATCGCGACAACCAGTCCACCAATAGCGGTGCCTAAAAATACGATGATCAAAGGTTCTAAAATCTTGCCTAAATTGTCGACGGTGTTGTCGACTTCAAATTCATAAATTGAAGCGATTTTATTGAGCATGTCATCAAGGTTACCGGACTCTTCTCCTATCATGACCATCTGTAAAACCATCTCAGGAAAGGCATCGGTATTACGCATCGCGATATACATCGGCATGCCAGCGGCAGTTTCACGGTGAACCTCGATGATGGCCGATTCATAATGCAAGTTACCTGCTGTTTTGGCTGTGGTCTTCAGGCTGGTTAAAATAGGAATCCCTGAACTAAAACTGGTTGATAAGGTTCGGCTGAATTTGGCGATAGAGGCTTTGGCTAATACTCCACCAAGAATAGGGAATCGCAAACCTAGACGACTGAATGATAAACGAATGGAATAAGACCGCTGACGCAGTTGGTAGGTAAATAATATGACTAGCCCGATGCCAACGGCAGCATAAAGACTGTAAGCCTGCACCCAATGCGAAAGGGAGAGTACTTGTTGAGTAAACCAAGGGAGGTCTGCTCCGAAGCTTGAGAACATCGATTCAAATTCAGGAATGACCATGGTGAGCATTAAATAGGAGACAGTCAGCGCGACAGCGACCACCATTGTGGGGTAAATCAGTGCTTTTATGACCTTAGACTTTAGCTGCTCACTCTTTTCTCTATAGGTTGCCAAGCGTTCAAATACTTGCGCTAGGTTACCGGAAAGCTCGCCGGTAGCGACCAAATCGGTATACAGGTCATCAAAGTGAGTGCTTGCCGTCCGCATCGCTTTTGAGATAGGAGTTCCCGCTTCGACACCTCGACAGATGTGCAATAGAATTGATTTCATTTCAGCTTTGCGGTGATTGTCTGATACTAGCTTAATGGCTTGTACGATAGGTACGCCAGTTGTAAGCATGGTCGCAAGTTGTCGAGTCAAAATAGTGATGTCTTTGGCTTTGACTCGATGTGTTAAACGAGTGACAGCTGAGATACTTTTCTTTTTGATTTTCTTAATCTGAATATGCTGCTCTTTGAGCTTTTCTCGTACTTCTAATTCGGTGAGTGCCAAGGTTTGTCCTGACACCTTTTTGCCTGAGCTATTTATGCCTTTCCAGTGGTAGTTTTTTAATTGTGACTGCAGTTTAGTGCTCATGAGTGCTCCGATGGATTATAGATACAGAACACGTTGCAGTTCTTGATAGCTGGTCGTGCCTTCAAGCAACTTATCGATACCCGATTCTTGCAGTGTTCTCATTCCTTCTCTGCGAGCGAGATCTTCAATCTCTGACGCGTTGGGTTTATTGATCAGACTATTTTTTAGTTTGTCAGTGAACGGCATCACTTCGTAGATACCCACTCGACCTGAGTAACCCTGATTACACTCGTTGCAACCTTGAGGGTTGGCTTGGTAGATGTTTTGGTTGTTAGGAATAGAGTGACGTAGAAATATGTCCGGCGAGTTGTCAGCTGCTTTACAGTGGTTGCACAGTCGCCTTGCCAGTCGCTGCGCGATAATCAAGCTTAATGATGAAGCGAGGTTAAATGGTTCTATCCCCATATGGGCGAGTCGAGTCACGGTTTCCGAAGCTGAGTTAGTATGGAGTGTCGAAAGGACTAAGTGACCCGTTTGCGACGCTTTGATCGCGATCTCTGCGGTTTCCAAATCGCGGATCTCACCGACCATCACCACATCAGGATCTTGTCGCAAGAAGGATCGTAGTGCTTCGGCAAACCCAAAACCGATCTTTGGCGTTACCTGTACCTGATTAATACCACACAGGTTGATCTCTACCGGATCTTCAGCCGTTGAGATATTACGCTCAGAGGTGTTAAGTATGCGAAGTCCAGTGTAAAGAGATACTGTTTTGCCACTGCCTGTGGGCCCAGTCATTAAGATCATCCCTTGGGGGCGTTTTAGGGCATTGAGATAGAGCGCTTTTTGATCCTCGCTGTAACCTAATTTATCGATATCTAAATTGGCTGCGCTGCTGTCTAGAAGACGCAGTACGATCTTTTCTCCCCATAATGTCGGTAGAGTCGATACACGCATATCGATCGCGAGTTCGTCATTTAAACGCAGCTTAATACGACCATCTTGAGGTAAGCGACGTTCGGCGATATCAAGCTTTGCAAGGATCTTTAAACGAGCGGATAATCGACGGCTTAAATGAGACGCGGGCTGTTGGACCTCAACAAGGATCCCGTCGCAACGCAGACGTACTCGGTAGTTTTCTTCATAAGGTTCGAAGTGGATGTCTGATGCGCCTTTGCGTACCGCATCCACTAATATTTGGTTGATAAAACGGCTAACAGGGGAGTCGTCTTGGCTGAGGTCTTCAATTGAAGTCATTTCATCGTCAGAGACTTCAACAAGATTGGCGAGCTCATCTTGGGTGATCTCTTTGCGCTTGGAGTCTTGTCCGGAAATAGATCGGCCATATAGCTTTCGTATAACGCCTTCTAATTCTGAATAGTTAGCGACAACGAGTTCTATCTGCAATCCAGTCGCGAATCTAAAATCGTCTTCAGCTTGCAAGTCGGTTGGATCGGCAGAGGCGAGCGTGAGAGTAGAGTTAGAGAGGGCAACTGGGATAGCACGATACTTAGTGATCAATTCACGAAGTCCCAATTGGTCACACAAGATTTCATAGTCAGTATTGGCCAGTTGCACTAACGGCAAACCGAAAATGGTTTTGATGTTATTAGCGAGGCTCTCGTCAGAGAAGATGTCTAGAACAAGCAAAGCTTCAGGTGTAGTAATACCTGAAGCTTGTACATGTTCCGCAACGGCCTGTTCTTGAGTCAGGCTAAGTAAACTAGCCTGACGGAGAATGGTTGGGAGGTTGGTTAGCACCTATGAGCAACCGTTTATACTAACACCAGCCGATACGGTTAAAGCGCAAGTCCACGAACCATTTGTAGTATCTCTTGATAGGATGACTTTAGAGCCACGACCACCACCTGATGTTACTTCAACTGTAACGTTATTAGATGCTACGGCAACAGTTCCAAGAGAGAATGGAGTTGCATTAACTGCTGCTGAAGTTCCCGGGTAAGTACCATTGACAGCAATATAATCTTCAATATTTGTTTTAAGTGCTGTGGCTGTGGCATATGCAGCGCCTGCTGCTCCTTTTTTTACGTAGGTCTGATATTGTGGTATCGCAATAGCAGCTAATACCCCAATTACAGCCACCACTATCATCAATTCAATCAGCGTGAAGCCTTTCTGGTTTTTTCTTTTGTTTTTCATAGTTCTATTCCATTAGTTAGTTAGTTTGTTTCAGTGCAAGCACCGGTTGATGGAGAGAATAGAAGTTGAGATCGAGAAGTGGAATGGTGTTCAGGTGCGGGCGCGAGTGATTTTGAACTTATTAGTGTGTCGTTTCATATAAGGTGCAAGATTATGCGATCAGCTTAGTTAACTGGTAGATATACTGATAATAAAAGCAATAAAAAGGCATGGCTGATTGCCATGCCTAGAAGTTAAGTAATTGATAGAACTATGAGATTAAGCTTTGAATCGCATTGAAAGGTCCATTGCTTTTAGATGCTTAGTCAGTGCTCCGACCGAGATGTAATCGACACCCGTTTCAGCAAATTCTGCAATCGTATCTAAAGTTACGTTACCTGAGTTTTCTAGTGCAGCACGACCTGCGTTGATTTTAACGGCTTCACGCATCATGTCTGTGGTGAAGTTATCTAGCATGATGATGTCTGCGCCAGCACTGATAGCTTGCTCTAGTTCCTCTAGGCTTTCTGTTTCAACTTCTACAGGCTTGCCCGGGTTAAGTTCTTTTGCTGTCGAGATCGCTTTCTCAATGCCACCACAAGCGATGATGTGGTTTTCTTTGATTAGGTACGCATCGAAAACGCCAATACGGTGGTTGAAGCCACCACCACAAGCCACAGCATATTTTAGTGCGCTACGTAGGCCTGGAATCGTTTTGCGAGTGTCTAACAGGCGGCATTCTGTGTGTTTGATTTTGTCAGCGTAGATTGCTGTCGCCGTTGCACAACCAGATAGTGTTTGAATGAAGTTCATTGCATTACGCTCACCCGTTAATAGTGCGCGTGCAGGGCCTGTTAGGCTACAAAGCGTTTGATTTGGTTCAACCTTGTCACCGTCTTCTACGTTCCACTCAATAGTGACTTCACCGCCCAGTTGCTTAAACACTTCATCGGCCCAAGCTTTACCACAGAATACGCCATGTTCACGGGTAATGATGGTTGCGCTGTTGATTGCGTCTACAGGGATTAGACTTGCTGTAATATCAGCCGCTGGATCTAACGTTCCACCTAGATCTTCTTTGATGGTCTCAGCGACTGCGCGAGTGATCTCTAGCGGCAGCTGCTCTTTTAAGTAATCAAGGCGTTGGTGGCTGTTATGTGTGTTTTTCATCGCAAATCTAATCTTGAAAGGGAGTGGGAATGGAATGATACTCTTGCTTAACTTCAAATTAAAGAGGCTAGCGCGACTGCTCTATGGGCAAAGTCACAATCTTATTGCGCTAGTAGAAAAGAAAGTGAGACCAAGATGACGATGAGCTCCAACGGATGGTACGACACCGCTCGACATGTTCCTTCTCCGTATTTTGATGCTAGACCCAGCGTCGACGATATCTCTCTGCTGGTGGTCCATAACATTAGTTTACCTCCGGGCCAATTTGGTGGCCCTTACATTGAACAGTTTTTTACTGGCAAACTTGATCCGGTAGAGCATCCGTTCTTTAAGGTGATTCATAAAATGGGCGTTTCGGCTCATTGCTTGATTCGCCGTGATGGTGAGGTGGTGCAGTTTGTATCGTTTCTTGATCGTGCTTGGCACGCAGGTCAGTCGAGCTTCGCAGGGCGTGAACGGTGTAATGATTACTCGATTGGTATTGAACTGGAAGGAAGTGATTTTGTGGCTTATACCGAGCCGCAGTACCAAGCGCTTATTCGATTAACAGAAACGATCGCATTGACTTTCCCTCAAATAACCACCGAACGTATCACTGGTCATCAATATATAGCCCCGCTACGCAAAACTGACCCTGGCTTGGTTTTCGACTGGCAGAAGTTTAAAGGCAAGCTCAAGGTTTAAGCTTCATTTTTGAGGATGTCTGTAAGGATGCTAGGTGTTGAATAGTCAATGCTTGGCATAATGGCTTGTAAATTTTTGTTGTTGCGATGTAAATAAAGTGGTTAGGGGGAGGGCGTTAATAAATCGAGAGTGTGACGAGCTTATCAAACGATCTAATATTAAAATTTATGAACAGAATTTCTGTCTCTAATGTGCGCTTGGTTCGATTTTTAATCAAGTGGCACTCATCTTTCTGAAACATTCCATTTTTATCCTGAAACTTTCTAGCACGGATACTCCCCAAAAGTATTACCCCTGTAAATGGTAAGACCAAATTGGTTGCTGTTTTAAATTTCATTTGTTAAATCATGGTTAATTCGTGCTGTGTTCTATGATTCAGGTCAATTTTACTCTGGACAGTGGCGTTTTAATTATGTTAATTTCTGCCCAAATTAAAATTGGTATTACCAATTGTCAGCGAAGAAAAAGAAGAACAACAAACTATGGCTTATCAAAGGATTCGTCAGCCAAAACTCTCGGACGTTATCGAACAAGAGTTAGAAAGGTTGATAGTGGAAGGAACACTGGCTCCAGGGCAGCAGCTGCCGCCTGAGCGCGAACTGGCGAAACAGTTCGATGTGTCTCGTCCTTCAATCCGAGAAGCGATACAACGTTTGGAAGCAAAACGCTTGCTTACTCGCCGTCAAGGTGGAGGTACGTTTGTTAGCGAAAATATCTGGAAGAGCTTTTCAGATCCTTTGCTTAATTTGTTGTCGTCCCATTCTGAAACCCAACTAGACTTGTTGGAATCGCGTCATGCGATGGAAGGGATTTCGGCTTACTTCGCGGCATTGCGTGGCACTGATGAAGACTTTGCTCGAATTCAAGCATGCCAAGAAAAAATTCGTGGTGCGCAAGATAAGGGTGATATTGAAGCCGAATCTGCAGCTGTGATGGCTTTTCTTATTGCTTTAACAGAGGCAGCGCACAATGTGGTGTTATTGCACATTGTCCGTAGCTTGGCTCCGTTACTCGAGCAAAACGTCTTAGAAAATTTAAAACTGTTGCATCGTCGTAAAGACGTTGTGGAGAAAGTGAGTATACATCGAGCTAATATTGTAGATGCGATCGTTTCAGGACAGCCAGAACAGGCGCGTGAAATGTCACACTCTCATTTAGCTTACATCGAAGAAACATTGATGGATTTGACCAAAGAAGAATCGCGCCGCGAACGTTCTTTACGTCGAATCCAACAGGGTAAATAGCCGTAATACTTCGGCTTTTTACGTGTTTAGTAGAATCCAACTAACAAAAAGGATAGATCGCCATGTCTGACATGAAGCATGACGTTGATGCTCTGGAAACTCAAGATTGGTTAGAAGCTCTTGAGTCAGTAGTACGTGAAGAAGGTGTAGAACGTGCACAGTTTTTACTAGAACAAGTTCTAGATAAAGCGCGTTTAGATGGTGTTGATATGGCTACAGGCATCAACACGAACTACATCAACACAATTCCAGCAGCACAAGAGCCAGCTTACCCTGGTGACGTAACTCTTGAGCGTCGTATTCGTTCGATTATTCGCTGGAACGCAATCATGATTGTATTGCGTGCTTCTAAGAAAGACCTAGACCTTGGTGGTCACATGGCTTCTTACCAGTCAGCTGCTGCGTTCTACGAAGTATGTTTTAACCACTTCTTCCGTGCTCCAAACGAGACAGACGGTGGCGATTTAGTTTACTACCAAGGTCACATCTCTCCAGGTATCTACTCTCGTGCATTCGTTGAAGGTCGTCTAACTGAAGAACAGCTAGATAACTTCCGTCAAGAAGTTGATGGTAAAGGTATCCCTTCTTACCCGCACCCTAAACTGATGCCTGAGTTCTGGCAGTTCCCAACAGTATCTATGGGTCTTGGTCCGATCTCTGCTATCTACCAAGCGCGCTTCCTTAAGTACCTTGACGGCCGTGGCCTGAAAGAAACTTCAGCGCAACGCGTATACGCGTTCCTAGGTGACGGTGAGATGGATGAGCCAGAATCACGTGGTGCTATCTCTTTCGCTGCGCGTGAGAAGCTAGACAACCTATGTTTCCTAATCAACTGTAACCTACAGCGTCTAGATGGCCCTGTAATGGGTAACGGTAGCATCATCCAAGAACTTGAAGGCCTATTTAAAGGTGCAGGTTGGAACGTTGTTAAAGTTATCTGGGGTAGCAACTGGGATTCTCTACTAGCTAAAGACACGACTGGTAAGCTTCTTCAACTAATGAATGAAACTATCGACGGTGACTACCAGACATTCAAATCTAAAGATGGCGCATACGTACGTGAGCACTTCTTTGGTAAGTACCCAGAAACAGCTGCACTAGTTGCAGACATGACTGACGACGAAATCTTCGCACTTAAGCGTGGTGGTCACGATTCTTCTAAACTGTTTGCTGCATTCAACAATGCAAAAGAGACAAACGGTAAGCCAACTGTAATCCTAGCTAAAACTGTAAAAGGTTACGGCATGGGTGATGCGGCTGAAGGTAAGAACATTGCACACGGTGTTAAGAAAATGGACATGACTCATGTTCAACACCTACGTGATCGTCTAGGTCTAGAAGACATCCTTTCAGACGAGAAAATCGCTGAACTTCCATACTTAAAACTGGAAGAAGGTTCTGCTGAGTACGAATACATGCACGCGCGTCGTAACGCTCTACACGGTTACACACCTAAGCGTCTGCCAAAATTCACTCAAGAATTCAAAGTTCCTGAGCTAGACGCGTTCGCACCTTTACTAGGTGAACAGAAGCGTGATATCTCTACAACTATGGCTTATGTACGTACGCTAAACATTCTTCTTAAAGATAAGAACATTGGTAAGAACATCGTTCCTATCATCTGTGATGAAGCTCGTACATTCGGTATGGAAGGTCTATTCCGTCAGATTGGTATCTACAACCCGCACGGTCAAGACTACACGCCTGAAGATAAAGGCATCGTTTCTTACTACAAAGAAGCGACTTCTGGTCAAGTTCTTCAAGAAGGTATCAACGAACTAGGTTCTATGGCTTCATGGGTTGCAGCTGCAACTTCATACAGCACAAACGATCTACCGATGATCCCGTTCTACATCTACTACTCAATGTTCGGTTTCCAACGTATTGGTGACATGGCTTGGTTAGCAGGTGACCAACAAGCTCGTGGTTTCCTACTTGGTGCAACGGCAGGCCGTACAACGCTAAACGGCGAAGGTCTACAGCACGAAGATGGCCACTCGCACATCATGGCGAACACAGTACCTAACTGTATCTCTTACGACCCAACGTTTGCTTACGAGCTAGCGGTCATCATGCAAGACGGTATCCGTCGCATGTACGGTGAGAACCAAGAGAACGTTTACTACTACCTAACAGTAATGAACGAAAACTACGCAATGCCAGCAATGCCAGAAGGCGCTGAAGAAGGCATCCGTAAGGGTATCTACAAGCTTGAGTCTTACGCAGGTACTAAGTCTAAAGTTCAGCTAATGAGCTCTGGTACTATCATGAACGAAGCGCGTAAAGCCGCTCAAATCCTAAGCGAAGAGTACGGCGTAGCATCTGACGTATTCTCTGTAACGTCGTTCAACGAACTGACTCGTGACGGTCAAGCGGTAGAGCGTGACAACATGCTTCACCCAGAAGCTGAAGAGAAAGTACCGTACATCACAACTGTTCTTGGTAACGAACCTGCAATCGCAGTTACGGATTACATGAAGAACTACGCTGAGCAAGTACGTGCATTCATGCCTTCTGAGTCTTACAAAGTACTTGGTACTGACGGTTTCGGTCGCTCAGACAGCCGTGAAAACCTACGTCGTCACTTCGAAGTAAATGCAGGCTACGTTGTTGTTGCAGCACTTACTGAACTGGCTAAACGTGGTGATGTTGAGAAATCAGTAGTTGCTGAAGCAATTGCTAAATTCGGCATCGACGCAGACAAAATTAACCCGCAATACGCATAAGACTGGCATTAAGGTAGGTAAATACAATGACAATCGAAATTAATGTACCAGACATCGGTGCTGACGAGGTTGAAGTAACTGAGATTCTTGTAAACGTTGGCGACAAGGTTGAAGAAGAGCAGTCACTGATCACTGTTGAAGGCGACAAAGCTTCAATGGAAGTTCCTGCGTCTCAAGCGGGTATCGTTAAAGAAATCAAAATAGCAGAAGGCGATTCTGTTTCTACTGGTTCTCTTATCATGATCTTCGAAGCGGAAGGTGCAGCAGCACCGGCTGCGCCAGCAGTTGAAGCGGCGGCACCTGTTGCAGCTGCTCCTGCAGCGGCCGCTGAGCTTAAAGAAGTTCACGTTCCTGATATCGGCGGTGATGAAGTTGAAGTAACTGAAATCATGGTAGCTATCGGCGACGCAGTAGAAGAAGAGCAATCTCTTCTTACTGTTGAAGGTGATAAGGCTTCAATGGAAGTACCTGCACCATTCGCTGGTATCGTTAAAGAAATCAAGATCGCTTCTGGTGATTCAGTATCTACTGGTTCTCTAGTTATGGTATTTGAAGTAGCGGGTTCTGGTGCTCCAGTTGCAGCAGCTCCTGCTCCAGCGGCGGCACCAGTTGCAGCGGCTCCAGCAGCATCAGCTGAGAAAGAAGTGAACGTTCCTGATATCGGTGGCGACGAAGTAGAAGTTACTGAGGTCATGGTAGCGGTTGGCGATACAGTAGAAGAAGAGCAATCTCTAATTACTGTTGAAGGCGACAAAGCTTCAATGGAAGTGCCTGCACCATTCGCTGGTACAGTAAAAGAAATCAAGATTGCAGCTGGCGACAAAGTGTCAACAGGCTCTTCAATTATGACTTTCGTTGTTGAAGGCGCAACTCCAGTAGCAGTAGCGGCTTCAGCTCCAGCACAAGCAGCAGCTCCGGCAGCAGCACCTGCACCTAAAGCAGAAGCAGTAGCTCCAGTAGCTGGCGACTTCCAAGAGAACGGCGAGTACGCTCACGCATCTCCAGTTGTTCGTCGTCTAGCTCGTGAATTCGGTGTAAACCTAGCGAAAGTTAAAGGTACTGGTCGTAAGAGTCGCGTACTTAAAGAAGACGTTCAGTCTTACGTTAAAGATGCACTTAAGCGTCTAGAGTCTGGTGCTGCAGCATCTGGCAAAGGCGGCGATGGTTCTGCTCTTGGTCTACTACCTTGGCCAAAAGTTGACTTCAGCAAGTTCGGCGAAACTGAAGTTCAGAAGCTTTCTAAGATTAAGAAGATCTCTGGCGCTAACCTGCACCGTAACTGGGTAATGATCCCTCACGTTACACAGTGGGACAACGCAGACATCACTGAGCTAGAAGCATTCCGTAAAGAACAGAACGCAATCGAAGCGAAGAAAGACACTGGCATGAAGATCACTCCACTTGTGTTCATCATGAAAGCTGTTGCTAAAGCGCTAGAAGCATTCCCAGCATTCAACTCGTCTCTTTCTGATGATGGCGAAAGCATCATTCTTAAGAAGTACGTAAACGTGGGTATCGCTGTTGATACACCAAACGGCCTAGTTGTTCCTGTCTTCAAAGACGTGAACAAGAAAGGCATTTACGAGCTATCTGAAGAGCTAATGGCTGTTTCTAAGAAAGCACGTTCTGGTAAGCTAACAGCGGCAGACATGCAAGGCGGTTGTTTCACAATCTCTAGCCTTGGTGGTATTGGCGGTACTGCATTTACTCCAATCGTAAATGCTCCAGAAGTAGGTATCCTAGGTGTATCTAAGTCTGAAATTAAGCCAGTTTGGAATGGTAAAGAGTTCCAACCACGTCTACAGCTTCCACTGTCTCTATCATACGACCACCGTGTGATCGATGGTGCTGAAGGTGCACGCTTCATTACTTTCCTAAACAGCGCACTATCTGACATTCGTCGTCTAGTACTGTAATTGAGAAAGTAATTATTAAGGTGACTTTCGGGTCACCTTAATTCTTTATATAAAGACTATTTTTAGAGAACAGTTTCCTGCATTTCTCATAATCTGATGGGGAATTGTTGTCTAGCTCACAGGCTAACTTAAAGCTACTTTCAAGCTGTTAACATCTCTGTAAAATGTTTCCTGTTTGAAAGCCCAATAATTTTAAGAACATCTACTCAGCCTGTTAGGGATAATGACTACAAGAGGTCACAATGAGCAAAGAAATTAAAGCCCAAGTTGTTGTACTTGGTTCAGGTCCTGCTGGTTACTCAGCGGCATTCCGTTGTGCAGATTTAGGTCTAGAAACAGTACTAGTTGAACGTTACAGCACTCTTGGTGGTGTATGTCTAAACGTTGGTTGTATTCCATCAAAAGCACTTCTTCACGTTTCTAAAGTAATTGAAGAAGCTAAAGCGATGGCAGAGCACGGCGTAGTATTCGGCGAGCCACAGACGGACATCAACAAAGTTCGCATCTGGAAAGACAAAGTAGTTGATCAACTAACTGGCGGTCTTGGCGGTATGGCTAAGATGCGTAATGTTACTGTTGTTAACGGTTTCGGTAAGTTTACTGGCCCTAACAGCATCGAAGTTGTTGGCGAAGAAACGACAACAATTAACTTTGATAACGCAATCATTGCTGCGGGTTCTCGCCCAATCAAACTTCCGTTCATCCCACATGAAGACCCACGTATTTGGGATTCTACGGATGCACTAGAACTAAACGAAGTACCAGAAAAACTGCTTATCATGGGCGGTGGTATCATCGGTCTAGAGATGGGTACGGTTTACCACTCTCTAGGTTCTAAAGTTGAAGTTGTTGAGATGTTCGATCAAGTTATCCCTGCTGCGGATAAAGACATCGTTAAAGTCTTCACTAAGCGCATTAAAGATAAGTTCAAGCTAATGCTTGAAACTAAAGTGACAGCTGTTGAAGCGAAAGAAGACGGTATCTACGTTTCAATGGAAGGCAAGAAAGCACCAGCAGAAGCTGAGCGCTACGATGCTGTTCTTGTTGCTATCGGTCGTGTTCCAAACGGTGCACTTATCGACGCTGAAAAAGCAGGTATCGAAGTTGATGAGCGTGGTTTCATTAACGTTGATAAGCAAATGCGTACTAACGTTCCTCACATCCACGCGATCGGTGACGTTGTTGGTCAACCAATGCTTGCTCACAAAGGTGTGCATGAAGGTCACGTAGCTGCTGAAGTTATCTCTGGTAAGAAGCACTACTTCGATCCTAAAGTAATCCCATCAATTGCGTACACTGAGCCAGAAGTTGCTTGGGTAGGTAAGACTGAGAAAGAAGCGAAAGCGGAAGGCCTGAACTACGAAGTTGCTACTTTCCCTTGGGCTGCTTCTGGTCGTGCAATCGCTTCTGACTGTGCTGACGGTATGACTAAGATGATCTTCGATAAAGAGACTCATCGTGTAATCGGTGGTGCTGTTGTTGGTACTAACGGTGGTGAACTTCTTGGCGAAATCGGCCTAGCAATCGAAATGGGTTGCGATGCAGAAGATATCGCACTGACTATCCACGCTCACCCAACTCTACACGAGTCTGTTGGTCTAGCTGCGGAAGTATTCGAAGGTTCAATCACTGACCTTCCAAATAAGAAAGCAGTGAAAAAGAAGAAGTAATTCTCTTTAGCCACTCGCTAATGTTTTTAAAAGCCGCTGATTCGTCAGCGGCTTTTTTATGTCTGAAGAAAAGATGGTCTTCATGCTTGTAAGAGATCCCCAACTCGCTCGTCCCTCGCTCTTGAGGATGACGAAGTGAAGCGTACTGGTTCTTTATATCCGTCATTCTCTAGAGTGACGAAGGAAGGAATAGGGAAGCTCAGGCTTTAGTGTCTGATTAATTTTTTTGTCTGTCGTTTACGGTGACGATGAAGTTAAGCGTAGTGGTTCTTTATATCCGTCATTTTCTAGGATGACGAAGGAAGGAATAGGGAATCTGATTAGGTGAGAGGAAATAAAAAAGGGCTAGCGTAAAAGCCAACCCTTTAGTTTTGTTCGAAGATCGAAGCTACTTATAAATACACAGCATATTTAGGTAGCTATCCGTCAAGGTCGAAAGTTCTTCTTGCGTATCTATACGTTTCGCTTGGATGAATAGCGAGTAACAAATGCCGTGGAACAGGTTCGCTAGATGTTTAGGAGCGTGATCGTCACAGACTTCGCCGCGTTCAATCGCCTTGCTAAACATGTTTTGCACTAACATTTGGTTGGTGCGGTTAGTGGTTACGAATAGCGGCCATACTTCATCGCGAGTTGATGCACTCCATTCGAACCATACGTTTAACCAATTGCTATCATGAGCCACTAAGGTCACCATTTCAGTCGCAATATTATGTAGATTTTCTTTTGCGTGAATATCTAGGTCAATGTTGTCTGAAAGGAAGTTCGAGAATTGACGAACAACGTGGTTAAGTACTTCATCAACCAGATCTTCACGGGTAGGGAAGTAGTTAAATACTGTTGCTACTGACACCTGAGCGATGTCGGCAATATCAGCGTGTCCACCGCGGCCAATGCCACGGCGAGAGAATACTTCAAGTGCGATTTCCATCAATTGAAGTTTTCTTTTTAAGGGTGAAAGCCTAGTTCTAGGTCTCTTCGTTATTGAGTCCATTTTGTTTTTCCTTGCCAACGAATTTTTATATTAATGATTTTATTATTATTTAAGCCAAGATGAGTGTAATGGTGCATATGTGAATGGTCAATCCCTTGTGCTTGTTTTATAGACAGTTACATCAAACTTGATACATAAAGCGTGATCAGTGTTGATGTGAAAGGATGCGAGTATTGGATAACGCACCAATGCACATTTCATTGATAATCTAACAGTAAATTCGAACCATAAGGTGGTGTGGGTATTTGAGCAGTGCTAGACTTACGCACAAAATTGAGCGACACAACTGACGAAAGTGTCAACATTCGTCGCAATCACCAAATAAAATGAGAGCAGTATGAAGCATACAGTTGAAGTCATGATCTCTGAGCAAGAAGTTCAGGATCGAGTGAACGAACTAGGCAAGCAGATCACGGAGCACTACCAAGGTAGCGAAGATCTAGTTTTAGTTGGCTTATTGCGCGGATCTTTTGTCTTTATGGCGGATCTTGCTCGTGCTATCGATTTAACTCACCAAGTGGATTTCATGACCGCGTCTAGCTACGGTAATGGCATGGAAAGCTCACGTGATGTTCGTATTTTGAAAGACCTTGATGATGATATCCAAGGTAAAGATGTTCTACTTGTAGAAGACATTATCGATACTGGTAACACACTGACTAAAGTAAAAGAGATCCTGAGCCTACGTGGTCCTAAGTCTATCGAAATTTGTACGCTATTAGACAAGCCGTCTCGTCGTGAAGTCATTGTAGATACAAAGTGGATTGGTTTTGAAATCCCAGACGAATTTGTTGTTGGTGTGGGTATCGACTACGCTCAAAAATATCGTCACCTACCGTACATCGGTAAAGTGGTACCTCAAGAGTAATTATGACTCTTTGAAAAAACAAAAAAGGCTCGCACAATGCGAGCCTTTCTTATATCTATTCTTGCCTATATCAACGGGTTAGGCGCTAAGAGTTAACCTAGGATTGGAGACGATAGAATTTTTTCAAGCGCCGCTAAATGGCTGTTCTCTAATGTGTTATTGCTTGAACAACGAACACCAAGATCTTGCAGCTTGCCATTACCAATACCATAAACCACACCGTGGATTTCAATATCTTGTCCACGCTCCCATGCGCTTTGCATGATGGTTGAGTTACCAAGGTTGTAGACCTGTTCTGCAACGTTAATTTCGCACAACTTGTCACCCCATTGTTCACGAGGTAGAGATTCAATTTGCTTTCGGTACTTAAGATAGTTATCGCGAATGTGCAGTAGCCAGTTGTTGATAAGACCCAGTTTAGGGTTATCAATCGCTGCGTTAACACCGCCACAGCCGTAGTGACCACAAACAATAACGTGCTTCACTTTGAGTACATCTACAGCGTATTGCACTACTGATAAGCAGTTTAGGTCGGTATGAACTACTTGATTAGCGACATTTCGGTGAACAAACAGTTCGCCAGAATACAAACCAGTGAGACGCTCGGCCGGAACGCGGCTATCTGAGCAGCCTATCCATAGAAAACCAGGGCTTTGACCCTCTTCAAGCGTTGTAAAATACTCTGGTCGTTGAGAGCGAATTTCTTCTGACCATTTAGAGTTGTTTTCAAAAAGCTGTTTAATCTCTGGCATTTTGCGTCTTACATCCCTTAATTAAGAACTCTAACTATACACAATGTTACAAATTCAATCTTGTAAAAACTGTGTCAAATAGTACTCATCTGACGTGTACTAGTCGTTAAAATCATTAACTTAGCGTAAAAGGCATAATCCGAATATAATAGACGAATAGTGTGATTAAATTAACACTTTCTGAACCGTTGATACATTTGTTAAAGTGATAAGGTTTGTCATTTCATCATCAGGAAGGTGTGTTTTGTTTGGAAGTCGTTTTACGGATATCAATCTCAAAGGAGATATGTTTGGCGGTGTCACTACAGCCATCATCTCATTGCCTTTAGCGTTGGCATTTGGTGTCGCTTCTGGTGCGGGCGCGGAAGCTGGCCTTTGGGGTGCCATCATGGTGGGCCTATTTGCAGCATTGTTTGGTGGCTCAAGCAGCTTGATATCAGAGCCTACTGGGCCAATGACAGTGATCATGACGGCAGTAATGACCAGCATGGTGGCCAAGTACCCTGAAACCGGGATGGCAATGACCTTTACCGTGGTAATGATGGCAGGTGCTTTTCAGATATTACTCGGTACATTAAAGCTAGGAAAGTACGTCACTTTGATGCCATATAGCGTGATATCTGGCTTTATGTCCGGTATCGGAGTGATTCTTGTCATTCTGCAACTTTCTCCTTTGCTAGGGCACGCAGCCCCTTCTGGCGGAGTGATGGGCACACTTTCGGCACTTCCTGATACGCTAGCTAATCTGAAAGTCAGCGAGCTGTTTTTAGGGGTATTAACGCTTGGTATTCTTTTCGGTTTTCCAGCTAAATATCGTAAGTATGTGCCCGCTCAATTGGTCGCTTTAGTGGCTGTAACGCTCTTATCCGTTATTATCTTTGATACCGACTCTATTCGCCGTATTGGTGAAATTCCCGCTGGCTTACCTTCTCTTGTTATTCCGACTATCAGCTCTGAGCAATTCACTACAATGGTTATCGATGCTTTGGTGCTAGGTACTCTGGGTTGTATCGATACGCTTTTGACTGCGGTTATCGGAGATTCATTGACTCGTAAAGAGCATGATTCAGACAAAGAACTTCGTGGCCAAGGCATTGCGAATATGATTTCTGGTCTGTTTGGTGCGCTACCCGGTGCGGGCGCAACCATGGGCACCGTGACCAACATTCAGGTAGGGGCTCGTTCTCCGCTTTCTGGTGTTATTCGTGCTTTGGTGCTTGCGCTAGTGGTATTGGTTGCGGGAGGCTTAACAGAGCCGATCCCTATGGCGGTGTTGGCTGGTATCGCGATGTATGTCGGTTTCAACATCCTTGATTGGAGTTTTATTCAGCGCGCACACAAGGTGAGTTATGCCGGCATGGGTGTCATGTACGGTGTGATGTTATTAACCGTATTCGTTGATCTAATTATTGCGGTCGGGCTGGGCGTTTTTATCTCAAACATTCTGATCATTGAAAGGCTGAGTCGAGAGCAAGCTAGACAAGTTAAGGCGATCAGTGATGGCGATGATGAAGACGATATCCCATTGACTGACAGTGAACGTCAGTTACTGGATAGTGCCAATGGTAAAGTGCTGTTCTTCTACCTTTCTGGGCCGATGATATTCAGTGTTTCAAAAGCGATTTCACGTCAACACTCGAGCATTTCTGATTATGAAGCGATGATCTTAGACCTAACTGATGTGCCTATGATTGATGTTACCGTTGGCTTAGCGCTAGAAAATGCGATTAAAGATGCCCTAGATGCGCAGTGTGAAGTGTACTTATTGTGTCCTAATGAGAATACTCGTCAGCAATTAGAAAAATTCCATGTGATTGACCTTGTGCCTGAATCCAATACTTATCGATTCAGATATGAAGCCCTGACAGCTGCAACAAGCTATGTTGATAGAGATGAACATCAATTTGACTCGGTTTAATCTTCAGCAATAATTTCACATGAATCAGTTATAGACGCCAAATATAGTATTGGTGATTAATGCCGTTAAGTTAATAACTTAACGGCATTTTTATGTTTACTGAACACTGAATTGCTCTTTACGTACCTAATATTCTTGTTCGCTTTCGAAAGAAAGCCTCACTCGGTATTTGTATTAATCGTTAATCAACGATAAACTTGTTTGCAAAATGGCCGAGTAAACAAGTTTGAGTTAGTTTTCTGCTAGCTCGTATTAAGCATTACTCTCTTCCTCAAATTCGGCCATCAACATCTTATCTATAGCAAATGGCAGTCTATCTCTATGTATGCATTAGAAATTGAGCAACTAAGAAAAACTTATGCAGGGGGCTTTGAGGCTCTTAAGGGCGTGAGTTTACAAGTAGAAAAAGGCGACTTTTACGCACTACTTGGCCCAAATGGTGCGGGTAAATCCACCACCATTGGTGTTATCTCTTCACTGGTTAATAAAACGTCAGGCAAGGTGAAAGTGTTTGGCTACGACATTGATACCGATTTGGAGCTAGCGAAGTTGAACTTAGGTTTAGTCCCGCAAGAGTTTAACTTTAACCCGTTCGAAACGGTTGAGCAGATCGTGCTACAACAAGCGGGTTATTACGGCGTGACTAAAACTCTTGCTAAAGAACGCGCTAAAAAGTACTTATCTCAACTCGATTTGTGGGAAAAGCGTGGCGAACGTGCGCGTAACTTATCTGGTGGTATGAAGCGTCGTTTGATGATCGCGCGTGCACTGATGCATGAGCCTCATTTGTTGATTCTTGATGAACCAACGGCGGGTGTTGATATTGAATTGCGTCGTTCAATGTGGGAATTCCTTAAAGAGATCAACGAGAAGCAGGGCATCACCATTATTTTGACTACGCACTATCTAGAAGAAGCGGAAATGCTGTGTCGTAACATTGGTATCATCAATCGTGGTGAGTTGATTGAAAACACCACAATGAAGTCGCTGTTGGGTAAGTTGAGTGCCGAGACCTTTATTCTTGATCTTGAAGACGGAGCGACTGAACCTAAACTTGAAGGTGTGAATAGCCAAGTGATGGTTAATGGCTCGCTAGAAATCGAAATCGACAAGAATCTAGGTTTGAATACCATCTTTGATCAATTGAGTGAGCAGCAGGTAAAAGTCCTCTCTATGCGTAACAAAGCAAACCGCCTAGAAGAGCTATTTGTGAGTATCGTCCGTGAGGGGAATAAATAATATGTACAGCCTATATTGGACCGCTTTCTGCAGCTTGTTGACCAAAGAGATCAATCGCTTCACGCGTATCTGGGTGCAAACTCTAGTGCCGCCAGCGATCACCATGACGCTTTACTTCATCATCTTCGGTAACCTGATTGGTGCGCGTATTGGTGAAATGAACGGCTTTAGCTACATGGAATACATTGTGCCCGGTCTGATCATGATGTCGGTGATCACCAACTCATATTCCAACGTTGCTTCATCGTTCTTTAGTGCCAAATTCCAGAAGAACATTGAAGAGCTGCTTGTAGCACCTGTTCCTAACTACGTGATTATCGCCGGCTTCGTAATGGGCGGCGTGGTGCGTGGCTTGTTAGTGGGTACTATCGTCACCTTTGTATCGCTATTCTTTGTTGACCTTCAAGTCGACCACTGGGGCGTGATCATTGCGACGGTATTTCTCACGTCGGTTGTGTTTGCTCTGGGTGGTTTGATCAACGCGGTATTCGCACGCACGTTTGATGATATTTCTATTATCCCAACCTTCATTTTAACTCCGCTGACGTATCTGGGTGGTGTGTTCTACTCGATCAGTCTATTGCCTGAATTCTGGCAAGGTGTATCGAAGTTGAACCCTATCGTGTATATGGTAAACGCGTTCAGATATGGCTTTTTGGGAGTGTCTGATGTTGGTATTGTGACGTCGTTTGGCGTACTAGGTGTGTTTATTGTCGTGCTGTATGGCATTGCACATTACTTAGTTACAAAGGGGATCGGCTTACGTAGTTAACTTTTGGTTATCCAAGAGCTATTAGTTATCCAGGATCTATTAGTTATCTAGGAGCTATTAATTATCCTGAATCGCAGGCAAAGAAAAAGGTCGATATTACATCGACCTTTTTTATGTTTTTCATTTGTGCTTTGCGGTAGAACCTGGTTTACGTAAAGAGAAGAAAGCGATTACTCAGCAGTTTCTTCTTTCACTTCTTCTTTCGTTTCCGAGACCAAATCTAAAACTTGGTTGTCGATAAGACGAGTCTTACCTAGGAAAGCCGACATTAGAATCACGGCTTGAGTCGATTCTGAAGTGATTGCTTGTAACGTTTTTACATCACAAATGAATATTTCATCCGGTTGCAGGTCTGCTGCGCGCAGTTGGTCTGTTGCATCTTCAATGACAGACGCGTAATCATCACGACCACCACGAATAGCACTGCTGATCCAACGCATAGTGCGCGCTAGAACTGGAGCTCGCTGACGTTCGTCAATCGTTAGGTTGCTATTGCGAGAGCTCATTGCTAAACCATCCATTTCACGAACAGTCGCGACACCCACAATCTCAATGTCTAGCGCTAAGTCAGTTGTCATCTGGCGAATCACAGCAAGTTGCTGGAAATCTTTCTCACCGAAGCATGCAAAGTCTGGCTGAACGATATTAAACAGTTTCGTGACAATTGTTGATACACCGCGGAAGTGACCTGGGCGAGAGGCACCTTCAAGCATATGAGATATACCAGGGACTTCAACAAACGTCTGTTTGTCTAATCCATCTGGGTACATCACCTCTGGTGTTGGCGTAAAGACTAACTCAACACCTTCGCCTGTTAGTTTGTTTAAATCGGCTTCTAACGTACGAGGGTAGTTGTTTAGGTCATCAGCACGGTCAAACTGCATTGGGTTCACAAAGATGCTTACCACAACAATGTCAGCCAACTCGCGAGCTTTCTTGACCAGAGTTAAGTGGCCTTCATGCAGGTTTCCCATTGTCGGGACAAAAGCAACCGTACGTCCATCACGCTTAAACTGTTTAATCTGCTCACGAAGAGCCGCTATTTCAGCAAAAGTTTGCATTGTTACTCCTAAGCGATTGTATGAGCATCATCAGGGAAACGTGCGCTCTCTACTTCTTCTTTGTATAGAGCGACGGCTTTACGCATATCACCTGTTTCAGCTAGGAAATTCTTAGAGAATTTCGGCATGTAGTTCGCAGAAATACCGAACATGTCATGCATAACCAAGATCTGACCATCGGTAACATTACCTGCGCCGATGCCGATAACCGGTACGTCACAAGCTTCTGTAATTCTTTTTGCTAATGAAGCTGGTACACATTCAAGAAGAACGATTTGAGCACCTGCATCTTGCAGTGCTAGTGCATCAGCAACCATTTTATCGGCTTGCTCGTTGTCACGACCTTGAACTTTGTAACCACCAAAAATGTTCACCGATTGAGGTGTTAAGCCTAAGTGCGCACATACTGGAACAGCACGTTCTGTTAGCATTTTCACAGTTTCAATCAAC
The DNA here is from genome assembly GCF_024347635.1 of Vibrio tasmaniensis. NCBI lineage: Bacteria > Pseudomonadati > Pseudomonadota > Gammaproteobacteria > Vibrionales > Vibrionaceae > Vibrio > Vibrio tasmaniensis. The sequence goes on from NZ_AP025510.1 coordinate 614,494, forward strand.
CAGCTTCCGCCTTCGATTTTCACCATATTCGCACCAGCACGCATTAAGGTTGCTGCGTTCTCACAGGCTTGCTCTGGTGTGGCGTAACTCATGAATGGCATGTCAGCCATAAGAAGACAGTTTGGGCTACCAGCACGCACTGAGCGAGTATGGTAAGCAATATCTTCAACGGTTACTGGTAATGTGTCGTTACGGCCTTGTAGAACCATACCCAGTGAGTCACCGACAAGCAGAACTGGCATTTCTTGGCTTTCGAATAATTGAGCAAAGCTCGCATCATAAGCTGTCGACGTCGCGAATTTACGGCCTTCTTGTTTGCACTTGATTAGGTCGTTAATGGTTACTTTTTTCATTGGTTTTCCTTAATGCGCTTGGCTATTGCTGCCAAACATTGAGCCCGTTCTTATCTACTATTTTTAGTAGCTCTGTCAGCTCAGTCCCATCAGGGAGTTGTAAACTTGGTGCGATTTCAGCAAGCGGGTAGAGCACAAACTCTCTTTCTTTCATTCCGTAATGAGGAACGGTTAAGCGCTCTGAATCGATCACCTCATTGCCGTATAACACGATATCGAGATCCAAGGTTCTTGGGCCCCAACGCTCGTCTTTACGGACGCGCCCTTGCTCTTGCTCGATCTTTTGAGTGCAATCAAGCAGTTCAATTGGCGTTAATTCTGTTTTAATTGCTACTACCGCGTTGATGTAGTCGGGTTGGTTTTGCGGCCCCATTGGAGTGCTACTATATAGCTGTGAGGTCGCAACAAACGTTGAACGCGGTAGGTTTTTTAGCGTTTCGATAGCCAAATTTGCTTGGCTAACGGGGTCGGCAAGATTACTGCCGACCGCAATGTAAGCCGTTATCATTCTGATTGCTTACTCTTTTTGTTTCTGTAAGTCTTACGGCGTCTATGGCCTGACTTTGATGGTGCTGCTACGTCATTAGCCATCGCTTGACGCATATTGCGTCCTGCTGTCTGATAACGCTCCCACCATTTTGCTAGTTCTTTGGTTTCGCCACCTTCAATCTCGCCACGCATTTCTAGGAAATCGTAGCCTGCACGGAACTTGTTTAGCTCCATCAGACGAACGGCACGTTTACCATTGCGGCGAGGCAGTCGCAGTTGCAGTTGCCAAACTTCGCGAATGGTTGCGGTATGGCGACGAGGAATCGCAATTGATTTTACTTGTCGATCAAGAATGATGTTACTTGCTTCCATGATCGCATCGTAGTGCGCCATACCCTGTTCAGCGACAAGCTTGTCTGCCAACTTGTTCATTGGGTACCAAAGCATTGCAGCAAACATAAACGCGGGGTTTACTCGCTTGCCATCTTCGATGCGAAGGTCAGTTGAGTCGAGTACCAGATCAAGCATCTGCTCGGTATGTGAGTCGTAGCCTTCTGTGAAGTGTTCCGCTACGGAAGGGAACATCTGCTGGAACAGGTTGTACTCACGCATCAAGTGGTAGGTTTCTAGACCGTGACCTGATTGCAGTAATTTTAGAGACTCTTCGTAAAGACGCGCTGCTGGAATATCTTTTAGAAGGTGTGCTAACTCTTCAATTGGGTCGGCTGTATCTTCCTCAATATCAAAATCCAGTTTAGCGGCGAAGCGCATTGCGCGTAGCATGCGTACTGGGTCTTCGCGGTAACGCGTTTCTGGGTCGCCAATCAGGCGGATGAGCTTATCTTCTAAATCTTCTACACCACCCGCGTAATCGTGGATGCTATAGTCTGCAATGTTGTAGTACATCGCATTGATTGTGAAGTCACGACGTTCTGCATCTTCATCAACATTGCCGTACACGTTATCGCGTAGCAACATACCTTCGTCAGATTGCGCAGAAACGTTTTTCGATGGCTCTTGGTGGTGACCACGGAAAGTTGCTACTTCAATGATGTCACGACCAAACATGATATGTGCCAAGCGAAAACGTCGACCGATAAGGCGACAGTTTCTGAATAGGTGCTTGATTTGCTCTGGCGTTGCGTTGGTCGCGATATCAAAATCTTTTGGCTGAGAGCCTAATAAGATGTCGCGTACACCACCACCGACTAGAAATGCGTCAAAACCCGCACCATTCAGGCGATATAACACTTTAAGTGCATTGTCGCTGATCTGCTTGCGTGAAATATTGTGCTCTTGACGAGTATAAATATTCAGAGCTAATTCGTGGAATCCGCGTTGTTCGCTTGGGGTATTGTCGTTTGTATTCATTAGTTTATAACAAAGTAGGTATCGCCAGCTTTGTTTTTCTCTTAGTCCAAAGTGGTAGTGCAGAGTTTAATTGCGGCTAATAATAGCTTAGCGCGAGCCATTTGAGAACATCGTCTGCTTAGTCACAGGTATTTGTTACGGTATTTTTATGTATCGTTATTGCGATTTGCCGTTAGTTTCGAACTCATTGCTGTGCTCTTTTTGTAAACTATCAGGTAACTGATTGACGTTCCATTGCTGGCAGCCCCACAATAAAACTTCATCCATTGACGCCTCGCAAAGAGCATTCGGGATATTAAAACCTAAGAATCGCATCGCGTTGATCAACGTCGGTTTTGGGTTGTCGAGATCTATCGCGGTGGCATGATTTTGTTTTGACAGTTTATTCCCCAAGCCATCGGTTGCCAATGGTAAGTGCAAGTAGCTCACGTTTTTTTGCTTGAGCGTCTTATACAAACTGATTTGTCGACCTGTTGGTTCTATCAGATCTGCACCTCTAACGACTTCTGTTACCCCTTGTTCGATGTCATCAAGGACAACTGCCAAGTTATAGGCAAACAACCCATCTCTGCGTTTGATAATAAAATCTTCTTCAGCCAATACTTTGGGAATTTGAATCGTGCCGTGACGAATATCGTCAAAGGACTCGATGGGAAAGTCCATACACAAGCGCACCGCCTGTTCGCCTGAATCAACCAAACCTTTGTCGCGGCAGTGGCCACTATAAAACCCACCCAAGGACTTTATCTGTTTACGGGTACATTGACAGTAGTAGGCCTGATTGTCAGTGACCCATTGATTAATTTGAGCTTGATATAGGTCATGACGCTGGCTTTGATAAACGACTTCACCGTCCCAATACAGGTGGTAAGCCTCAAGCGTCTTAAGAATGAGGTCTGCAGCGCCGGCCATTTCTCTTGGTGGATCGAGGTCTTCCATACGAACTAACCATTGTCCTTGGTTAGACTTCGCTTGAAAGTAGCTACCAAGAGCAGCAACCAGTGAGCCAAAATGAAGAGGACCTGACGGTGATGGTGCAAAGCGTCCGATATAATTCATAAGTGAAAACCTAATCTTGATGGTACCGCAGTAGCCGATTCTTAAGACGTTTGGCGATTAGCTTATCGCTATCACAACGATATAAACCGCTTTTTAGAACAAACAAAAAAGGGAGCCAAAGCTCCCTTTCTTTACATCCGCAAGAATTAACCTTGCATCTGTTTCTCTTTGATCTCTGCAAGTGTTTTACAGTCAATACAAAGGTCAGCAGTTGGACGAGCTTCAAGGCGACGAATACCAATCTCGACACCGCAAGAGTCACAGAAGCCGAAATCGTCTTCTTCGATCTTATCTAGTGTCTTCTCAATTTTCTTGATAAGACGGCGCTCACGGTCACGGTTACGTAACTCTAGGCTGAATTCTTCTTCTTGAGAAGCTCGGTCAACAGGATCTGGGAAATTCGCTGCTTCGTCCTGCATGTGGTGCACAGTACGATCAACTTCTTCCCTGAGCTGGTTGCGCCAAGCTGCTAAAATTTTTGTAAAATGTTCCGTTTGCTCAGGTGACATGTACTCTTCACCTGTCTTTGCTTGGTACGGTTCAACACCTGCGATGGCTAGGATGCCTAGCGCTTTTTTCTTAGATTCTGGCATACAGCATCTCCTATTTACACCTAGTCAACTGCAAAGCAGCTAATTTTAAGGCGGGTATCTATAGCAGAAAGAACGAATGGTGGCAAATACTCTTGTTAAAACTTGCAATCAATGTGAATAGTTCAGCATTTTTGCTTAGCTATTGATAAATTCAACGGCTTGTTTTAGTTGTATTTGAGTACTGCTGAGCTCTGCTTTATAGCAAAGCACTTCAACTCCAGCGTCTTGTGCTTGTTTTAGTAATAACGAATATTTGGCGTCTATATGGTGTGCCGCGGACACTTTTTCAATGCCTGAATGTAAAACAGTGAATAAAAGTACGGCTCTACTTCCAGATTCGACCATTTCTGTGAGTTCTCGCAGATGTTTTTGGCCTCTGGTTGTCACTGCATCAGGGAAAAAACCTTGCCCTTCGATTGACGCTTGTTGTTTAGTTGATAGTTGCTGCTTAGTCGACATTTGTTGATCGTCGAGCAAAGTGACGCTTTTTACTTCGATATAGCAAGGCGGCTTTTCGTTATCTTCAAGCAGAATATCAATGCGACTATTCTCACTGCCATATTTCACTTCGGTTCGTAACGCGTTATAACCTAAGAGTTCAACTATAGTCCCATTTTCAATTGCTTCCACCGCTAGCTGGTTTGCCCGCGCAGTATTTACACAAATACGGTGACCTTTGTCTGTTTCTGAGATCTCCCAGCTGTTTGGGTACTTTCTTTTTGCATTGTCTGAGGTTGAGTACCACACCGTATTGCCAGGAGTCGCACATCCTGTCATCGCTCCAGTGTTAGCGCAGTGGATAGTACGCTCGCTGCCGTCTGGAAGTTGAATGTCAGTGAGAAAGCGTTTATAGCGTTTAATAAGAGTCGCTGGCTCTAATGGAGGATTGAAGTGCATATTACTTATTTAGAGAGGTAGGTTTTTATGTACAATGTTGCCAACATTACACCACAAGGTTCACCCATTGCCACAACTGCCCATAGAAGCTGTGATGCCAGATCTGCTCGCTGGCGTACAAACACACACTCAACTTATTCTAAAGGCCGCTCCCGGTGCCGGTAAGTCAACATTCTTCCCTTTACAGTTGGTTAAGACTAATGCAGTTCAAGGCAAAATCATTATGCTTGAACCAAGGCGTTTGGCTACAAGGAATATTGCTGCTTACTTAGCGAGCCAGTTAGGAGAGAAAGTGGGAGAGAGCATAGGTTTTAGGGTTCGTGGTGAATCTAAAACCAGTAGTGCGACTCGCTTGGAAATCGTGACTGAAGGGATCATGACGAGAATGATCCAAACCGACCCTGAATTGACAGGGGTTGATATGGTGATCTTTGATGAATTTCATGAACGCAGCATTCACGCAGATACTGCATTGGCGTTTAGCTTGGAGATCCAAGATGCGCTGCGTGACGATCTAAAAGTGGTGGTGATGTCGGCAACCTTAGATCAACACGCTCTGCAATCTTTGTTACCTGATGCCAAGTATGTTGAATCGCAAGGGCGAACTTTCCCTGTCGACTTCCGCTATCAGCCATTAGGCTCGAATGAATATTTAGCACCTAAGATGGCCAACGTGATTCGTTCTCTGATGGAGAAAGAATCGGGTTCACTTTTGGCTTTCTTACCGGGTGTTTCGGCGATAAAACAAGTGGAATCACAACTTGGGCAACTTGTCAGTGATATTGACGTGTGTCCGTTGTATGGCCAATTGAGCTTTGAACAGCAGCAGAGAGCGATCGCGCCATCGGTGAAAGGGCGTCGAAAAGTGGTATTGGCCACTAACATTGCCGAAACCTCTTTGACGATTGAAGGCATTCGCTTGGTTGTAGATTCAGGGTTAGAACGAGTTGCAAAGTTTGATTTGAAAACGGGCATTACCAAGCTTGAACAAGTAAAAATTTCGCAGTCTTCCGCTGAGCAAAGATCGGGTCGTGCAGGGCGAATCGAAGAGGGCTTGTGTGTTCGTTTGTACAGCGAAACACAGTTGATACAGCAACCTGCTGTGCCAGAACCTGAGATTCTTCATTCTGATTTGTCTTCGTTGGTGTCTGAATTGACACAATGGGGAGCCGCAAGTGCTGATGAATTGCAGTGGTTAGACATTCCACCGAAAGCTTCAACAGAACAAGCTAAGCAACTCTTACAAAACCTGGAACTGTTAGACGCTAATGGGCAGTTCACTTCGCTCGGTAAGCAAGCCCAGCACCTAGGCATTGAGCCGCGTATCGCTAGTATGCTGATCAAAGCTCAGCAAAACAGTCCAGCCTTGTTGAATGTCGCGATTGTCGCTGCCGCTTTACTCGAAGAGCCGGAACGCAATGTGACGGATATTCAGCACTCTTTGCATCGACTTAAGCAAAGAAAACATTCGAAAAATAGCGTGGTGATGCAGCGAGCGAAGAGTCTCGCCAGCAAACTCAAACATCACTTAGATTTGTCACAAGTTGACGAATCATTGCTACCATTAGTGCTTTGTTTTGCATTCCCAGACCGAATTGCACAAGCGAGAAGTGCGAGCAGCAGTGCTTTTCTTCTGGCGAATGGTCACGGTGCTGAAGTTCGTGATGATGATCCATTGGCGAATAATGACTATATCGTCGTGATTGATTTGATGCGCAGCACAGGGCGAGCCAGTCAAGTTTTCTTAGCTACTGCGGTTGATATTGCGCAGCTAGAGGTTGAATTTCCAAAACTGTTTGCGTGTTCCGATTACGCCGATTGGGATGAGAAACGTGGTCGCTTAGTGGCAGAGCAGCGAGTGTCTTTGGGGAAGTTGATTATCAGCACCAAAGCTTTACCAGAACCCGATGCGAATCAGGCGAGCCAAGCGCTACTCAATTATATCGCTCGCTGCGGACTGGAGCGCTTACATTGGACGTCTTCAGCTAAACAGCTCGTTGAGCGTGTACGCTGCGCACAGCTTTGGATGCCAGAGCATGATTGGCCAGCGATGGATGATGCGAGTTTGATTGAACATCTTGATGAGTGGCTATCACCCTATCTGAATGGCATTAAGTCAGCCAAAGGGCTGTCGAATGTATCGATTGAACAAGCATTGTCGGCTTATCTTGGCTGGCCTCTGAATCAAGAAATAGATCAATGGCTACCGACTAATTACCTGATGCCAACGGGCAGTAAGAAGTCGATTCGATACCAATATCAATCTGAGCCAATGATCTCTGTTCGAATGCAGGAAGTCTTTGGTGAGCAAGATTCACCCTTGATTGCCCAAGGGCGTAAAAAGGTGGTGCTTGAGTTGCTTTCTCCTGCGCAACGACCACTGCAAATTACTCAGGATTTAGCCGGCTTTTGGGCTGGCGCGTACAAAGAAGTACAAAAAGAGATGAAAGGCCGTTACCCAAAACATCCTTGGCCGGATGACCCTGCTAATCATGTAGCAACCACTAAAACTAAACGACAGTTGAACCGATGATGACCAAAATGTTAACGCCAAAAAAGGCACCACCTAAAAAAGCGCCAGCAAAGAAGTCACCAGCGACCAAAGGCAAGCCTAGAAAGCCAAGAGCAGCAGCGAAAAAGACTAAACCTAAGGCTAAACCGTCTGGCAAGAGAGGTTGGTTGAAGATTCTGTGGGGCATTTCTTGGAAAGCTGGCTTAGCACTTGCCGCATTGCTGTTGTTCGTCGGTATTTATCTGGATTCAGTGGTTAAGCAGCGTTTTGAAGGTCAGCTTTTTGATCTGCCAACCGTTGTTTATGCTCGTGTGTTGGATCTGTCTCCGGGTACTGCTGTTAGTTTGGTGCAAGTCAAAAATGAATTGGATGTGCTGAATTACCGCAAGGTGAATTCTCCTCGTCACCCAGGTGAGTACTCTTCTTCTTCAACCAAGATTGAAATGATTCGTCGTCCGTTCGAGTTTGTCGACGGGCCGGAAGCGGATCGTCATGTGATGCTGCATTTCAACGGTAACGAGTTAACTCGTATACAGTCGCTAGAGAAGAAAGGCGACATGGGCTATCTACGTGTTGAACCGAAAATGCTGGGTATGCTTGAAAAAAGTAACGATGAGCAACGATTGTTCTTAAAACGTAATCAGTTCCCAGAAGTGATGGTTGATGCTTTATTAGCAACTGAAGACCGAAGCTTCTATCAACACGATGGGGTATCGCCATTAGCAATCGCTCGTGCAATGGTCGTTAACGTCAAAGCTGGGCGAACGGTACAGGGCGGTAGCACGCTGACACAACAGTTGGCAAAAAACCTATTCCTGTCCAGTGAGCGTACATTGTGGCGTAAGGTTCGTGAAGCCTACATTGCGCTTATCTTGGACCATCGTTACAGCAAAGACCGTATTCTAGAGGCTTACTTAAACGAGGTTTACCTTGGACAAAATGGTGGGCAAGCGATTCATGGCTTCGGTTTAGCGTCTCGTTTGTATTTCGGTCAACCAATTCAAGAGCTCCGTATCGATCAGCTAGCACTGCTGGTGGGTATGGTGAAAGGGCCTTCGTATTACAATCCGGTTCGTTATCCTGAGCGTGCTAAGACTCGACGCGATTTGGTTCTTCGCTTATTGATGCAACAAGATATCTTGACTCCGCGACAATACGAAGAAGCGGCGAGTCGTGATTTGGATATTCAAGACAACCCACGTATTGCTAGCCGTCAGCCAGCTTACTTCCAGCAAGTAAACATTGAGCTTAAGAAGTATGTCGGCGATCGATTTGAAGCGAAAAAAGGGATTCGAGTCTTTACCTCTCTGGATCCAGTTTCTCAAGATAAGCTAGAGAAGTCGATTGCTCGTAAGGTGCCTGAACTGTCAAAAACGGCAGGTAACAAGTTGGAAGCCGCGGCGATTGCTGTCGATAGAAATACCGGAGAAATCCGAGCAATGGTCGGCGGTAAACGCACCGGTTACGATGGCTTTAACCGTGCTTTGAACGCGAGTCGCCCTATTGGTTCTTTGGTTAAGCCAGCAATCTACTTGACCGCATTAGAGCAACCCCAGAAGTACACGTTGGCGACAACATTGAAGGACACGCCACTGAGCTTGAAAGGCAGTAAGGGCAGCGTATGGAGCCCAAGAAACTTCGACCGTAAGTTCCGTGGCGATGTACCCTTGTATGTTGCGCTTTCTAAGTCTTACAACGTACCAACGGTTCGTTTGGGGATGCAGTTAGGCATTGATAGCGTTTCAAATACCATTGGAAAACTGGGTGTCGATAAAAACGAAATTCGCCCAGTGCCATCGATGTTTTTGGGTTCATTTTCACTGACCCCATTCCAAGTTGCTCAGATGTACCAAACCATTACCAACTCTGGCCGCATCGCACCTTTGTCTGCGCTTCGTTCGGTTGTTGATAATGATGGTGAGGTTCTGTATCAGTCTATCCCTCGTGTATCACAAAGCGTTGACCAGCAAGCTGCTTGGTTAACAACGTATGCCATGAAGCGTGGTGTATCAGAAGGTACAGGTCGTTTCTTACAAGGTCAGTTTGCATGGGCGGGATTAGCCGGTAAAACGGGTACCAGTAATGACAGCCGTGACAGTTGGTTTGTGGGTGTTGATGGTCGTGAAGTTACGACGATTTGGTTAGGCCGAGATGACAATAAACCGACTAAACTAACCGGTTCTAGTGGTGCGTTGCGTGTTTATGCCGATTACCTGAAACAAAGAACCCCTGAACAGCTATTACTGCCTTGGCCAACAGGAATTGCGACCGCTAGCTTTACTCGAACTTCTGAAGGGGCGTTAGAGTTTGACTGTGATGGTACTGTAAAATTGCCGGTCTGGGATGAAAGTGGCAGCATTAAAAATGGCTGTGAAAGTCAACCAAAACAGTGGCTAAAGAAGCTTTTTCAGTGGTAAAGTCATAACAGAAAAGAATGACAAGGATAGTTTAGATAATGATTTCTCGTTGGTTAGTGAGTAGCTTGGGTATTGTCGGTACTGTGATCAGTTTTCAACTGTTTGCCGCTACTGCTGCACAGGTTGATTCATCAGAACATGTTGAACTTAAAGAAGCTCATAAAAGGCCAACCGTTGCTGTCGTTCTCGCTGGTGGTGGCGCTAAAGGTGCTGCCCACATCGGTGTACTAAAAGCCTTGGAAGAGATGCAAATTCCGGTTGATTACATTACCGGTACCAGCATGGGTGCATACGTTGGTGGTCTTTATGCGACAGGGATGAGCGCTGATGAGATCGAGAGCTTTATTTATACGGTTGATTGGAATCGCGGCTATCGTGATCGTGTTAACCGTAGTGATCGACGTGTGCGAGACAAAGAATATGAAGACCGTTATCAACTGAATACCGATCTCGGTTTAGGTTGGGGTGAAATCAAAGCTAGAAAAGGTGTGGTTCAAGGCCAGAATATGCTGCGTATTCTGCGCGAGACCACAGGTAACCTCTCTCCACTCGACTCTTTTGACCACCTTGCTATTCCCTACCGTTCAGTAGCAACTGACATTATCGATCTTGAAGAAGTCGTGATCGATCATGGTCACCTTGTTGATGCGATGATGGCGAGTATGTCAGTACCTGGAGCACTTCCTCCTTATGAAGTTGATGGGCGAATGTTGGTCGATGGTGGTGTCACCAATAACATGCCGGTTGATGTTGCTCGAGCAATGGGGGCTGACATAGTTATTGCGATTGATATCAGCACTAACTACAAAAGCAAAGAAGACTTCACAAACTTTTTAGCCGCAGCAGACCAACTCTCTAATTACCTTGTTCAACGTAGTACTCAAGAGCAAGCCGCGACGTTAACAGACGATGATTTTTTCCTACGCCCTGATGTTGGGCTAATGGAGACCACAGAGTTCGACAAAATGCCGACGGCTTACCACGCTGGATACGAAGCAACAAGGCAGCATACAGATCAGCTTTCCAAGTTGGCGCTGTCTAACGCAGACTACCAAAAGTATATTGATCATAAACAGCAAGCTAGAAAACAACTGATACACGGTGATAAGACTATCGTTGATAGAGTTGTTATCAATAACAATACCCATTACTCAGATAAGTTGATCGAAAATCGCTTAAACCTCGATGCAGGCCAGGTTATTAAAACCAGTGAAATCGAATCTAAAGTGAAAGATCTCTATGCTTTAGATCGGTTTGAGTTGGTGACTTATGAATTTGAAAATGTTGATGGCGAGGATCAACTACTGGTCGATGTGAACGAAAAATCTTGGGGTCCCAATTATCTCAATTTTCGATTCTTTCTTGAAGATGACTTCTCGACTACCAGCCAGTATTCACTTGGTGTCTCTGCCAATTTTACCGATATTAATAAACATGGTGCAGAGCTAAGAACTAATCTCGAGATGGGAACGGACAAACGAATTGAGGCGGAACTCTTCTCGCCATTCTTTTCTAGTCAAAAGTTGTTCACCTCTGCCTCCATTGTTTACAGCAACCAGAATAGAAATTTGCCCGCCGGAATCGGAGAGATTGGAGAGCCAACACTGGATGTAACCAAAGACTTTTTGCCGATGTCTTACCAAGAATACCAGAGTGAATTTGCATTGGGCTACCAACCTACATTGTGGCAAGAGTTGAAATTTGGTGCGCGTTATACCGATGGGGATATTGAGGTGGCATCGTTACCTTCACTAGGGAGCGCTGGCTATAAACGCATTGGTGCCTTTGCCAGTTATCGATTGGATACACTAGATAATTTTAGCTTGCCAACGGAAGGGTATTTTGTCGATTTAGAGTATCTTATCTCTCATGATGATTTCGATAATGATAGCTCTAGTGGTGGTTCAGATTTTTCTTCTGAGAGTGATACAGTCTTTGAACTTTCGGCTAATTTCATGGCTGCACAAAGTATTGAGAAGCATACTTTAGTCGCAAAGGTTGATTATGGCATTGTAGAAAGTAAAAACTCAGTCTTTCCGATTGATCCGAAAGAGCTCGGAGGGTTCCTTAATCTATCCGGTATTCCAAGAAATAGTTTGATCGGTCAGAACTTAGCTTACACCAGTTTGATCTACCGTTATAAGTGGTTTGAAAATGACTTCGGCCTCTTTGAATCACCGTTCTACGTGGGCGCCTCTATTGAACATGGTGGTGTTTGGTCGAACAATGACTTAAAACTGGATGAAGCACCAATGTATACTGCAGGTTCTGTTTTTGCGGGTGTCGACTCACCCATCGGGCCGATCATATTAGCTTATGGCCGAACCGAAGATAATTTTGATTCGGTGTATCTGATTGTCGGTACTTCCTACAAATAATCATGCGTAGAGTCACCGTTTAACTGCGTAAATAGGCAAAAATAGTGGGACTTTCGTCTTAACTTGCTATGTTGGTCAAAATGATAAGATTTTAATTTAACGTTAAATTTGCTATTCTACCGCCCACAGTTTGGCCTCTAAGACGCCGCTCATCAATACAAATTGAATGACAAAAATGGCAATGGAGAGCCAAGTTTCCAAGGATGTTCACTTCTTTATTTTACTAACAATTATGAAGGTAAGAAGTGAACCGCAATGAGAGGAAAAAAGTCGTGCTTGAAGCCTACCGTAAACACGTCGAAGAACGTGCTGCCGAGGGAGTTGTCCCAAGACCACTAGATGCTGAGCAAGTCGCTGGCCTAGTTGAACTTCTGAAGAATCCACCTCAAGGTGAAGAAGAAATCATTCTTGACCTACTAGAAAACCGCATTCCACCGGGTGTCGATGAAGCTGCTTACGTAAAAGCGGGCTTTCTTACGGCTATCACTAAAGGTGAAGTGACTTCTCCACTAGTAAGCAAAGCAAAAGCTGCACAACTGCTTGGTACTATGCAAGGTGGTTACAACATCGAGTCTCTAGTGTCTCTGCTAGACGATGCTGAGCTTGCTCCAATTGCAGTTAAAGCCCTGTCTCATACTCTACTGATGTTCGATGCGTTTTACGATGTAGAAGATAAAGCGAAAGCAGGTAATGCTTCAGCACAACAAGTACTTCAATCTTGGGCTGATGCTGAATGGTTTACAGCGAAAAACAAAGTAGCGGAAAAGATCACCGTTAAAGTATTTAAAGTTACCGGTGAAACTAACACTGATGACTTATCACCAGCACCTGATGCTTGGTCACGTCCTGATATCCCAGTGCACGCGAAAGCGATGCTGAAGATGGAACGTGATGGCATTACTCCTGATGAACAGGGTAGCGTTGGTCCAATCAATCAAATTGAAGAAATGCAAAAAGACGGCATTCCACTGGCTTACGTTGGTGATGTTGTTGGTACAGGTTCTTCACGTAAATCGGCAACAAACTCAGTACTTTGGTTCATGGGTGAAGATATCCCATTCGTACCAAACAAGCGTACTGGCGGTGTTTGTCTTGGTGGTAAAATTGCACCGATCTTCTACAACACAATGGAAGATTCAGGCGCACTACCCATTGAACTGAACGTACAAGACATGAACATGGGCGATGTCATTGATATCTACCCGTACGAAGGTGTTGTTCACAAGAACGGTTCTGTGATTTCAAACTTTGAGCTAAGCAAAGTACTTCTTGATGAAGTGCGTGCTGGTGGCCGTATTCCACTGATCATTGGTCGTGGCCTAACTGGTCGTGCTCGTGATGCCCTAGGCCTAGCTGAAACCGATCTGTTTGCTAAACCAATCGATCCTTCTGCTTCTGATAAAGGCTACACGTTAGCTCAGAAGATGGTAGGTAAAGCGTGTGGCGTTGAAGGTGTACGTGCTGGTCAGTACTGCGAACCTAAAATGACAACGGTAGGATCTCAAGATACTACGGGTCCTATGACGCGTGATGAACTTAAAGATCTGGCGTGTCTTGGTTTCTCAGCAGACCTTGTAATGCAGTCTTTCTGTCACACATCGGCATACCCGAAACCAGTTGATGTAAACACTCACCATACACTGCCTGATTTCATCATGAACCGTGCAGGTGTTTCACTTCGCCCGGGTGATGGTGTTATTCACTCTTGGTTAAACCGTATGCTTCTTCCTGATACCGTAGGTACAGGCGGTGACTCACATACTCGTTTCCCTCTAGGTATTTCATTCCCTGCGGGTTCTGGCTTAGTCGCATTTGCGGCGGCAACAGGCGTTATGCCTCTTGATATGCCTGAATCTATCTTGGTTCGCTTTAAAGGCGAAATGCAACCGGGTATCACACTACGTGACCTAGTACATGCCATTCCGCTTTACGGCATCAAGCAAGGTCTACTAACGGTAGAGAAAGCAGGAAAGATCAATGAGTTCTCTGGTCGTGTACTAGAAATTGAAGGTGTTGAACACCTATCTGTTGAGCAAGCATTTGAGCTTTCTGATGCATCAGCTGAACGTTCGGCTGCAGGTTGTACTGTTAAGCTCTCTCAAGAGTCTATTGATGAGTACCTGAACTCGAATATCGTTATGCTTAAGTGGATGATTGCTGAAGGTTACGGTGATGTTCGTACGATTGAGCGTCGTATTACGGCAATGGAAGAGTGGGTAGCGAACCCTGAGTTGCTGTCTGCTGATTCAGATGCGGAATACGCGCACGTTATCGAGATCGACCTTGCTGACATCGATCAGCCAATCCTATGTGCACCAAACGATCCAGATGATGCTCGTCTTCTTTCTGATGTTCAAGGCACTGAGATTCAAGAAGTGTTCATCGGCTCTTGTATGACCAACATCGGTCACTTCCGAGCTGCAGGTAAGATGCTAGAAGAGTTTAATGGCTCTTTAAATACTCGCCTATGGGTTGCTCCGCCAACTAAGATGGATAAAGACCAACTGACAGAAGAAGGCTACTACGGCATCTTCGGTCGTGCTGGGGTTCGTATTGAAACTCCGGGTTGTTCATTATGTATGGGTAACCAAGCTCGTGTTGCTGATGCTTCGACGGTTATGTCTACGTCTACTCGTAACTTCCCGAACCGTTTAGGTAATGGAGCGAACGTTTATCTAGCTTCTGCTGAACTTTCTGCTGTTGGTGCGATTCTAGGTCGTATCCCAACGAAAGAAGAGTACTTAGAGTACGCTGAGAAGATTAATGCAACGGCTGCTGATACATACCGTTACCTGAACTTCCATAAAATGGGTCAGTACACGGAAAAAGCAGACACAGTTATCTTCCAAGAACCAGCTTAGTTCCTCGTTATATTTGTAGCTGCAGCGTTGTTGACTGCGTAAGTCCACCGGAGCGCCGGCCGCCCTAGTCACATAGAGCTTCTATGCTCATAGGGATGAACGTACTTGTCGCCTAGCTGCAACTCCAACTATTTAGAGGAACCCAAATGATAGAGCGTCTACTTCGGTAGGCGTTTTTTTATGTCTGAATGTTAGTTTACGAGCGACTCGATCTCTTGATGACTTCGCTATATACTCTCGCCTCATTTTTTACCCTATCTGTCATTAGTGCGCGGAGCCTCTATGGAATTTGAATTTACACGAAACACTTTAATGGGCGAGTACTATGTAAAGTGCAGCATGGGTCATGAAATTGTTGGCCGCTGGCTTCAAGAAGAGATCGGGAAAGATAAGCAGAAACTGGATCATGTGATGGCGTTGATTGAGCAATCTCGACAAGATCTGAGTAATGAAGTGACGCTACTAGGCAAAGAGATCAGCCTAGCGATCAATGAAGACGACGTAACGATTCAAGAAAATGTGCTAGGGCACGAACAAGAGATGGAAGAGGGCAGTGAGTTCGACTTCTATAATTGTGAAAGCGAAGCAAGCTGCGGAATTGACGATTTCGAGTTGCTCATCGAACGTTGGATTGATTTTTTAGGTTACTAGTTGCTAATGATTTTCCATCGTGAAAGTTTCGTTGCCCAAAACTAGAGCAACGACAGTGCAACGCATTAAGATAGTGAAAAGGCCGCACCATATTGGTGCGGCCTTTTTCGTTTCTAAAACAGTATAATTTCTATTTTATTTAAAATCAAGCACTTAGGTTTTTGGCACGCTACTTGGATTGTAATAAGAGTATTAACGGATTAAGTGAAGAATTTAAGGAAAGAATATGAAATTAATAAATGCCATTGTTAAGCCATTCAAATTAGACGATGTACGCGAAGCGCTCTCTGATGTGGGTATTGAAGGTATGACGGTTTCTGAAGTGAAAGGCTTTGGTCGTCAGAAGGGGCACACTGAATTGTATCGTGGTGCAGAGTACCAGGTGGACTTCCTACCAAAGGTAAAGCTAGAGATTGCAACCCAAGCTGAAAATGTTGACCGAGTTGTTGAAGCGATTAGCCAAGCGGCACACACCGGAAAAATCGGCGATGGCAAAATTTTTGTGTATGACCTAAGCCAAGCCGTACGAATTCGTACCGGTGAAATGGATGCTGAAGCACTTTAAAGAATTACAAGGACTGGAGACTTTAATATGGAACTTACAACAACAGTAACGGAACTACGTTACGCACTAGACACTTTTTTCTTCCTCATTTCAGGTGCGTTGGTAATGTGGATGGCTGCAGGCTTCGCGATGTTAGAAGCTGGCCTTGTTCGTTCGAAGAACACCACAGAAATTTTAACTAAGAACATTTGTTTGTACGCGATTGCTTGTACGACTTTCTTAGTCGTTGGTTACAACATTATGTATGTCGATAACGGCGAAGGTGGCTGGTTACCGTCATTTGGTACTCTGATTGGTACTCAAGGTGAAGGTGCAGACCACTCATTAGAATCAGACTTCTTCTTCCAAGTAGTTTTCGTTGCAACAGCAATGTCTGTGGTATCTGGCGCGGTTGCTGAGCGAATGAAACTTTGGTCATTCCTGATTTTCTCTGTGGTTCTAACTGCATTTATTTACCCAATGGAAGGTTACTGGACTTGGGGCGGTGGTTTCCTATCAGAAGCCGGCTTCAGTGACTTTGCTGGTTCAGGTATCGTACATATGGCTGGTGCTTCAGCAGCCTTAGCGGGTGTGCTTCTACTGGGTGCTCGTAAAGGTAAATATGGTAAGAACGGTGAAATCTACCCGATTCCAGGTTCAAATATGCCACTGGCAACGCTAGGTACATTTATCCTTTGGTTTGGTTGGTTCGGTTTCAACGGCGGTTCTCAACTAATGGTTTCGGATTTTGAGAACGCAACAGCAGTAGGTCAAATCTTCCTTAACACCAACGCAGCAGCAGCAGCAGGTGCGATTGCAGCACTACTAGTATGCAAAACAACTTGGGGTAAAGCAGACCTAACAATGATTCTTAACGGCGCGTTAGCTGGCCTAGTAGCAATCACTGCAGACCCTCTATCACCATCACCTCTATTTGCTGTAGCGATTGGTTCGGTATCTGGTGCCTTGGTTGTATTCAGTATCATTGCTTTAGACAAAGTTAAGATTGATGATCCAGTAGGTGCTATCTCGGTACACGGTGTGTGTGGTTTCTTCGGTCTAATGGCTGTGCCACTAAGCAATGCTGATGCAACGTTTGGTGCTCAATTACTGGGTGCAGCAGTAATCTTTGCATGGGTATTCGGTGCTAGTCTAGCTGTATGGGCAGTGCTTAAAGCAACAATCGGTATCCGAGTAACTGAAGACGAAGAACTTGAAGGTATGGACATGCACGATTGTGGTGTTGGCGCTTATCCAGAGTTTGTGTCTGTAAAATAGAACATTATGTATTAATCCATAATTTACAAATATTTACACATTACCCACTTGAAACCTGCTCTCATGAGCAGGTTTTTTTGTGCTCTATCATTGAAATTAATATTTTAATAAATATAATAACGCAACTGATATAGATTATCATTTCGATATAAAGGACTTTACCAATGAAAAAATTGCTAACTCTTTCAGCTCTAGCATGTAGCGCAATCGCACCAACGGCTGCAATCGCTGCTGAAGAAGTAAACGTATACTCTTACCGTCAACCTTTCCTTGTTGAACCTATGTTTGATGAGTTCACAAAAGAGACAGGCATCGAGGTGAATGTTAAGTTTGCTAAGAAAGGTTTAGCAGAGAAGCTAGCTCAAGAGGGCGAATACAGCCCAGCAGATGTGGTATTAACTGTTGATATCAGCCGTCTATCTGAGCTAACTGAAAAAGGTTTAGTTCAAGCTGTAGAAAGTGATGTTCTAGAAAAGAATATTCCAGCTCAGTACCAAGACACAGCTAACGAGTGGTTCGCTCTAACAACTCGTACACGTAGCGTTTACTCTTCTCGTGACCGTGTTGGTCGTCTAGGTGAAGATTTCACTTACGCTGATCTAGCTAAGCCAGAATTCAAAGGTAAAATCTGTACACGTAGCGGTAAGCACCCATACAACGTTTCTCTAGTATCTTCGATGATTGCTCACAAAGGTGAAGCTGAAACGAAAGAATGGCTAGAAGGCGTAAAAGCAAACCTAGCACGTAAGCCTCAAGGTAATGACCGTGCACAAGTTAAAGCGATCAAAGAAGGTCTATGTGACGTTTCTCTTGGTAACAGCTACTACCTAGGTAAGATGGTTAACGATAAAGAGCAAAAAGCTTGGGCTGACGCTGTTTACCTTAACTTCCCTAACCAAGAGACAACAGGTACTCACGTAAATATCTCTGGTATGGCAATGGCTAAATTCTCTCCAAATAAAGAGAACGCGGTTAAGCTAATGGAATTCCTATCTGGTGACGTGGCGCAAGGCATGTACGCAGAAGTGAACTACGAATACCCAGTTAAAGCTGATGTTAAACCTTCAGAGCTTGTTGCTTCTTGGGGTGAATTCAAAGCTGATACAATTTCTCTAGACCAGATTGCTGACCACCACGCAGCTGCAATCAAGTTACTAGACGAAGTTAAGTTCGATCTATAATTTTTTACTGTAGGCTTCGGCCCAAGTAAAATGACAGCCTCAAGTCGCCATTTCGGTAACTTGGGGCTGTTTTGTTTTGGAAAATCACTTTTTGATACAAAGCTCCCCGTTAATCCCCAGAGTTATGAGCATCTCACCTTGAAGTCATTACAGTATATGGGTATAAATAACCCCCCATTAAAAGGATATGAGATGTATTTGCAAATGCATTTGTGTTTCATTAAGCCTCGTTGTAGTTAGGCGATGAAAGAAAAGAATTATTTATGGAACACCAGTAGCTGCATCATTGCTGTATTGCTGGTTTTACCGATTTTAGCGATCTTTACGACTGCTGTTGGAGAAACAGATGAGCTATTTTCTCATCTTATGTCCACAGTAATGCCCACCTATACTTATAATACGGTGGTTTTAGTCATAGGAACCTTATTCCTGTCTTTGGCTTTTGGTATTCCGTCGGCTTGGATTATGGCAATGTGCCGTGTTCCAGGAGAGCGGGTTTTGCAGTGGGCGCTAGTACTGCCATTAGCAATGCCAGGTTATATTGTCGGGTATATCTTTACCGATTGGTTTGATTTTGCTGGTCCGGTTCAAATCCTGTTACGAGAGTTAACAGGGTGGGGGCCCGGAGAGTACTGGTTCCCAGACATTAGAACCTTGTCCGGTGCTATTATTGTCCTGTCACTTGTTCTCTACCCCTATGTTTATCTGCTATGCCGCGCAGCGTTTATGGAGCAAAACGTCTCCTTATTGCAATCCGCACGGTTGCTTAAGTGTTCACCTTGGGAAAGCTTTCGTCGTATTTCATTACCGCTTGTTCGCCCATCAATGGCGGTCGGTCTATCGCTGGTTGCAATGGAAACCATTGGCGACTTTGGTACCGTGAGTTACTTTGCAGTCAATACCTTAACGACTGCGGTTTACGACACTTGGTTAGGTTACTCAAGCTTAACGGCTGCTGCGAAAATATCGGCGATTATGCTGGTTATCGTGATCCTACTGCTGAGTTCAGAGCGATACAGTCGTCGCAAACAGAAATTATTCCAGAATCAATTCAGTAGCCGTGAAGATTTTCGTTACGACCTTTCTGGTTGGAAGAAGTGGTTAGCATTGTTTTGGTGCTGGGGGTTAGTGTGTGTCGCATTCTTGTTCCCTCTTGCCCAGTTAATGATTTATGCCTACAAATATTTTGCTCAAAGTTGGACCCCTGAATTCAGAGAATATGCCGTTAACAGCCTTTATGTTTCGGTAGTTGCTGCAATTATTAGTGTCGTTATTGCTTTGATTGTGAACTTCAATCAACGTGTTAGCCCAAGTAAGAAAAATCAGGCTTATATGCGTATCGCTTCAATGGGCTATGCCGTTCCAGGCACCGTGTTAGCTATTGGTGTAATGGTTCCCGTGTTGTTTATGGATCACTTGGTCAATGACATTGCAAAAGTGATGGAATGGACAGGGCCAGGTTTGATCTTCTCTGGTTCTATGTTTGCACTTATCTTTGCCATGGTCGTGCGTTTTTCAGCGGTTGCAATTGGCAGCATTGAAAGTAGCTTGAGTAAAGTATCTCCTTCATTAGATATGGCTTCTAAAACAATGGGCTGCAATACCAATCAGATGTTACGTCGAGTTCATTTGCCTTTGATTAAGCGAGGCGCATTGATCGCCGGATTATTGGTGTTTATCGAATCAATGAAAGAGTTAAATGCGGCATTACTGCTACGCCCTTTCAATTTCGAAACATTGGCGACTTATGTTTATAACTATGCCTCAGATGAGCACCTAGAGTTGGCGGCAATGCCTGCTGTATTATTGGTGTTGGTAGGTTTAATTCCTCTGATTATCGTAAACCGTTCCTTGGAGCAGAAACACTAATGAGTTGTGCATTATCAATTAAAGATCTGACTTGTAAGTATGAGTCGCAAACCATTTTGGAAGCGCTTTCTTTAGAAGTTGAGCATGGTGAAATTGTTTGTCTGCTTGGTGCTAGTGGTTGCGGTAAGACTACGCTGCTTAAAGCGATTGCCGGCCTACTTCCATTGAGTAGTGGTGTCATGAGCTTGAACTGTCAAACCATCGACGATGGAGACAATTGGCTACCACCTGAACAGCGAAACATCGGAATGATCTTTCAAGATTACGCTCTGTTTCCGCACTTGACGGTAAATCAGAATATCTGCTTTGGCCTCAAAGGGCTCTCTGAGCAGCAAAAGAAAGAGAAAGTTCAAGAGATGTTGGAGCTGGTTCACTTAGATGAGTTCGGTGACCGATACCCACATCAACTTTCTGGTGGTCAACAGCAGCGCGTAGCGATTGCTCGTTCTTTAGCGTACAAGCCAGACTTATTATTATTGGATGAACCCTTCTCAAATATTGATACTCAAGTTCGCCATGAGTTGATCTCTCAGATTCGTAAAATATTTAAAAAGCAGGGTGTTACTGCTATTTTTGTAACGCACAGCCGTGAAGAAGCATTCGCTTTTTCAGATAAAATGGCGGTAATGAACCATGGTGTGATTGAGCAATATGGTTCAGCATCTGAGTTGTACTTCCACCCATCGAGTAAGTTTGTTGCTGATTTCTTAGGTGGTGGTAGCTACTTGAATGCACAGCGTATTTCAGATAATGAATTTGAAACGAGCTTGGGTCTGATAGAGGCGAAAGCACAAACTCAAATCGAAGTGGGAGCGGAATGTGCGTTGTTACTAAGACCACAGCATATAGTGGCGAGTCATGATGTCGACAGTAACCTGTCAGTGTTGGAACAACAATTTATGGGCGACCACTGTCGTTATGTGATTGAAGCTAACGGTCAGAAACTGTTAGCAACGTCTTCTGAGGCTCTAGGTGTTGGTATGCCAGTCACCGTCAAAGTAGATACCAAAGGTGTATTGGCGTTTTAATGATACGCAGTAAGTATCGTTTTGCCGAAAAGTAAAATGCATTCGTAAAAAAGCCCAGTACTTTGATACAGAGTACTGGGCAAGAGTTCTTCACCTATAGGCTTTAACAAGGCAGTGGTTTGTTAAGTCCCATTCAAAACTGCTGCACTCTATAAGTCTATAGAGAGAGGAAGTCTTTCACTTTTTGAAGAACACGTTCTGCAGTGTCTTTATCTTCCATTTCTGCGAAGATTCGCAGTAATGGCTCTGTTCCTGAGAAGCGAGCGATCACCCAGCCGCCATTCTTGAAGTACACTTTGGCACCATCTTCATAGCTAACTTTTTCAATTTCGTATTCAAATTCAGGCAGTTGTTTCTCTACGTAAATCTTGGTGTAGAGCGCTTCCTTCTCTGAAGGTTTAAACTTGCAATCGCCTTCTGCCGTATAGGCATAGCCATACTTCGAGTAGATTTCATCAAGCAGTTCAGACAGTTTTTTACCTGTCACGCTGATCATCTCAACCAGTAAGCTTGAAGCAAATACGCCATCTTTACCTTTGATGTGGCCACGTATGGTTAAACCACCCGAACTTTCACCACCAATCAGTGAGTCATCTGCTTCCATTTGAGAACTGATATGCTTAAAGCCTACAGGAACCTCAAAGCTCTTCTCGCCATGATCCGCCGCTACTTTGTCGAGTAGATGCGTGGTGGCGATGTTACGAACGACTGAGCCCTTCCAGCCTTTGTATTCCAGTAAGTAGTAGTAAAGTAGGAGTAGCACTTCGTTAGGGTGAATGAAGTGACCTTTCTCATCAATAATGCCCAGACGATCGGCATCGCCATCAGTACCAATACCAATGTCATAGCCTTCTGCTGCAACTAAGTGCTTCAAGCGATAGAGCGTTGCGGCATTTGGTGATGGCATCAAGCCACCAAAATCTGGGTTTTTGCCATCGTTGATGACGTCGACATCACAACGACCGTTGATCAGCACTGTCTGTAGAGCATTTTTCGCTACGCCAAACATTGGGTCAATCAGCACGCGTAGATTGGCTTTTTTGATCGACTCGATATCGATGAAGTTAATGATCGAATCAACAAAGTCGTTCATCGGGTTGATGATCTCGATTTCTTTGTCGTTTAACGCTTGTTCGAAATCGACTCGTATAACATCTTCGTTGGTCAGTGTTGCGATTTGCTGTTCGATCTTCTCTGTGATGATCTCGTCAGCATCGCGTCCACCTTCAATGAACACCTTGATGCCGTTATAGTCCGCAGGGTTGTGAGAAGCGGTAATACACGCCGAGTAGGTGCATCCCATCTCTTTTGCTTGGAACATCACGATAGGTGTTGGAACGAACTTATCAATGAAGCTTACTTTGATGTTGTTCGCTGCAAGTACTTCTGCAAACCAGCATGCCGCTTTATCTGAAAGGAAACGTCTGTCGTACCCAATAACGAATCCATTCTTGGCTGCATTTTCATTATTGATGATGTTAGCGAGTGCTTGTGCCACCAAGCGAACATTGTCTCTGGTGAACTCTTCACCAATGAAAGCGCGCCAGCCACCTGTACCAAATTTAATCATTAGAAAATCCTTTTAGTCTCATGGTCTCAAGCCTGTAAAGACTTGAGACCAGAGCTGTTCGTTAAATTGCGTGACTAGCCTAGAACAACGACAACATCGTTCACGCTGCCTTCTGCTTGGACTGGGATAGCGCCTTCAACTGACTCACCATTGATAGTGATAGAGGCAACGCCTTTGCTGACTGCATTTGGGTTTTGCACCGTGATGTTGTAAGTCGCGCCGCGCCATTGACGAGTAACCTCAAATTCCGGCCAATCAGTCGGGATACAAGGATCAACCGTTAAGCCTTCAAAGCCTGTGCGAACACCAAGAATGAAGTTGGTTACCGCAAAGTAAGCCCAACCAGAGGTACCTGTTAACCAAGGGTGGTTTGCACGGCCGTGGTCTTGGTGATCTTTACCCATGATGAACTGCACGTACGAGTATGGTTCTGCGTAGCGTGTTTCAATCATGTCGTTTTGGTTGTACGGGTTGAGTGCATCGTAGAACTTCATAGCACGATCACCACGACCTAGCTTCGCTTCTGCTACCCAAGCCCATGGGTTCGGGTGAGAGAAGATTGCGCCATTCTCTTTTACGCCTTGATAAACGCGAGTCACAAAGCCGATATCATCGTTTGGTGTTGCGAATGAAGGAGAATTTAGGTGCAAGCCGTATTCAGAGAATAGGTTCTCATCAACAGCGTCCATCGCTTTCTCGCCACGCTCTTGAGAAACCGCGCCAGATAGAACCGCTAGCGTGTTTGACTCAAGGTGTACACGACCTTCAGCTTGTTGAGCGGTACCGATCTTGTCGCCATTTTTTGTTAGACCACGGATGTACCAGCCACCTTCGTCATCCCATAGGTGTGTTTCACAGGCTTCACGTACGTTCGCGGCCATTTCTGTGTATTTAGCAACGTCAGCATCGTTATTGCGGAACTTAGCTAGGTCTAGGAATTCTTGTAGAGCCCAGAAGTGCAGGAATGAAACCATTGAAGATTCACCGCCACCAAGGTTCAAACAGTCATTCCAGTCTGCACGAAGGCCCTTACAGATACCTGTTTGCCCCACGTATTCTGCAGAAAAGTTCAGTGCCGCTTTCATGTGTTCGTAAACTGTCGCTTCGCCACCGTCTGCGTATGGGATCACTTCGTCAAAGAAGTCGTGCTCACCGGTTTCCATTACGTATTTGATAATGGTCGGAACGATCCATAGGTGATCATCAGAACAGGTATCTTCAATGCCGTGGATCTTGTCGTCATCAGACGGCGTTGGAACAACCGTTGGCGATTTTGAAGGCTCAACGTCTGCTTTCTCTGGATCAAACCAGTCTGGATCGAATAAGTGTAGACCGTAGCCGGCTTTCACTTGGCCGCGAAGCAGATCGATAATACGTTTCTTGGTCATTTGTGGGTTGGCATGAGGCACTGAGATCGCATCTTGCGCAGTATCACGGTAACCAAGACCTGTACGACCACCCACTTCAATGAAGGATGCAAAGCGCGACCACACAACACAGGTTTCCGCTTGGTATAGCGTCCATGTGTTGATCATGGTGTCTAAGCCTTCGTTTGGAGACTTAACTTGGAATTTGTTGCAACGCTCGTCCCAGTGATCTTTGATGCCTTGGAAAGCGGCATCTACGTTGGCTGTGTTTTGGTACTTCTCACGTAGGCGCTCACCGTTGCCTTTACCGATACCTAGCACGTAAGCAAAGCGAACTTCTTCACCCGGCTGAATCGTAAATTGCTTGTGCAGAGAGCCACAGTGGTTGTAACAGGTTTGAGCGCTGTTAGAACATTTACCGTTCTCAACCGCAATTGGGTTCGCTTCATCACGGTACATGCCAAGGAAGTTGTCACGTTGTCCATCGTAGCTGTCTGGTGAGAAAGTTGAAGCTAGGTAGTAGAAGCCTTCAAAGTCGTTAGTGTTGTAGTACAGGTCGTATTCCAGAACACCTTCTTGGTAAGACGTGCCCGCAGAGTACAAAGACATCTGATGGTTCTGGTTATCTGATTGGATGTGGCTGAAAGAGAACTCAACAAACGAGAAAGTACTGATAGTACGTGGCTTGTCAGTGTTGTTCTTTAGTACAACGTCCCAAACTTCTGCATCTTCACCCTTAGGAACGAATAGCGTTTTAGTTGCGGTAATACCGCTGTATTCACATTTGAACTTTGAGTATGACAGGCCGTGACGAACTTCGTAGTTCGCTTCATCTAGGCTTTTTGCCACTGGCTGCCAAGAGATAGACCAGTAATCACCCGTCTCATCATCACGCAGGTAAACATAGTGTCCAGGACGGTCGAAGGTGCCGTTTGGACGGAATTTAGTAACACGGTTGTATTCCGGAGAATTGTAGAACGAGTAGCCGCCTGCATTGTGCGAAATCACGGTACAAAACTTTTCAGTACCTAGGTAGTTTGTCCAAGGTGCTGGTACATCAGGGCGAGTGATGACGTATTCGCGGTTGTCGTTATCGAAATAGCCGTATTTCATTGTCATTTCCTTTTTAACAAACTGCATCTATGCAGCTAATTTTTAAATAATGATGCTAAGTCGTACCTGACTGAGCACCTTAATTTGAGTCAGCAACCGCTCGATGTGAGTGTCGCTTTGGTTTTGTTTTATTCAGCTTTCCAAGGGTTGCGATAATCAACATTGAGTCTGTCGAGTAATGGCAGATGCCCTTTTAGGCGAGATAGGTAATCTAGCCAGTTTCGGTTGTTTTTATGTGTCCAACATCCTTCAGCTAAAGCGCTAATTCTTGGGAATACCATGTAATCCATACGCTTTTGGTTGGTGACGATCTCACACCATAGAGCACACTGAATTCCGCGAATCCGTTTACGAATTGGGTCGGTGTCGGATATCTCAGCAAGTGCTTCGTAGGTATAAGCTTGTTCTAATGGGATAACGGCAGCCCAATCGACGCCCGGTTCTTCCGGTGCATAATCTTGGGTCATGTCGAGGTAGGTAAATTGTGCAGGTTGCAGAACCACATCAAAGCCTTGGCGCGCACAGTTCACAGCCGCTTCTTCGCTGAGCCATGAGTAGATGATGGTCTCTTTACTGACCTTGTCGCCGTGTTGTGCTTCTTCCCAACCCACCATGCGCTTGCTGAGTTGCTTGAGTTTGTTTTCGGCGTAGCGGAATAGGTGACCTTGCAAGTCTTTACTGTCTTGGTACTGGTGCTCTTTCATTAGTGCTTGAGCTGCAGGGCTGTTGCTCCACACTCCGGGTGGTACTTCGTCTGCGCCCATGTGAATTAATTCGCTAGGGAAGAGTTCTGCCACTTCTTCAATGACGGCATCTAGAAATTGGTAAGTACCCGGTAAACCTGGGTTTAGTACGTTGTCATTGTAGTGCTGAATACTCTTGTATTGAGTCGTGTCGGCTTGCTCAACTAGCATGTCAGGCAGTGACTTTATTGCAGCGCGGCAATGTCCTGGGATGTCAATCTCAGGAATAACCGTGATGCTACGCTGCTCTGCGTATTCAATGACTTCGCGAATCTGTTGTTGCGTGTAGAAGCCACCATAGTTTTCAGCAAGGTGTGTGTATTGCGGCTCTAATGCATGTTCAGGACCACGCCACGCACCGATTTCAGTCAGTTGAGGCAGGCTCTTGATCTCAATTCTCCAACCTTCATCATCGGTTAGGTGCCAATGAAAAACGTTGAATTTGTAGTACGCCAGTTGATTGATTAAGCGCTTCACTTGCTCTACTGAATGGAAGTGACGCGCGCAATCCAACATCATGCCGCGATACTTAAAGCGGGGGTGATCGGCGATTTTGCAGCATGGAATAGAAAAAGTTTCGGCATCCAGTTGTTGAACCAATTGAATCAGACTTGCCACGGCGTGTGTAAACCCAGACTGGCTACCTGATTCAACCATTATCTGTTGTGCTGTGACGGTGAGTTTGTATTCGGCTTCGTCTAATGTTGGATTGCTGCGAAATAGAATGTCATCGCCTTCTTCTGTTGGAAGCGCGTTTGAAAGAGATAGCTCAAAAGTAGAAAGTAATTCTTGTTGCAGCCAAGATACCGCCTTATCAGCAAGGTGAGATTGAACCTCAATTTCGCATTCGCAGCTTAGTGCGAAGCTACCTAGCTGAAGTTCGAGCTGATTTGGCTGAGGAATCAATGCAATTTCAGCAGCGTTAACTTCAGGTATTTGATTGCGTTCACGATATGGTGAAGCCAAAACAATCGGTGATATCGCGACAGGCAGTACCGATGTTTCTCCATCATGATGTGATTGGATAAAGGCATCATTAAGGCCATCAGAATAGAAGCGGAATGGTGCACTTTGAATACTGAATTCAAGGTAGTAATGGTTGTTGGCCTTTAACACTGGTGAACTTGGTTTGAACGAGCAATAGCTTCCAACTTGAGTCAGTTCACCTTGCGATAGACTTTCAGGAAGGATGAATCGGTCAAAGGCAAAATGCAGAGACCAATCTTTTACGTCGAGGTCACTTAAGTTATGTACCGTAAGGCCAAATCGGCAGTTATTTTTTTGTTCAGAAAGAACAGCTAAGTCGATGCGATAATTCATATAACTTCCCTGCTAAGCCTGTTGATACAAGTTGTGTAGTGGTTTCCCGGCAAACATCAATGCGCCTTCGATAGCGTCAAATTGAGGTTTAACGATCCATTGTTGTACTGGTGGTGATAGCCAGTTGAGAATACGCTCAGCGATACTTCCCATTAAGCACACCTTGTCAGCGCCTTTTCGATGCAGCGCTAATACAAACATTTCGATATCGGCTGCAGTCTGCTTAAGCATCTCTGTAGCCAGTTCATCGCCTTCATTTGCCAGTTGAAAAATGACGGGTGAGAATTGACCGTAATCCTTTGGAATCGCGCCTTTTGACCATGCCACGATCGCATCAACATCATTATTGAAATGATTCATAACATGTTGAGTCAGTGGGGTTTTGTTACTAATACCATCTTCAGCGAGTAGAACTTGCTGAATTAAACGAAGGCCCATCACTGCGCCGCCGCCTTGGTCAGAAATTGGAAATTCACGACCGCCAACCACGTGTTGTTCGCCGTTGTTTAGGTAGATACCACATGAACCTGTACCACCAATCATGATCGCGCCGTCTTGGCCATTATGTGCACCAATACATGCACCATAGGCGTCTGTATTGAGTGTCATACTTGCGAAAGGGTGTGCTTGTGCCATGAAGTCGAGCCATGCTGACTTCTGTTCAGCACCAGCTAGCGCCAAACCAACATGCATATTAGAAAAATCGTTAGAGTTGAGTTGCCCTTGTTGTGCGGCTTTAGTAATCGCATCAACAATTGAACTCATTGCAACATCGACACCCAAAAGGATGTTGGCACTGCCACTTTTCGCTTCACCAATGAGTTTGCCTTGGTCATCACGAATGCGAGCACGGCAAGATGTACCGCCACCATCAATACCTACGTAGTAAAGCGTCATGATTATTGCTCCTTACTTTGTGCTAGGAAGTTGAACTGCGCAGCCGTTGCTAGCAAATACCACGCCCCATGAGGGATCCATTGTTCACCCCAGCGCCAGTTTTGAAGCATGTCGTCTTTCTGTGCTGGTGGGTTGAATGCGATGTCTTGTTCATCTTCGAACCCAGCCGTGATGCCGTTGCAGACACCACCTTTTGCATTGAAGAAGCCAAGCTGTGGTAGATAATCTGGGTTGTTATAGCCGTGACCATCGAGCATACACATGTGATATGGGTTGAGACCTAAGATCCAATCAAGGCTGTTTTGTGAAAGCTGAATTAGGCGCTTTTGAAGATCCGCATTTTCAATGTGTGGTTGAACTAAGTACGCCATGGTGGCGAGTGAACCAAGGCGAGCATTTTCACCTTGCCACCAATAGCCTGTTTCGTTCTGTTGAGCGACAAAGAAGGCATCGCGC
Organism: Vibrio tasmaniensis; assembly: GCF_024347635.1. Lineage (NCBI taxonomy): Bacteria > Pseudomonadati > Pseudomonadota > Gammaproteobacteria > Vibrionales > Vibrionaceae > Vibrio > Vibrio tasmaniensis. The sequence continues at coordinate 643,441 of NZ_AP025510.1, forward strand.
TTATCACCATCGACAGACTTAACGTACTGTCTTGGGTAGCCAAACGGGTTGATGACTTTGTCGGTAATATTGATTTCGAACTGACATGCTTTTTCAACAACCGTGCGCGCTTGTTCTTTCAGTTCTGCACTGGTTTCATTGTCGATGTACTCGCAAAGAGCAATCACTGGAAGGCCTGCTTCAGCTGCATGGAAATAAGGGCGAGAGCCATCAGAGTTTGCCGACCAGAAGTGGGCAAATGAGTCATCGGATTGCTGACGAGCGATCAAGCGACTCGCCCAAGTTCTTGCTTCTGTTAAGTATTGAGAATCTTGTGTAACTCGGTACAACTCGTTGGCAGCGAGTAGGGCACAATACTCATCGATAATGTTCTCTTCACCGTCATTTAGGTATTGGAGGTTGTACTCTTTTAGATGCCAGTAACCTTTTGCAGCTGTATCAAGATAGGTTTGGCTAGAGTAACTGCCAGAGGTTTCAAGTTCAGAAGCTGCGGCTAATGCTGCAATAGCAACGCCTGCACCTTGTCGATAGCCCGCTTGCAAGTCGGTTGATTTATGGCCTTCTTGAGTAGCATAAGCGCAGATGTCGCGTTGATTGATGTCTTTGCTCCACTTGTCGAATACTGTCATATAGAAGTATCCAGCCGCGTCTTGCATGCGCACTAAGAAATCTGCACCGAATAGGGCTTCTTCAGTCAGGCGAGTCATGGAGAATTTCGGGAAGTCTGGATTATTGCTGGTTAAGCGCACGCTTTTAAGCATGTTCCAAACAACCATAGGGATCTGTTGAGGATTTAGGTAGTTGCCATAAGACAGGTGGCTAAAGTACTTGCTTACGTCACCAGATGCGTCGTGCCAACCGCCATGGACATCGACGTATCTGTCAGTGCCCATAATTTGTGCTTGTCGATCTTTTTTGTCGAAACTACCGCCACAGCGTTGTGACTTAAAGTAATGAAGCACATCAGAAAACGTGTGGTTCATTAATAGGTTGCTACCAATCTCAAATACTTCAGAGCGTAGGTTGTCAAAACGTAGGTAGTAGCGACCTGATTCAGTGAATGAACTGAAATCGATAGTGAAGAATTGCCCTTGATGCCAATTTGCTACGCGGCCTTGTTTAACCACATCAAAACTTCCGACAGTGATATGGTTGTCGGCACACACCAAAAGTGCAGTCGTACTTGATAAGCGAGCTTTCTTCGTTTGCAGAATAGCCTGCTTTGGAGCCGTGGATTCGTAGCCAATATGGTTGTCGGCACACACCAAAAGTGCAGTCGTACTTGATAAGCGAGCTTTCTTCGTTTGCAGAATAGCCTGCTTTGGAGCCGTGGATTCGTAGCCAATATGGTTGGTCAATAACAGCATCAATATTCTCCGACAGTCCTAGTTTCTATTGGCTAGGTACTTGAATGTTTTGGATATAAAATGTTTTGGATACAAATAGTTAGGGTCCGCAGACCCTAACGGGCATTTATTGCTTAGCTTTCGTGTAGGTAACAACGTACAAAATGGTTCTCTGCGAGTTGAGTGACACCCGGTAATTGCTCTTTACACTTGTCCATTGCGTGAGTGCAACGGCCTGCAAATGGGCAGCCTGCTGATACTGGTGTCCACAGAGGAATCTCCCCTTTGTTACCAGCAAGTTGTTCGTGGATCGATTTTTTAGGATCTGGAACCGCAGAAACAAGCAGTTGGGTGTAAGGGTGCTGAGGGTTGGCAATCACGTCATCGGTATCGCCCCATTCCACCATGTGCCCCACGTACATCACCGAAAGATCTTCAGCAATGTAACGAGCGGTTGCGATATCGTGAGTGATGTAGAGTAGAGACATTTGCTTCTCAAACTTCATCTCTTCCATCAGGTTTAAAACACCAGCACGAATCGATACATCAAGCATCGATGTAGGTTCATCGGCTAATACAACTTCTGCGCCTACCGCGATATTACGGGCTAGGTTGACGCGTTGACGTTGACCACCAGAGAGTTGGTGAGGGTATTTCTCTGCCGTTGCTTGTGGCGGTACTAAGCCCACTTGCTCTAGAAGATCGTATACACGCTCCTGTAACTCTTTCTTGTTACCCGGAGATACTTTTTTGTGGATCAACAATGGTCGAGCTATGTGGTGGAAGATGTTATGTGTTGGGTTCAGGGAACCAAACGGGTCTTGCCATACCATCTGCACGCCTTCACGGTAATGCATAAGATCTTTTCTGCTTGAGATCTCTTGGATATCACGACCTTTGTATTCGATCGTACCGCCCGAAGGCGCGTACATTTTTGCGATCATTTTTGCTGTAGTTGATTTGCCTGAACCAGACTCACCAACCACAGCTAGACCGCGGCTTTTGTACATCTTGAATGATACGTCGTTAATCGCACGCATCATTGGGGTTTGAATGGTGGTACTGCTTATTGGGAAGTCTTTTACGACATTCTTGCCTTCTACCAATAATTGACCGAAATCTTTGCTCATAATTGTCTCCAGAATCCTTATTCGCTTTGCTTGCATTTCGGCGGTCGAGCCGCCTTATTCGTTATTCACGCTGAATCAGCGTGCAAGCTATAGCTTCCTTTGTACTATTGGGTCACCGTACAGGTGGCAGTTAGACAAATGCCCCGGGTCGATAGAACGCAGCTTGGTTGGTACCTTAGTACACGTTTCATGTACACGGTCACAACGAGCTTGGAAACGACACCCTTCAGGAATCTCTAACAAGTTCAGAGGGTTGCCCGGAATACCCGCTAGTTTTGTCTTTGGCCCTGTTAGTGGAGGGAAAGAACTTCCCAGCCCTTTGGTATAAGGGTGGTAAGGGTTTTCTAGAATATCTTGAGCATTAGCAACCTCGATAAGCTCACCTGAGTACATGATGCCGATGCGGTCAGAGAACTCGACCATCAATGACAAATCATGGGTGATGAACAGAATCGAGAAGCCAAACTCTTCTTTCAGTGCATAGATCTTTTGTAGGATCTCGCGCTGAACAACCACATCAAGCGCGGTCGTTGGCTCATCCATAATGATCAGCTTTGGATTCAATGCTAACGCGATAGCAATAACCAAGCGTTGACGCATGCCGCCAGAGAATTGGTGAGGGTAGTCACTCAATCGGCTCGGGTGAATATCGACGATTTCAAGTAGACCTTCAGCGCGTTGCTTAGCTTGCTCACGAGTCATGTTGGTGTGACGCATAATTACGTCACAGAACTGCTCTTCCATTGGTAATACAGGGTTGAGTGCGTTCATCGCACTCTGGAATACCATCGACATCTCGCTCCAACGGAACGCTTGCATACGGTCATCGCTGTATTCAAGGATGTTCTCGCCATTGAAGATAACCTCACCACCACTGATGTAAGCGGGCGGCTTATGTAGACGCATTAGCGAGAAAGCAACGGTTGATTTACCACAGCCAGACTCACCAGCTAGGCCGAATACTTCACCTGGCGCAATATCGAAGCTTACGTTGTTACACGCACGTACATCGCCAGACTCTGTGATGTAATCCACGCATAAATTGCGGATAGAAATTAGTGGTTCAGACATGATTATTTATCTCCGCTCCAAAGTGCATTTTGTGGTGGTAGTTCAGGTTCACGTTCTTCTTTGTCTTGTGCTGCTAATTTCTTCCAACGCTTCATGCCTTTGTGAGAACGCAGTTGCGGGTTGGCAATTTCATCGACAGCGAAGTTAAGTAGAGCAAGACCAGTTACAAGTAGTGTCAATGCGATACAAGGAGCCAATAGTTCCCACCAAGCGCCAATCAGCATTGATGAAGAGGTTTGAACGTTGTAAAGCATGATGCCCCAGCTGATTGTGTTCGGGTCACCAAGACCTAGGAACGAAATCGTTGCTTCCATCATGATTGCGTACATCACCGAACCGATGAAGCTCGCGCCAACGATAGAGATAAGGTTTGGAAGAATCTCTACGAAGATTATACGGAATGAAGATTCACCCAGAACTTCAGCGGCTTTTACAAACTCTTTTTCACGCAGTGCTAAGGTCTGGGAACGAACAACACGCGCGCCCCAAGCCCAGGACATAAAGCCGATAACCAGGGTTATGGTGAGTGGCCCTGCCTCACCGATAAAGGCTGCAACTACGAACAGTAATGGGTATTGAGGAATAACCAGCATGATGTTCATTGCGGCTGTCAGAATGTCATCGACACGTCCACCAAAGTAGCCTGCCGAAACACCGATCACTGTCGCGAGTAAACATACGGTAAGGCCCGCACCAAAACCTACAGCAAGAGATACACGTGCGCCGTATACCACTTGTGACCAAACGTCACGACCCATACGAGTTGTCCCCAGTACGTGGTCTGCCTTCTTAGACATAATTAACGTACGACGGTCGTCTGCTAGGTTTTGAGCAACCCAGCCATCAGGGTTAGTTTGTGCAGACTTAACTACGAAGCCAGGGTATTCGTGTGGGTTACCTGTACGCTTGTCTGGCACATGTTTTGTGATCAATGGAGCCGCAATAGCACCAAGAATAAAAATACTTAGGATGATGACGCCGGTTAAGGCCATCGGGTTACGCCAAATGAGTTTTAGAATATCTTTCATGATTATTTACCACCCTTACGAAGACGAGGGTCAAGAACAACGTAAAGCATGTCTGCAACTAGGTTAAAGAACAGCATGAATAGCGTCATGATAAGCAGTTGACCTTGCAGTACTTGGTAATCACGAGCGTTAATTGCGTTGAAAAGTACGCTGCCAAGACCTGGGTAGTTAAAGATGATTTCGATAATTAACTGACCACCGATTGCCATACCTAACGACATAGAAAGTGCAGTCACACTTGGTAGCATCGCGTTACGAGCTGCGTAGTTGAATACCACTCGGTTTTCGCTAAGGCCTTTGCCTTTCGCCATGGTGATGTAGTCTTCTGCTAGTAGGTTAATCATGTTGTTACGCATGTTTACTAGGAAGCCACCAATTTGAACAACCGAAGCACACACCAGAGGCAAGAAAGCGTGATAAGCAACGTCTTTGATGAATGCCCAACTTGTCCAGTCAGGTATTGTACCTGCGGTATAGGCGTAGCCAGTTGGGAACCACTTCAAACCAATTGCGAAGGTAAATAGCGCAAGCATGGCAATAACAACCTGAGGAACGGCTTGTAAAATCAGCATCCCTGGAGTCACAAATGCATCGTATTTGCTGCCACGTTTCCACGCTGCAAAAATACCTAGGATTGAACCAATAGAGAAAGAAAGAATAACGGCGGTGCCAGCTAAGAATAGCGACCAACCGAATGCGCCACCTAACAGTGTATTTACTGAAAGTGGGTAGAATTGAATTGATGTACCAAGCTCCCAGCTTAGAATGTTCTTCATGTATGCGCCGTATTGAACCAGTAAGCCGCCATCAACGAAGCCTAATAGTTCTTTCATTGCAGCAATACGCTCAGGAGTAACTTGTACAGAAGCGTTCGCAAACATCATGGTAACTGGGTCACCAGGCATTGCTCTTGGAATAATAAAGTTTAACGTCGCTGCAACTAATAGCGCGACAAAATAAAATGACAAACGTCTTAAAAAATAACCCATAACTCACACCTTACTCACCCAGATTGTTTCCCTGTTTCTGGATTCAGGTCGCTCCTAGCGAAATTTGGAACGAAAAATCCCCTGACGACTAGCGCCATACTTTCAATTGATAGTGTGGGGATTTTTATAAGCGGCGTAAGAAGTTACGCCGCAAAGATTGAACGATTACTTATTTAACTGGTTTTAGGTCCAGTACATGAAGTAGACGCTCTGGAATACCAGCCCAAATGTTTGGACGGCCTTTTGGATTTTCTTCGTTCCACCAACCAGTGAATCGAGTTGTGTTGTATTGGTACATGTAAGCACCAGACATCACAGGGATTGTCACTTGGTCTGCAGCGATAATTTGCTGGATACCGTGTGCAATATCTAGCTGTTCGTTCTTGTCAGCTGTTTTGTAGAAGCTGTTTAGAAGACCATCTAGTTTGTCATTTTTGTAGAAGTGCATAGCGAAACGAGGCATACCATCACCAGATTGTAGTGATGAGTTGTAAGCACTGTTCCAGTACGTGTATGGATCCGCACCGTGGAAGTAGTTTGTGTATGCTACGTCGTATGTACCTTCAAGCATTGCTTGGTTGTAAACAGAGAAGTCAGGTGTACGAGCTTTCGCCTTAATACCGATTTCGTTTAGTTGCTCTACCGCAAGTTGAACTGTGTTGTTGAAGTCAGTCCAGCCGTTTGGCGATTGAATCATTAGTTCGAAAGACTTGCCAGATGGAGTGTCAACAAAACCATCTTTGTTTACATCTTTGAAGCCAGCGTCAGCAAGAAGCTTCTTCGCGCCTTCAGCGTTGTAAGTGTTGAAGCCTTTGTACTTGTCGTGAGTTTTTTCATCAGACCAAGCTTCAAACGCGTAGCCAAGACCCGATGCGAAATCGTTCACAGTACCGCCACCGTAGAATGCGATGTCGATGATAGTTTGGCGGTCAAGAGCCATAGAGAAAGCACGACGGAATTCAACGTTGCTCAATGCTTCATGCTTCGCAGCATCAGGGTGCTTGAAGTTAACGATGAATGCTTGTGTACCTGCTGGCGGGTACCAGTAGTGGTGTTTAGGGCTTGCTGCAGCGTATGTACGATCGATATCTGGAACGAAAGAAGACGTCCAGTCCATCTCACTGTTTACAACTTTACCTAGGAACTGGTCGTTGTTCGCAATTTGTGGAACACGTAGACAGTCAACATCTAGGTTGTCTGCATCCCAGTAGTTCGGGTTTGCACACTGGATGTATAGTTGCGCTGTAAACGTATCGATTTCTGTAAATGGACCAGAACCTACCGGGTTCTCATTGGTAAACGTTGATGGATCTTTAACGTCTTTCCAGATGTGCTTAGGTACTACAGGTACTTTAGCAATCTCGTAAGGTACGTTTGAGTTTGCTTCTGTTAGTGTGAACTTGACTTGGTTGTCGTTCAGTTTTTCTACAGAAGTTACCCAAGAGTTGATACCAGATTGGTCAAGCTCTGGCTTCTCTTTTACAAGGTTGAAAGAAAAAACAACATCATCAGCAGAGAAAGTTTCTCCATCAGACCATTTAACACCCTTACGAATGTCGAAAACAACGCTCATCAGATCATCTGACATTTTGAAGTTTTCAGCTAGACGGAACACCGGAGTGTTACCGTGCATTTCGTTAAATACTACTAAAGGCTCGTACATGAAGTCAGTGGTAGTATGTAGGTTAGTAGCACCAAGGTACGGGTTAAAGTTACGTACGAATGTAGTGTACTCTTTCGGGTGAACGGTCAGTTCGCTGCGCTCTGCAGCTGTTGCTACTGATGCAAAACCTGTTGTAGCAGTTGCAATAATTGCTGTTGCTATTGCTGTTTTTTTTATATTGGCAAGCATAGCTGTTCCTTACTATTTGCTTTCATTTCACTAATGGATTGAATGTTATCTGTCGCTAATTAGTTAGTAGATACACACTCTAGTTAAAGGCCTACCTCTTCTTCGTTGCTCCAGATTCATCTTTGATTCTGAGAAGTGGTAAGAGTGGCCTGTAGGCCTTTGGCAGGAGTAAGAAAACACCTTATCGATGAATTAATCAAACTCGTTTCCCGTCAAAAACGTTAAAAATACACAACCCCACGTCATTAACGTCAAAATAGCTTGCTTTGGTGGTTTTTTGTGCGCAATTGTTAAGGTGATGTGACTCGCATTTGATTTTGTGGTGGTGGCTTTTTGTAAGTGGTCACTAACTATTTGAGCTTTTAATTGCATGGGTTTATTTTGTCGTGGTGTAATTGTAGATCTCGGTCACTTACCAATTTTACGTTAAATTTTTCTAGAAAATTAAATCTGCCGTTCTGTTGTGACTCGCTTCTCAAACTGCAACAAAGAGCCGGAGGAATGTGAAATTCAGCCAAGAATAAGGCTCAAAATAGTAACTGAATTGGTGATTGTTTAAGATTGAGTAACGTGTCATTTTGCTTGTTTAATGCCGTAAAAGAAGTGTGTTTGAATCGACGTCATTGTCCTTTGATCGCGTACAATTCTCACAAAAAAGCCCACGCTAGGTGAGCTTCATTATTTACAGTAGCTTGAGCTTACTTCAGGGCTAACTGGTCAGTAGTTTTTGTAGCTTATCCCTTAGTGTCTCAATATGAGTTCTTTCAGGAGTCTGTTCTTTACAGTGCTCAAGTATAAACTCGATAGAGCTCAGTACCGTTCGCCAGCGAGGTGTTTTCGGTAGCGTTTCTACGCGTAGGTATTTGTCTAGCGTTCGAGTTTGTAGGGTACTGCGGTCTAGGTAGACGCGCCACAAGCCACTCTTCTCTGCGAAGGCAAACTTGGTTTCCCCAGTAACAGACTCCCAGTAGATGATGGCATTAGTCATGACATCGACCAGCACTTCACGCATCAGCTCTTGTTTGTTTTTACCTTCACCGGTTGCTTTATCTGCAAGGCGAGTAAATTCACCGCCAAGCTCCTTCAGTTGTTGAAGTTTATCTTTGTCACCCTCAAAGGCGTAGCTTGAAAGTGCCTCAACTGCCGTTTCAAGGTTATTGACTCGGTTTGAATTAACCCCACCGCCGACATTAAAGATATACATGGTGTCGAGCCCTGAGCCTTCAGGTAGCTTGAGAATGTCACTTGGTATGCGCTGACGTGTGTCGTCTATATAGATGTCAATATCACCACAATAGTGAGCTTGTTCCACCTTAAGATATTTAGGTGCAATGATCTCATCGGCCATCGAGCGTTTAAGCTGTTCTTGGCCACGCCTAAATAGTTTTGCTGCTGCTTCATTGGCAAATCGAATACGTTGATCATCACGAATACAGATGATGGCCTCTGGGGCTGATTCTAGCTGCTCTAGCAAGCGGCCTTGAGTTTCTAGCAGGTTAGCTTCAACCATGGCTCTGTGTTTAAGCTCTAGTTGCAATTGGTCATTCTCAAGACGCCTTTGCTCAGCTTTACTTGCTGATAAGTGAGCCGTAATTCGCGCCGCCAGTTCTTGTTTGTTGAACGGCTTAGACAAGTAATCATTGGCACCTGCTTCAAAGCCACGAACCCGATCTTCTGCTTGGTTTAGTGCAGTGAGCATAATGATTGGCAATTGTGCATGGTCATACTGTTTACGCAGCGCCTCACACACCTGATAGCCACTCATGCCCGGCATCATAATGTCGAGAAGAAGTAATTCTGGCTTCTCTTTCTCAATCAGTTCAATGGTTTCTGGGCCGTCACATGCGGTGCGTACTCGATAACCTTCCAATTTCAAGAAGCTGTCTAGCACGCGTAAGTTTACAGGCTCATCATCGGCGATGACCAGTAACGGACCGTCTGGGTCTTCACTGATAACACTATTTTCTTGTTGGTTGTTATCAATTAAATCTGGCGCTTGGAAGTGAGAATAGCTTCCTGAATCACTGTAGTTATCCAACTCTTCTTGGGTGGCTAAAGGCAAGGTAAAGCTGAACGTCGTGCCAAGCATTGGCTGGCTACTTACATACAGTGAACCGCCCATCAGTTCAATCAGCTGACGACTTATGGACAACCCAAGGCCTGCACCTTGGCGATAGTTACTAGAGTCTTGCCCGGCTTGAATCAGGGGTTCAAAGATGTGTTCTAGGTATTCAGCAGGTATGCCTTGGCCTGTATCAACAACTTGTACACGAATGTTGTCGTCGATAACGCTTGCTGAGATAACAATTTTACCTTCTGATGTGTACTTGATGGCATTGCCGACCAAGTTATACATCACTTGTTCCAGTCGTTGAGGATCGGACGAAACCAGCCCTAAATCACTGGGTACTTGGTTAATAATTCGGATTGGCTTATTGCCCAACAGATGATGAGACAACTCGAGTACCAAGCTGGTAGCAGCAGATAAATCAACAGCCGATTTATTAATGTCTAAGCTGCCGTAGCGCATTTTGTGGTAATCAAGTAGGTCATCGACCAGTGTTGCCAATCTCTGGCCACTATTGATGATGATATCCAACTGGTACTTCTGGTTGGCAGGGATAGGGCCGTTTGCGCCAGATATTAGCGCTTCTGCAATACCTACCATGCCATGTAATGGCGTTCTCAATTCGTGTGATGTTGTTGCTAAGAATTCATCTTTCAGTTTATTGGCAAGCTGCAACTCTTCATTTTGTTTTTGAATGGTCTTAAGATTGTCCTCAAGCTCATCATTTTGGCTCTTAATGAGCAGCATCTTTTCACGAATCGAACGCTGCATTCTTTCGAAGCTTACTGCGAGGCGGCCTATCTCATCTTTTCGTTCGGTATTGATCATGGTTTCATCAAGGTCACCAGCAGAGACTTTCTCTGCTGCCCATGTGAGCTTGAGTAACGGTGATGTAATGAAGTTAGACAGATAATGGGATGCGACAAATACAAGAATAATCGCCGTCAGCATTACGATCACAAAGATCTTTTCTAACTGATGGATACGGGCAAACGCTTCTTTCTCTGGAAGCTCGACGACCAGTGCCCAAGTCGCATATTTGAGTTCAATTGGAGTATATGCAGCGATGATCGCTTGATCTTGAGCGTTGTCGAAGGTGCCTACGGCCGTTTCTCCCGCAAGGGCTTTATCAACAACATCTAAACTCAAATTAATCGACTCTTGCGAATGGGCAAGGCTACGCGGCAGATGATCATCGCCGACAAGCAAGGTCTGAATATTCGAGCTCTTGTTGAGATCGGCGATCAGCTTCGTAATACCGTTAATCGGTAGTCTAAACATGGCGTAACTGTGTAGGTAGCCCTGTTGAACGATAGGTGCGCCTAACCATGCGGTCTGTTTACCATTTTCGTCTTTAAAGTCAGAAACGATAACTGGCGTGTAGTCTTCGTTGGATTTACGTTTGTCTTTTACGTCCTTTTCTAGGCGTTGAAAGGTTTTGCCAAGGTTTGCATCTTTGTACTTACCTGTCAGTAAGTTGGTGCCGTAGTCATCGCGCTTAAAAACTGAATAAGCGATGTTACCGTTAATGTCGACCAATAAAATGTCGTCAAAATCAGAACGCTTAAGCAGCTCTAAATAAGAGTTGTGGTAGCGCTTGTGAAGTAGACGATAGCGCTCGCTGCCAATAAAGCTGCTGGATTCAGGGAGAATCGATGTTTTGATTTGATCGCCAGATCCTTTTATATAACGCTGCTGCGCATTAGCGCGTGCTTCGTCAATATCTAATCCTAGGCGTTGAAATGCATTGATCAAACCATAGAATCGTCCGCCACTGGCATTGGCAAGCTCTGAGCGAACAAAGCCCATCACTTGAGATTCTTGAGCTTGTAGGTAATCGACAATTTGCTGCTGTTTAGTATCTCGGACGGAAACAAGGTGTGAAGTACTTTGTTCCTGAAGATCCTGACTGTGCGATTGGAGGAAAAATATCGCGATAAGTGTCACCGGGGTAATACTAAGGACAAGAAATGCCAGCATTAGAGTATTTTGAAGGCGCTTAAACTTCTGCTTACGATAGAATCTAAACATAAATTGGGTACTACTTTCCTTTGATGTACTGCTTGAAAGGGATGAAAACAGGTACAGAGAATAGAATTAACGGGTTCCAATTTAACGAAATTAACGAGTTTTTTTACTTTGACAAGTAAGTGGTATTTAAAGCGTGTGCAAAAGCTCATTTTTATGGGCTTTTGATAGAAATATGAACAGACAGCGCAGATAGTGACCCTGCGCTGTGTAAAAGGAGCTATTTGTTTGCGTGATAGACCGCGAATTTGGTGGTCTTATTTAGAGTCGCGCATTTTCCAAAAGCTTGCTCGATAATTGGAATGTATTTTAAAAAACTGTTCGCCACAATAATCATCTCACCAGAACGCTTCAAGTGGTTAGGAGCCTCTGCAAGTAAGGTCTCAGTCGCGCTGTAGCTTGTATCCAAACCAGAATGGAATGGTGGGTTGCTGATGATGAATTGGTAATCTTTTGATGTATCAGAGTAGACATCTGAGGCGAAGACATTCCCCGTTAAACCGTTCGCTTCTAACGTAGCTTGGCTTGATGCTACGGCAAATGCACTGATGTCGCACATTTCTAGCTCGATATCCGGGTGACGAGATGCCATTACCGCGCCCAATACGCCTGCACCACAGCCAAAGTCGAGTACTTTGCCTTTTAGTTTTGGCAGGGTATCCAACAGAAGTTGGCTACCAACATCGAATTGACCGTGGCTAAACACGCCTGGAAGGCTTTTCACGGTAAGTGATTGCTCACCAATGTTAACCGTGTAGGTTTTAAACCACTCTTGCAGATTGAAGGCTGGTGGTTGCTCGAAGCATTGACCCCAGTAGAAAGAACAACGACGCGCTGAATCGTATTTCACGACTTTGCCGTAAGGAGCGAACATCTTCTCGATACTTTTAACACCAGAACGATTTTCGCCAACTACGAAAATCTCGGTATCTTTACCTAGCTTGGCAAATAACATCGCCAACAGAAATTCCGCTTCCGCTTTGGCCTTTGGCCAGTACAGCATCACTAAGTCAGCTTTGGTTTCTTCGGTAAACTCTGCACCATAAAAACGCTGGATGGTGTTGCAGCCTTCTAATTGACGGTAGTAGCTGTAATTAGAGGTAAATACGGTGACTGATTCACAATGTTTCGCTAATTCAACAGGGAATAAGTCTTCTGCCTCACCTGCAACTAAAACATGTTTGCCTTCAAAGTAGGCGAGTTGGCGTTGAGCAATTTGGCTTGGGGCAATATAAGCTGACATAGGACACTCTATTGAATCGTTAGCAAAAAATGAGGGCGGATTTTCGCATAATCCGCCCAAAGCTTGAAGTGTTTAATACGGGTTAGCCAATCAAGTTGACGTCGCGTCTGTTAACTCTTGTCTTGCTGGTTCAAAAAGTCCTTAAACTCTTCATCGTAAATATTGAAAAGAACGATAGTAATAGCAAAGATCAGTGGGCCGTAGATAAGACCAATGAGGCCAAATAGTTGAATACCACCCAGTAATGAGAAGAAGATCATCAGGGTGTTCATACCTGCACTGCCTTGCATCAGTAGCGGACGCAGTAGGTTGTCAATTGAGCCAACAATCGCTACGCAGTAAACCGTTAGGAAAATTGCCCATGTGGTGTCACCGGTTAGGAACAAGTAAGTTGCCGCTGGGATCCAGATTAGTGCCGTACCGACCACTGGAATGAAAGAGGCAAAGCCCATCATGGTGCCCCAGAACAATCCAGGGAAACCTGCAATCCACATACCTAAACCGCCTGCAATACCTTGTGCAATCGCCGTTAAGAATGAGCCCATCACTGCAGACTTAGAAACTTGCTCAATCTCAGTGAGGAGCTTGTCTTCTTGGCTACGAGATAACGGAAGAATATGACGAACCACACTAATGATTTTGTCGTGATCTCTTAATAAGAAGAACAGAACAAACAGCATCAAGAAGAAATCCATTAAGAAGTTGGTCGCATCACCAAGGATTTTCGCACTAATACCAACCAACTTAGAACCAAAGCTTGTCGCGAATTCTCCGACTTTCTGTGCGATGGCTTGGGGCTCAATGTTGTCGAAAGGCAGATAGTTATTCGCGAACGATAAAGCTTTCACTACTAAAGGGTGTTCAAACAAGGTTTGAATACCGCCGTGTGTTACCCATTGATAGGTGTTCTGAGAGAACAGAGAACCTTGCTGAACAATGGCTGCAAATACTGCCAATAAAGGGATAACAATAATGAAAGTCAGGATCACACAAGACAGCAGAGAGACTATGTTTTCTTTATTCGGGAGCTTTTTTTCAAGCCACTCATGGATCGGGAACATCAAGAGTGAAATGATAAAGGCCATTACGATTGAGTTGACGTAAGGCTCGATAAGCAAGTAGCAAGCATAAGCCGCCGCAAGTAGGGCAATGATGATCACCCAGTGGCTGGTATTGATTTTGAGTTTTTCTGACACGTTAATGGTCTCTATATTTACGTTCTGAGTTTATAATGGCTGCAAAACAGAGAGTTAGCAATGAGGAGTTTTGATAATGGGATGCTGTAATAAAGATAAGAAATGCCAAGATGAAGAACAGCAAATAAAAAAAGAGATCCCTTGGTTCAGAATGTTCCTAGGTACGCTGATGTTGCTGGTTTTTCTTTTCTGGGAACGTTAATCGCTTTTGGTTCAGCTTTAGCCTTAATCGACGGCTAAAAAGCTGTCATATTTGTGGCTAATGAACGCGATGTATAAAAAAGGGCTACATCTAATGCAGCCCTAAATTCAATCGGTTAGCGACTTATAAAGTGCTTTCGATTATTTGCTTTCAGCAGCAATGATCGCAAGAGAGCGGTCAGCCGCTTCTAGTGTTGCATCCAGTTCTTTTGAACCATGAGCAAGAGAAGTAAAGCTTGCTTCGAATGCTGAAGGTGCAAGGTAAACACCGTGATCTAGCATTAGGTGGAAGAAGCGCTTGAAGCGTTCTACATCACACTTAGTTACATCTTCGTAGCACGTTACAGTTTCTTGGTCTGTGAAGAAGAAACCAAACATACCGCCAACTTGGTGAACTAGCATAGGGATGCCGTGCTTGTCAGCAAGCTGCTTGAAGCCATTTGCCAACTGCTTAGTTTTTGACGCTAGACGCTTTTCGTTGCCTTCTTCTCTTAGAAGGTTCAAACATGCGTAGCCAGCAGCCATTGCAACAGGGTTGCCTGAAAGCGTACCTGCTTGGTAAACAGGACCTGTTGGTGCGATGTATTGCATCACGTCTTTACGACCACCAAAAGCACCCACAGGCATGCCGCCGCCGATCACTTTACCAAGACACGTTAAGTCTGGCTTGATGTTGTAGTAAGCCTGAGCACAACCTTCAGCAACGCGGAAACCTGTCATTACTTCATCAAAGATTAGCAACGCACCTTCTTGGTCACAGATTTCACGTAGACCTTCGTGGAAGCCTTCTACTGGTGGGATACAGTTCATGTTGCCCGCTACAGGCTCAACGATGATACAAGCAATCTCGCCTTTGTTTGCTGCGAAGATTTCACGTACTGAATCTAGATTGTTGAAGGTTGCTGTTAGCGTTAGTTTCGCAAAATCAGCCGGTACGCCAGGTGAGCTTGGTTGACCTAAAGTCAGTGCGCCAGAACCTGCTTTTACCAGTAGGCTGTCTGCGTGGCCGTGGTAGCAGCCTTCAAACTTAAGAATTTTGTCACGACCAGTGAAGCCACGAGCAAGACGAATCGCACTCATTGTTGCTTCTGTACCTGAGCTCACCATGCGTAGCTGTTCCATTGATGGAACCATCTCAGAGACTAGTTCAGCCATTTTGATTTCAGTTTCGGTTGGAGCACCGAAGCTAAGGCCGCGTTGAGCTGCTGCAATAACAGCATCACGAATAACAACGTGGTTGTGACCAAGGATCATTGGACCCCAAGAGCCAACGTAATCGATATACGCTTTACCATCAGCATCAAAAATAAGTGGGCCATCAGCGCGTTCAACGAAGATAGGAGAACCACCTACGCCATTGAATGCACGAACTGGAGAGTTTACGCCACCAGGAATAGTTTGCTGTGCTTTTTCGTATAGCTCTGCTGATTTGGTCATTGATATATCCTCTTTTGACTGTCGGACCAATTGGCACGCATTGTACCTATCCACAATCCAAGTAGGAATGCTTTCGCCCAGATAATCACCCGAATCTGGTTGTTTTGTGTGGTTACACGTTTTAATTGTTAGATATTGGCGAGTTTACAACACTAAAAGGAACGATCCTGTGGTGAATACTTGAACGTTTCAGTCAGGTATTAGATAATCACCAGAATATAAGAAAATACTCAACAACTATGGTCTCGAATTAGATTTGTATCATGTTGTTTTTGACACAGGTAAGAGAGGTTGTCGTGAGCGAAGTAAATATCCCATTATCTTTTTCTGATGCAGCAGCTACCCGCGTACAAACGCTAATTGCTGAAGAAGAAAACCCAGAGCTAAAACTACGTGTATACATTACAGGCGGCGGTTGTAGTGGTTTCCAATACGGCTTCACATTTGATGAAAAAGTAAATGATGGCGACACTACCATTGTAAACAGCGGTGTGACGCTGGTTGTTGACCCAATGAGCCTACAGTACTTAATGGGCGGCATGGTTGATTACACTGAAGGCCTAGAAGGCGCACGTTTCTTTGTGAACAACCCGAACGCGACAACAACATGTGGTTGTGGCGCATCATTTAGCGTTTAGCGTGCACTGAAAGGTAGCTTGAACGGAAAGCTACATTAGAAATATTTTAAACGCCGAGCCAATGCTCGGTGTTTTTGTTTGTAAAAAATACACTATATAAAACAGACAGTAATTCGATCTATTCTAACTATACACATCAGAGTTATTTGAAATGGAGATATGTAATCTTTATTTCATTTACCTGCGCTATAGTAAACGCCATATTTTTTAAACTGTCGATAGCGTCCAACTTCGTTGGGTGTGGGTCTGTTAAGGTTACCTCTGTGCATCAGGATGTTGCATATGATGGTGTTAAGCTAATTAGCGCGCCTTAATCACATCGGACAAAAGGATTTGCTATGCCCACTCTATTTTCTAACTCTCCATTTTTTCAGAAACTGAAGCAGCCGTGGTTGGTTTCTCTGGTTCTAGTTGTACTGTTGTCGATTTGGCTTGGTTTAGGAGTGGGGCAAGCGGAAGAGTCGCCAGAAAAAAAAGCGACAGAAATTCCGTTGGCTAAGGTTTCCTTTCAAACATTCACTTCATCCCCCACCTTTAAAACCATAGATCTTTATGGTCGCACAGCACCCGATAGGCATGCTCGATTGGGAGCGGAAGTCGCGGGTAAGGTTGTTAGATTGAACGTTGTGAAGGGCGATGCGGTTAAAGCGGGACAAGCCATTGCCCAGATAGATAAAGGTGACCTAGAGATTCAGCTAGAGCGAGCTTCGGCTTTATATCGATTGAAGCAGAAAGAATTCAAAGCAGCGCAGTCGTTGAAAAAAAGAGGGCTGCAAGGCGAAATCGCCTACACCACAGCAGAGGCTTCGTTAACTGAAGCGAAAGCCATGATGCGCAATGCGGAGTTGGCTTTAAAGAATACTGTGATTACTTCGCCTTTCTCTGGTGTGGTTCAAGACTTGATGGTGGAGTTGGGTGACTTCGTTGGGGTTGGCGACCCGGTTGCAGGCGTGATTGATCTCGATCCTTTGGTCATTGAAGCCGATGTTAGTGAGCGTCATATCCAACATCTGTTAGTCAATCAATCTGCCTTGGTTCGTCTGTTAGGGCGAGAAGAAGCGGAAGGCCGTCTACGCTATGTTTCTCGAATCTCTTCTGCTTCTACTAATACCTTCCCAATAGAGATTGAAATCGAAAACTCCAAAGGTTTATTACCAGCAGGTGTCAGTGCTGAAGTAACACTCAACCTAGAAACAAGCGATGCTATCAAGATAACACCTGCGATGCTGGCACTGGATGAGGCGGGTAATCTTGGAGTCAAAACTTTGGTTTCAGTCGATGACTCACCAACCGTAAAATTTGTCGGTATTCAGCTAGTAAAGGCAGAACAAGATGGAGTTTGGCTCACAGGGTTAGGTCAGCGTGTTGATATTATTACTGTTGGGCAAGGCTTTGTGCGTGATCGTGATTCTGTGATTGCTGTTGAGCAAGGCGCTGAACTTTCTAAAGTAACAGCAGAGTAGGAGATAACCGATGTATTCAATTATTGATGCAGCCTTGTCTCGTGCTCGAACAATGCTTTCCCTTTTAGCTCTCATATTGGTCGCAGGTGTCGTCACCTATATCACGATCCCTAAAGAATCGAGCCCAGACATCACCATCCCAATTATCTACGTTTCTGTTGGGCACCAAGGTATTTCGCCAACCGATGCAGAACGCTTATTGGTTAGACCGATAGAACAAGAGCTTAGGTCAATCGAAGGCGTCAAAGAGATGACCGCAACCGCAGCAGAAGGCCACGCCTCTGTTGTGTTGGAGTTTAATGTTGGTGTCGACCTCACCAAAGCAATGGCCGATGTTCGCGATGCCGTTGATCTGGCTAAGCCCAAATTGCCAGAAGACAGCGATGAGCCGACTGTAAATGAGGTGACGCTTGCTTCTGAGCAGCCTGTGTTGTCAGTAGTTCTGTTTGGTACCGTACCTGAGCGCACCATAGTACAAATCGCTCGAGATCTCGGAGATAAGCTCGAAAGCTATCGTCAGATCCTTGAAGTCGACATTGCAGGCGATCGCGATGACATAGTAGAAATCATCGTTGATCCATTACTGATGGAGAGCTACAGCTTAGATCAAGCGGACATCTATAACTTGATCGCCTTGAATAACCGAGTGGTGGCCGCAGGCTTTGTTGATACAGGCTACGGGCGTTTTTCTGTCAAAGTCCCTTCGGTGTTTAACTCCTTAAAAGACGTACTTGAGTTGCCAATCAAAGTGGATGGTAAACAGGTCGTAACCTTTGGCGATGTCGCCACGGTTCGTCGAGCATTTCGAGATCCAGAGAGCTTTGCTCGCTTAGATGGTAAATCCGCGGTTGTCTTGGATATCAAGAAGCGCGCGGGTGAAAACATCATTGAAACCGTTGAGCTAGTCAAAGCGGTAATGGCTGGGGCTCAGCAGCAAGCGGAATGGCCAAATAATCTATTGGTCAAATACACTTGGGATGAATCTAAAGATGTGAAGATCATGCTCAACGATCTTCAAAACAATATCTTATCCGCCATCATTTTAGTGGTGATCGTTATCATAGCCATTCTTGGTGTTCGAACCGCGTTATTGGTAGGAATTTCAATACCTGGATCATTCCTCACGGGATTGTTGGTGTTGTCTGTGTTTGGTCTAACCGTCAACATTGTGGTGCTGTTCTCGTTGATCATGGCGGTTGGTATGTTGGTCGACGGCGCGATTGTTGTTACCGAGTTTGCCGATAGGCGAATGCAAGAAGGTGAAGGTAGAAAAGAAGCTTACCGAGACGCAGCGAAACGGATGGCGTGGCCGATAACCGCATCGACAGCGACAACCTTAGCTGCATTTGCTCCGTTACTGTTTTGGCCTGATGTGACAGGCGAATTCATGAAGTTCTTGCCCTTAACCCTCATCGCTACTTTAACTGCTTCATTGATTATGGCGTTGTTGTTTGTACCGGTATTAGGTGGCTTGATTGGCAAACCTCAATATGTATCGCCCAAGAGCCAAGCTCGAATGGTGGCACTGCATAATGGTGATTTTTCACAAGCAACGGGCTTAACCAAAGCGTATTACCACACACTTTCGATTGCGATTAAGCACCCCTTTAAGATTCTGTTCAGTGCGATATTGCTCGCGGTTGCAGTTGGTTTTACTTACTCCAAAGCGGGCCTAGGTGCAGAGTTCTTCCCTGAGGTTGATCCACCATTCTTTAATGTCAAAGTTCGCTCACATGGTGATCTTTCTATTCAAGAAAAAGATGACATCATGCGCGATATTGAGCAAATGATGCTTAATCATGATGAGTTCGATACTGTTTACACACGCACGGGTGGGGACGACCAGATTGGCTTGATCTCGATTACTCCTGTTGATTGGCAATATCGTCGTAGTGTTAAAGCGATTATTGATGAATTAAAGGTGCAAACCGATCAATACGCTGGTGTTGAGATTGAATATAAGTTTCCAGATGCAGGGCCTCCGGTTGAAAATGATTTAGTGATTGAGCTGTCAGCAACAACACCAGAACAGCTGAATCAGGCTGCAAAAATTGTAAGAAACTGGGCGGATGGTAATCAAGCTCTGACTAACATCAGTGATACAGCAAGCAAAGATGGCATTGATTGGAAAGTGGATATTCGCAGAGATGATGCTGCGCGTTTTTCGGCTGATGCGACCTTGGTCGGCAATACTGTTCAATTCGTCACTAACGGATTAAAGATTGGTGACTACCTGCCAGATGATTCTTCAGAAGAGGTCGATATCTTGGTGCGTTACCCGAATGATAAAAGAGATATCGGACGCTTTGACCAGTTGAGAGTCAAAACACCTGCTGGCTTGGTGCCGATCACCAACTTTGCTCAGATAGTCCCTGATCATAAGCAAGATACGATTAAACGCCTCGATGGTAAGCGCGTAGTGAACATCATGGCGGATATGGAAGAGGGCTATAACCTTGCCCTCGAACTGCCAAAGATTGAGCAAGCGTTAAGTGAATTGGGGCTACCGAGTAGTGTCGAGTTTCGTATCCGTGGTCAGAATGAAGAACAAGAAAACTCGTCAGCCTTCTTACAAAGTGCATTCATGGTTGCACTGGCGGTAATGGCGTTGATTTTGATTACTCAGTTCAATAGCTTCTACCAGGCATTTTTGATTCTGAGTGCGGTGCTGTTCTCAACGGTTGGTGTGTTTGTTGGTTTGCTAATTTTCCAGCGTCCGTTTGGCATCGTGATGTCTGGTATTGGAGTGATTGCGCTGGCAGGTATCGTAGTGAATAACAATATCGTGTTGATCGATACCTATAATCAGCTAATCAAAAGAGGTTTAGATAAGCGCGATGCAATTCTGAGAACCGGTGTTCAGCGTTTAAGGCCAGTAATGCTGACTACAGTGACTACGATCTTAGGCTTGATGCCGATGGTATTAGAGATGAACATTGATCTGATTAACCAAAAAATAGAATTTGGTGCGCCGAGCACGCAATGGTGGTCGCAACTTGCTACGGCAATTGCGGGAGGTTTAGCATTCGCGACAGTATTGACCTTGGTACTGACTCCTTGTCTGTTAATGCTAGGCCGAGACAAGAAGCCTGATGTGCTCCAAGACAACGACGGTGAAGGATAAGTACTAGTTGGACGGAAATAAAAAAAGCGCCTTCAATAGGCGCTCTTTTCGTTGATTTATATGTTTCTTAACCTAACTGGTCGCTAGTAACCTAATTAGTCGCTAGTAACTGGCCGTATCGCTCAAGGTTATTCAGTCGAATCTCTGAGTTCGCAATAAATGTTGCTTTTGCTTTACCGGTTAACGACTTAGATTGAGGCAATTTCACGGTACGCGCATTCTTATGTACGCCATTAACCAAGAATTCATAGTGTAAGTGCGGGCCAGTCACTCGGCCTGTACCGCCCAAAGTACCAATGGTTTGGCCTTGTTTTACGCGCTGACCTGTTTTCACCATACGTCGCTTCATATGCAGGTATTTAGTGATATAGGTGTTGCTGTGGCGAATGAACACGTAGTTACCATTGAATTGGTTGTAACCCGATTTCTGAACAATACCGTCACCGGCTGCCCAGATAGGTGTGCCAACAGGGGCTGCGTAGTCGGTGCCTCGGTGAGCTCGAACCTTACCGGTTACTGGGTGTTTTCTACGAGGGTTAAAGTTCGATGTTACACGGCGAAAATCAATCGGTGAGCGCAAGAACGCTTTCTTCATGGCACGACCATTTTCATCGAAGTAGTTGCCGCTTCTATCATCTAATACCGCGGTAAATGAATCACCTTGGTTTTTGAATACTGCCGCCATGATCTTACCGCGACCAATCACTTCGCCTTCAACGACTTTCTCTTGGTACAAAATCTTAAAGCTGTCGTTGTTGCGAATATCCAACGCAAAGTCGATATCCCAGCCAAAGATTCCGGCCAGTTCCATAATTTGGTTTGCGGTTAGGCCTGCATTGACGCCGGCGTTCCAGAAGTTAGATGTGATGTTGGCTTCGGCATAGTTGTATTGATAGGCCACTTCCTTTTTGTCGACGCTAGAGGAGAATGAATCGCCAGACTTAGTGATCTTAAAGCTTTCAAACGCACTAAGTTGTCGCTTTAATTGAATAAGGTCGTTGTTTTCATCAAAGCCAAATTGCAATACGTCGCCAGGTCTTAGGTTGGATAGCTGCTTTTTAATATCGTTGTTGGTATTTAATAGAGTGATCAGCAAACGGTATGAAAGGCCAATACGTTCAAATAAAACAGAGGTGCTTTCGCCAGAACGAACAGTGTATTTCTCCCATTTGAGTACTGCCGTAGGTGGTGCGTCACTTGAGCTAACAAGTGCTGATGCATTGATAGTCAGTGGGTAGTGTTTTCCTACGACTAAAGCTCCCGTATCGTCACGTAAACTGTTGACGTCGGGGAGTAAGAAAATAGCGATAAAAATTACGGCACTAAAAAATGCGATAAATGCCCGGTGCAAAATGGGAAGGCGTGCAAAAATAGACAACATGTTCCGGTTCGTTCTGTAAATATTATGAAAATAGACGACGGAATAGTGTAACTGGTTTCAAAATACATCGCTATTCAAGTAAGATGTCTAATTAATGTATTTTTGCCAAATCTGTGGGAGTGAACAAGAATGGCGAGTATTGAAGCTGCACTAGCCGAGATCAAACGTGGCGTAGAAGAACTGATTCCAGAAGACGAACTGATTGCGAAACTAAAAGAAGGTCGTCCTTTACGCATTAAACTGGGTGCCGATCCAACCGCTCCAGATATCCACCTAGGCCATACGGTTATCTTTAACAAGCTTCGTGCTTTCCAAGAGCTTGGTCATGAAGTGACGTTCCTTATCGGTGATTTCACAGCAATGGTTGGTGACCCATCAGGTAAGAACTCAACGCGTCCACCGCTAAGCCGTGAAGATGTATTGAAGAATGCTGAAACTTACAAAGAGCAAGTATTCAAGATTCTAGATCCTGCGAAAACGCAAATTCGTTTCAACTCTGAGTGGTTATCTGAGCTTGGTGCAGAAGGCATGATTCGTCTTGCTTCTAACCAAACTGTTGCTCGCATGCTTGAGCGTGATGACTTTAAAAAGCGTTACGCTGGTGGTCAACCGATCGCAATCCACGAATTTATGTATCCACTTCTTCAAGGTCACGACTCTGTTGCATTAGAAAGTGATGTTGAGCTTGGCGGTACTGACCAGAAGTTTAACCTTCTAATGGGTCGTGAACTGCAAAAAGCTGCAGGTCAAAAACCACAAGCGGTATTAATGATGCCACTACTTGTTGGTTTAGACGGCGTTAAGAAGATGTCTAAGTCTGCGCATAACTACATCGGTATCAGCGAAGCACCAAGCGAGATGTTTGGTAAAATCATGTCTATCTCTGACGATCTTATGTGGAGCTACTACGAGCTACTGTCTTTCCGCCCACTTGAAGAAGTAGCGGAACTGAAAGCTGGCGTTGAAGCAGGTAAGAACCCACGTGACGTGAAAGTACTACTAGCGAAAGAGATCATTGCTCGTTTCCACAGTGAAGCAGATGCTGAAGCGGCTGAGCAAGAGTTCGTTAACCGTTTTGCAAAGAACCAAGTTCCTGATGAAATGCCTGAATTTGAATTCGAAGCTGGCCTACCAATTGCGAACGTTCTAAAGGAAGCGGGTCTTGTAAACTCGACTTCTGATGCGATGCGTATGATCAAGCAAGGCGCGGCTAAGCTTGAAGGCGAGAAGATTGAAGACAGCAAATTCGTACCTGAAGCAGGTACTGCAGTTTACCAAGTTGGTAAGCGTAAGTTTGCTCGTATTACTATTAAGTAATAATGCACATCAATAATTGAACCAAAGGCATCCACGGATGCCTTTTTTATTGACCCTTATTTATTGACAGAAAGTTGACGAAGAATTTTTTACAGGATTGCTACACTATGCGCGCTGTCGAGCTGACAGTAATTTTGGAGATTTTTATGAACAATACCGACCATCCTCCTAGTTTGAATGGAGAAGAATAACTCGTCTCGGTATTGATCTATTGTCCTGCCGTTCGGGTAGGGTATCTTTGTTTTCCCCCTCATTCTTTTCCACACTCTAGATTCTAACAAGTAGACACATCAGTGCTTTAAGCTCTTGATGCGCTTAGTTGTATATTCTTGATGTATATAGCTATACGCTCTTGGTGTACACCGCTTTATACTCTCGGGGTACTCTCGATTGGCTACTTGTTTTGATGGTCGTTACCTTTGCCAATCGGGAGATTCGCCATGACGGTAATGAACAACACTTTTTTATCTATTGAAGCTCTGTACACAGAGCAAGACATCCAAGCTGTATCGAATGCCTTTCAACAGTACGGACGTGAGCAACAAATTAACCTTTTGAACCGTATGCCACTTGAAGATGCTGTGTTAGTGCTTGGGCAATGCTCTCTTAGTACGATTCAGACTTTACTTAGTGAGCTAGAAGAGCAGGGCTTTGAGAAGCGCTCTCGACATCTAGCTCACCAACTAGGGCTGATCTACTCAGAAGTTGAACCTCAACAGGGTTACCTTTCAACTGGAGTGCTTAGCCATGTTAGGCAGCGTATCGGTTGGATTATAGCCTTAGCGCTGCTGGGCATTGTCTCTGGGCTTATCATTGCTCAGTATGAAGACATTCTTAGCCAGCTAGTACTTCTGGCGATCTATATGCCGGTAATCGCTGCTGCGGGTGGCAACACAGGCACACAAGCTGCGACTTTGGTCATTAGGGCCTTAGCCACAGGGGAATTGAAGAAACGCCAGTGGGCCAACGTTCTATGGAAAGAGCTTAGAGTTGCTATCTGTTTAGCTCTTGCGATCGCCTTAGTGATGATTGGCCGAATCTTATTATTCAGTGACAACCAGTCAACGGGTGGTTACGACATTAATATGATTGCTTACGCGATTGCTGTTGCTCTGTTTATTCAAGTGACCATATCAACTGTACTCGGCGGCGGGTTACCGATAGTCGCTCGATTCTTCAAACTTGATCCTGCTGTGTTAGTGAGCCCTGTACTGGCTTCGATAGTGGATATCTCTGGAATGTGGATCTACTTCACTGTGGTTAATTCATTCCTAGGAATCGCTTAAAAGCTTATAAAAACAGCTAAAAGGTATCTTTGATACAAAAATGGCGCTGAAGATTCAAGATCTTCAGCGCCATTTTTATTGCTTAAGTAGAAGCTTAAACAGAGTAGACATCACTTAGGTTTGCTCTGTGTTTGACTGAACTCGACCACATCTGTGTAGAAAGCGCGTTCAAATTGGGTGATTGGTGCTTCCACTGGTTTTTCTGGATCTGGCTTTTCAGGAAAGTAATCACGGACAAACTGAACGAAAATAGAGGTTGGTTCTCCCGCTTTATCTAAACCAAAACCTGCCATGTTGTAGCTCCCATACAAAGAACCACTTTTGGCAATAATGTTGCCTTGGATTGGTGCCTTTCGCATGCTTTGACGATATTTGAGCGTGCCATCAGTGCCTGATGTTGGCATTGCCTCAATCAGGTTGAGCTGTTGGTCATTATCCCAGATGTAACGCAGAACCTGAGCCATGGTTTGCGAGGTCATGCGGTTATTTCTGGATAGCCCTGAGCCATCGACCAACTGTGCTTTGCTTAGGTCAATGTCGGCTTTGGTCAGCAGTATCTGCTTTATCGCTTCAGTGCCGTTATTGAAGGTGCCCGGTTGAACATAAAATGTCGCACCCAGCGTTTTAGTTAGATTGTCAGCGATCAGGTTATCGGATTTTTTGAGCATGATATCGAGCAGTTCGGGAAGTTTCTTTGAGTTGTGACTAGCGACTAACGTGCTCTTGCCTGATTTATCTTTTTTACCAAGGATCACATTGCCTTTTACTTCGATTCTCAGTTCTTTAAGAATCTCACTAACGACTTGATAAGTGTAAAGTTCTGGACTTTGAATCGCGAACTTGAGTGGTAACGGTTTTTTACGTTCAATCAAGCAACCAGAGAGCTTGTAAGTGTTATCTGGGGTAGTAATAAGCTCTAGGTCGCATTGCGTTGCCTTTTGGCCTGAGCGAGTTACCGTGGCTGCTGAGGTTGTCACGTCTATTGGGTAATGAGCTGGGATATATACGCGTGTTGTACCGTTATCTTTTGTATAAATAGAGGCTTGTGCGCAGTTACTGTCTAAGGTCATTGCACTAGAGGGAGCGCTGTAACAAACGCCTAAAATGTCCCAAGGCCAACCAACCGCTCGTTGATAGCCAGTAAAAGCTGAGTTATCGAGGTATAAGTTGCCTTTGATAGTTTTAGATTGCGACTTAGCATATTGATCTAAAAGGTTTTTTAGATGATCTCTTTGTAGTGTAGGGTCACCACTGAATGAGATCACGACATCTTTATTAGAACGCGCAATGCTGGTCGTGTAGTTAAAATTATCTCCTAACTCCAATTTGGCAGCCAAAGCGGTGACTAGCTTTAGTGTACTGGCGGGAGGGTAAAAACCATCGCTATTGGAATTCAACTCACTCGAATCATCACTCAATGACTTCAGTATCAAGCTTGTGCTACTGCCATCGGGCAGTTTGTCTAGAGGGAGGTATTCGAAAGCACTAATTGAATAGCTATACAGTGACAAACCACATAGGAGTAAGCTGGATAGAAGGCGCATAGAAGGTTTTCTTGGATGGCTGATGCTTTCAGTATACAGATATAAAAAACGCCCGCTATAGAGCGGGCGTTTTGATTCTCAATTAACTAATTAATCAATTAGATAATCAGAATTAGAAGTCGTAACGTAGACCTAGAGCTAGCTCGTCTTCAGCTTGTGCTGAAGTTGCAGCAAGGTTGCCGCCAGCAGTACCGAACTGGTCACCCGCTGAGATTAGGTTGAAGTTGTACGATACGTAGCCACGGAAGTTAGGCTTGAAGTAGTACGTTGCATCAACAGCGATATTGTCAGCAGACGTTTCACCGTTAGTTTCAGCGTTGTTGTATGTAGATGAGAATACTGTTTGACCTAGAGTGTAAGCCGCTGCTACTTCGTAACCAGTGTAATCACCGTCGTTCTTAGCAACTTGACCATCTGTAAATACACCAGCGAAGTATAGGTCGCCCATAGTGTAAGAACCAGAAAGCATGTACTCGTCTTGAGCAGCATTACCAGAGTATTGGCTTGCGTAACCAGCACCTAGTTTAACGCCAGTTTCACCGATTGCGTAGATACCAGATAGAGAGTAACCATCAGCGCTGTTGTCGCTGTAAGAAGCAACAGCATCGCCTTCGCCTGCTGGAGTACCGTCAGCTTTTAGTTCTGTACGGTCAGCAAAACGGTAGCTTGCTTTAACGCTTAGGTCTTGGAATTGACCTTTGTAAGAAAGCATGTTGTCAGCACGGTCAGCAGCATTGATTTTCATTGCTGCAGAGTTACCGTGGTAAGCCATGATATCGGTAAAGTCAGTGATTACGCCTAGAGCGCCGTCGTTTTTACCGTAAGTTACTTCACCGAATGTACCGCCAAGTCCAGCGTAAGCGTAACGGTTAGTTAGGCTGTCGCTGTTTTTGTCAGTACCTGCGCCATTTTCTGCAGTTGTGAATTCGCCTTCGTAGAAACCAACGCCGTATAGGCCGTCTTGGATTTCAACTTGACCTAGAAAGTTAAGACGGATTCGAGAATTGTCTTGAGCGTTACCATCTTTCATAGAAAGACGAGCTTCCGCACGGCCACCCATTTCTAGAGAAGTACCGTCTTGGTTGTATAGTTCTGAAGCGTTAGCACCAGTAGCAAGAGCTGCAGCAGATACAGCAAGCGCGATCATAGTCTTGTTCATGTTATTAATTCCTAATTACTGTCCATAAAGGTATTTATCAAGGATTTGAATCCTTTTTGTGTATTGCTCGTATTAATCAAGCTTCATAATCATGCTTAGAACAAAAGCGTGAAACTTGCCAGAACAATCCGTGGGGTACTTTTTAACCCTAAAGTTCCACCATCAGGTAGTAAAATGATATCAATAAAAATTATGCACACTGTTTTATTGAGTTTAACCATATTTAAATTATTGATTTTATGTGATTTTTATAAAAGTGTGATCTGTGTTTATTTGGTTTATTTTTGTTTTTTTTAGATATTTTATCACTAACTTATTGATGGTGAGGTTATTATTCATTTTTGTGATGTCTGTAATTTAGACCTAGATAAAGCTTTTATAACGCAAAGTGGAATAAAGGTGATTTAGCCATAAAGTTTGTTTACACTAAGCCAAATCGTTTTGTTTCTATCACCCAATAAGT
This sequence comes from Vibrio tasmaniensis, assembly GCF_024347635.1. NCBI lineage: Bacteria > Pseudomonadati > Pseudomonadota > Gammaproteobacteria > Vibrionales > Vibrionaceae > Vibrio > Vibrio tasmaniensis. The sequence goes on from NZ_AP025510.1 coordinate 671,405, forward strand.
ATGTTGGGTGGATTTATGTTGGCCAAAGAAAGCTTTGGCATAGAGGTAAAAAATGGAAAAGGTTCCAATGACAGTACGTGGCGCTCAGCAGCTACGTGACGAATTAGATCGCCTACTTAAGCTACGTCCTATTATTTCAGCAGCTATTGGTGAAGCTCGTGAACTCGGTGACTTGAAAGAGAATGCTGAATACCACGCTGCTCGTGAAGAGCAGGGTATCTGTGAAGCTCAAATTCGAGATATCGAATACAAGCTATCACTGGCTCAGATCATCGATGTAACGCAGATGGATAACACAGGCAAGATTATCTTTGGCACGACAGTGACTTTGATTGACGTAGATACGGATGAAGAATTCCGCTACCAAATCGTTTCTGAAGATGAAGCCGATATCAAAACGGGTCGCATTTCTGTGAAATCCCCAATTGCACGTGGTCTTATCGGTAAGATGGAAGGCGATGAAGTACTGATCTCTACCCCTGGTGGTGATAAAGACTTCGAAATCGACAAAGTAGAATACATCTAATTGAATTTTCTTTGTTTTTGATAAGTAAAAAGGTCGCTAATGCGACCTTTTTCGTTTCTCACGCTACACTAAAAGTTAAGCGCAGTGGCTTTCTTTTAATGAAGTTAGCTTATATTAAGCTCGCTTACTTGCGTGGAATCTCGATTTTACGTGCTTCTGACTGACGGAACAGTACTAGAACTTTACCGATAGTCTGTACTTTCTCAGCTTTAGATTCACGTACAATTGCATCGATAATCAGTTGCTTAGTCTCACGGTCTTCTGATGCAACTTTAATCTTGATCAGTTCGTGGTGGTCTAGAGCTAATTCGATTTCCGCTAGAACAGCTTCAGTAAGTCCATTTGCGCCCATTAGCACAACAGGTTTTAAACTGTGAGCTAGGCCCTTTAGATGCTGCTTTTGTTTGGTACTTAGGTTCATTACGCGGCCAATTTTATTTAGTATTAGGGTTGAAAAAACCTATTTTAACGCCATCTAAAGCTGAAGACTATAATTTATTCAGCAATTAGTACTTTCCTCCAATTTAGGTATCCAATGAGCAAACAGAAACACTCGGCCAGTTCGGGCCGTTGGTTGAAGGAACACTTCGACGACAAGTACGCAAATGAAGCCAGAAAAAAAGGCTATCGTTCGCGTGCTTATTTCAAAATGGAAGAGATTCAAACGAAAGATAAATTGCTGACTCCAGGGATGACCATTGTGGATTTGGGTGCAGCGCCTGGCGGTTGGTCTCAATATGCTGCTAAGATTATCGGAGACAACGGTCAAATCATTGCGTGTGACTTATTACCAATGGATCCGATTGCCGGAGTGAGTTTTTTACAAGGCGATTTTCGAGAAGAAGCTGTGCTAGATGCCTTGTTGGAACGTATACAACCAAATATGGTTGATGTCGTGATGTCTGATATGGCACCTAATATAGCAGGCAACAATTCTGTGGATCAGCCAAGAGCTATGTATTTAGTTGAATTAGCTTTGGATATGTGTCGACAAGTTCTAGCTACCAATGGTAGTTTTGTTGTAAAAGTATTCCAAGGCGAAGGGTTTGACCAATATGTTAAGGACGTCCGTGAGATGTTTAAAACAGTCAAAGTTAGAAAACCCGACTCTTCTCGAGCTCGCTCTCGTGAAGTGTTTATCGTAGCAACTGGTTACAAAGGTTAACGATTCTCTTCCAAGAGTGAGAGTTAACAACATGGCTACAGGTTACAAACTGTAGTACCCTACCTTTAATTACAATTAGTTATCGAGAGGCTTACACCTTGAGTGACATGGCAAAAAATTTAATTCTGTGGCTTGTTATCGCGGTAGTGTTGATGTCGGTATTCCAGAGCTTCGGCCCTGGGGAAAGTAACGGCAGAGCAGTAGATTACACCACGTTTGTACAGGAAGTTGGCCAAGGCCAGATTCAAGACGCACAGTTCAATAACAGCGAAATCACTTTCACACGTCGTGGTGGTGGCTCTAAGTATGTAACTTACATGCCTGTTTATGATCAAAAGCTACTTGATGACTTAATTAATCAAAACGTAAAAGTTCAGGGTACACCACCTGAAGAGCAGAGCCTGCTTGGCACTATCTTCATCTCATGGTTCCCAATGATCTTACTGATTGGTGTATGGATTTTCTTCATGCGTCAAATGCAAGGCGGCGGCGGCGGTAAAGGCGCGATGTCTTTTGGTAAGAGCAAAGCTCGAATGATGAGCGAAGAACAAATCAAAACGATGTTTGCTGATGTTGCTGGTTGTGACGAAGCAAAAGAAGACGTGAAAGAGCTTGTGGATTACCTTCGTGACCCAAGCCGCTTCCAAAAGCTAGGTGGTAAAATCCCGACGGGTATCCTGTTGGTCGGTCCTCCTGGTACTGGTAAGACGTTGCTTGCAAAAGCGATTGCCGGTGAAGCGAAAGTACCGTTCTTTACTATCTCTGGTTCTGACTTCGTTGAAATGTTTGTTGGTGTTGGTGCATCTCGTGTGCGTGACATGTTCGAACAAGCGAAGAAAGCAGCACCTTGTATCATCTTTATCGATGAAATCGATGCTGTAGGTCGTCAACGTGGCGCTGGTGTTGGTGGTGGTCACGATGAACGTGAGCAAACACTTAACCAAATGCTGGTTGAGATGGATGGTTTTGAAGGCAACGAAGGTATTATTGTTATCGCTGCGACTAACCGTCCAGATGTACTAGACCCTGCATTACTTCGTCCTGGTCGTTTTGACCGTCAAGTTGTGGTTGGTCTACCTGATGTACGTGGTCGTGAACAGATTCTTAAAGTACACATGCGTAAAGTGCCACTATCAGGTGATGTTGAACCATCTCTGATTGCTCGTGGTACTCCAGGTTTCTCTGGTGCAGATCTTGCGAACCTTGTGAACGAGGCGGCGCTATTTGCAGCTCGTGGTAACAAGCGCAATGTATCTATGGTTGAGTTTGAACTTGCGAAAGATAAAATCATGATGGGTGCAGAGCGCCGTTCAATGGTGATGTCTGAGGAAGTGAAAGAGTCAACGGCTTACCACGAAGCAGGTCACGCAATTGTTGGTCGTTTGGTACCTGAACACGATCCAGTGTACAAAGTATCAATCATCCCACGTGGTCGTGCGCTTGGTGTAACTATGTACTTACCTGAGCAAGATCGCGTAAGCATGTCTCGCCAACATCTAGAATCAATGATCTCTAGCTTGTACGGTGGTCGTCTTGCTGAAGAACTTATCTACGGTAAAGATAAGGTTTCGACTGGTGCGTCAAACGATATCGAGCGTGCAACTGATATTGCTCGTAAGATGGTAACGCAGTGGGGCTTCTCTGAGAAACTGGGTCCTCTTCTTTATGCTGAAGAAGAAGGCGAAGTTTTCCTAGGTCGCGGCATGAGCCAAGCGAAACATGTTTCTGACGATACAACTCGACTTATCGATGAAGAAATTCGTATCCTTATCGACCGTAACTATGCTCGAGCTAAGCAAATCCTAGAAGACAATATGGATTTGATGCACTCGATGAAAGATGCGCTTATGAAGTACGAAACGATCGATGCGGGTCAAATTGATGACCTCATGGAACGTAAGACTGACATTCGTGAGCCTGCTGGTTGGGGTGACCAGGCGAAAGCAGAACCTGCAAAGGAAGAAGCTAAGCCTGAAGCTAAATCAGAAGAGCAAGCCGAAGCCGAGCCAAAAGCTGAAGAGTCACAAGTTGAAGACGTTAAGTCTGAATCAGATGATGCTCAAAACAAAGATTCTTAATCACTAAGCTTTAAATTAAAACCCTGAGTACGCTCAGGGTTTTTCTGTTTATAGCCCAAGATGTTTTTACCTTTAAGACCTGCCTTTCATGATATTAAAAGCACACAATAAAACGCTCGTTTTAGACCGCCCTCATGTGATGGGTATCCTCAATGTTACGCCTGACTCTTTCTCTGATGGCGGGAAATTCAACTCTCTAGATAATGCGTTGTTGCAAGCTGAAAGAATGATTCAGGCTGGCGTTAGCATCATTGATATTGGTGGTGAATCGACTCGTCCGGGAGCTCCAGACGTTTCCTTAGAGGAAGAATTGGCTCGAGTTATCCCTGCTATTAAAGCAATTCGCACCAAGTTTGATGTTTGGATCTCTATCGATACCAGCAAAGCAGAAGTGATGCGCCAAGCTGTTGAAGCAGGAGCTGATTTGATCAATGATGTCCGCGCACTGCAAGAGCCCGGGGCTCTAGAAGTGGCCGCAGAGGCTAATGTACCTATTTGCTTGATGCACATGAAAGGTCAGCCAAGAACCATGCAAGCCAATCCAAGTTACGATGATGTTCTAACGGATGTTGAAGCCTTTTTACAAGAAAGGGTCGAAGCTTGTGAGACTGTCGGTATCTCAAAAGAGCAGCTGATACTTGATCCTGGTTTTGGTTTTGGTAAAACCATCGAACACAATTACCATTTATTAGCGCACCTTGAAAAGTTTCATACGCTTGGTTTGCCTGTCTTAGCGGGGATGTCGAGAAAGTCGATGATCTTTAAGCTACTAGACAAAGCCCCAGCTGACTGCATGGTCGCTAGCGTTACTTGCGCAACTATCGCAGCAATTAAAGGCGCACAAATTATTCGCGTTCACGATGTTGAAGATACATTGGAAGCGATGAAGATAATCGAAGTGATGAATAACAATCACTAATCATAATTAAGGAAAATCAATATGTCTGATAAAAGACGTTACTTCGGCACCGATGGTGTACGTGGCAAAGTTGGCCAGTACCCAATCACACCTGATTTTGTTTTGAAGCTTGGCTGGGCTGCCGGTCGTGTTCTTGCAAAGCAGGGCACAAAGAAAGTGATCATTGGTAAAGATACTCGTATCTCTGGCTACATGCTTGAGTCTGCACTAGAAGCGGGACTTGCTGCTGCTGGTCTTCAGGCTACGTTTACTGGCCCAATGCCAACACCTGCCGTTGCTTACTTAACACAAACTTTCCGTGCTGAAGCGGGAATTGTTATATCTGCATCGCACAATCCCTTCTATGACAACGGCATCAAGTTCTTCTCTTCTGAAGGTACGAAGTTGTCGGATGACATTGAACTCGCCATCGAAGCTGAGCTAGACAAAGATATCGAGTGCGTGGAATCTTCCGAATTAGGTAAAGCGGTACGCCTAAATGATGCTGCAGGCCGTTATATTGAATTTTGTAAAAGTACATTCCCACACAAAATGACGCTAGCTGGTATGAAAATTGTGGTTGATTGCGCACATGGTGCGACTTACCACATTGCGCCGGCTGTATTTAAAGAGCTGGGTGCTGAGGTTATTGCGATTGGTGTGGAGCCAAATGGCACTAACATCAACCACGAAGTCGGTGCGACTGATGTACGCGCTCTGCAAGCTAAAGTGCTTGAAGAAAAAGCGGCGTTGGGCCTTGGCTTTGATGGTGATGGTGATCGTATTATCATGGTTGACGAGCTAGGCAACAAAGTTGATGGTGACCAAATTGCTTACATTATTGCGCGCGATGCACTGCGTCGTGGTGAGTTGAAAGGTGGCGTTGTTGGTACACTAATGACTAACCTTGGGATGGAAAACGGCCTTAAGCAGTTAGGTATTCCGTTTGTACGTGCTGCTGTCGGCGACCGTTACGTTATGGAACAGCTTCTGGCTAAAGGTTGGAAGATCGGTGCTGAGAACTCGGGTCACGTTATCCTATTAGATAAAGTGACGACCGGTGATGCTATCGTTGCTGCTCTGCAAGTATTGGCCTCAGTTGTCGATAGTGAAATGACACTGAATGAGCTTTCTCAAGGTATGACGTTATACCCTCAAGTTCTAGAAAATGTTCGTTTCAGTGGTGATTCAAACCCACTAGAAGCAGAGGCCGTGAAAGCGGCTGTTATTGAAGTCGAGACGGAACTCGGTGAGAAAGGTCGTGTGCTATTACGCAAATCGGGTACTGAGCCACTACTGCGCGTAATGGTCGAAGGTGAAGATGCTGAACTTGTTCAGAGTTCTGCACTGAAAATTGCTGATGCAGTAAAAGCGAATTGCTAATAAAACATTTGTCGTAACAGGCAAAGTCGGTCTCACTTGTGGGGGCCGGGTTTTAGTTATGTGATGATTAAAAAGGGACGCAAATGAGTTTTGCGTCCCTTTTGCCCTTTTTTTGACCACTTGCTTGGTAAAGGCTTATTTTTTAGTAAATTCCTCTTGTCAGTCATCGTCGCATTCGCTAGTATTGCTCGGCCTTCAGTTAGGAGGTCGCTAGCCTTGTTCTTAAAAATAGTTTTTTGAACGGCGCTGGCTCAACAATTAGGAACATAGGTGGAAAAATGTTTACAGTTCTACTTGTGATTTACCTGTTGGCAGCGCTTGGTGTAATTGGCCTAGTGTTGATTCAACAAGGTAAAGGCGCAGATATGGGAGCCTCTTTCGGTGCTGGCGCTTCAAACACTGTGTTTGGTGCTGGTGGCTCAGGAAATTTCCTTACCCGAATGACTGCAATTTTTGCAACTACATTTTTTATCCTTAGCTTAGTGCTTGGTAATATGTCTACACATAAAACTGAGTCACAGTGGATTGACCCGACCCAAGGTCAGGTGATTCAACAAGCTGAAGATGCAGTGAGTGAAGTTCCGGCGCAAGGCGACGAAATTCCACAATAATCTGTAAAGATTTGATGCCGAGATGGTGAAATTGGTAGACACGCTAGCATGAGGTGCTAGTGCCTTAGGGTGTGAGGGTTCGAGTCCCTCTCTCGGCACCATGTTTACAAACTTGTAAAACATCTTGTTGGGCGTATAATGCTCACAAGTCGGACGCGGGATGGAGCAGTTTGGTAGCTCGTCGGGCTCATAACCCGAAGGTCGTCGGTTCAAATCCGGCTCCCGCAACCAATTTCAATGCTATTATATAGCTTGTATTGGTAGCAAGTTTGCACAGTGTGAACCTCACTGTGAGTTAAGTGTGATATCAAATATGATGACACTTAACATATAAGGGTCCAGCAACAAAAACCCCGGCTTATACGGGGTTTTTTGTTATCTAAGCATTTATAAATGCATTTAGATGATAATGTTTGCTTGGAATTTAAATTGGGCTTTGAGCCCTTTTTTTGTTTCTGGAGTGGTTAAATGACTGGTTTAGAAAGACAACTTACTGAAATGCTTGACGCTCCAGTAGCAGCATCAGGTTATGAGTTAGTTGGATTAGAATTTATTCGTGCTGGTGAGCACTCAACGCTACGCATTTACATCGATTCACCAAATGGTATCAATGTAGATGATTGCTCTGAAGTTAGCCACCAAGTAAGTGCCGTAATGGACGTTGAAGATCCAATTTCAGTGGCTTATAACCTTGAAGTGTCTTCACCAGGTTTAGAGAGACCACTGTTCAAAGCTGAGCATTACCAACAATTTATTGGTCACGAGGTAAGCATCGTTTTGAAAATGGCTGTTGGCAACCGTCGTAAATGGAAAGGTGATATCCAATCTATCGAAGGCGAGACAGTGAAAGTATTGGTTGAAGGACAAGAAGAAGAATTCGTCCTGAGCAATATTGCGAAAGCTAACCTGATCCCTAAATTTTAGTTCTCCTAGAGAGAAGAGCTTAAGAGGCTAGATTAATGAACAAAGAAATTTTGGCGGTAGTAGAAGCTGTTTCTAATGAGAAAGCAGTTCCTCGTGAGCGTATTTTTGAAGCGCTTGAAATCGCGCTTGCAACGGCAACAAAAAAGAAAAGCGAACTAGAAATCGAAGTTCGTGTTGAGATTGACCGTAAAACGGGTAATTTCGAAACTTTCCGCCGTTGGGAAGCTGTTGAGGAAGTTGAATTCCCAACAAAAGAAATCTCTATTGAAGCTGCAAAGTACGATGATCCAGAGATCGAACTTGGCGGTTTCATCGAAGATGATATCGAATCAGTAACGTTTGACCGTATTACGACTCAAACAGCTAAGCAAGTTATCGTACAGAAAGTACGTGAAGCTGAACGCGCTCAAATCGTTGAACAGTTTATTGATAACGAAGGCGAGCTAGTTACTGGCGCAGTTAAGAAAGTTAACCGTGACACAGTGATTCTAGATCTAGGTAACAACGCTGAAGCGGTAATCCTTCGTGATGACCAACTTCCTCGTGAAAACTTCCGTCCAGGTGACCGTGTTCGTGGTCTTCTATACGCAGTTAAGCCAGAAGCTCGCGGCTTCCAGCTGTTTGTTACTCGTTCTAAGCCAGAAATGCTAGCTGAACTATTCCGTGTTGAAGTGCCTGAGATTGGTGAAGAGCTAATTGAACTTAAAGGTGCTGCACGTGACGCTGGTTCTCGTGCTAAAATCGCCGTTAAAACAAACGACAAACGTATTGACCCTGTTGGTGCGTGTGTTGGTATGCGTGGCGCACGTGTACAAGCTGTATCTAACGACCTTGGCGGTGAGCGTATCGATATCGTGCTTTGGGATGATAACCCGGCGCAATTCGTTATCAATGCAATGGCTCCTGCTGATGTTGCTTCTATCATCGTTGATGAAGATACGCACTCAATGGACATCGCGGTTGAAGCTGACAACCTAGCGCAAGCTATCGGTCGTAGCGGTCAAAACGTACGTCTAGCGTCTCAACTTACTGGTTGGGAACTGAACGTAATGACTGTTGCTGATCTAGAGAAGAAGCACCAAGAAGAAGCTGTTGCTTCTATTGAAAACTTCATGAAGCACCTAGATATCGAAGAAGACTTTGCTCAAATGCTTGTTGAAGAAGGCTTCTCTACGCTTGAAGAAGTAGCCTACGTTCCTGTGAACGAGCTTCTTGAAGTCGATGGTCTAGATGAAGGTATCGTTGAAGAATTGCGTAACCGCGCGAAAGACGCACTGACAACTCTAGCGCTAGCGAAAGAAGAAACTTTCGATGGTGTTGAGCCAGCTGAAGACCTACTTGCACTTGAAGGTCTTGAGCGTGAAATGGCTTACAAGCTAGCAGCAAAAGGCGTTGCGACATTGGAAGACCTAGCTGACCAAGGCGTTGATGAACTAGAAGGCATCGAAGACCTAACTGCAGAGCGTGCAGGCGAGCTAATTATGGCTGCGCGTAACATCTGTTGGTTCGGCGACGAAGAATAATTCAGCAAGGAGAGAGAGCGGTATGACACAATTAACAGTTAAAGCACTGAGTGAAGAGATTGGTACGCCAGTTGACCGCTTAATTGAACAACTTGCTGATGCAGGCATGAAGAAAGCAGGGTCGGACCAAGTGACTGATTCAGAGAAGCAAACATTGCTAACGCACCTTAAAAAGGAGCACGGCGATACTTCTGGTGAAACAGAACCGACTCGTTTAACTCTTCAACGCAAGACCCGCAGCACGCTAAGTGTTGCCGCTGGAGGCGGTAAGAGTAAGGATGTTCAAGTTGAGGTACGTAAAAAGCGTACTTACGTGAAGCGCAGCACTATTGAAGATGAAGCGAAACGTGAAGCTGAGGAAGTAGCTAATCGTGAAGCGGAAGAGAAAGCACAACGCGATGCTGAAGAGCAAGCGAAACGTGATGCTGCAGAGAAAGCACAGCGCGAAGCCGAAGCAAAAGTAACACGTGAAGCGGATGCAAAACGTGATGCTGAAGAGAAGGCTCAACGCGCACAAGCTGAAAAGGCTAAAAAAGACATGAATTCAAAAAATGCAGACGCTAACGCACAAGCGAAAAAAGAAGCGGATGAACTTAAAGCTCGTCAAGAGCAAGAAGCAACTCGTAAAGCCGAAGCTGAAGCAGCTAAGCTTGTTGAAGAAGCTCGTAAGTTAGCAGAAGAGAACCAAGAACGTTGGTCTGAAGAAGAGAAGAAGAAGAAAGAGCAAGAGAAATCTGCGGATTACCATGTGACTACTTCTACTTACGCTCGTGAAGCTGAAGATGCGGCAGACAAAAAAGACGAGAAAGCACCTCGTCGTCGCAAGAAGAAACCAGCTCCAGCTGCTCAACCTGGCAATAACCGTGGTGGTCGTAACCAACGTGGTCGTGGCGGTAAAGGTAAGCTTGCTAAACCAACTTCAATGCAGCAAGGCTTCGATAAGTCAGCGACTGTTGCAAAATCTGACGTTGCTATCGGCGAAACGATCGTTGTTTCTGAACTGGCTAGCAAAATGTCAGTTAAAGCAACTGAAGTTATCAAAGTAATGATGAAGATGGGCGCTATGGCGACTATCAACCAAGTGATCGACCAAGAAACAGCACAACTTGTTGCTGAAGAAATGGGTCACAAGGTAATCCTACGTAAAGAAAACGAACTTGAAGAAGCAGTACTAGCTGACCGTGATAGCGATGCTATCGCTGAAGGTCGTGCTCCTGTTGTTACTATCATGGGTCACGTTGACCACGGTAAAACTTCAACACTTGACTACATTCGTAAAGCACACGTTGCTTCTGGCGAAGCTGGCGGTATCACGCAGCACATTGGTGCTTACCACGTAGATACTGACAACGGCATGATCACTTTCCTTGATACTCCTGGACACGCGGCCTTTACTGCTATGCGTGCTCGTGGTGCTCAAGCGACAGATATCGTTGTACTAGTAGTTGCAGCAGATGATGGCGTAATGCCACAAACAATCGAAGCAATCCAGCACGCGAAAGCGGCAGGCGTTCCTCTGATTGTTGCTGTGAACAAGATCGATAAAGAGGGTGCAAACCCAGACAACGTTAAGAATGAGCTAGCTCAATACGACGTTATCCCTGAAGAATGGGGCGGTGAGAACATCTTCGTTCACATCTCTGCAAAACAGGGTACAAACATCGATGGTCTTCTAGAGTCTATCCTTCTTCAGTCTGAAGTTCTTGAGCTTACAGCGGTTAAAGAAGGCATGGCATCTGGTGTTGTTGTTGAATCTCGTCTTGATAAAGGTCGCGGTCCAGTTGCAACAGTACTAGTACAGTCTGGTACTCTAAACAAAGGCGATATCGTTCTTTGTGGTCAAGAGTACGGCCGTGTTCGTGCAATGCGCGATGAAAACGGTAAAGACATCGAAACTGCAGGTCCATCTATCCCTGTAGAAATTCTAGGTCTTTCTGGCGTTCCTGCTTCAGGTGATGAAGCGACTGTTGTACGTGATGAGCGTAAAGCGCGTGAAGTTGCAAACTACCGTCAAGGTAAATTCCGTGATGTTAAACTAGCTCGCCAACAAAAAGCGAAACTAGAAAACATGTTCGCGAACATGACGGCAGGCGAAGTTGCTGAACTTAACGTTGTACTTAAAGCTGACGTTCAAGGTTCTGTAGAAGCGATTGCTGACTCTCTACTGAAACTGTCAACTGACGAAGTTAAAGTGAACATCGTAGGTTCTGGTGTTGGTGGTATTACTGAAACTGACGCAACGCTTGCTGCAGCTTCTAACGCTATCATTCTTGGTTTCAACGTTCGTGCTGACGCAACTGCGCGTAATACAGTTCAGAACGAAAACCTAGATCTACGTTACTACTCAATCATCTACCAACTGATTGACGAAGTTAAACAGGCAATGGGCGGTATGCTTGCTCCTGAATTCCGTCAAGAAATCATTGGTCTTGCACAAGTTCGTGACGTATTTAAGTCGCCTAAACTTGGTGCAATCGCTGGTTGTATTGTTACTGAAGGTACGATTAAGCGTAGCAACCCAATCCGTGTACTTCGTGAAAACGTTGTTATCTACGAAGGTGAACTAGAGTCACTTCGTCGCTTTAAAGATGACGTTCAAGAAGTTAAGAATGGTTACGAGTGTGGTGTTGGCGTTAAGAACTACAACGACGTTCGCGTTGGTGACCAGATCGAAGTATTCGAAATCGTTGAGGTTAAACGTACTCTAGACTAATCAGTCTGTACGACTCGACATATTGACTAAGGTTACTAACATTACTAATAAAGGTAATAAGGTAATCGGTTGTTGAATACACCATGGGGGGCTGGTAATTACCAAGCCCCCCATCTTTCTAAGTGAGAAAAGAAAATGTCAAAAGAATTTAGCCGCACACAACGTGTGTCTCAGCAGCTTCAAAAGGAGCTTGCGCTTATCTTACAACGTGAAGTTCGTGACTCACGTATCGGTATGGTAACGATCTCAGACGTAGAAGTGTCTCGTGACCTTGCTTACGCAAAAGTGTTCGTTACTTTCCTATGTATCGGTGAGCAAACACCTGAATCATGTCTTGCTGCTCTTAAAGAGCATGAAGTGCCAGTTCGTATGGCTCTTGGTAAGCGTATTCGTCACCGCCTAACGCCTGAAGTACGTTTTACTTACGACAACACACTAGTAGAAGGCATGCGTATGTCTAACCTAGTAAGTGAAGTTTTAAACGACGATAAGCGCAAGCAAGAAGAGTCTGGCCGTACTGACGAAACTCAGTCTAAGGACGAAGAGTAATGGCTCGCCGTCGTAAAGGTCGCCCTATCAACGGGGTAATTCTGTTAGATAAGCCAACGGGCATTTCGTCTAATGATGCACTGCAAAAAGTAAAACGTATTTACTTTGCAGAGAAGGCAGGGCACACCGGTGCTCTGGATCCTCTTGCGACTGGCATGCTGCCAATTTGTCTTGGTGAAGCAACGAAGTTCTCTCAGTTTCTTCTAGATTCTGATAAGCGCTACGTAGTAATTGCTAAGCTTGGTGAGCGTACCAATACCTCTGACTCTGATGGCGAAGTGGTAGAGACACGTGATGTTAACGTGACTCAAGAGCAACTTGAACGCTGCATTGCAAGCTTCAAAGGTGAAACCGACCAGATTCCATCAATGTTTTCAGCATTGAAGTATCAAGGTAAGCCTTTGTATGAATACGCACGTGCAGGTATCGAGGTGCCTCGTGAATCTCGTAAGATCACTGTTTACTCTATTGAACTGCTTCGCTTTGAAGGTGATGAAGTTGAGATGGAAGTGCACTGTTCTAAAGGTACTTACATCCGCACAATTACTGACGATCTTGGTGAAATGCTAGGTTGTGGTGCTCACGTGACCATGCTTCGTCGTACAGGTGTAGCAAAGTATCCGTACGAGCGTATGGTGACTTTGGAGCAGTTGAACGAGATCCTAGAGCAAGCACAGGCGCAAGAAATTGCACCCAAAGAGCTGCTTGACCCACTGTTGATGCCAATGGACACAGCCGTTGAAGACTTACCAGAAGTTAACTTGAACGCGGAACTGACTGACCTAGTTCAGCACGGTATGCCCGTTCAGGTTGCTGGTGCGCCAACTGAAGGCACGGTTCGCATGACAAGTGGTGAAGAGAAGCTGTTTGTTGGTGTTGCTCAGATTGCTGAAGATGGCCGAGTTGCACCGAAGCGTTTGGTTGTTTTCAGAGATGAAGAGCCTCAAGCGTAGCGCTGAAACCTAGTTAGGTATTAGCGCTTAGCCTGGAAAAGCGAATCAATAATATAGAAAGCGAGCCCTTAATTTTAATGGTTCGCTTTTTTCGTTTTTCATTGGTTCGATTGTTATTGCACCAGCTGACAAACTTCCCTATAATCCCCAGCTCGCGTAGCGGCTGAATCAGAGATTGGCTGCTACAAATATAAACTTACTCTTATCAGGAGAGATTTATGTCTCTGAATGCAGAAACTAAAGCAGCAATCGTTGCAGAATACGCACAATCTGAAGGCGACACAGGTTCACCAGAAGTACAAGTAGCACTACTTACTGCTTCTATCAACCACCTACAAGGTCACTTCAAAGCGCACAAACACGATCACCACAGCCGTCGTGGTCTATTACGTATGGTTTCTAGCCGTCGTAAGCTTCTTGATTACTTGAAAGGCAAAAACCTTACTCGTTACCAAGACCTAATCAAGCGTCTAGGCCTACGTCGCTAATAGCGATGTCTGCAAAGACAGTTTGAAGAAAAGGAGCATTTATGCTCCTTTTTTTGTGCCTGTTATATTTTTAATGTCAAAAATGTAGGTTCTCTGTGCGGTTAACCTGATTTTTAATCGTGAAAATGTCTCTTGCCAAAAAAATAGTTTATACTCTCGCACGCGAATAATTGTTTGATTATTTCGCACCCTAATTAGCTCAACAATAACAGTCACAGATGTCGGCCAATAGGTCGCGACTATTAAAAGCAGATGTTTAGTCTGATTGAACTTCTCGTCTTTTTTTACTAGTCGCGATTAGTTATTGCTGAGCATTCATTCACTTATTCTGAAAAGAGATTTTCAGATGAAGGATATACAATGTTTGAAAAACCAGTTGTAAAGTCATTCCAGTACGGTAACCACACCGTTACTCTAGAAACGGGCGTAATGGCACGTCAAGCTACTGCTGCTGTAATGGCGACTATGGACGATACATCAGTATTCGTTTCTGTTGTTGCTAAAAAAGAAGCTGTTGCGGGTCAAGATTTCTTCCCTCTAACAGTTAACTACCAAGAGCGTACATACGCTGCGGGTAAAATCCCTGGTGGTTTCTTCAAGCGTGAAGGTCGTCCATCTGAAGGCGAAACACTAACAGCTCGTCTGATTGACCGTCCAATTCGTCCACTTTTCCCAAGTGCGTTTAAAAACGAAGTTCAAGTTATCGCTACGGTTGTTTCTATCAACCCTGACGTAAACCCAGACATGATCACTATGATCGCAACGTCTGCTGCACTTGCTATCTCTGGTGCTCCATTCAATGGTCCTATCGGTGCTGCACGTGTTGGTCACATCGACGGCGAACTTGTTCTTAACCCATCAAATACTGAGCTTGAAAACTCTAAACTAGACCTAGTTGTGTCTGGTACAGAAGGCGCAGTACTTATGGTTGAATCTGAAGCAGATAACCTATCTGAAGAAGAAATGCTTTCAGCTGTTGTTTACGGTCACGACCAACAACAAGTTGTAATCAAAGCAATCAACGAGTTTGCTGCTGAAGTTGCAACTCCATCTTGGAACTGGGAAGCGCCAGCAGTTAACACTGAGCTTAAAGCTAAAGTTGCTGAGCAAGCTGAAACACGTCTATCTGACGCGTACCAGATCACTGAGAAAATGGCTCGTTACGAGCAAGTTGGCGCAATCAAGAACGACACTGTTGAAGCTCTAATTGCACAAGACGAAAACCTAGATGAGCGCGAAATCCGCGGCATGCTTGGTTCTCTAGAGAAAAACGTAGTACGTAGCCGCATCATTGCTGGCAACCCACGTATTGATGGCCGTGAAAAAGACATGGTTCGTGCGTTAGACGTACGTACTGGTGTTCTTCCACGTACACACGGTTCTTCTCTATTCACTCGTGGTGAAACTCAAGCACTTGTTACTGCAACGCTTGGTACACAACGTGATGCACAAATCATCGATAGCCTAATGGGTGAGAAGAAAGACAACTTCCTTCTACACTACAACTTCCCTCCATACTGTGTAGGTGAGACTGGTTTCGTTGGTTCTCCTAAGCGTCGTGAAATTGGTCACGGTAAGCTTGCTAAACGTGGTATCCAAGCAGTAATGCCTTCTGTTGACGAATTCCCATACACAGTTCGTGTTGTATCGGAAATCACAGAATCTAACGGTTCTTCTTCAATGGCTTCTGTATGTGGTACATCTCTAGCACTTATGGATGCTGGTGTTCCAATCAAAGCTTCTGTTGCGGGTATCGCAATGGGTCTTGTTAAAGAAGGCGACGATTTCGTTGTTCTTTCTGACATCCTTGGCGACGAAGATCACCTAGGTGATATGGACTTTAAAGTAGCAGGTACTAACGCTGGTATCACTGCACTTCAAATGGACATCAAGATCGAAGGTATCACTAAAGAGATCATGCAAATTGCTCTTAACCAAGCGCAAGGTGCACGTAAGCACATCCTTTCTGTAATGGATGAAGCTATCTCTGGTGCTCGTGAAGATATCTCTGAATTCGCTCCACGTATCCACACAATGAAAATCAGCTCTGATAAGATCAAAGATGTTATCGGTAAAGGCGGCGCAGTTATCCGTGCTCTTTGTGAAGAAACAGGAACTACAATCGAAATCGAAGACGATGGCACAATCAAGATTGCTGCTACTGAAGGCGCAGCTGCTCAAGAAGCTATCCGTCGTATCGAAGAGATCACTGCTGAAGTTGAAGTTGGCCGCATTTACCAAGGTAAAGTTGCTCGTCTAGCTGACTTCGGTGCATTCGTTACTATCCTTCCAGGTAAAGATGGTCTAGTACACATCTCTCAAATCGCTGACAAGCGTGTTGAGAAAGTGTCTGACTACCTAACTGAAGGTCAAGAAGTACCAGTTAAGGTTCTTGAAATTGACCGTCAAGGCCGTGTACGTCTAAGCATGAAAGAAGCAGTTGAAACGCCAGTTGAAGGCGAAGCACCTGCGGCTGAGTAATTCTTAGCCTATTAATGGGACTATCGCTTTTTAGTGATTTCTAACCCATTGGTAAAAAAGCATGTTATAAAGGGGAGCATATCGCTCCCCTTTTTTATTGCGGTCATAACAGGAGTAATTATTTGTGAAATGGTTTCAAACCGCGAGTATGTGTTTGCTGCTTGTACTAACAGGTTGTGCGACAACATCAGATAACACCTCCCGTTGGGTTTATCCCCCAATGGCAGTACCACTGCAACCAAGCGTTCAGCAAGAAGTACAAATTGCACGTCTTAGTCAATTATTACAGCGCCCAGATTTGAATGATGAAGTTCGAGCTAAAATGCTGTTTGAGCGTGGTAACTACTACGACAGTGTTGGCCTACGTGATCTCGCGCGTCTCGACTTCAACCAATCTCTTTCATTGAACCCTGCTCAACCTGATATCTTCAATCTTTTGGGGGTTTACTTTACGCAGGTAGGGGAGTTTGATGCCGCTTATGAATCTTTTGATTCTACGTTAGAGCTTGATCCTGCAAACACTTACGCAGAAAGAAATCGCTCTATAGCTCTCTACTACGGCGAGCGTTACGACTTAGCCAATGAAGAGATGATGAAGCATTATACCGATGATCCAAGTGATCCATTCCGTGCGCTTTGGTTGTATATCATTCAGCACGAACTCACGCCAGAGCAAGCCAAGCTTGATTTGCAAAAACGTTACGAGAGCCGTGATGAGCAGTGGGGTTGGGTATTAGTCGCGATTATGCTTGATGACATTACTGAAGAGCAGGCTTTTAAGGCGATCTTGACCGGTACTCGTGACAACACGTTACTTGCGCAGCGTCTAACTGAGACATATTTCTACCTTGCTAAGCGTTACCACATGAATGGGGACTACGCGAATGCGATCTCTCTGTACAAGTTGTCAGTGTCTTTCAATGTGTATGAATATGTAGAGCATCGTTACTCTTTCTTAGAGCTAAGCCGTATATTTACTACTCTTAAAGCCGAGCACTTAGCAAAAGTTAAGTTGGCTGAGGCCGAACAAAAAGCCAACACAAAGTAAACGATATATTTTGATTCCGAAGAACCGCTGCCTGTCAGCGGTTTTTTTATGCTTCTTTTTTATAAACAGGTGGTGGGGGGGGGGGGCTCGTTTTTGATTGCTTTTTATTTAAACAACACTAAAATAGTTAGCCTTGCTAACTAAATGCAATTCTTGATAAGGTGAGTATGCTGAACCAGAATTTAGAAAAGATTGAGCGCTTCGCCTCTAAGATATGGCGAACTCAGGTAAATGAAGACCCTATTTGCCAATTGAGCTTCAATGAGTATGACTATTTGAAGGTCATTCAATCTTCTCCTGAACCGATCCGATTGACTGATCTTGCGATTGAGATGCAGGTGACAAAGCCTTCAGCAACCACTATGGTTCAGAGACTAGAGAGAAAGGGGCTTGTTGAGCGTAAAGTTTCGCTCGAAGATGCGAGGTCTAAGTTGGTCGTATTGACCAGCAAAGCTGAAGTCGGCTTAGAAGAAGAAAGTAAGATCTATCAGGTCATGGCACAGATATTGGAAAGTCGTTTGTCTGAGCAAGAGTCTCAGCAGCTAAACCTGTTATTAAATAAAGCTTTGAAGTAAATAATTTAGATATTTAGTTAGCCTTGTTAACTAATTTTTCGAGTCATATCTTGTTGATATGCGACTCACAGATGAAAGTAGAGTAAGAAATGAGTAACTCAATTAGTCGTCAGTTTTGGCGATACACAATTCCTACCGTAGCGGCTATGTTGGTTAATGGCCTGTACCAAGTGGTGGATGGCATCTTCATTGGCCGCTATGTTGGGGCTGATGGACTTGCAGGCATCAATGTTGCGTGGCCTGTGATTGGTTCGATTCTCGGTATTGGTATGTTGGTGGGCGTGGGTACAGGTGCGCTTGTCTCTATTCGTC
This sequence comes from Vibrio tasmaniensis, assembly GCF_024347635.1. NCBI lineage: Bacteria > Pseudomonadati > Pseudomonadota > Gammaproteobacteria > Vibrionales > Vibrionaceae > Vibrio > Vibrio tasmaniensis. The sequence goes on from NZ_AP025510.1 coordinate 689,632, forward strand.
AAGGTGAAAAAGATACTCAAGGCGCTAAACAGATCTTAGCAACGGGCTTAACCTTGTTGCTAGCGATAACGCCTATTGTCTCTGCATTGCTGTTTTTGTTTGCTGATAACTTCTTGCTTTGGCAGGGCGCGGAAGGGCGAGTATATGAACTTGGCCTGCAGTACTTACATATTCTGATTGGTGCCAGTGTCTTCACGCTAGGTTCGATCGCAATGCCGTTTTTGCTGCGTAACGATGACAGCCCGAACTTAGCCACCATACTGATGATTGTCGGTGCAGTGATTAACATCGTACTCGATTACATGTTTATCGCTCTGTATGGGTGGGAGTTGATGGGCGCAGCATTGGCAACCGCGATTGCTCAGTTTGTGGTAACGGCTCTCGGCTTGGCTTACTTCTTCTCATGTCGAGCGAACTTACGCTTGCGTTGGAATGAATTGAGACTGAAGCTGGATGTGATTCCACAGATTTTCGCGATTGGTACATCAAGTTTCTTTATGTACGCTTACGGTTCGATGATGGTGGCGCTGCACAATGCGTTGTTCTCTCAATATGGCGATCAGTTGATGATCGGTGCTTACGCGATTTTGGGCTATATAGTGACGGTCTATTATCTCACGGCTGAAGGTATCGCCAACGGCATGCAACCATTGGTGAGCTACAATCATGGTGCGCGTAATCAAGCGAACATCCGTAAGTTACTCAAGATTGCGATGATGAGTTCAGTATTGATTGGTGTGGCGTTTGTGTTGTTGCTGAACGCGTTCCCACGTGAGTTTGTGTCAGTGTTTAACTCAGATGAACCCCAGCTAGTTGAGTACACTGTGTTGGGTATCCGACTTCACATGTTTGCACTGGCGCTGGATGGCTTCTTGGTGGTAGCGGGTGCTTACTATCAGGCGGTGAATAAAGGCAGCAAGGCGATGTTTGTAACGATAGGTAATATGCTTATCCAACTACCTTTCTTGTACATTATGCCTAAGTTGTATGGTGTGCCGGGGATCTGGATTGCGTACCCACTGTCTAACATCGCGCTAAGTGTGGTGGTGATGGTAATGCTCTACAAAGACCTAAAGAAGCTCGATGCTGCACCGATGGAAACCGCGACGATATAGGTCGTTTTTCTTAAGTCGAATTAAAAAGGTCTAGCGAATGCGAGACCTTTTTTGTATCTGTTGTTAGTTAACCCAATTCGAGGAACTAGATGTTCTTAACCTCTAAACCTGCAAGCTGATGCCAGTAGCCATTGCACTGACGGCTTTCAATCTTCATCGGGTTTTGACCTTGCTCGTTCGCTCGGAAATTATTAATTTCCGAGAAGGTATCGAGACCTAACGGGCTCAAACGAACCACGTCGACCAAGTCATGCATGTTCGGTAAATCATTGACTAGGTTGTAGCAGTAACCTGATTGCGTCTGGATACCATTAAGGTTAAATACTGATTGGCCTTCTTGGCTTTCTACTTGTAGCCCTGTTGGGTACTTGATACAGCAGGTTTCGCAATCGTCTTTAGCTTTGTTTTCCGCACGAGCGGTAAAGCAGCGCGCCGAGTAAGCAAGCGGTAGATAGCCGTGACTAAACACTTCTACTTCGAACTTATTACGAATATTGAGCTCTTCGCACTGTGTCATGACGTTGCTCAACCATTCTCGAGAAAGCTCTACAGGCATACACCAACGCGTCATACCTTGCTTAAGGAATAGGTTTAGCGTGCGTGCGTTGTAGGTGTTCACTGCTGGGCCAACAACAAAAGGCACCTTACTTTCATTTGCCAGTTGAATTGCAGATACATCATTAGCTTCAATCGCAAAGTCACCGTTATCAATGTACTTCTTCATGATGTTGACTTCGCTTGGCGCTTCTAACAATGCCATGGTTGAAAGCACTACTTGCTTACCGGAATCAGACAGCTCTTTTGCTATGTCCATCCAGTGTTTTGCTTTCATCTCGCGGCGCTTTGAGCACACCGCCTCACCTAGGTAGATGATGTCGGCAGAGCTTGATTTAGCTTGCTCATAGAAGCTTTCAACATCTTGTTTTGGCCAAAAATAAAGTAGAGGGCCTAATGCGTATTTCATTGAGTTCTCCATTTGGATCTATTGCCATTTACGGTGATAAGCGCCAAGCGTGGTTTGTGTACCTTCAGATACATTTGCCAGTGTCGCGTTCCAAGCTTGTTCCACTTGGTATTGTTCAGGGTTCGCTAAGTAGCGGTCGATGGCTGCGCGCCAAGTGCGAGTGACTTGCTCGACATAAGCTGGGCTACGTTGGCGGCCTTCAATTTTCACAGAGGCAACATTCGCGGCGAAAAGCTCAGGCAACATGGACAGCGTGTTTAGGCTCGTTGGCTCTTCAAGTGCATGATAGCGCTTACGTTCACCATCGATATCCGCTTCGAAACGACCTTTACACAGCGTTGGGTAACCTGCGTTCTCACCTGCTTCATACTTGTCGATAAGTATTTCATTCAAGCGAGACTCTAAGCCGGTTTCTGTTTCTTGCCAGCGAACGTATTTAGCTGGAGAGCAAGCACCAACGGTATTTGGTGATTCACCTGTCATGTATGAAGAGAGGTAGCAACGGCCTTCTGCCATGATACATAAGCTACCAAAAGCGAATACTTCAAGGTCAACGTCAGAAGTGATATTACGAGAAAGCTGTTTGACCTGGTGAATCGACAACACACGCGGCAGTACGACACGCTTTACGTTGAAGTTTTTATGGTAGAAGTCGATAGCGGCTGCATTGGTCGCAGATGCTTGCACTGATAGGTGCAGTTCTAGATCTGGATACTTATTTGCTGCGTACTCGAGCACCGCGATGTCAGCGATGATCAGCGCATCAACGCCTAGCGCAGCAGCGTTGTCTACAGCGTTTGTCCAACGTTCGAATCCGTTTGGGTGAGCAAAAGTATTTAAGGCAACGTGAATTTTCTTGTTGCGGTCATGTACATACTGCACAGCACGATCGAGCTTTTTACCCGCAAAGTTAAGGCCTGCGAAGTGTCGGGCATTCGTATCGTCTTTGAATCCGATGTAGACAGCATCCGCACCGCAATCAATAGCGGTTTTCAAAGCAGGTAAGTTACCCGCTGGGCATAAGAGTTCCATTTGCTCACTACCAATAGAATAAAATTGAAGCGAGTATTTTATGAAGAATTATGAATGACAGAATTGATGTAAGGCAGGTTTAGATGGATAAATCTGTTTTTACCCCATTTGAGGTACTGGCGAATGGCGAGTTTTTGTTTTAGCGTGGTATTGGAAGGCGTGTTTTACTAATTCTTGTGGCGACGGTTTTGGGCGAATAATTCTTCAACCTCTTGTTTCGGTTGAGGGCGATAGAAGTGGAAACCTTGAATTGAACTGCAGTTGAGATTAGACAGTAGGGTTGCTTGCTCACTGGTTTCGACACCCTCTGCTACCACGGTTAAATCGAGAGATTTCCCAAGGTTGATGATGTTTTCAATCACGGTAATTTGCTTTGGTAAGGTATCGATATCTGAGATAAAGGCCCGGTCAATTTTAAGCTCATCAATTGGAAAGCGAGCAAGGTAAGATAGAGAAGAATAACCGGTACCAAAATCATCAATGGATAACGCAAAGCCAAGTCTTTTAATTGCGTTCAGCATTTGCAGCGTGTGCTCACTATCACTCATTACGGCACTTTCTGTAAGCTCAAAGGTAATCGCACTTGGATCCAGCTCAGTCGAACGCAGCAACTTCTCCATGAAATCAATCAATTTTGGATTACCAAACTGTTCTGGTGAAAGGTTGATCGCGACGCGACCCGGTAAAATACCTTGCATCTTCCACCGTTTCACCGTGGCAAATACTTCGCGCATTACCACACGACCAAGTTGTTCAATAAGGCCTGCTCGTTCCGCTACTGGAATAAATGCGGCAGGGCTAATATAACCTTCTACAGGGTGCTTCCAACGTACCAGAGCTTCTGCTCCGTTAATGGTGAAGTCACGTGCATTTACTTTTGGTTGGTACCAAACCTCAAGCCCGTTCTGTTGCAGTGCTTTTTGCAGTTCTATCTCAAGCCACAGTCGCATTCGCGCTTCTTTGTTCATCTGTTCGTTGAACTTAATCAGGCGGTTGCGTCCACGATCCTTAGCTTCATACATTGCGGTGTCAGCATTTTGCAGCAAGATACGCGCGTCGCTGCCATCGTGAGGAAAACTGACACTACCAATCGAGCAGGCTAAGCGCTTGCTAAAATGGTGGAGATCGAAGGGTTGATTGATCAGAGATATGATCTTCTCAGAGAGTATTTCAGGCGTTCGTGGGTGTTCCGGCTCAGGTAGAATAATACCGAATTCATCACCGCCTAAATGACCAATAACAGCTTGACGAGGCAGTTGTCGTTTTAAGCGAGATGCGACCTCTTTAATCACTTTATCACCGATGTGGTGGCCAAGTGAGTCATTGATATTTTTGAAGTTATCGATGTCTAAATAGAGCATCACAACAGGAGTATTGTTGTGAATGAACTGCTCAAGGCTCTTGGTAAACCCAAGTCGGTTGTAGAGCTTCGTCAGTGTGTCAATGTAGGCATCTTCACTGTTAGCGGGTGTGTATTGTTTTGTTGTTTCTTGGGCGTCTTGAATCAGTACGAGTTGGGTACTACTCCCAAGAATGACCGTCGAGTCGATATTTAGCTGAACCTTACGTTCAAAGCCACATCGAGCACCCGTTAAACAAACCAAACCAGACTCAGAAATAATGGAACTGAGATCATTATTAAAGACTGTTTTGGTTTGTTCATCGATAAATAATCGACCTAACTCTTCGCCAATCAACTCTGTCGTTGAGTTGAAACCAAGCAAGCGCGCAGCCGCAGGGTTCGAAGACAGGATGTAGTCGTTTTCAACTAACAGTAATCCGTCTGGGAGCAGGTGAGATAGCTTGTGGAATTTCGCTTCGGACTCTTCTAAAGAACGGACAAGTACTTGGTTTTCAGATGTATCGAAGGCGTGAAAGATGATGTATTCAGTCTTTTTACCATTGGTAAGCGGAGATAAGCTGAAATGAAGGCTAGTGTCTAAAGCAGTTTCGTTTAGGGTAATTTCCGCCTCAATCGTTTCGCCATTGAATGCACGCTCATAGTAAGGCTTAAGGTGTTGGTAGAATTGCTCGCCTAAGGTTTGGCGGTCATTCATGCCTACAAGCTCTGTTTTACTTAAACCAGCAATATCACAGTAACGCTCATTCACCATAAAATAATTATGTTGAGCATCAAGTACCGCAAAAAAGAACGGACTGTTTGCAGTTAGCTGTGTAAACCAATGTTGTAGTTGCTGGGGAGGCATCAAAGTACTACCAATTCTCCAAGAGCTTAAATATTCACTACCGTTAAATGTTGATTGCTTTTTGTTCAGCTATCGATATTTACTTGTGGGCGCAGCTATTCGCTGTAATTTTCACGACCAAGTTACTATAACTGCGATCATCAATATATTAAAGGTCGAGTATCAAACTGAATTAATTTGATACATAACAGTAACTGAGATCTCAACATCATCTATGATGCTTTCTATATTATTGACAAAGTTACGGATAAGTCACGTGATAAACAAGATACGCACTCAACTAGTTCAAAATGCCGCATCAATTTTGCGATCTCCAGTCCAGTTATTACCAAAATCAGTACAAAAAAAAGCCTTATTAGAAGCATTGAAAAATGTATTCAAGGAGGCTTTAGAGGATGGTGATTTTGAGTTCCTAGAAGACAAGTGGCTTAAAGTTTCAATAAAAGATATGGGGTTAAGTTGGTGTATTAGCTACAAAAATGAGCAACTAGTTGTCGCTGATAAAGAAGTCAATGAAGATGTGAGTTTTAGTGGCAATCTTAATGATCTCGTGTTGATTGCGGGGCGCAAAGAAGACCCAGATACGCTTTTCTTCCAGCGTCGACTGTCTATCGAGGGCGATACCGAGCTAGGCTTGGAAGTTAAAAATTTGATGGATAGCGTCGATTTAGACTTATTGCCGACTCCTATGAAAACTTTGTTAAATCAATTAGCTGATTTTGTGCAGAAGGGAGTACAATCCCCAGATACACAAAGTGAGGTAATGAATGCTTATTCGAACTGAAGCACCGGCAGATATACTTGTCATTGATCGTTTATTAAAATCTGTTTTTGAAACGGATGCAGAAGCTAACTTGGTTATGAGCTTGCGTGAGAATAGCCATTTAACGCTATCGCTGGTGGCTTGTTCTGATGAAGGCGAGGTGGTTGGTCACCTGATGTTTAGCCCTCTGACTCTTGATGGTGACGATCACAATTGGCAGGGGCTTGCACCTCTCGCTGTGAAAGAAGAGTTCCGTAATCAAGGCATTGCCAAATCACTGGTTGAAGACGCATTTTCTACTTTGGTAGATTTTGGTTACCCAGCTTGTGTTGTGCTCGGTGATCCTGCTTACTACGGTCGTTTTGGTTTCAAGGCGGCGAGCGAATTTGGCCTGAGTTGTGTTTGGGATGTGCCTGAAGGTGCTTTCCAAGCGATTGAGTTGGTAGAAGGGGCGTTTGCTGGGCACTCTGGTGAGATTGCTTACAGCCCTGAGTTCAACGACTTATAAGCTGATTTATCACTCAATAAGATACAAACTGATTTAGTCTAAATAAAGGAGCTTGATGCTCCTTTATTTTTTGTTAGTATCAGCCCCAATGAGCACCTTTAAGTTCGCTTGAAGAATATTAATACCAACAAACCAAAGGTTACGACCGCTAGATATGTCACAAACACACGCGCAATATCTACAAGAGATGGGCATTAGCCAGTGGGAGTTAAGTCACCCAGAGCGTTTGGCTGGTTACGAATCTGAATTGACCCTGTTATCGAATGATTGCAAGTTACTGTTGGTTTCACCAGAAAAGCCTCAGGAAGATCTCGCCGTGATGTTTGAGCGAGTACTTAAAAGTATCAAGCTCGACTTATCTCAGTCGTTACATATTCAACCTCAGCATCTATCTTCTGTGGATTTAGGAGTGGTTGAGTGGATATGGTTTGCTGGTTGCGAATCTGCTCATGAACTGAAGGCCAAAACACTTCAATCTCCATTACTGTCTGACATTAACGGTAATAACCAACATCGCCGCGACTTATGGCAACAAATTTGTGCTTATGACTAATCAATTATTACCCACTTCAGAACAACACCTCGACGCTATTTGGCAAATTGAACAGACCGCGCATTCTCATCCTTGGTCTGAAAACATGATCCGTGATCTTAATAGCCGTGGAGGCAGCCACCGTGTTTTAGAGGTGGACGGAGAGGTTGTTGGCTATTTCTATGCTCAGAACATTGTCGGTGAAGTGACTTTGCTGACGATAGCGGTTGACCCCAAGCAGCAAGGTAAAGGCTACGGCAAAGCTTTGGTTGAGCACTTTCTCGATATGTGTGAACAGGCTGACGCTGAAAGTGCTTGGCTAGAAGTTCGCGAAAGTAATGTGAATGCGTTTAATCTTTACGAAAAGGCCGGCTTTAATGAAGTTGATCGCCGTCGTAACTATTACCCAACCAAGCAAGGCAATGAAGATGCCATCATTATGAGCTATCTTTTTATGTCGTTTAGCTAATCATGTTACGTTTTTTAGCAGGCTAAATAACTAACCACAGAATGAGCCTCAAAATAGGGTGCAAACTGACCCTTTAGAAAGTGACTCGCTTTCTGTATAATCCGCACACAGAATTCAAGGGCAAGTATTATCTACTTGCCCTTTTTACGCTTTAGATCAGCAAAGGGCGACTATGTCTTTCCAACAAGAAGTGAGTAAACGTAGAACGTTTGCAATTATCTCTCACCCGGATGCGGGTAAAACCACGATTACTGAAAAAGTTCTTTTATTCGGAAACGCGATTCAAAAAGCGGGTACCGTAAAAGGCCGTGGCTCTAACCAGCACGCTAAATCTGACTGGATGGAGATGGAAAAAGAACGTGGTATCTCGGTAACTACGTCGGTAATGCAATTCCCATACAATGATTGCCTAGTAAACCTACTCGATACTCCAGGACACGAAGATTTTTCGGAAGACACGTACCGTACACTAACTGCGGTTGACTCTTGTTTGATGGTTATCGATGCTGCGAAAGGTGTCGAGGATCGTACTCGTAAACTAATGGAAGTAACGCGTCTACGTGATACACCAATCGTAACGTTTATGAACAAACTTGACCGTGACGTTCGTGATCCAATGGAAGTGCTTGATGAAGTGGAAAGCGAGCTAGGTATGGCTTGTGCTCCAATCTCATGGCCAATCGGTTGTGGTAAAGAGTTTAAAGGTGTTTATCACATTCACCGTGATGAAACGATCTTGTACGAATCTGGTCACGGCCATGAGATCCAAGAAGTTCGTATCATCAAAGGTTTAGATAACCCTGAACTCGACGAAGCTGTTGGCGAAGATCTGGCGAGCAGTGTTCGTGAAGAACTTGAATTGGTTATTGGCGCGTGTCCTGAGTTTGATCACGAACTGTTCCTTGCTGGTGAGTTGACTCCGGTTTACTTCGGTACTGCATTGGGTAACTTCGGTGTTGACCACATGCTTGACGGCCTAACTCGATGGGCTCCAGCTCCTCAAACGCGCCAAGCGAATGAGCGTGATGTTGAAGCGACTGAAGAGAAGTTCTCTGGTTTCGTCTTTAAGATCCAAGCAAACATGGATCCAAAACACCGTGACCGTATCGCATTCATGCGTATCGTATCGGGTACTTATGACCAAGGTATGAAGATGAACCATGTTCGTACTGGTAAGAACGTGAGTATCTCAGATGCGGTAACCTTCATGGCGGGTGACCGTGCGCGTGCTGAAAAAGCATACGCGGGTGACATCATCGGTCTGCATAACCACGGCACAATCCAGATTGGTGATACCTTTACTCAAGGCGAAAGCTTGAAGTTTGCTGGTATTCCTAACTTTGCGCCTGAGCTATTCCGTCGTATTCGTTTGCGCGATCCACTGAAGCAAAAGCAACTTCTAAAGGGCTTGGTTCAGCTTTCTGAAGAGGGTGCGGTTCAAGTATTCCGTCCTTTGCAAAATAACGATCTGATCGTTGGTGCAGTTGGTGTACTTCAGTTTGATGTGGTTGTAGCGCGCTTGAAAGCGGAATACAACGTTGAAGCGATTTACGAAGGTGTAAACGTTGCTACAGCTCGTTGGGTTGAATGTGATGACGCTAAGAAACTAGAAGAATTCAAACGTAAGAGCCAAGCTAACCTCGCGTTAGATGGTGGTGATAACCTGTCTTACATTGCACCGACTATGGTGAACTTGAACCTAGCTTCTGAACGTTTCCCTGAAGTTCAGTTCCGAGCGACGCGCGAGCACTAATCACTCTGCGCTCTATTCGAGTTAAATAAAAACGTCTATTGTTCTGCAATAGACGTTTTTTTATGCGTTTCATTTGAGGTCAGAGGGAAGTATGTTCAGTTGGATAAAAGCTTGGATTAAAAGATATGATAAGTGGTGCGAAGATCTGGGATTAACGCCTGAGAATAAGCGCAGCTGTGTCGCTTATCGTCGTGATCCTCAAGAACACATAACAGAGAGTAGAGAAGATGACTCCGCCATTAAGTGAATGCCCGCTGTTTGATACTCATTGCCATGCGGATTTTGACGTCTTTTGCCAAAATAGTGTAATTGATCAGGGATCTGCACTTGATCAAGGCATTGATGGCTACCTTAAAGAAGCAAAACAGGCACAAGTTGAGAAGATTCTTATTCCTTCTATTGGCCAAAGTAACTGGCATAAGCTCGAGAAAATTGCGCAATCCCACCCTAATGTTTACTACGCGTTAGGTTTCCATCCTTACTTTCTAGAGCAAGCTAATGACGAGCAATTCTCAGAGCTTCACCAATTACTCTCATCAAAAAACAGCCAATGCGTTGCGATAGGAGAGTGTGGTCTCGATTTTTTTGTCGATGTTGAGCGGGAGAAACAAGAGCGTTTTTTCATCCAACAAATAGAGCTAGCTAAGGCGTTTAAGCTGCCTTTAATCATCCATGAAAGGAAGTCTTATAACCGACTCATTGAACTATTAAAGCAGCACAAGTTCACTTTAGGTGGTGTGATTCACGGTTTTTCAGGGAGTGAACAGCAAGCTTTAGCGTGGATCCGGCTTGGTTTCTATATTGGCGTTGGTGGAACGATTACTTACCCAAGAGCACAAAAAACACGCGCCACTATCTCGAAACTGCCTCTTGAATGTCTGGTATTAGAAACGGATGCACCGGACATGCCCATGCATGAAAAGCAAGGAAATGTTAACCATTCCAAGTATTTAGTTACGATCTTAAATGAACTGTTTTTGCTTAGAAAAGAGTCAAAGCAATCGGTTGCAATGCAAGTTTGGCAAAATAGCCATCATGTATTCCGTATATGTGAATAAAATCGAAGGTTTTTGTTTATCGTTTGCGTAAATTGCACATGGCTTGTGATTTGGCTCACATTTGTGTGTGAATGGTACATGAATCTTCTACGAAAGTGTGAGGACGGCATTACTTTATTAGTGGTCGCATGAGTATAATTGCCTCCGCTTTATAGCCCCATTTTGTCACACGCCAATAAATAACTAATAAGGAAGTCATAAACTATGAGCCTGTTTATGAGCCTAGTCGGTATGGTCGTACTGATTGCAATCGCAGTACTACTATCTGATAACCGCAAAGCTATTAACGTAAGAACAGTGGGTGGCGCTTTCGCTATCCAATTCGCACTTGGTGCATTCGTACTTTACATCCCTTGGGGTCGTGATCTACTTGCAGGTTTTTCTGCTGGTGTAGCAAACGTGATCGACTACGGTAAAGACGGTACTGGTTTCCTATTCGGCAGCCTAGTTAACTTTTCAGTTGACGGTATCGGTTTCATCTTTGCTTTCCAAGTACTACCAACTCTGATTTTCTTCTCTGCACTTATCTCTGTACTTTACTACATTGGTGTAATGCAAATTGTAATCAAAGTTCTAGGTGGTGGTCTTCAGAAAGCTCTAGGAACTTCTCGCGCTGAGTCAATGTCTGCAGCAGCAAACATCTTCGTTGGTCAAACAGAAGCACCTCTAGTTGTTCGTCCATTTGTTCCTAAAATGACTAACTCTGAACTATTCGCAGTAATGTGTGGTGGTTTAGCTTCTGTAGCTGGTGGTGTACTAGCAGGTTACGCATCTATGGGTGTACCTCTAGAGTACCTAGTTGCAGCGTCATTCATGGCAGCACCTGGTGGTCTACTATTCGCTAAAATCATCAAGCCTGAAACAGATACGCCAGACGATAACATCGCTGACGAAATGGACGGTGGCGATGACAAACCAGCTAACGTTATCGACGCAGCAGCAGGTGGCGCATCAGTTGGTCTACAACTAGCTCTTAACGTTGGTGCAATGCTACTTGCATTCATCGGTCTAATTGCTCTAATCAACGGTATCCTAGGTGGCATCGGTGGTTGGTTCGGTATGGAAAACCTAACTCTAGAACTTCTTCTAGGTTGGATCTTCGCACCGCTAGCATTCATCATTGGTGTGCCATGGGAAGAAGCAACTATTGCTGGTTCTTTCATTGGTCAGAAGACAGTTGTTAACGAATTCGTTGCATACCTAAACTTCGTACCATACATCGGTGACAACGCTCAAATCGTTGAAGCGACTGGTCAAGTGATGTCTGTTAAGACTCAAGCAATTATCTCATTCGCTCTATGTGGTTTCGCAAACCTTTCTTCAATTGCGATTCTTCTAGGTGGTCTAGGTGGTATTGCACCAAGCCGTCGCCACGACATCGCTCGTATGGGTGTTAAAGCGGTTATTGCTGGTACTCTATCTAACCTGATGGCAGCAACAATTGCTGGCTTCTTCCTATCTTTCTAATCAGTTAGAAATCGATATATAGACGCCATAATAATATCGCCCCGTAGCAAGAAATTGCTGCGGGGCTTTTTTGTTTTTAGACCCCGCGTTTTTCAGCATGAAGATGAGCATGTGTTTGAATTCGATATTGGGTCTAGAATGTTTTTTTGAGATACAAACCGTTTGCGTTCTAAGGAGCACTACAATTTATTGATGGATACCTATAATGTATAAGCTAAAGGGATAGGATGTCTCTGTTGGCAAGAAAGTAACATTGAAATTTACTCAAACGTTATTCTTCTGGGATTAAGCCAAACTTAGCAATACGCTAGATTAGCAATACACTATAGATGTTAGACACAACATGACTGATTTGTTGTGCCATAGACCAAACTGGTACTGTGCGGTGACAAGGATTGCAATTGATAGCGAAAGTTATCAAGTCTTCAGGGAACCAAGTCCGTTCATTTGTGACTACTGAGCATTACTAAAATATCCATCTATACTGGATGGATGGTGAAGTAGTTAACTATTTGAATATATTGATCGGAGATAGAAATGAGCGATTTAAAAGCAGCAGCTCTACGTGCACTTAAACTTATGGACCTAACGACGCTAAATGACGACGATACTACTGAAAAAGTAGTGGCACTTTGTCATGACGCGAAGACTGCAGTTGGCAACACCGCTGCAATCTGTATTTACCCTCGCTTCATCCCAGCAGCTAAAAAGGCGTTGCGTGAGCAAGGTACTCCAGAAGTACGCATCGCGACTGTAACTAACTTCCCTCATGGTAATGACGACATCGAAATTGCTGTTGCTGAAACAAAAGCAGCGGTAGCGTACGGCGCAGACGAAGTTGACGTAGTATTCCCATACCGTGCTCTTATTGCTGGCAACGAAGAAGTGGGTTTTGAGCTAGTTAAACAGTGTAAAGCCGCTTGTGGTGACATCACGCTTAAAGTGATCATCGAAACAGGTGAGCTTAAAGAAGAAGCGCTGATCAAGAAAGCTTCTCAAATCTGTATCGAAGCCGGTGCCGACTTCATCAAAACTTCAACAGGCAAAGTGCCAGTAAACGCGACTCCAGAGTTCGCGCGCATGATGCTTGAAGTGATTCGTGACATGGGCGTAGCTAAAACAGTTGGTTTCAAACCTGCTGGTGGCGTACGTACTGCTGAAGATGCAGCACTATACCTAGCAATGGCTGATGAGCTACTAGGCGCTGAGTGGGCAGACAACATGCACTACCGTTTTGGTGCTTCAAGCCTACTAACTAACCTTCTTAATACATTAGAAGTGACAGACCAGACTGCTGATCCAGCAGCATACTAATTTACTCGTCATATTTGACGCCGCAGCGTTGTTGACTGCGTAAGTTCACCGGTTCGCCGGCCGTCCTAATCACATAGAGCTTCTATGCTCATAGGAATGAACTTCGATTTTCTTTCAAGAGAATAGTCGCCTAACTGCAACGCCAAATATTTAGAGTATTGATAACAATTAAGTCTGTTTGATGGAGTGGCGTTAAGTCACTCCATATTACCTCTTTCCCTACAAACCATACTCACTAGAGTTTGGGAGGCACTAATGTATCTACCTCAAGAAATTATTCGCAGAAAACGTGATAACGAAGTACTGACCACAGAAGAAATTAACTTCTTCATCCAAGGTGTCGCTAAAAACACGGTTTCTGAAGGCCAAATTGCTGCATTCGCAATGGCTATCTTTTTTAATGAAATGACGATGCCAGAACGTATCGCACTGACGTGTGCAATGCGTGATTCGGGCATGGTGATCGACTGGAGCCACATGAACTTTGATGGCCCAATCGTTGATAAGCACTCTACTGGTGGTGTTGGTGACGTAACTTCTCTGATGCTTGGCCCTATGGTGGCAGCATGTGGTGGTTTCGTTCCAATGATCTCTGGTCGTGGTTTAGGCCACACTGGCGGTACGCTAGACAAACTTGAATCTATCCCTGGTTACAATATTACACCAACCAACGATGTGTTTGGTGCTGTAACCAAAGAAGCTGGCGTAGCGATCATCGGCCAAACTGGCGATTTAGCACCGGCTGATAAGCGCGTTTACGCGACTCGAGATATCACGGCAACAGTCGACAACATCTCGTTGATCACAGCTTCAATTCTGTCTAAGAAATTGGCTGCTGGTCTTGATTCTCTAGTGATGGACGTAAAAGTAGGTTCAGGCGCATTCATGCCAACGTATGAAGCCTCTGAAGAACTAGCGAAATCTATCGTTGCAGTAGCAAACGGCGCGGGTACTAAAACAACGGCAATCCTAACGGACATGAACCAAGTTCTGGCTTCTTCAGCGGGTAACGCAGTAGAAGTGCGTGAAGCGGTTCAATTTCTAACCGGCGAATATCGTAACCCACGTTTGCTAGAAATTACGATGGCATCGTGTGCTGAAATGCTGGTTCTGGGTAACCTTGCAAAAGATTCAGACGAAGCGCGTGAAAAACTGATGGCAGTACTGGATAACGGTAAAGCAGCAGAGTGCTTCGGTAAGATGGTAGCGGGCCTTGGTGGTCCAGCAGATTTCGTAACGAACTACGATAACTACCTAGAAAAAGCAGAAATTGTTAAACCAGTGTACGCGTTACAAAGCGGAGTTGTATCAGCGATGGATACGCGTGCCATTGGTATGGCTGTAGTTGGTATGGGCGGTGGTCGCCGTGTAGCAACAGACAGCATTGATTACGCAGTCGGTTTTGATAGCTTCATTCGCCTTGGCGAAGTAGCAAGTGACGATAAACCATTAGCAATGATTCATGCTCGCAATGAACAACAGTGGCAAGAAGCTGCGATGGCATTACAAAATGCAATCATTGTCGGTGGAGAATACACAGCAACGCCAGACGTTTACCGTCAGATTCGTTCTGAAGACGTGTAAATAACAGGTATCGGTATACGTGTGTATACCGATAAACCGAGTTCTGGTGCAAAGAGCAATAAGTTGGTGAAGAAAATGAAAAGAGCATTTATTTTAGTTTTAGATTCATTCGGTATCGGCGAAACAGCAGATGCGGACACATTCGGTGATGTAGGTTCGGATACAATGGGTCACATTGCTGACCATTGTGATCAAGGCCTTGCAGACAATGCGGATCGTAAAGGTCCACTAACGCTGCCAAACCTGTCTAAGCTAGGTTTAGCTATGGCTCACAAAGAGTCTACAGGTCGCTTTGCTCCTGGTATGGATGCAGACGCTGAGATCATTGGCGCTTACGGTCACGCTGCTGAGCTGTCTTCTGGTAAAGACACGCCATCAGGTCACTGGGAAATCGCAGGTGTACCGGTATTGTTTGACTGGGGCTACTTCACCGACAAAGAGAACAGCTTTCCAAAAGAGCTGACTGACCGCATCCTTGAGCGTGCTGGTCTATCTGATTTCTTAGGTAACTGCCACTCATCGGGTACAGAAATCCTAGATAACCTAGGTGAAGAACATATGAAGACTGGCCTGCCAATCTTCTACACTTCTGCAGACTCTGTTTTCCAGATCGCATGTCATGAAGAGACATTCGGCTTACAAAACCTATTAGACCTTTGTCAGATTGCTCGTGAAGAGCTAGCTGATTACAACATTGGTCGTGTTATCGCTCGTCCGTTTATTGGTGCTGGTAAAGGTCAATTCGAACGTACTGGTAACCGTCGCGATCTTTCTGTTGAACCGCCAGCGGCGACTGTTCTTCAGAAGCTGGTTGATGAGAAGGGCGGCAACGTTCACTCGATCGGTAAGATCTCTGATATCTACGCAGGTTGTGGCATCACTCAGAAAACCAAAGCAACAGGTATCCCTGCACTATTTGAAGCAACCAAAGAAGCGATCAATGAAGCGGGCGACAACACCATCGTGTTCACTAACTTCGTTGATTTCGACTCAGCTTACGGCCACCGCCGTGATGTTGCAGGTTACGCAGCGGCACTTGAGTACTTCGATGGTCGCATCAATGAAATCATCGATATGATGAAAGAAGATGACGTGCTTATCCTGACAGCAGACCACGGTTGTGACCCAACATGGCCGGGTTCAGACCATACTCGTGAACATATCCCTGTGATTGTTTACGGTAACAAGGTTCCAGCAGGCTCTCTAGGCCGTCGTGATACCTTCGCTGATATCGGTCAAAGCTTAGCGTCATACTTCGGCACATCGCCAATGGGATACGGTACAAGCTTTTTATAATAGTTAACTAAGAGAGAGGGAAACCTCTCTCTTTTCTTTTGTTTTGAGACTAAGGATATTTTCAATGGCTACTCCACATATTAACGCTGAAATAGGTGATTTCGCTGACGTAGTTCTAATGCCAGGCGATCCGCTACGTGCTAAATACATTGCTGAAACCTTCTTAGAAGAAGTGGTTCAGGTGTGTGATGTTCGTAATATGTTTGGTTACACGGGTACTTACAAAGGTCGTAAGGTGTCAGTAATGGGGCACGGTATGGGCATCCCATCTTGTTCTATTTACGCAACTGAATTGATCAAAGACTTTGGTGTGAAAAAGATCATTCGTGTCGGTAGTTGTGGTGCAGTGAGCGAAGATATTAAAGTGCGTGATGTGGTTATCGGCATGGGGGCGTGTACCGACTCAAAAGTGAACCGCATTCGCTTTAAAGGTCATGACTTCGCGGCTATCGCAGATTACAAAATGGTGCGCGCGGCAGAAGATGCAGCTAAAGCTCGCGGTGTGGATGTCAAAGTCGGCAACCTTTTCTCTGCTGAACTGTTTTACACGCCAGATCCTGACATGTTCGAAGTGATGGACAAATACGGCATCGTCGGCGTTGAGATGGAAGCGGCCGGTATCTACGGCGTTTGTGCTGAATACGGCGCAAAAGCTCTGACGATTTGTACTGTTTCGGATCACATCAAAACCGGTGAGCAAACCACATCAGATGAACGTCAAACGACCTTCAACGACATGATGGTGATTGCACTCGATTCTGTGCTTCTTGGTGACCAAGAGTAATCATTTTTCTATAGCTTGATAAGCTAACAGATAACAAAAAGCCCCGTTGCTGCCTGAGCTTCGGGGCTTTTTCTTGGATGTCTTAAACTAAGCCGTTAAGAGCTGACATTTTTAAGCAGCCAGTTCTCCCCAGACTTAGCCTTTCTTTTACGAATAAGCATGATGAACAACACGCCACTGACAAAACCCATCAAGACCATACCGATCATGTAGCGATCGCTCTTACGGTAGTGATGATCAGAAATAGCGGTCATTTTTCCCGTCTCAAAAGTCACGCGGATAAAGCCAATGATCGTACTCTCTGGAGAGTAAATAGGTTCAACGAGTTGCTGCCTGCCAATACTTGCCGTTGAAAGAGGTGTGTCTAAGCCAAGAACCTCGCGTACCGAGAGCGCTTTTTCACTCGAGGCCAGTCGGATCCCTTCTGCATCGTAGATGGTGGTATCAAATACCAATCGATCCTGAGACAGTTGGTTAGTGAGCTCTAGCAGGCGCTCTTGATCTTGCTGAGTGATCATCTTACTGGCTGAAAGTGATGCCTGTGAGATCAGTAGTTTGGTCAGCGTTTCCAACTGTTTTGCTTGGATTTTCTCATTGCCTTTACTGATCACTACTGTGTTTTTAATAGTTACCACGAACATAGCAGCCAACAGAATTAGGGCTAGTACTCGTAAAGCGTTACGTATGGAGAACAATGATTCATTCATGTTTCACGAAGCCTGAAATAAACAAATGTTATGATTAAGACATATTGAGACTTGCGTTTTCAAATTGCAATAGGTTAACGTTTAGCATAGTTAATTAGGAATCATACACATGGACGCTCAGAAATATCTGCCGATTAAAAGGCATACGACATTATTAACCCGACTCCCCGAGACTCGTTTCGCTTCTCAACTCGCTAAATCCAAAGCCAATTGGATTGTGTTCGGTGAGTACCTATCTCCACAATCATTCGATGACATCGACTTTTTCACAGGTACCTACAACACCATCCTCGATACGTGGAAGGTGGGACATTATGAAGTGGCACTGATGTCAGGAAACCTAACCCCTGCACACGAAGAAATTTTACAAGCATTGAAGCTTGATTATGCTTGCCTTAGCGAGGTCCCAGACTTATCTAAGCCAGGTTTGATCGTGATGGATATGGACTCCACAGCAATTCAAATCGAATGCATCGATGAGATAGCAAAGCTCGCAGGAGTAGGAGAGTTAGTTTCTGAAATCACAGAGCGTGCGATGCAAGGCGAGCTCGACTTTGAACAGAGCCTACGCCAACGAGTGGGTGCTCTGAAAGGTGCGGATGAGTCGATACTGGAGCAAGTGCGTCAATCATTGCCATTCATGCCAGACTTAGTTGAGCTGGTGAATACTCTGAATAAACTTGGCTGGAAGACGGCGATCGCATCGGGTGGTTTTACTTATTTCTCAGACTACCTGAAAGATACTCTTGATCTTGACCACGCTCAGTCAAACACCCTAGAGATCGTCAATGGTAAATTGACGGGTGAAGTTTTAGGCGATGTTGTTTCCGCGCAGACCAAAGCGGATATCTTGGTAGAGCTTGCTGAAGAGTATGAACTGGAACTGCATAACACCGTTGCCGTGGGTGATGGTGCCAATGACTTGGTTATGATGGGTTCTGCCGGTTTAGGGATTGCTTACCATGCAAAACCGAAAGTTGAACAACAAGCTCAAACTGCTGTGCGTTATGCTGGCTTAGGTGGGGTGCTTTGTATCTTGTCAGGCGTATTAGCTAAGCAGCAAAAGATCAGCTGGCAAGCGAAGCCTTAGTCATATTTAGGGCGGTATAACGGATACAAAAAAGCAGGCGATGAGCCTGCTTTTTCTATTTTCAAATCCGATAAGTCGGTAAATTGATACAGCTATTTAATGCGAGAGTTCCAATCGAATCAATACTTCATCGGTAATGTCTTCTATCTCACCATAACCAATAAAAGCGGTGACCTCACTCTCTAACTTCTTCGCTTGGTGCATACTGATGCGCGAAAGCTCGGCTAAGTCTGATTGGAATAAACTGGTTAATGGATTAAAGATCGGTGCGGTAGTGACTCGCAGTACATACACATCACCCAGATCTTGTGCATTCTTAATGAACGAGATACGTTCTTTCGTAGATGCAAAGTCTTTAACCAACTTCGTATGTACAGATTGAATTTTGTTACCAAACTTTACCGCAGCAATATAGACATCATGATGTTTGGGCTCTGCACCCTCTATTCTTTTAAGTGGTTCAGCCAATAGCGAATTAGAGTGACCTTTAAAAATAGGTTCGAGTGAAAACTTTTGGTTGTGCCCAAGTTTAGCCAGTAAGGCTAGATGCTTATTCAGTGGGAAGTTCACACCAATGAGCTTACAACGCAACGTTGAGCCCGGCTTATCAATGAAGATTGGATTACTGACCATTTTGTTAAGTAAAACACTGTGCAGTGATTTGAGCAGTGAATCGGTAGGCAGTATTTCTTGCTTCTTATTTAGCTTACTTTGGTTCTGATCGATAAGCCCATTGAGGAAGGCGATGGTACGCATTGTTTTTGCATTCTCGGTGATAACCAATTGAACGTTGCAACCGTTCGGGCTTACACGAATTACATGGTAAGGCACTGTGCTTAATGGCAAGTTTTTATCATAGAGTTGCAGTTCATTGAAATTCACCACAACCGGATCGTCAATCTTGAGTACCATTGGGTGTTCAAGGGTAATGCTTAGGCCACGTTTTGATATGTCTACAGTGTGTCCATTTATTGTTGGGCTATCTTGTGATGTGAGTTGAATTGGCGATTTAAAGCTATATCTAGGCTCTTTACGACGACTCTGTGAATCAAAGTAGATACTTTGAATATTCCCCACTACCGTTCGTGGATGACGAAATCGATTAAGGTCACTGCTTGGAATGCGTGGTTTTTCACTTAATAGATAATCGGCAGCACTTTCGTGATCACCGATCTCTTGCAAGATACCGCAATGAGTCAGTTGCGCTGAGCTTTGAGCAAGCGTATCTGAATGCTCAGCTAAGGTTTGTCGTTCTGAGTCGGATAATTCGAAAACCGAGAATTTGAACGCCTTCCAACTTTTACGTTTACCGCCAATGTGCCAGAACAGTTGCCTCTCTTCACGCGAAGCTTCAGGCAGCATCATCGAGTAGAACAAGGTTTTATTTTTATGTTCATGGGTAAAAGAGTAGATAACATTACTGGTTCCCTTCACGCCAGGCTTAGCGAGTAAATTCATACGTTGTTCGTTGAACAAAGTGCCCAGAGCCTGTTGGTTACGCTCATCATGCCAGTATTGCCATTGGGGATGATTATTATCCGTGAGTAGGGCGAGCTTCAGCTCACTACCACTGAAGAATAGAGGGAGGTTACAGGTATACTTTAGGTAGGTGTGTTCAATACCGCGAGTTCGCGTTCGAATGAGCCTATCTTGATTCTCATGGCTGGTTTTCTTACTGACACTATTTAAAGATTCATCGAGTAAACGAGCCACACTCGTTGTATCGCTGATTCTGATGCATCTTAAAAATTTGACGGCGTTGTTTTCGTAGGATTCATCAATACCCAGAATACGAAACTCAACCACCTCATTAACATCGGTCTCTAGCGACTTTTCAACAAGCTCTGTGAATTTAACACTGATGATTTCCCCTAGGTTATATTTAAACGCTCTTGGAACTTTGAACTTTGCACCTGACGGAGAGATATCAACCGTCACACCATGTAGGTTTTGTCCTTTCGGTGTGGTGATTTCAACCTGTGAGCTGATCTTGAGCCTGTTTTCTTTGCGTTTTAAATCGTAACCGAGGTTAATAGCTTCTGCTTCATAGGGACTATCAGCGTTAGTGATATCTTGATCATCTTGAGAGGATGTTTTAACAATATTCCGAAGAGGTTGAATGCGAGGTGTCATCACTAACTCCCACACGCCCTCGGTATAACCTTTAAACTTTTTAGTACCACGCTGATACGCGTTCAAAGCGATGTCATCAAGCCAATGTTTACGCTCGTCTAGCGTGAATTGATGACATTCATTATCAATACGTCCGCGCAAATCAATGCTCTTTGTGCACGGAGCCATGATACGATTCAGTTCCATTTTAACGAGCAGTTTTAGAGACGGCGATTCGCCTTCTGTCATTTGAGAAAGAAGGAATTCGAAATCTTCGGCATGGTAGGCCGGAATAAGTCGTTCTGCTACAGATAGAATTTCAGATTGCTGCATACTTTTCTTGTTAGAATGGATGGTGCGTTATTGTTATCGACGAGTTGCATTTGATCTTTAGGTATTCATGCCCCTACTGCAACTTTTATTTTCACCTGTACGGTCAACGGGGTCACAAAATAGCAACATTTACCCGTGACCAAGCAAATTATTGAGGTTTTATGGCTAAGGCAAAGCGAGCTTATGTGTGTAATGACTGTGGTGCTGACTTTCCACGTTGGCAAGGGCAGTGCAATGCATGTGGTGCTTGGAACACGATTACAGAAGTTAGGTTAGCCGCTTCACCTCAGGTTGCGCGTAACGAACGACTCAGTGGTGGTTATGCCGGTGGTGCAACTGAATCTTCCGTTCAAACGCTATCGGAAATCGATTTGCAAGAAGTCCCGCGCTTTAGCAGCGGCTTCAAAGAGCTTGATCGTGTGCTCGGTGGCGGTGTTGTTCCTGGCGCTGCGATCTTGATTGGTGGTAACCCTGGTGCCGGTAAATCAACGCTGTTATTGCAGACTATGTGTCAGCTTTCTTCCCAGTTACCGACACTTTATGTCACTGGCGAAGAATCTCTTCAACAAGTTGCGATGCGAGCATCTCGATTAGGGCTACCAAAAGAGCATCTCAAAATGCTCTCTGAAACCAACGTTGATAAAATCTGTCAAGTTGCGGAGAAAGAACAGCCTAAGATCATGGTTATCGATTCAATCCAAGTTATGCATGTCGCTGATGTTCAATCGTCTCCAGGCAGCGTTGCTCAGGTGCGCGAATCGGCAACCGCATTAACGCGCTATGCGAAACAGAACAACGTTGCCGTTTTCCTTGTAGGGCACGTAACTAAAGACGGTACCTTAGCGGGCCCCAAAGTACTTGAACACATTATTGACTGCTCGGTACTGTTAGATGGCGGAACGGACAGTCGTTTTAGAACCTTGCGCAGCCACAAGAACCGTTTTGGTGCAGTGAATGAGCTAGGTGTGTTTGCCATGACAGGGCAAGGGCTAAAAGAAGTGAGCAATCCATCGGCTATTTTTCTGTCTCGTGGTGAAGAAGAAACCTCAGGCAGTTCAGTGATGGTAGTTTGGGAAGGAACGCGTCCACTTCTTGTTGAAATCCAAGCGCTGGTGGATTATTCGCAGCTGGCTAACCCGCGTCGTGTCGCTGTTGGTCTCGAGCAAAATCGACTGTCATTGTTATTAGCCGTGCTGCATAAACACGGCGGCTTACAAATGGCTGACCAAGATGTGTTTGTGAATGTCGTTGGTGGTGTTAAAGTAACCGAAACCAGTGCTGATCTTGCATTGGTAATGGCATTACTTTCGAGTTTCAGAGACCGCGCATTGCCAAAAGATGTGGTGGTTTTTGGCGAAGTAGGCCTTGCTGGTGAGATTCGACCTGTACCGAGCGGTCAAGAGCGCTTAAATGAGGCGTTTAAACACGGCTTCAAGAGAGCCATTGTACCAGCGGCTAACATGCCTAAAGGTGGCATTCCAGGAATGCAGATCCACGGTGTGAAAAAATTATCGGAAGCAATTAATGCTTTTGATGAGTTGTAATTGAGCTCACTTCAGCTACTCTATACAGCAGAAATTCAGTCTAACTTAAACGCTATTTTCGCTTTAAGTTAGCACTAAACTTAACAATCATTTAGATTGTTTCTTCAGATTGCCTTTTTCTATATGTTAGAAAAAGGCAAAGTTTTTTAGTCCCAAATGCATGCAAAGCTATCAGTCCTCACAGATTGTGATATACTCTGCGCGCATTTTATATCCTATTAACAGAGTAAGACAATGGCAGATTTATCGAAATACAGAAACATTGGTATTTTCGCGCACGTTGATGCGGGTAAAACAACTACCACTGAGCGTATCCTTAAGCTAACTGGTCAAATCCACAAGACTGGTGAAGTACATGATGGCGAATCAACTACTGACTTCATGGAACAGGAAGCTGAGCGCGGAATTACTATCCAATCAGCAGCTGTAAGCTGTTTCTGGAACGGTCACCGTCTAAACGTTATCGATACTCCTGGACACGTTGACTTCACAGTTGAAGTATACCGTTCTCTTAAAGTACTTGATGGCGGTATCGGTGTATTCTGTGGTTCTGGTGGTGTTGAACCACAATCAGAAACTAACTGGCGCTACGCTAACGAATCAGAAGTATCTCGTCTGATCTTCGTTAACAAACTAGACCGTATGGGTGCAGATTTCTACAACGTTGTTGACCAAGTTAAAAACGTTCTAGGTGCAACTCCTCTAGTTATGGTTCTACCAATCGGCCGCGAAGATGAATTCGTGGGTGTTGTAGACCTACTAAGCCGTAAAGCATACGTTTGGGATGACACTGGTCTTCCTGAAAACTACGAAATCACTGATGTTCCTGCGGACATGGTTGATGACGTTGAGCAATACCGTGAAGAGCTAATCGAAACTGCTGTAGAGCAAGACGATGACCTAATGGAAGCTTACATGGAAGGTGAAGAGCCTTCTATCGAAGACATCAAACGTTGTATCCGTAAAGGTACTCGTGATATCGCATTCTTCCCTACGTTCTGTGGTTCTGCGTTCAAGAACAAAGGCATGCAAGTTATCCTTGATGCTGTAGTAGATTACCTACCTTCTCCAACTGAAGTTGATCCTCAACCTCTAATGGATGAGAACGGCGAAGAAACAGGCAACCACGCTATCGTTTCTACTGAAGAATCTTTCAAAGCGCTTGCATTCAAAATCATGGATGACCGTTTCGGTGCTCTAACTTTCGTTCGTATTTACTCTGGTAAATTGAACAAAGGTGACACGATTCTTAACTCATTCACAGGTAAAACTGAGCGTGTTGGCCGTATGGTTGAGATGCAAGCTGATGACCGTAACGAACTAACTAGCGCACAAGCTGGTGACATCATTGCGATCGTTGGTATGAAGAACGTGCAAACTGGTCACACTCTATGTGATCCTAAAGATCAAGTAACGCTTGAGCCAATGGTTTTCCCAACTCCAGTAATCTCTATCGCTGTATCTCCAAAAGATAAAGGCGGTTCTGAGAAAATGGGTATCGCGATCGGTAAAATGGTTGCAGAAGATCCATCTTTCCAAGTTGAGACTGATGAAGAAACTGGCGAAACTATCCTGAAAGGTATGGGTGAGCTTCACCTAGACATCAAGGTAGATATCCTTAAGCGTACTTACGGCGTTGACCTTACTGTTGGTGCTCCTCAAGTTGCTTACCGTGAAACTATTACTCAAGCAATTGAAGATAGCTACACGCATAAGAAACAGTCTGGTGGTTCTGGTCAATTCGGTAAGATCGATTACCGTATCAAGCCTGGCGAACCTGGTTCTGGCTTTACGTTCTCTTCAAAAGTTGTTGGCGGTAACGTACCTAAAGAATTCTGGCCTGCTGTTGAGAAAGGCTTTGCTGGCATGATGGAAAACGGCGTACTAGCTGGCTTCCCTACGCTAGACGTTGAAGTTGAACTTTACGATGGTGGTTTCCACGCAGTCGATTCATCTGCAATCGCATTTGAAATCGCAGCGAAAGGTGCATTCCGTCAATCAATGCCTAAAGCTGGCGCGCAACTTCTTGAGCCTATCATGAACGTTGACGTGTTCACTCCAGAAGATCACGTTGGTGATGTTATCGGTGACCTTAACCGTCGTCGTGGCATGATCAAAGATCAACAAGCTGGTGTTACTGGTGTTCGTATTAAAGCTGACGTACCTCTTTCTGAGATGTTCGGCTACATCGGTCACCTACGTACTATCACTTCTGGTCGTGGCCAATTCTCTATGGAATTCGCACAATACTCACCATGTCCAACTAACGTTGCTGACGAAGTGATTGCAAAAGTTAAAGCAGAAAAAGAAGCTGGTAAGTAATTAGCCCTTTTCTAAATTAGCTAAAAAAGCCCCGCAAGTGAAAGCTTGCGGGGCTTTTTATTGTTTGTAATATACTGCGAGGTGCGAGGTGCGAGGTGCGAGGTGCGAGGTGCGAGGTGCGAGGTGCTGATGTAGCCCCTAAAAAGTAGACTCAGGGGTTGTCCCGTATTTAATCAACACGGGACTGATAAAGCAGGGAGAGACTAACGTTTTAAGTCGATGTAAATCTGCTCTACCTTGGTGCGTGCCCAATCTGTTTTACGCAAAAATTTTAAGCTCGATTTAATGCTCGGGTCTTTTTTAAAGCAGTTGATGTTCACCATGTAACTCAACTCTTCCCAACCGTAATGTTCAACCAGTTCAGTCAGTAGCTTCTGTAGAGTGATACCGTGAAGTGGATTATTGTCTTGTGTCATGAGATGTTCTCGCCATTTATTTGAGCTAAGTATACCAGTTTCGCTTTATGAATTATCAGACCATTTAAGCTGGTAATCTGTCTCGATAATAGTTAGTTCTTCTCGACCTCTATTCCCAAACAACCGAACCTGATTTTGCATCCAAGCCTCAAAACGCTTTATCTTTTCTCGATGAAAGTAGCCAGCAGGGGCACATAAGAAGTAATTGTATTTAGGCTTGAGTGCTAAGTTACCGATTCGAACGAGTTTCTTTTCCTGCAAATACCGATAGACCAAACTGTGCTTCACAAGAGCAACGCCTTGTACGGATAATGCACCTTCTAAAACAAAATGCGAGCCATCAAATTGCAGTGATGAGCGTCCTGCCTTCGCTCCTACAATGTCTAGCCATAGATTCCAATCCATATCTGGCCATCGGTCTTCAATTAGCTCTGCTTTGTGTAGATCGTCGATGTCATAAATACCATGCTTCTCTTGGTAGATAGGGTGGCAGACAGGGTAAACCACTTCGTCCATTAACCAACGTGATTCAATGTTTGGATAATTACCATGACCATATCGAACGCAGACATCGACATTAGAATCTTCAAACGTCACCAGCTTGTTGGTCGGTTCAATCAACATGGATAGATCAGGGTGACGATCGCGAAAGTCTCCAATTCTAGGCACCAACCAGTGTTGAGCAAATGATGGTACGGTTGAAATAGACAGTTGAGTAGGATTG
Source organism: Vibrio tasmaniensis (assembly GCF_024347635.1). NCBI lineage: Bacteria > Pseudomonadati > Pseudomonadota > Gammaproteobacteria > Vibrionales > Vibrionaceae > Vibrio > Vibrio tasmaniensis. The sequence continues at coordinate 715,726 of NZ_AP025510.1, forward strand.
GGGTCTTGGTTTATTCGTCTTACCCCATCTTGAATATGAGCAAAGCCTTTCTTAGCTTGCAGGTAAAGCACATCACCTTCGTGAGTGAGTACTATTTTTCGGTGCTGACGAATAAACAAGTCTGCACCTAGCCACTCTTCAAGTTGACGAATTTGTTGGCTGACGGCAGCTGCCGTGACGAACAGCTTTTCAGCCGCGAGTTTAAAACTGCCTGTTTCAGCCGCAGTATAAAAATAGTAGATCCCTTGGAAAGGTGGGGTTCGTTCTCTCACATTAGTTTTCCTTAACCGAATGTCAGTATCTATCGTTTGTCGATATTTATCTGTTGGTTGATTATTGACCATGATAAAGCGAAAAATCAACAGGAGATAGGCTATGAACACGATAACAGCGACATCAAGGGCTAACCAATCATTCTTATCATCGTTATCAATTAAGAAATTCTATTCTAACTTTGAGCGCTATCTTCAGAATCGTAGAACCAGAAAGCAGCTGTCTGAGTTACCAGAATATTTGTTGAGAGATGTCGGGATTACACAGGAACAAGTTAATAAGGAACTGAAGAAATCGTTTTGGGAGTGAGTGGAGTGTGTTAGGTGAGGCAGTAACTGACCTAAGGTTGAGCGCTTTGGTGCTAAAAAAGGAGCCGTAATGGCTCCCTCTCGATTTTGATTACTCTTCCCAAACCACTAATTTATCTTTCGGCCAGTTATGACCGACTTCATGGTATTTCTGCTCAAGAATATGTCGCTTGATCTTGAGGGTTGGGGTGAGCACACCGTTGTCGATGCTCCATGGTTCCTTAATCATCAGTACGCCTTTGATCTTCTCATGCGAGGCTAACTGTTCGTTCATTTTTTCAATGACACGTTTACTTGTTCTTTCATAACGAGCACGATCAAAATTAGGGAAGTCATGCGGTACTACGAGTAGGATCGGGCCCGGTAAGCCTAAGCCGATCAAACACATCATCTCTACACGACTGTACTCAAAGAGTTTGTTTTCGATTGGCACGGGAGCCACAAACTTACCTTTCGCAGTTTTAAAGGTGTCTTTCTTACGTCCGCGAATCGTTAGGTAGCCCTCGCTGTCGATATCACCGATATCGCCAGTATGAAGCCATCCCTCAGAGTTAAAAGACTCTTGGGTTGCTATGTCATTTTTGTAATAACCAGAGAACATACCTTTGCTTCGAACCAAAATTTCTTCATCTTCTGCAATTTTGAGTTCGATGCCTGGGCCAGCATTACCCACAGTACCAATTTTGTCGGCTCTAAACGGGTGGTTAATCGTGCTGTAGGCGAAAGACTCCGTCATTCCCCAAGCCTCGGTAATGTGTAGGCCAACACTCTCATACCATGCAAGTAGAGCCGGTGATACCGGAGCCGAACCACACCCTAAAACGCGGGCTTGATCTAACCCTAGGCCATCAGCCAGTTTCTTCTTAATGATGTTGTTGATAAACGGAATCTTAAGTAAGAAGTTAAGTTTCTTCTGCGGCAGCTTATCTTGGATTCGTTGCTGGAAGAGAGTCCATAAACGAGGAACTGAAATAAATAGAGTAGGGCGATGCATTTTTACATCATCAATAAAGGTATCTAAAGACTCAGGGAATGCCGTGACTATACCGCCCATTACCGATGAGCCAAAGATGTACACTCGTTCTGTAATATGGGCAAGCGGTAGATAAGAGAACAGGCGATCGCCGGGTTGGATACCAATATGATCGATCAAACGTTGAACTGACCACGTAAAGGCACCGTATGTGAGCATTGCGCCTTTTGGTAGCCCTGATGTACCCGAAGTATAAACAAGTGACATTACTTTATCATCGTGATGCTGAGGTCGTTTAGTTGATGGTTCATGGGTATCAATGAGTTGTTCGAAAGTATGTTGGCACTTTGCTGCGCTATCGTAGGGCAGTGAGATACTCACCAAGTTTGGGTTTTCATCCAGTACTTTTTGAGTGGCCTTAGGATCGTCAAGCTTACCCGCTATCACAATTTTACTTTCACTGTGTTCGATACAGTACTGAATGGTATCTGCACCCGCGGTAGGAAAGATTGGGACGCTGACAAAATCTCCTAACATCATGGCAAGATCGCAGATAAACCATTCTGCACAGTTTTTCGATATAAGAGCGACTCGATCACCGGGCTGGGCTCCGAGTCCTTCTAATGCTGACGCCAGTTTCAGTGCTTTGTCGGCCACTTCTTTATAAGTAAACTCAACAAATTGGCGGTTAATAATTTGCTTTAAATAGACTTCATCTGGGCGTTCTTCTGCCCATTTTAAAATCATGTCATTGGGTGTAGGGAGAGCTGTTGCTTGTTCTTGGCTAAACTCGTTAGGCTGAATCATTGTCTAACTCCATGTTTTTCGCTAAGTTATTTTTGTTAAAATCATGTTAAATGTACCATGATTTTTTCTTTTAGGGAGTAAAATTAGCGTTTATGTTCTTTGTTTTCCGTTATCTGTGCAGGCTCGCCTGTAACTTGCAGGCGTTACTCCAGTCCGTTTCTTAAAAATTCTCGAGAAATATGACACATCCTTGTATCCACATTGATAGGCAATGACAGCAATTTTTGATTCGGTATCTGCTTCGATTAACTTTTTGGCAAGTAGAATGCGTTTATCGCACACGAAGTCTCTAAAGCTTACTCCAAAGTGTAGATGAAACTTCTTAGAAAAATAGGTGGTTGAACAGTGACATTTCTCGGCGATTTCTGTTTCTCTGATTTCTTTGTTGATGTTGTCCATTACAAAGTTAACGACTTCTGATGTGAAGACCTTGACTGGCAGCTGATTGTTGCTGTTTGTGTCTCTGTCGATATCGAAATGAGGCTCGAACATATGTTGTGTCTTGGCCTTAAGTTCTTCGAACTGACTGGTCAGATGATTACTGTTTGTTTCTATAATGAAAAATATATTCTTATGATTTAGAACGATATTAGGTAACGGGTCGGAACAAATAATGACAATTCTTTTGTTCAAGTTTTCGCAAATAGATAAAGCCATAGTAAGCAGTTGAGTTTTATCTGCACTATTCAATATGAAAAATACCAATCTGACATCTAAGTTACTGATTATAGATATGTCTTGTTTAAAGTTTTCAATAGAAAAATAGTTGCCTATTTTATTGATAATAACGGAGTTGAAATCACTCTCTTTATCCGATAACAACGGGGTTACTATTTTCATACAGATACCCAATGCATTTCATATTCTCTTTTAGTCTAAAAGTGGCTAATTAATGAAGCTTTATATTTAGATTAGAAGTACCACAAAAAAGTGCAAGTAAATGGCAAAAAAATCCTAACCAAATATATCTCTCACCTCTAGATTTACTTTACAGGCAAACAAAGCCTGATACGTAAATCAAGGAGAAGTTCTCATGGATAAGTTTTTGAATAATTGTAAAGAATTCATGAAAGATGAAGAAGGGTTGACTGTTATCGAGTATGTAATTGGTGCAGCGTTACTGGTATTAGGCTTGACCACTATATTTACTGGTTTTGGGGCCGCCCTATCCGCTAAGCTTAATAACATCATTAACAGTATTTAATGATTACTGCCATGGTTGCTCGGAGAGTGAGACAGCAAAAGGGGTTAACGACTATTGAGTATGTCATTGGTGCTGCCTCGCTCATAATTTTTGTCGGGCTAATTTTCTCTGGAATGGCTACGACATTAGTGAGTAAATTTCAAAGTATTATATCGAGCGTATGAATTGAAATTATGATTAATGAGCCTTCTGTTTTTTGGGCATTGCTAATTGCTGTATCGGTATACGATGTTGAGAAACATCGTATACCAAACAAAATATTGATTCTTTTTTTATTTTTTTATTTTTTATCAATGTTCAACAGCAATTACACCTTTGATAGTTTCTTAATGTCTTTATTTGGGTCGGTCGTATTCTTTTGTTTTGGATTGCTATTCTATTTTTTAAGAGCAATGTCTGCAGGGGATGTGAAGTTATTAGGTGTTGTAGGAATGTATTTGGGGTGGGGGCAATTACTCGATGCATCGTACTTTATCTTGGTTTCTTCTGGAGTTGTTGGGGTTTTCTACCTGCTATACAACCTCTCCAACTCGAGCTGTTTTAGTATTAAAAGCTATTTTGAAAATAAGATAATTGTGCTTGGTGGAGCTGCACCAGTCATTGATAAAACAGCTAATTTACATACTCGGTATTCAAATAAAGTAACGATGCCTTTTGCTCCTTCTGTTGTTATAGGGTTAGCGATGTATAGCTACTTTACTTAAATCTGTTGTTGGTTAGCTTTGTGGGGAGACATAATATATGGATATTATAGGGCGTACTGCTCCAACAACCTTGAAGCCACAAATTTCAGCCCCAATCGTCCCTACATCTCTTGATATGTTGGGTGTTCCTGAAGTCGTTATTGAAAACCTCGTACTTAAGCATTTGTCGGCTTACCCAAAATCGGATGTTTTAGAGCTTTCTAATTATTTATGTGTTGTGACTCATATCGTAGAAAGCGCTTTGGCCGTTTTAAGAAAGAAGTCATTAATCGAGGTATTTCAGCCTACTTCTGATATTTCCCTCTCATCTGTGTCACATAGTCATGTTCGTTATTCACTATCAGAAAAAGGGCTTGAAGAAGCGGATCTTGCTTTCAAGCGTGATGCTTATTTAGGCCCCGCACCGGTTTCGCTTACCCAATATAGTGAGGTGGTAAAACAACAAGACTTGAGAGCTGAGTTAGTGACTCGGCCACATGTCGAAACGGCACTGAGTGATGTATATGGTGTCGAAAAAATGATTTCAGTACTTGGGCCTGCAATCAATTCGGGGCGTGCTTTGTTACTTTATGGCCATGCAGGAACGGGTAAAACATTTGTCGCGAGCCGTATTGTGAACGCTTTGCACACCTCTGTATTTATTCCTTATGCCGTCTATGCTCTGGGTAACATTATCAAGGTGTTCTCGGCGCAACATCATAAACCGTTGGATAGTAACGGCAGCGATCAAAGTATTTCCCTCAAAGATCAGTACGACAAGCGTTGGCTTAATTGTGAAAGACCCAATATCCAGGTTGGGGGAGAACTGACTATGGATATGCTTGAAGTCAATCACTCAGAAAATAGTCGAGTCTGGTTAGCACCAGTTCAAATGATGGCAAACAATGGGATTTTTATCATTGATGATCTTGGTCGTCAGCCTATGCCTGTGGATGCGCTTCTTAACCGTTGGATAGTACCGATGGAGTACTCATTCGATTACTTGTCGCTGCCTAATGGTCAGCAGATAACGATGCCATTTGTATTAACTCTTGCCTTCTCTACCAATTTAAATCCCAAGAAAATAAGCGATCCTGCCTTTTTGCGTCGTTTAGGTTACAAGATTGAATTCAAGCCACTTAACCAACGAGACTATGAAGCTCTATGGATGAGCGTCGTTGCTGATAAAGAAGTCGAGCTTCAAGATGGGTTCTTTGAGCGTTTATCTCAAATGCACACGCTTCTTAAGGTGCCACTTTTCCCATGTTTACCGAAAGATCTCGTTGGTATAAGCAAAGATATTCTTTCGTTTGAACAACTCCCGCCTGTTATTACCTTCGATATTCTTTCCATGGCATGGGAAGTCTATTTTACCTCTGATGGACACGAGGAAGAAAATAATGAATAAGAGTCAAGTTTTCCTACTGTTTTTACTGTCCGTAGTATTTGGCTTAGCGGCTGTATTTTTTGCTAAGCAGTGGATGGAAGATCAAGTTCAACCAACCGTTGAGGTTGAAACTGTGGAGCGTCATCCAGTCGTGGTGGCATCACAAGAAATTGAAGCTGGAACCATTATTGAGGAGCAGTTCTTAGCGACAAAGTTGATGGAAGTTGATTGGATTAATGAAAATAATTTTTCCGATGCTTCTGAATTGGTTGGCAAAGTGGTAGCCAATACTATTTATGCTGGTGAAGTGCTTCATAAAATGCGTTTTACTATTCCAGGAGAAGGCTCAACGCTTGCTGCGTTAATACCTGAGAATAAACGTGCGGTAACAATACGAGTGGATGACGTTATTGGTGTGGCTGGCTTTCTATTACCAGGTAATAAAGTTGACATACTTAGCACTGTTTCTTACAGCAAAAACTCAGCAGCAACTCGTACCGTGTTGAAAGATATCAAGGTACTGGCAGTAGACCAAACAGCAAAAACGAATGAAAACAGTCCTATTATCGTACGAGCTGTGACATTAGAGGTTTCACCTAAAGATGCTGAAAAACTTTTAACAGCGAAGAGTAAAGGCAGTATTCAACTGACACTGAGAAACCCTCATGAAGTTGAGAAAAAGGTTGTTCGTCGATACGTACCTAAGCCGAGTGTGACGATCATTAAAGGTACTCAAGCATCTAGTGTTCGCGTCAAGGATTGAGGTGAGTTATGAAAATAATAATAACGTGTATTTTGAGCTTCGTTTGTTTCTCTACACTGAGCTTTGCTGCTCTACAAACGGGTAAAACGGTAACGGTTCCTCATCACAAATCAACACATGTGGTGTTGTCAGGGAAAGCGAGCAAAGTGTCGCTTGGTGATCCTGATGTACTTGATATTGTGATGTTGAAATCGAGCGAGCTGTTTTTAATCGGAAAAAAATTAGGTGCAACTAACCTAATGGCGTGGGATGCCCGTGGCCAGTTGATTGAATCGATCAATATCGAAGTCACTCATGATCTTAATAGCTTAAAAGCGAAGTTATATGAGTTTCTTCCTGATGAAACGATTGAGGTGCACAGTGCTCAAAATCGCTTGCTGCTGAGTGGACAGGTGAGTAATCAGCAACAAATGAATGTAGCGATGCGAATAGCAGAAACCTACTCTTCGGGTGAAACGGCTGATGAATCGAAGGAGAGTGGTAGCGAGCAAGCTGCAGCGACAGGTGTTATCAACTTGATGTCTATTGGTGGCGCTCAACAAGTCATGTTAGAAGTGACGGTCGCCGAGGTTCAAAGAAGCTTGGTGAGAAAATTTGATGCAAACTTTCATTTCTTCCAAACGAGCGGATCGAATATTTCTTGGGGGGCGTCGTCAGTTCCTGCTGGTGTTCTAGGGGCTACGCCAATCTTTGATATTCCAACCTCTACTGATTACGGCATTTTAGGCTCGTTTATTGATAGTAATACCCTGTTTACATTCGCCCTAGATGTCGCAAAACAGAATGGTGTGGCGAAAGTTTTAGCAGAACCTAACTTAACGGCATTAAGTGGCTCTAAGGCTGAATTTTTAGCGGGTGGTGAATTCCCTATCCCTGTGCCAGATGAAGACGGTATTACGATTGAATATAAAGAATATGGGGTTGGGTTAAAGTTCATTCCCACAGTTCTGAGTGATAAAAAGATCAACCTAAACTTGGCTGTTGATGTGAGTGAAATTGCCAATAGTAGCTCGTTAACGATTGACCCAGGAACAACCAATGCGACCTACTTTATCCCTCCAATCACTCGTCGAAGCGCGTCATCGACACTTGAGTTAGCCGACGGACAAACTATTGGTATTGCTGGGTTGCTCAGCGAGAATGTTAGGGATGTGAGTAACAAAATGCCGGGTATTGGTGATGTCCCCATCTTAGGGCAACTCTTTAATAGCCAAGAGTATGTATCTGGTGAAACAGAACTTGTCATTCTTGTTACCCCTCGACTCGCGAAACCTATTGACCGAAATAAAGTAACGTTACCAACAGATGCTTTTGTTGACCCGAATGATTTGGAGTATTACTTATTAGGTCGAAGCGCTTATATCGCTGAACCGTCTGAATCGGATTCAGAGCAATCTCAAGCTTCACAGGGAATATCACCAACAGATGGTGGTAGCGAAGGCTCATTTGGACATGATTTATAAGGAGATAGATATGATTAGAATAATGATGGTCTTTCTCGTAATGGTGTTAGTTGGCTGTGCTAATGATGCTCGTTTAGGGCATTCGGTAGCACTCGTAAAAACAGAACAAACGTATAACCCTAATGCGACCCAAGAGAATTTACTCGTGGTACCGGATGGTACAGGGGAGCGGATGCAGACTGGTTACGATAGATATGTAGGCAGAGGTGAAAACGAACTGTCTGGAAGTAGTAGCCAGATCTTAGAAGAATTTAACTAAATCTGGAGGTACTCATATGTTGTATCGAGTATCAAAAAGTCCCAGAAAACAGCAAGGCTTAGTTGTCGTATTAGTTACCGCTGCTTTGCTTGTTTTCTTAGCTGTGTCAGCGTTGGCTGTAGATGTTAACCATATGCTGGTTAATAAAACACGCTTACAAAATGCTGTAGATTCAGCGGCGTTAGCTGCGGCAACCATACTGGACAATAGTAAAGACAAAGATGCGGTGGATGCTGAGATAGGCACTGCGTTAAATGCAATGGCAGCGTCAACAGGGAATCATGAGATTGATTTTACCACCGCTTCCATAAACATTGATTACTCTAACGATCCTCAGGATTTTACTGGAACAGCCACCTTCGGTGATGACGATGATGTATATGTACGCGTTCGAGTAGATTCGTTGGATATGGATGAGTTCTTTATTCAAATGTTTGGACTAGTAAAAGAGGTTTCAGCAAGTGCAGTCGCTGGGCCAAGCTCCGGGCAAGAGGTTGTCAATAACGTTGTGCCTATTGGGGTTTGCATTGGTGACGGAACTTCGGACAACGACGTTGATCCTGAAGATGGATATCATGACGTTACTGGCGATGCAATAACGAGCGTGTTTGGTTATGAAGTGGGGACTGTCCATGCATTGAAGGTGGGTGACAGTAGCTTATCTGAAATGGGTAACGGTAATTATCATTTATTAGACTTTGGGTCTGGTGGTAAGGCTATAAAAGAGGGGTTAGGTGGTAGTTATGACCAACCCGTTAAAATAGGTGAAGATATCACGACCAAACCTGGCGGCACGGTTGGCCCAACAGGCGATGGCTTGAATACTCGTTTTGGCGATTATGGTGGTGGCTTAACGGCATCAGATTACCCTTCTGACTACGTAACTACAGAGCCTAGCGATGAGATTACGATTGATGCAAGTACAGGGGATATCGATTTTGATGGCACTTATACCTATGCGCAATATGAAGCTGATACCAACGCATGTATAGCAGATAACGGTTCAGGGTGTGCCGCTAATGGTGTTGCTTGGCGTCGTATTTTACCGATACCTATGGTGGATTGCTCAGGTAAAAGTGGCGGTGCCACTGACTTTACTGTGAATAAAATTGGTTGTTTTTTCTTGTTGCAAAAAGCACCAACTAATAACTCAGGTACGCCTGCCGTCTTTGGTGAGTTCATTCACTCCTGTAGTGTTGTTGGTGGTTCAGGCAGTACAGAATCAACAACGGAAGGAACTTATAAGATTGTTTTGTATAAGGATCCTGATAGTGGGGAGTCTTGATTATGAAGCCTTTAATTAAATCTAATCGTGGCTTTGCTGCTATCGAGATGGTAATCGCGACTCCTGTATTGCTGTTTTTCCTTATATTAGTGCTTGAACTGGGCAATATGATGATTCACTACAATGTGATATCTAAATCCGTTCAAAATGGCGCCCGCTATGCGGTAAGTGAAGTCTATGGAACCCAAGGTGGAACGCTGGCTCCGTCGTCAGAAATACAGAATGTGGTGGTTTATGGTCAAAACACAGCTGGAACGGCGATATTGTCGAATTTAGTTGTTTCTGACGTGACAATTAGCCCACCGAATACAGATAGCTATGTACGTGTGAGTGTGACCTACAATTATATTCCTCATTTTGTGTCGATCCCGTTTTCTTCGGCGAGCTTTTCTATTCCGATTAGTGTCTCTTCGATAATGAGGGTGCTGTGATGAAACGATACAAAGGGCGTATTAAAGGCATCGCTATTATCGAATTTACCATAGTGTCTTGGCTAGTCTTTCTCTTGGTTTTCCTTATTTTAGCGCTGGGTGCTTACATATTTTCGCTTCAAATGGTGAGTGAAGCGACCAGAAAGGCAGCAAGGTTAGCCACGGTTTGCTACGTTGCTGATAGGGACAATATCGCGGGAATGGTTGTTGCTGATCTCCCTCTTGTTGGTTTTACCGCGGCGAATTTGGAAGTTGCATATTTAGATGTGAGTGGGAATGAAATTACATCTGGTTATGATACGGATCCTGTCTTTAGTAGCATTAAATTTGTAAGGGCACGAGCGACAGGGTACGGAATTCAATTAATTGATAATTTGAGTTTTTTAGGTACGAGTGGTTACTTGGCTGCTCCCTCATTTGAAACCATCTTACCTGCAGAAAGTTTAGGTGTGGTAAGGGCGGACTCCGAAACTCGGAATCGGTGTCCATAAGTTATTTTATACAGGAGTAGCGGTATGGGGGAAGCGATCAAAATCACGCCTAATGAGAACGATATTACGCGTTTGAGAACAAACCTAAAAGTCTGGTTGATCTACAGTACTGAGGGTTTTCTCTCACATATGAGCCAAGAGCTGAAGAAATGTCGAAATGTGCATGTGACATCATTTTCTCTCGGAGCAATGAGTGAGGAGTACTTAAAAAGTGCCGATGTACCAGAACTTATTTTTGTTGAAGCTCATGGCAACTGGGCTCAGAAAATGGTTGAGCTACAAGGGTATGATCTATCGCTAGAAGAACAAGATTTATCTTTAGTTGTACTCGGTGATGAAAGTGACAATGGCTCATTAAAAATAGCGCTGCGTCTAGGGGCTTCTGATTTCTTATCTCACAACGTGACGCTTTCTGATTTGCTCCCACTGCTCAAGAAAACGGCGGCCGAAAAGCTTGAGAACTCAAGCTATGGTGAGTTTATTCTGTTTCTAAACACCAAGGGGGGGATGGGGGCGACCACCTTGGCGTTGAATACCGCTATTGAGATGGCCAGTCAGCATCCCGGTGAGGTTTTGTTACTTGATATCGACCTTCAATTTGGTGTGATTCCTGATTATTTAAATATTGTTCCTACCTATAGTGTTTCGGATGCTATCAACAGTTCGAATGACCTTGATGAAATATCGTTAGGAACTTTGGTAAATAAGCACGAATCTGGCTTACATGTTCTAAGCTTTAAGCATGAGAACAATGCTGATGACTTTGAACAGGCACAGAAAATAGGCCGATTGCTTCCTATATTACGCCGTTTTTACCCATATGTGATCATTGACCTCTCAAGAGGATTAGACCATGTGTTTGCATCCGCAATATCACCAGCAACAAAGGTGCTTCTTGTTTTGCAACAGAGCCTAGTGTCAGTCAAAAACACAAGTCGACTCATTAAGTCTCTGAAATTTGAGTACGGCTTACAAAGTGATTCTATTGAGGTCATTCTGAACCGTTATGAAAAGCGACACTCAATTAAGTTAAAAGATATTGAACAGGCGGTAGGTAAGCATGACATACACCTTATGCCTAATGATTTCAAAGTTGCATTAGAGAGTGCCAACTTGGGGCAACCGCTAGTTCAGTCGAGAAAGAAAAGTTCTATTACTCGCTCTATTATCGATTTGTCACACATTCTTTCACCACCAGAGCAGGAAGAGAAAGGGTGGCTGAAAAAGCTGTTTTCATAATGGGTTGATAAAAAGTAAACGCGAGGGATTGTGATGTTCTTTAAACGAAAAAATGTAAATCCAGAGTTTGAAAAAAGAGTAGAACAGATTTCGCATGATTCAGAAGATGCCAATCCTGTTGAACGTTTATCAAGCGTTGAGATGTCTAGTCACACTCGAAGTGCAGAAGCTAATGTAGAGAAGGAAAAGGCGATTGATGAGGCCCGAAAAGTTCTCGAACAAGAGCTATCAATAAAACACTTTTTCCATAAGCAGCTGCTTGAAACACTAGACTTAGGGTTGCTTTCAAGCTTGGAAAAAGAGCGAGCTAAGCTAGATCTACATGAAGCCATCGTACAATTAATGGCTGAAGATGGGAGCCATGCACTCAGTGCCGAAGGGCGTAAACGGGTCATCAAGCAGATAGAAGACGAGGTTTTTGGCCTTGGACCGCTTGAGCCTCTATTAGCCGATCAAACGGTCTCCGATATATTAGTCAACGGCCCTAAAAGTGTTTATGTAGAGCGAAGAGGTAAACTCGAAAAAACGCCATACACTTTTCTTGATGACCGTCACCTGAGAAACATTATTGATCGCATTGTTAGTCAGGTAGGGCGTCGAATAGATGAAGCATCACCTATGGTAGATGCGCGCTTAGTTGATGGCTCGCGTGTTAACGCCATTATCCCTCCTTTGGCTCTTGATGGCCCGTCCGTTTCGATCCGTCGTTTTGCCGTTGATCGTTTGACGATGGATAATCTGATTGGCTACGACTCAGTCTCACCTCAAATGGCTAAGTTTGTAGAGGCAGCCGTGAAAGGTGAACTTAATATCTTGATTTCAGGAGGGACGGGGTCAGGGAAAACAACCACACTGAATATCTTTTCTGGTTTCATCCCTCGAGACCAACGAATCATTACTATAGAAGACTCGGCAGAGTTACAACTTCAACAACCCCATGTTATTCGCCTAGAAACCCGCCCTGCTAACTTAGAAGGGAAAGGGGAGATCAGTCAGAGGGAGTTGGTAAAAAACACCTTACGTATGCGCCCAGACCGAATTGTGGTTGGTGAGGTGCGTGGTAGCGAAGCCGTTGATATGTTGGCGGCAATGAATACTGGTCACGATGGGTCTCTTGCGACTATTCACGCCAATACCCCCCGAGATGCCTTAAGCCGTGTTGAAAACATGTTCTCTATGGCTGGTTGGAACATTTCAACTAAAAACTTAAGAGCTCAAATTGCTTCGGCTATCCACCTTGTTGTCCAAATGGAACGACAAGAAGATGGTAAGCGCCGCATGGTGAGCATTCAAGAGATCAACGGCATGGAGGGGGAGGTGATTACTATGTCGGAAATTTTCCGTTTTCAACGTAAAGGTATTGATGAAGATGGCAATATTATCGGCTATTTCACTGCGACAGGGGTCGTACCTCAATATCATGACCAGTTAGTTAAACGTGGACTCGATCTGCCTTTCGAGCTCTTCACTGAGACTCATGGTTAAGGAGAGATTATGGATAATGTAAGTGTTTCACTCGGCCTATTATTCATCGCGGTGCTTTTTATCTCCCAAGCTTTGTTATTGCCTGCTGCGGGGAAAAAGGCCAAGCATAAAGAGCTTTCTCGACGTTTGAAAGAGACCCAACGTAATATCGATGAAGAGAGCTTATCGCTACTCAAAGAGCATTATAATAAAGACTTATCCCCATTCGATCGCAAGCTCACCGTTATCCCTTATTTTGCTGGCTTAAAACGGATGTTGGAGCTAGCCGGTATTAGAGTTTCGCTAAGTCGCTTTTTACTCATTGTTGCTCTATGCGGTGTGTCGCTCACATTGATATCAATAATGACTCAACAAGAGTGGTTCATTAGTCTAACGGCATTCATTGCTGTCTGGGTTGTTGCTTACCTGTATGTGCAAAATCGAGTGAGTTATCGAATGGCTCGATTTGAAGAGCAGCTCCCTGAAGCGTTGGATATTATTCGACGAGCATTACAAGCTGGGCAGCCGCTAATTCAATCATTCAATGAGGTTGGTGAAGAACTCCCAGATCCTATCGGTGCCGAGTTTAAAAATACCTATAACCTACTTAACTATGGTTACGATTTACGTTTAGCTATCTTACAAATGGCAGAGCGTGTCCCCACCGTATCAATGTTAGCTTTTTCTAGTGCGGTAATGTTGCAGAAAGAAACGGGGGGTAACCTCTCCGAAAATCTTCAAAAAGTATCCGAAGTTCTCAGATCTCGCTTTAAGCTAGAAAGGAAAATAAAAACGCTTTCTGCTGAAAGTCGGCTATCAGCATGGATATTAACCTTATCCCCATTTGGTTTGTTTTTTGCTTTAAAAGTGGCGAATCCAGATTATATTGAGCCGCTTTATAATGACCCTCGCGGCGTTTCAATGGTCAGTGTTGGTATTGTACTTTTAGCGATCGGAGCCCTATGGATTAAGCGAATCATCAGCATAGAGATTTAACCTATGGAATTATTAAACATTGAAGTTTGGAAGCAAATGTTAGCGGACTTTGGAGTCAGCTCTCAGATGGTTATCTATGCAATGATTTTGCTTACCACCATCTTGTTAACATTGACCCTAGGGTTTCTTATTTTAGGTGCTCGCTCCCCTTTAGATAAAAAGCTCAAACAGATATCAGAAACGGGTTCACCCAATAATAGAAAGCCTTATGACTTCTCTAATACGTTGGAGTCACTAAGTCCTTTTATTAGTAAAGGTAATAAAAAGGATAATGAAACCTACTCACAAAAGTTGATGCATGCAGGCTTTCATGAAAAAAATGCGTTATCGGTTTTTTATGCATTGAAAGTGTTATCGAGTTTGGTCGGTATCATCGCTGCTTTCATGGTTTATTACATCTCATTCGGTGGTAGCTACAATAACTTGTTGATCATGACCTGCGTCTTTCTTGGGACTTTCACTCCCAATATTATCTTGAGCAAGTTGCAAAAAGAGCGTCAGAAGAAAATTAGAAATGGTGTACCAGATGCTCTTGATCTTCTTGTAGTTTGTACGGAATCTGGTCTAGGCTTTAATGCAGCACTTGGACGAGTTGCTTCTGAGCTTTATGTTTCTCAGCCAGAGTTAGCCGATGAATTGGAGACTGTTTTTGCCAAGATACAAGCAGGTGTCACCATGCCAGATGCGCTGAGGCAGTTCATTGACCGGACGGGGCTAGTCGAATTAGAGGGGTTGGTTTCTTTGCTTTCTCATGCGTCTAGAATGGGGGGAAGCTTAGCGCAGACTCTTCGTGATTATACGGTAGATTTTCGAGATAAGCGTCAGCAAGCTGCGGAAGAGATCGCGGCCAAGATACCGACTAAAATGTTGTTCCCTATGCTGTTGTTTATTTGGCCTTGCTTTTTTATTGTCGCGTTAGGGCCTGGGATCATTATTGTTATTGATGCACTAGGTGCACCAGGAGTAAGTTTATGATGCGAGTGAGTAGATATTTTCTAGCTTTATTAGTGTTTGTTATTCTTGGTTGTGCATCCCCAGATGAGCCGACAAACCAATTTGATGCAGAGTTGTATTCCGGTAAACCAATCGATACCTTAAGCAGTGATGACCCTCCACTGAGTGAGAAAGAAGCCATTATGCGTGGTGATGTGGCATTGAGGGATAACAATATCGATTTGGCCCTTTATGAATATATTCGCTCTCTATCCTTTCCTGAGAAAGAGTTTCACGATAAAACGTTGTTTACGATAGGCCAAATTCATTCATCTCGTGGTAACTATGTACTATCCGAGAAAGCTTATTTAGCAGCGCTAGATTTTAACCCTGCACATACTGAAGTCCTGGAGCAATTAGGTGTTTTGTATACAAAGCAGCGTCGCAAAGAGGAAGGGCGGAGTTATTTCTTTAAAGCGATCAATGCAGATCAAGTTCGCTTAAAAAGTAGTGGCACGATTAAAAATTACCAAGCGTTAAGTCAAAGTGAAGTGGCTGGTTTGAAGGTTGATAGCATGTCTCCCGCATTAGCTTTTATGGGGATAGGTGTGCTGGAAGATGTCGATGGAAAACACCAGATCGCGCAAGAGTACTTTAAAAAATCACTGACAATAGACAAGAGTTCAGTTAAAGCTTTGTTGAATATGGGCTACTCCCATTACATGTATGGTAATTACAAGGAAGCGTATCAATACACTCGTTCGGCTTTAGAGATAGAACCGAACAATGAAAAGGCTCAAAACAACCTTGCGCTTATTTATTTGGCTGCCGGGGATATCAAAAAGGCAACCAACGTTTTTATGAGACACATGGAAGCTCCTGAAGCTTTGAATAATGTCGGTTATTTTTTAATTTTGCAGGGCAAGCCTGACGAAGCCATTCCCTATCTACAACAAGCTATCGATAAAAAGGCATCTTATTATAAAGTGGCAAATGATAACTTAAATAGAGCGTTGTCTGAGGTAAGAGAGATGGAGCAGTAACAACTTAGATTGTGATCTTTGGGTTAATGAAAAGGATATTCATCTTGCCTAAGAGTGAAAGCTTTAACAAAGATATCATTATTATTTCTGTCATTTGGTTGCTGTGTGCAACTGCGATATTTTTCTATAAGTGGGAGAGTATCTCAACACTGACTTTAAATGATAATGATGATTACATGCGCTTTGTTCAATTCCAAGAATGGATGAGTAATGGACGCTGGTATCTGGAACCAATGGATAATTTCAATGCCTCTGATGGTATTGTTATTCATTGGTCTCGATTTCCCGACCTGATACTTTCTGCTATTGCGTATCCTTTATTGTTTGTTGTGGATGAAAGTACCGCTTATTCACTGTCTATTTCTATCGTACCTTTGCTTTATCTACTCTTCTACTCATTGTCATGTTTCTATCTATGTAACCATTACTTTGGAGAACGCTATCGGTTTTTGAGCATGATGTTCTCCCTGTTCTCTCCATCGGTTATGCATTTTATTCCGGGCTCCATAGATCACCATAATGTTCAGCTTATTTTTGCTATTTTTTTCCTGTCTCTAACCCCTATAACTGTAAGTCAAATTAATCAATCATGGCGAGTGTATGCTCAATCTATTCTCCTAGCATTGTCGTTATGGACAGGGCTGGACAATATACTTTTGTTTGCGAGTTTTTTTATCGTTTACACTGTGTATTGTTTCTTTATTAGTGATAGTTGGTTTTCTTATATATCAAGATTATATCTCTTCTGCTGTGTTTCAGTTGTTATCTCCGTTTTATTAAACAGACCTTATAATGAGTTCTTTGATTTTAAGTACGATGAAGTGTCATTTGTTATTGTGGTATTGTTTTTTGTCGGGTGGGCTTTTGTTAATAATTACCATTGGTTTAAATTTGATGGTTGGCCTTTTGGTTTACGTTTGTTTGTGTTTATTATGTTGGGAGTTGGATATGTGACTCCAGTGATTTTGTTTTATCCAAATATTACCAGTGCATTATTTGTCGACTACCCTCCTATACTTCAGATTTATTGGCTTGACCATGTTTCTGAGGCTAAATCAATTATCCAGTATATAAGTGAGAATGGTTTCCTATCCATTGATAATTATGTGTTACTGGTTATTCCCGCTTTAGTTTACCCTCTATTTAGAGTTAATAATCATCACTGTACAATACTGTATATTTTTTTCTTGTTGAATTTAGCTCTTGCCATATTCTGGCAGGTTAGGGTGATAAGGTTATGTTTTATTTTATCAAGCCCTTTTCAGGCTTACGTAGTTATAAGATTGTCTGAATATGTAAAATATTCAATATTTAAAGTTTTGATTATATTACTAGGCGCTCCATTAGTGATGGCATTACTAGTAATAGCTATTGGCAATGATGATTTTGAACGAAATACCGTTGAAAATGACACGAAAACTCTATTTAGAGTATTGGAAGAAAAGGGCATCGAATCAAAGGTTATTCTTACTGGGATTGAGACGGGATCTCCTGTGTTGGCCAACACCCACAACAGTATAATTGCAGCCCCTTATCATAGGAATATCGTTGGTAATCAATTTCTTATCGATGTTATGTTGGAGGAGGATATGAGTTTAGCCAAGGACAAAGTCCAAGCTAAGAACGTTGATTATATTGTTATAGGAAATGACTCCCACTTAATGGTTTTGAAAAAATCAGCAAGTGAAGAGGCTCTTATAAAAAAATTATACAGCTCAAATGTTCCCAGCTGGTTGGAGACCATATATGACGATGTTCCTGATGGCTACCGAATTTTTAGGGTCAGGGAGAGTTTATGAATAGTATAAAAATTGCAGTGTTACTCCCATGTTTTAATGAGGCGGGTGCTATCGGAAAGACAGTTATGTCTTTTCAGCAGGCTTTACCTGATGCATCTGTTTATGTGTATGACAACAACTCAACCGACAATACGGTAAACGAGGCCTTGCAAGCTGGGGCTATTGTGCGACATGAGCCTCGGCAAGGTAAAGGGGAGGTTGTTAGGCGGATGTTCTCTGATATCGATGCTGATATCTATGTGATGGCTGATGGTGATGACACTTATGATGCTTCAGTATGTCCAGCGCTGATCGAACAATTGAATAACGAAAAACTCGATATGATTATTGGAAGTCGAGAGCGAGTTTTAATGGCTTATCCCAAAGGGCATATCCTAGGAAATAAGCTGTTTTCGTCGCTGATTAATTTAGCATTCAAGGCTCAATTGAGTGATGTGTTTTCTGGTTATCGAATTATGAGCCATCGATTTGTCAAAACCGTACCCATTTTCAGTGATGGCTTCCAAATAGAAACAGAGCTTACTGTTCATGCTCTGCATCACAATATGCCAATCAAAGAAGTTTCGACGCAATATCAATCAAGGCCTGAAGGCACAGCCAGCAAATTGAATACCTTTAGTGATGGGATCAAGATCCTCAATTTCATTTTGTTCTTATTGAGAGATGTAAAGCCAATGTTCTTCTTTGGCGTATTGTCTATGTTGCTTGGCTTCATTTCATTGGTTTTAGGAATCCCCGTTATCATCGACTTCATCGATACTGGGCTCGTCGAAAGGGTACCCACTGCGATTTTGTCTAGTTCAATTGCGTTGATAGCGGTGATGTCTTTTTTCTGTGGGTTGATACTCGATAACGTATCACGAGGTAGGCGAGAGATGAGGATCCTTTCTATATTAAGAACGAGTGATAAAACACTACCTGAATAGGAATCAAGCATGAGAACAAGCAAGGATGAAGACAAAGAGTGGATCGACTATTTATCTCGTTTCAGTGATGAATATGATGAGCGTGTTTATAACAGCAATACAACGGGTTATGTGATGAGAGCTGGTCATGTAGCGTGCGAAAAGCCATTTCGTGAAAGTGATCATTTTTCGAGAGTGCTAGAAGTGGGTTCCGGAACGGGTGAACACTTACTGCACGTCAAACACACCTTTGACGAGTATATCGTGAGTGATGGTGATGCTGCGGCGCTTGAGGTGGCAAAAGAGCAACTCAGTCGTATCAATTCTTATGACAAACTCACTTTTAACGTAACTAATGCTTGTGAGTTAGATTTTGAAAGCAATAGTTTTGATCGCGTGATCGCAACTCATATATTGGAGCACTTATACCAGCCTCACTTGGTGATCAAAGAGTGGTTGCGAGTGTTAAAACCTGGAGGCACTCTGTCTATTTTGATTCCTACCGATCCTGGGATCGCTTGGAAAATCGGCCGTTATATGACGACAAGAAAACACGCCTTACAGAAGGGGTGGCATTACGATTACATTATGGCGAGAGAGCATGTCAATCCATGTAATAACTTAATCGCTTTCTTAAGGTATTACCTTCCTGAACACCAAAAATCATTTTGGCCGCTGAGCTTTGTACCGCTTATTGATTGCAATTTGTTCTTTAACTTCCACGGGGTTAAACCACTATAGGAAGTAAAAGATGCTTTTAGTTTTTGAAAGAAGAGCGGGAAAACAAGAAGTAAGCGATCAAACCTCTCACTTCTTATTTGTCTGTCTATTAATTGATAGCTTAGATCGCCAAACCTGTAATTGCGCCAAACAACATAAACACACCCACTAACCCTACAATCGGGACCTTTACGGTTTTTAATAACCACACACCAACAATGATCAGAGCGAAGTCTATGCCGCTGCTCACTGCGCTTGTGAAGATGGGTTGATACAGGGCCGCAAGCAATAGACCAACAACTGCTGCATTCACACCGGTAAGAGCACCTGCCACCAAAGGCTTGCTTGCAATCGCCTGCCAATTCTTCAGTACAGCCAGTAGCAATAAGAAACCCGGTAAGAACACGGCAATTGTTGCGAGCAGTGCGCCTGTAATTGGTGCCGATGGCATTAAGACATAACCGAGGTAAGTCGCTAATGTAAACATCGGGCCAGGAACCGCTTGCGCAGCAGCATAGCCTGTTAGGAAGGTATCTTGAGACAGTTGGTCGCCAATACCATTCTGTAGCAGCGGAAGAACCACGTGACCGCCACCGAATACCAAACTGCCTGCTTGGTAAAATAACCCAAACACTTCGATGCCTTGAGAATATGCACTGAACAGAGGTAAACCAACTAATAGTGCTACAAAAATAACAAGCGGCGTTATGGATATCTTATGTGTCGAAGGCGTTGTTTTTAAGTCTTGTGAGGTTAAAAATTTGCTGCCAATGATTGCTGCAAATAGGAGCACTAAGACTTGAGGCCAGATCCCAGGAATCAAAAGTAGAACAATAGCGGTGATCACACACAGTGCTGTTGCTACCTTTGATTGGCAAAAGTTTTTGTACATGCCGAAAGTGGCGTCAGCTACAACCACGACCGCGAGCAGCTTAAGTCCGTGGATGATTGAAATGAAAAGCGGCGCTTCCAACAACTGGTTGCTCACTAAGGCCAATATCAACATTAGGATGACAGAAGGGGAGGTGAAGCCAACAAATGCGGCAATCGCACCGGTTAAGCCACCTTTTTTATAGCCAACTGCGAAGCCAACTTGGCTTGAGCCTGGACCCGGTAAAAATTGACTGAGGGCGACAATTTGCCCGTACTCTTCGTCGGATAACCAATTCAGTTTCTCAACAAAGGTTTTACGGAAGTAGCCAATATGTGCCGCTGGTCCACCAAAGCTAATCCAGCCAAGCCAGAAAAAGGTTTTAAAAATTGAAAGCATGATCGATTCCAGATAAATGTTTAGCGTAATTTAGGTGGAGTTGGACTATGATTCAAATTAATTATTTTAATTATAACTATGAATAATATGGGATTGGTTTGTGGCTGATTTTAACTGGAAAGGAATTGACCTTAACTTATTGATTGCACTGCAAGCTCTATATAAAACAAACAGTGTTAGTAAGGCGGCAGAACGTTGTTATGTCAGCCAATCAGCGATGAGTCATAGCTTACAAAGATTGCGAAAGCTGTTTGATGATCCTTTATTTGAACGAGTTGGTAGCAAGATGGAAGCGACCGATCGAGCCATTGAATTATCAAGCACCGTTGATGCGTTGCTTAATACTATTCAATCCGAAGTTCTGTTGTCCAAAAGGTTTGAAGTTGATAGTTATAAAGGAAGTTGGAAGATCGGACTTACCGATTACGCAGAACGGATGTTTGGCCCAATGATCTTTGATTTTATTAAACAAGCTTCGCCAAACTCTCAAGTCGCATTTCTTAACGTTAATCGAACCAATTACCAGCAGGTATTTGAAGAGGCTAAGCTAGATATTGCGATCGGCAGTTTTGGTGAAGTGCCTAAATTGTATGGCACAGAACTTCTCTACACCGAGCAACATGTTTGCTTGCTAGATGAATCAGTGTTGGATGTTGAGTTGCCTATGTCACTGCAATCATTTGTCTCTGTGGAGCACGCCTTAGTGTCTCCTAGTGGTGCCTTAAAAACGGCAGTTGATACTAAATTGTCTGAGTTGGGCTACACTAGAAAAGTGGCAATTGCATCAAGCAACTTCTTAACGGTAAAACGATTGATCAGTGGCAGAAAGCTATTGTGCATTGTGCCTAAGTTAGTCGCTAGAAATGCCCCTAATGTCGACAGTTCACTGATAGCCGTCACTCCGCCGATAGACGTCCCCGATTTTGATATACAGCTTGTTTATCGTAAGGGAAAACAATTAGACGACAAAAACACTCACTTGAGGACAGTGATATCTCAAGCGGTTGAGATTGTCATTGCTGTTGAGTGATTGATGACGAGTTTCTTCTTAGCAAATAACCAATTAAGTGCCAAAGAGCAACTACCATTAGAGCGCCTATATACCCATCTATTGCGTAGTGCCACGCTAAGTGAACGGACCCAACTTGGACAAAGAAAGCGTAAACCCACGCAATATATCCCCAGTTTTTGTTTAACCGGAATGTGGTCATAGCCATTAACACTGCGATTGTTACATGTAAACTTGGCATGGCGGTTATGCCCGTTCCTCTGCCTCTTATTCCGGTCACATAGCTATCCCAAAGCATATCCTGTGCTGATAATGTCCATAAAGAAAATACACTTAGCTCAGTTATTTTATGGTTCTGCATATCCAGACGTTGCATTAATTCGAGGTAGAGGTCTTGATGATGGAAATGATGAAAGAACACGGGGCCAGCAGATGATAATAATGTTGCCATGACGTTTCCCAGAAGGAACCACGAGACTAAAAAGGTGAGGATAAATTGGTTACGAAGTTGGTCATTTTTCCGATAGACAATGAAAAAAAGTAACATCCCCCACATAAGAAAAAACCACAAATTGTACAGAAAATTAATCACTAGAGTTGAAGCCGCATTAGGCAGGAAGAAATGTGTTATTTCCCATGGGGATACACCGAAGTGCAGCCACTTATCTAAGTGATAAAAGGTAAGATCCAGATAGTATGGATTGAAGTGAGGTATCAGTGATTTTATAAACGTATAGCTTGAGAATGAGATGTTTAAAACGAACATTAACAAAACAAAATAAATAGGCTTGGATATAGGAAATAGCAGCGATGTCACTTTTTTTATTAACCGTATCGTTGGTTTTTTTTCTCGTTTAAACAATAAATAGCAATAGTAATACGTAGCCCAAACAGTAAAAGTGACATAGCAAATAGTAATCAAAACATCGATATAGCTATAGATATCATATTTCATATTCTCGGGAACAAATATGTTGATGATTAAGGTAAACGGGGCAATGAATGCAACATAATACAAAATCAGTTTGTTTCTTCTGAATTCATGAAGTAAAGACGATAACAAGTTTGATTGTTCTTTTTGAGGAGCGGGTTTGGCGGTGGTCGTCTCTGAATCCATATAGCCCTTCATCAAGATTTCCTATCATGATTAAAGGTTAGTTCATTTGAGTTGTTTTTCTACTTTTCGACCTTGTGTCCGGGGTAAAAATAAACGAAATAAATCCTTCCATTTTTCACAACCCGACTATACTTAATTTACGACTAAAAGCAGTCGTAAAGAATAGGCTTTTTGATTTACCTAAGTAAAAAAATTGATTATATCCTAATGATATAGCTGAAAAAACTACCAGGCTAAACGGACTTAGTTGGTCTTAAAGCGCTAGCTCCCCCTAGCGCTTTTTCTTTTGTTCTAAGTTAGCTCTAATCTCTTAGGTGTTTACAGGTTTGAGTTGTTTAATCTCGATTTAGAACAGTTAACGGTCGAGCTCACTGACTAAGTGCAACAAGCCATGTAGACCGACAAATTATGAGTATCAACTAGCTACGAACGGTCAGTATCAAGCCATCAATTACACTGTGGTGGTGCTCAGAAACCCCAGCAAGGTTGCCGTATTTCGGCTGGTGGCGATCATTTTCTAATGGATGGTGCCAACCTTGTGTATGTTCCACAAAGTGCGCTGCAAAGCTTTCAGACACCTCTAAGCATCCTGCCATGACAGTATCAACATAGGTTTGAACGATAGGGCTGTTTTCACAAGGCGCTTCGATTTCGTCTTTGATGTATACCCAGATCGATTGATCCGCTTTAAACTCGGTTTGGCTCTCTATCTGATCGTTTCTTAACTCAATTCGGTGATAACCACGCTCACGACGATCGAATTCAGCCAACGCAACATCATCGACTTCAAGCAAGACACCATTCACTTGTCCGTCACCAAGATTGACGATCAAGGGTGACAAAACATAGCTGTCATCGATCTTACTCCAGTGACGAACTAGGCCGTGCACTATCGCAGGAATCGCTTGTCCTGTTTGACCTGTGAGTTGACGAGAAGAGGAGTTGATCAAGCTACCATAACCAAAAATATACATCGCGTTCCCTGTCTGTTCTTTTGTATTTGAGACTAGTCTTACTATATGTTTGGCTTCATCAAATGTCAGTAGTTTTTTATTTTACACACCTTCGAGTCTAAATGACTTTCTGTAATGTGTTTAATTGACACTTTTTTGATGTCTAAATACACCTTGTTGCTTGTTTTTATTGGTTTTATATCTTTGGCGTGTTTCATGCATTGTGTTAGGCAATATTGCGGTGATGATTACTGCACCTTGAATTTGGCTATTGGTAGCAATTCAATATAAGCCACACTTGGCTTGTTATCTGAAATGAGGAATGAGTTTGTTAAATATCACAGATAAAAGCGTAGAAGATGCGATTCCAGCTTATCTTCGTTTAGGTTTTCGACCTTTCTTCTTTCTAGGCAGCCTCTATGCCGTGATTGCTATCGTCGCTTGGGTTGTCATGTTCCAAAATGGTCAGCCTGAAGTGTTAAAAGTGCCCGCGCTTTGGTGGCACGTACATGAAATGCTGTTTGGTTTTTCTATGGCGATTGTGGTTGGTTTTGTTTTAACCGCCGTGCAAACGTGGACGGGAGTCAACGGAACCAAACATTATCAATTAGCTGCGCTCGTTGGTTTGTGGCTAGCGCCTCGTATTCTATTTTGGACACCGGCTCCGTTGTGGCTGATCTCTTCGATTGAAGCGCTGTTCTTAATCTTCGCGGCTTACGAGATTGGTTTCCGTGTCGTGAAGTCGAAAGGTTGGAAGAACCTGTTCTTCGTACCGCTATTTATATTGGCTATCGTCGCCAACTTTGCTAGTTATGCGACTATTAAAGGCATGCCTCCATTCCCATCGTCTGCAGTATGGCACGCAATGTTATGGTGGTTTACCTTGCTTCTATCTGTAATGGGTGGGCGAGTTATCCCGTTCTTCACGGCCCGTCGTTTTGACTTTGAAAAAGCACAACCACTGGTTTGGTTGGAATGGCTAGCGAACCTGCCTTTGGTTGGATTGTTTGTCTTGAGCTTCTTCCCGTTGACCTTTGCTCAAGTTGGCAACGAGTTGATGGTGTTTACAGGTGTGACTCAGTTGGTGCGCTTTATTCGCTGGAAGCCTTGGACAACGTTGTCTGAGCCTTTGGTGTGGTCACTGCATGCGGCTTATTTGTGTATTCCCTTGAGTTTGTTGCTGAGAGGCTTGTTAGACAACCCGTTCGCGAGCCATAACATGCTGCACCTGTTTGCGATTGGCGGTTTGAGTGGACTGATTCTTGCGATGATCACACGTGTGACCATGGGACACACAGGTCGTGCTATCTATAAAGGGCCAAGTATGGCTTTAGCGTTCTCGGCTATTTTTATTGCGGCTTTGGTTCGCAGTGTAGGTGTGACATTCTTCCCAGCGTATTTATTTGAGATGGTCAACATCAGTGCGGGTTTATGGACGTTAGCATTCGGGTTGTTTATCTGGAAGTTCGGCATGATGCTTTTAACGCCAAGAGTGGATGGCCACCCAGGCTAAGCGTATTGATTTTCGAATCCATTTTGAAAGGGAAGCACTGAGCTTCCCTTTTTTTATCGCAGCAAGTTATTGCTTTAATTTATCTCTGTTTGAGCACAGTCCATTTCATTGTTGTCGATAAAATAACAAAGAATTTGATGGTGAATCGGAGAGTTACGAACCAATTGAAATCAGGTACAAACGATTTGCAGCATTGGAGTGTGATCCGCTGCAAATATTTGCAGCAATATTCATTGATTTGTGCTCTAATACCGCGCTTACCAAGGGATGGTGTTAAAAGATGCTCACTTAGATGGAGTTATCAAAGTTGACCGATCCCTTAATGATCTCCCTTAGGAAAAAATAGAACATGTCTAAGAACAAAAAATTTGATATTCGCCTTACAGAAAAACGCAACGGCTGGTGTGCAGAAATTACTCGTCAAGTTACGTCTCGCAGCACAACAGTATCTAAGCGTGAGTCTGGTTTCGAAACTGAAGCTCTAGCACAAGAGTGGGCAGAGAAAGAGCTAGCATCTTTCATCGCAAACCAAGCTGAACGTAACGAGCGTAAATCAGAGCAGCGTAAAGAGCGTGACGAACTACGTCATACTAAAGAGCTTAAAGCTGAGCAAGCACGTGAAGCACGCGCAAAAGCTCGTGAAGAAGAGCAAGAAGACGCTGAGTAATCCAGCGCTTAATTAATTTACAGGTTCCTTAATTTTAAGATAAGGGACAAGTAAAAAAAGCCCCAATATAACTTTTTTCTTTCTAGTCAAAAGTATATTGGGGCTTTTTAGTTTGTGGCGTTTATTTTCGAAAATGTAGCCACTTCTTGCTAGTGACTACATGTCATTCATTGATTAGTTGTTAAGCGCCGTTAGCCAATCATCTTCCGCTACTTCTTCAATATAGCTCTCAACTGATTGTCCCACTTCATCGTCATCTTGTTTGAAGTAAGCAATGTGGAATACTGCGTCACCTTCGTTTACCAACGGTAGAGTTTGTTGGCCAATCACGATACCTCCTTTGGTTGTGATCACTTGGCCTTCTTGGTGACCCAACGGAGAGCTGATGTAAGCCAGGGTTTGCCCTGCTTCAACTTGTTCGCCAAGTCTTACCATGTTACGCAAAATACCGTCTGATTCAGCGCGGATCCAGCTGGTGGATTTACTCAATACTGGCTCTGGTAACTTCTTGCGGTTAGGGCGTAGCATGCCGATTTCTTTCATCACTTGATGCACGCCAAGGTAACCCGCGCGAATCGCTAGGTGATCAAAACGCAGCGCTTCACCACCTTCGTAAGTTAATACAGGGATACCCAATTTTTCCGCTTCGCTACGAAGTGACCCGTCACGCAGTGGAGAATCAATGATCACTGGTGTTGCGAACGCTTTTGCGATGCGCAATGTTTCTGGGTTCGACAGGTTTGCACGGATCTGTGGCAAGTTAGTACGGTGAATCGCACCTGTGTGTAGATCTAAAATAAAATCACAGTGCTTCGCCACATTCTCAAAAAAGGTGTAAGCGATGCGTGATGTTAGCGATCCTTTCTCACTGCCAGGGAAGCAACGGTTTAGGTCACGACGGTCTGGTAGGTAACGAGATTTATGGATAAAACCAAACACGTTGACGATTGGCACAACAATCAAGGTACCTTTCAGTTTCTTTGGATCAATCGCATTGGTCAGTTGTCGTGCAATCTCAACACCGTTTAGCTCATCGCCGTGGATAGCCGCATTTACCATCAGTGTTGGGCCTGCTTGGCGACCGTGAATAATTTCAATCGGGATCGAAAGTGGAGAGTGCGTGTAAAGCTGAGCCGCTTGCAGTTCAATCTCCATTCGCTGTCCTGGCTGAACAGTATAACCAAGTAATTCGAATGGTTGATTAGGTTTTAGTCTTGCCATTTAGGTTGTTCTCAACATGGTGATAATTCGTTAACACGGAATGTACCAATCGTTGATTTTTAGTACGAATCAATCGGTTTACGGTGACGACAAAAGTTTTCTATGGAGTTGTCTATAAACAAGTTTCCAGTTTTAATTTGACTCATTATAGGGTGTTTCAAATTGTGGTTTTTCTGACAGTACACTGATATTTGTCATTTGGTTGGTTGCTATTATCCATCGCCATTTTTTGGCGGCCAAATTCAAATATCGAGATGAAAATGAAAAAAACAATTTCAAAAGTTGTAGCACTAGCTGTGGTATCTGTTGCTTTATCTGGCTGTGTTGGTAGCAACGCAGTAACGGGTTACCTAATGAAGTTCAACCTTAAAGCCGTTGATAACCGTTACGCTCGTGGTGGTTTGAACATATTGCTTGCACCGGCTTACGGTCTAACAGTTGCAGCTGATTACTTGGTATTCAACTCACTAGAGTTCTGGACGGGCAGCAACCCACTAACAGGTGCACCGCATATATTTGATACTAAGATTGATACTTACCTTGATATCAACCATCAGCTTGATAAGTCACTTACTGAAGCGCCAGTGGGTCCTATTACGAGTGCTGATATGATTGAGAAAGGTCAAATGCAGCAGATCGACGAAAACACGATCCAAATGGACATCACTTACCAGTCTGGTGAGCGTGCGACATTGATCGGAGTTCGTGATGGTGAGATGGTGACATACTTCATCGACGGCGAAGTCGTGGCACAAACTTCAATTGATGAGTTAGAAAGCTACGCGGCTTCACGCGCTTAATTGTTTATTTAGTCACAAGTACATAGCTACAAAGGTTGGATACAAAAACAGGTACTCATTGAGTACCTGTTTTATTTTGTGTCTATAAACGGTGTTTACTGAAAAGTGCTATTTAGTGAAGAGCCCTATTTATTGGAAACACCATTTATTGAACATACATAGCTTACCGAATTATGCTTTTTCTGGGATAGCTGCAAGCAGTGCAACCATTTGATTCCAGAATAGCTCAACCGTATCGATCTTCACTTTCTCATCAGGAGAGTGAGGGAACTTGATGGTTGGGCCGAAAGAAACCATATCCATGTTCGGGTAAGGTTCTTTGAATAGACCACACTCAAGACCAGCGTGGATAACCATGATGTTTGGTTTGTGACCGTAGATACCTTCGTACATGTCGCGGAAGATGTGCATGATTTCTGAATCTGCGTCTGGTTTCCAACCTGGGTAAGCACCAGAGAACGCGATGTTAGCGCCTGCTAGTTCAGCAACAGAGTGCAGCATGCTTTCTACTTGGCTACGACCTGAATCGATCAAAGAACGGATCAGGCAAAGCACTGTGATTGAGTTCTCTTCTGTTGTGATAACACCTACGTTTAGAGACGTTTCAACAACACCTTCAATCTCGTCACTCATACGAATCACGCCGTTTGGACATGCGTTAAGTGCCGCGATAAAGCGAGCTTGGTCTGCTGACGCTAGTGCGCCCATTTCTACAGAAGCTTCTTCATTGAAAGTCACGATGCTGTCTTCTACTTTGCCTAGCTCTGTTGAAAGTAGCTCAGTGTAGTAGTTGTATAGCGAAGCCAGTTTCTCTTGGTTTGCTGCTGGAACCGCAACCGTTACGAAACCTTCACGAGGGATCGCGTTACGAAGGCTACCACCTTTGAATTCGACGATGCGAAGGTCTAGCTCTTTTGCGTGACCCGCTAGGAAGCGAGCAAGCAGTTTGTTTGCGTTTGCACGACCTGTGTGGATGTCACAACCAGAGTGACCGCCTTTTAGGCCTTTTAGCGTTAGCTTGCGTGTTACGAAGTCAGCTGGAATCGCGTTACGTGCAATTTCAAATGTCATTGCGCCGTCAATACCGCCAGCACAACCCATGTACACTTCGCCTTCTTGCTCTGAATCGGTGTTAAGAAGGATATCACCTTCTAACCAACCAGCTTCAAGACCGAAGGCACCAGTCATGCCTGCTTCTTCATCTACTGTTAGTAGAACTTCGATAGGGCCGTGTTGGATTTCGTTTGAAGCAAGAACCGCTAGGCAAGAAGCCATGCCCATGCCGTTATCAGCGCCAAGCGTTGTGCCTTTCGCTGTAACCCACTCACCATCAATGTATGGTTGGATTGGATCTTTAGCGAAGTCATGAACTGTGTCTTCGTTCTTTTGTGGAACCATATCGATGTGAGCTTGTAGCACGACACCTTTTTTGTTTTCCATACCCGCCGTTGCAGGCTTTTTGATGAATACGTTACCCGTTGGGTCGCGACGTACATCTAGGCCTTGCTCTGTTGCCCAAGCAATAATGTATTGAGCAAGCTCTTCTTCATGTTTCGAAGGGTGTGGGATTGAACAAATTTTATCGAAAAACTGCCAAATAGGGGCAGGGGACAATTTACTGATCTCAGAATGGAATTCAGACACGGATGACTCCTTTTTTATTTGATAACCATATATTTAGGTTTTGTATGGGTAAAAACCTAGAACAAAAATCTAAAATATGGGTCTGTTTTGATGGCAACAGCATACCACTTGCGCGTTTTGACGAGTAGCGGTTCTAAACTTCAAATACCTCAAATTTTGAAAGCGATCTTGTCCATCTGATCATAATTAAGCATATCGACGCTTATAAAAGGTGTAAGCAAACGTTTGTTTAATTCTGTTTTGTAATTAAATTACAAAAATGAGTTTGCAAAATAACCATAAATGGCCAAAAGTGTGACGTGTAGCAAATAATGCTTGTAATCTTTTTTCTTTCGGGTATATTAATAACCAACTTCTAAGGTGAAGAGTAAATGCTCAAAGGATGAGTCCGTTTTATCGCCTCCAAGGAACCGAGAAATCAAATTCGTTTTTTATTGATTTATTAAGGTGATAGTTATGAAAGGTTTACCATCTGCAATGTTCTGGCTTAACAGCTCTGTTTACACTAGCAACTTTGCATACCCTACTAGCTTTGGTTACTAATACCGTAAGCATGTAACTCGAACAGTTTTGTTCACCCCTATATATTGGAATTCTTTTACAGCCCTTTTGGTTGACAGATTCTACCGCCACTCAGTTTTGAGTGGCGTTTTTTTTGCCTGCTACTTTTCTAAACCGCTTATTACTTATCACTTATCACTCATCATTTTCCTGCTGTTCTGCATGGTTGTTTTTTAAACGCCGAAATATCAATTTGCGCCTTATTACTGATTCTGTTGAAAAATACGTAACTATTGTGAGTTTGAATTCAGAATTTATAAGCTAGATTCTCAATGAAAATAGCCAAGGGTAGAAAAAACAACCAACTAATTATATTGGATGTTTTGTTTTTAATTATTTGTTTTTAAACGCTATTTTACACTAATTCTTTGATTTTTAATTGCTTCGTTTAATACGGCATTCTGATAAATATCGATTAGAGCCTTAATTCTATCTGGAATTTGTTATTTGATAACTTTATAATCCACAGCCAATCGATTACGCAACCGTTTACTCTTTACCCTTATAGGATTCGATAATGTTCGAAAAGCTATTCAAACTCAGTGAAAATGGCACCAATGTGCGCACTGAAATCATCGCAGGTCTAACAACCTTCCTAACAATGGCTTACATCATTTTTGTAAACCCAATGATTCTAGCTGATGCTGGTATGGACCATGGCGCTGTATTTGTAGCAACCTGTTTAGCGGCTGCTATTGGCTGTTTCATCATGGGCTTTGTTGCTAACTACCCAATCGCTCAAGCACCAGGTATGGGTTTGAATGCATTCTTTACCTACGCAGTGGTTATGGGGATGGGTTATACGTGGCAAGTTGCTCTGGCAGCGGTTTTCGTATCAGGCGTGATCTTCATCTTCTTAAGTATCTTTAAGATTCGTGAATGGATTATCAACTCGATCCCTATGTCTCTGCGTGTTGGTATATCTGCGGGTATCGGCCTTTTCCTCGCGTTTATCGCGCTTAGTAATGCAGGCATCGTTGTTTCTAACCCAGCAACTAAAGTTTCACTGGGCGACATTACCGCGATTGCTCCTATCTTAGGTGCGCTTGGTTTCTTCCTTACTATTGCTCTTGTTCACCGTGGTGTGAAAGGTGCGGTAATGATTGCGATTCTAGCAATCACGGCTATCGGCATTGCAATTGGTGACGTTCAATACGGCGGCATCATGTCTACTCCACCAAGCCTAGCGCCAACGTTCATGCAGCTTGATTTCTCTGCTGTATTTGAAATTGGTATGATTTCAGTCGTATTCGCATTCTTGTTCGTCGATTTATTCGATACAGCGGGTACGCTAGTTGGTGTTGCAACGAAAGCAAACCTAATAAAAGAAGACGGCAAACTACCGCGCTTGAACAAAGCACTACTTGCTGACTCTACAGCAACGTCTATCGGTGCATTGCTAGGTACATCAAATACAACCTCTTACGTTGAAAGTGTTGCGGGTGTCGCTGAGGGTGGTCGTACTGGTCTAACAGCGGTTGTTGTTGGTATCTTGTTCCTACTGGCTCTTTTCTTCTCACCGCTTGCAGGTATGATTCCAGCCTACGCAACATCAGGTGCACTTTTCTATGTAGCAATTTTGATGATGTCTGGCCTAGTTGGTATTGATTGGCGTGATCTTACGGAAGCTGCACCAGTCGTGGTAACATGCCTGCTTATGCCGCTGACGTACTCTATCGCTGAGGGTATCTCACTAGGCTTCATCGCTTACGCTGCAATTAAGCTGCTAAGTGGTAAAGGTCGCGACGTTTCACCTGCTGTATGGGTAATGTCGGCTATCTTTATTCTTAAATATACTTTCGCTTAATCGTCTAGATTTCTGCTTAATCGCTGAAGAGGCTATGTTTGAAGTAGCCTCTAATAACATGACAAAATTATTAGGTTTTATACTATGAGCAACAAATTCGTTATCACTTGGGACAATATGCAGACTTACTGCCGTCAACTAGCAGAAAAGCAAATGCCAGCAGAGCAGTGGAAAGGCATCTGGGCGGTAAGCCGTGGTGGTTTGGTTCCTGGTGCAATCTTGGCTCGTGAGCTAGGTATTCGTCACGTAGATACGATTTGTATTTCTAGCTACGACCACGATCACCAACGTGATATGACAGTCGTTAAAGCACCTGAGGGTGACGGCGAAGGCTTCCTTATCGTTGAAGACCTTGTTGATAGTGGTGACACTGCACGTAAACTTCGTGAAATGTATCCTAAAGCGAAACTAATCGCAGTTTGTGCAAAACCATCTGGCGCACATTTACTAGATGAGTACATCGTTGATATCGCTCAAGACACTTGGATTGAGCAGCCTTGGGATACTAGCTTAAGCTTCGTTGAGCCAGTAAATCGCAAGTCAAAATAAGCGTAAACTTAGTTTTTTGAGAAATGACCCTTTATAGGGTCATTTTTTTTTATATTATTAGTGACAACCATTTCTTATTAAGTGTCCCAATGTCTGAATCAGAAGAAACGAGCTCGAACCTTTCGGAAACCTTGTTTGTAAAGCATAAGCAGGCTAAAGAAACCTCAATGCTGACGCGCTACATGCCAAGCTCAGAAGAGTTATTGGATGAGAAGCGTGAACAGCAAAACTCATCATGGTACCGAAACTTAAGACGTCTTCAGTGGGTATGGCAAGGCGTTAATCCAATAGAGCAAGAAGCGGTATTGGCCCGCATCGCGTCATCAGATAACTCTCGTACAACCGATGAGTGGCTTGATACGGTCATGGGCTACCGCAGCGGTAACTGGGCATACGAGTGGACCAAGCTGGGTATGCAGCATCAAAATCGCTCGAACGACAAGAGTGGCGAAGAGGTGGCGGAAGAACTGTTTTCTGCGTCTTTGTGCTTTAGCATTGCGGGCTACCCACACCTCAAGAACGACAATTTGGCGGCTCAGGCTCAAGTATTGGCGAACGCGGCATACTCTGAAGCGATTAAGCATACTAAGTTGATCGTCAAACAGATTGATATTCCATACCAAAACAAGAAGATCAAAGCGAACTTGCATCTAACCAAAACAGACAAACCACAACCGGTTGTGATTGTCAGTGCGGGTCTAGATAGTTTGCAAACGGATATGTGGCGTTTGTTTAGGGATTACTTAGCACCGAAGAACATTGCCATGCTAACGGTAGACATGCCATCAATAGGGCACAGTGCACATTGGCCGTTAACAGAAGACTCATCTTGTCTTCACCAAGCTGTTTTGAATGAGCTGCCTAACATCCCGTGGGTCGATCACCACAAGGTTGGCTTGTTTGGCTTCCGCTTTGGTGGCAATGCGATGGTGAGATTATCTTTCCTAGAGCAACATAAGCTTAAAGCGTGTATCTCTTTAGGCGCGCCTATTCACGATATCTTTGTTCATGCCGACAAACTGAAACAGATGCCGAAAATGCATTTAGATGTGTTGGCCTCGCGTCTTGGTAAGGGAGCGGTCGATATCAATAGCCTTTCTGGGCAATTGATGGCGTGGTCACTCAAGGTACAAGGTTTGCTGTCAAACAGTAAAACCAGTGTTCCGATCTTGGCATTGGCCTTAGAGGGCGACCCTGTATCACCTCCAATGGATAATCAACTGGTTGC
This sequence comes from Vibrio tasmaniensis, assembly GCF_024347635.1. Classification (NCBI taxonomy): domain Bacteria; kingdom Pseudomonadati; phylum Pseudomonadota; class Gammaproteobacteria; order Vibrionales; family Vibrionaceae; genus Vibrio; species Vibrio tasmaniensis. The sequence continues at coordinate 749,491 of NZ_AP025510.1, forward strand.
TATTTACAGTGATTACGGTAAAGCGAAGAAAATCAAAGCTAAGTCAATTACACAAGGTTATGAGCAATCCCTCGAATTGGCGATAAAGTGGCTTGAGGATGAATTATTTAGATGACATTTCTCCTAAATTAGTTAAGCATGAAAAGTGTACAAAGTAAGTACCTGATACTCAGAGATAATTTATAAAATCCAATTGCGTAGTTTCTACGTATAACAGTCTGAGTAACGTCATTCTTAACATTGAAATGGAGATTCAATATGTCAGAAGTGACACAACAACCTACGCATTATCGCTTGTTAAATGTTTTAAAAGCTATTGGCCCTTACTTAAGAGAGCCGCAATCAGAAGAAGGCCACTATATTTTTGATTGCTTGTCTGTGTGTGTGAACGATAAAAAATCACCAGAAGAACGTGAGTTTTGGGGCTGGTGGTTGGCGTTGGATAAGTCGGAAGAAGGATTTTCGGCGAAGTACAACACGGGTAAATACAACATCGATGGTAACTGGGACCCTTTGCCATTACCTAAGAAGGCGGTCGCTGAGGTCTCTCGAACTCAAGAAGCCTTTCACCAAAAGCTGGTTGATGAACTTCAAAAGAAATTTGAAATCGGCGTTCAGTTAGACGAAGAGTCTGTCGAATTCGTCTGATTTTAAAGGTTACTCTTCTATATAAAGAAAAAAGGTGCGATTTCGCACCTTTTCTACTTGTGAATTCCCCTTTTGATTGCTAAAACATCACCTCTTATTTGTTTTATCCATAAAAGACTTCATGACAACAAATCATCAAAGCGGGACAACAACACAGCGTAAAACTGTCGTTGTTAAACTGGGTACCAGTGTCTTAACTGGTGGAACATTGGCATTAGACCGCGCTCATATGGTTGAGCTGGTTCGTCAATGTGCTGAATTAAAAAAACAAGGCCACTCTGTGGTTATGGTCTCGTCTGGTGCAATTGCAGCCGGACGTGAGCACCTTGGTTACCCCGCACTTCCCAACTCGATGGCAAGCAAACAGTTGCTTGCGGCAGTTGGGCAAAGTCAGTTGATTCAAGTTTGGGAGTCTTTGTTTGCTATCTACGGCCTTAAGATTGGCCAGATGCTACTGACTCGTGCTGATCTCGATGATCGCGAGCGTTTTCTTAATGCACGTGACACGATCAACGCACTCGTTGAACACGATATTATTCCGGTAGTAAACGAAAACGACGCAGTAGCCACCAACGAAATTAAAGTGGGCGACAACGATAACTTGTCGGCTTTGGTAGGTATTTTGTGCGGTGCTGATAAGCTTTTGTTATTAACCGACCAAAAAGGCCTGTTTACCGCTGACCCTCGCAAAGATCCAAACGCTGAACTCATCAAAGAAGTGAAAACCATTGATGACACACTGCGTAAGATCGCAGGCGGAAGTGGTACTACGTTAGGTACCGGCGGCATGGCGACAAAACTGCAGGCAGCTGATATTGCTCGTCGTGCGGGTATTGAAGTGATCATTGCTGCGGGCAGTGCTGAAAATGTGGTGTTTGACTCATTGAGTGATAACCCACAAGGCACGCGTTTCTTGCCTTTAGCGGAAGCGCTTGAAAACCGTAAACGCTGGATTTTAGCGGGCCCAGCTTCAGCTGGTGACATCGTGGTCGATGATGGCGCAGTCAATGCCGTTAACACCAAAGGCAGCAGCTTGTTGGCGAAAGGGGTTGTTCGAGTGAAAGGCGAATTCTCTCGTGGTGAAGTCACCCAAGTCACAGACAGCAAAGGCAAAGTGATTGCGCGTGGTATCGCCAGTTACTCAAGCCAAGACCTAGCAAAAATTGCAGGCAAGCACAGTAAAGATATTGGCGACATTCTTGGATACGATTATGGGTCAGAAGTCATTCATCGTGACGACCTAGTTGTGATTCAAGAGTAGTTCGTGATGGTAAGGCGATGCACTACGAATATACATAATCTTAAATCGCCTTTTTACATCCAAAGACAGACAGAACTTAGGGAGAGTTAAACGTGGATTTAACTAACATGGGTATCGCAGCAAAAGACGCTGCGTTCCACCTAGCGACCGCATCAACGGCGCAAAAGAACAAGGCATTGGCGATCATCGCTGATGAGCTAGAAGCAAACGCAGCAACGATTTTAGAAGCGAACGCAAAAGACATCGAACTTGGCCGTGAAGCGGGTTTAACTGACGCACTGCTTGATCGTCTATTGCTGAACGAAGAGCGTCTAACGGGTATCGCTAACGATGTACGTAACGTGATTAGCCTGAATGACCCAGTTGGCAGCGAGATTGACAGCAAGGTACTGGAAAACGGTATGTCACTGTCTCGTCGTCGTGTGCCACTTGGCGTGGTTGGTGTTATTTACGAAGCGCGTCCGAACGTAACTATTGATATTGCGGCACTGTGTCTGAAAACTGGTAACGCAAGCATCCTACGTGGCGGCAAAGAGACATTCTTCTCAAACATGGAGCTGGTTAAAGTCATCCAGTCTGCATCAGAGAAAGCGGAACTTCCTGCTGCTTCCGTTCAGTATATTGAGAAACCGGACCGTGAACTTGTTTCTCAACTGCTTAAGTTGGATGACTACGTGGATATGATCATTCCGCGTGGTGGCGCTAGCTTGCACAAGATGTGTAAAGAGAACAGCACCATCCCAGTTATCATCGGTGGTTTCGGTATCAGTCACATCTTTGTTGATGAAAGTGCGGACCTTGAGAAGTCTGTTGATGTGGTTGAAAACTCTAAAGTTCAACGCCCATCTGCATGTAACTCATTGGATACCTTGTTGGTGCATGAAGTAGTCGCTGAAGCTTTCCTAGCTAAACTGAAACAGCGTTTAGCGGGCAAGGTTACCTTGGTTGCTGACGCTAGTGCAAAATCGTTGCTGGTTGGTTTTGAAGATCAACGTGATGCGGTTGAAGGCGACTTTGACACTGAATGGCTAAGCTACACGCTAGGCGTAAAAGTAGTTGCGGATGTGGCAGAAGCGATTGACCACATGCGCGTACACAACGCGAGTCACTCAGATGCGATTATGACTAATAGCCTAGAAAGCTCTGAGCGCTTTATTAATTCAGTCGGTTCAGCTGCAGTCTATGTGAATGCATCAACACGTTTTACAGATGGCGCACAGTTTGGTTTAGGCGCTGAAGTTGCTGTGTCTACTCAAAAGCTGCATGCTCGCGGCCCAATGGGCTTAGAAGAGCTGACAAGCTACAAGTGGGTAGGTAAAGCGAACTATTTAGTTCGCGGTTAACGCTGGTCGTTAATTTTACTCCTCAGCTCATTTTTGAAATGGCGATCGAGTAGCAATAATCAATGAATTACCACACAAAAGGGCCTTAATTGGCCCTTTTTCTTTCCTAACGTTTGGCAATTCCGTTACACTGATATTCAATTATTTGGAGGTGATATGCATTGTCCTTTTTGTTCAGAGAACGACACTAAAGTAATCGATTCAAGACTGGTAGCCGATGGCCATCAGGTTCGTCGTCGCCGTCAATGCCTTGCATGTAGTGAACGTTTTACGACGTTCGAATCGGCAGAACTTGTGATGCCTAAAGTCATAAAGTCGAATGGAAACCGCGAACCATTTAATGAAGATAAAATGGTAGGTGGTGTACAGCGCGCCCTAGAAAAACGCCCAGTGAGTGCTGATGCAATTGAACTTGCGATCAGTACGATTAAGTCACAACTCCGTGCAACTGGTGAGCGTGAAGTACCAAGCGAGATGATTGGTAACCTTGTGATGGGCCAATTGAAAGAATTGGATAAAGTGGCGTACATCCGTTTTGCCTCTGTTTATCGCAGCTTTGAAGACATCCGAGAGTTTGGCGAAGAAATCGCTAAGTTAGAGGACTAACCCCTCAATCATGTCTAATTTTACTCCCCTAGATTTTAAAATGATGTCGCGTGCTATTCAATTAGCGAAACGCGGCATTTACACCACTGCGCCAAACCCGAATGTGGGCTGTGTCATTGTACAAACCGACGGTCAGATCGTTGGCGAAGGTTTCCATGCCAAAGCCGGTGAGCCTCATGCTGAAGTACACGCGATGAGAATGGCGGGTGATAAGGCAAAAGGTGCGATCGCTTATGTCACACTTGAACCTTGTTCTCATTACGGTCGAACGCCGCCTTGTGCGGAAGGTTTGATTAAGGCTCAAGTTTCAAAAGTGATTTGTGCCATGCAGGACCCAAACCCTAAAGTTGCAGGCCGTGGGATCAAGATGCTACGCGACGCGGGTATTGAGGTTGAAATCGGTTTATTAGAGCAAGACGCTCTCGACTTGAACCCTGCATTTATCAAGCGTATGCAAACGGGCATGCCATTTGTTCAGTTAAAAATGGCCGCTAGCCTTGATGGCCAAACGGCATTGGAAAATGGTCAAAGCCAGTGGATCACGTCGCCAGAAGCGCGTCGTGATGTTCAGAACTACCGAGCAAAATCAGGCGCTGTGTTGTCCACTAGCCAGACGGTAATTGAAGACAACGCTTCGTTGAATGTTCGCTGGACTGAGTTACCAAGTAGTATCAAAGATCATTACGCTGAAGACGAACTGCGTCAGCCAGTTCGTGTGATTCTTGATCGTCAAAACCAACTGCGTCCTGAACTCAAGTTATTCCAGACTCCAACATCAGTGTTGAGAGTAGCCGAAGCATCTGCTGATATTGAAGTCGGAACCACAGGTGCTGAACAGCTTGATTTACACGATCTGATGCGTCAATTACCTGCGAACCATATTGATCATGTTTGGGTCGAAGCGGGTGCGACATTGGCAAAAAGCTTGATTGAAGCGCAGCTAGTGGATGAGCTAATCCTCTATTTAGCACCTAAACTTATGGGCAGTGACGGACGAGGTTTGATGGGCGCATTAGGGCTCACTTCAATGTCTGATGTGATTGACCTAGAAATTAAAGATGTTCGACAGGTTGGTGTGGATATTCGCATCGTAGCGAAACCCGTATTTCGAAATCGATAGTAACGAAACCATAGTGGGAATAGTTCTACTAACCAAATACATGTCGTTGACAACAAAAAGAGTTTTAAAATGTTTACAGGAATTGTAGAAGCCGTAGGTACATTGAGTGCAATCACTCCCCGCGGAGAAGACATCACCGTAACGGTTAACGTGGGCAAGCTTGATATGGCTGACGTTAAGTTAGGCGACAGTATCGCGACCAATGGTGTGTGTTTGACGGTTGTTGAGTATAACGACCACAGCTACAGTGCAGACTTGTCGCTTGAGACCCTGAAAAAAACGGGTTTTGTCGATTACCAAGCGGGCGACAAAGTTAATCTTGAGAAAGCAATGCTACCAACCACGCGTTTCGGTGGTCATATCGTATCGGGTCACGTTGATGGCGTGGGTGAGATTGTTGAGCGTAACCAAGTTGGTCGTGCGATTGAGTTTTGGGTAGAAATGCCAGCAGAGATCTCAAAGTACGTGGCTCAAAAAGGTTCAGTCACTGTAGATGGTATTAGCCTGACTGTGAATGATTTACGCAAGAATGCTTTTAAGCTGACGATCGTTCCTCATACCTCTTCAGAAACGACCATTGATCAATTCAATGTTGGTCGCAAAGTGAATCTAGAAGTTGATGTATTAGCGCGTTACATGGAGCGTTTACTGCAAGGCCAGCAGCTAGAGTCTGAGCCTGAATCTCGACTGACGATGGAATTCTTACAGCAGAATGGTTTTGCCTAACCGTTGGTACAAAGTGCACTAAACATCACTTTGTGAAAGCGAGCAATATCATCAGGTTTAAATAGTGTCGGTTCTAGGAAGCAGAACCATTTCAAAGGATATAGAACAATGCCAATTAGTACTCCTCAAGAAATTATTGAAGACATTCGCCTAGGGAAAATGGTTATCCTGATGGATGATGAAGATCGTGAAAATGAAGGCGATCTGATCATGGCAGCAGAGCATGTTACGCCAGAAGCGATTAACTTCATGGCGATGTATGGCCGTGGCTTAATCTGTCTAACGCTGACCAAAGAGCGTTCAAACCGCATGGGTCTAGCGCCTATGGTTCAAGACAATAACGCTCAATACACGACGAACTTTACGGTTTCAATTGAAGCGGCTGAGGGCGTAACAACCGGTATTTCTGCATCAGACCGCGCTGTGACGGTTCAAGCAGCAGTGGCAAAAGATGCGAAAGCGGCTGATTTAGTTCAACCGGGTCATATCTTCCCACTGACAGCTCAAGAAGGCGGCGTTCTAACACGCGCGGGTCACACTGAAGCGGGCTGTGATTTAGCACGTTTAGCGGGTTGTGAACCAGCTTCAGTTATCGTTGAGATATTAAACGACGATGGCACCATGGCTCGTCGTCCTGATCTCGAAGTGTTTGCAGAAAAGCATGATATCAAGCTGGGTACGATTGCTGACTTGATCGAATACCGTAACAACACAGAAACGACAATTGAGCGCGTTGCACAATGTCATTTACCAACAGAGTTTGGTGACTTTGAGCTTGTGACTTACCGTGACACGATTGATAACCAGATCCACTACGCGATGCAAAAAGGTGACCTGTCTGTGGGCGCTCCTCTAGTACGTGTTCACCTGCATGACACGTTCACCGACCTACTTCACTCAGATCGTGGTACAGAGCGTAGCTGGTCGTTAGATAAAGCAATGAAGCGCATTGGCGATGAAGGCGGTGTGTTGGTTATTCTTGGCAACGAAGAGTCGTCTGATTCTTTGATTCACAAAGTGAAGACATTCGAAGCGCAAGATAAGAACGAGCAGCCAACCATGGCGAAGAAGCAAGGTACCTCTCGTCGCGTTGGTGTGGGTTCGCAGATTCTTCAAGACCTAGGTGTTCACGATATGCGTTTGCTTTCTTCAAGCACTAAGCGTTACCACGCATTGGGTGGTTTTGGTCTTAACGTTGTTGAGTATGTTTGCGAGTAAGTCGATATATCTCTGTTTATAGCAACATAATTTACCGATGATTCCAGTGGCTCTTTTGGTAATTAGTTTTGCCAAAAGAGCCAAGTAGCTAAGCCCGATTCAAAACGTGTTAAATACACGAGCTTGGCTACTTGTTGTTCCGATATGGTTGAGAGCAGCGCTGCATTATCATCTTTACATCGTCGGTGTCTGTTCTTCTAAATTAGCATTAGATATTGCTCACAGTTTTGTGCTAGAATCCGGCGATTCTCACTTGATGAAAATAGTTAAAGGAAGGCTTATGAAAGTGATCGAGGGTGGCTTCCCAGCGCCAAATGCAAAAATTGCTATCGTTATTGCTCGTTTCAACAGTTTTATTAACGAAAGTTTACTTTCTGGTGCAATCGATACTTTAAAGCGTCATGGACAAGTAAGCGAAGACAACATCACTGTTGTTCGTTGCCCTGGTGCAGTAGAACTTCCACTTGTAGCGCAACGCGTTGCAAAAACAGGTAAGTTCGATGCGATTGTATCTCTTGGTACAGTAATCCGTGGCGGTACACCTCACTTTGACTATGTTTGTAGTGAATGTAATAAAGGTTTGGCTCAAGTGTCTCTGGAATTTTCTCTTCCAGTAGCGTTTGGTGTCCTTACTGTTGATACGATCGATCAAGCTATTGAACGCGCAGGAACCAAGGCTGGTAATAAAGGTGCAGAAGCCGCACTTAGCGCACTTGAGATGATCAACGTTCTTTCTGAAATCGATTCCTAATGGGGGCCAGTGTGAAACCAGCCGCACGTCGTAACGCACGTCAATTTGCTCTACAAGCAATTTATTCTTGGCAAATTACTAAAGAAAATATTGCTACCGTTGAAGAACAGTTCTTATCTGGTGGTAAGTATGATGAAGAAGAGCATCATGCCGCAGAACCTGCACTAGCTATGCCAGAAACAGACGTTGCATACTTCCGCGACCTACTAACTGGTGTTGCTCTTAGCCACATGGAACTTGATAGCAAGCTTCGTCCATTCGTATCTCGCCCTATGCAAGATCTGGATTTGATGGAACTAGCGCTTCTACGTTTAGCTATGTACGAGATGACTCGTCGCGAAGATGTACCATACAAAGTGGTTATCAACGAAGCTATCGAGCTTGCGAAAGTATTCGCAGCAGAAGACAGCCATAAGTTTGTTAACGGTGTGCTTGATAAAGCTGCACCGCACGTTCGTAAGAAATAAGACGTTCGTATATTGAATATAAAGGTCAGCTCTCATGCTGGCCTTTTTTGTAACTAAATTTCTGTAATACCAATAATTACGGTGATTTGTATGAAGACCAAAGATAGGGCATGTGATGTCTGGCGAATTTAACCTGATTGAAAAATATTTTGTAAATCGACAACCACAACGGAAAGACGTACATCTGGCTGCGGGCGATGACTGTGCTTTGGTCAAAGCGCCAAGTAATGTTGAGATAGCGATCAGCACAGATACTTTAGTTGCAGGCACACATTTCTTAGCAGAGGCGAATCCTGCATGGGTGGCGCATAAAGCGTTAGCTTCGAACATTAGCGACCTTGCCGCTATGGGCGCGACGCCTGCTTGGGTTTCATTTGCGTTAACTATGCCAGAAGTCAATGAAGAATGGCTTGCTCCCTTCTGTGATTCCTTCTTCAAGCTCGCTGACTACTTTGGTATTCAGTTAATTGGTGGTGACACAACCAAAGGGCCACTAAGCCTTACATTGACTGTGCAAGGGTTTGTACCCGAAGGGCGAGCACTGCGTAGAGATGGCGCCAAAGTGGGAGACTGGATTTACGTAACGGGTAACTTAGGTGACAGCAAAGCGGGCCTAGAAGTGTTACTGGAACCAGAACAGAACAGAGCAAAGCCCTATGCTGCTGAGCTTGAAGAGAGACATTATGTGAGCGCTCCACGAGTGTTAGCAGGTCAAGCGTTGGTGAACCTTGCTTCATCGGCGATTGATATCTCTGACGGTGTTATTGCTGATTTAAAACATATCCTTAAGCGTTCTCAGGTTGGGGCGAGTATTGATGTGAGTACGTTGCCAATTTCTCCAGAACTACGCCAGTTCGCCTCTGATATTGCTTCGGCTCAACAGTATGCGCTGACCAGCGGTGAAGAGTACGAACTCTGCTTTACTGTGCCTGAAGAGAATAAAGGTTCATTGGAAAGTGCTTTGTCGCACACAGGCACAAAAGTCACCTGCATTGGCCAGATAAGACCTGTAGAATATTTTGAATTACACAATAATGGTGAACCACTGAGTTGGAACTTAACTGGTTACGATCACTTTAAGGTTAATTGATGACAAACCCACTTTCTCTTATTTCTCTTAAAAACCCTTGGCACTTACTAGCAACGGGTTTTGGTAGTGGCTTATCGCCTATTATTCCAGGCACCATGGGCACGCTAGCGTCGATTCCGTTGTACCTATTGTTGGTTCAGTTACCGTTTCCTGCTTATGTCGCAGTGGTGGTTGTTAGTTGTATTATTGGTATCAAGATCTGCCAGGTGACCTCTGATGATATGGGCGTACACGACCATGGCTCTATCGTATGGGATGAGTTTGCGGGCTTTTGGATCACCATGGGCCTAGTGCCTTTATTGAATATCCCTACGGACGACTGGAAATGGCTGTTCACTGGTTTTGTCTTATTTCGCTTTTTCGATATGGTGAAGCCTTGGCCAATTGGTTGGTTAGACAAACGAGTACACGGCGGATTAGGTATCATGATTGATGATATTGTTGCGGGCATTATGGCGGCTGTTGCCTTGTACGCAGTGGCACATTTCGCGGGCTGGTTAGTTTAAGTTAGCTGAAGGATTAATACTTAGTTGCAAGCACATTAAGCTAAGTCTCGGATACTAAAAAGGTTGACCCTAGGGCCAACCTTTTTTGCTTTTATTGCTTACGAGCTTACGAGCTTACGAGCTTACGAGCTTACGTGTTAAGGCTATTTAGCAAGATAATCAGAGATCGACTTCTCTATGCCTTTAGCATCTAAGCCAAGCTCTTCATGCAGTTCGCCTTGAGTGCCTTGAGCAATAAACTTGTCTGGTAGACCAAGGTTCAATACTGGCATCAGTAGCTTTTCTTGCATCAAGAATTCAATCACACCCGCGCCGGCACCACCTGCAATCGCGTTCTCTTCGATTGTTACAAGTACATCGTGGTCAGCAGCAAGTTGTTTGATCAGAGATTCATCGAGTGGCTTCACAAAGCGCATATCAGCCACTGTTGCATCGATAGCGTCAGCCGTTTGAAGTGCACTCTCAAGGAAAGTACCGAAGCTTAGGATAGCGACTTTCGAGCCATCTTTTGCTTTTTCGCTTTCACGAACGATACGACCTTTACCAATTTCTAGCGCAGTAAATTCACTTTGAATCTCAGTACCCATGCCATTACCACGAGGGTAACGAACGGCACTTGGACCTGTGTGCTGGTGGCCAGTGTATAGCATTTGGCGACATTCGTTTTCGTCGCTTGGCGCCATGATCACCATGTTTGGAATGCAGCGCATAAAGCTTAAGTCGAACGCACCTTGGTGTGTTTGACCATCAGCGCCGACAAGACCCGCACGGTCAATAGCGAACATAACCGGTAGATCCATGATAGCAACATCGTGGATCAGTTGATCGTAGCCACGTTGTAGGAAGGTCGAGTAGATAGCCACAATCGGCTTATCACCCGCAATCGCCATACCAGTTGCTAGTGTCACTGCGTGCTGCTCAGCAATCGCTACATCGAAGTACTGTTCTGGGTATTCTTTCGAGAAACGCACCATGCCAGAACCTTCACGCATTGCTGGCGTAATTGCCATCAGCTTAGGATCTTGCGCAGCCATATCACACAGGAAGTCGCCAAAAATCTTAGAGAAAGTTGGTTTAGAGCTGGTGCTCTTAGGCAGGCTTGAGTGTGCAGGATCGAATTTAGGTACGCCGTGATAACCAATTGGATCTTTCTCAGCGGGCTCGTAGCCTTTGCCTTTCTTGGTCATGATATGCAGGAACTGAGGGCCTTTTAGGTCTCTCATGTTCTTCAGTGTTTTAATCAGCTCATTCACATCGTGACCGTCAACCGGACCAATGTAGTTAAAGCCTAACTCTTCAAACATGGTGCCAGGGACAACCATGCCTTTTAGATGTTCTTCTGTACGACGAACTAACTCTTTAATCGGCGGAACGCCCGATAGCACTTTCTTGCCGCCCTCACGAATAGACGTGTAAAGACTGCCAGAAAGAACTTGAGCTAGGTGATTGTTTAGAGCACCGACGTTTTCAGAGATCGACATCTCGTTATCGTTCAAGATAACCAGCATGTCATTATGAATATCGCCCGCGTGGTTCATCGCTTCGAAGGCCATACCTGCGGTAATCGCGCCATCACCAATCACACTGACGACTTTACGGTTCTTGCCTTCTTTCTTCGCACTGATCGCCATACCAAGTCCGGCACTGATCGATGTTGAAGAGTGACCAACAGAAAGCGTGTCGTATTCGCTCTCTTGACGCCATGGGAATGGATGCAGTCCATCTTTTTGACGGATAGTCGACAAGCGATCACGGCGACCCGTTAGAATTTTGTGCGGGTAGGCTTGGTGGCCAACATCCCAAACCAATTGGTCAAAAGGCGTGTTGTACACATAGTGCAGAGCCACGGTTAGCTCTACTGTACCTAAGCCTGATGCTAAGTGACCACTTGACTGGCTCACTGAGTTAAGAAGATAGGTACGTAATTCATCACAAAGCTGTGTAAGCGTCTCTTTTGGAAGTAGACGCAAATCCTCTGGCTTATCAGCCAAAGCAAGAGTTGGGTACTTTGATATATCAAGAGTCATAGGTAATGCGCGCTTATTGTCTTAGTTCTTGCGCTCGATGACGTATCGGGCGAACTCTTCGAGTAACTGGGTATTGTATGGGATTGCAGCCAAAGCTTGAAGCGCTTCCTGTAGCAGAGTTTGCGCTTTTTCTTGAGCGCCCTCTAAACCTAACAAAGAAGGGTAGGTGCTTTTGTTCAATTCTTGGTCAGAACCCTGTGGCTTACCCAAAGTTTCAGTATCGCTGGTGATATCTAAAATATCATCTTGAACCTGGAATGCTAATCCAATGGCATCGGCGTACTTGTCTAATTGAGGCATCACTTCAAGCGCTTTTTCGCCAGCAGCAAGTGCACCTAAACGAATCGCACATTTCATTAACGCGCCCGTTTTATTTCGGTGAACTTCTTCTAACTCTTCTAGCGTGACAGAGCGGTTTTCAGCTTCAATATCAAGAGCTTGTCCAATACACATACCTTGTGCACCAGACGCTTCTGCTAGGCGTTGAATCATTCGAACGCGATTGCTTTCCCCGTCAGCACTTAATGTGCCTTCCGCAAGTATAGTAAACGCGAGAGTTTGTAGTGCATCGCCAGTTAAAATTGCCGTTGCTTCATCGTATTTGATATGACAAGTCTGATGGCCACGACGCAATTCGTCGTCGTCCATTGCTGGAAGGTCGTCGTGAATCAGAGAATAGGCATGAATACATTCGATTGCTGAAGCTGGAGTGTCGAGTTCTTCCGCGGTGCAACCGAGCATTTCCCCTGTAATGTAGACAAGAAACGGACGTGCGCGTTTGCCGCCTAAAAGTAACCCATAACGCATCGCGTTAATGAGATTCTGATTTTGGTGTGGCAGGCGATCAAGCCAAAGGTTAAGTTGCTCGTTATTACGTGCTTGATAAGACAATAACGTCTCGATCATAGGGGATCTCATACAATTCGTTATTCTGGTTGTGGGTTAAAGTCACTAAGCTCTGCATTTTCATCGTTGTGCAGTAGGATGCTCACGCGTTGTTCAGCATCGTTTAGTTTACTTTGACCAGCACGAGCGAGGGAGATGCCTCGTTCGAACTTTTTCAGCGCATCATCTAAAGCTAGATCACCATTTTCTAGTTGATCAACCAAGCCATCAAGCTCTTCGATTGCTGCTTCAAAGCTCATATTTTCAGGTTTCTTAGTAGCCATAATAAATCTGCGTTTGGAAAGATGAACGAACGTTACCCTAGGCCGCTGAGATGGTCAAATGTAACCAAGAATTTTTGCTAGAAAGTTCGTTTTTAAGGCGCTTGAATTTACTTTGATTGAATAACCGTGGCTTTATCGAGTTTATACGCTTTGGATAAGGCCAAAGTAAGGCAATAGTTGTGATTCAAAAACGAAAAGTGTGATACTTAGACGAAGAATTAACTAAAAGATCTTATAGTCTTGCCGATAAGAATATTATCGTCGACGTAGAACTGTAAAAAAGCATGAGGAGTGCTCAGTGGATTTAGCAACCCTAATAGGTTTGATTGGTGGATTTGCCTTCGTAATTATGGCAATGATCCTAGGTGGAAGCCTCGGGATGTTCTATGACACGACATCCGTTTTGATCGTGATTGGTGGTTCAACGTTTGTTGTTCTAATGAAATTCACCATGGGACAGTTCTTTGGTGCGGCAAAAATTGCCGGTAAAGCATTTATGTTTAAAGCCGATGAGCCAGAAGATCTTATTGCTAAAGTCGTAGAGATGGCGGATGCCGCGCGTAAAGGCGGTTTCTTAGCACTTGAAGAGATGGAAATCAGCAACAGTTTCATGCAAAAGGGCATTGACCTATTGGTAGATGGCCATGATGGCGATGTGGTGCGTGCAGCACTGCAAAAAGATATCGCGTTAACCACAGAGCGTCACGAACAGGGCGCTAAAGTATTTACAGCTTTTGGTGATGTTGCACCCGCAATGGGTATGATTGGTACCTTGGTTGGTTTGGTTGCCATGCTTTCGAACATGGATGATCCAAAAGCGATCGGGCCGGCGATGGCGGTTGCACTTTTAACCACTCTATATGGTGCAATTCTTTCGAACATGGTGTTCTTCCCTATCGCGGACAAACTTGCTCTACGTCGTGATCAAGAGACACTGAATCGTCGTTTGGTGATGGATGGCGTACTCGCGATTCAAGATGGTCAAAACCCACGAGTTATTGACGGTTACCTGAAGAGTTACCTTAACGAAGGTAAACGTACGATTGATGGTGAAATGGCTTAAGGGGAATAAAAATGGATGAAGAAAATCCATGTAAATGTCCCCCTCCGGGTTTGCCACAATGGATGGGAACATTTGCTGACTTGATGTCATTGTTGATGTGTTTCTTTGTACTGCTCCTTTCATTCTCTGAGATGGACGTACTGAAATTTAAACAAATCGCAGGCTCAATGAAATTCGCGTTTGGTGTACAAAACCGCTTGGAAGTGAAAGACATTCCTAAAGGTACCAGCATTATTGCGCAGGAGTTTCGTCCTGGTCGCCCAGAGCCAACTCCGATCGATGTGATCATGCAACAGACCATTGATATTACGCAGCAAACGCTTGAGTTTCATGAAGGAGAGTCTGAGCGTGCTGGTGGTACGATGCGTGATCAGGGCAAGATGACGGGTGGTAAATCAGCAGAGGTTTCTGCGCACAACAACCAAAACTCAGAATCAGATCAGCAGCAACAGCAAGCTCAAGAACAGTCTCAAGAGATGGAAACCTTGATGGAAAGCATCAAGAAGGCGTTGGAGCGAGAGATCGACCAAGGCGCGATTGAGGTGGAAAACCTTGGTCAACAGATTGTGATTCGAATTCGCGAGAAGGGTGCATTCCCATCGGGTTCTGCTTTCCTTCAGCCTAAGTTCCGACCTTTGGTTAGACAGGTTGCCGAGTTAGTGAAAGATGTTCCGGGTATTGTCCGAATCTCTGGACATACTGATAATCAACGTCTTGACTCAGAGCTTTATCGTTCTAATTGGGATTTGTCATCGCAGCGTGCGGTGTCTGTGGCTCAAGAGATGGAAAAGGTACGTGGCTTCTCTCATCAACGCTTAAGAGTCCGTGGTATGGCAGACACTGAGCCAGTAGAGCCTAACGATACTGAATGGCAACGTAGCTTAAACCGACGTGTTGAAATCAGCATTATGCAGGGCGAACCGCTTTACAGTGAAGAAGTCCCAGTTATTGGTCAGTAGCATGTCGATTTGCGTCTGTTAATATGTGAATGACAACCAAAGCTCAACTTTATACACTTTTAATTAGAAAGAGTGCTAAAGGTTGGGCTTTTTCTTTGCTTGTTTGTACGGCTTCTTGAAGCTGCACTTGTGTCGCTTCGAAATCTGCTACTTTTAATAACATGCAGTTTAATGATGAGGTTGAAGCACGCACTCTTTTCCTTGTTTGATTTTCTCATGTATAATTCGCGCCCTTAGATTTAATATTGATCTATTATTGCTTCAATAACTATGTGAAATGACCTTTTACGTGGTGATGAACCTACTAAAATTTGTGAACCTTATTGGCGTGAAAGTACTATGAAATTTATTGTTAAGCCTCATCCGGAAATTTTTATTAAAAGTGAATCGGTGCGTAAGCGCTTCACAAAGATTCTAGAACGTAATATTCGTACTATTCTTCAGCGTCGTACTGAGTCTGTGGCTGTCTTCAACCGTCGTGACTACATCGAAGTGACGTCTGAGAGCGACAAATACTTTAAAGAAACACTCGAAGTATTGACGCAAACTCCAGGTATTCATCACTCCCTTGAAG
The DNA here is from genome assembly GCF_024347635.1 of Vibrio tasmaniensis. Lineage (NCBI taxonomy): Bacteria > Pseudomonadati > Pseudomonadota > Gammaproteobacteria > Vibrionales > Vibrionaceae > Vibrio > Vibrio tasmaniensis. The sequence goes on from NZ_AP025510.1 coordinate 765,019, forward strand.
TTCAGCAATCAGAGTTTAAAGACCTGCACCACATTTACGAGCAAGTTCTTGAGCGAAGCGGTGCTCTTATTGAAGGTAAGACTTTCTCTGTGCGTGCTAAGCGTCGTGGTAAACATGACTTTACCTCTATCGAGCTAGAACGCTACGTAGGTGGTGGTTTAAACCAAGCGGTTGAATCAGCAAAAGTAAAACTGAAAAATCCAGATGTTACCGTTAAAGTTGAAGTCGAGAACGAGAAGCTAAACCAAGTTATTGAACGTCATAAAGGCCTAGGTGGTTTCCCTCTTGGTACTCAAGAAGATCTGCTTAGCTTGATCTCTGGTGGCTTTGATTCTGGTGTTTCAAGCTACTTACACATCAAACGTGGTTCTAAAGTGCATTACTGCTTCTTCAATCTTGGTGGCCCTGCTCACGAGATTGGTGTTAAGCAAGTTTCTCACTATCTATGGGATAAATATGGTTCATCTGCAAAGGTGAAGTTTATCTCTATCGATTTTGAACCTGTAGTTGCAGAGATCCTGGAGAACGTTGAAGACGGCCAAATGGGCGTTGTTCTTAAGCGTATGTTCATGCGTGCTGGTGGCATGGTTGCAGAGCGTTTCGGCATTGAAGCGTTAGTAACGGGTGAAGCTCTTGGTCAGGTTTCTAGCCAAACACTAACTAACTTGCGTCATATCGATAACGTGACCGATACTTTGATCCTTCGTCCTCTTATCAACTGGGACAAAGAAGACATCATCGACCTGTCTCGTAAGATTGGTACTGAAGACTTCGCTAAAGTAATGCCTGAGTATTGTGGTGTTATCTCTAAGAAGCCAACCGTGAAAGCGAAGAAAGGCAAACTAGAAGCGGAAGAAGCTAAGTTTAACTTCGAAGTGCTAGAGCAAGTGATCGAGAACGCTCGTATTATGGATATCCGTGATATCGAGAAAGAGAGCCAAGAACAGGCACCAGAAGTGGAGCAAGTTCAAGCCGTTGCTGAGCACGCTGTCGTTCTAGATATCCGTAGCCCAGACGAAGAAGACGAAAGCCCGCTAGAGATCGATGGTGTTGAAATCAAACACATCCCGTTCTTCAAGCTTTCAACTAAGTTTGGCGACCTAGATCAAACGAAAGAGTACTTGTTGTACTGTGACCGTGGTGTCATGAGCCGTCTGCAAGCGCTTTACTTGCAAGAGCAAGGCTTCCATAACGTTAAGGTTTACCGCCCATAGTGGTGTGCTGAGCAACCGTTAATAATTTTGCAAAGCCGTTTACTGAAAAGTAAGCGGCTTTTTTATTTTCGATTGTGAATGATTCACAGTGGTCAGACAGATGCGTGAGTTTGGGCGTGCTATCGTCATGCCCAGCTTTAAAATTTTTGATTGATAGAAATCGTAAGTGATAAACGGGCTTATATGTGACTGAAGAAGTGTGAGCATCTTGAGGAATCTGTTATTTTTTAGTGCTACTCAATGGTTCTATTTGTATGTGTTCAGTTGATTATTTGAGTGGGTGTCTAATTCTGTGATTAACGATGAAAAATAATAAAGATTAATTAGCACAGCTATTGATAAACTTATTGTTACTTTTCTTTGCACATAAAAAAACACCGCCCATAAGGCGGTGTAAACAAATTTGACAGACAGGTCAAAATAAATACAGGAAGTATATGTCTCGTTTCAGTATAGAACTGCAACAAAACATTCGGTAGAACTCTACCCAACTCGAAAAGAACGAGTTTGCAAACACAACATCGCAGGAGCTAAACCAATTGATTCTAGAGAGAATCAAGCCGTTCAGGCTAGCTACTGCGGGATGAAATATAGAATTTCTCTGGCCGCTAGGCAATGGACAAATTATAATGTTTCAGATAAAAAAAACTAATGCTTATTTAGAGAGTAACTATGTCTCGTCGATTACCCCCATTAAACTCGCTAAGAGTGTTTGAAGCCGCAGCTCGACACTTGAGTTTTACGCGTGCTGCAGAAGAGCTGTTTGTTACTCAAGCTGCAGTCAGTCATCAGATTAAAGCGCTGGAAGAATTTTTGTCTCTGAAGCTTTTTCGTCGAAGGAATCGTTCTTTGTTGCTGACTGAAGAGGGACAAAGCTACTTCTTGGATATCAAAGATATTTTCACATCACTTGCTGAAGCGACGGATAAAGTGCTTGAGCGAAGTGAGAAGGGTGCATTGACCATCAGCTTACCTCCAAGCTTTGCGATTCAATGGTTAGTGCCAAGACTCGCTGACTTTAATCAACAAGAGCCTGATATTGATGTGCGAATCAAAGCCGTTGATATGGATGAAGGCTCGCTGACCGATGACGTAGACGTTGCTATCTATTATGGGAGAGGCAATTGGTCTGGTTTAAGAGCCGATAAGCTTTATCAAGAATATTTAATTCCTTTATGCTCACCTTCGGTATTGCTTGGAATCAAGCCGTTAGAAACGCTCAGTGATTTGGCATGTCATACGCTACTGCATGATACTTCTCGAAAGGATTGGAAACAGTTTGCTAAGCAAAATGGTATCGATGGGGTAAACGTTAACCATGGTCCTATCTTCAGTCACTCAACCATGGTGTTGCAGGCGGCCGCTCACGGGCAAGGTATTGCTTTGGGTAATAATGTGTTGGCGCAACCTGAAATCGAAGCGGGTCGTTTGATTGCACCTTTTGATGAAGTGTTGGTAAGTAAGAACGCCTTCTATGTGGTTTGTCATGAGAAACAAGCTGACATGGGCCGTATCGCTACCTTCCGCGACTGGATGCTGGCGAAAGCGCAAAGTGAACAAGAGGATTTACTCGATGAATAACGTCATCATTGATGGTGAAGACAATCCAATCACCTTTATCTTTGCACATGGTGCTGGTGCAGGTATGGATCATGAATTCATGCAGTCGGTGGCAAAAGGGTTGGCCTTTAAAGGGATACGCGTGATCCGTTTTAATTTCCCTTACATGATTAAACGTGCTGAAGATGGCAAGCGTCGTCCACCTGACCGAGCCCCTAAGCTGCTTGAAGCCTACCAAGAGATTATTGAGCAGGTTGATGCTGATAAGCTTGTGATTGGCGGTAAATCGATGGGAGGACGCATGGCGAGCCATTTGTCTGAAGTCGATAAGGTGGCAGCTATGGCGTGTTTGGGTTTTCCTTTCCACCCTCCAGGTAAGCCTGAGAAGTATAAAGGTGAGCATCTTGCTGAATTAGAGAAACCTTGTTTAATTTTACAAGGTGAACGTGACACCTTTGGTAAGCGTGAAGAGTTTGCTGATTTTGATCTGTCTGGTTCTATTCGTGTTGAATTTATTCCCGATGGCGACCACAGCTTTAAGCCTCGTAAGAGCTCTGGTTACACCGAACAGCAGAACATAGCTTTAACCGTTGAGAAGCTATCAGCGTTTATCAAAGAGGTGCTTAATGAGAAGTAAGTATTTACTCACCTTTGCAGGTATCTCTGGCGCAATAGCCGTAATGCTAGGTGCCTTCGCTGCTCACGGGTTAAAAGCTTTCTTACCAGAGTATCTGCTAGGCGTGTTTGAGACAGGTGTTCAGTACCAGTTTATCCATACACTAGCAATATTGGCGTGTGGTGCTCTGCTACAGATGAAACTTGGTGCTAAATCACAAAAATATTTTTTCATTGCGGCAATTTGCTTTATCATCGGCATCCTTTGTTTTAGTGGCAGCCTTTATGGCTTAGCACTGACAGGAATAAAATGGTTTGGCCCTATCACTCCGTTTGGTGGTCTACTATTTATCATTGGTTGGGGAGTCTTCTCCTTCGCTGCTTTGAATATAAAAGAGGTAACTCAGTGAAACACGTACTACTTTATTGTCGCTCTGGTTTTGAAAAAGAATGTGCTGGCGAAATTCAAGACAAGGCAACACAACTGGAAGTGTTTGGTTTTCCTCGCTTAAAGAACAATACAGGCTTTGTATTGTTTGAATGTTATCAAGCAGGCGAAGCCGATAAACTGGTTAAAGAGATCGACTTCCAATCGCTGATCTTTGCTCGTCAAATGATCGCGGTAGCGGTCGAAATCAAAGACCTGCCAACCGATGACCGTATCTCTCCAATTCTTGAGGCGCTTTCTGAGAAAGAAGGTTTCCCACGTTGTGGCGATATCCGAATTGAAACGCCAGACACCAATGAAGCGAAAGAGCTTTTGAAATTCTGTCGTAAGTTTACTGTGCCAATGCGTCAAGCTATGCGTGGTAAAGGCCTGATGACAGCGAAAGACAATGTTAAGAAGCCTGTGCTTCACTTATGTTTTATCGCTCCGGGTCACTGTTTTGTTGGTTACTCTTACCCAACCAACAACTCACAGTTCTTCATGGGCATCCCTCGTTTGAAGTTCCCATCAGATGCGCCAAGCCGTTCTACATTGAAGCTAGAAGAAGCATTTCACGTATTCATCCCTCGTGATGAGTGGGACGAGCGTCTGGCTCCGGGGATGTGGGGCGTAGATTTAGGTGCGTGTCCAGGTGGTTGGACTTACCAATTGGTTAAGCGTTCTATGTTTGTTCACTGTGTCGATAACGGCATGATGGCAGATAGCCTAATGGAAACGGGGCAAATTAAGCATCACATGGTAGATGGCTTTAAATTCGAACCTGACCGTAAGAACGTGACTTGGATTATTTGTGACATGGTTGAAAAACCGGCTCGTGTTGCTCATTTAATGGGTGAGTGGATCATCAAAGGCTGGGCGAAAGAAGCACTGTTCAACCTTAAATTGCCAATGAAAGGCCGTTACGATGAAGTACTGCAGGATATCGAGAACCTGAAACAGTTCCTGATTGATAACAAAGTTAAATTCAAGATGCAGGCGAAGCACCTTTACCACGATCGCGAAGAGATCACGGTTCATATTCAGTCGCTTTCGAATATCTCACCGTACTAATATTTTCATTAGTATGTCAGTGATAAAGAAAATGCTCCTTTAAGGGGCATTTTTTGTATCTGAAGTTTGTTATTAGCTTAATTTTCACAGTGTGAGGATAGTTTATTTAGGGTGGTCTATTTATGCTTTTTAGTCACATTTAGGTGTGATTATTGTCAATGTAACTTAGTTTAAAATCATGTAATAGGCGCTCATTAGTACTGATTCTAGATAAAAAAGCCGTAAGCGAATGATACTTACGGCTACCTAGTTCCGCAGTGACACGAAGAAGGGTTTATTTAAAATTCAGCAGTAAATTACAGCAAGAACATCCTAATCAAATTGTATTTTATTATAAGTAAGTAAATGTAAGTAAAGAATGTAAATGATAATTATTACTATTAACATAGTTATTAGTGTCGTGTACCATTCGTGCACTTTTACTTAAATCTATAAAATATAAGTCGCATTATGAAACTTAAAGCATTATCAGTAGCCGTTACGGTTGCCTTAACCTCATTTACAGCATTTGCTGCCGACGAACCAGAAACCGTAGTCGTTATCGGTTCTGCGCTTGACCAATTGATTCAGACTGAAATCAACTCTGACACACTGGAAAAGAAGCAAGCATCAGACATCAAAGATGTTTTGAATACTATGCCTAGCGTTACGGTTGACGGGAACGCACGTTACTCTCGCAAAGTATTTGTACGTGGTATGGAAGACAAATTTGCCGTAGTGACTATTGATGGTGCGCGACAAGAAGGTCAGCTTTTCCACCACTCTGGTGACCAAGCGATTGATCCTGCAATGCTAAAAAGAGCTGAAATTGAATTAGGTGGTAACTCTGCACTGTCAGGTTCTGGTGCTATCAATGGTTCATTTAGCTACGAAACGAAAGACCCAAGCGATCTTCTTAAGCCGGGTGAAAGCGTTGGTGCTCGAGTAAAAACAAGCTATCAAACAGCTTATGAGCGTTTTGCAACCAACGTTGCTGTGTATGCAAAAGTGAACGACAAGCTACAGTTCATGGGTATTGCGAACTATTCAGAAGATGGCGATCTGCACATTCCTGATCAAGAAGCGGTAACCTCTAAGCAGGGTGAGCTTAAGTCGGGTTTGGCTAAAGTTGTTTTCATTCCTAATGATGCCAATGAATTTAAACTGACTTTCAACCGATACAGTGATGGTGGTACGCGTCAGCTTTCTGGTGAAAAGGCGGGTGCTCTGTATGCTGACGATAAACACGACTATCATTCGCTTAATCGCGATACAGTGACGCTACAGCACGAATACGATACGGGTAGTGATCTGGTTCATCTGAAAAGTAATGTTTACTACAACCGTCAATACATGGATCGTGATGCTCTTGAAGGTACCGCTTGGGGCAAAACACTGGCAGGTGATTGGTTCAAAGATGGAAAAATGTCTTACCCTAAGCGTGAATACAATGTAACCACCATTGGTGGCGACATTCGTAACGTTTCTTGGGTTGGTGAGCATGAGCTTACTTATGGTCTTGAGGGCTACAAGGCAAAGCAATGGATTGATGCTGGTCAAGGTGTATATCTAAGCGGTACTAAGAAAGGTCAAACCGAGAACTACAGCATGGATGGTGGTACGGTGACGGCTTATGGTCTGTATCTGCAAGATATGTACGAGTTCAGCGACTTCCGTTTAACCACGGGTCTGCGTTACGACGTTCACAAACTGGGTGGTGTGTACAAAGGTAAATTTGATCAACTATCTCCAAAGTTCAAAGGTGAATACCAAACAACGGAAAACCTAAAACTTCGTGTGGGTTACGGTCGTCTATTTAAAGGCGCGTCATTGCCAGAAACGCTAACGATGAAGGCACCAAGTAAAGTTAAGCAGTCTGATACTAAGGCGATGACGGGTAACAACTACGAAGCGGGCTTTGATTACGAGCTAACACGTTTACTTGCAGCGGATTACGCTATCCTAGGTTTCACGGCTTACACCTATGATCTTGATAACCAAATGCACCCAACTAAGAACAATACAACATTATCTAATAAGTATGATGTTGAAGTTTGGGGTGTAGAGACTGTATTGAGCTATCAGTTAGACGCGTTAAGTGTTTACGCTAACCACTCTTACTCAGATGGCGAGCGAAAGAGCCTGAAAAACGGCAAGACAAGCCACATGAATAAAACCGGTATTCATAACTTTAAGGCCGGTTTTAACTACAGCCTAAACAGCGAGTTTGTGTTTGGTTGGGATTCACGCTTTGTTCCGGGGAACGATTACGAGAACGAAAAAGGCAAAGAGATCAAACGCTCTGGTTTCGCAACGCACAACATTTGGGCGGCTTACACTCCTACTTTTGCTAAAGACCTAGAGATGAACCTGGGTATCGATAACCTGCTTGATAAGAAGTACGCAGAGCATACTGGTTTTGGTATCTCTTGGGGTTCAGAAAAGTACACCAGCTATGAAGCGGGTCGTAACTTTAAAGCTTCTATCGCTTATAGCTTCTAATCTTCTCTTAGCTGAAAGTTACTCTAGAAATAGAGACTTATTAGTCTTGAGTTAGAAAAAAGGCGCTGAACATACAGTTCAGCGCCTTTTTAATTTTGATAAGCAACGTGATTACTTAATTTCCATACCTTGAGCTTGTAGGTCTGCATGGTAAGAAGAACGTACAAATGGACCACAAGCTGCGTGAGTGAAGCCTAGCTCTAGAGCAATCTCTTTCAGCTCATCAAACTCAGAAGGTGGCACGTAACGTTCAACTGGCAAGTGGTGACGGCTTGGTGCTAGGTATTGGCCTAGTGTCAGCATCGTTACACCATGTTCACGCAGATCTTTCAATACTTGAACGATCTCTTCTTTTGTTTCACCAAGGCCCATCATCACACCGGATTTGGTTGGGATGCTTGGGTGCTGCTCTTTGAATTTTCTTAACAGATCAAGAGACCACTTGTAGTTCGCACCTGGACGCGCTTTACGGTATAGACGCGGAGCTGTCTCTAGGTTGTGGTTGAAAACATCTGGCGGGTTGTCTTTCATTAGTTCAAGCGCAACGTCCATACGACCACGGAAGTCCGGAACCAGTGTTTCGATACGAATGTTTGGGTTTTGCTCGCGAATTTCACGGTTACAATCAGCAAAGTGTTGAGCACCGCCATCACGTAAGTCATCACGGTCTACTGAAGTGATTACAACGTACTTCAGTTTCATGTCTTTAATCGTCTTAGCCAGTTTCTTCGGCTCTTCGGCTTCTGGAGCATTCGGTCTACCATGGGCAACATCACAGAACGGGCAGCGACGAGTACAGATAGCGCCAAGAATCATAAACGTTGCCGTGCCGTGGTTAAAACACTCAGCTAGGTTAGGGCAAGACGCTTCTTCACAAACTGAGTGCAGGTTGTTTTTGCGCATTGCAGATTTGATTTCTTGAATACGATGGCTGTCTGAAGGAAGTTTAATCTTCATCCATGCAGGCTTACGTAAAACTTCTTTCTGTTCAGCAGGCATATTCTTTACGGGAATTAATGCCATTTTGTCAGCGTCACGATATTTAACGCCTTTTTCCATTTGGATTGGTTTGCTCATGATTTTATGCTTCTGCTGTAATGTTACTGGTGGCTTGAATGTCTACTTGGTCATAGCCGAGTAGTTCTACGAGCTCTTGTATTAACTGTTGCTCAACGTTTTCTAGTTCACTTGGACCGCCGAGTTGGCTTACTTGCGCCATTTCCATCCCTTGGTAACCACATGGGTTAATACGTTGGAATGGAGACAAGTCCATATCGACGTTGAGTGCTAGCCCGTGGAACGAGCAGCCGCGTCGAATTCGTAATCCGAGTGAACAGATTTTCTTGCCATCGACATAAACACCAGGAGCGTCAGGTCGGGCAGTTGAATCTATATTGTAAGCTTTCAGAGTATTGATTACGAGGTTCTCAATATGAGTAACTAAATCACGCACTCCGAATTTCTTGCGGCGGATGTTAATCAGGAAGTAAGCGACTAACTGACCTGGCCCGTGGTACGTCACTTGGCCACCGCGATCGCTTTGTATCACAGGGATATCACCAGCATTTAATACATGCTCAGCTTTACCTGCTTGTCCTTGAGTGAAGACAGGGTTGTGTTCAACCAACCAAACTTGGTCTATGTCTTCTTCTGTGCGTTCGTCTGTGAACTTATGCATGGCTTTCCATACAGGTTCGTAATCCTGACGGCCTAATTTTTTTACGATTAGCTTATTTTGCAAAGCGGCACTCCCTCAAGGATTAATAAAGTGAACGCATTATAAACGCGAAACAGGTTTCTAACTACAGACGGACAGCAAGGTTTTTCAACTTTCTTTGTATTTATTGAAAATTAAGTTGAATGCTTTGGAAGGGGAGCGAGGGTTTCAAACAAAAACAGCGGCAATAAGCCGCTGTTTTTCATGCGTAATCGAAAGTTACAGAACCATACGAACGATTTCGATTTCGCCCAGCTCTTTATATAGCGTTTCTACTTGCTCAATTGAAGTCGCAGTAATATTGATAGAAACAGAGTGGTAGTTACCTTTCGCACTCGGTTTTAGAGTTGGGCTGTAGTCACCAGGAGCATGACGCTGGATCACTTCTAGCACTAGTTCAGTAAGTTCTGGCTTAGCGTAGCCCATAACTTTGTAAGTGAATGAACAAGGGAACTCTAAGAGGTCTTTTAGTTTTGCATCAGAATTGATGTTCATGATTAGCTCCAAAAGGCTAGACTCTCGCAAATTGGCGAAATGTCGATAAAAAGCGTGTTCGGTCAACAGACACGAGTAATAAGGCGGAATATTACGTGTAAATATCACCGAACTCAAGATCAACAAAAGCCGCACATGGCGGCTTTTGTTTCGCTAATGAGCAAATCATGAACCTACTCATTAGGTTAGCTATACAGCAAGCTTAGATTTTGCGTAGAACAAACTGTTGACTGGTTTAGAACAAACCTTTGAACAGCAGTACTAGGTAGTCCCACAGGCGGCTAAATAGGCTGCCTTGGTCTACATCTTCAAGTGCAAGTAGTGGGTATTCAGCAACGTCTTCACCATCAACTTGGTAGAATAGTTTACCCACAACGTCGCCTTTGCTGATTGGTGCTTCTAGCTCTTTCTCAAGAACGAAGCTTGCCTTCAGGTTCTTAGCTTGGCCACGAGGCAGAGTAACGAACGTATCTTCGTCGACACCTAGTGCAACCGTGTCCTTGCTACCCATCCAGATCTTCTCTTCTACAAAGGTTTCACCAGCGGTGTGTGGTGCCACTGTTTCGAAGAAGCGGAAACCGTAGCTAAGCAGTTTTTTGCTTTCTGTTTTACGAGCGTTCGCATTCTTGGTGCCCATAACAACCGCAACTAGGCGCATTTTACCTTCGGTTGCTGAGCTTACTAGGCTGTAACCTGCATTGCTTGTGTGGCCCGTTTTAATGCCATCAACGTTCATGCTCTTATCCCATAACAGACCGTTGCGGTTGTACTGGGTGATGCCGTTGTAAGTGAATTTCTTTTGGGAGTAGATACGGTACTCATCAGGAACGTCGCGAATCAGCGCCTGACCTAGTAGCGCCATATCGTAAGGCGTTGAGTACAGGTTAGGATTGTCTAGACCGTGCACGTTAGCAAAGTGCGTGTCTTTCATTCCGATAGAGCTTGCCCATGCGTTCATTAGGTCAACGAATGCATCTTCAGACCCGGCAATATGTTCTGCCATAGCAACACAAGCATCGTTACCTGATTGAATAATGATACCGCGGTTCAGCTCTTCAACCTTTACGGTTGTGCCAACTTCAATGAACATCTTTGATGAATCAGGGAAGTTTTTAGCCCAAGCATTTTCACTGATAACAACATCGTCGTTTAGGTTGATGTTGCCACGATCTAGCTCTTGGCCGATCACGTAGCTTGTCATCATCTTAGTTAAACTTGCTGGAGAAAGTTGAGTGTTCATCTCTTTCTCTGCGAGTACTTTGCCTGAATGGTAATCCATCAGAACAAAACCCTTAGCGGCGATTTGAGGAGCATCAGGAACAATAATAGGAGCGGCGAATGACGATGTGGCTATCGTTGCAGAAAGTGCAACTGAAGTAGCAAAAATCGATTTAACAAGTTTATTAGATTTAATCATTTTGAATGCAATTATTAGGTGAACTATTCATATATTAACAGAATCACTCTGTCACACCAGAGCGCTGATTACCAGAAGTAACTGTTAGATAAATTAGCGAGTTAGCGTGTGTTTTTTTATATAAGCTGACGGGTAGCCCATTAGCTTAACTTGTTCTAATTTTTCTTGAGTCAGAGCATAGTCATGAAATGGCCCAAGCATCAGGCGGTAGTTCTCATCATTTGGCTGCAAGAACGTTGCTACAGCTAACTTTTCGCCTAGATCTTTGGCTAACTTCTCGGTTCTATCTTCATGTGGAGAAGTGGCTACTTGAATAATAAATTGAGGTAAAGCCGCCTTTTTATTCGCGTCGGTTGGCATAGCCACAGTGATGACTTCTATCTCAACATTTGCTGTACCTGTTCTCAATACATCGAGTTTGTAAGCCGCCGCATAACTAAGGTCAATGATTCGCCCTTCATGAAATGGACCTCGATCATTGATGCGCACAATCGTCGTTTTGTCATTATCGGTATTCGTCACTTTTACATAGCTCGGAATCGGCAATGTTTTGTGTGCCGCAGACATCGAATACATGTCGTAGATCTCGCCATTCGACGTTAAATGACCATGAAATTTTTTCCCGTACCAAGAGGCTTTGCCTTTCTCAGTAAACCCTTCTGTCTTCTTTACGATCTTGTAGTCTTCGCCACGCAAAGTGTAATCCGTGTTACCACCTAAACTATAAGGTTCATACTGAGGATGGGCATCCTCTAAATGTTCCACTGAGATCGGCGTGTCTGGCGCAATATCTGAATCTATATCGTAGCGGCCTGTTGGTTCCGTCGAAGAACAACCGTTAATAACTACGGCTAGGCTCACTATAGACAATAGTTTTTTTATTGGCAGCTCATTAACCAAAGATGTTTTTATAGGAATTACGTTAACAGACATCAATTAGGTCGCCTTTGAGAATGCTTTTCTGTGTGTATGGATTGACATTAAAATACCGAAACCGGCCATAAGGGTAACCATAGAGGTACCGCCATAACTGACTAGAGGTAGAGGGACACCAACCACAGGTAGAATGCCGCTAACCATACCTATGTTTACGAAAATATAGACGAAGAAACTCAGTACAATACTGCCGCCCATCATTCGACCAAATGCTGTTTGAGCTTGGCTTGCAAGCACTAAGCCACGGCCAATAATGAACAGGTAGATAGCAAGCAAAAACAAAATCCCAATCATGCCCCACTCTTCGGCGATGACCGCAAAAATAAAGTCAGTATGGCGCTCTGGAATGAACTCTAGTTGAGATTGGGTACCTTGCAGCCAACCTTTTCCTGATATACCACCAGAGCCGATTGCAATCTTACTTTGGATGATGTGATAGCCTGCACCTAATGGATCTGACTCAGGATCAAAAAGGGTTCTTACTCGTACTTTTTGATATTCACGCATCAAGAAGAACCATAAGATTGGAATAAACCCACCGAGTGCAATCACGGCACTGGCAATGATCTTCCAACTTATACCTGCCAGAAATATCACGAAGATACCAGAGGCTGCAATCAGAATAGATGTTCCTAAATCTGGCTGTTTAGCGATAAGGATTGTAGGTACAAACACCATCACTAATGAAATAGCCAAGGTTTGGAACGTCGGTGGTAGTGAGCGTTTACCAATAAACCTTGCTAACATCAAAGGAACTGCAAGCTTCAATAGTTCAGAGGGTTGAAATCGAATAAATCCGAAGTTGAGCCAACGCTGTGCACCTTTAGATGCTTCACCAAAGAACAATACGCCTAACAGTAAGATAACACCGCCCGCAAACAGTAGCGGGGCTAATGTCTCGTAAGTTCGGGGTGAGATTTGCGCTAAGAAGATCATCACACCTAAAGACAACACCATACGCATTGCTTGGCGATCCATCATCGCAAGACTTTGTCCGCTGGCGCTGTACATGATCAATAGGGCAAAGCCCATCAAAACCAGAATGCCAAGCAATAGCGGCAAGTCGATATGCAGTCGCTCAAATAGGGCTCTATTTCGTCCAGTTGAAGGATCAAGTTTCATTATTTTATTGGCTCACTTTCATAATCTTCTGCAAGAATAATATGGTCTAAAATTCTTCTTACAACTGGGCCACCATTTGATGAACCACCGCCGGCATTCTCCAAAACGATAGTTACGACCGCTTCAGGATCTTCAAAAGGCGCATAACCCGTAAAGAGGGCGTGATCGCGTAAATGCTCTGCGATCTCATCTGCGTTGTACTCTTCATCTTCTTTTAGACCGAATACTTGTGCAGTACCTGATTTGCCAGCCGTTTGATAAGACATTTTTTGGAATGAGCGTCTTGCTGTGCCTTTCTTTCCGTGGTTGACCCGTCTCATACCTTCTTGTGCGATATCCCAGTATTTCTGCTTAACGCCAGTAACCGGAGGATACGTTTCGATTTCAGAGAGCGTTTGTGCGTCGAACGGTTGGCTATTCTCAATTGTAGCTCGAAGTAAATGGGGGGCTGTTACTTCCCCTTCATTGACCAATACAGAGGTCGCTTTTGCAATCTGCATTGGTGTTGCTGTCCAGTAGCCTTGGCCAATGCCGACAGGAATGGTGTCACCTTGATACCAAGGTACACGGTGCCTTGCCATTTTCCATTCACGCGTGGGCATATTTGCTTTGCTTTCTTCGTAAATATCGATACCAGTGTAATCACCGAAACCGAATAGCATCATCCATTGAGATAAGCGGTCGATGCCTAAATCAAATGAAATTTGGTAGAAGAAGGTATCAACCGATTCTTCAATGGCTTTCTCTATGTCAACGACGCCGTGTCCCCAGCGTAACCAGTCACGAAACGGTTTTGTTTTCGAGTTGGGTATCTTCCAATAACCTGGGTCGTTACGCGTGGTGTTCGGTGTAATCACGCCTTCTTGCAGCGCTGCAACGGCAATAAACGGTTTGATCGTAGAAGCTGGTGGATAAATCCCAAGCGTTGCACGGTTAACCAAAGGTCGGTCTTTGTCTTGTAGCAGGGCATTATAACCTTTCGAGGAAATACCATGTACGAATGCATTTGGGTCGTAACTTGGGCTCGATACCATGGCTAACACGCCATTGTCTTTCGGATCCAGAACTACGGCTGAGCCTCGACGTCCATCAAGCAGTTTGTGAACGTATAGCTGAAGTTTGATATCTAGATTAAGCACGATATCTTTGCCTGGAGCCGAAGGCACAAATTTAAGAGTGCGGATCACTCGTCCACGGCTGTTAACTTCGACTTCTTGATAACCAGCGGTGCCGTGTAACATGTCTTCGTAATAGCGCTCAATACCGAGTTTTCCTATATCGCGGGTGGCTTGGTAATTGGCGTCTTTCTCTTCGCGTACCAAGCGCTGCATATCACGGTCGTTGATACGAGATACGTAGCCAATAACGTGAGTCAGCACATCACCATAAGGGTAAAATCGCTTTAGCGTCCCTGTCACTTCAACACCCGGAAATTTGTGCTGATTAACAGAAAAAACCGCAACTTGTTCTTCGGTGAGCTGATTCAGAATCGGCACTGATTTGAAGCGACGTGAATTCCGGCGATCATGATTAAAACGTTCTATACGTTCCGGTGGTATTTCAATTAACGCTTGTAAACGAACAAGCGTATCTTCCATATCGTTGACTTTTTCTGGGATGATCTCTAGGTTGAAAACGGGGCGGTTTTCAGCAAGAAGTACTCCGTTGCGGTCATAAATCAAACCACGGTTCGGTGCGATTGGAACGACCTTTATACGGTTGTCGTTGGAGCGGGTTTTATAGTCCTGATATTGATTTACCTGAATGTTGTAAAGGTTTACAACCAGTAAGCCCATCATCACTATAATCCCTGCAAACGCAACAAAAGCACGACTAGTAAATAGTCGTGCTTCTGCTTTGTAATCACGAATTTGGCTACGTTTACGTAACATTAACGCTTATTCTCGATGATAAGGGTGGTTAGCAGTGACGCTCCAAGCTCGATACAAGCTTTCAGCCATGATAACGCGTACTAGTGGGTGAGGGAGAGTAAGTGCTGACAGAGACCAACTTTGGTCTGCTGCCGCTTTACATGCTGGTGCTAATCCTTCAGGCCCGCCAATAAGGATAGAAACGTCACGCCCATCCAGCTTCCAACTTTCCAATTGCTCTGCGAGTTGGGGCGTATCCCATTTTTTCCCTGGGATATCGAGCGTAACAATGCGATTACCTTTTGGAACTGCAGCTAACATTGCTTCGCCTTCTTTTTGGAGAATACGTGCAATATCGGCATTTTTACCACGTTTTCCAGCAGTGATTTCAATGAGTTCCAATGGCATATCA
The DNA here is from genome assembly GCF_024347635.1 of Vibrio tasmaniensis. Lineage (NCBI taxonomy): Bacteria > Pseudomonadati > Pseudomonadota > Gammaproteobacteria > Vibrionales > Vibrionaceae > Vibrio > Vibrio tasmaniensis. The sequence goes on from NZ_AP025510.1 coordinate 780,357, forward strand.
TGAGGGAAGCGGCGTTTATATTCTTTAAACCCTTCTTCAACCCACTTTGGCATTTTTGTACCAACTGCGATTAACTGGATCTTCAAAGCTTAGCCCCAAAGTTTTTCTAGTTGGTACAGTTCACGATGCTCTTCTTGCATAACGTGAAGCATGCTCGTGCCCATATCTAGAACAACCCATTCACCTTCTTGTTGGCCGTCCATGCCAAGGGGATTCATGCCTGCCTTACGCACTTCATCAGCAACATGCTGTGCAATAGAGGCAACATGGCGCTTCGATGTACCAGTACAAACAATCATGTAGTCAGTAACACTTGATTTGCCTTCTACATCGATAGTCACAATCGATTCTGCTTTCATGTCGTCGGCTTTGTCTGCAAGAAAATCTTTTAGTTCTTCACGTAACACGGGGTGTTCCTTTAATCTGAGTTTAGCTTTTTAGGGTCTGTGACCCTAGAATATACCACGCTTTTATGCGTGAAATGGGATTGAAGCTGACGGGATACAAAACTCTACGCTTAACTGATGAATTAGTGGCCAAGGCGACTGTTCATATTGCGTTTTTGTCATCAATTCTGCTTGAGTGAGCAGCGCAAACAGGGAGTGTAATTGAGATATCGAAACTCTTGTTAGCGCGGCGTTATAAAGAGGTTTTTTAGATTGCCAGATACGGTGCTTTTCAAATACCTGCGTGATTGGCATCTGTTTCATTTGTTGCTGCATTTGTAATAGCAGAGCAAGCTCACGTTGTATGCTGCGCAATAAGATAACGGGTTCGATACCTTCTGCTTCTAACTGACGCAGGATTCGTTGTGCGCGGTTGCCTTTGCCTGCTAATAACGCATCACTCCAATGGAAGGGAGTAAAATGGTTGTGCCGACTCAGCGATTCTTCTAAGCGTACTAATGTGAGCTTTCCATCTGGGTATTGGAGAGCCAGTTTTTCTAGGCTTTGGGTGAGTGCAAATAGATTACCCTCATGCCATTGTGCCAGCATTTGTATCGCTTCAGGATCCGGTGACAAGCCGATTTGACGACAGCGCGTTTGGACAAATTGAGGCAATCGGCTAACGTCTGGGGTTAGGCAGCTGATCCAGTGACCCTGATTAGACAGCGCTTTAAACCACTTCGCACTTTCTTGAGCCTTAGTGAGCTTAGTGCCAATTAAGATCAATAGAATATCGTTGTGTATATGCTCAGAGATTGCGAGTAGCTCTTTTGCAATCGCCGCATTGACCCCGGACTCTGGTAATTCAAGTTCGATGACCTGACGACTAGAGAATAGGCTCAATGCTTGAGTGCAGTCGTAGACTTGATTCCAGTCCAAACTGCTATCAATAGCAAAGCGGTGGCGTTCTTCGAAGCCTTGCTCTTTGGCTGTCTTTTGAATCGCTTCTCGGCTTTCCTGCAGCAGTAAAGGTTCGTTACCAAAAATTAGGTAAACGTTACTTAACTGCTTAGCAAGTTGCTCAGATAAACGATCAGCAAAAATACGCATTAAATAAACCTATTGCTCGACAGTTACGGCAGGCTCAGCATCAGGTGCTGCACTTGCGTCGATCTCAACGTCGTCAATTTCGATGTTCTTGATGTTGTATTGTTTCTCAAGCTCTTTCACTTGAACTTGTTCAAGTTCTTCTAGAGCCATGTTATCCGCGGCAATAGTCGCTTTCAGACGGGCCATCTGGCGAAGGATTTGGCTTGTTGCCAACTTGCGCATCTCATCTTCAATCATGTCACGTTCAACCGATTTCGCGAGCGCTGTTAGTGGGTTGTCTAAATAGCTTCGGGTTACGCTGGTTGAGAAGGTTTTGTCGCCTAGCTCTGGTATCGTCACACGATATGATGCATTGAAAGTTAGCTCTTTTTCAGCGGCGCGAAGACCTGTTGTTTGTGAGCCTTGATAAAGAGACAAGGTTCGCTCACCGACGCCTTCACTAATGATGTGCAGGTTAGGCGTATTTTCTGCGGGCGGTACAATTTCGACATCAATCATACGCAGCTGGCTTTTCATCATACGTGTAAACGTACTGTATTGGTCGTAACTGGTTACTGAGATCTTGTTGAGCTCTTCGGGAATGGAGTAATCACCACGTAGGTGGAAACCACAGGCACTTAATAGGCTAACGGTTAGAACAACAATAGTAACTTTCAATGAAGATAGTGTCAGGCGCATTATTTTATGGCTCTCATGAAGGTAGAATACTTATTTAAAGGCTTTAGTTCGTTCGCATTGTTGAGCTAAGAATCTAAAGCCTTTAAATAAGTAGACAGGGCGATGTTTCACTAGGTCTAAAGACTGCTGAAAACGAAATAAGTTCGCTTCAGCAGTAATATGTGCAGACTAAAATGAATTAGCTCTTTTTAGTCTGCAACTGTTAGTTTGCCAATGTTAGCTAGCAAATATTAGTTAGCTACGATGTTCAGAAGCTTGCCTGGTACGAAGATAACTTTACGGATAGTTAAGCCATCTAGGAACTTCTTAGCGTTCTCATCGTTTAGACCAAGTTCACGAACTTGCTCTTCTGTCGCGTCAGCAGCAACCGTTAGTTTTGCTCGTAGCTTACCGTTGATCATGACAACGATAGTCTTCTCGTCTTCAACTAGCGCTTTCTCGTCAAACGTTGGCCATGTTGCTGAGTCTACGTTTGATTCACCAAGTGCAATCCACATTTCGTAAGAGATGTGTGGCGTCATTGGGTAAAGCATGCGAACAACCGCTTTTAGCGCTTCATCAAGAATTGCACGATCTTGTACCGATTCTTGAGGTGCTTTAGCTAGCTTGTTCATCAGTTCCATGATTGCAGCGATGGCAGTGTTGAATGTTTGGCGACGGCCGATATCGTCCGTTACTTTCGCGATAGTCTTGTGGATATCACGACGAAGTGCTTTTTGGTCGCCAGATAGCGCAGAAGCGTCAACAGATTCAGCAGCACCTTTAGCAGAGTGAGCATGAACCAGTTTCCAAACACGCTTAAGGAAACGGTTTGCACCTTCAACACCAGACTCTTGCCACTCAAGCGTCATGTCTGCAGGTGATGCAAACATCATGAATAGACGTACTGTATCAGCACCGTACTTGTCTACCATCTCTTGTGGGTCGATACCGTTGTTCTTAGACTTAGACATTTTGATCATGCCTGAGTGCTCAACGTCGCGGCCTTGGTTGTCGATTGCTTTTTCAATGCGACCTTTCGCGTCACGGTCGATAGTCACGTCAGTTGGAGCAATCCATTCTTTCGTGCCTTTCTCGTTCGTGTGGTAGAACGCGTCAGCTAGAACCATGCCTTGACATAGAAGTTGCTTGAACGGTTCATCAGATGTCACGTAACCCGCATCACGAAGAAGCTTGTGGAAGAAGCGAGAGTAAAGCAGGTGCATACATGCGTGCTCGATACCACCAACGTATTGGTCAACTGGCAACCAGTAGTTTGCTTTCTCTGGATCTAGAATGTCGTCAGCTTGTGGTGAACAGTAACGTGCGTAGTACCATGAAGATTCCATGAACGTATCGAACGTATCAGTTTCACGTAGCGCTGGTTCGCCATTGAATGTGGTTTCAGCCCAAGACTTATCCGCCTTGATTGGGCTAGTTACGCCATCCATTACTACATCTTCAGGAAGAATAACGGGCAGTTGGTCTGCTGGTACTGGATGAACTTCACCGTCTTCTGTCGTTACCATTGGGATTGGAGCACCCCAGTAACGCTGACGAGAAACACCCCAGTCACGTAGACGGAAGTTTACTGTTTTCTTACCTTTGCCTTCAGCTTCAAGCTTCGCAGCGATTGCATCGAATGCTTCTTGGAATGCAAGACCATCGAATTCACCAGAATCGAACAGTACACCTTTCTCTGTGTAAGCCGCTTCAGACACGTCTAGCTCAGAACCATCTTCTGGCTTGATCACTGGGATGATATCGATTCCGTACTTAGTTGCGAATTCGTAGTCACGTTGGTCGTGAGCAGGAACCGCCATTACCGCACCTGTGCCGTAATCCATAAGTACGAAGTTTGCTACGTATACAGGAACAACACGACCGTTAAGAGGGTGGATAGCCGTTAGGCCTGTATCCATACCTTTCTTTTCCATCGTTGCAAGTTCAGCTTCAGCAACTTTAGTGTTACGACACTCTTCAACGAATGCAGCAAGCTCAGGGTTGTTCTGTGATGCTTTCTCTGCAAGAGGGTGACCTGCAGCGATACCAACGTAAGAAACACCCATTAGTGTGTCTGGACGTGTTGTGTACACTTCTAGCGGTGCTTCTTCACCGTTAACAGCGAAAGATAGCTCAACACCTTCAGAGCGGCCGATCCAGTTGCGCTGCATGGTCTTAACCATTTCAGGCCAACCTTCAAGGTTGTCTAGATCGTCTAGTAGCTCTTGAGCGTACTCAGTGATTTTTATGAACCACTGTGGAATTTTCTTTTGTTCTACTGGAGTATCACAACGCCAGCAGCAACCGTCTTCTACTTGCTCGTTAGCAAGAACCGTTTGGTCGTTTGGACACCAGTTAACAGAAGAAGTCTTCTTGTAAACTAGGCCTTGTTCGTAAAGCTTAGTGAAGAACTCTTGTTCCCAACGGTAGTACTCAGGTGTACACGTTGCGAATTCACGTTTCCAGTCGTAACCAAAGCCTAAAAGTTTAAGCTGGTTTTTCATGTATTCGATGTTTTCGTAAGTCCACGGAGCAGGCGCTGTGTTGTTTTTAACAGCTGCGTTTTCTGCAGGTAGGCCGAATGCATCCCAACCAATGGGCTGCATTACGTTTTTGCCTTGTAGACGTTGGAAACGAGATACCACATCACCGATGGTGTAGTTACGCACGTGACCCATGTGCAGTCGGCCACTTGGGTAAGGGAACATAGAAAGACAGTAGAATTTTTCTTTATTTGGGTCTTCACTTACAACGAAAGTCTCGCTGTCATCCCAGTGTTGTTGAACCTTTTGTTCAATCTCTTGCGGGTTATATTGTTCTTGCATCGATGGTATCCGGTTATCTTGGAATTTGTGAGTTCGGTTAGAACAGAATCTTACAGATCGTCATAGAATACCTAAAGGAGCTGAGTACAACAATAGTTATACCCTTCATACTTGCAGTTGCAGCCTAGTAGATAGCTTAATTTCCACTGAATTTCGTAGGGCAACTATATTTAAGAGTATGAATTACATTTGTTTGTAAGCCGGAGTGCATTGCAGCGCATCCGTTTGCTTACTAAAAGGTGGTTATCTTAAGGAGGTTGTTATGCCGAAGAAAAAAGCGCTCTATGAAGAAGTCGTCGAAGAGGTGATTGAAACGCTGAAGCATAGTCCTGAAGAGCTCAACAACAAAATCGAAACGTCAGGTAAGTATGCGAAAGCAGCCAATGATATGACCAAAGACGAATTGTCATTGATTTCGGCCTACGTGAAGTCGGACTTAAAAGAGTTCTCCGAAAGCTATGAAGAGAGTAAAGGTGGTCCATTTTATTTGATGATTACAGACTCTATTTGGCAAGGACTCTTGGACATCACTGATCGTACTAAGGTGGAGTGGGTTGAACTGTTCCAAGATCTAGAACACCAAGGCTTGTATCAAGTGGGTGAAGTCATTGGTTTAGGCACCTTGGTATGTGACGAGTGTGGTCATCAAACCGAATATAATCACCCAACCAATATCATTCCATGCATTAAATGTGGCTCTACAGGGTTTAGCCGAAAAGCCCTTAAGCCGTAACCATAGCGCTGTCAACGTAAACCACAGCAATAAAAAAGGGTTGACCCAATCAGTCAACCCTCTAATCACTTTTCTTCGAATTTCGAATTTCGAATCTAGCTTTTGGGCTTTCTTATTACCCAACCCATCACTAAGCTGAGCATCGCCCAAATATACAGTGGCCAAGTACCTACTGTGTGATAAGGCGTTTGACCATCCGTTGAAATGAGTTCAGCTTTTAATACTGCTGTTTCAAACTGAGGCACTTGTTTGATGATGTTGCCTTTGTAATCGGTAACTGCAGTCACACCATTGTTGGTAGAGCGAATAACTGGCTTACCAAGCTCCAGAGCACGCATCTGTGCGATTTCCATGTGTTGCAACGGGCCAATAGAACGACCAAACCACGCATCGTTAGAGAGCGTGAGGATAAAGTCAGTTTCATCTGTTACGTTCTGCCTAACTTGATCATTAAAGATGATCTCGTAACACAACGCAGGCGCTAGATGGCGACCATTTGCCACGATGTTTGGTTGAACAAAGTCGCCACGGCTAAATGATGACATTGGCAAGTTAAAGAAAGGTGCTAATGGGCGCAAGATATCTTCAAACGGAACAAACTCACCAAACGGTAACAGGTGGTGTTTATGGTAGCGTTCGTCTGGATCGTAGCTGTACTCACCATATGGATTAACACCGAGAGAAAGAACACTGTTGTAGTATTTCTTATCTTCAGACTGATTCAGCACACCTGTAATGATCGAGCTGTTGTTCATCTTCGCTGCGCTATCTATGTTGCGTAGGAAAGATGGAATCTCAACTTCGAATGCTGGAATAGCCGCTTCAGGCCAGATGATGATATCGGCGTCCCAGTTTTCTCTGCTTAGGTCGGTGTACTTCATCATGGTTGGCCAGCGATGACTCGGCAGCCATTTGCTGTCTTGATCGACGTTGCCTTGTATTAAGACGACTGACGTAGTTTTTTCAGGGTTCGGCGTGACCCAATCGATGTTGCGAATACCAAAGCCAGCGCAAAATACGACAGCAGGAATAATAGCGACACTCCATGCCCTGTTAACAATCGCGTAAGCGAATGCAGAGGCTGAAACAATGATCGCTAAAGTTACTAGCTCCACGCCGCCAATCGGTGCGAATGAACCTAATGGCGAATCGATTTGGCTATAGCCTAACCAAAGCCACGGGAAGCCCGTCATTACCCAGCCACGTAGCCAATCACTGATTAACCATAATGCAGGAGCTGCGAGGAAAAATCGGCTTAGGTTATTGGCAGGGAAGAACTTGTTCAAACTCCAGGTAAATAGGCCTGAATAAACCGCTAGGTAGCCAACGAGCAATGCCATCAAAAATAGGTTGGCTGCCAGTGGCATACCGCCAAAACCATCAATGCTGACGTATACCCAGCTGATACCTGTCGTGAATTGACCTAAACCCCATGCGTAGCCAATCCAAAGCGCACTTTTAGGAGGGCGGTTGTGGATCAGTAACAGCAACAACGCTGGGCTGAGAATAGCAAGAGGCCATATAGAGTATGGAGCGAATGAAAGGGTGGTTATAGCGCCAACAAAAACGGCCGCAAGCGGCCGTAATAGGCGATGAATAAAGGTCTTAGTCATCTAATTTCTGTCATCTCTTTAGAGAGAAGTTGTTATTCTTCGATAGTCGGAAGAGGCTGTTCGTCAGGAATGGTTACCTGTAGCTGAATCACTCGGCGGTTATCTGCGGATGTTATTTTGAAATGGTAGTTTTCAATCTCTACAATTTCGCCACGAACTGGCAGGTGACCGAGCGCTGTCATAACCATGCCGCCTACCGTATCCACTTCATCGTCACTAAAGGCAGTGTTAAACGTATCGTTGAACTCTTCAATAGTGGTTAAAGCTTTTACAGAGAAGGTATGCTTACTCAGCTTACGAATATCTAGCTCTTCTTCATCGTCGAACTCGTCTTCAATTTCACCAACGATTTCTTCGAGGATATCTTCAATGGTTACCAGGCCAGAAACTCCGCCAAACTCATCGACAACGATAGACATGTGGTAACGCTCTTCTTGGAACTCCTTAAGCAGGCGATCAACTCGCTTACTTTCAGGAACAACCACGACAGGGCGAATCACTTGTTCGATATCAAATGGGGCACTTTCTGAACCCAAATACTTAAGTAGGTCCTTCGCTAATAGAATGCCTTCAACATGGTCTTTATCTTCACTGATCACTGGGTAGCGAGAGTGTTGAGCATCAGTAATAAGCGCAATCAATGTATCTAAATCATCGGTGCGTTCAACTGTAACCATTTGAGAGCGAGGCAGCATGATATCGCGTACTCGCATCTCTGAAATTTCCATAACACCCTCGAGCATGTCGCGCGTGTCGTGGTCAATTAGGTCATTAATTTCTGAGTCGCGGATTACATCTACGAGCTCTTGGCGATCTTTTACTTCACCTTGAAATAGTTGGCCTAGGCGTTCAAAGAAGGACTTTCTACTCGGACCTTCAGATTTTTTACTTCCCTCAGAAGTGGGGGGGTTACCTTCGTTCATGATTTCTCAAAAAATAACGCTATCAGAAGTGTGATAGCACACGTTACAACTCAGATTCCTGCGAAAATTACAGGTTCGATGAGTCATTGTTTCTCTGCAACCTACTTTACTAGAATCGATTTACTTTTCTAGAATATACGGGTCTTCAAACCCCATAGTTTGCATGATTTCTGTTTCGAGTGACTCCATCTCTTCAGCTTCATCATCTTCGATATGATCATAACCTAGCAGATGCAGACTGCCATGTACAACCATATGAGCCCAGTGTGCTAGCAGAGGCTTACTTTGCTCTTCTGCTTCTTTTTCGACAACTTGGCGGCAGATAATAAGGTCACCCAGTAGATCTAATTCCATTCCTGGTGGCGCTTCAAATGGAAAAGACAGCACGTTAGTTGGCTTATCTTTTCCACGATAGTCATGATTGAGCTGGTGGCTCTCTTCTGTATCAACAATACGAACGGTGAGCTCGGCATTCTCTTGAAACTGAGGAATTGTCTTATCCAACCAAAGCTGAATATCTTGCTCAGTTGGAAGACCTTGCTCACTTTCGACTGCTAATTGCAGGTCTAGTTCAATAGACATCTATTTATCACCTTGATCTGCAATGACAGAACTATCTTGTGTTGCTAATTGTGTCGTAACAGCTTGCTGAGCCTCAAGAAGCTTGGCTTCTCTTTCTTCTCGTTTGCGCTTTTCAAACTCTTTGCGTTCTTTCTGGTCTTTCGCTTCCCACTTCTCGTATGCATTGACGATACGGGCAACCACAGGGTGACGAACGACGTCTTCAGACATGAAGAAGTTAAAGCTAATGTCATCAACGTCACTGAGTACTTCAGTTGCATGACGTAGACCTGACTTAGCTCCACGAGGTAAATCGATTTGCGTAATATCACCTGTGATCACAGCGCGTGAGTTAAAGCCGATACGGGTTAAGAACATCTTCATCTGTTCTACCGTGGTGTTTTGGCTCTCATCAAGAATGATAAACGCATCATTCAGTGTACGACCACGCATGTAAGCCAGAGGTGCAACTTCAATCACGTTACGTTCAATCAGCTTCTCAACTCGCTCAAAGCCAAGCATTTCAAACAGTGCATCGTAAAGCGGACGCAAATATGGGTCTACTTTTTGGCTTAAATCACCCGGTAGGAAACCAAGCTTCTCACCAGCTTCAACAGCAGGACGAGTCAGTAGGATTCGACGAACTTCTTGACGTTCAAGTGCGTCAACCGCAGCCGCAACAGCTAAGTACGTTTTACCAGTACCAGCAGGTCCAATACCAAAAGTGATGTCATGAGTGACCATGTTCATTAGATATTGTGCTTGGTTTGGCGTGCGAGGTTTGATAACGCCTTTTTTAGTCTTAATGGTCACTTCTTTGCCGTAGTCGATTTCAGCCTCGACGTGTTGCTCCAAAATACCAGACTCAGTGATCGCCAGATGCACTTGCTCTGGTTCGATATCGATTATGTTGTCTTTAACTGGAGCCGTATCAACATAGAGGTGTTTGATGATGCCTAAAGCGGCGGCTGTAGTATGAGGCTTACCGACAATCGTAAAAAAGTTGCTACGGTAATTAATCTCAACGCCCAGACGACGCTCAAGATGCTTAATGTTGTCGTCAAATGGTCCGCATAAACTTGCCAAGCGCTTGTTGTCTGCTGGCTCTAGATTTATCTCTAAGGTAACAATTTTATTGCTCAAATTAGCCTCTCATTTTGTGCCACTCACTCTTAAATATAAAAAAGAGCAAAAAGCCCGATTTAGACCGGGCTTTTGATGGTGATATCCCTATTTCTAAGATGGTCACTTAGTTAGGTAATTTCAAGCTTTGTGTTTGCGCTTTGTGCTCAAACAGTTGTATTGCCTATGGCGTAAATGTCGCTACACCTAGCTCGTCTTCACGTTTTGTTTTTTCCATCATTTCTGCTGGAGTCATTACAACGCGTAGACCCATGTCTTTTTCTGTACGAACCAGTTCACCACGTAGTGAGTTAGTGTAAACCTCAGTGATCTTCACATCTACAAACTGACCGATTAGGTCTGCAGAACCTTCGAAGTTCACAACACGGCTGTTTTCAGTACGGCCACGCAGTTCCATGAGATTCTTTCTTGATGGACCTTCAACAAGAATACGCTGCTCTGTGCCTAGCATTAGACGAGAGAAACGCATAGCTTGTGTGTTTACTGTTTGTTGCAGTTCGTACAGACGATCTTTTTTCTCTTGTGCTGGTACATCACATGGGTAATCTGCCGCTGGCGTACCTGGACGTGGAGAGAAAACAAAGCTGAAGCTCATATCGAAATCAACTTCTTTGATCAGCTTCATCGTATCTTGGAAGTCTTGCTTAGACTCACCAGGGAAACCAACAATAAAGTCAGAGCTGATTTGAATATCAGGACGAGCTTTACGCAGTTTACGAATGATAGATTTGTATTCAATTGCCGTATGTGGACGCTTCATCATTGTTAGAATGCGGTCACTACCACTTTGTACTGGTAAGTGAAGGAAGCTCACTAGTTCAGGTGTGTCTTTGTAAACTTCAATAATGTCGTCGCCGAACTCAAGCGGGTGGCTTGTTGTGAAACGAATACGGTCGATACCATCAATAGACGCAACTAGGCGAAGTAGTTCTGCAAATGTGCAGATGTCACCTTCGTGAGTTGGACCACGGAATGCGTTTACGTTTTGGCCAAGTAGGTTTACTTCACGTACACCTTGTTCTGCTAGTTGTGCAACTTCGTAGAGTACATCATCCATTGGACGGCTAACTTCTTCACCACGAGTATATGGCACAACACAGTAAGTACAGTACTTAGAACAACCTTCCATGATAGAAACGTAGGCTGTTGCGCCGTCTGCTTTTGGCTCAGGCAGGTTATCGAACTTTTCGATCTCAGGGAATGAGATATCCATTACAGGCTTTTCGTTAGACAGTGATGACTTAATCATCTCAGGCAGACGGTGTAATGTTTGTGGGCCAAAGATAACGTCTACGTACGGTGCACGTTGACGAATGTGATCACCTTCTTGAGTTGCTACACAGCCACCCACACCGATCACCACACCTTCTTTTTTATCTTTAAGCGTTTTCCAACGACCAAGCTGGTGGAATACTTTTTCTTGCGCTTTTTCGCGGATAGAACAAGTATTCAATAGTAGTACGTCTGCTTCCTCAGGTACTTCAGTTAGCTCATAGCCATTTGCAGCGTTAAGCAGGTCGGCCATTTTTGATGAATCGTATTCATTCATCTGACAGCCCCAAGTTTTAATTAGCAGTTTCTTACTCATTATATGTTCGCTCGATCGTTAGTTTAATTTAAGGGAGCAAATCGCCCATTATTCATCCGCCAGTATTGTTTGTCATAATTAGGTATTCAATTTTATGACTGGCTCTGGCGGCAAGCGGCGTATTGTACTGGTTTCAAAACCGACTGACTAGTAGTCTGATAAAATCTCTTCGGTGGTGGCTTTAATTATCGTTAACACTAGGCACAGCAAGGGGTAACCCTTTTTTCGAATAAGGTTTTTGGTTACAAGTTAGTTGTGAAAACGTACAATCAAAAACAGTCAAAGAATCAAAATGATAAGTACAAAATATGAACAGTTACGACATTGTAGTAGTGGGTGGTGGCATGGTTGGTGCTGCGACAGCAATCGGCTTTGCAAAGCAAGGTCTGAGTGTTGCGGTGATCGAAGGCTTTGCACCAATAGCTTACGATGACGCACAAGCGATGGATATCCGTGTATCTGCAATTTCTCAGGCTTCAGTTGATTTGCTTGAAGAGCTGGGTGCATGGCACTGCATCGCTGCAATGCGCGTCTGTTCATACAAGCGTTTGGAAACTTGGGAGCACCCTGAGTGTCGTACTCGGTTTGATGCAGCTTCTCTTGATTTACCTCGTTTAGGTTATATTGTCGAGAACAGACTGATCCAGTTAGGTTTATGGTCTCAATTTGATGCCTACGACAATCTCGACTTGTTATGTCCAGAAAAGCTGGATGAGATTGAGTTTGGTGAAACTAATATCGTTAAGCTTCAATCAGGAGCTGAGTTATCAGCGAAGTGGGTGATTGGTGCTGATGGCGCGAACTCAGCCGTTCGTCAGCAAGCTGGAATTGGCATTACAGCTTGGGATTATCGACAGCACTGTATGCTTATCAACGTAGAAACAGAACAGCCTCAACAAGATATTACTTGGCAGCAATTCCTACCAAGTGGTCCTCGTTCATTTTTGCCATTGTGTTCTCTACCCTCCGACGGTCAAGAAGTCGGGCAGGGATCGTTGGTTTGGTATGACTCACCATCACGTATAAAGCAACTTTCTGCGATGAGCTCTGAAAAGCTGCGTAATGAAGTACTCGCAAACTTTCCTAAAGAGCTAGGTGATATCAAAGTCTTGAACTCAGGCTCATTCCCTTTGACTCGACGTCATGCTCAATCATACTCAAAGAATAATTGCATCTTAGTCGGGGATTCAGCGCACACGATCAATCCTTTAGCAGGGCAAGGCGTTAACTTGGGCTTTAAAGATGTTTCAGTACTATTGGATGTCACCAAAGAAAAAGGCGAATTGAATCAAGCTGTAGCAAGACGCTATGAAGTGATGAGAAGAGGCGACAACTTAATGATGCAGAGTGGCATGGACTTCTTCTATAAAACCTTCAGTAATGACATTGGCCCGTTAAAGTTTGTCCGCAATGCTGCACTAAAGTTAGCAGAAAACTCAGGGCCGATTAAAGCTCAAGTATTGAAATACGCCTTGGGCCTTTAAAACGGCTAGATCAGGTTATTTATATAGAGAAGGAGAGCAGGTGCTCTCCTTTTTTGCTTTTTGTTTTTGTTGTAATGCTTATTGTTGCTGAGTGACACAAACAGGCGCATCAATGGCTAAAGAGTATCCCGTATAGGTGAGGGAGCCATCCTCAATACTGCGTTTGAATGACACGAGGTTGTTGGAGTGCTGGTTGGCGGCGATAAGCCATTGGCCGTCATTAGTGATATGAAAGTCGCGAGGGAACTTACCTTCAACATCGTAACTATCCATAAAAATGAGCTTTTGAGTGACTGAATCGATTCGAAAACAACTGATTCTTGATTGATGTCGGCAAGACACATAAAGGAATTGCTCATCAGGCGATAGCTTAATTGCAGCGGCGGCTTCTCCCTTCTCCATATTAGGTAAGGCATCAACCTCACCCACTATATTCCAAATACCTAAAGACTTTTTCAAAATCAATATTGTTTCAGAGAGCTCACAGACTACATAGGCTCTGTCTTCAATTTCGTTAAAGATTAAATGGCGAGGTCCATTGCCGGCTGGCACTTTAATAGACTGCATTGGTTCATCAAGGAACTCTTCTTGCTCTTCGTCAAAGCAATAGAAGTTGATGCGATCGGCTCCAAGATCTACGGTTACAAATTGTGGCGCGTGTTGTAAGAACAGGCTTTGATGAGCGTGTGGGCTAGTTTGTCTCTCTTTGTTTGGCCCTGAGCCAACCATCTTGATTGTTTTGAGTCGTTTATCGATGGTGCCATTGATATTTAAACTAAATATATCGAATGTGCCTGATGAGTATTGCGATGTGATAGCAAATTTATTGTTGGGATCTATCGCGACGTGACAGGGGTGATCTCCCGAGACGAGGCTTGCATTAGATGCTAGCTGTGAATCAACATTGGGTATATGAGTAAGCCGGGGTTGTTTTTTCTGGTCAACTTCAGATGCAGTATAGATCCCAGTTTTTGTCACAGTGACAAAAGAGGGATTAGTACATTTTGCAATCAGCTCTAGAGATAATAGTTTTCCAGTTTCTAGGTCTAACTGAGTTTGATAAACACCTTGGTTTTTACTTGACGTATCCGTGTAGCAACCGATCGTTAAGGGGAGGGTTTTCATAGGCTAGTCATACTCAATCAGAAAATGGAGCTGACATTGTCTTATAAATCGTATTAAAAGCGAGGCTATAGAAGAGAATTCTTGGTGACTTGGCTTGCAGATTTACATATTCCAGATAAAACAAAACCCAGCTAAAAAGCTGGGTTCTATTCAATGATGGTGCGGTCGGAGAGACTTGAACTCTCACACCTCTCGGCGCCAGAACCTAAATCTGGTGCGTCTACCAATTCCGCCACGACCGCAGCAAATCTTTATAGTTATATCGACATTGGTGATTCAATATAACGTTGTGCTCTTGGTTTGCTATTTAGCTTAAAAACAAGCCAACTAAAAACAAAGAGTTTTAATAGTGGCTGGGCTACCTGGATTCGAACCAGGGAATGCTGGCATCAAAAGCCAGTGCCTTACCGCTTGGCGATAGCCCAACAGGATATCAATTAAGATATCTAAATAATGGTGCGGTCGGAGAGACTTGAACTCTCACACCTCTCGGCGCCAGAACCTAAATCTGGTGCGTCTACCAATTCCGCCACGACCGCAGCAAAGCTTTTACTCTAGCGAAGAGTATAGTTAAGAAGACTTATGGTTTGTCTAAGTAACGTTGTTTGTTCTTCTTTCATAAAGAAAGAATGGTGGCTACTGCGGGATTCGAACCTGCGACCCCATCATTATGAGTGATGTGCTCTAACCAACTGAGCTAAGTAGCCAATAATGAATTTTATGTATTCACTATTTTATCTCTAATTAAAGAGAAATAATGGTGCGGTCGGAGAGACTTGAACTCTCACACCTCTCGGCGCCAGAACCTAAATCTGGTGCGTCTACCAATTCCGCCACGACCGCAGCAAATCTTTATAGTTATATCGACATTGGTGATTCAATATAACGTTGTGCTCTTGGTTTGCTATTTAGCTTAAAAACAAGCCAACTAAAAACAAAGAGTTTTAATAGTGGCTGGGCTACCTGGATTCGAACCAGGGAATGCTGGCATCAAAAGCCAGTGCCTTACCGCTTGGCGATAGCCCAACAGGATATCAATTAAGATATCTAAATAATGGTGCGGTCGGAGAGACTTGAACTCTCACACCTCTCGGCGCCAGAACCTAAATCTGGTGCGTCTACCAATTCCGCCACGACCGCAGCAAAGCTTTTACTCTAGCGAAGAGTATAGTTAAGAAGACTTATGGTTTGTCTAAGTAACGTTGTTTGTTCTTCTTTCATAAAGAAAGAATGGTGGCTACTGCGGGATTCGAACCTGCGACCCCATCATTATGAGTGATGTGCTCTAACCAACTGAGCTAAGTAGCCAATAATGAATTTTATGTATTCACTATTTTATCTCTAATTAAAGAGAAATAATGGTGCGGTCGGAGAGACTTGAACTCTCACACCTCTCGGCGCCAGAACCTAAATCTGGTGCGTCTACCAATTCCGCCACGACCGCAGCAAATCTTTATAGTTATATCGACATTGGTGATTCAATATAACGTTGTGCTCTTGGTTTGCTATTTAGCTTAAAAACAAGCCAACTAAAAACAAAGAGTTTTAATAGTGGCTGGGCTACCTGGATTCGAACCAGGGAATGCTGGCATCAAAAGCCAGTGCCTTACCGCTTGGCGATAGCCCAACAGGATATCAATTAAGATATCTAAATAATGGTGCGGTCGGAGAGACTTGAACTCTCACACCTCTCGGCGCCAGAACCTAAATCTGGTGCGTCTACCAATTCCGCCACGACCGCAGCAAAGCTTTCCTCTCAACTAAGCAAAGAGCCTAGCGAAGAGTATATAGTTAAGAAGACTTATGGTTTGTCTAAGTAACGTTGTAATGGCTGGGCTACCTGGATTCGAACCAGGGAATGCTGGCATCAAAAGCCAGTGCCTTACCGCTTGGCGATAGCCCAACAGGATATCAATTAAGACATCTAAATAATGGTGCGGTCGGAGAGACTTGAACTCTCACACCTCTCGGCGCCAGAACCTAAATCTGGTGCGTCTACCAATTCCGCCACGACCGCAGCAAATCTTTATAGTTATATCGACATTGGTGATTCAATATAACGTTGTGCACTTCGTTTGCTATTTAGCTTAAAAACAAGCCAACTAAAAACAAAGAGTTTTAATAGTGGCTGGGCTACCTGGATTCGAACCAGGGAATGCTGGCATCAAAAGCCAGTGCCTTACCGCTTGGCGATAGCCCAACAGGATATCAATTAAGACATCTAAATAATGGTGCGGTCGGAGAGACTTGAACTCTCACACCTCTCGGCGCCAGAACCTAAATCTGGTGCGTCTACCAATTCCGCCACGACCGCAGCAAAGCTTTCCTCTCAACTAAGTAAAGAGCCTAGCGAAGAGTATAGTTATATCGACATTGGTGATTCAATATAACGTTGTTTGTACTTTTTCTTTCGTAAAGAAAGAATGGTGGCTACTGCGGGATTCGAACCTGCGACCCCATCATTATGAGTGATGTGCTCTAACCAACTGAGCTAAGTAGCCATCTGAGAGCGGAGTAATATAATATAATCTCGCTTTCAATGCCATTATCTTTTTAAAGATAATTACACTTTAAATTGTGGCTGGGCTACCTGGATTCGAACCAGGGAATGCTGGCATCAAAAGCCAGTGCCTTACCGCTTGGCGATAGCCCAACAATGATATCAATTAAGATATCTCAATATGGTGCGGTCGGAGAGACTTGAACTCTCACACCTCTCGGCGCCAGAACCTAAATCTGGTGCGTCTACCAATTCCGCCACGACCGCTTTACTTTCCTAAAAACTCTTTGCTGTAAAGAAACATATGTTTAACAACAAACAGAGTGCTTAGGAAATGGTGGCTACTGCGGGATTCGAACCTGCGACCCCATCATTATGAGTGATGTGCTCTAACCAACTGAGCTAAGTAGCCATTTCCAAATTGTTGCTCATTTCGAAACGTTGCTGCTTCGTCGTGAACGGGGCGCATTATGCGGAGTTGAGCGAAACCCGTCAACTTTTTTTTTGAATAAATCACGAATAAACATCTGTTCGGTTTCTTTTTAGGCAAAGAGGTGTATTTGTCGACAAAAAATAGCGCTAAAAGGCGATATATATAGGAAGTTAAGTTTCGGATGCGGGGCTGTTTTTGAATCGAGAAAACAAAAAGGCCAGTGAATTCACTGGCCTTTTATTAGATGTTTATCGGTAATTAAACGTTGAAACGGAAGTGAACTACATCACCGTCTTTAACGATGTATTCTTTGCCTTCAAGACGCCATTTACCTGCATCTTTTGCTCCGCTTTCACCGCCAAATTCGATGAAATGTTCGTAACCAACCACTTCTGCACGGATGAATCCTTTTTCGAAGTCGGTGTGGATCTTGCCTGCAGCTTGTGGCGCAGTCGCACCTACAGGGATCGTCCAAGCGCGAACTTCTTTAACACCAGCAGTGAAGTAAGTCTGAAGAGTCAGTAGTTCGTAACCAGAGCGGATCACTCGGTTAAGGCCTGGTTCTTCGATACCCATGTCTGCAAGGAACTCTTCACGATCTTCATCGTCAAGTTCAGAAAGCTCAGATTCGATTGCAGCACAAACAGCAACAACAACGTTGTTCTCTTTTTCTGCGTACTCACGAACTGCGTCTAGGTAAGGGTTGTTTTCAAAACCATCTTCAGCAACGTTTGCGATGTACATTGTTGGCTTAAGCGTTAGGAAGTTAAGGTAGTCGATCGCCGCTACTTCTTCTTTAGCAAGTTCAACAGTACGAGCCATACCACCTTCAGTTAGGATTGGTAGTAGCTTTTCAAGAACCGTAGTTTCGAATTTAGCGTCTTTATCTCCGCCTTTTGCTTTTTTAGCATTGCGGAAGATTGCACGTTCACAGCTATCTAGATCAGCAAGAGCAAGCTCAAGGTTGATCACTTCAATATCTTCGATAGGTGATACTTTGCCTGAAACGTGAACGATGTTTTCGTTTTCAAAGCAGCGTACAACGTGACCGATAGCATCAGTTTCGCGGATGTTAGCTAGGAATTTGTTACCTAGACCTTCACCTTTAGATGCGCCAGCAACTAGGCCTGCGATATCTACGAATTCCATTGTCGTCGGAAGGATCTTCTGTGGATTAACAATTTTTGCTAATGCATCTAAGCGTAGATCTGGAACCGGAACGATACCTGTGTTTGGTTCGATCGTACAAAATGGAAAGTTTGCTGCTTCGATGCCTGCTTTAGTCAGTGCGTTAAACAGAGTTGACTTACCAACGTTTGGTAGACCAACGATGCCACATTTAAAACCCATGATATAAACCTTATTCTGCTTTGAACGTATGTAAGCGATTTTGTGCTTTTGGTAGGCCATCTTTCAATAAGATGTCTAGGCTACGAACCGATTCGTCAACGACAGCCTCGATACACTCTTGCTCTTTCGCAGGAGCTTTGCCTAATACATAACCTGCAACTTTATCTTTGTGTCCTGGATGGCCAATGCCTAATCTAAGACGATAGAATTCTTTATTGTTACCCTGTTTGCTGATGATGTCTTTCAGACCATTATGTCCTCCATGACCACCACCTTTTTTAAACTTTCCAATACCAGGTGGAAGATCTAACTCATCGTGAGCGACCATGATCTCTTCTGGTTTAATTTGGTAGAACTTTGCTAAGGCAGCAACTGCTTTGCCTGACAAGTTCATAAAAGTCGTTGGGATCAGCAAACGAAGATCTTCACCATGAACCATGATACGACCCGTTAGGCCAAAGAACTTTGGTTCGTTCTTCAGTGTCACGTTATGTACACGTGCTAATTCTTCAACTACCCAAGCACCCGCATTGTGGCGAGTTTTGGCGTATTCTGGACCTGGATTAGCCAGTCCAACGAGAAGTTTTATTTGTTGGCTCAAGGTATGGATCTCTCTTGGGATTTCAAAAAGCGCCGTATGATATCACAGTTTATGAAAAAGGTGCGAGCTAGCTGATAGCAACTCAATGATTCGAACTGTGCTCAAATTCACTTTGTGGTCGTTATACCAATCGTAGTAAATAACTGGTCACCCTAGCTGGTTAAAATGCTCGATAACTGCGTTATAATTTTTGGTTGTAGAATAACTACTTATCAAAAAATCACGCCTTGTTCTCAAGCTTTTTTCCTGCGCTATTTCTGAACACTTACTTACTGTGATTGGTATTAGATATAAAAAAAGCACTTCATCGAATGAAGTGCTTAATATCTTTTTCAGATTGTTCTGCTAAAGCAAAGCTATAGAGCTTTGATTAGTTGAACATCGCAGAGATAGACTCTTCGTTGCTGATACGACGAATCGCTTCAGCAAGCATGCGAGAAAGGCTTAGTTCAGTTACTTTACCTGTCGCAGCCATCTCTGGAGAAAGCTTGATTGAATCAGTAACAATAACTTGGTCTAGAACTGAATTGCGGATGTTTTCTGCAGCAGTACCAGAGAATACAGCGTGAGTTGCGTAAGCGAATACACGCTTAGCACCGCGCTCTTTAAGCGCTTCAGCTGCTTTACACAGTGTGCCACCAGTGTCGATCATGTCATCAACGATAACACAGTCACGACCTTCAACATCACCGATTAGGTTCATTACTTCAGAAACGTTAGCACGTGGACGACGCTTATCAACGATAGCGATGTCAACATCACCTAGCGCTTTAGCTGTAGCACGAGCACGTACAACACCACCAAGGTCTGGAGAAACCACTACTGGGTTTTCTAGACCACGGTTAGCCATGTCTTCTAGAAGAACTGGAGTGCCGAAGATGTTATCAACAGGTACATCGAAGAAGCCTTGGATTTGCTCTGCGTGTAGGTCGATAGTAAGAACGCGGTCAACGCCAACGTTAGAAAGGAAATCTGCAACAACTTTTGCAGTAATAGGCACACGAGCAGAACGTACACGACGATCTTGACGGGCATAACCGAAGTAAGGGATTACAGCAGTAATACGGCCAGCAGAAGCACGGCGCATTGCGTCAATCATTACCACCAATTCCATAAGGTTGTCATTGGTTGGTGCACAAGTTGATTGAATCAGGAATACATCGCTACCACGAACGTTTTCATTGATTTGAACAGCGACTTCGCCATCAGAAAAACGGTCTACAGTAGCATCGCCAAGAGAGATATATAGACGATCAGCAATACGTTGGGCTAGTTCAGGTGTTGCGTTACCAGCAAATAGCTTCATATCAGGCACGGTGGAAACCTCGGGTTGCGTCCAGTTTTAAATAGATTGTGGGTGGGCTGATTGGTATTCAGCCAAAGTTTCTTTCAAAGGAGAAATGTTTCGTCCTTTCGCGACAAACGCGGAAACTGTGTCAGGCAGTTGCTCTAGCACCAATTCGGCTTCTTTTTTGCTGCTAAATTCAGCAAAAACGCACGAACCTGTGCCAGTCAATCTCGACGGCGCGTATTGTAGCAGCCATGAAAGTTGCTTATCAACCTCTGGGTACAGCATTCGCACAATTTTTTCGCAATCGTTTACGTATTCTTGCTCTAGAAGCGTTGCTAGCGCTCGCTTTGGCGTATTTCGAGTTAATTCTGAATGCGTGAATATGTCTACAGTTGCTATGCTCACTTGAGGTTTAACAACGAGATACCATTTTTCATCCGGATTAGCTGGCTGTAGCTTTTCTCCAATCCCTTCAGCAAAGGCGGCGTACCCTCGAACGAAGACAGGAACGTCAGCGCCAAGCTTCAAACCGATCTCGGCGAGTTGATCATCTGACAGGTTGAGTTGCCATAAATGGTTGAGAGCGACTAACACGGTTGCGGCATTTGAAGAGCCTCCACCAATACCGCCTCCCATTGGAAGCACTTTCTTTAACTCAATATCCGCACCGAAAGTCGTCGATGTATATTGTTGAAGGGCAGTTGCAGCTTTCCAGATCAAGTTATCTTCTGTCGCAACGCCTGGAATCTCAGGTGTGATTGTTATCGAGCTTGTTTTTCGGTTTGCGGTAACCGTAAGTTCATCACCAAAGTCGACAAACTGAAATAGGGTCTGAAGTTCGTGATAGCCATTGTCGCGTCGGCCAGTGATATAGAGAAATAAATTCAGCTTAGCTGGCGAAGGCCAGTGCGTTGGCGTTGTTATCATTTTTTCAGTGTCCACTTCGAAACTACAATGTTGATTTTGTTCTCGTCTTGCTTGAATGACAATCGGGTAGGGAGGGGAATTGTCTCTACGTTCGTGCTGTCTTCACCAGAGTTCTTGTTGTCTTCACCAGATAATAGTGTACTTGGCATCTCTACATTTCGGTAATTATCAAAATTGAGTGTCCATAATTGACCGCTGACTTGTTTGGACAGAGATTCAAGCGTGTTGGTGGTGTTCAATTGGTAGCTGTCTGCTTGGTCAGGAATGCCAAGGAACCATTGTGGTAAGTGATCGATGGGGATCTGCAATCCAGTAAGTTGTTCTACCAAGACTGAAGCACTCGCATGAGTAAATACTTGGTCATCATAGGTCACGACTTTTGCACCCGATGGTTCGATGGTTAGGTTCAGTGCGGTTTGACCGAGAAAAGTCGTAAGCCTTAGTTGACTCTGATTTAGGGAGTGCTTCCAAATGAAGTTTAGGCTTTGGCGTTGCTCTGGAGAAATATAAGCGAGCTTGCCTGAGGCTTGATAGTTTTCTATCTGTAAAAGCCGGTTTTGGTGACTTTGCCACTCAACGCTGGTCGGTTGTTCTGGGATAGACGAGCAACCCACCATAATTATGGTCAAAAAAATAAGAGACGTGATTTTACGAAGCTTGCTCATATTTGCTCACAACTTGTTCAAATTTATCTAAAAAACGCTTCAACTATAGCATTGAATTCACGAACTCAGGAAAACAAATCCCGCTTGCTCTTTAAATAGAGCCATGCATCAAGTAAAATTCGCCCCTTGTTTCCATTCCCTGATCGAGAACTTCTGATACATGTCTTTGCTTGCCGTAGGTATCAATCACAATACAGCGTCGGTTGAATTGCGAGAAAAAGTCGCTTTTGGTCCAGATAAATTATCTGAGGCACTTAAGCAACTTAACGCAAATGCACACGTAAATGGAAGTGTCATACTTTCTACCTGTAATCGAACTGAAGTGTATTGTGACGTCAAAGGCGTGGCAAAAAACAAGTTGATCGATTGGCTGTCTGTATTTCATCAAGTTAGCCCTGAAGAATTAAAACCGAGTATCTATATCCATGAAGAGCAGGCCGCGATTAAACATTTAATGCGTGTAGCTTGTGGTTTGGACTCTTTGGTTTTGGGCGAACCGCAAATTCTTGGTCAGGTAAAACAAGCTTACACCGATTCGCGAGAGAACAAATCTGTTGATGCTTCAATGGAAAAACTGTTCCAGAAATCATTTTCTGTCGCTAAGCGTGTTCGAACTGAAACTGAAATTGGTGGCAGTGCGGTTTCAGTTGCTTACGCAGCTTGTACGTTAGCCAAACACATTTTTGAGTCGATTGCCGATTCAACGGTGTTATTGGTTGGTGCGGGTGAAACGATTGAATTGGTGGCAAAACACCTTTCAGCGAATGGTTGCACCAAGATGATAGTGGCCAACCGAACTCGTGAGCGTGCTTTAGGGCTAGCTGAAGAGTTTGGTGCTGAAGTGATCAGCCTCAATGAAATCCCTGACCACTTGCACAGAGCGGATATCGTGATCAGCTCAACCGCAAGCCCGCTGCCTATTATTGGTAAGGGCATGGTCGAAACCGCACTTAAGACAAGAAAACATCAACCTATGCTGCTGGTTGATATTGCGGTTCCTCGTGATGTGGAATCTCAGGTCGGCGATCTGAATGATGCTTACCTATATTCCGTTGATGATCTGCAGTCGATAGTTGATGGCAACATTGAACAGCGTAAAGTGGAAGCGATCCAAGCGGAAGCCATCGTTAGTGAAGAAAGTGCCGCGTTCATGAGTTGGATGCGTTCACTGCAAGCGGTAGACAGTATTCGTGACTATCGCAAATCGGCCAATGAAATCCGAGAAGAATTATTAAGTAAGAGTTTGCAATCACTGGCCGCTGGCGGTGACCCTGAAAAAGTTTTACTTGAGCTAAGTAACAAGCTCACAAACAAATTGATCCATGCTCCAACGCGTGCACTCCAAAGTGCAGCAGAGCAAGGAGAACCTGCAAAATTAACGGTCATTAGACAGAGTTTGGGCTTAGAAAACCCTCAATAATATTCGACCCCTATTAAGATAAGACATTATGAAAGCCTCGATTCTAATAAAGCTTGAAACACTTGTTGAACGCTATGAAGAAGTTCAACATCTACTTGGTGATCCCGATGTACTTGGGAATCAAGACAAATTCCGTGCCTTGTCAAAAGAGTATTCTCAATTAGAAGAGGTGACGGGGTGCTTTAAATCATACCAGCAAGCTCAAGAAGATTTAGAAGCTGCTGAAGAGATGGCAAATGAAGACGACGCAGAAATGCGTGAAATGGCTCAAGAAGAAATCAAAGATGCGAAAGCGAACATTGAACGTCTGACTGATGAGCTACAGATTCTTCTGATTCCAAAAGATCCAAACGATGAGCGTAACTGTTTCCTTGAAATCCGTGCAGGCGCGGGTGGTGATGAAGCGGGTATCTTCGCAGGCAACTTATTCCGTATGTACTCTAAGTTTGCAGAGAAGAAAGGCTGGCGCGTTGAAATCATGAGCAGTAATGCTTCTGAACAAGGTGGCTACAAAGAGATGATCGCTAAAGTTAGTGGCGACGCTGTTTACGGCACAATGAAGTTTGAGTCTGGCGGTCACCGTGTACAACGTGTACCTGAAACTGAATCTCAAGGCCGTGTTCATACATCAGCATGTACTGTTGCGGTTATGCCTGAGATTCCAGAAGCGGATCTGCCAGAGATCAAAGCTGGCGATCTTAAGATCGATACTTTCCGTGCATCAGGCGCGGGTGGTCAGCACGTTAACACTACGGATTCTGCAATCCGTATTACTCACTTACCAACGGGTACAGTAGTAGAGTGTCAAGACGAGCGTTCTCAGCATAAAAACAAAGCGAAAGCTATGGCTGTTCTTGCTGCTCGTATTGTTCAAGCAGAAGAAGAGCGCCGCGCGGCAGCTGTTTCTGACACACGTCGTAACCTACTAGGTTCTGGTGACCGTAGTGACCGTATTCGTACTTATAACTACCCACAAGGTCGTGTTTCGGATCACCGCATCAACCTGACGATCTACCGTCTTAACGAAGTGCTTGAAGGTGACATGCAAAGCTTGCTTGATCCTGTACTTCAAGAGCACCAAGCCGATCAGCTTGCTGCACTTGCAGAGCATAACTAACCCGTATGCCGTCAGAATATACGGTTGAAAGTGCTTTAAAAGCAGCAATCGTACAGCTTCAAGAGGGTGATAATACGTCACCCTCGATTGATGCTGCGGTACTGCTTTGTCATGCCTTAGACAAACCTAGATCTTACCTACTGACTTGGCCAGAGAAGCATCTCACTTCAGAGCAAGAGTCCGAATTCAATGCTCTTCTAAAACGTCGCTTAACCGGTGAGCCTGTGGCTTACATTGTTGGTGAACGTGAGTTTTGGTCACTGCCGTTAAAAGTCTCTCCTTCTACATTAATCCCGCGTCCGGATACGGAACGTTTGGTTGAAGTGGCGTTAGATAAAACGTATGGCAAGCAAGGTGCGATTCTCGATTTA
This sequence comes from Vibrio tasmaniensis, assembly GCF_024347635.1. Taxonomy (NCBI): domain Bacteria; kingdom Pseudomonadati; phylum Pseudomonadota; class Gammaproteobacteria; order Vibrionales; family Vibrionaceae; genus Vibrio; species Vibrio tasmaniensis. The sequence continues at coordinate 805,183 of NZ_AP025510.1, forward strand.
GGCACGGGCACAGGGGCTATTGCATTAGCATTGGCGTCTGAAATGCCGAATCGACAAGTGACGGGTATTGATCTTCGTCCGGAAGCGCAACAACTTGCGACAGAAAACGCTCAGCGATTGAATATCACCAACGCCACCTTTTTACACGGCAGTTGGTTTGAGCCTTTGAACCTAGCTAACTCTGAAGAAGAAGCGGTAAAGTTCTCGTTGATTGTCTCTAACCCGCCATATATCGAGAAGAATGATCCTCACTTGTCTCAAGGTGATGTACGTTTTGAACCGATCACAGCGCTCGTTGCTGAAGAGAAAGGGCTCGCGGATATTCGATACATTTCTGAAAATGCACGACACTTTTTAGAAAACGAAGGCTGGTTGGCATTTGAACACGGCTATGACCAAGGCTTGGCGGTACGTGAGATAATGCAACAACTGGGTTATTTAGACGTCGTTACAGAAAAAGATTACGGTGGTAATGACCGAGTGACACTAGGTCGTTACTGTTCATAGCTAGTGATTGTTCATTAGCTGCGGTTAATCATCTTGTGAGCAATAGATGATGAACTTGCTAAATTGATACCTTTAACTCGAAAAGACATTTCACTCGATAATGCATTTAACGCAGAAATACCGAGCATTAACGGGTATTGTGTGGCTCGTGTTAACGAAAGACATATAAAAATATAAAGGAATACCATGTACGAAGGTTTAAAACATTTTCACCTATTAACGATTGCTATAAGCGCACTGCTTCTTTCGATTCGTTTCGCTCTTATGATGGCTAACTCACCGAAGCTTAAGCATCCTTTCTTACAGCGTTTCCCTCATATCAATGACTCATTGCTGTTGCTTTCGGGTATTGGTTTGATTTTTATCACTGGCTTTATTCCATTTACACCTGCAGCACCATGGTTAACCGAAAAATTAACTTGTGTTATGGCTTACATCGCATTGGGCTTCTTTGCGCTTAAACTGGGTAAAAATAAGCTACTGAGAGTGTTCTCTTTCTTTGGTGCGCTTGGCTGGTTAGCAATGGCTGGTAAAATTGCAATGACGAAAACACCCACATTTTTCGGTTAATTATCTCCTTATTTCGGTTAACAACCTATGTACGAATTTTTTGATGAAGACTTTGACCAGCTAGAGCTAGCTGAAGGTGCATTGATCTTAAATAAAGCGATTAACCCAGAAACTCAAGACAGCTGGGCTGAGCAAGAACTGGCCAGATTGTTAAAAGACGCCGAGTTTGCTTTGGTTAACGAAACGGATGAACAGCAGAAGTTTGAATCCTTTATTAGACTATTCTTTTATGAGTGGGGCTTTGCCGGCGATAAAGAGGCGTATTTTTCTTCGGAAAACGCATTTATCGATAAAGTGCTTGAGAGAAAAAAAGGCATTCCAGTGAGTCTTGGTGCGATCTTTCTTTATCTAGGTCGTAAGCTAGGCTTCCCTGTTGAAGGCGTATCTTTCCCAACTCAATTCTTACTTAAAGTAAGTTGGTTCGGGCAAGCTGCTGTGTACGTTAACCCGTACAACGGCGAGTACGTTGGCGTTCAAACTTTACGAGCATGGCTCATTGGGCATGATGGCCCATTAGCTAAGGTGAAAGCTGAACACTTAGAAGCTGCCGATCATCCAACGATTATTGGTAAGTGGCTAGCGTTACTTAAGAGTGCATTGCTGCGAGAAGAGCGTTATACGCTTGCATTGAAGTGTACTGATCTTGCCTTAACGTTTGTGCCGGATGATCCATATGAAATCCGCGACCGTGGCTTTATTTATCAGCAGCTAGACTGTCATCAAGTGGCAGCAACGGATTATCAATATTTTATCGACCAATGCCCAGATGACCCTGCGTCTGAGTTACTTAAATCTCAAGTGAACGTCATGAATGAAAAGACAGTGGTTGTTCACTAATTAATAATTATTTAGAGAGAATATGATGGAACAGAAAACAGTTCACATTGGCGATATGCCAATTGCTAATGACAAGCCATTTACGCTATTTGCAGGCATGAACGTTCTTGAATCTCGCGATCTAGCAATGCAGATCTGTGAGCACTACGTGAAAGTAACAGAGAAGCTAGGTATCCCTTATGTATTTAAGGCGTCTTTCGATAAAGCAAACCGCAGCTCAGTTCACTCATACCGTGGTCCTGGCATGGAAGAAGGTCTTAAAATTTTCCAAGAGCTGAAAGATACTTTTGGCGTGAAGATCATTACTGATATCCACACAGAAGCACAAGCTCAGCCTGTTGCTGATGTGGTTGATGTAATCCAACTTCCAGCGTTCCTAGCTCGTCAAACTGACCTTGTTGAAGCGATGGCTAAGACTGGCGCGGTAATCAACGTGAAGAAGCCTCAGTTCATGAGCCCAGATCAAGTGGGTAACATCGTTGATAAGTTTGCTGAGTGCGGCAACGACAATATCATTCTTTGTGAACGTGGTTCTTGCATGGGTTACGACAACTTAGTTGTTGATATGCTTGGTTTCGGTGTAATGAAAAAATCATCAAACGGCAGCCCAATTATCTTTGACGTGACTCACGCGCTTCAAATGCGTGATCCATCAGGTGCTGCATCTGGCGGTCGTCGTGAGCAAACGGTTGAACTAGCTAAAGCGGGCATTGCGACGGGTATTGCTGGTCTGTTTCTTGAGGCTCACCCTAACCCGGATCAAGCACGCTGTGATGGCCCATCGGCGCTACCTCTAGATAAACTAGAACCGTTCTTGAAGCAGATGAAAGCACTTGATGACCTTATCAAAGGCTTTGAGCATATTGATATTAAATAATTGAGATGGATGTGAAGTAACGGAAACGTTATTTCACAAAAGTTGAGCTAAAAAAGCCCAGTCGTTGAAGTGACCCCATAAAGTTGGACATTTCTGTTAAGCGGCTTTCAAGGCCTGAGCTCGATATTCTATCGGAGTCAGGCCTTTTAGTTTCACTTTTATACGTTTCGTATTGTAGTACTCGATGTATTCTTTAATTTGCTCTATCAGAGCATCTGCATCTTCAAAGCTTTGATTGTGATACATCTCTGTTTTGAGTAAAGCAAAAAAGTTTTCAGCAACGGCATTATCCAAGCAGTTACCTTTTCTAGACATACTTTGCGTTAACCCACTCTCCGCTACCTTTTCCTGATACTGTCGATGGCGATATTGCCAACCTTGATCGCTATGTATAATTGGCTTTGAGTTGGGTTTAAGCGTTGATATGGCTTCCGTCAGCATATCCGTGACAAGCGGCAAGCAGGCATTTTTGGCCACTCTATAAGCAACCACTTCCTGAGTAAACAAGTCGACCACGGGAGACAAGTATACTTTCTGCTCTTTGACTTTGAACTCCGTGACATCCGTTACCCACTTTTCATCGGGTTGAGTCGCACTAAAATCTCTTTCAAGCACGTTAGGAGCAGCTGTTCCAGATTCTCCTCGGTATGAACGATACTTTTTAATCCTGACCGTCGATTTAAGATTGAGCTGAGCCATAAGCCTTTGAACCGTTTTGTGGTTAAGTGCGAACCCCTGATTTTTTAGTTCCAAGTGAATACGGCGGTAGCCGTATCGACCCTTATGCTCATGATAAATTGACTTTATCAACCGCAGCTCACGTTCGTAGTTATTTGGGCGCTTGCTCGTTTGAGCCTGATAATAAAAGACACTTTTTGCCAGCTGTAGAGTCTGCAGTAAGTGCTTCAATGGATACTTGCCTTTAAGAGTTAGAGCTATGACCGCTTTTTCTTTGTTCGACGGTTTTTTTCCTGCTCCAACTCTTCCAACTTTTTTAGAACGGCATTCTCAGTTCGTAAGTAGACCAACTCCTCTCTTAGCTCCTCAAGTGTCATTTCATTATCAGGCTTAGTGGTACGTTGAGGTTGCTGTTTCATTGAGGGGCTTCCTTTATGGCGTATTTTGAGCCCCTTGATACCGAGCTCATTAAATCGTTTGAGCCAGACAGAGAGTATTCCAGGGGATGAGAGATTTAATACTGCGCTAGTGTGCGTGAGAGACCATTCATTCGTCCACATTAAATTCAATGCTTTTCGTTTTGTCTGAGCAGTAGCAGCATGCTTAGTGGGTAAAAATGAATCAGTACCATGGATGGCAAAGACTTGAGCCCAATACCGTATCTGTCTCGAAGAAATTGAATATTGTTTTGCTAAATCGCGAGATGACGCGCCACCTAAACATTGTTTAGCAATGATACATTTTAGCTCTCGGCTATATTTGGACATAAAAAGACCCCCAATAATTGGAGTCCAACTATTGGGGGTCAGTTCATCTTTGAATTGGGCTTTTTTTTATCTCGTAAAAGCAGCTGAACATAATACCAATCGGAGTAAATAACTGGTCACCCTAGCTTTGATCACTTACTTACTGTGATTGGTATAAATCGCTCATTAAAAGAGTTGTTAACGAGGCGGGTTGTTACCTAAGAAACTCGTATATGAGTGTGAGGTCTGTCCTGTTTGCAGTAAATTACCGACTTTCATCACACTTTATAAGTAAACGATTGCTTGTGATGCAGGGGAAGTTTGAGTGTAATCTCATAATTTTGTTACACTTAACTGTTGATCTATGCGTGACCTATTCGACATAAATATGAAATCATCGTGTTACATCTAGAATGTTAATTTAAGATTAGTCATGTTGAAGTCTTATTGTTCGAACTCCACAAGGAGTCGCAATGGATTATAGAAAGCAGTGGATTCCCCTAAAAAGTTCAAAGGTATGACAATGAAGCAACGCCTTATTCTAAAGACAGCACTAAGTGCTGCAATCCTAGCTACTTTAGCTGGATGTGCCTCTCAATCAGCTCATGATTGGAACCAAGACGAAACTTATAAGCTAACTATCCTGCATACGAACGACAACCATGGTCGTTTTTGGCAGAACAAATACGGCGAATACGGCATGTCTGCGCGTAAAACGCTTGTTGACCAACTTCGTGCAGAAGTTGAAGCAGAAGGCGGTAGCGTGTTGCTTCTATCTGGCGGTGACATCAACACAGGTGTACCAGAGTCAGACCTTCAGGACGCAGAACCTGATTTTAAAGGTATGAATAAAATTGGTTACGATGCAATGGCATTGGGTAACCACGAGTTCGATAACTCACTAGACGTACTGCAAAAACAGATCGACTGGGCTAACTTCCCAATGCTGTCTGCAAACATCTACGACAAAGCGACAGGCGAACGTAAATTCCAAGCTTACGAGATGTTTGAAAAGCAAGGTATCAAGATTGCTGTTATCGGTCTAACGACTGAAGATACAGCGAAAATTGGTAACCCAGAATTTATTGCTGGCATCGATTTCCGTGACCCTAAAGAAGAAGCGAAGAAACTGATCGCTGAACTTAAAGAAACAGAAAAACCAGACCTAATCTTTGCTGTGACTCACATGGGTCACTACGAAAATGGTCAGCGTGGTGTTAACGCTCCGGGTGATGTAGCACTAGCGCGTTACCTAAATGAAGGCGATCTAGACATGATCGTTGGTGGTCACTCTCAAGAGCCTGTATGTATGGAAGGCCCTAACGTTGCGAAGCAAAACTTCAAGCCGGGTGATGAATGTAAACCAGACGTTCAAAACGGTACTTACATCGTTCAAGCTCACGAGTGGGGCAAGTACGTAGGCCGTGCTGATTACGAATTCCGTAACGGCGAACTAGAGATGGTGAGCTACGACTTGGTTCCCGTTAACCTTAAGAAGAAAGTTAAGATTGACGGCAAGAAGCAACGTGTTCTGATTCAAGATGAAATCGCACAAGATCCAGAGCTACTTGAATTCTTACGTCCTTTCCAAGAACAGGGCCAAGCTCAGTTAGAAGTTCAAATCGCTGAGACAAATGGCAAGCTTGAAGGTGACCGTAACGTCGTTCGCTTCCAACAAACTAACCTGGGTCGTTTGATTGCAACTTCTCACATGGAGCGTGCAAAAGCAGACTTCGCTGTGATGAACTCTGGTGGCGTTCGTGACTCAATTGAAGCAGGCGATGTGACGTACAAAGATGTACTAACAGTACAGCCTTTTGCAAACATCCTGACTTACACTGATATGACGGGTAAAGAAGTTCTAGATTACCTAAACGTAGTGGCGACTAAACCTGTTGATTCAGGTGCTTATGCACAGTTTGCAGGTATTTCTATGACGGTTGCTGACGGTGAAGTATCGAATGTCTTCATCGGTGGTAAGCAGCTTCGTTTAGACGAAACTTACCGCTTCACGGTACCAAGCTTTAACGCTGCTGGCGGTGACGGTTACCCTAAACTGTCTGATCACCCTGGCTTTGTGAACACAGGTTTTGTTGACGCTGAAGTACTAAAAGAGTACCTAGAAGCAAACAGCCCTGTTGATGTGAACAAGTACGCACCTTCTGGTCAAATGGTTTATAAGTAATTGAACCCAGTTAATTGAATCACTAGGTGCTAAATTAGATTGACTCTAGTACCATGATAAATTTAACTAAAGCGACGCTTCGGCGTCGCTTTTTGTTTATCTATCGTTTGGATTTTGTCATGACCCCTGCAATTAACCTGGCCAAGAAAAAGAAAATTGTTCATACCGTGCATCAGTATCATCATGATGCGAATAACACTAACTATGGATTAGAAGCCGTTGAAGCGCTTGGTCAAGATCCCAAACGTGTATTCAAAACGCTTTTGTTCTGCTTGAATGGTGTGGCGAAAGATTTGGCGGTTGCCGTTATTCCCGTCGACCAGAAGCTAAATCTAAAGTTTGCAGCAAAAGCGGCGAAAGGTAAGAAAGCAGAGATGGCTGACCCTGATATTGCTCAGAAAACCACGGGTTATGTGGTGGGAGGAATCAGTCCTCTTGGTCAGAAAAAAGCATTGCCTACCTTTGTTCATTCCAGCGCTACCGATTTTGAAACGATATGTGTGAGTGCAGGGAAGAGAGGATTAGAAATAGAGCTAGATCCGAAAGACTTAGTACTACTTACGCGTGGCCAGTTTGCTGAACTATGCCTGTAGCTTGTGCTTTCCATAACGATAAATGTACATGATCACAAATAAAAACGCCCGCTAGATTAATCTAGCGGGCGTTTCTTTATCGACTGTCCCGTCCTGAAATGTGTTTACACATTGAGGGCGAATTATGACTACTTTTTCAAACCTAAAGTACCACCAACACGTTTCGCTGCTGGTTTGTTCGGTCTGTTTGAATCTTGACTGCGGTTTGTCGGCTTACCGCTTCTACGTTCGTTATTGTCGCGATCTGTGCGATTGCGATCCGAACGGCTTTTATCTGAATTAGAACGCTCTGAACGAGAGTTTGATTTCCAGTTCTCGGTATTGCCACCGCCACTGCTTTCACCATTTGATGAATTACGGCCTCGTTTCGAGTTAGGTGCATGACGGAATTCGTCCGCATTGTTACCGCGGTAAGTGCGAGTACGATTTTCGTTTTGATTGCGGCGCGCTGTGGAAGTTTGGTTTTCTTCACGGCTATCGAAAAGTTTTGCGTCTGTCGCTTTACGAATACGCTGGCCTTTCGCGTTCATTTTTGACGCATCTTCAGTACTTACAGAGCCTTCACACATCGCTAAAATTTCAGTGATCTCTTCGTCGCTCAGGTAGCGCCATTTTCCGTTAGGAATACCGTCTAGTGAGATGTTCATAATACGAACGCGGCGCAGTTTAAATACTTCGTAACCCAATGCTTCACACATACGGCGAATTTGGCGGTTAAGGCCTTGCGTTAATGTGATGCGAAACGAGAACTTGGTCTCTTTCTCTACCTTACATGGCAAGGTAACAGTATCGAGAATATGAACGCCAGCGCCCATTTGCTTCAAGAACTCAGTCGTAATAGGTTTATCTACACGAACCACGTATTCTTTTTCGTGGTTGTTACCTGCACGTAGGATTTTGTTTACGATATCGCCGTCGTTAGTCAAGAAGATAAGACCATCAGAAGGTTTATCTAGACGACCAATAGGGAAAATACGTTTGTGGTGGCCGATAAAGTCGACGATGTTGCCTGGAATATCACGCTCAGTAGTACAGGTGATACCTGTTGGTTTATTAAGAGCAATGTAGATCGGTTTTTCTCTTGAACGAACAGGTTTATTGTCGATCTCAACATCATCACCAGGCAAGACTTTAGTGCCCATTTCAGGGATCTTACCGTTAATAGTAACTCGGCCAGCATCAATGAGTTTATCGGCTTCGCGGCGTGAGCAAAAACCAGTTTCACTGATGTATTTATTAAGGCGTTTAGCTTGGGATTCTTGTGACATGATATTCTCTTAGCGTTTCACAACGGAAATATAGATAAACAAAAAGCAACCTCTGAATAGTTGCTTTGAGTTGGGATTCGTTAACTGAGAACAATTTTAGCACTTGGTGTGAGTCTAGGCACGAAATATCGCTCTTGATGCAAGACCGCTATTAGCTTAATTATCTATCTCAACTTATCAACTGCTGCGCTTTTGATGGCGCTCTCTGTTCTCTAGCTTTTTGTCATTACTCTTTCTGAGCATGACATAGACCGCGCCTGTACCACCGTGAAATTGCTGAGCTGAATGAACACGTTGAACATCGTTAATTTGTGTTAGCCAATTTGCCACGTAGCTTTTCATCATTGCTGGTGGATTCGAACGCTCACCTTTACCGTGGACAATGATAACGGTACGAACATCCATTCTTAAACACTGACGCAAAAATGAGAGTACTTCGTTACGAGCGTCTTTCAATGTTTTCCTGTGAAGGTCGAGTTTGGCTTGAATTGGATACTTGCCCAAGCGCAGCTTTTTGTATACGCCTTCTTGTACACCATCTTTCTTATAAGCAATGACATCGTCAGGTTTGATCATTGGAGAGTAGTCTAATGATAAGTAGTCTTTCTCGTCGTCAGACAGCCACATAGCGGCTTCACGCTTAGCAAGGTGAGATTCTGTGACTCGGTGTACTTTCTGGTGTTCGGCGGTGTCATGGTCGATACGTTTAACATCGCCCATCATTTCTTGGAATAGATCTAAGTCGTCATCATGAGACATAGTGTGTATCTCAAGTTGGATAAGGAAAGGGTAAGTATACCTAAGTTGAGGCCGGGTTTAAAAATGAAAAAACCGGAGAAGACAATAAGTCGGCTCCGGTGCAAAGCGTTTTTACATCGACCTAAAGAAAATGATACTTAAAAGTAGATGATTTAGGCTGAGCGATTCTAGTGAGGAGATTTTTCAGTCATAACTTTGTAGATGAAGAAGCCTCCATAGAACATCATGAGACCCAGAGCCCCGAATATTACTATCATTGAAGATAGTCCCACCGCATTACCAAATAGGAGTTCTAGCCAAAAGTCCATGTGTATACCTCAAAGTTATATGACACGAGTTAGTGTATTAACTAGTGTTATCAATTCACTGATCTGGATCAATCCTGTTTCATAAGTTAAATACTTGTTGGTAACTGTGTGTTTTTCGTCACATTGGCATTTCACTTGTACGTCTTTTGTTCGAACGATTCGATATTGTAAAAAAGAGTGAAAAAAGCCCTTGCGGATAAACTCAGAATCCGTATTATACGCTTCATCGACAGGCAATCAGCCAGTTAGATATCTCGGTGAATAGCGCAGCTTGGTAGCGCATCTGGTTTGGGACCAGAGGGTCGGGGGTTCGAATCCCTCTTCACCGACCACATTTAGAAAGCCGTAGCAGAGATGCTACGGCTTTTTTGTATTTTGGAATAATTAAAGCGTTTATATGGTTTAGGCCATGAGGGGACGCCAGTACCATCCTCATAGCGAGAAGACAACGACGCTGAACCTGGCTAGCTTTTCGCATTAACCTCAAATTGACACTGAGCCTGTTGGCTTTGTGATTGTTGAGTGACATTGAAACCTTTCTCTTTTAACAACTGCAAAAGGTTACCTTCTCCAATTAGGTGCAAGGCGCCAACTACAATCAAGTAGCTCCCTTTCGAGTCAAGTTTCCAATCATTGGCAGATAGCTTGTTTGCCCAGTCGATATTGCGATCTGTTAAAAATGCTTTCTCTAGTTCAGGCGACATCTCAGACAGCTCTGCGAAGTCTTCCAGTTTCGCTAAATCACCCGCTTTCCAGCTTTCGATTAAGCAATGAACCACACGATCAGTTTGGTCAAATTCCTCAAGGCTACTGATTAACCACTCCTTACCGTCGTCCTTTTGTTTGGTCATCAGGTCTATTTGGAATTGTAGTGGTTCTAAACTGATAACCGGAACATCTTGGATAGTCGCTTTGTAAGCTAGCGTCGCATCAACGCCGCCGGCGGAGCCATAACCAAGGTTTTTTAGCTGCTGCATCTGTATAGCGAGAGAAGTCGCCCAAGGCGGTGAGCTAAGTAGCTGCTGAGTAGGCATATCCAATGATTTTGAGATGCTACTTAATAATTGTTTTTGTTCTTCGTTTAATACATCAGCTGTAGTCACTTTGCTAGCAGGATAAACAATACCCTCTGTCTTCCTTATATCCGTCTCAATAACTAATCCGTCACCGTTTTTTAGCGTGTCGATGATTGCCGACGGAAGCGGGTACATGCTCTCGTCTCCAACGTGTACAGAACCTAAGATGGTGAGGGTCAGATCATCCTTTTTGACTTTCCAATAAAGAGGTTCGGCCGCAGCTTGTTTGGCTGAAAATGCGAGAACGAATAAAGTCATGTAGAAGAATGGGCGCAAAGGGAGCTCCTTTAGGAAGTCTTAAACTCGTTAAAATCGATTTTGACGGTGTTTTTTAACGGTTTTTTTTGAGAACGATGTCACGTTGTTTGTACGAAAAGTATAACAACACCAACAAACTCTCAAACCTTTATCTCTATCAGCGACATGATTTTATGAAATTCATTAAAAAGATTGTGATTCGTTTCTCAAATTTTACGTCAAAACAAAAGTGACGGAAGTGTCGTTAGTTTTAACTTGATGATTTTATTGACTTTAATTTCATCAGGATTTTTTAGATTTGAAGCTGATCACTTTATTAGCTTGATTTAATTCACGGTAAAAAATAAGCCCATATAGTTTATCTAACTTTCGAAGCGCTCCACTTTGCTTCTGACTCAATTTTTAAATTTATGGGTGAATACGATGTTGAAGAGAAACTTACTATCTGTAGCGGTACTGGCTGGCTTGACGGGTTGTGCGGTAACACAAGCACCAGAACAAAAGGTGGTTAATGCACTGGCTGATAACCTCGATGTGCAATATGAAATTTTGACGAATCATGGTGCGAATGAAGGTATGGCTTGTCAGGACTTAGGCGCGGAGTGGGCATCATGTAATAAAGTAAATATGACGCTAACTAACGATGGTGAAGCGATTGATTCAAAAGATTGGACCATCTACTTCCACAGTATCCGCCTTATCTTAGATGTTGATAATGAGCAGTTTAAAATCACTCGCGTAACTGGCGACTTACACAAGCTAGAACCAACAGAAAAGTTCGATGGCTTTGCCGCGGGTGAAGAAGTGACTCTTCCATTAACTAGTGAATACTGGCAACTGTTTGAAACTGACTTTATGCCAGGTGCATTCGTAACGGCACCAAACGCCGAACCTAAGATGATTGCTTCATTGAATACTGAAGATGTCGCGTCGTTCGTAACCGGTTTGGAAGGAAACAACCTAAAGCGTACACCTGACGACAACAACGTTATGGCAACGGCTGTTACACGCTTCGAAAAGAATGCGGATCTAGCAACGCAAGATGTATCAACCACTTTACTACCAACGCCAATGTCGGTAGAAGCGGGCGAAGGTTCAGTGAGCATTGCTGGTGGTATTGCCCTACCTAAAGACGCATTTGATGCTGAGCAATTCGCTGCCATTGAAGAACGTGCAGATGTGGTAAACGTAGATGTGAGTGGCGACCTACCTGTTAGTGTCGCTGTTGTTCCTACTCAGTTTACGGGTGATTTAGCGAAATCTGGCGCTTATGAACTAAGCATCTCGGAAGAGGGGATTGCGATTAAAGCGTTTGATAAAACAGGTGCTTTCTACGCAGTTCAGTCTATTTTTGGCCTAATAGACAGTCAGAACGCTGAATCACTACCACAACTGTCGATCAAAGATGCACCACGCTTTGATTACCGTGGTGTGATGGTGGATGTTGCTCGAAACTTCCACTCAAAAGATGCCATCCTAGCAACGCTAGACCAAATGGCAGCCTACAAGATGAATAAACTTCACCTTCACTTAACAGATGATGAAGGTTGGCGTTTAGAAATCCCAGGTTTACCAGAGCTAACGGATGTAGGGGCTAATCGTTGTTTTGATTTGGAAGAACAAAGCTGTTTACTGCCTCAGCTAGGTTCAGGTCCAACGACAGACAACTTTGGCTCTGGTTTCTTTAGTAAAGCGGATTACGTCGAGATCTTAAGCTACGCAAAAGCGCGCAGCATCGAAGTCATTCCAGAAATTGATATGCCAGCACACGCTCGTTCTGCTGTGGTATCAATGGAAGCGCGTTACACTCGCCTAATGGCGGAAGGCAAAGAAGCTGAAGCAAGTGAATATCGCTTGATGGATCCACAAGATACTTCAAACGTGACGACGATTCAGTTCTACGATAAGCACAGCTTCATCAACCCATGTATGGAATCATCGACTCGCTTTGTTGATAAAGTGATCACAGAAATAGCGGCAATGCACAATGAAGCGGGCATGCCGCTAACGACTTGGCACTTTGGTGGCGATGAAGCGAAAAACATTAAGTTAGGCGCAGGCTTCCAAGATGTTGATGCTCAAGACAAAGTGGCATGGAAAGGTAACATTGAGCTAGACAAGCAAGACAAACCATTCCAACAGTCTCCACAATGTCAGTCTTTGATTGCTGATGGTTCAGTAAGCGATTTTGGTCACCTTCCAGGTTACTTTGCAAAAGAAGTATCGAAGATTGTTGCAGAAAAAGGCATTCCTCACTTCCAAGCTTGGCAAGATGGCTTGAAGTATGTTGAAGAGGGCGAAGCTGGATTTGCAACAGAGACAACTCGCGTTAACTTCTGGGATGTTCTTTACTGGGGCGGCACGTCATCAGTATACGACTGGTCAGCGAAAGGTTATGACGTGATTGTCTCTAACCCAGATTACGTATACATGGATATGCCATACGAAGTAGATGCAGCAGAGCGTGGTTACTACTGGGCAACGCGTGCAACGGATACTCGTAAGATGTTTGGTTTCGCACCAGAAAACATGCCACAAAATGCAGAAACATCGTTAGACCGTGATGGTAACGGCTTCTCTGGTAAAGGTGAGATTGAAGCAAAACCTTTCTACGGTTTGTCGGCGCAACTTTGGTCTGAAACGGTACGTACCGACGAGCAGTATGAATACATGGTATTCCCACGAGTTCTTGCAGCAGCAGAACGTGCATGGCACAGAGCGGATTGGGAAAACGACTACAAAGTGGGTGTTGAATACTCTCAAGAAACTAACCTAGTGAATAAGCAGGCTCTACACAGCGACTTCAATCGCTTCGCGAATATCCTTGGTCAACGTGAGCTGGCTAAGCTTGAGAAAGCGGGAATTGATTACCGACTGCCAGTACCGGGCGCTCAGGTTGTTGATGGTAAGCTAGCGATGAACGTTCAGTTTCCTGGCGTAGAGTTGCAATACTCTGCTGATGGCGAAAACTGGTTAACGTACGATGAGCAACAACGTCCATCAGTTTCTGGTGAAACGTACATCCGTTCTATCTCTGAAAGTGGTGAGAAAGTCAGTCGAGTGACTTCGGTAAAATAATCGATAAACAACATTAATAGAAGAGCTCCCTAGCTATTATCTTACTCAGATAAAAGCGGGAGCTTTTTTTTCGTCCAAACTAAGTTCGGCCCTTTTCTTAAACTGAAACATATAGAAATAGCCTTTATTTATAACGTCAACAATGCACATAAGATGAGTTTCATCGCAAAAGTGACGCACTTCTCATTCTTCTCTTCAAAAAATAAGTTAGCCATCAAAAACTATAAATCAGGTGTGATTGAATTAACTGAATCTAATTTTACGTCGTGAAATAACGTGATCTTGATCCGTTCTGTCTATTGCCTTTCTTTTTTTATCTATTTTTATGTTTTTAAGTTGTTGATTTTAATGGTTTAAATAACTTCAACTTTTTTGATGGTGAGAGAGATCACTCTGTTTGTTCTTTTATTTTTAAACGTAAATTAATTCGAGCAATATAGATTTCATGCCAGGGAGGCTACCAATTACTCAAGCGGCGAAGGTGAATGATATACCGAAGATATGTCGCTGAAAAATTCAAACTAAGGCAGTTAATTATGAAAAAAGTATTTGCATTAAGCGCTCTAGCAGTAGCATTTTCTTCAAACGTTCTAGCGGACTCTTCTTACGTTACAGGTAATCTTCAAGCGCATACTGACGATCTTCACGGTTCGAAAATGACGTCTACTTTAGAGGCCGGCCATACATTTGATTTCGATTTTGGTGGTTTTACGGTTTATACCGAGATTGATGGCATCCAGTTAGGTGAGTTAACTACTGAACGTACCACTGCGAATCCTGCGGGTTCTTCGGCAAATCCGGGTTGGACTATTGGTGGTGAGCAAGCGTTCAACATCAATGACAACCTTTGGGTTGCAGCGGGTTACCAACACTTAGTTGTTGAAGGTGATACTGTTCAGTACCGACCACTGATTAAAGTTGGCTACAATTTTGACAACGGAATCGCAATCAGTAACCGTACACGTGCTCACATCAGCGAAGATAGCAACCGCAGCACAGATGTTCGCATGGACAACCGTATCGCTTACTCCGTAAATAACGAGCTAACACTAAGCTACAACAACGTGTATGTTTTTGCTGGCAACGAGTCAGATAAAGGCAACGGCGTAATGAAGAAGCAAGATTCTATGGATCACGAGCTTCGTGCTACGTGGACTCGCAACGGAGTTCAACCTTACTTTGAGTACCGTAGCCAAGCAAACGGCGTAAAAGATTCAACTGGTTCAAACATTGACAACCATGCATTCGTATTCGGTGCTTCTTACGGCTTCTAAGCTGATTCACTTGGCTGTTTAGTTAGCCGAGTGAGCTTCTTTGTTAAATAGCTTTTTCGTTAAAAAACTTCTTAGCTAATTAGCGAGGGGAACATAGCGGTACTAACAGCCCGGTTGGTGCCGCGACAAGATTTGCTTTACTGTCCAAAAGCAAAGAGCCTAGTAAGTAAACCACAGTCTTGGGTTTGCTTAATGCTAGGCTCTATTTTTATGATCGATTTTTGTTTCTTCAAATCAGTCTTTTTACGTTCTATTTTCCGTTGTAATGACGGTATTCAAACACCTGACCTTTGTTATTAAACGCATACACAGAATACTCGTCTTTCTTATCGCCATGCTCCATGCCCGGTGAGCCCATTGGCATGCCTGGAGCCGCTAAGCCAATCGCATTGCGTGGTGGATTTGCTAGAAAGGCTTTCACATCCTCAGCTGGAATGTGTCCTTCAAATACGTAACCGTCGATTTCTGCCGTATGGCAAGAGGCCAGCTTCTGCGTTACCCCTAACTTCTGCTTGATTGGATTCATGTCATCATGGAGTTTCTCTGTCACATCGAACCCAGCGTCTTGCATATGCTTCGTCCATTCTGTGCAGCAGCCGCAGTATGGGGATTTATGATTTAGAACATCAGTAGCGAGAGCTTGTCCTGAAATTGCAGCGAGTGCAGTAAGAGTCATAACTTTACGAATCATGGTGAACCTCATGAATATGGTTTTTGTTGATATTAGAATGAGTGGGTTTGAACAGTCTTAGCCTGTTGGCATTGCTTACAACCGTAATTGACGACATCGCCATTGCTGCGCCAGCAACGACAGGGCTTAGCAAAAATCCGAAAAATGGGTAGAGCACACCAGCTGCAATCGGAATGCCAAGCGAGTTATAGACGAAGGCGCCAAATAAGTTTTGTTTCATGTTTCTCACGGTCGCTTGGGACAGCTCGATCGCATTGCTAACCGATAATGGCGATGAATTGAGTAGCGTCATTTGCGCACTCTCGATTGCCACATCACTGCCGCTGCCCATCGCGATTCCTATATCTGCTTGCGCAAGAGCGGGTGCATCATTAATACCGTCTCCAACCATAGCGACACTTTTATATTGTTGTTGTAGCTGAACAATATGTTGCGCTTTCTGCTCAGGAAGCACTTCTGAGATCACTTCGTTGATATCGACGGTTTTGCCAATCGCTTGAGCAACAGAATCGTTGTCGCCTGTTAATAGTACGGTGTGAATTCCCGCGGATTTTAGTTGAGCTATCGCTTGTTTGCTATCTATTTTTAACGCGTCTGAAACGCCAAGTATGCCTTCCAGTTTTTGATCAATCGCGACGAAAATTGGCGTCCAAGCTTGTGAGCGGCAAAGCTCGATAAAGTCTGCGCCAATTTCAGTTTCAATACCGAGTTGAGTGAGATATTTAAGTGAGCCGACTTGAACGTTTTTGCCGTTAATTATTGCTTGTATGCCAAGCCCTCGTTGGTTTTCAAATTCGCTGTGGGGTAGTGCTGAAACTTGTAAGCTCTCAGCATATTGGCAAACGGCTTTCGCTAATGGGTGTTCTGACCCTACCTCTACCGAATAGGCGTAAGCCAGCAGTTCTTGTTCTGATAAGTCGCCATAAAAGGCCTGCTGAACGGTTGGTTTACCTTGGGTTAGGGTGCCTGTTTTATCAAATACGACAGCATCAATTTTGCTTGCAGATTGCAACACATCTGCATCCTTGATCAGAACACCAAACTCAGCGGCTTTGCCAACGCCAACAGTAATAGAGAGCGGTGTCGCTAAGCCCAATGCGCATGGGCAGGCGATGATTAGCACTGTTGTTGATACCACTAGCATGTAACTTGCACTCGGTTGTGGTCCAACAAAAAACCAAACTAGGGCGGCAATGGCTGCGATCGCGACCACAACTGGTACGAAAACGGCAGAGATAGAGTCGGCAAGCTTCGCAATCTCAGGCTTGCTGCTTTGTGCTTGGCGAACCATCTGAATGATTCGAGCCAACATGGTGCTTGAGCCAATCCCCGTAGCTTCAATGATTAAGCTGCCATCACCATTAATGGTACCTGCTGAAACACCATCATTAATCGATTTAACGTTGGGGAGCGGTTCGCCAGTCAGCATTGATTCATCGATATAAGACTCACCCGATACCACAACACCATCGACAGGGACTTTTTCTCCCGGCTTCACTCGAACTTGCATGCCGACTTGAATTGCTTCTACAGCGATGGTTTTCTCTTTACCATCGACGATAACCGTGGCTTTTTGAGGCTGTAAATTAATTAGCGCCTGCAAAGACTTAGTGGTGCGTGCTTTGGCTTTGGCTTCAATGTAGTGACCCAAAGAAATAAGGCCGATGATCATCGCACTTGCCTCAAAATAGACATGACGCGATGGTTCAGGGAACCATGATGGAATAAGTACTACCAACATTGAGTAGAACCATGCTGCGCCAGTGCCTAAAGCAACTAACGTATCCATGGTCGCACGTTTGTGCATCAGTGATTGCCAAGCGTTAGTAAAGAAGCTGCGTCCAGAGGTCGCAAGCAGTATCAGACAGACGACTCCGATCAATCCCCAGGCCACTTGGTCGTTAAATGTAGCAATGGTCATGCTGCCACCAAACAGCCCCCACGCCATCAGCGGAGCGCCGATAAGCAGCGCACTTACTGAGTTTCTAAGAAAGGCTTGTTGAGTACGAAGTTGCTGTTCTTGTTGTTTTTGCTGTTGAGTCGCCGCATCGTCGACAAACTCGGCGCCATATCCTGCAGCTTTCACGGATTCTATTAGAGCGTTTTCAATGATGTCTCTGGTTTGAGAGGTGAAAACCAAGGCTGTCTGTTCTGCGAGGTTGATCTGAGCTTGGTCGACGAACTCATTCTTTTTCAGCGCTTTCTCTACCGAAGAAACACAACTCGCACACGTCATTCCCCCAAGAACAAGGTGATAGGTATATTGGCTAGCAGCAGGTTTAGCTTGTGTCGGTTCCACTGGCGCTGTTTTTTTATCGTCTTCTGATTCTTTATTAGATAAAGGCTCATTAATTTCAGAGTAAGGAGTCGCGAGATAACCCACACTTTCGATTAACTCAATAAGCTTGGGTTCTGAAAGCAGAGTCACCACCGACAATTCATGTTTACTGACTTCTAGGTTTGAGATTTGCTCGGTGTGTTCAAGTGCTTGGGTCAGTTTGTTCACGCACTTACCGCAGCTAAGGCCGGATAGCGAAAGGTGCAGCTTATTACCCATGGAATAACCAAGGGTCATTAACTGTTCACTGAGTTGAACGTAACTAAATGGAGTCGAAATGTCGATGTACGTCGGCGATATGTTGTTGATCGTCGTATTATCGAGATCGTCAAACAATGTGCGGGCTTTCTTTGCACAACCCATGCAATTTAAGCCGTTGAGCGCAGTTGTGTAATGGTTCATATCGAGACTCCAATTATCATCTACGCCTAACATAAACCTTCCCGTAAGGGTAAGGTCAAACATAAATTCAAGAATTTGATATTTGTTGGAATATTGAGTGGTGGAATGGATGAGGTTTATCGTGCGCGTGGCGATAATTTGCCTTTTTACAGTGTTTGGTATGTGCTTAAGCTATTGGTTTTCCCCTTCTTCGATAGCTTTCGTAAAAGAACAGCGCATTTATCATTCACTACTGATTGTAGATTTAAGCGGTGGTGATAAAATAGCGCCCAAAATTTAGTGATATTTTCCTGTTGCAGGCTTTGTAATAGCAATCACTAAAAGAATCACCTACATAATCAAGGTATTTAAATGACGGTTAAAACTCGTTTTGCTCCTAGCCCAACTGGCTATCTTCACGTTGGTGGTGCACGTACTGCACTTTACTCTTGGCTATTCGCTAAGAACCAAGGTGGTGAATTCGTTCTACGTATCGAAGACACAGACCTTGAGCGTAACTCTCAAGAAGCGGTTGATGCAATTCTAGAAGGCATGCAATGGATGGGTATGGAATGGGATGAAGGTCCTTACTACCAATCTAAGCGTTTTGACCGTTACAACGAAATGGTTGATAAGCTACTTGCTGAAGACAAAGCATTCAAATGCTACGCGTCTAAAGAACTGCTTGATGAGATTCGTGCAGAGCAAGAAGAAAACAAAGAAATGGCTCGTTACGATGCGAACCACCCTAAAATTGTTGCAGCAAACGAAGCAGCAAATGAAGGTGATGCGTGCGTTATCCGTTTCCGTAACCCTAAAGAAGGCAGTGTAGTATTTGATGACCAAATCCGTGGTCGCATTGAAATCTCTAACAGCCAACTTGATGACCTAATCATTCGTCGTACAGACGGTGCTCCAACTTACAACTTCGTTGTTGTAGTGGATGACTGGGACATGGGTATTACACACGTTGTTCGTGGTGAAGACCACATCAACAACACACCTCGTCAAATCAACATCTATGAAGCACTAGGCGCGCCAGTTCCAACTTTCGCTCACTGTGCAATGATTCTTGGTGATGACGGTGCGAAACTTTCTAAGCGCCACGGTGCTGTTTCTGTAATGCAATACCGCGACGAAGGTTACCTACCAAATGCACTAAACAACTACCTAGTGCGTTTAGGTTGGTCTCACGGTGACCAAGAGATCTTCTCTCAAGAAGAGATGATTGAATTCTTCAGCCTGAACGCAATCAGCAAGTCTGCATCTGCATTCAACACTGAAAAGCTACTTTGGTTGAACAACCACTACATCAAGACTTCTGAGCCTGAGTACGTTGCAAAATACCTGCAATGGCACTTAGATGCACAGAAGATCGATACAACAAATGGCCCAGCGATCACTGAAGTGATCACGCTAGTTGGCGAGCGTTGTAACACGCTTATCGAACTTGCTGAGCAATCTCGTTACTTCTACGAAGATTTCTCTGAGTTTGAAGCTGGCGCGGCTAAGAAGCACCTACGTGGTGTTGCTAAAGGTCCACTCGAGCTTGCTCTTGCTAAGGCTGAAGCACTTGAAGATTTCACTACTGCAAACATCAAAGATGGTGTGATTGCAGCAGTATGTGAAGAGCTAGAGATCGGCATGGGGAAAATCGGTATGCCACTTCGCGTAGCAGTAACAGGTGGCGGTCAGTCTCCTTCTGTTGATGCAGTGATGGAGCTTGTTGGTAAAGAGCGCGTAATCGCTCGTATCAAGATGGCTCTTGAGTTCATCGCTGAGCGTGAAGCTAACGCTTAATTGAGCGATTGCTAGATTCAAAAAAGGGTCAGTAACTTGGTTACTGACCCTTTTTATTTGTCTTGAGTTTTATCTAGCTAAGCTCAGATTTTTTTGAATATGATGGAGGTGTTGATTCCGCCAAAGGCAAAGTTATTACTCATTACATACTCAACATTCAATTCGCGACCAGAACCTGTAATGTAATCGAGTTTGCCGCAGCGTTCGTCGATGTTTTCAAGGTTCAATGTTGGGCTGAACCAACCTGAATGCATCATTTCTAGGCTCAACCAAGCCTCAATGGCACCACACGCTCCAAGCGTATGACCAAAGTAGCTTTTCAATGAGCTGATTGGCACTTCTCCGAAAATGTTTGCTGTCGCATTACTTTCAGCAATATCACCTTTATCTGTTGCCGTTCCGTGCGCCGAAACATAACCAATTTTTTCCGCAGGGAGTTGTGCATCTTTCAGCGCTTTCTCCATACAAATTTGCATGGTTTCCATCTGAGGTTGGGTCACATGGGCTGCATCGCAGTTGCTGGCAAAACCGATGATTTCCGCGTAGATCTTTGCACCGCGAGCAACCGCATGTTCATACTCCTCAAGAACAAGCGTGCCAGCGCCTTCACCGATAACCAGGCCATCGCGCTCACTGTCGTAAGGGCTAGGGGATTTTTCTGGCGTGTCGTTTTTTAAACTGGTCGCAAAAAGGGTATCGAAAACGGCAGACTCGGTTGGGCATAGCTCTTCACCACCACCGGCAACCATCACGGTTTGGTAGCCGTGTTTGATTGCTTCATAGGCGTAGCCAATCGCTTGGCTTCCTGACGTACAGGCACTGCTGGTGGGAATCACGCGGCCGCGCAGACCAAAGAATAGCCCGACGTTTACCGCTGCGGTGTGTGGCATCATTTGCACGTAAGTGGTTGCTGTGATCGCTCGCGTCGATTTCTCGTTAAGCATCACGCCAAATGCACCAACAGCGTCAGTGCTGCCGGTTGAAGAACCGTAGGCAATACCTGTTTCGCCATTAGTCAAAACGTCGTGGCCAATCAAGCCTGATTGTTCTAACGCATTTTCGGTGGCAACGGTTGCTAGGCGAGAGACACGGCCCATACCACGCACTTGCTTGCGCTTATAGTGTTTAGGCAGTTGAAAGTCGTCAATAGGTGCAGCAAGCTTGGTGTTGAGGCCATCATATTGCTCAAAGCTTGGCATGTACTGGGTCGCATTTTTACAAGCTTTCAGTTTTGGCTCGATGTGCTGCCAATCGTTGCCAAAAGCGGTAACGCCTGACATACCAGTTACAACAACGCGGCGGGTCATACTAAGCCTCCATTAACTGAAATCACTTGACGAGTGAGGTAGCCGGCAATATCCGACATTAGGTAGCTGACTAAGCCTGCTACTTCTTCAGGTTCACCCATGCGGCGTAATGGAACTTGAGGCAGAGCATGCTCTTTTACATGCTCGTCAACCATCCCGGTATCGATTAAACCAGGAGCGACACAGTTTACCGTTATCTTGCGTTTTGCGAGCTCTAGAGCCAGAGACTTAGTTGCGCCAATCACACCTGCTTTTGCTGCGGCATAGTTAGTTTGGCCACGGTTGCCCATGATGCCAGACACAGAAGCCAGAGTAACGATTCGACCGCCTTTGCGCTTTTGAACCATTGGCATTACGCACGGGTGCAGTACATTGTAGAAACTGTCGAGGTTGGTGTGGATAACGCCATCCCACTCTTCTTCAGTCATGGCTGGGAAGGCCGTATCGCGAGTAATCCCCGCATTGTTCACCACGCCATAGTAAGCGCCATACTCAGCAATATCAGCCTCAAGTATTTCGCGACACTCGCTGCGGTTGCTGATGTCAAACTGGATAAGACGCCCAGCGCCACCCAGCTCAGTAATCGACTTCAAAGTATTTTCTGCACCTTGCTTGTCACCCATGTAGTGAACGGCGATTTCAAATCCGTCTTTCGCGAGTTGAATAGCGATCGCTTTACCAATGCCTTTGCTGGCACCTGTAACTAAAACCTGACGGGTCATGATGGGCTCCTAGTTTTCATTTCTTGTAATTTTTGTTCGGTTGGTACATAGACATTGAGCTGGCATTGAGCCACTAGCT
Organism: Vibrio tasmaniensis; assembly: GCF_024347635.1. NCBI lineage: Bacteria > Pseudomonadati > Pseudomonadota > Gammaproteobacteria > Vibrionales > Vibrionaceae > Vibrio > Vibrio tasmaniensis. Next base: position 827,515 of record NZ_AP025510.1, read on the forward strand.
CGCCTTGGTCTTCGACTCTGGCGGTAAATACAGCCATACCACTGTCTTCCATGAGTTGTTCAGCATAGATATCAAGGGTTTGACCTTGAGTAAACTCATCACAAAGTGACTTATAGCGACGAGAACCTAATAAAAAACCGATTGGGGGAATGGTGCCATTTTTCAGCGCATGATACCCAGACCATGCAGCAACAGATTGCGCCATAAACTCGATACCCACATAAGCAGGTACGGTTTGAGATTCGGTGTTAAAGAACAGGTTGTGCGCGCCAATGTCGACCTGGCAGTGAATCGATAATGCCTCAACGTTGATAGCTCGATCGATTAATATCATCGGATCATCGTGTGGGAGAAGTTGGTCTACAGAAGGGATATCAGTCATTTATTACACCAAAAATCAGGCTAATGTTGTTGCCACCAAAAGCGAACGAGTTGCTTAAGATGTTCTTTACTTTAAGTTTCTGGGCACAGTTTACCAAATCAATCTCAATATCTTCAGCTTTATACTGACATTTTTGTAAGGGGAGTGGTAAGTCATATTTTAGAATATGCCACGCAATTGCAGCCTCTATCGCACTTGCCGCTCCAAGAGTATGTCCTGTTAGAGGCTTGGTTGAACTGACGGGAACCTTGTTTGAGAAAATACGATGGATTGCTTTGCTTTCCATTGAGTCATTGAGTGGGGTTGCGGTGCCATGGGCATTAATATAACCGATGTCTTCTGCTTGTAACTGTGCAGAATCTAACGCCTTTCTCATTGCTTGTTCTGCGCCGTTACCTTCTGGATGGGGTGCAGAAATATGGTGTGCGTCGGAGCTATCACCGCAACCCAGTAGGGCGATGTTCGAAGTACTTTGAGTTGCATCAGTAGCGGTTGGTTTTGTCTTGCTAAGCAACATGAATGCCGCAGCTTCTCCGATGTTGATGCCATCACGCTCGGCGCTAAAGGGCTTACAATGTGTCGTTGATAGTGCTTCAAGACCATGAAAGCCATTGAGCGTCAGTTTACACAGTGTATCGACACCGCCAACCAATACAGCATCCGCCATTCCAGAATCTAACAAACGTTGGGCAGTAATAAATACACGGCCACTTGATGAGCAAGCGGTCGAGATCGCGTAGCTTGGCCCTGTTAAAGAGCAGTGTTGGCTGATGAACTCCGATACATTACCAAGCTCTTGTTTTGAATAGTGGAAACCTTCGGGGAAAGAGCCATGGTCGAGTTTGTGTTTAAACGCCGTTTCGCCATCAGAAATACCAGAAGTGCTTGTGCCGATGACTACAGCAATCCTATCTGCGCCATATTGTGATTTTGCTTGTTCAATAGAATCTTTTATTTGATTAACAGCCGATAACGCCAGTTGATTATTGCGAGTGGCGTATTCCGCTTGAACTGATGAAATTTCTGGTAAATCGCCTGCGACCTTACCAACGACCGTCGGCTTACCGTCGTTTAGCATGTCGCTCACTTCAATCATATTGGAGTCGCATTGATTGCTGAGGCAGCCATGAATGTCAGCAATGCTTGAGCCTAATGCGGAGTGAAAACCACAGTCTTGGATATAAATAGGCATGATGTTTAGCTCTTACTTGGGTTATCGACAATCGTTGAGTTCAACGTTTGTATACTGATGGTGTAGCCTTGAATCAAATGCTTGAAAACAATGTTGCCTGCGGTTTTGTGTGTTCCGGGCTCTGCTTGGTAATCAATTTTAATGATTGGCTGTTGGTTTTCATCAAATACGGTGCGGCTGTTTTCGGTATCGACCAAATACCAACCGATGTCTTGTAAAGGTTGAGCCCATGCTTCAACTGGCCATAGAGTCAGCATCAAATTAAATAGTACTTGCTCGGGTAGCGGCAGGGTAGCGCCAAGACCAGATAGAACTTGAGTATCAATCACTTGGTTTTGGTACTGAAGCGATAGGATTCGAGTACCCCAAGAAGAAAAGCCAGCTAAAGCCACTTTATCCGCTGTCACTTCGACTTGAACCGGAAGTTGCTGCGTATCATCTTGCCATGTTGCGCTGATCAGCTGGCTCGCCGTAAATGAGTATCCCAGTTCAGCAGGCAGCGGCAAGGCTAGCTCGGTGTCTTTATCGATTGCGACACTTGCGCCTGTAGGCTGTTGAGGCACCATCGAACAAGCGCTGAGTAGTAAGCCCAATCCAACGGCGAGCGCTATCTTGATTGTTTTGTTCATCTAAAAGCCTCTCGAGAGTTTGATTTTTCCGCTGCTTGTTGGTGGTTGATTGCAAGTGGCGAAAGCAACCACGCGACGAAAATACCAGTTAGGACGGTAACACCGAAGCTATGAATGGCATGAGTCTGACTCAGTGACAATAAGCCAAATGAAAGCAGCGTTGTGAGGCCTGATAGGGTAATGGCTAACAAGGTGCTTAGTGATTTTTTCTGTTCAGCAAAGAACAGGGTATAGTCGATACCAATCCCTAAAATTAGAATCAGTCCAAGCAGGTTAAATAGATTCAGTGTCGAGCCTAAAACGCCGGTGACCGCTAAACCTGCGACTCCTGCGATCAATGATGGTAGTAGCATTAACAGGCTTTGTTTAACGCCATAGCGCCAACCTAAAACCATCCCGATAGCGGCCAATGCTATCAACAATAGCTCGGTGATCTTGACTCTGTACTCCGCAAATAGAGCGGAAATTTCATCGGCTTTGTTGAGGTATTTAACACCTTGTTGCTGAGCAAAGCTTGAATCGAGCCATTGAGAGAACAGCGCTGAGTTTGTGACGTCTTTGATCAAAATGACCGACGCTGCTTGCCCATCGATCGGCTTCAACCAAAGTGGTCGAACTGGTTCTGACACTGGTGATTCCAAAAAACCAGATACAGTGATGGCCTCGAACTTAGGTAACTCAGGAAAGCTAGGCCAACCAAGCGTGCTCTGTAAGATATGGCTTTGTTGGCTATAGAGCTGTTCAACCAATTGATAGTTATCATGTTGGTCTTGTTTACTTAATAAGTGCTGATTAATGCTGCGATATCCGGAGATACCTTGGCTGCCGATTAAAGAATCTAAGCTTGTGGTGATTGCTGTTAGCTTTTTTAGTAACTTTTGGTCGTTCTGAGCCGTGACTAGTAGCATGTTTTGACCACTGCCTAACCCAGATATCTCAGTAATGGCTTGCTCTTGCTGTTTGAGTTGCTCTGGCATCGCTTGAAGTTGGCGAATATCGTCATCGTAGCGAATTTGACTGAGTGACATCAAACTAACCACAGTCACTATTAATGGTAAGCCAATTCTAAATTTTTGGTTGCTCCAGAGACTTAACCAAGTATGCCAAAGCTTCGACAAAGGAAGCGGGCGTTCTTGGCTTGGTTTCGCCGCGAGAACGGGATACCAACACACCACGCTGGCGTAAGCCGCAATAAGCCCAATCGACGAAAACAAAGCAAGTTGCTGTAAACCGGGGAAAGGTGCCACTAACAGACCTAGGTAGCCAATCAAGCTGGTGATAAGACCTAAGGTGATCGCAACGAGAATATGTTTTAACCCTTTGTCGCTTTGCCATTGATTACCAGCAGCCAAACGATCGGTCAGGTAATGGAAAGAGTAGTCGATAGATACGCCAATCAAGCTGGCACCGAACACTAAACTAAACAGATGAACCTTGCCGAAGATAGCGACGGTGCTTGCCAGTGCAACCAATAATCCTGTAGTGATTGAAAGCAAGGATAAGGCAAGTGGTAGGGCACTACGAAACGTCAGCCACACCAATAAAATCACACCGGCTAATGAGCCCAAACCAATGGTACTGATTTCTGATTTCGCGCTTTCGGTACCGTAATTGGCGTAGAACACCACACCGGTATGCTGCACTTTGACACCAAACTGCTTTTCGATCTCGCGCTCAATTGAATCAAGAGCGGGAAGTTGCTCTTGAATCGCTAAACTATAAGGCGAACCCGCCAGAGTCGCCGTCACCAAAACATGAGTTTGGTCATTCGATTGAGCGGTGAGGTAGCCCTCTTTCAGAACAAAGTTACTTGATTGAACGCCAACAGCACTGATGTAGTCGCGAAACAGTAGGAATGGGTCGAGAGATAGCTCTGCTGCAGTCACGCCTGAGAAAGGATTGTACAGAGACTGGATGACATATTGAGCTCGCGAATCTGGCGAGTGAGTCAGCGTCTCTTTTTGCTGTTGGGTCAGCAGTTGAGCTCGGTGACGAAAATAGAAATCGCTCCACTGGCTTTGCGTGCTGGCGTTGATTTTGCCTTGCACTTGCTTAAAAAGAGGGGCTTGACTTGAGAAAGCTCTTTGGTTGAGTTTTTTTTCAAAAGAGTCAGTCGCGGCAACGGCTTGTTCAATGTCGGTAGCGCTTATGATAAACACCACTTGCTCGCTCATCGAGCTAGATATCTGCTGAAAGGCTTGCTCTACCATTGGGTCTTGCTGGTTTTCAGGCAGCAATTTCATGATGTTGCTTTCAATAGGTACTGATGAAGAAAAAGCGAATTGTTTGATTAACAATCCGCTAAATAACACTACGACAACTAGCCAGACAAGGGCAAGCTTAGAGTTGAAATTGTTGTGCTTCGGCATCTGATAAAACTTCTGATTGGTGGCTTAATTGGCTAAATTCGATCACTGTGCTGTCCCCACGAACTTCTCTAAGTTCGATACGTTCAATGTCACCTTGTCCTTGAAGCGTGATGGCTTCAAACACCGCGTTCATCGGTGCACTTTTGGGCTTTAGGATTAGTGTCCATCGTGTGTCTTGTGAACTTGAGTTTGCACTTTCATCAGAATTTTTCGCAGTCGCTGGTTCAAATGACAGTGAGAATTGCTCTTGAAGTTTTTGCGTGTCGCCGTGAAACACTGACAAGAAGATATGGCTGAAATAAAACGCCATCGGGTTTTCTTTGTCGGTGATGATCTTAGCGGGTTGATCGGCAAACCTTTGGCTCAGTTTGTTATCCGTGAGCACCAAGCTCACAGGAAAGGGGGTCGCTTGTGTCCAAAGCAAACCATTCGACTTGTCTAACAGGAAAGTACCTTGTGATGTTAGAGGTTGGGCGAACATTTCCATGTTACGTGTTTGAGTAAACTCCCCACGCACTATGTTGTTTGCACTTAATACTGTTTGCAGTTCTGAAATAGAGCCAATCCTAGCTGTACTTTCATTAGCAATAACAAAGCCACTCGCCATCACAGAGGCAAGCCCTAGTAGTGCGATGCTGATTTGCTTACGTCCGTGCTTAAACAGACTCATGTTTCACCTGCTGCTGTGTGTTAGACACTTGAGATTGTTCGGATTGTTGGTCGCTTGATTGCTGCTCAGTTGATTGTTGCTCAGTTGATCGAGGTAAGCAGCCAAATTGGTGCCAGAGCTCGACTTTATCGGTAAACACTTTTGGCGAAGCGAAGCACATCTCTTGTTCTTCAATGGTCACCGCAACCTGCATGGTGTGAGCGCGTGTCATGCGAGCGCCTGTGTTGGCATCGTGAATTTCGTAGTCAACACGCAGGCGATTTTCCCACTCGGTTAACTTAGCCGATACTTTGATCTGATGATTAAACGGTATTGCTTTGATGTACTTTACACGTGTGTCTATGATTGGCCACATGTAGCCTGAATCCTTCATCTCATGATAGTTGTACTCAATCTTATCCATCATGATGCGCCTTACTTCTTCAAAAAATCGGAAGTAATTACCGTGATAGATCACGCCCATCGGATCGGCATCTTGGAATGAGGTGATAAGTGTCACCTCAGATTGTAATGGATGAAGGATTTCAGACATAAATCGCTCCCAACAATATTGCGTTAAGGGTTAGCCAACTTTATGACGTTGGCTACTCTATGAGGTTAGCTACTCTATGAGTAAAGTGACCAGTGCTGACTTTGAATACGATCAATGAAGTGGCGTAGATCGCCTTCAAGTGGTCGATCTTCTACGATAAATTCAAACTCTTTGAGTACTTCGTCTCGAATATGCTTTAGGTTTTCACTCATGTGGTGCTCATCAAGCTCATTGTGGCGTTTACGAAGCTCAAGCGCTTGTGTGCCCGCCAGAAGTGATGCAGCCGCGACTTGTTCAGTCAGTTCAAGCACACGTAAGCAGTCACGAGCCGCAATGGTTCCCATGCTGACTTTATCTTGGTTGTGACACTCGGTTGAACGAGAGAACACGCTTGCTGGCATGGTGTGTTTCAATGCTTCTGCTGTCCATGCTGAAACGCCGATCTGTACCGCTTTGAAGCCGTGGTTAATCGGTTTACGTTCGCCTTCTGCACCGGTTAGGTTAAATGGCAAGCCGTTATTGAATTTGTAATCCATCAGCTGCGCCATTTGACGATCAAGCAGATCCGCAAGGTTAGCTACCGCTGTTTTTAGCGTATCCATCGCCATTGCAATATGGCCACCGTAAAAGTGTCCACCGTGCAGTACGCGCTCATTGTCGCCATCGATAATTGGGTTGTCGTTAGCGCTGTTGAGCTCGTTTTCGATCATTTGGCGTAGCCAAGGTAGAGAGTCTTGAACCACACCGATAACGTGCGGAGCACAACGCAATGAGTAACGATCTTGCAGACGGTCACTGTTGCGAGGTGGACGATCCGCTTGTAAGTCATCACGTAACCATGCTGCAATTTGTTGTTGGCCTGGGTGAGGCTTCACTGCGAACAGTGCTTCGTCGAAGTGGAAGTCGTTGCCCTGCATCCCTACAGACACCATTGCTGTAATTTTTGTTGATAGCTGAGCTAGGTATTCCGCACGTTTGTAGGCGATACAAGCTAATGCTGTCATTACCGAAGTGCCATTCATCAAGGCCAAGCCTTCTTTTGGTTTAAGCTTGATAGGGTTAATGCCTAGTTCTTTATAAACATCACTGGTTGGGCGAACTTCACCTTTGTAGATAACATCACGCTCACCGATCAGTGCTGCAGCCAAGTAAGAGAGAGGCGTTAGATCGCCACTAGCACCGACAGAGCCCTCTTGAGGAATACGCGGTGAGATATCTTGGTTGATGAGAGTGACGATCTGATTGAGAAGATCGTGAGTCACACCAGACACACCTTGTGACAATGAACAAAGACGCGTCGCTAATACAGCACGAGCTTGCTCATGAGATAGGATTTCACCTAAACCACAGCCGTGAAAGCGCGTTAGATGCAGAGGGAGTTCGTCAACTAGGTTCGGCGGAATTGCAACGGTACATGAATCACCGTAGCCAGTGGTTACGCCATAGATCACGCCTTCTTCTTTTAATAGACGTTCTAAAAAAGCGACACCGCGGTCGATCTTAGATGTGAACTCATTACTTGAATTCATCGAGGCTTTTGCGCCTTGTGAAATAGCGACTACATCCTCAATCGTGAGGCGTTCGGCACCAAAAGTGATGCTATTTGGATTCTTTTTCGTCATGGTGCTGGTTGCTCAATGTCCAAAAGTTAAAAAAGTTGTACCACTGAAGCGGTACTTTCAGTGTGTAGTGCTGAAGTCGGTCTGCGTATTTCTGCACGACTTGCTGTAATGATTGTTCGCGAGTTTTTCTTGGTAGCTCTATTTTGTCGCTAAAATGCTCAAAATAGACATTAAAATGCGGCTTAGTTTGTGAGTCATCTCGTAGGCCAAACAGTAAGAATACTGGCGCTTTGAGAACAGAGGCTAACATAAATGGCCCTTGAGGGAAGGGGGCTTTTTTACCTAAGAACTCTGCCCATACTGAGCGACTCTCTTTGCTGGTGGAGGTTCTATCGCCAACGATCACAATCCATTCACCCTGTTCAAGTTTCTGTTGCAACAAGATGGCGGTATCAGGCCCCATTGATGTCACCTGAATCAGGTTTAAATCAGACTGTGGGTTTACCGCTTTCATTACCGAATTAAAGCGTTCGGCGTGTTCCGTGAAGACCAGAGCATTGATTTTGATGTGCGAGTGTCGACGCCCTAAAGCTCGGCATAACTCGATATTACCAAGGTGAGAACCTAGGATTAGCACGCCTTGCTGGTTTTCCACCATGCTTTCAAATTGCTCTTGACCATGAACGGTCAGATTATCGACTGAAAAATCACCTTTCCATGCGGCTAATTTGTCTAGCATGGTGTGACCAAACGAAAGCAGGTGATTGTAACTGGTGAGTTCAGTCGGTAGCTCAATATCCTGTTGCTCTGCGTAAGCCTTAAGCTGGAATAGGTATTGTTCAGAGGCGTTTCGCGCGCGCTTGCCTGTCAAATGGTAGTAACGCATCACTCCACGCAAAATGAGGTTGAATACACCTCGGCCTAATAGTGAGTACACCGCTAACAACAGTTTTATGCCAAGTACTGTGCCGCGTTCTGGAGTGCGTGACCAGTGCTTCTGTTCAGTTTTAGTTGATGCTTGTTGTGTCTGTTTGCTTTCTGAAAACGGTGTCGAACCCACTAGGTGATCGTCAGGATCTGTTTTGAAGTGACGGGCAATCAGCTTTGGGGCTCTTGGCAGCATGCCGAAAAACAGTCGGGTATGCATCCAACTGATTTTTACGTTATCCCATAGCGCATCGAAATGAGAGACACCATTTTCAGGGTAGATGACTCGCGTTTCAATGAAGTCAATGTCGCATCCTTCCCAATACAGACGAACCAGAATCTCGATATCGAAGTCCATTCGTGAACCGACATCGTATTTATTCAGTACTGTTTGTGTCTTATCGATCGGATACGCTCTAAAGCCACACATACTGTCTTTAATCGATAGAGACAGGGTTTCTATCCATACCCAGATATGTGTCGCGTAGCGCCCGTAGAGCCTTGCCTTAGGCACGCTGTCGTCATAGACCGGCTGACCTGAGATCAGGCGCTGGGGCTTAGTTTGTGACGCTTGGATTAATGCGGGTAGGGCGTCTAGGTCATGTTGACCATCAGCATCAATCTGAATGGCATGACTAAAGCCGAGCTCTTGCGCTCGCTTGATGCCAGCCTTTACGGCACCGCCTTTGCCTTGGTTCTGCTCAAGCGTCACCAAGGTTACGTTTGAATTCTCTACTAAGGGAGCCAGAAACTGTTTCGTGGTGAGTTCACTGCCATCGTCAACGATAATAATCGGTAGTTCGAATTTGAGGAGTGATGAGACGACCTCGGGCATGGTTGCGCCGTGGTTAAAGCACGGAATCAGGAAGCAAGCTTTGTAGTCGCTTTCTTTTGTTACGTGTTGAGAAGCAGCCTCGTTCGGAGCGCTATTCACTTTTCTCTCCCAGCTTCATTTTTCCTGAAGAGTGGGTCTGCTCACCGTTATTCGAGGTGTAACTGAAGCTCAATTTATCTTTGTCGGCTTCCCACTTAAGTGATAACTGAATGGTAGAACCTGGCAGGATAGGCTCTTGGAATTTGATGACCTCCATGCCTTTAAAGTAACCAGGAACGTTCAGCTCTTCGACAGCATAGTGAAGTGCCCAATCAATTTGTGTCACGCCCGGAAGAATAGGGAAGCTCTTGAAGTGCCCCTGAAAGTCGATGATATCGCCAGTAACATGGAGTGTCAAAGTCGATTCTTTCTCTACCGTGTTAACAGCAATGACGTTTGGTTTTCTCTTATCCATAGCGTGTGCTTAGAATCCTTGGGCTGAAATGGGTGTTCTGACAAAAATATAAAAGATAATCTCAGTATAAAACGCGACCAGTGATTTTTATGATTTTACGAGCTGCTCTATGTGAGAGGTTAACCTCTTACCTTGGCTGTTGAGAGGAATCTCATCAACAACTCGATACTTTCTTGGGATAGCGATTGGCTCTAACCACTTTCTCAACTCTGAACGTAGCATCAACCAGAATTTGCCTTTACTCATGGTGGCGAGGCTAGCTTGGCCGTCATCAGATAATACCAAAACCGACGCTAAAATTAAGCGCTCAGGTTCTTCAAAGGGAATGACTACACACTCGCTTATCCAAGGCAGTTGCTCCAGTCGCTTTTCAACTTCAACCAGTGATACTCGTTTTTCTTCAATCTTGATCACTCGGTCGGTTCGGCCTTTTAATATGAATTGACTACCCGAGACCATTTCGCACTCATCGGCGGTTTGATACCAGTTGTTTCTGTCGATGTACGGCGACAATAACTTAATGCAATTCTCACTATTGAGACTAGCCTCAATACAGTCGAAAAGCTGCCAAGGCGTTTGAACGCTTTCTTGCTGACGAAATGCGATACCGCCGGTTTCAGTACTACCAAAAACCTCGATTGGCAAATGCCCTAACAAGTTGAGGGCTTGGTGAGCAGATTCTGTTGGTAAAGGGCCACCAGAAGAGAACACTCCCGCTAGATGCGTAGACTTTGTCTCGTGTTTTAATCGTTTGAGTAGCGCAGGGCTGCTGATCAGCACGCTCTGTTTGTTAGCGTGAGACAGGATCTGTTCCGGGTATTCGAGATTGTGTCGAGAAAATGGAACGCCAGAACAAAGCGGCCATAAGATTCGAAACAACAGACCATAGATATGTTGGTGTGAGACCGTGCTGTGGACTTGGTTGCCCTTAAGCAAGGTACCCCAGTTTTTATCTAGCTGAGCGATTTCAATATCTAGATGTTCTAAGGTCTTATGGATTGCTTTGGGTGTACCGCTTGAGCCTGAAGTAAACAAGGTCAATGGGGTAGCGGCTAAATCAATGGTCGTTTGGTCGTTTGCTAGAAGAGTAGATGCTTCTATGTTTGAGTCCAACAATGCCTGGACGTTGCAAACCTCGTTTACTTCTACTTTGCCAATCGCATCATCGACTAACAGGCAATCAAAATGCTCACTCAGCTCGGCAAGCGCACACGGTTGATAGTTGCCCGGTAAAATGATGTGCTTGTTGCTGACTGCGCACGCTAAAAAGGCCACCGAAAATAGGTAGCTGTCTTGGGTGCAAATCGCAACTCGTTGAAAAGGGGATGAAGATAAAAGATGTACGAGTTTAGATAAATTGAGGTTGAATGTTTGCCATGTCATCTCGCTATTGTCGCCGAAGCAGACAATAGATTCAGGAGCTCGGTTTTGACTGAGGAGTTCAGACAACGAGATATAAGATACGGTTTGGGTCATAACAATTTAACTCTGACGAATGCGCTGTCTTACTACCCACTCTCCTGCAAAAAGTAACCCTGCAAACAAGTAGCTGAGTAAGCCATTGTATAGGGTCCATATTTCAAGAGGTTGGAAGCAGGTATAAAGTGCGATAGAGCCATTGATAACAAAGAAAAAACACCAAACCTTGGTGACTTTTCGTGTGTAATCAACGCCACTTTGCGGAAGTTCTGGCTCTTGGAGTCGAGCAAGCCGCTCGATAATCGTTTGCGGTTGCCATAGGCTTGAAGCGAACACAACCAGCATACAAACGTTAACGATGACGGGATAATAAGTTAGCCAGCCGTGCTGTTTGAAGGTTAACCCTAATGCCAACAGAACAATCCCGGCACTTCCGCTGATCCAAGCTAGGTGTTTTAGCTCTTTGATTTTAGCCTGACCACCGGTGAAAATGCGGACAGCAAAAATAGCGGCTAAGACGATACCAACGGTTTGTAGGCCAAACTTGTTGAGTCCAAAGTAAACCGCTATTGGATAAGTGAAGAGTATGATTGCCGACAATAAAGTCAGCAGAGGACGCATTATGCGTCCTTCAATAGTTCAACCACAGACTCCACAACGTCATTAACGGTGCGTACTGCTTTGAACTCTTCAGGTTTGATCTTCTTACCCGTTACGTTCTGTAAGTGAACGACCAAATCAACGGCATCAATGCTGTCTAGGTCGAGATCGAGATAAAGGTGTGCTTCTGGAGTGATATCTTCAGCATCAAGCTCAAACAGCTCGATAAGCGCATCTTTAACCTGGTTGAATACTTCTTGTTGGTTCGCTTGTGTCATAAAGATCTGTCTAGTTGTTCGTTTTAGATGAGATGTAGTTAGCTAGGTTTTCAACCGATGCAAAATGCTGGCGAGTGTTTGAATCGTCGGCATCGATAACAATGTTGTACTTTTTCTTGATAGCAAGGCCAAGCTCAAGGGCATCAATAGAATCTAACCCAAGTCCATCACCAAAAAGTGGTGCTTCCGTTTCAATTTCATCAATGCTCATGTCTTCAAGGTTCAGTGCGTCGATGATCAGTTGTTTTAGTTCGTTGTGTAATGTTTCCACTTAGGCCTACTTAGTACTTTATCTAAATGCTACTTCAAGGGGGGCGATTCTACATTATGTGATGTATTTTCGAAACGCTGATATCACCAGTTGTTTTATTGATGAGCTAAATATTTTCTTCGGAAGGAAAAATAGTCTGTGCAAGGTGTTGATTGAGGCGTCTTGCTGCCGAAGTTAAGTTGTTCGAATTCTCAATAAATGGTGCGACGTCTATTTTACCTTTCACTGCGATATGAAAAAAGGGTTTAGTGGCAGGAACTTGATACCATTTTTTCTCTTTTGTTAAGAATGTCGGAGAAACTGTAATATGAATCACGCGTAAGTCGGTTTGTGTTCGTGTGGCAATTTGTGCCGCACCACGTTGTAAGGATGGTTCAATTCCTGGCGTTGTGCGAGTTCCTTCAGGGAAAACTAACAATACATTGCCACGCGAAAAGCGTTCTTCGCAGCGTTCTAAAAGATCGTCAGGGGTTTGGTTGGGGATGTATCCCGCTGCTTTGACAATCCTCTTCATAAACGGGTTTTCCCATATTGCCGCTTTAACAAGACAATCACATTGAGGAAGTTGAGAGGCGATCAGTACATAGTCAATCAAGCTAGGGTGATTAGCAACGATGATGCAGTTGCGATCTTCGCGGAGCAGTTCGGCGCCATCAATTCGGTAATCAATCGCGCCTGTGAACTTCATTATTTGACAGAATGCATTGAATGAGAAACGGATTAATCGTTGTGCTTTGAGCTCTCTTTCTATGATGTTGCGAGTCGTTAGTGCGATCGAAGGTAAGATTAAGAAGCTTAAGACTAAGCCTCCCAAACCAAAGATGGTAAAGCAGAGCCCCGTCGCGAATACTCGCCAACATTGGCCTACTTTGCTCATTTCTGTGCACCTGCTAGGGCGTTATTGACCCAGGACCAGTTTTGGTGTTTACCAGCAATAGTCCAATGCTGTGTTCTCAATAGGATATGTCGTAGCGTTTGTAGGCCTTGTGGTAAATCAGTTGTTGGACTGTCGCTAGCTACGGGGCTGCAAGTTATTGGCCTACTAATTATCGATCTGCTAACTGTCGGCCTGTTAGTTACTGCTCTCGAAACCGAGTAGTCACTGCCTGCTGTGAGTACTAAACCTAGAGCGTAGTCAGCATAGTGCTGATTTTCGTATTCTCGATATACATCAGGCAAAGGTTGGTCGAAGTCAATGACGAGTACACGATGTGACGGATACTGATGTAGGTAAAGATAAGCTTCAATCAGGGCGTTGTGAAAGGTATCTTTCCCAGCAGCGATAGAGGTCAGTGGAATCGGTGCTTTTGCAGCAATCGTTGTTAGACCAGCAGCGGTGTTGTGTACTGATTGGGAAAACGCCATTGGAGAGGCGTCGTCACCTTCTAATATTGATTGAATTAAAGTGGCTGTTCGGTGGAGCTCACCATGTCGACTGGCAAAAACCAGATAATCAATCGAGGTATCTTTTAATAGGGTTAATGCGGTTTGGACGGCCAGTTTGCTTTGCAGGCTCATTCGGCGGCGCATCATAGGAGGGATGGCTTTAAATTCGGTTGAGCCATTTTGTGGCCAATCTAAATGAGTGCTCCACGTTTGCCATTCGGCAACGGAATAGAGGCCTGGCGAATTTGCTGACCATTTTTCAATATTAAACGACATTAATTGGGATTGATTTGACATAGAGTATTGATTTACTTTGGGTCTAACTAATACTATGCATGTTTATAAATAAACACGGGTAAGGAGTTTAAATGAAATTACTAAAAATAGCCGTTTCAATGTTATTTATACTCGTTCTTGCAGGCTGTGGACGTGTCCAACCTGTAATGAATGTTGAGGATACTCCAGTTGCTTTGAATCTTCAAAGTAAACAGGTGAAATCAGCGATTTATGAGTCTGCTGAGAACCGAGGTTGGTTGGTTTCAGAAATTAAGCCAGGCCTAATCCGTGCTGAACTGTATGTCCGTTCACATCATGCTGTGGTTGATATTCCATATAATGATAAGTTTTACTCTATTCTTTACGTCGAATCAGAGAATTTGAAGTACGACGATGGTGAAATACACCGTAATTACAACCGTTGGGTTAATAACTTGAACGTTGATATTAAACGCAAGCTTGCACAAATGGCTGCTGAGTAGCTCTCTATTATTTTAAAGTTAGGTTTTTCGTGTCGGAATATAAATTAGATCCATTTAACGCATTAGAAGCAAAAACAGAAGCGCAAAAGTTGTCTTTCGCTCCTATTGTTTTTCATACAGCTCGTACTCTTCGTGATTTAGGTATATTGAAAGCGTTAGATGACGCGGGCAATGATGGTTTACCCGCTGAAACTATTTCTCAAGCAACGGGCGTATCCGAATACGGTGTAAAAGTTCTGCTTGATATGGCGTTGAGTGCTCATATCGTTACTTGGGATAAGCCCCATTATAAAATGGCTAACCTAGGCTTCTATCTATTGCACGATGGCATGACCAACGCAAATATGGATTTCACTGCTGATGTCTGTTACGCAGCGATGATGCATTTAACCGAAGCAATAGAAGAAGGCACACCTGCCGGCCTGAAAGAGCTGGGTGATTGGGAAACGATTTACCAAGGTTTGTCTCAATTACCAGAAAAAGCAAAAGAGAGCTGGTTTAAGTTTGATCATTTCTATTCCGATCGTTCGTTCCCTGTTTTGCTTGAGAAAGTTTTCAGTAAGAAGCCTAAATCGCTGGTGGATATTGGCGGTAACACGGGGAAGTGGGCAATGCAATGTTGTAACTACGACTCTGATGTCGAGGTGACGATTGTCGATTTGCCGCAGCAATTAGAAATGGCAATGGCAAACGCAACACAGCACGGTCATCAAGACCGAGTGACGCCATTCCCCGCTAACATGCTTGATAAACAACAAGCACTGCCGACAGGTACAGACGTGTGGTGGATGAGTCAGTTCCTTGATTGTTTCTCGCCAATGGAAATTCTTAGCATATTAAAGCGTGTTCGCTCTCATATGTCAGAAGACGCGACTGTTTATATCCTTGAACTGTTTTGGGATGCACAGAAATACGATGCGGCTTCTTATAGCTTAAATGCGACGTCTCTCTACTTTACTTGCTTGGCCAACGGCAACAGCCGCTTTTACCGCAGTGAAGATTTCCTAGAGATAGTGGAAGAGGCTGGCTTTGATGTGGTGACTCGTACCGACGATATCGGTCTTGGGCATACGCTTCTGGAGCTTAAAGCTAGCGCGAAATAATCATGGTAAACATGGCTTAAATTAATGAAAAAACTGTCAACTCAAGTAGTGATCATCGGAGCTGGCCCATCAGGGTCTATTGCTGCGTCTTTGCTTCATAAAAAAGGCATCGATGTTCGAGTGATTGAAAAAAGCCTTTTCCCCCGTTTTTCTATTGGTGAAAGCCTGTTACCAGCGTGCATGGAAGTGATCGAACAAGCGGGCATGAGCGAAGCTGTGGCTCATGCTAACTTCCAATTTAAAGATGGCGCGGCTTTTCGTAAAAATGGTGTTTATACGGCGTTTAATTTTGAAGATAAGTTCTCTTCTGGGCCGGGAACGACGTTTCAGGTTCAACGAGGTACTTTCGATAAGGTGATGGCAGACTGTGCTGAAGCGCAGGGTGTTACCATTGATTACCAACATGAACTGGTAGGTATTAACTTCGCTGAAGACCGTACGATATTAGATGTTCAAGTGCAGGGTGGAGAGCGTTATCAGTTAGAGGCTCAGTACGTCCTGGATGGTAGTGGTTTTGGTCGAGTGTTACCAAAGATGCTCGATTTAGAAGAACCATCACAACTTCCTCCGCGCAAAGCCATTTTTACGCATATTAACGATCATATATCAGTAACGGATACTGACCTTGAATACGATCGCAGTAAAATTTTGGTCTCGGTGCATCCAACCAACCCTGATGTATGGTATTGGTTGATTCCCTTCAGTAACGGAGTCTCTTCATTTGGTGTGGTAGGGGAGCCTAAATTCTTTGAATCATACCCAGAAGACAAGATTGCGGCGATTAAGCAGCTGGCAACAGAAGAGTCGGGTTTAGCTGAAATATTGGCAAATGCGGAGTATCCAAATCCTGCAGGCGAAATTGGCGGCTATTCTGTCAACGTTAAACACCTTGCAACCGATAAGTATGCATTACTGGGTAATGCGGGGGAATTTCTTGATCCTGTATTCTCATCGGGAGTGACTATTGCGATGAAGTCGGCTCAGTTTGTGGTTGAGTGTGTGGAAAAGCAGCTCAATGGCGAGAAAGTCGACTGGGATCGTGAATACGCGGAACCATTGATGATTGGGGTAAATACCTTTAGAACGTATGTTGAAGGGTGGTACTCGGGGGCTCTTCAGGATGTGATTTTCTATCAAGAGCCAAACCCGAAGATAAAGCAAATGGTGTGTTCGATTTTGGCGGGCTACGCATGGGATCAAAGCAACCCCTATGTAAACGAGTCAAAACGTCGATTGAAGACGCTGGCAGAGATATGCCGAAGCTAGGTGGTCTATTTAGTATGTAGTAGCATGCTAAATGGTCACTATAGTTAGCCATAAATAAAAACAGCCGCAATGCGCGGCTGTTTTTGTATCAGATAAATCTGAGAAGCTGATTTTCAGAGCGAATACCAACTCCGGTAAGTAAGAGAGCAAAAATTCTAACGAAGTTATCGAGGTTGATACTACTTCAGGTCGATGCTGTTCAATCGTCCCATAAAGATAAGCAGCTCAATGACATCTTTGTGGGCTTCAAGGAGTGCTCGTTTGGTTTGGCTGTAGGCCGAGAGTCGACCGTGTTTCCGTATAGAACATACTTTTGTTCTGTATTTGTAATCACCATTTTCAGAGAAAACACGCCATTTCGCTATGTAGCACTCGTCGCGATGTTCAGGGTCACTCTGCGTTGGATTAGGCTTAAATACAATTTTAGGCTCTAAACTATGAGGCAGACGTGTCATGAGATAGGGCTCTTTGAGGACCTTTGGCCAAAACTTGCCCCAAAGCTGCCTACCCAGCTCATCTCTTAATTTGATGGTTTTCTTGAGTGCTTTCTCTTCCCCCATACGAACGAAACCGACTGAACGATGCAGTACCGTATCGTCAGGAGTATGAATGTGGATCTTAAAAGCGGTCTTACCTTTCGAGATAAAGCGGTAACCGGTAGCACCAATTAGATTATTCTGGCTCATAGTTTGCTAAATGATGATTATGTTATTAATAAGGTTACGACAAATACCGCGAAACCGAAACTAATCCTCGTGAAAAAAATAAAGCCTTAGCATTTTTGCTAAGGCTTTATTAGAAAATATGATCTGATAGCGCTGCTAACTACATGATTTTCTGCATCACATCACCAATTTGAATACTTCCAGCCAGACTTGGCTGATCGATCGTAAGTTCTGCTTCGTTTTCATAAACGCGAGAAACGGTCAGTGTGATATCGCTTTGAGAGACCTTATTGCGTGGTAAGCCTCTTTGGTCGATAAATGAACCCGTGTGCCAGAGTTGAAGTTTGTCACCTTGCTGAACGCCGTGTATTCGGCCTAAATCAATGGTAACTGTATTGCCAAACACCGCGGCGACCTCTGGAAGGGTGATTTTACAAGATACTTCCGATTCTAAATCCAACATAATATTGCGGCTGACGCGAAGCATCATACTGCCATAGGTTGATGCCCAGAAACGAGCACTGCGGGTATCGATTTCACTGGTCTTGGCAAATGGCCATTTTGCCACTTCACGATAGCTACGGTTGTAGACCTGATGTCCTGTTTTACCATCGAAGACTTGCATTTCTAACGCAAATTGGCGGTTTATAATATCATCTTTCAAAAGCTTAGATTCGATGGTCGCGGTTAAGTCGGTGATATCACCGCCGATGATGTATTGTGCGCCCGTATCTTGCGCGATCATCTTGATCACTTCAGGTCGGCGCTTGTCGATGTCGTAATTTGTTGTACCAACAGAGACAAAACTGCGAGATTCTTGCGCCAGTTGTCGGTTAACGACATGGCCAAAATCATCACCAATGTTATAGATTCGGCCCATCACAGCTTGTTGTGGAGAGCTCACATCAATATTACCGACCAAAAACGTCTTTTTATATTGGCTCTCATGGCAAGCACTTGCCGAAGGGTAGATGTCTATCCTTGCAGTGACCATTATATTGCCACTGCGTTTCTTCTCATTTTCTACCAGGATGTAGCGCACTTCATGATTGGTAAATTGAAATTCTTTCTTTTTTGCATCTAGGTAAGGGGTGAGGTTTGCAATGCTGCCGATGTCAGCGCCAGAGAACTGTATAGCTTTGTAGACTGCATCTTCTAGGGCATGAACCCTTGCCGCATCCTCTGACGATACGATGGTTGCAGTACCGGTAACTTCATACCAAGAGGCATGAGTACTGAAGCTGATGGTTGTCAGTAAACTTATTGAAAATAAGTAATAAATTATTTTTTTCATCTATTCGTTACCAGTTGGGTATAAATATTGCTTAACAAATATCTATAAGCTTAAAGCTGACTCAAGTGCGTTTTTCATAATCTGAACCATTAATGAATAGCAAAGATTGTTCCAACATTGTAATCCATTGAAAAGATTAATGGCGAGAACATATTGGAACAGCAAGCACTAAAACTATCTGGAGATAAGAGAATGAAAAAATGGCTCGTAGTAATGAGTGTCATGTTAATGACATCATGCGCTTATTCGCCAATCTATAACGGTAAATCTGAGTATTCAGGCAGTCCGTTTATGTTGATGGACAGCCCGCGTCATACCATGGATTTTTTCGTGGAAAGCATGACCGAAGATTTGATCTTGTCGAATACGAGTATTTCAGCCAGAACACCCATTGCCATTACCTCGTTTGTCGATCTGCAACACATGGACACAACCAGTTGGTTAGGAAACTCGGTATCAGAAGGTTTCATTCATCAGTTTCAGCGTCGAGGTTTTAAAGTGGTTGATTTTAAAACCACAGGCTCTATCCAAGTGACCCACCAGGGGGATTTTGCTATTAGCCGCGATTGGAAAGACTTAGCCCAAGAGCAAGACGTCCAGTATGTTTTGACTGGAACTATGCTTCGTCAAGAAGGCGGTGTTCTAGTAAATGCTCGTGTGGTCGGAATGCAAACTCGCATCGTTGTTGCTTCCGCACAAGGCTTTTTACCTGCAGACCGTATTGGTCGTGACTTAGATACTCTGAACAGTATTCGAACTCAAGATGGGGTTATTATTCGTTCTGATCCAACGATCAGTCAGCCTCATACTGTTATTCTTCGCCCTTAGGAGTTCGTGATGAAGAAGTTAATATTTGTTGTTGCCGCTTTATTGCTTGTCGGCTGTCAACCATTACAAAGCATGAGACCTAATGACTTTTTGGTTGCGGTTGGCTACGCGAGTGTCAGCGAGCAGAAAGGTCGTAATGACGAAGAGAAACGTATTCGAGCAATGAGAGCCTCTAAAATTGATGCGTATCGTGAACTTGCCGAACAAGTATATGGTATGCGCGTGAGTGGTCGAGCTGAGCTTGAAGATCAGCGTCTTGGTACTGAGAGAACTTCAGGCGCGGTTGATGGTGTTATCCGTGGTGCAGAAGTGGTGCGCAGTTATCCTGTTGGCGATAGCTATGTGACTGAACTGCGGTTAGATATCCGAAAAATGGAACAACTGCGTAATTATGGCGAAGTTCAGCCTGTTCCTGAGAAGAGACAGCAAACGTTGTTCTAATTTAAATCTTATCTAGTTATAGGCTTATTCAGTTAAATTGGCAGCCAATCGCTTTCCAGATGGTGTATCGGCAATCAATAACAGCTATGAATAAGAAAGCGGCAAGTATGAAAATATTTGCCGCTTTTTGTTTATCGGCTTTGGGAGTGCATTCACAGGTTTAGTGGGAGCTTTGACTGGTGTTACGAGAAGGGTAGGCTGAGATACAGATACAGATACAGATACAGATACAGATACAGATACAGATACAGATACAGATACAGATATGGAGGGGTAAGGTTTGCCTAGCTAGGCTTTAACGTTGGTTCCTAGCGTCGAAATGGTATGCGTTTGACCACCGGCATTGTAGGTCATGCCAATTTTTCCGTGGCTTTGCTGCATCATATTGCTGAGTTTTTTGAAGCTAAGATGTGCTCGATTCAAGGCTTCGCCATTTACCAGGTTCGCTTGATGGCAATCGTGCACTATGGACTTGATGGTTGTGACTAACTGAGCAAGTTCAGGATTCTCGGTCAGTTCAGATATATTAGTATGGGCAGCGATTCGTTGATCGGTTGATCTTAGTTGTTCAACAAGAACCACTTTCTCTTTGGCAATTCGCTCAATATCGCTTGATTGTCGGCTTGTAATAGCGATTTTCTCTGAACTTAATAATTCAGATAAGGCTTTGGCATTTTGAAGTTGGAAATGAACTAAATCTGCTAGTGCCGCCATAATGTAAACCTACTAATAACCTCGTGTACTTTAAGACAATAACTTTATTTAAAAGTTAATGTTTGCTTAAAGACCTTTTAATTCGTTTTCAAATTTCATCATGTTGTCGGCCAACTTTTCTGGGTCAACAGTGTATGAACCATTTGCGATCGCTTCTTTTATTGCTGCGACTTTCACGGAATCGAAACTTGGTTGCGCTGCCATCTCTTGATGGAGTTGACCAATCGCCTTGCCTTGTTGGCTTAGTGAAACCGCATCTTTGCTTGCTGGTGATTTAGATGATACATCCGAACTTGATGTATCAGACCTAGAATCAGAGCGCACTGCTGATCGGTTAGTGCTCGCTAGGGTTTGCCCTGAACGAATATTATCAATACCTGCCATAGTTAAGCCTTTTTCTTCAAAATGGGAACCTGTACAGTCAATATCGACCATGGGTTCGAATACTTTAGCAATTTTTAGCTCATTAGTCGAAAAGGAAGCAAACGCCTCGACCGTTATATTCGGTGTTAGAGTTGAGAATAAAAGCGCTAACGATACCGACACTTTAGAAGTGAAGTGTTAAAAGTAAACCGTGACTTCAGACATGCTGGTAACAATTCCTTCGATTATACGCTGTGATTTATCATTTTTCACCCTAACTTGATCACCCATTGAGCCATCGGTAAGTGCAGTACCTTTGGTGGTAATGGTCATGCCACCTTTTACTGCTTGTATGATAACCTTCTCATTTCGGCATACGACACAAATATCGCCTCTTTCGACAACATCACCTGGCCTCAGGTTCTTTTTTACCTTAGCACCGACGACTTGTTGTGGAGCGGTAAAACCTTGGCGACGAAATTTGTTGAGAGAAATCATCGCGGTCGTGACATCGTATTGACCGATGATTTCGCCTCTTGCCAGTGAACGAGTCGTTGTGACAAGTGGTACTGACATTGAAAGGCGCACTGGCACGTACACACGCCATTCATCAGGCACACAACGAACCAAAACGGTAATGCTGCTACGGGTGTTGGTTGTTGTTGAGGCGCTTGTCTCGAGGGGGATAGGGCAATTTGTGGCTTTGATTCTAGAGTCAATATTAGCTGAATTAACAAAAAGTTCACCGCCTCGCGGTTGCTCGACCGAATCAAGAATGTGTTGCTCAGCGGCTGATTGGATCATGTCAATTTGTTCCGGTGTTGCCGCGTGTATAAAAAAACTAAACAATATTGTTAGAATGCCGATAAACTTAGCGACAGTTTTAAAAATAGTTCTACACATAGCTATGGAAAAAAGATATATGTTTGCTTTATGATATGTCATTTTATTTCTCTAGTGGTTCGTAGCCTGCAGTAGACTAACACTTTCTATCCAAAAAGTTTGATATGGAGATGAGCTCATGACGGGTATTCTTGATTCAGTGAATCAGCGTACGCAACTCGTCGGTCAAAACCGATTAGAATTACTAACCTTTCGCCTAATGGGGCGTCAGCGTTACGGTATTAATGTATTTAAAGTGAAAGAGGTTTTACAATGCCCTCGTCTGACTTTAATGCCAAATTTACATCATCTCGTAAAAGGTGTGGCTCATATTCGTGGTCAGACAGTTTCTGTCATTGATTTGAGCTTAGCGGTAGGCGGGCGTCCAACATCAGATATCGATAAGTGCTTTGTCGTGATTGCTGAATTTAACCGTACTATCCAAGCATTCCTTGTAAGCTCTGTAGATAGAATTGTTAATATGCACTGGGAAGCTATTCTTCCACCACCAGATGGTTCAGGTAAAGATAACTACCTAACAGCGGTTACTAATATTGACAATGAGCTTGTGGAAATATTAGACGTTGAAAAAATCTTGGCTGAGATTTCTCCAGTTGATGAAACAATGGATAGCAGAATCGCAGAAGAAATTGCAGAAGTTGAACAAGAGAAAGAATTGGTTCGCCGAATCTTGATTGCTGATGACTCCACTGTTGCTCGTAAGCAGGTTCAACGTGCTATCGAATCAATTGGTTTTGAGGTCATTGCTGTTAAAGATGGTAAAGAAGCCTATGAAACTCTAATGAAAATGGCATCGGAAGGCAGTATTTACGATCAAATTTCATTGGTGATTTCAGATATCGAAATGCCAGAAATGGATGGATACACGCTGACTGCTGAGATTCGTCGTCACGCAGAACTAAAAGATTTATATGTAATTTTGCACTCATCATTGAGTGGTGTATTTAACCAAGCCATGGTTGAACGTGTAGGAGCTAACTCCTTCATCGCGAAATTCAATCCTGACGAGCTTGGTGGCGCGGTTAAAGCTGCGTTAACTAACTAAAAGAGACATTAATGACTGCTATAACAATAAGTGATCAAGAGTATCGCGATTTCAGCCGTTTCTTAGAATCTCAATGTGGCATTGTATTAGGTGACAGCAAGCAGTATTTAGTGCGCAGTCGTTTAAGCCCATTAGTAACGAAGTTTAATGTAGCTTCATTATCTGATTTGCTAAGAGATGTAGTGACAGGTCGAAACCGTGAGTTGAGAGTGGCGGCAGTGGATGCTATGACGACTAACGAGACACTTTGGTTCCGAGACACTTATCCGTTTGCTGTACTAGCGGATAAACTTCTACCGGAAATAGCGGCAAATAAACGTCCTATCAAGATTTGGTCTGCGGCAAGTTCTTCAGGCCAAGAACCATACTCAATGGCTATGACGATACTTGAGACCCAAGCACGTAAGCCGGGTATGTTGCCAAATGTATCGATTACCGCTACTGACATTTCAGCAAGTATGTTGGATATGTGCCGCACCGGCGCTTATGACAACCTTGCTTTGGGACGAGGACTTTCTCCTGAGCGCCGTCGCACTTTCTTTGAAGATGCTGGCGATGGTCGTATGAAAGTGAAAGACAACGTTAAGCGAATGGTAAACTTCCGTCCTCAGAACTTGATGGAGAGCTATGCACTGTTAGGCAAATTCGACATTATCTTTTGCCGTAACGTGTTGATCTATTTCTCACCGGATATGAAGTCAAAAGTACTTAACCAGATGGCAAATAGCCTGAATCCTGGTGGTTACCTATTGTTGGGTGCGTCTGAATCGTTAACCGGCTTAACGGATCGTTTTGAAATGGTTCGCTGTAATCCAGGTATCATCTACAAATTAAAGTAATTAGTGCCGCTACTTTAAGATGTAACATTACTGTCTTTATTCAAAACCCAGCCAAGTGCTGGGTTTTCTTTTTCCTGTTTAAACGATATCTTTATGTCAGAGTGACATTCCAATTTACTCTATTTGTTGGCTTGTATATTGCAAGTTTACCCACGAGTGACCTGTAAAAGTAATGGTCGGCCACTTTGTTTTTAAAGTTGGTATATATATTGCTTAGGTTATCTCATAACAGTCAGTTCTTGAGTTGAGGTTTACATGGCTATTTCTTTTGATAATGCTTTAGGCATTCACCAGCACACAGTTGGTGTACGTGAGCGTAACGCTGAGGTGCTTTCCACCAATATCGCGCAAGCTAACACGCCTGGGTATAAAGCAAAGGGATTAGACTTCAATAAATCACTGCAAGCGGCAAGTTCTGGGGCAAGCATTGGTCTTAGCCGAACAGACGGTCGGCATATTTCTGCCTCAACAACGTTGAACGGGGAAACGAAGTATCGAATTCCTACGCAACCCGATACCGGAGATGGCAATACGGTTGATTTGGATTTGGAAAGAAACCTTTTCATGCAAAACCAAATTAGGCATCAAGCCTCTCTCGACTTCTTAGGAAGTAAATTCAAGAATTTAACTAAAGCGATAAAAGGGGAATAACTAGATGAGCTTATTTAATGTATTCAATGTGACTGGTTCTGCGATGAGTGCTGAATCTGTTCGTCTAAATACTACCTCAAGTAACCTTGCTAACGCAGACAGTGTAAGTAGCTCTGCTAAAGACACTTACAAGGCTCGTCACGCAGTGTTTGGCGCTGAGTTAAATCAGGCACGTAATAGTGGTCACACTGTGCCAGTAAAAGTATTAGGTATCGTAGAAAGCGATAAGCCGTTGAATGCGGAGTACAACCCCGATCACCCGTTAGCGAACAACGAAGGCTATATCTATAAGCCTAACGTGAACGTTATGGAAGAAATGGCAAACATGATTTCAGCATCACGTGCGTATCAAACAAACGTGCAGGTTGCTGACTCGAGTAAACAAATGCTGCTGCGTACGCTGCAGATGGGTCAATAAGGATAAGGAGGTAACAAATGGCTGGAATCAACAATGTTGGTCAAAGCGGCTTGTCCTATGTTGACCAGCTGAAGAGTCTTCAAGATGGTGCTAAGAAGCCCGATGAAACAACAGGTAAGCAAGATCTTAAACAAGATGACTTCTTATCTTTGTTGACTAAGCAACTTGCACAACAAGACCCTTTTAAGCCGGTTAGCAATGACCAGATGATTGCGCAAATGGCTTCATTTGCGACCGTAGATGGCATTGGAAAAATGAATACACAGTTTGAAAGCTTGAATTCATCAATGACTTCTAACCAAGCACTGCAGGCCTCTTCTTTGGTTGGCCGTGATGTATTGGTTCCTGGTGCGGCAGGTGTGAAACAGGGTGATGGCGGTATGGCGTCAATGGTTAAGCTTCCTCAGGCAATGGACAATGTAATGGTCCGTGTTGAGAACGAAGTTGGTCAATTGGTTCGCACTTTTGATATCGGCTCAAAACCATCTGGTGACACACGTGTTGAGTGGGACGGAAAAGACGAAGACGGTAATCCATTGCCGGCCGGTAAATACAACGTGAAAGCGTCGGGTTTATTGGAAGGTGAGAACACAGAGTTCCAAGTGTCGAGTTATGCGAACGTGAACAGTGTGCTTCTTGGTAAAGGCGATGGCAACGTACTACTCAATCTGGCTGGTTTTACATCGCCAGTACGACTTGCTGAAGTACTAGAAGTTGGTAAAGCGTAGCTCTTTTTAGAGTGATTATGCTAGCTAGATTAGGAGAATATTGGAATGTCATATGTATCTTTAAGCGGCCTATCCGCTGCACAGTTAGACCTGAATACAACCAGTAACAACATTGCGAACGCAAACACATTTGGCTTTAAAGAGTCTCGTGCCGAGTTCGGGGATGTTTACTCAAGCTCGTTGTTCACTAACGCAAAAACAACGCCAGGAGGCGGTGCGCAAGCTAGCCAAGTGGCGCAACAGTTCCACGAAGGTTCAAGTATCTATACGAATAACCCAATGGACTTGCGTGTAAGTGGTACAGGTTTCTTTGCAGTATCGAAAGACCGTATGGTGCCAGAGATCAATGAACTAACACGTAATGGTGCATTTCACCTAAACAAAGACAACTACATGGTCACGGCTAATGATGAGTTTCTTTTAGGCTATGATGTCGATCCAAACTCGGGTGAAGTTCTTTCTTACGCACCAAAACCTCTCGACATTCCTGCTGAGTTTGGTAAGCCTAAACAGACAGAAAACATTGAAGTAGGGGTTAACCTTCCTGCGAACGGTGATCTTAAAGATCCGGCTACATTTGATTTCAAAGACCCAGATACCTATAACCGTGCAACGTCTTCGACGGTCTACGATTCTATGGGACAGTCTTACAAGTTAACGACTTACTACCTAAAAGATCAGACTCAACCGAATACTTGGCAAACGTACTACACCATGTCAGATGAAACGGGTGAAAAGCCGGTAAACATTACTGGTGGCGACGCGACGAATTCAGCTGGTCATGTTGGTCACACCATGAAATTCAACAATGACGGTACCTTAGCAAGCCTTAACAGCGGTCAGCCAATTTTGTCTGATCCTATCGGCGCTGGTGAGAACGCAATTGATTTGAACGGTGCTGATCCAACACAGGTACTTAACTTTGGTCTGGATTCTTCAACTCAGTTTGCCGCTCCGTTCGAACTGTCTAGGTTTGATGAAGATGGCGCGACAACTGGTTTCTTAACGAAAATCGATTTCGATGAGTACGGCAGTGTTCTAGGCAGTTACTCAAACGGTGAAAATGTGATACTAGGCCGCGTAGGTTTAGTTCGTGTACCGAATGAGCATGGTCTAGATAAGAAAGGCGGCACTCAATGGGATTCTACTAACGCTTCAGGTGATAAAATCTGGGGTGAATCCAATAAAGGTTCATTTGGTAGTATTAACAATGGCTCACTAGAGCAGTCGAATATCGATATGACTCAAGAATTGGTTGATTTGATTTCTGCTCAACGTAACTTCCAAGCGAACTCTCGTTCTCTAGAAGTACACAACCAACTGCAACAGAATATTCTTCAGATTCGTTAATCGTTTCGAGCGTCTGAATCATCTGCGAATACTCAATTCAATGTTATTGAGTTGGGTATTGTTGATGAATGACGTATGGCTATTTGCTTTTCTATTTGCCGCCTCTATTGCCGCACGGTAATGCCACAGGCAATAATTCTTCCAGAATGATCCTTTGATGATCACCCTTCTTGTTTGTTTTACATTTAAATTGTTGATAAATAACACTTAAAAATATTGGCATAATGCTTGCTTAATTAGCCCCAGAAGATGATTTTTGGAGCAAAATTATGGATCGCGCACTGTTTCTTGCCATGAGTGGCGCTAAACAAAACATGCAGGCGTTGCAGCTACGTTCAAACAACCTTGCCAACGTAAGTACTACGGGTTTCCGTGCTGATTTAGCACAAGCACGTTCAATGCAAGCGTATGGTGAAGGCATGCCTACTCGTGTCTTCAGTATGACAGAGCGCCCAGGCCATAATTTCGCACAAGGTAGCGTGGTAACCACTGGCCGAGATCTCGACGTTACGATTCAAGGTGATGGCTGGATTTCAGTTATGGACAACACGGGTCGTGAAGGTTTAACCCGTAACGGTAACCTAAGGGTTGACCAAAACGGTTTACTTACCAACGCAAGTGGCCATTTAGTGCTCGGTGAAAACGACGCACCAATCACGCTCCCAATCCCAATCAGTAAAGTAGAAATTGGTACCGATGGTACGATCTCCGTTATTCCTCAAGGCGCTCCTGCTGAAGAATTGGCGGTGGTTGACCGTATTAAACTTGTACGTCCAGACAACCAAAGTTTGTTTAAAGATACGAATGGTCTATTCCGTTCTAAAAACCCAGATCAGGCATACGAAGCGGATGCAGCGGTAACGTTGCTGAAAGGTGCTATCGAAGGCAGTAACGTAAATGCCGTAGGCGAAATGACCAGCTTAATTGACTTACAACGTCAATTTGAAATGCAGGTCAAGATGATGAGCACCGCAGAGGAAATGGACAAGTCGTCTGATTCACTGCTTCGTATGAGCTAATAGAATTTTAAGGAAATTGCTATGCATCCAGCATTATGGGTAAGTAAAACCGGTTTAGACGCCCAACAAACCAATATTTCAACAATTTCAAACAACCTTGCCAACGCATCAACCATTGGTTTTAAAAAGAGCCGTGCGGTGTTTGAAGATCTGTTCTATCAGAATATTAACCAACCAGGCGGTCAATCGTCTCAGAATACTGAGCTACCGAGTGGCTTGATGTTGGGTGCCGGCTCAAAAGTCGTTGCAACTCAAAAGGTGCACACTCACGGTAATGCACAAACGACGTCTAACAGCCTAGATATGATGATCGAGGGTGATGGTTTCTTCCAAGTTCAAATGCCAGATGGTGAAACAGGTTATAGCCGTAACGGTCAGTTCACACTGAACGGTGACGGTGCGATCGTAACATCGGGCCAAGGTTATGCCCTACAACCCGAAATCGTTATTCCTGAAGACTCGATTTCGGTAACGGTTGGTAACGATGGTGAAGTGTCGGTTCGTCTGCGTGGTCAGCAAAACAACGTCGTGGTTGGCCAAATTACCATTACTGACTTCGTAAACCCAGGTGGTTTAGAGCCCATTGGCCAAAACCTTTACTTGCCTACAGGCGCAAGTGGTGACCCGCAAGAGGGGGTTCCGGGGTTGAACGGCTTAGGTAATGTTCGTCAGTCTATGCTTGAAGCATCCAATGTAAACGTAACTGAAGAGTTGGTTAATATGATTGAAGCTCAACGTGTATACGAAATGAACTCAAAAGTTATCTCGGCGGTCGATAAGATGATGAGCTTCGTTAACCAACAGCTATAGCTGGTTGATTCGCTGTTTACTTATTTCTATTTAATCGTTCTGTTTTCCATTGTTTGCTGAGAGTGCATCGCCATGAAACGTATTGTTTGTTTAGCTCTGTTTTTAACTATGACGGGCTGTACCACACTGGAGCCAATTGAAACTCCGGCGCAAGAAAACGCAACCACTGTGGTTGATGCTGTAGAAGGCGACAAGGCTGCCCAGGAAAGCTCTGGTATTATCGACACACTTCGAGATAGAACGGACCCTATTGCTGGTGATCCTGCATGGGCGCCAATTAACCCGAAGAAAAAACAAGAGCATTATGCCGCAGCAACCGGTTCACTGTTTAACGCTAACCACATTGGCAGCATGTATGACGATTCAAAACCTCGCGGTATTGGTGACATTATTACAGTCGCGTTAGATGAGAATACGCGAGCGACCAAAAAAGCCAACGCAGATATGTCTAAATCGAACGACGCATCGATGGAACCGTTAGCTGTAGGCGGTGAAAATCTAGAACTCGGTAAATACAATTTCTCTTATGATTTGAGCAATACCAACACCTTTGCAGGTGATGCCTCAGCTAACCAAAGTAACAGCATCAGCGGCTACATTACTGTTGAAGTTATCGAAGTATTAGCCAATGGCAACCTAGTGGTTCGTGGTGAAAAGTGGATGACCTTGAATACGGGTGATGAGTATATTCGCCTAAGTGGCACCATCCGCCCTGATGATATCGACTTTGAGAATACCATTGCTTCGAACCGTGTTTCGAACGCCCGAATTCAGTACTCGGGTACGGGTGTGCAGAAAGATATGCAAGAACCTGGATTCTTGGCACGATTCTTTAATGTATCACTGTAGAGCTTGAGGCCTTGTCCGCATGTTGACACTCTCAGGATTGTCTAACTTCAAGCTAACTCATTATAAATTAAAGTAATACAGACAGGTTGCTCAATGAAAAAACTAACACTCGTACTCTTCGGCATGCTATTTCTTGCCACCAGTGCTCATGCTGCGCGTATTAAAGACGTGGCAAAAGTGGCGGGTGTTCGTAGTAACCAACTTGTCGGCTACGGTTTGGTCACAGGTTTGCCGGGCACCGGTGAGACAACTCCCTTTACCGATCAAACGTTTAACGCAATGCTGCAAAATTTTGGCATTCAATTGCCGCCTGGTACTAAGCCAAAAACCAAAAACGTAGCGGCTGTTATTGTTACCGCTGAATTGCCGGCTTTCTCTAAGCAAGGTCAGGAAGTTGACGTAACGGTATCGTCTATTGGTTCTGCAAAAAGCCTTCGTGGTGGTACTTTGCTGCAGACTTTCCTTAAAGGTCTAGACGGCCAAGTGTACGCTGTGGCACAAGGTAATTTGGTGGTGAGTGGTTTTAGTGCTCAAGGCAACGACGGCTCTAAGCTCGTTGGTAACAACCCAAACGTTGGTATCATCTCTAGCGGTGCGACGGTAGAGCAAGAAATTCCAACCCCATTTGGCCGTGGTGACTACATCACTTTCAACCTAATCCAATCTGATTTCACAACAGCTCAGCGCCTAGCTGATGCGGTGAATAATTTCCTCGGCCCTCAAATGGCGTCTGCGGTAGATGCGACTTCTGTAAAAGTTCGTGCGCCACGTGAAATCAGTCAACGCGTAGCTTTCTTGTCAGCCATTGAAAACATCGAATTTGACCCAGCCGAGGGCTCTGCAAAAATCATTGTTAACTCTCGTACCGGTACTATTGTTGTTGGTAAGCACGTGCGTTTAAAAGCAGCGGCGGTAACACACGGTGGCATGACCGTTGCGATCAAAGAAAACCTAAATGTAAGCCAGCCTAATGCATTCGCTGGTGGTCAAACGGTCGTGGTTCCCGATTCAGATATCGAAGTAACCGAAGCCGATGGCAAGATGTTCAAGTTCGAACCCGGCTTAACGCTCGACGATTTGGTACGAGCTGTCAACGAAGTTGGCGCCGCACCTTCTGATTTAATGGCAATCCTTCAAGCACTGAAACAAGCGGGTGCAATTGAAGGTCAGTTGATCATTATTTAAGGAATCAAGCATGATTAAAAATAACAATGACATCGGCTTTATTCATGATATCGGTAGCCTAGACCGCCTTCGTCAACAAGCGGTAAGCGGTGAAGAAGGCAGTGAAAAAGAAGCGCTAACCGCTGCGGCGAAACAGTTTGAATCTATTTTTACTTCGATGCTGTTTAAGTCGATGCGTGATGCGAACTCGAGCTTTAAGTCAGATATGTTAAACAGCCAGAACGAGCAATTTTATCGTCAGATGCAAGATGATCAAATGGCAAGTGAGTTGAGTGCTTCAGGTTCGTTAGGTCTTGCGGACATGATCGTGGCTCAGTTAAGTGCTGGTCAAGCAAGCGACGCAACAGAAGATAAGGTTCGTAGTGAAGGCTTTGATACTTCATTGCAAAGGCCTCGATATTCAGGCCGTGCAGAAGGTAGAGTATCGGATGTTCAATCTTCGCAAGCTATGTCAGCAACAGATGTGTCAGCAGCAAAACAATCCGCTTCATTTGACTCTCCAGAATCGTTTGTTGCCTCAATGAAGCCTTACGCTGAAAAAGCGGCGAGCGCGCTCGGTGTCGATTCATCACTGCTATTGGCACAAGCGGCACTTGAAACAGGTTGGGGTTCTAAGATGATTAAGAACTCTTTGGGCAACAGCAATAACCTATTCAACATCAAAGCTGATAGAAGTTGGAAGGGCGATAAGGTTGCTACTCAAACTCTAGAGTTCCATGGTAAAACAGCCGTTAAAGAGTCGGCTTCTTTCCGTTCTTACTCTAATTTCGAAGATAGCTTTAATGATTACGTGAAGTTCTTGAACGAAAACCCAAGATACGAAACGGCATTGCAGCATCAAGGTAACTCTGAGAATTTCATCAAAGGCATTCACCAGGCGGGTTACGCAACCGACCCTAACTATGCCGATAAAGTTTTACGAGTTAAAGCTAAGATTGATGAGATGAAATAGCGTTATTGAATGCACTCGAGAGCTTGCCACCGGCAGGCTCTTTTCTTATCCGCCCCTTCAGTTCTTACGCATCATCCATAGTTTTCTCCTTACACTTCAATAAATTACTGTCTTTTAACTCTCCGCTATTTCTATTGGCACATATATTGCTAAATATCTTAATAACAAGTTGTAGTAGTTAATCAGTTCATGCTGATTTTGTTAAGTTTTTTGGGGGCATTATGGCGTCGGATCTTCTGAATGTAGGAGCACAAAGTGTTCTTACTGCTCAGAGACAGTTAAACACCACAGGTCATAACATTTCTAACGCCAACACAGAGGGCTATAGCCGTCAGTCTGTGGTTCAAGGTGTGAATGACCCGCGCCAGTACGGTGGTCAAACCTACGGTATGGGTGTGCATGTGGAAAATGTTCGCCGCTCTTGGGATCAGTTTGCCGTCAAAGAACTTAACTTATCAACAACCAATGCCGCTAACAAAGCGGATACAGAAGCTAACCTGGATATGCTGTCAAGCATGTTGTCATCGGTTGTTTCGAAGAAGATCCCAGAGAACCTCAATGAATGGTTTGATTCGGTTAAGACGCTTGCTGACACTCCTAATGATGTTGGTACACGAAAAGTCGTCATAGAAAAAGCCGGGTTATTAAGTAAAACGCTAAATGAATTTCATGAAACCGTTCGTCAACAGTCTGATTCTGCGAATAAAAAATTAGACATGGGTATCGAGCGAGTTAACCAAATTGCATACGAGATCCGTGATCTTCAGCGACTAATGGTACGAACTCCCGGACCTCATAATGATCTACAAGATCAGCACGAACAGCTAGTTAATGAGCTTTCTGGTTACACTAAAGTGACGGTGACACCACGCGCTAATAATGAAGGCTTTAATGTCCATATCGGTAATGGTCATACCTTAGTTTCTGGGACAGAAGCGAGCCAGCTGAAAATGATCGATGGCGTACCAGATGCACATCAGCGTCGTCTTGCTATCGTAGAAGGAAAGTCATTAAAGGCGATTACTAACCGCGATATTGATGGACAAATCGGCGCGATGTTAGACATGCGTGATGAACATATTCCTGCAGTTATGGATGAGCTTGGTCGTTTGGCGACCGCGTTTTCATACGAGGTCAATGCATTGCAATCGCAAGGTTTGGATCTCAATGGCAATGTAGGTAAAAACCTGTTTACCGATGTGAACTCTGAGTTAGTGGCTAAGTCTCGTGTTACTGCTCACGGACAGTCAAAAGCAGATGTCGCGGTTTATATTGATGATACTTCTGCTCTAAAAGGCGGCGAGTATGGCCTGAAATACGATGGCAGCGATTATATGGTGATTAAGCCAGATGGTGAAACGGTAAAAGTTAGCACTAATTCAACCGGCAATGCTTTTTATTTAGATGGCATGCGAGTGGAAGTTCGAAACCCGCCTGAACTGGGTGAGAAGCTTTTGCTACGCCCAACCCGCAACTTTGCCGCTCAGATTCAGATGGAAACCAAAGACCCTAAAGATATTGCGGCACAAAGCTATGAGGCATCAACTACCTTTGCTAAAGGCACTGCGGAGTTCAAAATATTGGCGGCAGGTCAACTGCGAGAGTTTGAAGTGATTGTGTCACCAAAGGGCGAACAGTTTGCGGTTACTGATCCTAAAGGCAACATACTTATGCAGCCTCAACCGTATCCACCACAAGGCCCTGTGACTATTAATGGCACAACGTTTGAACTTACACCGGGTGCGGTGGCAAACGATAAATTTACGGCAAACCTTGTCCCATCAGAAGGTGACAATGGCAACTTGCGTAAATTGCAAAATCTCCAAACAGGCAAAGTCTTGGATGATGGTGAGTCTACGATTCTAGATCTTTACCACAACTTGAATACTAATACGGGCTTGAAATCTTCAACGGCAAATCGCTTGAGTGATATTGCTAGATTAGAAAAAGAGTCAGCTCAAGAACGTATTGCTTCAGTCTCTGGGGTGAACCTAGATGAAGAAGCGGCAAATATGATGAAATTTCAGCAAGCGTACATGGCTTCGTCACGCATCATGCAAGCCGCCAATGATACGTTTAATACTATTTTGGCTTTGAGATAGGAAGTATAAATGTTGACTCGTATTTCTAGCTTTCATAATTATCAGTCAGTACAAAATGACTTTCGCCGCCAAGAAAATAAGGTGCATCATAATCAAGCTCAACTGGCTTCTGGTAAGAAACTACAGTCGGCGAGTGATGATCCTTTGGCGACGCATTATTTACAAAACATCGGCCAGCAATCTGAGCAACTTAAACAGTATGTCGATGCGATCACTCTAATTAGAAACCGCCTTGAACATCATGAAGTCATGGTCGCCAACTCGGAAGGGTTCGCGGATGAAGCAAAACGAACCGTGATGGAAATGATTAACGGTGCACTTTCTCCGGAAGACCGTTTAGCGAAGAAACGTGAAATTCAAGAGTTATCGAATAATCTTCTGCACTTAGCTAATACTCAAGATGAGTCGGGTAACTACACATTTTCAGGCACCAAGCCCAAGAGCCAACCGTTTTTTCAAGATAACGAAGGGAATGTCTCTTATCAAGGTGATGACTATCAAAGAAAGATGCGAGTAGCAACTAGCTTTGAAATGGCAATGAACGATCCGGGCAGTAAGTTGTTTATGGAAATAGATAACCCGTTTGGTGATTACGAGCCTCAGTATGATCTTGAACCAGCCTCTGAGTTATTACTAGGGCGCGCAACCAATAAAGCTGACGATAGTGCAACTTATAAAGTGACCTTTGTTGATATGCAAACAGGCAAGTTCGCTTACCAGCTTGAAAAAGATGGCAAAGTGGTTGCTTCGGAAGATTTTGATCCTTCGAAAGGTGTTGTCTATGAAGGTCTGAATATCCAATTCAAGGGGCAGATCACTAAGGGTGACTCGATCACTTTAGAGCCGAGAAAGACATTCTCCATTTTTGATACATTCAAAGAGACCGCCGAACAGGCTGAGAATCCAGTATCGGATGCATCGGCAACGGCAAAGCTGCACCAAATGACAGAAGAATTTCATGCCGCGTTTATTCATTTGAC
Source organism: Vibrio tasmaniensis (assembly GCF_024347635.1). Classification (NCBI taxonomy): domain Bacteria; kingdom Pseudomonadati; phylum Pseudomonadota; class Gammaproteobacteria; order Vibrionales; family Vibrionaceae; genus Vibrio; species Vibrio tasmaniensis. Next base: position 862,284 of record NZ_AP025510.1, read on the forward strand.
TAAGGCAAGAACGGATGTTGGTGCACGTTTGAGTACGTTGGATATTCAAGAGCAGCAACATGAAGATTTTAAGTTGTCTTTAGCGAAAGCCAAAAGCAACTTTGAAGACTTGGATTATTCGAAAGCCATCATTGAATTCAATGAAAACTCTCGAGCGTTACAAGCTTCACAACAAGCGTTTGGCAAGACCAAAGACCTGACCTTGTTTAATTATATTTAGCTGTGAACAGTCGTTAATCTGGGGTTAGTTCTCTGCCGTATGTGCTATGCCATACGTGCGAATGATTCTATCGATTGCCGCTTTTTTATTCAAAGTGGCATGTTTAAAAAATAGCGGCAAAAAACGGCAACGAGAGATGTGAATCTCTTATATTCTCGACTTCATACAATTGGCATAGATGATTATCTTTAATTAAACATCTGTTTTTATTGTGATTTTTAAATTATTGCAATTAATTTAAAAAGTTGGCACATAACATGCTTTTGTATTTGTCATAAATGATTAATACAGATCTTAAACCTTATCTAGGGTTTATCGCGTAATACACGGTCAGTGCTTATCCATATGAGAGTAAAGCTGGCCGCTTCGCAGAAATTTTGCGAACTCATAAGGAGAGCAATATGGCTATTAATGTAAGCACTAACGTATCTGCTATGACAGCACAACGATACTTGAATAAATCGTCTAATGAACTAGCGACCTCTATGGAGCGTTTGTCATCAGGCCACAAGATCAACAGTGCAAAAGATGATGCAGCTGGTCTACAAATATCAAACCGTTTAACAGCCCAGTCTCGTGGTCTTGATGTAGCGATGCGTAATGCAAATGATGGTATTTCGATTGCTCAAACTGCAGAAGGCGCGATGAACGAATCAACGAACATACTACAACGTATGCGTGATCTAGCGATTCAGTCATCAAACGGCACCAACTCTCCGGCAGAGCGTCAAGCATTAAACGAAGAGACTATGGCTCTTCAAGATGAGCTTAACCGTATCGCTGAGACCACGGCTTTCGGTGGCCGTCGCTTATTGAACGGCTCATTTGGTGAAGCTTCATTCCAGATTGGTTCAAATTCTGGTGAAGCGATGATCATGGCGCTAACGAGTATTCGTGCGGATGATTTCCGTATGGGTGGAACAACATTCGACACTGAAAACGCTAAAGATAAAAGCTGGGAAGTACCAGTAGCAGCAAAAGATCTTAAGTTTGAATTCAAAACTAAAGCGGGTGAAGAGATTACTCTCGATATAAGCGCCAAAGCCGGCGACGATATCGAAGAACTAGCCACTTACATTAATGGTCAATCTGATTTAATTAACGCATCGGTTACTGATGAAGGTCGCATACAGGTATTTGTTGCCGAGCCAGATTTAGATGGTGAGATGAGAATCTCGGGTGGTTTAGCCTCTGAACTAGGCTTCAAAAATGATGCTCCTGAAGGCCAGGAAACCACAACTACGGCGGATGGCAAAGTTGTACCTGCACCTGCTGTAGGTCGAACGACATTAGTTCAAGATGTCGATTTGAATACTGTAGCGGGTTCACAAAACGCAATCAGTGTCATCGACTCTGCAATGCAGTACGTTGATTCACAGCGTGCTGATTTGGGTGCGAAGCAAAACCGTCTAAGCCACAGTATTAATAACTTGGCAAACGTTCAAGAGAACGTAGACGCTTCAAACAGCCGAATAAAAGATACGGACTTTGCGAAAGAGACAACGCAAATGACCAAAGCTCAAATTCTGCAACAGGCAGGTACATCAATACTTGCTCAAGCAAAACAGTTGCCTAACTCTGCAATATCACTATTGCAATAGTTATTGGTGGAACTCGCTATTCGTGTTCAGACGTGAACCGCTTGGCGAGGGAAACTGGCAAGCATACTTACTATTGGGTGTTTAGCTCTCTCATCTCTCACCTGCTATCCATTTTTACGGTAAGAATGCAACGGCGCGTCGGAAATGTGTTCATTTCTCGATGATCTCCGCACAGGCTCTGACACGCCAACTAGCCCCGGTTCCTTCACAGGAAAAGGGGCTTTTTCCTTTCTACTTCTACATTTTTGTTTTCTTGCTAATCTTCTATCTTCTATCTTTTGAATCCTCAAAACCTCGAATTTACTCATCTGTTTCACGATAAATAACATCACTCTTTGTATAAGAAGCATACCAATCTGCGCTCTTTGGTGACTGTTCTTTTCTCGACCTTGGGTCACGATAATCATGCTTAGTGTGTTTTTTGAACACATTTAAATGCATTCTCAATTGAAGACTGCCACAGTTATAGAAAATGTAAGATTTTAAGTATCTGATAAAATTGATTTTAATATTTAATTTGTGGTTTTTTGAAAGTTTTTCTAAAGCTTCTGAATTTCGAGCCGTTATTAAAAGTAACTTAGAGATAACTACTTGGTTTTCCGAGACGTCGGAAACCGCTATACCGGAAAATCAATTGGAGAAATCACCATGGCAGTGAATGTAAATACCAACGTTTCAGCAATGACAGCACAACGTTACCTAAACAGTGCAAATAGCTCTCAACAAACATCAATGGAGCGCCTATCTTCAGGCTCTAAAATCAACAGCGCAAAAGATGACGCTGCTGGCCTACAAATCTCGAACCGTTTGAATGTTCAGAGTCGCGGTCTTGATGTTGCTGTACGTAATGCTAACGATGGTATCTCTATCGCTCAAACGGCAGAAGGTGCGATGAATGAAACATCGAACATTCTGCAACGTATGCGTGACTTGTCTCTACAATCAACAAACGGTTCAAATACAAAAGCTGACCGTGTTGCAATCCAAGAAGAAGTAACGGCGCTTAACGATGAACTAAATCGTATCGCTGAAACGACATCTTTTGGTGGTAACAAGCTGCTTAACGGTACTCACGGTACTAAATCATTCCAAATTGGTGCGGATAATGGTGAGGCAGTAATGCTTCAACTGAAAGACATGCGTTCTGATAACGACCAAATGGGCGGCAACAGCTACCAATTTACAGAAGCTAAAGGTAAAGATTGGGGTGTAGCAGCTGGTGCGAATGACTTAACCATGTCATTAAAAGATAGCTTCGGTGACCAACGAGAAATCAACATCTCTGCTAAAGCAGGCGATGATATTGAAGAGCTAGCGACTTACATTAACGGTCAACAAGACCTAGTAAAAGCGTCAATTGATGAAGAAGGTAAACTGCAAATCTTCGCTGGTAACAACAAAGTTGATGGGGAAATTGCATTTTCTGGTGCTTTATCAGATGAACTAGGCATGACAGCAGGTGCGAAGCCTGAGGACCCAAAAACGCTAGAGGCTAAGCAAGTTACGGTTGATAGTATCGACGTAACGTCTGTTGGTGGTGCACAAGAATCTGTAGCTGTTATCGATGCGGCACTTAAATATGTAGATAGCCACCGTTCTGAGCTTGGTGCTTTCCAAAACCGTTTCGACCACGCAATTAACAACTTAGACAACATCAACGAAAACGTTAATGCATCTAAGAGCCGTATCAAAGATACCGATTTCGCTAAAGAGACGACTCAGATGACTAAATCTCAGATCCTTTCTCAAGCTTCAAGCTCGATTCTTGCTCAAGCGAAGCAAGCTCCGAACTCGGCACTTAGCCTACTAGGTTAATCGGTTGAAAGGCCACGTTAATGAAAGATGTTAACGTTTGGCTTCCACAAATTAGCTCGTGGTGAGAGATGAGCGCTAAATAAACCCAGCTTCGGCTGGGTTTTTTATTGCCTGTTATTTGGTAAAGGTACATTGGAGTGAAGTAGCGTGTCGGCGAAAAGGAGTAAAAGAGAGAGCAGGGACTTTTTTATGTCAATTATCTGATAGGTATTGATACGCATTGTGCTAAATCCGGCTTTAAAAGATGCCGTGAGATTAATCGAGCTACTTCACGTTTTTTTTAATATTGAAAATAAAACGAAAAAAAATGCATTTTTTATTAAAGCTTCTAGTTAAGGGGCCGTTAAAGGGATTGAGAGAAATGATATGTACCAATGTAAGGTGAGAGAGACACTGGTATATAAAACAAAATTACATGTGTTTTTGTGAGGTGAGAGTCACATAAGTACATGAAAAAAATGCCTAAAGGAGATCAATTATGGCGATTAATGTAAGCACAAATGTGTCTGCAATGACGGCTCAGCGCTACCTAAATAGCGCGGCTGAAGGTACTCAAAAATCAATGGAGCGTTTGTCTTCTGGCTATAAAATTAATAGCGCAAAAGATGATGCTGCAGGCCTACAAATCTCTAACCGCTTAACGTCGCAAAGCCGTGGCCTAGATATGGCTGTAAAAAATGCGAATGATGGTATCTCTATTGCCCAGACAGCTGAAGGCGCAATGAATGAGTCAACCAATATCCTGCAACGAATGCGTGACCTTTCCCTTCAATCTTCAAATGGCTCAAACACGAAATCTGAACGTGTTGCAATCCAAGAAGAAGTCTCTGCTCTAAACAAAGAACTTAACCGTATTGCTGAAACGACCTCTTTTGGTGGTAACAAGCTTTTGAACGGAACTTTCGGTAGTCAATCTTTCCAAATTGGTGCAGATTCTGGTGAAGCAGTAATGCTGACGATGAATAATATGCGTACTGATACTGAAGCGATGGGCGGTAAAAGCTACAGCGTTGCAGAGGGTAAAGATACGTCTTGGCGCGTAGGTGAAGATTCTGTTCTAACGATGAAATACCAAGATCAGTTTGGTGACGTTCAAGATCTGTCGATTACTGCGAAACAAGGTAATGACATGGAAGAACTTGCCACTTACCTAAACGGTCAAAGCCCAGACATACAAGCATCAGTAGGTGAAGGCGGTAAATTACAACTGTTCGCTTCAAGCCAAAAAGTTGATGGCAATGTAGAGTTTGGTGGTTCTCTTGCTGAAGAGTTAGGTCTTGGCTCTGGTAAAGATGCAGAAGGTAAAGAGGTTCCTGGCAGCAGCAAGGCTATCGTAACGGATGTTACTGTTAACGATATTGATGTAACTTCTGTTGCAGGTTCAAACAATGCTGTCTCTATTATTGACGGGGCCTTAAAGTCAGTCGACAGTAATCGTGCTTCTCTTGGTGCATTCCAAAACCGTTTTGACCACGCAATCAGCAACTTAGAAAATATTAACGAAAATGTTAATGCGTCTAAGAGCCGAATCAAAGATACTGATTACGCAAAAGAAACAACGGCAATGACGAAGTCTCAAATCTTACAACAAGCGAGTACTTCTATTTTAGCTCAAGCAAAACAATCACCATCAGCAGCTCTAAGCTTATTGGGCTAAACTTACTTCAGTAAGTAACGGTAAACTCTACTTTGAGTAGGGTTTTACTGTTAGGCTCATAAAGGTGGGAGGGAGAGTGTTATGGAAATATTATCTAACGCATCGAACATCCAGCCTTATGGCTCACCTAATGGCATTAAATTTGCAAGCGATAAAGGTAGTAGTGCGTCGAGCACTTTACAACTGAAAGAAGCAACATCTTATGACAAGGTAGAAAAATCGAAAGAGATGGCTACTGAAGCGGCGATTCAATTAGCTCAACATAGACAAGAGCTGAATGATGCGGAGCGAGTCAAAATGGTGGAGAAGGTCAATGAATTTATATCTTCTCTCAACAAAGGTGTTGCTTTTAAAGTTGATGAAGAGACTGGGAGAGATGTGGTTACCATTTATGAGACCACAACGGGCGATATTATTCGCCAAATTCCCGATGAAGAAATGCTCGAAATTCTAAGGCGCCTAGCAGCCCAAACCTCGAATAGTGGAATATTGGAGGCTAAGGTTTAAGTCGTATTATTGAGGTGGTTTAATGAGTTTTGGCCCAATGGGGATTTCGTCTGGCATGGATATCAATTCCATGGTCAGCAAAATTGTTGATTCGGAGCGTGTGCCTAAACAGCAACAAATCAACAATGAACGAACGCGAATCGATACCAGCATTAGTGCCTATGGAAGACTCAGAGAGTCCCTTGATTCGATGAAGAACCTGATGACAAGCTTTCGCCAGGACAAAGCTTTTGCTGTGCGAACAGTAGAAAGCTCTGATGAGGGGCTTGTTTCTGCAACCGCGACTACCGAAGCTATCGCTGGCAAATATGCCATCGATGTGTTGCAGCTTGCCCAGAGCCATAAAGTGGCTTCTGATGTACTATCAGAGGACATGAGATTTGGCCCTGGTAAGCTGCAGGTTTCGCTTGGTAAAGAGAGCTTCGAGACACAAGTTAGTGCTAACTCAAAACTGCGTGATGTTGTTAGAAGTATTAACAGTGCCGGAGATAATCCGGGTGTCCGAGCTTCTATCATTAATGATAAAGAAGGACCTCGATTAGTCCTCGCTTCAAATATGTCTGGTGAAGACAATCAAATAAAACTCCACGTTGACTCTGAAGATAACAACCCTCTAAAAAAATTAGAATATAAAACCCTATCAGAAAGGCTGAAAGCCTTAGAAGAGGCTCGCTCAGTAGCGCAAGGCGTCTTAGCTGATGCCCCTCCCAAATTGGATGCCGACGGTAACCCTATTCCTGACGGTTTCGCTGTTCCGTTGCGAGACGTTAACGGGAATACTGTATTTGATGTAAACGGTAATCCTATTTATGAAAGAAAAGCGGAATCGGTAGTTGAACCCGAAGATCCTTTCGCTGAATTTGATCGTGACAATTTAACTTATGGCCAAGCAGCTGCAATAGCTGGTCAGAAGGCGCTAGATGCTTCCGCTTTAGCAGCTTCAGGGATGCCAGAAGATACAATCCCTGGGTGGAACAATACCGCTTCAGGCACATTGCTCGATTCTTTTTTTAGGCCTGAACTTGAGCTTGACGAAAAAGCCATAGAGAAAGCAGCTGATATTCCAGGGTGGTCAAATACTGCCGCTGGTACGCTGACGGATTCTTATGTGACTCCCAAAGAAGCGCAGCAGAAACTCGATGCCGAGAAAGCCAGAATAGAAAGTAAATTGGTTGATGAACGTTCTGAGTTAGCGAAGAGAGTTGAAAAAGGTGAACTAACCCCCGAGCAAGCTAAGCAATTAGAGAGAGCGAGGCTATCTCCGGGAGAGCGAACACATTTAGACAAGGTTGATAAAGCTCAAGCTGACCTTGCGCTAGCTCAACAGTCTTTTGACCAATACAGCGGCATGACGGAAGTACAAGCCGGACAAAATTCTATGGTTGTTCTGGATGGCATTGCTCAGCTCTCTAGCAATAATAATGTGATTGAAGATGCCGTTGAAGGTATTGATATTACGGTTAAAGGCAAAACCCCTAAAGATAAGCCGCCAGCAGAGATTGGTGTTGAGTACGACCGCAATCGTGTTCGTGAAGATATTGAAGCGTTTGTTAACTCTTATAATCAGTTTTACCAAGTATCTAAAGACTTAGCGGGTGTCGATCCACTGACTGGTCAAAAAGGCCCTCTTTCTGGTGACAGTACGGTACGCAGTGCAGATTCTCGATTGAAAGGTGTGTTCTCATCAAGTATTGAAGACGCGCCTGACGATATTAAGTCTTTGACTGAGTTTGGCATCACCACAACAAGACAAGGCTCGCTAGAAATTAACTACGATATGCTTGACCGTCAACTCAACAATCACTTTGATAAGTTGGGTGAGTTCTTTGGTGGTAACAATGGCTTTGCTAAAAAAGTCGAAGATGCGATTCAAGGGATCACAGGTGTTACTGGCTCTATCCGTACCAGAGAAAAGAGCCTAGTTGAACAAAACTATCGATTGGTTGATGACCAAGTCGCACTCGATCGCCGTATGGATAGCCTACAGAATCGTACGCACTCTAAGTTCACTGCTATGCAAGATGCGACCAGCAAGATGCAATCTCAATTGGGCAGCATGATGAGTGCAATGGGCTAATAGATGAGCAAACTGCTTCAAGAGCTTTGTGAGCTCGATCAACTAATTATGTCTAAGCTCGAATTTAGTGAAATTAATGCTGAAGAAATAGCGCATCTTGTCGATAACAGAGAACAGTTATTGCAAAACGTGCTTCAATTAATCGATTCATGTCCCGACGTTAAGCAAAGCTCCGAGTGGTTTGAAGCCATTTCGAGAACAAGACAATTGGTCGAACTGATGCAGTCTGAGACTGGTCTAGTAGGTGAAAACTTACATAAATACCGACATGGCGCCAAATCAGTTCAACAATACAAAAAGTTTTTATAGAAGAGGTTTACTATGCGCGGTTCTTTACAGGCATATAAAAAGGTATCAGTGGATAGCCAGCTAACAGCTGCCTCACCGCATAAAATTGTTCAGATGCTAATGGCTGGTGCTATCGAGCGCTTGATTCAAGGTAAAGCGGCAATGCAAGCGGGCAACATCCCGGTGAAAGGTGAGCGACTGAGTAAAGCTCTAGATATCATTATTAGCCTGCGTAGTTGCCTATCAATGGCCGATGGTGGCGACATTGCGAAAAATCTAGATCAACTTTATGAGTTTATGATCACGCAAATTTCTGCTGCAAATCACAAAAATGATCCGCAGCCAATTGATGATGTTATCGATATTATCCGCGAAATTAAGAGCGCTTGGGACCAAATTCCGAATGAATATCACAATTTAACGTCTGCGGATGTAGGTATTTAAAGAAACATCCCAGTTTAAACCAATCGCATATCTCTGAATTGCTTGGTTGCCTTATTTTTATAATCAAATAAAATAGAAGCCATTAGATAGCCTAATGGCTTTTTTCGTTGCTGGTTTCCTAAGTTTGTCCACGTAGACCATAATCATTGATACTTTCTCTGTTTTATCTCTTACGTCGCTTACCATTTTCCGCATCGCACCAAAATAAAGGCAATAATTCCTACTTATGCAAGGTTTGGCAAAACTGCTTGTCGTCGATGATAACGCTCAAAATCGTCACAATTTAAGCACAATATTAGAGTTTGTAGGAGAGAGCTGCGAAGTAATCAGCTCTGAACAAGCACACACAGTCGACTGGTCTCTACAGTGGGCTGGTTGCATCATTGGTTCAATTAAAGCCAAAGGCTTCGCATTACTGAATGAAAAGCTTGTTCACGTTAATCACATCCCGTTACTGGTGATTGGCAAAAACGATTACCCGGTAGAGGAGCTCACTAACTTTGTTGGTGAACTTGAACTTCCTCTTAACTACCCGCAATTAAGTGATGCATTAAGGCACTGTAAAGAATTCTTGGGCCGCAAAGGGGTTCAAATTCTACCTTCGGCACGCAAGAACACATTGTTTCGTAGCCTCGTTGGGCAAAGTGTTAGCATCCAAGAAGTGCGTCACTTGATTGAACAGGTCTCGTCTACTGAAGCTAACGTACTGATTCTTGGCGAGTCAGGAACGGGCAAAGAAGTTGTAGCACGCAATGTTCACTATCATTCTAAACGTCGTTCTGGGCCTTTCGTACCCGTAAATTGTGGCGCGATCCCACCAGACTTGCTCGAAAGTGAATTGTTTGGTCATGAGAAGGGCGCGTTTACTGGTGCAATTACCGCACGTAAGGGCCGTTTTGAATTAGCTGAAGGTGGCACACTGTTTCTTGATGAAATTGGTGATATGCCAATGGCGATGCAAGTTAAATTGCTCCGTGTTTTACAAGAGCGCTGTTTTGAGCGTGTAGGTGGCAATAGCACTATTCAAGCTGATGTTCGAGTGATTGCTGCAACACACCGCAATCTTGAAAGCATGATTGAAGACGATTTATTCCGCGAAGATCTTTACTACCGCTTGAATGTCTTCCCAATTGAAATGCCATCGCTTCAAGACAGAAAAGAAGATGTTCCTCTATTGCTGCAGGAGCTGATGACCAGAATGGAAGCTGAAGGTGGCATGCCAATCTGTTTTACTCCTCGTGCAATCAATTCTTTAATGGAGCATTGCTGGCCGGGCAACGTTCGCGAATTAGCTAATTTGGTTGAGCGAATGGTTATTCTGTATCCAAATAGCTTGGTTGATGTGAATCATCTGCCAACTAAATATAGATACAGTGACATCCCTGAGTTCCAACCTGAGTTTAATAATTTTTCATCCGAGGAAGAGCAAGAGCGAGATGCTCTCTCTGACTTGTTCTCGGAAGACTTCAGTTTTGAGCAGCACGATGAGCTTGCTGACAATGCGAACGCACCTCAAGATTTACCCGCTGAAGGGGTTAATTTGAAAGAGCTGCTCGCTGATATGGAAGTGAATATGATCAATCAAGCGTTGGAGGCTCAGGGTGGTATTGTTGCTCGCGCTGCTGACATGCTTGGAATGCGCAGAACCACTCTGGTTGAAAAAATGCGTAAATATAACTTGCAGCGTTAGTGGCTATTTTTGACGAAAACAAAAACTAGCACACATTTTAGCATTTTAGCATTTTAGCATTTTAGCTTTTTGGCAACTTTAGCTAAACGAACAGATAAACCATAGTCGAGTTGTTGCTTGCTTAACTATGTGATAAATATAGCAAATAGCCTGACTTGTGTTGTACATGTCAGGCTGTTTTAGTATTTGAGGCAAATTTTTGACATGCACCTATCTAACGAACCAGAAAATCAATCACATTTAGATTCTGTTGAGCAACAGGTTGAGCGCTATAAGCAAGTGCTTGATGTGATGCCAGCAGGGGTCATCTTGTTAGATACAGATGGTGAGGTGAGAGAGGCCAATCCTGAAGCGCATCGTATTCTCGGAGTAGAATTGGTTGGTGAGAAGTGGTTTTCGGTAATACAAAATGCCTTTGAACCAAGAGACGATGATGGTCACGAGATCTCATTGAAAAATGGGCGAAAAGTACGTTTGGCCATTTCAGCCTCGACTACCGGGCAGCTTATTTTAATTACCGACCTAACGGAAACTCGTTTATTACAGTCTCGAGTGAGCGATCTTCAGCGTTTATCTTCACTCGGAAGAATGGTCGCTTCGCTTGCTCATCAGGTTCGTACGCCGCTTTCTAGTGCGATGCTGTATGCATCAAACCTTGCCGCGCCAAACTTGCCGCCGGCAACAAAAACGCGTTTCCAATCTAAGCTGATGGATAGACTGCATGATTTAGAGAAACAGGTGAATGACATGTTGTTGTTTGCCAAAGGTGGTGACAATAAGGTGGTTAAGCCATTTACCATCGCGGAATTAATCATCGAGTTTCATCCTATGGTTGAGGCAGCGTTAAAAAGCAACCAGATTGATTATTGTCAGGAAGTTGAAGATGAAGAGACTCAAATGTTTGGCAATGCCAATGCTATCGCTTCTGCTTTAAGTAATCTGGTTTTGAACGCGGTTCAAATTGCGGGTAAGAAATCGCAGATAGATGTGTTTTTTAGACCGGTAAACGGTGAACTTAAGATATCAGTACAAGACAGTGGCCCCGGTGTACCCAAAGAACTTCAAGGTAAAATTATGGAACCTTTCTTTACCACTCGTTCTCAAGGTACAGGTCTAGGTTTAGCTGTTGTACAAATGGTATGTCGAGCACATGACGGTCGGCTGGAATTGATATCAGAAGAAGGCGATGGTGCATGCTTTACCATGTGTCTACCGTTGGAAAGAAGTGCTTCTTCTGAAGACTAATAAGTTTTAACTGAATTTACACTGGAGAATCCTATGGCTCAAAGCAAAGTGTTAATCGTCGAAGATGATGAAGGTCTACGTGAAGCCCTTGTCGATACACTCGCGCTTGCCGGGTATGAATGGCTGGAAGCGGATTGTGCGGAAGATGCTCTGGTAAAATTGAAATCAAACTCCGTAGATATCGTTGTCTCTGATGTACAGATGGCAGGTATGGGCGGTTTAGCATTGCTAAGAAACATCAAGCAGCATTGGCCAAATCTTCCGGTGCTATTGATGACGGCCTATGCCAACATTGAAGATGCGGTCGCGGCAATGAAAGAAGGCGCTATCGATTACATGGCAAAGCCATTTGCGCCAGAAGTGCTGTTAAACATGGTAAGCCGTTACGCTCCCGTAAAGTCGGATGACAATGGCGATGCTATCGTTGCCGATGAGAAAAGTATCAAACTAATGATGCTGGCTGACAAAGTGGCTAAAACCGATGCCAACGTGATGGTGCTAGGGCCAAGTGGTTCTGGTAAAGAAGTCATGTCTCGCTATATTCATAACGCTTCGAGCCGTAAAGACGGTCCGTTTGTTGCGATTAACTGTGCCGCGATTCCAGACAATATGTTGGAAGCGACACTGTTTGGCTACGATAAAGGTGCGTTCACCGGTGCGATTCAAGCTTGCCCTGGCAAATTTGAGCAAGCTCAAGGCGGTACTATTTTGTTGGATGAGATCAGTGAAATGGATCTTAGCCTACAAGCGAAACTACTGCGTGTGTTGCAAGAGCGCGAAGTTGAACGTCTTGGCAGTCGTAAGAGCATCAAACTGGATGTCCGTGTTCTAGCAACCAGTAACCGCGACCTAAAACAGTATGTTTCTGAAGGGAATTTCCGTGAAGATTTATACTACCGACTGAATGTATTTCCAATTACTTGGCCAGCGCTGTGTGAACGTAAAGGCGATATTGAGCCGCTTGCGAAACATTTGGTGGAACGTCATTGCACCAAGCTAGGAATGCCAGTTCCTGTTCTGTCTGAGCAAGCCATTAGTAAACTCGTCAATTATCCGTGGCCGGGAAATGTACGTGAATTGGATAATGTCGTGCAGCGCGCTCTAATTTTGAGTGAGCAAGAAAATATTTCAGGCGAACATATTTTACTTGAAGGTGTTGATTGGCAAGACGCAACTGGCTTGCAGCAAATTGTTGAAGGCAGCAGTGTTGCAGCCCCAGAAATTAAGCCGATTGCTGAAGCGAATCCTATCGGTAAAGTTGCAGCAAGCAGTGAAGGGCTTGGAAATGAGCTTCGAGATCAAGAGTATGCAATTATTCTTGAAACATTGATTGCTTGTCATGGCCGACGTAAAGATATGGCTGAAAAGCTAGGTATTAGCCCTCGTACATTGCGCTATAAATTGGCGAAAATGCGTGATGCTGGAATAGACATTCCAAATTGAACATAAATTAGTAGTGTCAGCTTTCTGACTGGTGTATTACGATAGCTAGTCAAATTGATCCATGGCACGCTAATTGCTCTGTCAATAATAAAGCTAAATAGATAGTCATAATTTTGACTCCTGAGGTAGTAAATGAGAATAGATGGTTTACAAGGCGAAATGCAGGCAATGATGGTTGAAGCTGCCAGCACGCGTCCTGCCGCAACAGGGCAAGCGGTTGGTGCAGATTTTGGCAACATGCTGACTAATGCCATCAATAATGTGAACTCATTACAAAAGACCTCTGGTAATCTTCAAACTCGTTTTGACAGTGGCGATCAAAGCGTGTCTTTATCTGACGTGATGATTGCTCGTAATAAATCTAGCGTAGCTTTTGAAGCGACGATCCAAATTAGAAATAAATTGGTCGAATCGTACAAAGAGCTGATGAATATGCCGGTATAAGTTGGGTAGTAAATAGTGGCAGATAACAGTCAAACAACAGATTTAACCGTAAGCGATAGCAATGACCACGCACTTCTTGCAGGTTCTGAGCTAGACGGAGAAGGGCAAAATACCGATTTAGGTGAGCGCAGTTCATCTAAGTTCGATATGGCCGTCGGTGATCTCGATTTGCTTCGTCAAGTCGTCTTAGTTCTTTCTATCTCGATCTGTGTAGCGCTTATTGTAATGCTATTTTTCTGGGTGAAAGAGCCAGAAATGCGTCCATTAGGCGCTTACGAAACAGAAGAGTTGATCCCAGTTCTTGATTACTTGGATACGCAGAAAATTGAGTACTCTCTTGAAGGGAATACTATCTCGGTACCAGCGAGTGAATATAACTCATTAAAGCTAAATATGGTTCGAGCGGGTTTGAACCAAGAGCGAAACACCGGTGATGATATTCTCATGCAAGACATGGGTTTCGGAGTATCACAACGTTTAGAGAAAGAGCGTCTTAAACTAAGCCGTGAAAGACAGCTTGCTAAAGCTATTGAACAGATGAAGCAGGTACGTAAAGCTCAAGTTTTACTTGCCTTACCTAAGCAAAGTGTCTTTGTTCGTCACAATCAAGAAGCCTCTGCCTCAGTATTCCTGACACTTAAAACGGGGACGAACCTCAAGCAGCAAGAAGTTGATTCTGTTGTGGACATGGTGGCCAGTGCCGTCCCGGGGATGAAAACTTCACGAATTACAGTGACCGATCAGCATGGCCGACTTTTGAGCTCTGGCTCTCAAGACCCGATGTCAGCGGCACGCCGTAAAGAGCACGAGTTAGAGCGTAATCAAGAACAAGCGCTACGTGAAAAAATTGACTCTATTTTGATTCCGATTCTTGGGTTTGGTAACTACACGGCTCAGGTTGATATTCAACTCGACTTTAGTGCTGTGGAACAAACAAGAAAGCGTTTTGATCCGAATACTCCAGCAACCCGAAGTGAATACACATTAGAAGATTATAATAACGGCAACGTTGTGGCTGGTATTCCAGGGGCTTTGAGTAACCAGCCTCCTGCTGATGCTTCGATTCCTCAGGATGTGGCTCAGATGAAAGATGGTACGATGATGGGGCAAGGTTCGGTTCACAAAGAAGCGACCCGCAACTTTGAGCTGGACACGACCATTAGTCATGAGCGAAAACAGAGCGGCACGGTTAATCGTCAGACCGTATCTGTTGCAATCAAAGATCGTCAATCATTGAACCCTGATACGGGAGAAGTGGTTCACACCCCAATTCCAGCAAGCGAAATTAACGCGATACGTCAGGTATTGATTGGAACTGTGGGTTTTGATGAAAACCGCGGTGATTTACTCAATGTTTTAAGTATGCAATTTGCACCTCAAGTAACGGATATTGTTGCTGACGTACCAATTTGGGAGCACCAACACTTTAATGATTGGGTGCGTTGGTTTGCAAGTGCTTTGGTCATCATTGTGGTGGTAGTGGTACTTGTTCGCCCTGCAATGAAGAAATTGCTTAACCCAGCAGCTGACGATGATGATCAAATGTACGGCCCTGATGGTATGCCAATTGGTGCCGATGGCGAAACCAGCTTAATTGGTGGTGATATTGAAGGTGGTGAGTTGTTTGAATTTGGTTCAAGCATCGATCTACCAAACCTTCATAAAGATGAGGACGTACTGAAAGCAGTACGTGCACTTGTAGCGAATGAACCAGAGCTAGCAGCTCAAGTAGTTAAGAATTGGGTGGCAGATGGCTAACGAAATTGTTCCACAACAAGCAGAAGGTGGTGAAGGGCTTGATGTCGCAAGTGTTGATATCGAGTCTATCTCAGGCGAAGAGCGCGCTGCGATCTTGTTGCTAAGTTTAAGTGAAGAAGATGCTGCGGGTATCATTCGCCACCTAGAACCTAAACAGGTTCAACGTGTTGGTAGTGCAATGGCACGTTCAACGGATTGGTCTCAAGAAAAAGTAGGTGCTGTGCACCGTGCTTTCCTAGATGATATTCAGAAGTACACCAACATCGGCATGGGCAGCGAAGACTTTATGCGTAATGCGTTGGTAGCTGCGCTGGGCGAAGATAAGGCGAATAACCTTGTTGATCAAATCCTTCTGGGTACAGGCTCTAAAGGTTTGGATTCGCTTAAGTGGATGGATCCTCGTCAGGTGGCAAGCATCATTATCAACGAGCACCCACAGATTCAAACGATCGTATTGTCTTACTTGGAATCGGATCAGTCTGCAGAGATCTTATCTCAATTCCCTGAGCGTGTTCGTCTTGATTTGATGATGCGTATTGCTAACCTTGAAGAAGTTCAACCTTCAGCTCTCGCTGAATTGAATGAAATCATGGAGAAACAGTTTGCGGGTCAAGCGGGAGCTCAAGCTGCCAAAATTGGTGGCCTGAAAGCCGCTGCTGAGATCATGAACTACATGGACAATAATGTAGAAGGCATCTTGATGGGGCAAATTCGAGATCAAGACGAAGACATGGCAACCCAGATCCAGGATCTTATGTTTGTCTTTGAAAACCTTATCGAAGTTGATGACCAAGGTGTTCAACGACTGCTGCGTGATGTTCCACAAGACGTTCTACAGAAAGCACTTAAAGGTGCAGATGAAGGCCTACGTGAGAAGATCTTCAAGAACATGTCTACGCGTGCAGCTGATATGATGAGAGATGATATAGAGGCGATGCCGCCAGTTAAAGTCTCTGATGTAGAAGCGGCTCAGAAAGAGATCTTGGGTATTGCGAGGAAGATGGCAGACAGTGGCGAGATTATGCTGTCTGGTGGCGCCGACGAGTTCCTTTAATACAGAAACCTCAAGAGCCCCACATTGTTGGGGCTTTTCTTTATCCAACCTCAAACTACAGATTAACTACCGTGTAATTGCTTGAATCTACAACGCAGTTGGACGCACTCATAGATAGGTACTGATATGTCAGGTGATAGAAAACGCGGCTTCCTTCGCCCTGAAGAAGATAATACGGTTGCCCAGCCTCAGAAATGGGGGCTGCCTGACTATACCTCTGATGTGAATAAGCAAGCCAAAGAAACGGCTTTTAACTACGATCCTGGTTGGATGCCGACGGTTGAAGAAGCCATCGAAGATGAAGAACTGGTTCTAACTGAAGACCAAATCGAACTGATCAAGCAAGGGGCTTATCAAGAAGGGCTTCATCAAGGGCAAGAAGCTGGTTTTAAACAAGGGTACGACAAAGGCAAAGAAGAAGGGTTTGCTGCAGGCCACGAAGAAGGCAACCAAGCCGGAAAACTTGAAGGTGTGACTGCGGGTCAAGAGTACATTCAACAGCAAGTTGCCATCTTTATGGGACTCGCCAACCAATTCGCTCAACCATTAGAGTTGATGAATGCTCAGGTTGAGAAGCAATTGGTCGACATGGTACTGACCATGGTTAAAGAAGTGGTTCATGTTGAAGTACAAACCAACCCACAAATTATATTAGATACCGTGAAAGAATCGGTAGAGTCACTGCCAATCTCTGGTCACGCGATCACATTGAAGCTAAACCCTGAAGACGTTGCAATAATACGCTCAGCGTATGGTGAAACGGAATTGGACTGTCGTAATTGGACGTTGGTATCAGAGCCTGCGCTTAACCGTGGTGATGTCCAAATTGAAGCGGGTGAGTCGAGTGTTAACTACCGCATGGAAGAGCGCGTGAAGAACGTTATTCAAAGCTTCTGTGGTGTAAACCGTCATCAAGGTCATGAGTAATGCTTGAGTTAGCGAACCGTCTCAGTCAATACAAAGTCGAAGGGCTAAAGTCGCGACCAATTGCATCGGGCAAACTCGTTCGTGTTGTTGGTCTAACGCTTGAGGCGACCGGCTGTAAAGCACCTATCGGCAGCTTATGCTTGGTCGAAACTATGTCTGGTCAGATGGAGGCCGAAGTTGTTGGCTTCTCTGGCGATAACCTGTTTTTGATGCCGAGTGAACAAATTACTGGGATCTTACCAGGTGCTCGCGTGACACCGATGACATCAGAAAGCGGTATCCCTGTTGGAATGGAGTTACTTGGTCGTGTTATCGACGGTGTCGGTAATCCACTTGATGGGCTAGGTCCAATCTATACCGAGCAACGCGCTTCATTTAACGCCGAGCCAATCAACCCTTTAGCTCGTAAACCTATCTCAGAGCCACTTGACGTTGGCTTGAAAGCGATTAATGGCTTGTTAACGGTGGGCAAAGGGCAGCGTATCGGCTTGTTTGCGGGTTCCGGTGTGGGTAAGTCGGTTACGCTTGGGATGATGACTCGTGGTACAACCGCGCAAGTGGTTGTGGTGGGGTTGATTGGTGAGCGTGGACGCGAAGTGAAAGAATTTATTGAAGAGATCCTTGGCGAAGATGGTCGTAAGCGATCCGTTGTGGTCGCTGCTCCTGCGGATTCATCGCCATTAATGCGATTGAAAGGCTGTCAGACCGCACTGGCTGTAGCCGAGTACTTCCGCGACCAAGGTTTAGATGTACTACTACTGATGGACTCATTGACCCGTTTCGCTCAGGCGCAGCGTGAAATTGCTCTGTCTGTCGGTGAACCGCCAGCGACTAAAGGTTATCCGCCATCAGTATTCGCCAAGCTTCCTGCGCTGGTGGAACGAGCGGGTAACGGCAGCGACGAACAAGGTTCTATCACCGCTTTCTTTACCGTGTTAACCGAAGGTGATGACTTACAAGACCCTATTGCCGATGCATCGCGAGCGATTCTAGATGGTCACATTGTTTTATCTCGTGAGATGGCGGATGCTGGGCATTATCCTGCGATTGATGTTGAGAAATCAGTCAGTCGTGTTATGCCTCAAATCACCACTGAAGAACATGTCTTGATGTCGAAAGCGGTTCGCCAAGTGTTGTCTATTTGTCGTAAGAACCAAGATTTGGTATCTATTGGCGCCTATAAACCGGGGACAGACCCAGCTATTGATAGTGCCTTCACTTTGAAACCAAGATTGGACGAGTACTTACAACAGAAAATGAAAGAAACGGTTCCCTATGACATGTGCGTTAACATGTTAAAGCATGTATTAGGCGGTTAGGCCGTGTTGAATAAGGTCAATCATGGATAACGCGTTAGAATTTCTTCTCGATCAAGCGAAAGACCAAGAGAACCAAGCCGTATTGGCGCTGAATCAAGCGAATGTCGAGCTTCAGGGTTACTACGAACAGGTTGAACAGATCGAAAAATATCGACTTGATTACTGTCAGCAACTTGTTGACCGAGGTAAGGCCGGATTAACCGCTAGCCAATATGGTCACTTAAACCGTTTCTTAACTCAATTAGATGAAACGCTCTCTAAGCAGAGAGAAGCGGAACACCACTTTAAGAATCAGGTCGATAACTGCCAAAACTATTGGATGGAGTTACGAAAAAAGCGTAAATCCTACGAGTGGTTGATGGAGAAAAAGCAGAAAGAGAAAGCAAAGCTGCAAGACCAAAGAGAGCAAAAGCAAATGGATGAGTTCTCGACTCTGTTATATAGCCGAAAGAAAATGTGACCTTAAACCTCGAATGACGCGGGTGCTGTTATCCAGACGACCTAATTAAAATTTATAGGCATGTTTCTTGCTCTGTCTTATATAAAATTGCGCGTTGTGTCTAGCTAAGGCATAAATCGTATCCGACTTTCTTTTTGTTGCCTGATGAATGGCGGCAAAGCTAGTAGATAGAGCTTGTATATATGAATGTTAGTCTTTCCTCAAATTCAGCGGCCAACAAAACGTCATCGTTGTTGGACTCCGGTACTGCCTCTTCAAAGGTAGAGGAAACTGGAGACTCTAAAGGTTTCTTTGAGTCTTTTAAAGAAGCGCTAGGCTTTGAAGAGAGTGACAGCAAAACAACAGTGAAAGATGCAGAAAACACTGAGAAATCTGATGCTAAGCAGGATTCTACCGAAGATGAAGCGTCAGCTGAAGTTAAGAAAGGTGATTCAGTTGAATCTGATGCGACTGGCGAAGTAAGCGAAGCGAAAAGCGAGCAAATGGCTTCAGAAGTCGAGGGTGAGAACACCACGGATAAAACCTCTTCAGAGGCAGAGTCTGGTACTGAGTCACAACTGAAAGCCAATTCAGCAGATAATAGTACTATGCCTAACAAGGTGGATGGTAAACAAGAGCAGTCTACGACCAACGATTCTAAAGAACAGACTGATCAACCCAAAGTTCAGGCTTCATCTACGGCAAATGAATCGACCCAGGCATCGCAAGCGACGGCAGCGATGAATGAAGGGAACAAGTTATTAGGCCAGTTGGATGAGGCAAACAAAACGCTAAATCAGACACCTAACGGCAAAGCTTTGCCACAACAGGCTCAGGTAGACCAAGCTCAAGGTAATATCCCGGGAGCTACTGTTGCAGGTCTTACACCTGCGGGCGAAGTGAGTAAACAGATAAACCAAACCGATGCAACGAATCAAGATGGTACACTAGAAGTTGATTCTGAAATTGCTGTGCTTACTGGTGGAAAGGGTGTTTCCCAACTGACCGATGATGAAATCCGACAGTTGATGGATAAAGGCGTCACTCCCGAGCAAATTGAAGCCAGTATGAACCGAGAGCTGAGTCAAATGAATGCGGCTAGCGCTACAGCGGCCGAACAGAGCCAAGCGCTCTCAGCTGCGGATATTGAGCTTGCTAAGCAGGTTGACGCCCATACCAAAGCACTAAAACAATTGAATGGACAAATCGAATCAGAACAGTCTGTTGTCGATAGCTTGCTTCAGAAGCAACAGGGCGGCGCTAAATTGACGGCCGACGAACAAGCCGCTCTGACTCAAGCGACATTGAAATTACAGACATTGAATCAACAGCTAACCAATGTTCAACAGCAAGCTACGGCGTTACTAAGCCAAGAGCCGAATATGAACAGCGCATCCGGCGAACCTGCTGCTATTGATTGGGATAATACGGATTCAAGCGAAACTAAAGCTTTAGCTGCGGCAGCATCAACAGCAGCTGTAGCGATGGCTGCACAACAAGTGTCAGCGCAGGCCGCTTCTCAATCAACAAACAATGCTCTTACGGATAAGGCAGCAATGCTGCACGCCAACAATGCACATGTAGCCGCTCAACAAGCTAATGTTGCTTCACCTCAGCAGCAAGCAACGTTGGATCCAGCTTTAACCGCGCAAGGGATCGCGATGAATGCAGCACCAGTCACTACAAAAGCAGGCTCTACTGATGCGCTTCTTAAAGCGGGCGCAGGTGCCGCTGCATTGTCAGGCTTGGGTAAAGCTGGCGCGAAAGACGATTCTAAAGACTCGACCTTTGCTCAGCAGATCGCTTCTGCGGCGGGTGCACAAGGTACAGCCACAGTAGGTTCAGCTCCGACACGAGCAGAAATTCAAGCGGCTCAACAGGCTCCTTTGCAGCTCACTAAAGAGCTAGCCAACGAGCAGGTGGCAGAAAAAGTACAAATGATGATGTCTAAGAACCTTAAGAACTTGGATATCCGTCTTGACCCACCAGAGTTGGGGCAGATGAAAATTCGCATGACCATGAATAATGACGTGGCGAACGTGCACTTTACTGTCGGTAGCCAACAAGCGAGAGAGGTTATTGAACAAACCTTACCTCGTTTGAGGGAGATGCTTGCTCAGCAAGGGATGCAGCTTGCTGAGTCTTCAGTTCAGCAGCAGAATTCTGGTCAGGGGCAAGACAGGTACAACAATGGTGAGCAACAATCAGGCTCTAACCGTATAAATGATGGTCAAGGTGATGAAAACCTTGATAGCAACAGCAATCTTGAATTGAATGTCACGTCAAAGCGTGATGGAATTAGTTATTATGCCTAGTATCAGGCTAAAACACTTAGCTAATAGAAAGAACGCTTAGTTAATAGAAAAAACCGTTAGTTAATAGACAAAACCGTTAGTTAATAGAAAGAACAGGAAGTTAGAGCTGAATATGGCAGAAGAACAAGAAACACCGAAAGGAAAGAGTAAGCTTCTTATTATCGTTATCGCGGTTGTTGTGCTGTTACTTGGAGGTGGTGGTGCCGCATTTTTCTTAATGGGTTCCGATGATAAAGCTGAGAGTGCTGGATCGTCAGCTGAGGTTCAATTCATGGACGCTGATCCAGTGGTCTATGTTAATGTGCCTCAAGCTTTCTTATTTAACGTTACGGGCGATAAGAAAGATCGCTTAGTTCAGATAAAAGTACAGCTGATGGTACGTGGTATGAAGAATGAAGTTCTCGCTCGATACCACTCTCCACTTGTTGAAAGCGCACTACTTGCTACATTCGCTTCGGCGACGGTCGATCAATTACGATCTCCTGCCGGCAGAGTTGAACTGCGGAACAAGGCGACTGAAGATATTAAAGCAAGCTTAACTCAAGCTGTTGGCCAGCCGGTCATTGAAAAAGTGTTATTCACTGACTTTGTAATTCAATAGGTAATATGTGACCGATTTATTAAGCCAAGACGAAATTGATGCGCTATTACATGGCGTTGATGATGTTGAAGACGTTGAAGATGTCTTAGAAACCGAAAGTGACAATACGGTCAATTTTGATTTCTCATCACAAGATCGAATCGTTCGTGGTCGAATGCCGACCCTTGAACTTATTAACGAGCGTTTCGCACGTCATATGCGTATTAGCTTGTTTAATATGTTGCGTAAGACGGCTGAAGTGTCGATCAACGGCGTACAGATGATGAAATTTGGTGAGTACCAGAACACACTCTATGTACCCACAAGTTTAAACATGGTTCGCTTCCGCCCGTTAAAAGGTACTGCGCTAATCACGATGGAAGCTCGGCTTGTTTTCATTCTCGTAGAGAACTTTTTTGGTGGTGATGGTCGTTTTCACGCCAAGATTGAAGGTCGCGAATTTACACCAACAGAAAGACGAATTATTCAGTTACTACTGAAAATTGTTTTTGAAGATTACAAAGAAGCTTGGTCTCCCGTGATGGGCGTTGAGTTTGAATACTTGGACTCTGAAGTAAACCCAAGTATGGCTAACATTGTGAGCCCTACCGAAGTGATTGTTGTGAGTTCATTTCACATTGAAGTCGATGGCGGCGGCGGTGATTTCCATGTGGTTATGCCTTACTCAATGGTTGAGCCGATTCGTGAACTGCTGGATGCTGGTGTCCAATCAGATAAAATGGAAACCGACGTTCGCTGGAGTTCAGCATTGCGTGATGAAATCATGGATGTGCCAGTTAACTTCCGTGTCAATTTGCTCGAGCAAGATATCTCTTTGCGTGATTTGATGGAACTTCGTCCTGGGGATGTTATCCCGATGAATATGCCTGAGCATGCAACCATGTTTGTTGAAGAGCTGCCGACCTATCGTGTGAAAATGGGCCGTTCTGGTGAGAAGCTCGCGGTACAGATTTCTGAAAAAATTGAAAGACCTCATGTGGTCAAAACCGATCTCGCCTTTCTTGGCAAAGACTTAATGTCTGAGCTGGAAAATAGTGAAGATGAAGAATAGCAAAGTAGATAAAAGTATAGGAATTGGTAATGGAACCTAGTGAAGATCAAAAGCTAGCAGACGAATGGGCTGCAGCACTTGGTGAAGACCCTTCAGCGCCGTCAATTGATGTTGATGATGTTCTCGCGGCACCACTTGATGAGTTAACCGACTCATCGTCTCCAATTTCAGAAGATGAGCGTCGTAAGCTGGATACCATTATGGATATCCCAGTGACTATCTCAATGGAAGTCGGCCGCTCTCAAATTAGTATCCGTAACTTACTTCAATTGAACCAAGGTTCGGTTGTTGAGCTAGATAGAATTGCTGGTGAGTCACTTGACGTGATGGTTAACGGCACTCTGATTGCTCATGGAGAAGTGGTTGTGGTGAATGACAAATTTGGTATTCGTTTGACAGACGTTATTAGTCAAACAGAACGAATTAAGAAGTTGCGTTAATGGGCTTCTTGTCTCAAAGACTGGCGGGCTCTTCTCTCGGAATGACAGGTTTGTCTCGCAGAGTCTTGGGAGTAGGGCTACTAGCTACTCCTTCTATTGCCTTTGCGGCAGCGCCCCCTTCTCTCGATTTAGCGACCACCTTTGGGTCGCTAATTTTCGTTATAGCCTTCATTTTATTTATTGCTTGGCTACTGAAGCGAATGCAAGTGCCTGCGATGTCGAATCAACAAGGTTTGGCTATTGTTAGGCAAATTCCGGTAGGCACAAAAGAACGTATTGCCATTGTACAAGCGGGTGATGAACAGTTCTTGGTTGGCATTACTACACAATCGATTCAGCTGATCTCTAAGCTCGATAAACCTCTTACTCAGGAGATGCTGGAAAAAAGTACATTTTCAAGTCAGCTTTCCCAGCTAATAAAAAAAGATGCAAACAAGTAACGGATTTTTGAATCCATTTTACTTTTGCCATGCCGGATTTTTCCGTACGGTGAAAGTGTGGTTGGTTCAGCTCATTATATTCTGCTCTCTCGTATTTAGCGTGTCAGTATTTGCACAGGTTGAAGATGGGACTGTCATTCCTGCGAATACCGCTGGATCTGAGTCGGTCACCATCAGTACGATGCAGCAAGATCAAGCCCAATCGAAGACTATGACCACTGGTAGCTTAACCGGTAATGGTGGCGGTATCCCTGCCTTTACCATGACCACCAATGCCAATGGGGGTGAAGACTACTCGATTAACCTGCAAATTCTTGCGTTGATGACCATGCTTGGCTTCTTGCCGGCGATGGTTATTTTGATGACATCGTTCACTCGTATTGTGGTTGTGATGTCTATTTTGCGTCAGGCAATGGGTCTTCAACAAACACCTTCAAACCAAGTGATTATTGGCATTGCGATATTTCTGACCTTCTTCATCATGTCGCCAGTAATCAGTCAGGTAAATGAACAAGCAGTTCAGCCTTATTTGAATGAACAGATATCAGCGCGACAGGCGTTTGATGTTGCCCAAGGGCCGATTAAGTCTTTTATGCTTAAACAGACTCGAATCAAAGATCTTGAAACTTTCGTTGAGATATCCGGTGCGCAAGTAACCAACCCAGAAGATGTTTCAATGGCGGTTCTGATTCCTGCGTTTATCACGTCTGAATTGAAAACAGCTTTCCAGATAGGCTTTATGTTGTTCTTGCCGTTCCTAATTATCGACTTAGTGGTGGCATCAGTTTTGATGGCCATGGGTATGATGATGTTGTCACCAATGATTGTATCGTTGCCGTTTAAGTTGATGTTGTTCGTTCTTGTTGATGGTTGGAATTTGATACTCTCCACACTCGCCGGCAGTTTTGCCTTGTAGCTGGGGGAAGCATGAATCCTGAAATATTCGTAGATTTGTTCCAAGATGCCCTTTGGATGGTACTAATTATGGTTTGCGCCATAATTATTCCTAGCCTGCTGATTGGTTTGGTTGTGGCTGTTTTCCAAGCGGCTACTTCGATCAATGAACAAACTTTAAGTTTCCTACCACGTTTGATCGTGACGTTATTAGCGTTGATGATGTTTGCACATTGGATGACCCAAATGATGATGGAGTTCTTTTTCGAACTCATCGAACGCTTGCCACAAGTTCTTTACTAAACCGATATGGAATACCCAACGAGCCTTGTACTAGAGTGGTTAGCCAATTATTTTTGGCCCTACACTCGCATCTCAGCCATGCTGATGGTGATGACAGTAACCGGTGCGCGCTTTGTGTCGCCGCGTATTCGTCTGTATTTAGGTTTAGCGATCACCTTCGCGGTGATGCCTGCGATCCCCGCTGTTCCTAAAGATATTGAACTGCTCTCTTTCCAAGGTTTCTTGACTGTATTTGAACAAATCGTGATTGGCGTTGCCATGGGGTTTGTCACCCAATTCATGATTCAAACTTTCGTAATGCTCGGCCAGATCTTGGGTATGCAATCAAGCTTGGGGTTCGCCTCTATGGTGGATCCGGCTAACGGGCAAAACACGCCAGTACTGGGCCAATTGTTTATGTTGCTAGCGACCATGTTTTTTTTGGAGACAGACGGTCATCTAAAAATGCTACAGCTTGTGGTGTTCAGTTTTGAGACTTTACCCGTTGGCAGTGGAAGTTTGACCTCTGTTGATTATAGAGAGCTTGCTCTGTGGTTGGGTATCATGTTCAAAACAGCATTAGCAATGTCATTGTCTGGTATTATTGCGCTGCTGACGATTAACCTTTCGTTTGGTGTAATGACGCGTGCGGCGCCTCAACTAAATATCTTTTCTTTGGGTTTCTCATTTGCGCTACTCGTGGGCCTATTGCTTTGTTGGTATATCCTTGGCGGCTTGTTTAGTCACTATGAGTTATTCTGGATACAAACCGAACAACAGATATGTCGTCTAATCAGGTTAGAGTGCTAGGAGACTAAAATGGCAGAGTCAGACGGTCAAGAACGCACGGAAGACGCCACGCCCAAACGCTTGCAACAGGCCAAAGAGAAAGGGCAGGTTGCAAGGTCAAAAGAGTTAGCGTCGGCGTCGGTACTTATTGTTGGTGCGATTGCTTTAATGTGGTTTGGTGAATCGATGGCGAAAGCTTTGTTCGAAACAATGCAACGTCTGTTTTCTCTGAGTCGGGAAGAAGTTTTTGATACCACAAAACTCCTCGAAATTGCGGGTGGCGCATTAGTGAACCTGTTGTTCCCGTTGTTCTTAATCCTGATAACCTTATTTGTTGCAGCCGTCATTGGTGCGGCGGGTGTCGGCGGAATTAATTTCTCTATGCAGGCGGCGATGCCTAAGGCGTCTAAGCTAAACCCACTCAGTGGTATTAAGCGTATGTTTGGCCTGCAGAGTTGGGTTGAACTGTTGAAATCTATCTTGAAAGTGGCACTTGTTTCGGGAATGGCCATCTATCTTATTCAAGCTTCTCAACACGATTTAATGCAACTGAGCATGGAGGTATACCCACAGAATATCTTCCACGCTTTAGATATCTTGCTCAATTTTATTCTGCTGATCAGCTGCTCTTTGCTTATCGTGGTGGCGATTGATATCCCGTTCCAGATCTGGCAGCACGCCGATCAGTTGAAGATGACCAAACAAGAAATTAAAGACGAACACAAAGATACGGAAGGTAAACCTGAAGTTAAGGGGCGCATTCGTATGTTGCAAAGAGAAGCTGCCCAGCGCCGTATGATGGCTGACGTACCTCAAGCGGATGTAATTGTGACCAACCCGGAGCATTTCTCTGTGGCTCTACGCTATAAGCAGAATCAAGACAAAGCCCCCGTTGTAGTTGCTAAAGGTGTTGATCATATGGCAATGAAGATCCGTGAAATTGCACGTGAAAATGACATCTATATTATTCCAGCGCCGCCGTTGGCTAGGGCGCTTTATCACACTACCGAACTAGAACAACAAATTCCTGACGGTCTGTTTACAGCAGTTGCTCAAGTGCTTGCATATGTGTTTCAACTGAAACAGTACCGAAAACGAGGCGGAGAGAGGCCAAAACTCCAAGATTCTAATATGCCGATCCCACCTGATTTACGACATTAGATCAATTGCTTGAGCTCTGCTTGATGAACCCTGATAATAGCGGGCTAGCTAATCCTCTTTTTAAAGAGGTGATGGCAATAATTTGACGTAAAGTGTTGGTACAGTGTTTGCTATATCAACCCCGACTATATATAAGCCGGTCATTAATAAACTTAGCATTGTAAATCTGAGCATTATAAACCCGATCAGTATAAACCTTTGTGTTATAAGCCTGTGCATTTTTAACCTATGCACTTTAAACCATAGCCATATAGCTTAGACCTGAGCCTCAAATAGCTTAGTGAGATGGCTACAACATAGCGAAACTGTCTAGACTTATGAAATTCTCCCTGCCTTTTGCGGACAAGCTGCCTAAAATTCCTAATCGTGCGATGCCTGCAATTGGCGCGCCCGTTATGGTACTTGCGACGCTCGCTATGGTGGTGTTGCCAATACCAGCCTTCTTGTTGGATATGTTCTTCACTTTCAACATTGCGCTGTCTATGGTTGTTTTACTGGTTTCGGTTTATACCCGCAGGCCTTTGGACTTTGCTGCCTTCCCAACAGTACTTCTGATTGCAACTCTACTTCGATTAGCCTTGAACGTTGCTTCGACACGTGTGGTATTACTCCATGGTCACGAAGGTGGTGACGCGGCCGGTAACGTTATTGAAGCTTTCGGTAACGTGGTTATCGGTGGTAACTACGCCGTAGGTCTAGTGGTGTTCTTGATTCTGATGATCATCAACTTCATGGTTGTAACCAAAGGTGCGGGTCGTATCTCGGAAGTAAGTGCACGTTTCACACTAGACGCCCTACCGGGTAAACAGATGGCAATCGATGCCGATTTGAATGCGGGTTTGATCGACCAAGATCAAGCTCGTACACGACGTTTTGAAGTGACCAAAGAGGCCGACTTCTACGGCTCGATGGACGGTGCATCTAAGTTTGTAAAAGGCGATGCTATCGCTGGTATCTTGATCTTATTCATCAACATCATTGGCGGCTTGAGTATCGGTATGGCTCAGTTTGACCTTGGTTTTGGTGAAGCCATTGAAATCTATACGCTACTTACTATCGGTGATGGTCTGGTTGCACAAATTCCATCGCTGCTACTTTCTATTGCTGCGGCGATGATGGTGACGCGTCAAAATACCGATGAAGACATGGGCGAACAACTTGTCTTCCAAATGTTCGATAATCCCAAAGCCCTAATGATCACTGCCGCTATCCTCGGCATTATGGGTATTGTTCCTGGTATGCCACATTTCTCATTTTTGAGCCTTGCTGCTGTAGCGGGAGCCGGTGCTTACTTTATCGATAAAAAGAACAAGGCAAAGGTAGAAGAGAAAAATCTACCTGCAACCGCTAATGCCAATGGTGATAAGCCTGCATCGCAAAAAGAACTGTCTTGGGATGATGTTCAACCGGTAGATATTATTGGTCTCGAAGTGGGGTACCGCTTGATTCCTTTGGTCGATAGAGACCAAGGTGGTGAGTTGCTTGAGCGCGTTAAAGGTGTACGGAAAAAACTGTCTCAAGATTTTGGTTTCTTGATTCCAGCGGTTCATATTCGCGATAACTTAGAACTGACGCCAAACAGCTATCGAATTACCTTGATGGGGGTAGCGGTTGGTGAGGCTGAAATCAAGCCGGACATGGAGCTCGCGATTAACCCTGGTCAAGTCTATGGGATGATAGATGGAGAGCCGACGATTGACCCTGCCTTTGGCCTTGAAGCTGTCTGGATTCGTGAAGAGCAGCGTGAACACGCACAAGCCTTAGGTTATACCGTTGTAGATTCTTCAACCGTACTTGCCACACACCTTAGCCAGCAGTTAACGAATAACGCTTCACAGTTGATTGGCCACGAAGAAGTTCAAAACTTACTTGAGATGCTTAGCCGATCAACACCTAAGTTGGTGGAAGGTTTTGTACCGGATCAATTACAGCTTGGTGTGGTTGTAAAAGTTCTGCAAAACTTACTAAATGAAGCAATTCCAATTCGTGATATTCGAACCATTGTTCAAACTTTGTCGGAGTACTCTTCTAAGAGTCAAGAACCTGACATATTAACTGCAGCTGTTCGTATCTCACTTAAACGACTAATTGTTCAAGAAATCAATGGTATAGAGCCGGAATTGCCAGTTATAACCTTGATTCCTGAGTTGGAACAAATCTTGCATCAAACCATGCAGGCATCCGGCGGAGAATCTGCTGGTATTGAACCTGGTTTAGCCGAACGTTTACAGACCTCACTCAGTAACGCGACACAAGAGCAAGAACTGAAAGGTGAGCCAGCGGTATTATTGACCTCTGGTGTTTTACGCTCGACTTTGGCTAAGTTCGTGAAAAACACGATTCCAAGCTTGAGAGTATTATCTTACCAAGAGATACCAGACGAAAAGCAGATACGCATAGTACAAGCTGTTGGTAATTAAGCCGCCTAATTAGAACGGACGATCGAATTGAAAATTAAACGATTTTTTGCAAAAGATATGCGAACAGCTCTGCTCCAAGTTAAAGAAGAACTTGGCTCAGAAGCGGTGATCATGTCTAACAAAAAGGTCGCAGGTGGCGTGGAAATTGTGGCCGCTATTGATGGCGAATCCAGCCCATCGACAGCGAGCCCTAGACTCAATAAACCCAAGCAGCCTACGCAAAGCCAGTACACCCAAATGACTGAGTCAAAAGTACCAGCTGGGCGTCGTCAATTAGATGATGACAAGGTTAGCATCCAACCTAATGCTGAAGGCGGACGCTCAATGACCAAGCGCTTTGCGAACATGCTAAAGCAATACAGTCATGGCGCAGAAGATGAGCAACAACATCGCGCTGAAAACGAAGACTCGCTATCAGCATTGCTCAATCGCCAGTCAAGTAAGGGCCATCAACCTCAGAGTAGCCAGCATTCTAGCGGCAGTCTCGACTCGGCTTTTGCTCGTGAAACGGGTTTATCTAAATTGATTGCCGAAGATCGCAGAGTAGAGCGTCCAGCACCTCGCTTAGATCCTACCCGTTATGATCGTGGTCGAGAGAATACTCAGTCCAAAGGTTCAGATACTGAAATGGAAACGATGCGAGACGAGATGACTTCAATTCGTCGTCTGTTAGAGCATCAAGTATCAGGTTTAATGTGGCAAGAGGTTGAGCGTCGTGAACCGCTCAGAGCCATGCTTATCAAGCGCCTAGAGCGTATGGGAGTATCTGCAGAATTAGCCGATCAAATGGCTTGCTATATTCCTGAAGACACCAAACCAGCACGAGCATGGAAAGCCTTGCTTGCTCTGGTCGCTGATCAAATCTCAGTAACACAAAAAGATATTTTAAAACGCGGCGGTATTGTGGCCTTACTTGGCCCGACTGGCGTAGGTAAAACAACGACGGTTGCTAAGCTAGCTGCACGTGCTGCCATGGAATATGGTGCGGATAATGTTGCGCTAGTGACTACGGACACATATCGCATTGGTGCACATGAGCAGTTATCGATTTATGGTCGAATTATGGGTTGTCCTGTAAGAGTTGCTAAAGATTCTAGTGAATTGGCCGATGTAATATATCAGTTACGTAATCGTCGCCTGATTCTGGTTGATACTGCAGGTATGGGACAACGAGATGTTCGCCTATCTGAGCAGTTAGACACATTGATGCAAGAGAGTGGTTCCGTTATCAATAGTTACCTTGTGTTACCCGCAACCGCGCAACGCAAAGTACTACAAGAAACCATTGAACACTTTAGAAGAATCCCGCTGTCGGGATGTATCCTGACGAAGCTGGATGAATCGCTTAGTTTGGGTGAGTTCATCAGTGTGGTAATACAAAATGCATTACCAGTTGCTTATATAGCAAATGGTCAACGAGTTCCTGAAGATATCGTTATCGCTCAGCCAAAGTACATGATTGCTAAGGCCAATGAGTTATTAGAAAAATCTACAGAGAATGAACCTCATTACTGGAATAGCGATTCTGAAGGGCTCTAGGCGGCGGATAAATATGAATGAGAATATGATACACGATCAAGCTAGCGGCCTCCGTCGCTTAACCCAGCCTTCACTCACGAAAGTTATTGCTGTAACGGGTGGTAAGGGAGGCGTCGGTAAATCGAATGTAACGTTAGGTATGGCTATTTGTATGGCTCGCCAAGGCAAGAAAGTCATGGTGCTGGATGCTGACTTAGGATTAGCTAACGTAGACATCATGCTCGGCATTCGTTCTAAACGAAATCTTGGGCATGTGTTGGCTGGCGAGTGTGAGCTTAAGGATGCGATTGTCGAAGGACCGCATGGAATTAGAATAATTCCAGCGACATCGGGCACACAAAGCATGACTGAACTTTCACACGCTCAACACGCCGGGTTGATTCGTGCTTTTGGTTCGCTTGAAGACGAGATGGATATCTTGTTGGTTGATACAGCTGCGGGCATATCCGATATGGTCATCAGCTTCTCAAGAGCAGCGCAGGATGTGGTTGTGGTGGTTTGTGATGAACCAACGTCGATTACTGATGCATATGCATTGATTAAACTGCTGAGTCGAGAGCACCAAGTTCAGCGATTCAAAATCGTTGCAAATATGGTCAGAAGCTACCGCGAAGGCCGAGAATTATTTGCAAAGTTGACTTTGGTCACAGAGCGCTTCTTGAATGTGAGCCTCGAACTCGTAGCATGTATTCCTTTAGATGATAAAGTACGTCAATCAGTTAAGAGACAGAAAATCGTAGTAGATGCGTTTCCTCGCTCTCCAGCTGCATTGGCAATCAGCTCTTTGGCTAATAAGGCATTGACCTGGCCAATACCAAAAACACCAAGCGGACACTTGGAGTTTTTTGTTGAAAGGTTGGTGAACCGTACTGAATTTATAGAGGAACCATTTGGTGAATAAAGCGCTTACTTACGATCAACATGCTAATCACAATAGCCAACAGGCTTTTTTTGAGAAGTACTCTGTGTTGGTTAAGCGTATCGCTCATCATTTGTTGGGGCGATTACCGCCTAATGTATTAGTTGATGACTTGATTCAAGCCGGCATGATTGGCTTGATTGAAGCACAACAGAACTATGATGGTACCAAAGGCGCAAGCTTTGAGACGTACGCAGGTATTCGAATTCGTGGGGCAATGTTGGATGACATTCGCCGCGGGGATTGGGTGCCGAGATCGGTTCATAAAAATAATCGAGAAATCAGTAGTGCAATCGCAGAATTAGAGGGCACTCTCAATCGCGATCCTAGTGATGCTGAAGTGGCAAAGCACATGGGGCTGAGTTTAGACCAGTATCACAGTGCGTTAACTGATATTAATTGCTCAAAATTGGTTGGGATAGAAGACTTAGGTGTCTCTGATGATGTAATATCTCCGAATGAAGATTCTCAAGATAATACGCCTTTTCAAGGGGTTGCTGATGAATCATTCCGCCAAGCTTTGATCGACTCGATAAAACAGCTTCCGGAAAGGGAAGGCCTCGTGCTTTCGCTTTATTACGACGAAGAACTCAATTTAAAAGAGATTGGGGAAGTATTAGGTGTCAGCGAATCTCGTGTCAGCCAAATACTAAGCCAATCTATGCAGCGTTTACGCACTAAATTAAGTGCTTGGACACAGAACGACTAACAACACTGATTTTATTCAGTGGAGGCTAATTTGAACAAAAACATGAAAATTCTCATTGTTGATGACTTTTCAACGATGCGCCGAATTGTTAAAAACCTACTTCGTGATTTAGGTTTCAACAACACTCAAGAAGCAGACGATGGCTTGACCGCGTTACCTATGCTGAAAAAAGGCGAATTTGATTTCGTGGTAACTGACTGGAACATGCCGGGTATGCAAGGTATTGATCTTCTAAAACACGTCCGTGCAGACGCTGAACTTAAGCACCTTCCAGTGCTTATGATCACAGCAGAAGCTAAGCGTGAGCAGATCATTGAAGCAGCGCAAGCGGGTGTTAATGGTTACATTGTGAAGCCGTTCACTGCCGCAACTCTAAAAGAGAAACTCGACAAGATTTTTGAGCGTTTATAAGCACTCATAATAACCTGTTTTAGGCGCTTCATAGAGAGACATTAACTTTTTTGTTTCCCGTTTATCTCTAAGGCTGAAGCGTCACAAACTATGCGGAGTAAGGCCGGACTCAGGATGATTTCATTAGAACAAGCAAAAAAATTAGTAGAACTGCTTGAAAACGATGAGCAGCAAGGTGCTGATTCTCTTGTTAGAAGCATTTATGAAGATAATTTTAATCTTCAAGATAACCCAATGCTTCAAGAAATAGGCAGTCTGACTCGTGACCTCCATGATTCTTTGACACAATTCAACTTTGACGAGCGTATTAACGTTATCGCAAATGATGAAATCCCTGATGCCAGGGATCGCCTTCAGTATGTCATTGATAAAACGGAAGTTGCGGCGAACAAGACGATGGACGCTGTCGATCGTTGTATGCCAATTGCAACTAATTTACACGAGTGTTTACTTCAAGTAAGGCCTCAATGGAATGAACTGATGCATGGCCGCATTGAGCTGGTAACATTTAAAGCTTTATGCCACCGCATTGATGGATTACTTGTCCAAGTAGAAGGCGATAGTACTGAACTACGTGGACAACTGACTGAAATCTTGATGGCTCAGGATTTCCAAGATTTAACTGGGCAGATTATTAGCAAAGTTATTACCTTGGTGAATGAGGTTGAAGGACGTCTGGTAGAGATTCTCACCGTATTCGGAGCGAATCAAATAGAACCAACACCAGAGACAGAGAAGAAAGCATCTATTGCTCCTGAGGGTCCGATCATGAACCCAGAAGCTCGTGAAGATGCTGTTGCATCTCAAGATGAAGTCGACGATTTGTTATCCAGTCTTGGATTTTAAAGGTAACGTATGAGCTACGATTTAGACGAAGATATTCTTCAGGACTTTTTAGTCGAAGCAGGAGAGATCCTTGAACTCCTATCAGAACAACTGGTAGAGCTAGAGAATAACCCTGACGACAAAGAACTACTAAACGCTATTTTCCGTGGTTTCCATACAGTAAAAGGTGGTGCTGGTTTCCTAGCATTGACCGAGCTGGTGGATACTTGTCATGGTGCTGAGAATGTGTTCGACATTCTAAGAAATGGCCAACGCAGCGTAACATCAGGACTGATGGATACGATGCTACAGGCTTTAGATACCGTCAATGTACAGTTTAAAGCCGTGCAAGATGAGGAAGCTTTAGTACCAGCAGACCAATCTTTACTGGATGAACTTCATCGCCTCTGCAAGCCAGAGTCTGAAGATGAAGTGGCACCAGTAGAAGCACCAGCACCGGTTATCCCTGAGCCTATCGTTGCAGCTCCTGAACCTGTTATCGCTCCGGAACCTACTGCTGAAAGTACAAACATCAGTGCATCTTCCGTGGATGATATTTCTGAAGATGAATTTGAGCGTTTACTGGATGAACTTCACGGTAAGGGTGGTTCACCAACGACATCATCTGTCGACATACCAGCGCCAGCACCTGCGGCACCTCAGCCAGTTGCTGCGAGTGGTGACATTACTGACGACGAATTTGAAAAGTTGTTAGATGAGTTGCATGGTGCAGGTCAAAGCCCGACAGCTGCAAGCTCAACGCCACCTCCTCCTCCGCCAGTTGCTCCTGTAGCCAAAGCACCAGTAAAGTCTGAAGGCGATGACCTAATGACTGATGCTGAGTTTGAGAGTTTACTTGATCAGTTACACGGTTCAGGTAATGGCCCTTCAATTGAAGAGTTGGATGCTGCGACTAAGCCTGTACAAGCGAAGCCTGAGCCTGTTGCGCCGAAAGTTGCTCCTAAACCACAGCCTGCTCCTGTTGCTGTAAAAGCAGAGCCTAAGCCTAGCGTACCAGCAAAAGCTGAAGTTAAAGCGCCTGCGAAGAAGCAGCAAGCTGAAGCCACAGTTCGTGTTGATACATCAACACTGGATACCATCATGAACATGGTGGGTGAGCTAGTATTGGTTCGTAACCGCCTTGTTAGCTTAGGTTTAAACAGCAACGACGAAGAAATGTCGAAAGCTGTCTCGAACTTAGACGTTGTTACTGCTGACCTACAAGGTGCAGTAATGAAGACGCGTATGCAGCCGATCAAGAAAGTATTTGGTCGCTTCCCACGCGTTGTCCGTGACCTTGCTCGTACCTTGCAGAAAGACATCGTTCTTGAAATGCGTGGCGAAGAAACGGATCTTGATAAAAACTTAGTAGAAGCACTTGCTGATCCCCTGATTCACTTGGTGAGAAACTCTGTCGATCATGGTATCGAAATGCCGGACGACCGTGTTGCTGCGGGTAAATCTAAAACCGGTAAAGTGATTCTGTCTGCCTCTCAAGAGGGCGACCACATTGAGCTTGCTATCGTTGATGACGGTGGTGGTATGGACCCTGATAAGCTTCGTGCTATCGCGGTTAAGCGTGGTCTGATGGATGACGATGCAGCGTCTCGCCTCACAAATAAAGAGTGTTTCAATCTAATCTTTGCTCCTGGCTTTTCAAGTAAAGAAAAGATCTCAGATATCTCTGGCCGTGGTGTAGGTATGGACGTTGTGAAAACAGCGATCAACACACTGAATGGTTCAATTGACATCGATTCAGAGATGGGCCAAGGCACCAAGATTACCATTAAGGTTCCGTTGACACTTGCGATTCTACCAACCTTAATGGTCGGTGTTGCGGGTCACCCGTTCGCATTACCATTGGCATCGGTTAACGAGATCTTCCACCTCGATTTAAGCCGCACAAACGTGGTTGATGGTCAGCTGACTATCATCGTTCGCGACAAATCTATTCCACTGTTCTACCTACAAAATTGGCTGACACCTAAAGAAGGTCTTGTTGAGGGACGTCAAGGTCATGGTCATGTTGTTATTGTGCAACTTGGTAGTCAACGTGTTGGTTTTGTTGTCGATGCGCTTATCGGCCAAGAAGAAGTGGTTATTAAGCCACTTGATAAGCTTCTTCAAGGCACGCCAGGAATGGCAGGTGCGACAATTACAAGTGACGGTCACATAGCATTGATTTTAGATGTGCCGGACTTGTTGAAGCAGTACGCAGCTGCATCAAGAATTTAACTTAAGGATAAATATGGCGATTAAAGTATTAGTCGTTGATGATTCGAGCTTCTTTCGTCGTAGAGTAAGCGAGATCATCAACTCGGAGGCTCGCCTAGAAGTCATCGATGTAGCAGTAAACGGTAAAGAAGCGGTTGAGAAAGCGAAACAGCTAAGACCTGACGTGATTACCATGGACATCGAAATGCCTGTCATGGACGGTATCACAGCTGTTCGCGAAATTATGGCTGCGTCTCCAACGCCTATTTTGATGTTTTCATCGTTAACGCATGATGGTGCGAGAGCAACGTTAGATGCTTTAGATGCTGGTGCTCTAGATTTCTTACCTAAGAAGTTTGAAGACATCGCTCGTAACCGCGACGATGCTGTCGCATTGCTTCAACAGCGCGTGATTCAGATTGCTGCAAAGCGCGCGTTTATGCGACGTGCACCTGTTGCGCCAAGAACTACGGCAACAGCTACAGCTTCAACATCAGCGCCATTGCGCCAGCCTATTTCAGCAACAACCCCTGCTGCTAAACCAGCGGTTGCATCAACCGCGAAATTCAGAGCTTCGGGTAAAAAGTATCAGTTAACTGCAATTGGTACTTCGACTGGTGGGCCAGTTGCACTACAGAAAATTTTGACACGCATCCCTGCCAGCTACCCACATCCGATTGTGTTAGTGCAGCATATGCCAGCAACGTTCACCGCTGCGTTTGCTAGCCGATTGAATACCTTGTGTAAGATTGAAGTTCGTGAAGCTCAAGACGGAGACCTGTTGAAACCTGGGGTGGCTTATCTTGCTCCAGGCGGAAAGCAAATGATGATTGATGGTCGCCCGGGTTCGGCGCGTCTGAAGATTATCGATGGTGGTGACCGAATGAACTACAAGCCTTGTGTGGATGTTACTTTTGGTTCTGCAGCTAAGATCTACGGCGATAAAGTATTGTCTATGATATTGACCGGTATGGGTGCTGATGGTCGAGAAGGTTCTCGCATGTTAAAAACAGCGGGTTCGACCATTTGGGCGCAAGACGAAGATAGCTGTGTTGTATATGGTATGCCTCAAGCTGTAGCGAAAGCTGGCATTTCTACGGAAGACCTACCTCTAGACCGCGTTGCGGAACGGATTTTGGTTGAAGTTGGGTTAGCTTAGGTAAATCGACATGATTGTTTGGAGTGTTGCAAACCAAAAAGGTGGCGTTGGGAAAACGACAACGACAGTGACCCTAGCTGGCTTACTTGCCTTAAAGGGCCATCGTGTGTTGTTGGTTGATACTGACCCTCATGCATCACTAACCACCTATCTGGGTTACGACTCAGATACGGTGGAATCGAGCCTGTTTGACCTGTTCCAGCTGCGTGAGTTTTCTACGCAAGCTGTGAGAGAGTTGACAATACAGACTGAAATTGAAGGTATCGATATTATTCCCGCACACATGTCATTGGCGACATTAGACCGTGTAATGGGAAATCGAAGTGGTATGGGTTTGATCCTAAAGCGAGCTTTGGCCGTTTTGAAAAATGACTATGACTACGTGCTTATCGATTGCCCACCTATTCTTGGTGTGATGATGGTGAATGCGCTGGCTGCTAGTGATCGTATCTTGATTCCGGTACAGACTGAATTTTTGGCAATGAAGGGCTTAGAGCGCATGATTCGCACTCTAACCATTATGCAGAAGTCTCGCAAAACACCGTTTAAGGTGACGATTGTCCCGACGATGTACGACAAGCGAACCAAAGCGTCATTGCAAACATTGACTCAGCTTAAAGATGACTACCCAAACCAAGTTTGGACATCTGCTGTGCCGATTGATACCAAGTTTAGAGATGCCAGTCTAAAGCGTTTGCCTGCATCTCATTTTGCATCGGGTAGCCGTGGTGTGTTTGCTTATAAACAGCTGCTTATTTATCTCGAGAGGTTAGCGATAAATGAGCGCGAATAACGAATCGACAATGACGCAACCAAGTTTATCGAGTGAACAAGCAATCGATGATTACTTCACTGCGCTGTTAGGTGATGAAAACTTTGAATCTGATGCTTTTTTTGTTGACGAGTCTAGCGACGAATCACAAACTAAAGAGCCAGAGCCAGAGCCAGAGCCAGAGCCAGAGCCAGAGCCAGAGCCAGAGCCAGAGCCAGAGCCAGAGCCAGAGCCAGAGCCAGAGCCAGAGCCAGAGCCAGAGCCAGAGCCAGAGCCAGAGCCAGAGCCAGAGCCAGAGCCAGAGCCAGAGCCACAATTGTCGACAAGTCATTATTCAAGCTACGCTGAAATACGCGCCGCAGAATTTGAAGTGCCTAATCTTGAGGATGTTCAGAAACTTCTGAGTCGGTTAGAAGCAACGAATGTTGTTGATGAGCTGAATCTAGATGAGTTGATGGATCAGAACACGCAGCAAATTGCTCAGCAGGCAGACATGCAAATGTTTGATGCTGCAGTTGAGTCTGTTCAAGTGTCTGTAGACCCTGAAATTCAAGATTGGGATCTTCCTGAACCAGAATTAGCCGTTGAAAGCGAACGGGTCGTCGAAGCTGAAGCGCTTGAAACTGAAGTGCCCGTAACTGAACATTTTGAAGTTAAGGCGGCTGAATCCGATCTTGAATCTCCTCAAATCGATCCAGTTACCGAACTTGAAACCCAAGCCGGAGGAGCTGGTCAGTTTACATCTTGGGAAACGACGGCTAGAACTGAAGATTTTCAAGTACTGTATTTTGATGTGAACGGTGTGACGTTTGCGGTGCCACTTGATGAACTCGGGGGGATCCATCGCCTTGAAGAGGTAAGTCATATTATTGGTAAACCTGCTTGGTATTTGGGGTTGCAAACTAATCGTGACAGTAAGCTGGATGTGGTTGATACCGCAAAATGGGTAATGCCTGAAAAGCTATTATGTGATGATTATAAAGATAACTATCAATATATAGTCATGCTTGGCGAAAGCTTGTGGGGGCTTGCGAGCACAGAGCTCAAAGGTACCGAACTGCTTAATACAGATAAAGTACGCTGGCGAGAAACGGCAGGGAAACGGCCATGGCTCGCTGGTATGGTAAAAGAAAAAATGTGTGCTTTGATCCATGTTGAAGCATTAACCGCCATGCTAAATGCAGGGCTAGACGTAAAATCATTGGGCTAATACCAATCACAGTAAGTAAGTGCACAAAAATAGTGTAGGAAAAAGGCTTGGGAATAAGGCGGAAATTTTTGATAAGTAGTTATTCTACTATCAAAAATTCTAACGCTGTTATCGAGCACTTTAACAAGCTAGGATGAACAGTTATTTACTACGATTGATATAACAATAAGCATCAAGTTAATAATA
This sequence comes from Vibrio tasmaniensis, assembly GCF_024347635.1. Lineage (NCBI taxonomy): Bacteria > Pseudomonadati > Pseudomonadota > Gammaproteobacteria > Vibrionales > Vibrionaceae > Vibrio > Vibrio tasmaniensis. The sequence goes on from NZ_AP025510.1 coordinate 901,549, forward strand.
GTGGTCGGCAACGACGGCAAGAGGATTATCTATGTCTCATATGAGTGAAGTTGAAGTAAGAAAAGATCAAACTAATGATGAAGTGCTTCAATGGGTAACATTTCAACTAGAAGAAGAAACTTACGGCATCAATGTAATGCAAGTACGTGAAGTATTGCGTTATAGCGAGATTGCTCCAGTACCGGGCGCTCCAGACTACGTTTTAGGTATTATCAACCTGCGTGGTAACGTTGTTACTGTTATTGACACTCGTTCTCGCTTTGGTTTGATGCAAGGTGAAATCACCGATAACACTCGCATTATCGTTATTGAATCTGAGCGCCAAGTAATTGGCATCCTAGTAGATAGCGTTGCTGAAGTGGTTTACCTGCGTTCTTCTGAAATCGACACAACACCAAGTGTTGGTACTGATGAAAGTGCTAAGTTCATCCAAGGTGTTAGCAACCGTGATGGTAAGCTGCTTATCTTAGTAGATCTAAACAAACTACTAAGCGAAGATGAGTGGGATGAGATGGCTCACCTGTAATGTTTGAAGCGCTTCCTTTAAGCCCTGTCGCTCTGATATCTGGCGTTGGGGTTTTTACGTTATTCATTGTGATTTTGATTAGCAAAGTAAAAAGTGCGATTCAAAAGCAGATCGATAAGTCACGCCTGCAAGTTCGTAACTTAGACAAAGAGCTTCAAAAGTCGAGTAAGCAATTACTCGAGGTTCGCTCTGTTGTGGTTGGTCTTGGCCAGAAAGTGACTGAACAGCAAGATCTGATAAAGCATTTGAATGAACGTATTGTTGAGTTGGAACATGCGGACACCGACGGGCGTCTGTATACGCGTGCAACAAAAATGGTTCAGCTTGGTGCTGGGATAAACGAACTGATCGAAGAGTGTGAACTACCTAAAGCGGAAGCTGAGCTGATGATGTCTCTGCAGAATAAGCTCGCAGGTAAAGAAAAAATTCCTTCGTTAAGAAGTAACCCTTCACCGTATGACGAACAACCTGCACCCCCTCGTGATCGCAGAGACCCGACTCGACGTCGTTAAATTGAGCGCTTACTGCGTAATGAGCAATTGATGTTTATCACGCTACTCTCTTAAAAGAAGCTTCGGCTTCTTTTTTTATGCCTGTTATATCTATATAGAACGATGTTTATAAGTATTTGTATCTAATGCAATATCTTGTTTGTTGGTGAAAATGTGTAAATTGTGATGCGGTGGTAACAGTTTCTTACGGAGTTTGTTCTTTCGAAAAGGCCTAGTCCTGTTTTGTGACCTTATTGGTGTGCTACTATAGCCCTCTCATTACTCGACTAAATTTACCTATGCTAGAAGTCTCAAATTTAACTGCTATTCGTGACGACAGGGTTCTGTTTGAATCGCTGTCTTTTCAATTGAAACCCGGGGAACTGGTTCAAGTTGAAGGTCGTAACGGTACTGGGAAAACGACACTCCTTAGGATTATCACTGGGCTAGGCGATCGCGATGACGGCACTATCTCTTGGGATGGCGAATCTATTGAGTCGAGTCGAGATGTGTATCACCAAAATTTGCTTTTCTTGGGTCATCAAACTGGCGTGAAGCGTGAGCTTAGTGCCTATGAGAATCTGAGCTTCTATCAATCGATTCACAGTAGTGGAACGAGTAAGGAAGAACTTTACAATGCATTGGCTCAAGTAGGGCTTGCTGGTAGAGAAGACGTCCCAGCAGGACAACTTTCAGCGGGGCAACAGCGCCGTGTAGCGTTGGCTCGCCTGTGGTTGAGTAAGCAAATGTTATGGATTTTAGACGAACCACTGACTGCAATAGATAAGCAGGGTGTTAAGGTTCTGGAGTCTCTTTTTTCTCAGCATGCAGATAACGGTGGCATTGTGTTATTAACCACACACCAGGATATGTTTGCTGATAGCCCGAAACTAAGAAAAATAAAGTTGGGTGAGTAATATGATCTCTTCAATGACAACGATCATCCGACGTGAGCTATTGATCGCATTTCGTCGCCAAGCCGATATCTTTAACCCTCTGTGGTTTTTTATTATTGTCATCACCCTTTTCCCATTGAGTATCGGCCCTGAGCCAAACCTACTTGCGCGTATTGCTGCGGGTATTGTTTGGGTAGCGGCTTTGCTTTCTGCATTGCTCTCTTTAGAGCGTTTGTTTCGTGATGATTTTCAAGATGGCGCACTTGAGCAGATGATGTTGATGCCCATCCCGTTGCAGTTGGTAGTCTTGTCCAAGGTCATAGCACACTGGTTATTGACAGGGTTACCATTAATACTGATCAGTCCGTTGTTAGCGGTACTGCTGTCTTTGGATTTCGATACTTGGCTATCGGTGGTCTTAACGTTATCGGTTGGTACGCCCGCATTAAGCTTTATTGGTGCGATTGGTGTGGCTCTAACGGTTGGATTGCAAAAAGGTGGTGTGCTGTTAAGTCTGCTTATTTTGCCGTTGTATATCCCAATTCTTATATTTGCTACATCAGCGATTGATGCCGCAGCACTAGGCGTTGCGTATAACGGACAATTAGCTGTGTTAGGGGCAATGCTAATGGGCGCGATGACGCTCACCCCATTTGCCATCAGTGCAGCACTGAGAGTGAGTGTTAACTAATTAATTACTTGGTTAAGGTAACTAAGCACTCACCAACACTTTGCTTGTTTAAAGTGAACGATTTAAAGCTGTCAAATGCCTAGAGTCACTGAAAGGCAAAGTAAACCAAATAAATTATAATAATTATAGCTGTGATAGCTGTAAGCAATATGAAGTAAGAGTGAGATTACAACATGTGGAAATGGCTCCATCCCTACGCCAAAGCAGAAACCTCTTATCAGCTTGCTGGTAAACTTCTGCCATGGTTTTCGATCCTAGCGCTATTATGTCTATCCGCCGGTACTGTCTGGGGGCTTGCATTTGCGCCTTCTGATTACCAGCAAGGCGATAGCTTCCGAATTATCTATATCCATGTTCCATCTGCAATCTGGTCTATGGGTGTATACATGTCCATGGCAATTGCTGCCTTTATCGGTTTGGTATGGCAGGTAAGGTTATCAGACATGGCTGCGTTGGCTATGGCGCCTATTGGTGCTGTATTTACCTTTATTGCGTTATTAACTGGCGCAGTTTGGGGTAAACCAATGTGGGGTGCTTGGTGGGTTTGGGATGCACGTTTAACTTCAGAGCTGATTCTTTTATTCTTATATTTGGGTGTGATTGCACTTCACCACGCGTTTGACGATCAAAAAACCGCAGCAAAAGCAGCGGGTATTTTGGCGATCGTTGGTGTCATCAACCTACCTATCATTCACTTTTCAGTAGAGTGGTGGAACACACTCCACCAAGGCGCAACAATTACTAAGTTTGATAAGCCTTCTATTTCAAGTGACATGCTATGGCCGCTTCTTCTTAACATCTTCGGTTTTGCCTTTTTCTTTGGTGCTGTGACTATGGTGCGTTTTAGAAACGAAATCATCAGTAAAGAGAGTCACCGTCCATGGGTTCGCAAGCTAGCGGCTAATAAAGCGTAGTAGGGTAGGTAATTATGTATTTTGAATCTCTGAGTGATTTCTTTGCCATGGGTGGCTACGCCTCATATGTATGGAGTGCATTTGGAATCACATTCCTCGCGATGATCATTTTACTGGTCGTAAGTGTTCGTCGTGGTAAGCAATTATTAAATGAAGTACAAGCTAAGATTGACCGTCAAGCTCGTATTGATGCAGCAAAAAATATGGAGAACACTCTATGAACCCAAGACGCAAAAAGAGGCTAGGCATTATCTTAGCGATCTTTTTTGGTATCAGTGCAACTGTTGGATTGATGGTTTATGCACTTAACCAGAACATGGATCTGTTCTATACACCAACCGAGCTCGTCAACGGCAAAGATGGTAAAAAACCTGAAGTTGGCCAACGTTTACGTATTGGTGGCATGGTTGTAGTCGGCTCTGTAAGCCGTGACAATGAATCATTGCGTGTAAGCTTCGATTTGGCTGATGTAGGTCCTAAAGTGACGATTCTATATGATGGCATCCTTCCTGATCTTTTCCGTGAAGGCCAAGGTATTGTTGCTCAAGGTGTCCTTAAGGATGCAACGACAATTGAAGCGTTTGAGGTGTTGGCAAAGCACGATGAAGAATATATGCCTTCTGAAGTTGCTGAAGCAATGAAGAAAACTCATGAGCCTTTGCAATACACGACTGAACAAAAAGAAGGAAATGCTCAATGATAGCCGAGATCGGCCATTTTGCGATGATCCTGTCTTTGGGACTTGCACTGCTGCTAAGCGTGCTCCCACTGTATGGAGCCGCTCGAAATAACACATTATTGATGAACAGTGCACGACCGCTGTCGTGGGGTATGTTCGGATTCCTAGCGATTTCGTTTTTTATCTTGTGTTACGCGTTCTACACTAACGATTTTACGATTCAATACGTAGCAAGTAACTCGAATAGCCAACTGCCTTGGTACTACCGAATCACTGCGGTTTGGGGGGCTCATGAAGGCTCACTACTGCTTTGGGTTCTAATCCAAGCGGGTTGGACGGTAGCAGTTGCAACGTTTAGTCGTGGTATGCCTCAAGAGTCTGTGGCTCGCGTACTGGCGATTATGGGTTTGATTACTGTCGGGTTCTTGCTGTTCATTATCGTAACGTCTAACCCGTTCCTACGTACATTGCCTTTCTTCCCTGTTGATGGCCGTGACTTGAACCCACTACTGCAAGATCCGGGTTTGATTATTCACCCGCCAATGCTTTACATGGGTTATGTAGGTTTCTCGGTAGCGTTCTCTTTTGCAATCGCTTCCCTAATGAGTGGTCGTTTAGATACGGCATGGGCTCGTTGGTCTCGTCCTTGGACAATCGCTGCTTGGTTATTCCTAACAGTAGGTATCGCTCTAGGTTCATGGTGGGCTTACTACGAACTTGGCTGGGGTGGCTGGTGGTTCTGGGATCCAGTAGAAAACGCTTCATTCATGCCTTGGTTAGCTGGTACTGCACTGATGCATTCACTAGCGGTTACAGAAAAGCGTGGCACGTTTAAAGCTTGGACAGTTTTACTGGCTATCTCTGCATTCTCACTAAGCTTACTAGGTACATTCTTAGTTCGTTCGGGCATCTTGGTATCGGTTCACGCATTCGCGTCGGATCCTGCTCGTGGTATGTTTATTCTAGGTTTCCTAGTGTTTGTTATCGGTGGTTCACTGCTGTTGTTCGCTGTTAAAGGCGCATCGGTTCGTGTTCGTGGTAACTTCGATTTAGTTTCTCGTGAAAACGCGCTGCTAGGCAACAACATCTTATTGATTGCTGCACTTGTGGTTGTGTTAGTCGGTACCTTGCTACCATTAGTTCATAAACAGTTAGGCTTGGGCTCAGTATCTATCGGTGCGCCATTCTTTGACATGTTGTTCTTCTGGTTAATGATCCCGTTCTCGTTCTTACTTGGTATCGGTCCTCTGATCCGTTGGAAACGTGACAACCTATCTAAGCTCGTTAAACCTATGTTGATCTCGGGTGCATTCTCATTGGGCTTAAGTGTGCTAATGGTGACGATGCTGGCTGACCGTTTCAGCGGCACAGCTTTTGCTGGTTGGGTAATGGCATTTTGGATCATCTTCATGCATGGCTTTGAGCTTCATGAGCGCGCGACACACCGTCATACATTCCTGAAAGGCCTGACTAAACTACCTCGCAGCCACTGGGCGATGATGTGTGGTCACATTGGTTTGGCTGTGACAGTGATTGGTATTGCGATGGTGCAAAACTACAGCATCGAGCGTGATGTACGCTTAGCACCAGGTGAAAGCTACCAACTTGAAGAGTACAGCTTCCTGTTTACAGGGGTTCGTGACAAAGATGGTCCTAACTACGATGGTTACATTGCTGACTTTGAAATTACTAAAGAAGGCAAATACATCAACACGCTTCACGCAGAAAAACGTTTCTACACTACAGCTAGGTCGATGATGACAGAAGCGGCGATTGATCGTGGCGTAACGCGCGACCTTTACATCGCAATGGGTGAACGTTTAGACGACAATAAATCTTGGGCTGTACGTATCTACTACAAACCATTTGTACGTTGGATCTGGGCGGGTTCTCTGATCATGTCGATTGGTGGTGTGATTGCTATCAGTGACCGTCGTTACCGTTTCCGTAAGCCAACGAAAAAGTCGGCTAAAGAGCAGGAGGCTTAGTTCTAATGGACAAGAAGATATTATTCATTCCATTGATTGCGTTCATGGTTCTAGCTGGAATTTTTGCGACTCAATTGATGCGTAATCAGTCGGGCGATGACCCGACTAAACTTGAATCTGTGTTGATTGGTAAGCCAGTACCTGAGTTCGGTCTAGAAGACTTAGAGCAACCGGGTAAGTTTCATGACCAAGCCATCTTTAAAGGTGAGCCACTGCTTCTTAATGTGTGGGCGACTTGGTGTCCTACTTGTTATGCAGAGCACTCTTACTTGAATAAGTTAGCGGGTCAAGGCGTTAAGATTATAGGTCTTAACTACAAAGATGATCGCAATAAAGCGGTCGGTTGGTTAAATGAGCTGGGTAACCCTTACCTGATCAGTTTATTCGACGGCAACGGTATGCTAGGTCTTGACCTTGGTGTGTATGGTGCTCCAGAGACTTTCCTTATTGATGCTAACGGCGTAGTTCGTTACCGCCATGTTGGTGACGTGAACCCAACTAACTGGGCATCGACGCTTGAGCCGATGTACCAAGAGCTGTTGGAGGAAGCGAAATGATTAAGAAGTCACTGATTACGCTATTCGCTACATTTGCTATTTCGGCGACTGTTTCTGCTGCGCCTATCGAATTTCATGAATTTGATACCGTTGATCAAGAGCAGCAGTTCAAAGAGCTAAGCAACACGCTGCGTTGCCCTAAATGTCAGAACAACACCATTGGTGATTCGAACGCAGAGCTTGCGGTTGATTTACGCCAAAAAGTGTATGAAATGACAAAAGATGGCAAGTCGAAGCAAGACATCATTGATTACATGATTGCTCGCTACGGTAACTTTGTTACTTACAACCCACCACTCACATTAGCAACATCAATCCTTTGGGTTGGTCCGTTTGCAGTAGTCGTGTTTGGTTTCGGTTTGATCATTTTACGAAGCCGAAAGTCAAAGTCGAAAGCAGTAGAGTCAGATAAAGACTGGGATGCAGACAAAGAAGCTCGTTTAAAAGCGTTACTCGATGAAGAGAACGACGGAGATAAGAAGTAATGACTCTATTTTGGATTTCTACCATTATCCTTTCGCTAGCAGCAATTTTCTTAATTGTTCTTCCCTTCATTAATAAGAAGGCGAACAATGATGAAATGCTTCGTGACGAGTTGAACAAAGCATTCTATAAAGATCGTTTAATTGAGCTAGAAGTGGAAGCAGAAGAAGGCCTTGTTGATAACCAACAAGAACTGATCGCTGATTTGAAACAGTCTCTACTTGATGATGTACCTGCGCAGCAAGAGATGAAGAAGACCCAAATCTCAACATTGGGCGTCGTAGTACCATCTATTGTCCTAGTCGTGGTTGTTACTTACGGTATGTACTTTCAGTTTGGTGCTCTGGATAAAGTCCAACACTGGCAAGAAGTGAGTTCAAACCTTCCTGAGTTGTCTAAAAAGCTAATGTCATCGGAAGGTGGTGCATTAACGGATGATGAACTAGAAGATTTGACTCTGGCACTTCGTACTCGTCTGCACTATCAACCAAAAGACTCGACAGGTTGGTTACTATTAGGTCGTATTGCATTGGCTAACCGCGATGCTGAAACTGCGAAAGATTCGATGCAAAGAGCTTACAAGCTTGAGCCAAAAAATGAAGATGTTCAGCTAGGTTATGCACAAGCATTGATGCTTTCACCTGATGATGCGGATCAAAACCAAGCACGTTTAATTTTGAGCCGTTTGATTCAAAACGACTATGTTGATCTTCGTGTGTTCTCGTTGCTAGCGTTTGATGCGTTTGAGCGTCAAGACTACCCAGGTGCTGTTAAGTACTGGACCATCATGCAACAGATGATTGGTCCACAAGACAGTCGCTATGAAATGTTGTCGCGCAGTATCGAAAGTGCACAGAAGAAAATGGGTAATGCTATGGGCGTTGACCAAGGTAAAACTGTTGCTGTAACGCTTGAGTTATCTGGTGATGTGAATGCTGCCCCTAGTTCAGTGTTAGTTGTATCAGTGCACAGAGCAGACGGCTCACCAATGCCGATTGCTGCGGCTCGTTATCCGCTAGGAACTTTCCCTCGTACTGTCGTTCTTGATGATGGCAACAGCATGTTGGAAGGACAGAAACTGTCCAGCCTTGAAACTCTAATGGTTAGAGCTAGGCTTGATACAGATGGTAACGTTTCAACTCGAGACGGTGATTGGTACGGTGAAAGTGAAGTGGTTGAACTGGGTGCCCCAGTTACCATTGATATCAATAAGCAATATTAATCATTACTTTGCATAGGTGTTAGCTATTCCGATTTATTAAAAAACGGTATAGACTTACGCAACCAATTGAGGCCAGCGATTGCTGGCCTTTTTTATTATTCCTTATGGAAAAGGTGATATGTCTATCAGTGTTTTAAGACTTTCGAGTTTACTCTTCATCGCAAGCTTAACGGTAGGTTGTTCGAGCGTACCAGATGACAGCAATGGCGGTGATAACCTCGAAACCTCTGAATATGTAGAAGAGTCCCATCCGAACGACCCTTTTGAAGGTTTCAACCGAGCGATGTGGGATATCAACTACGAGTATCTCGACCCTTATTTGGTTCGACCTGTTTCTCTTGCCTATGTTGACTATACCCCTGTACCAATTCGCTCTGGTATTTCCAATTTTTTAGCCAACTTAGATGAGCCATCAAGTATGCTCAACAATCTCATTATGGGTAATGGTGGGAAAGCGCTGGATCATTTCAATCGTTTTTGGATTAACTCTACCTTTGGTCTTCTTGGTCTGATTGATATTGCTAGCGAAGCGGGGATCACCAAATATGACGAAAAGTCGTTTTCTGATGCGATTGGTCATTATGGGGTAGGGAATGGACCGTATTTTATGCTGCCGGGATATGGCCCTGTGACGACTCGACAAGTAACAGAGCAAGTGGATAGCTTATACGTGCCTTTGTCTCTGTTTACCTTCTGGGCAAAGTTAGGGAAGTGGGCCTTTGAAGGTATGGAAACACGTGCTCAGTTGGCCTCGCAAGAAGCCTTATTAGATGACTCTCCAGACCCATATGCTTTGACTCGTGATATTTACATCCAACGTCAAGATTTTAAAGCTGAGATCGAGCCAGAAGAGGTTGATCTTGAGGAAGAAGATTTCATTGATGAGTATCTCGAAGATTACTAAATACAAAGCTTAGATAAGCAGATAAGAGAAAGGCTCGATGTTAATTCAACATCGAGCCTTTTTAATGCTGTCTACTTTTCTACCTTTCGGTAAGAAGGTAAGTAGATAATTAGGTAACCAGTCTAGAAGCGGTAGTTAGCTTGGATACCGACTAACCAGATGCTGCCTGTCACTTCGCCTTCGAAGCTACCACCAAAGTAATCTGCTTTTGGATCTTTTTCATGCATTTTCGCGTCTTTCGCTAGAATGTAAGTGAAGCCAGCATCCAGAGTTAGCTGCTCAGACCATTGGTAGCCCGCACCAATACTTAACCAAGTGCGGTCTGTTTCTGGGATCGTCGCAGTACGGTGTTCTTCGCTTACCGCTGAAGTATCGTAGGCAATACCAGAACGCAGTGCTAGTTTAGGGGTCATTTGGTAAGTAGTACCGATTGCAAAACGGTAGTTGTCTTCCCAGTTCTCTTGCTTGATCTCTACGCTTTTCTCGCCAGGGAAATCAGCAACAAGTTCTTTAAAGCTGCTCCAGTTCGTCCAGTTAATACTTGCGTGAACCGCTACAGTGTCTGTCAGCTGGTGGAAGCTAGCAAGTTCAGCTGTTGCCGGAAGAGCGAGGTCCATTGAACCACTTTTGTGTGCTTCTGGTTTTGTTGGGTTGAAACCAAAGCCTTTTGCATAGCCTTCTAAAGTCAGGTCAACTTCTGATTTGTAGGTAAAGCCAAGGCGGTTGTCTTCATTAATGTCCCAAGCGGTACCAACTTGCCAACCCCATGCCGTGTCATCACCTTCCATGTATTTCAAAGAGGTACCAGACTTCACTGGAATAAGAGAGTTTTTAGTTGATACTGCACCAAAGCTACCTTCAGCTATGATGTAACGTACGCCACCACCAATAGAAACACTCTCTAGCACTTGATATGCAGCGTTCAAGTTCAGCTCCATAGTCGTCACACTTGCTTCGTTACCATGGTTTGCACCGCCGAAGTCTTTACCTAGGTCCGTAGCCATGCCGTAGTTAGTACCAGCAGCAAAGCCCAACGCAAATTTTTCGTTGTACTTATGAGAAACATAAAAGTTTGGAATAAAAGCACTGTGCGCGAAGTCACTAGAGTTAGATGTTGTTTTTCCGCGAGGAGTTGTAGAAGTCCCTTCAATATCAATATTTGGGTCAACGTAGATTCCACCCACAGAAACCTGTGTGCCTTCTAGGTAAGTCAGCATAGCAGGGTTACGCCATTGCGCGTCTGCACCGTCGGCCATTGCTGCTTCACCAGCGTAAGCACGGCCTAAGCCTGTTGCTGAGTATTCTGCTAGTTGAAAACCTGCCGCGTTAGTTACGGTAGAAGTCGAAAGTAATCCAACTGCCACTGCAGCAGATAGAAGAGTTTTATTCATTTTCATTATTATGTTCACTGAATCATAAGTATTTAGTGGCGTGATTCTACTTTTAGAGTTATTACTTTAAAAATGAAATTCGAATAAAACAGTGTTTTAGGGATTAAATGAGTAAATGTGTTTAGTTATTAGAGAAATCATCTAAATGTTTCGGCTGTGTTGCGAAGTTTGAGCGTACACTTGTAGCTGTATATTTGCTCTGCAGGCTACAGTTGTAAGCTTAAATTTAGGTTGGTCAGTGGTTTAGAAAAACAAAAAGGGTCGCACAATGCGACCCTTTGGGGTTATAGCTAATTTTATATTAGAAGCTGCGGCTGTACTGAAGACCTAATAGGATTGCATCAGCATGTGTCGTCGCTGTTAGTGGTGTGCCTGAAGAGGTTTCTGAAACCTTCACATCGTCACCTAACAAGTATGTAAAGCCGAAGTCTACGTTTGAAGCGGTGTCAATGTGGTAAGTGAAACCAGCAGAGAACCACTGACGGTCAGAATCTGGAACAGAAATAGATGTCAGTTCGTCTTGTGCACTGGTGTCATACATGTAACCGGTACGTAGTGTCCACGTATCGTTTAGGTAGTATGTACCACCAATTGCGTAGTGCCAGCCATCTTGCCATTTGTATTCTTTATTGTAAGCGCCTTTGATCGCACCTTGAGATAGGTTTTGGAATTCGATCTGGTCGAAGTCACCCCAGCCGATCCACTGTACAGAGTAGTGAACTGCGAACTTAGTATCTTCAATTTTGTGGAAACCAGAGAATTCAGCGATGTCTGGTAGTGGTAGCGTGATTTCTTGGCCCTTGTCATCTTTAGCGGTGATTTCAGGGCTGTAACGGTAAGATAGACCAAAACGGTTGTTTTCATCTAACTCATAAACGGTACCAACGTTAAAGCCAACAGCCCAACCATCAGCTTTGTCGACGTTTAATAAAGGAGTGCCTGCCGGTGGAATTCCCTTAGATGCATCTCCAGGGCCAAAACCCGCACCAGCGGTACGTTTCATCGTGCCTTGACCATAAATAAGGTCTAAACCTGCACCGAAGCTCCATTGGTCGTCTAGTCGGTAAGAACCTGCAAGACCAAAGTTGACGCTCTTAACATCCGTTAAGCCACCGTATTCAGCCGCCGGGTAGTTGTCGTCAAACTCTGTTTTAGTACCGAAGTTTGAGTAGGCATTGATACCCCAAGCAAATTTTTCATTTACCGGAACGATTAAGTGGATGTTAGGCGCGATTGATGTGTCACCTACATCATCAGTATTATTTACCGGAACCTTGCCACCAACGTAGTTAACGTCGTTGACTTCAATCATTGAAGTAATACTTTCAAAACCAAGAGATAGCTCAGTTTTATCAAATAGTGCCATTGCTGCAGGGTTACGTGCCATTACTGACGCGTTATCTGCGATTACAGCATCACCAGCAAAAGCACGGCCAATACCGGTTGCTGATTGTGCGTTAAGTTGGAAACCTGCTGCCATCGCTTGCGAAGACGCCAGTGTAATTGTTACTGCTAAAAGAGACTTTTTAAACAGACGCGTGTTGTTGGTAGTCATTCATTTATTCCTTTATATATCCGCCTCTACAGGGCGATTAATTTGAGCAATTGCTCAATGGTGGCTGATCCTATTCGCAAGTATACGATATACAAATCCGACCATTGGGGATTTTGAGTGGAAAATTATGGAAATGACGCCTATCTGGCACGAAAATGGAGAGAAATGCTGCTTTTTAGAGTTTTAACTCTAGATGTATTGCTTTGGTGAATGTTTGCGCTGTTTATCTATAAATAAAGCCCAGCAATATCAGCGATATACTTGCTGGGCCTTTGGTTACGGTTTTTTTGAGAGCGAATTAGCTCATTGGTTTGATCATTTTTGTTAGCTTTTCGGCGATTTTAGAGACATCCTCGCCATCTTCCCCTACGAGGATCAAACTGCTGTCATCAATCGGAGTTACCGAACCAGACATGCCTTTTTCGTCAAAGTCGATAGATTTGTCTGTTGGAATCCCAGTTAGAAACAGCGTGACTTTGCCTTTTTCACCTTGGAAAACCATGTGCATTGCGTTGGATTTGCCAAAGCCACAATGGTTCAAGTAATAGACATGGTACGGGAAGGCTTCATCAAACTGAAAAGCAAACGGGTTCATTTTTGCGTTGATTTGTTGAGATGATACATCTTCATCAAGTGCACTAACGAAGCTCTTTTCATCAACAACATGTTTCATTGCAGTATCCGCCAAGCTTGCTTGAGCTGGAGATACCAACGCGTTGCCCCAGTTAACTTGACCAACCAATAAACCTGCAACAAATGCCACAGAAGCAGCCATTGCCATCGCTCGTCGAGCAAACGTAGGCCTTACTACTTTGCTCTCTTCGCTTGAGGTCTGATTGAACAGGATACGATCTGCCAGATCGTCTGGCACATCCACATTCAATGCTGAATGGATCTGTTTATCAAGCGATAGTACATCGTCTAAGAAATTACTATTGGCTTCACTATTCGCTGCTGCATCAATAATGTCTTGTGTACGTTGCTTAGGTTCCGACAATACACGACGACGAAATTCCAAATCATCCATTATGTTGCCCCCTCTCTGCCTCTTCTGTATCCAGCATCTCTTTCAACTGATTTCGAGCTCTGAATAAACGTGTCATCACCGTATTTTTGTTAAGATCGAGAATATCGGCGATCTCATCACCACTAAAACCACCAATCACTTGTAAGAAGAGGGGGTCACGGTATTCGATTTCAAGTTTCATGATCTGCGCTTGCAACCATTGGTGTTGATGATGTGGGTCATCACTGATGCTAGCATCGTTACCATGATCGTCGATATCAACCAGATCAAATTGTTTGCGTTCAAAACGTCGAGCATTCTCGCGGCGCAAGATAGTAATCAGCCATGACTTTGCGGCTTTTTCATCTTGTAGGCTATCGAGTGACTTCCATGCACGAAGGCAAGTTTCTTGAACTAAATCTTCGGCAATGCTTTTGTCTTTGCATAGCCAATAGGCATAGCGAAAGAGGTCACGATGATAGGCGCGCACGAGTGCTTCGTATTTTCTTTGTTTGTCCATATCAGAGTTGACCGGACGCTTGGCTGTTTTCTTTCCAAACATTTTTATTATTGACACACGAGCCTCCATAATTGCTCTGCGTATAGCTGTCTTCTATACGTTGTGCTTCGTTATATATGCTGTTTCGTTTTTAGGGCTAACGTCGGCAGGAAGTCGTAAAATCACATTAAAATTGATCTACTTCAAAATTTAAGCCCTCGAAAACGCTATAGTACACCTTGTCGTCTAGTTAGTCATTCGTGGCTAGCATGTTGAGCAAGACGACACTTCCTTTTGAAGGCTGACTTTACTTTCTCCTAATCAGGAAACTGATTATTTCAATTGGCGTTAAGTTAATTGCTTTATATACATTCCGACCACACAGTTTTGTGTGGTTTTTTTTTGCCTCAAGAAAACCATTCCTTACATAGCGATAACAGCTTTGCTTGCAATAGTTTAGTATCTTACGACAACCTTTCCCTCAAAAAGGTTCGCCTGAATGTTCAGTTAGATTTTCAAGCAGTGGGATACTCGTATCACGTTTATTTAAACGCCTGTTTGATTTAATTAACAACTTGTTTACAATGCTTCAGGTCAGACCTCTTAACCTTAAGGAGAAACCATGGGCAAACAGGAAGTCAAAACGCGTTCTGGAGAACGTGTTGCCGTTGTCGCTGGACTACGAACCCCATTCGCTCGTCAGAGTACAGAATTTAGCCAAGTGCCTGCGGTTGACCTAGGCAAAATGGTGGTGAGCGAAATGCTTGCAAGAACTGATGTCGATCCTGCGCTTATCGAACAAGTGGTGTTCGGCCAAGTAGTGCAAATGCCAGAAGCACCGAACATTGCACGTGAAATCGTATTGGGTACAGGTATGGACATTAATACTGATGCCTACAGTGTGACGCGAGCATGTGCGACTAGCTTCCAAGCTGCAGTTAACGTGACCGAGAGCATTATGGCAGGCACGATTGATGTTGGAATTGCGGGCGGTGCGGACTCTTCTTCTGTATTGCCAATCGGTGTTTCGAAAAAGTTAGCGGCGAACTTATTAGCACTGAGTAAAACGAAAACCATAGGTCAAAAACTGAAGATTCTTAAAACATTTTCAGTCAAAGATTTGATGCCAGTACCACCCGCAGTCGCAGAATACTCGACAGGTTTGTCTATGGGACAAACTGCTGAGCAGATGGCTAAGACACATGGTATTACTCGCGAAGCTCAAGATGCACTTGCTCACCGTTCTCACTCTTTGGCTTCTCAAGCATGGAAAGAAGGCAAGATTAAAGACGAAGTGATGACGGCATTCCCCGCGCCTTATAAAAAGTACCTAGCAGAAGACAACAACATTCGCCACGACTCGACGGTTGAAGGTTACGCTAAATTGCGCCCTGCATTCGACAGACAATACGGCAGTGTAACGGCAGCTAATGCCACGCCTCTTACCGATGGTGGTGCTGCAGTGATGTTGATGCGCGAAGGCAAAGCGAAAGAGCTAGGCTTAGAAGTGCTTGGTTATATCCGTGGCTACGCATTCTCAGCGATTGGTGTTGAAACGGATATGTTGATGGGTCCGACGTACGCGACCTCTCAAGTATTGAAGAACACAGGCCTAGAATTATCAGACCTAACATTGATTGAGATGCACGAAGCGTTTGCAGCTCAAGTTCTAGCTAACGTCAAAATGTTCGCAAGCGATGAGTTTGCTCAGAAGAATCTTGGCCGTGACAAAGCGATCGGTGAGATTGATATGGATAAGTTTAACGTGCTGGGTAGCTCAATTGCCTACGGACACCCGTTTGCAGCAACTGGCGCGCGCATGATGACTCAGACACTGCGTGAACTTAAACGTCGTGGTGGTGGCCTAGCATTGAATACGGCTTGTGCGGCTGGTGGCTTAGGTGCAGCAATGATCTTGGAGGTGGAATAATGTCTACGACTCTTGATGTGAAAAAAGAAAAGAAAGCAGTCAAAAAAACGGATTCAAAGCCAGTGACTGTATCTAAAAGTGACAAGACGGTTTCAAACGATGAAGCCGTAAAACCGGCGACCGCGTTTTCTTTAACTATCGATGAGCAAGATATTGCATGGCTTGCGATCGATGTGCCAAACGAGAAAATGAACACGCTCCAAGCGGCGTTTGCTGAAGAAATGAAAGCCATCTTCGTGCAACTAAAAGAAAAGCAAAGCCGAGTTAAAGGCTTGATCGTACATTCATTGAAGCCAGATAACTTTATCGCTGGTGCTGATGTTCGAATGCTTGATGCGTGCAAAACCGCTGATGAAGCACAGTCTCTCGCTCGCCAAGGGCAAGAGATGTTCCAAACATTATCTGATTTGCCTTACCCAGTGGTTGCTGCGATACATGGTCCATGTTTAGGTGGTGGTTTAGAGCTCGCACTTGCATGTGATTATCGTGTATGTACTGATTCCGACAAGACCCGTCTTGGCTTACCAGAAGTGCAGTTAGGCTTATTACCTGGCTCTGGTGGTACACAACGCCTGCCTCGCCTTATCGGTTTACTGCCTTCTCTTGACCTTATTCTTACGGGCAAGCAACTGCGCGCTAAAAAAGCGAAATCGCTCGGCGTTGTGGATGCTTGCGTGCCAGAAACTATCTTGCTTGAAGTTGCTAAGAGCTTTGTCGAAAAGAACTCAGGCAGTAAAAAAGGTAAGCGTCTTGCGTCTAAAGTTCAGGCTTCGACTAAGGAAAAGCTAATCTCACGAAATAACCTTGGTCGAAAAATGATTTTCGAACAGGCTTCAAAGAAAACGAATCAGAAAACGCGCGGTAATTACCCTGCAGCTGATGCGATTCTTGATGTGATCCGGTATGGCCTTGAGAACGGCTTTGATAAAGGCCTTCAGTATGAAGCGAAGCGTTTCTCTGAACTGGTAATGACGGCAGAATCTAAAGCCCTTCGTTCGATTTTCTTTGCCACCACTGAAATGAAAAAAGAGCACGGTGCAGACGCGGAACCAAAAGCGGTTAAGCGTGTAGGTGTTCTAGGCGGCGGTCTAATGGGCGCTGGTATCAGTCATGTCAGCGTTGCAAAAGCGAAAGTACCGGTTCGTATTAAAGACGTATCAAATGAAGGTGTGCTCAACGCACTTAACTACAACTTCAAGTTGTTCGATAAGCAGCGTAAACGTCGTATTCTGAGTCGAGCGGGTCTTGAAAGTAAGATGTTACAACTGTCTGGTGGTATCGACTTTACGAGTTTTAACCACACCGATGTGGTGATTGAAGCGGTATTTGAAGATCTCGACCTTAAGCAATCAATGGTTGCAGACATTGAAGCCAATGCTAAGCCAGAGACTATCTTCGCGACGAATACTTCTTCACTGCCGATCCATAAGATTGCAGAGAAGGCGCAGCGTCCAGAAAACGTAGTCGGTCTTCACTACTTCAGTCCTGCAGAAAAAATGCCGTTAGTTGAGGTGATCCCTCATGAAACAACGTCAGAAGAGACGATTTCGACGGTGGTTGCATTAGCGAAGAAGCAAGGTAAAACGCCGATTGTTGTTAAAGACACGGCAGGTTTCTACGTGAATCGTATCCTTGCTCCGTACATGAATGAAGCTGCGCATCTGTTATTGGCAAATGAGCCGATTGAAAAGCTCGACAGCACATTGTTGGATTTCGGTTTCCCGGTTGGCCCAATTACTTTGTTAGACGAGGTGGGTGTTGATATCGGTGCGAAGATCATCCCGATCCTGGTTAATGAATTAGGCGAACGTTTCCAAGGCCCTGATGTATTCGACATTCTTTTGAATGACAACCGTAAAGGTCGTAAGAGTGGTAAAGGTTTCTACACTTACAAAGGGAAGAAAAAGGAAGTCGATAAGTCAGTTTACAAGCTGCTTAAACTGCAACCTGACCCTAAGTTGAGTGATAAAGACATCGCAATGCGCTGTGTGCTACCTATGCTCAACGAAGCCGTTCGTTGTCTTGATGACGGTATTATCCGTAGCCCACGAGATGGCGATATTGGTGCGATTTTCGGTATCGGTTTCCCTCCATTCCTAGGTGGTCCGTTCCGTTATATGGATCAAATCGGTATTAAGTCACTGGTAGAGATGATGAACGACTTCGCTAAGAAGTACGGTGATCGTTTCGCGCCATGTGATGGCCTACTGACACGAGCTGGCTTGGATGAGTCTTTTTATAAGTAACTCTCTCTACAGGTAACGTTCTAGGACATTAATTATCAAGCCCGTATCAAGCAATTGATGCGGGCTTTATTTTTATGGGAACATGCGAAAGGAAGGAGATTCCCGACTCAGTCGTTCCTCCTTCTCGGGAATGACGGGGTAGTGATGTGTTCTGTCGGGTAGTGTTAGCCTGGTGTGGGATAGTCCCGACTCAGTCGTTCCTCCCTCTCGGGAATGACGAGGAGAGGGATGTGTTCTGTCTGATAATATTGGCTTGGTGGCGGAGATTCCAGATTAAGTCGTTGCTCCTTCTCGGGAATGATGGAGGGAGATAAAAAGTAAGTTATTGCGTTGATAATAAAGGTGGTCAAACACATCGCAATCAAAACTACCGTCATCTCCTAAAGCGACGGAGGAGCGCAATAGGAGATCTGCTTTTGTGCTTGACCCAATAAAAAAGGTTGATGTTTTTACATCAACCTTCTGATTTTTCGTCCGGAATGACTAGCCAAGCTCACAGTCTTTCGGGCGTAACTGAAACTCATCAATTGAGCCAATCTCAACACCTACCGACAACTTATCTTCCTCATTATGAGCATTGCCGTGCGCATGCATAATCAGACGATTCGCTGTACGAGGTTTAAGTTGGCTAACCACAAAACGCATCATATCAGAGCGAGTCAGACCTTTGAGCTCTTCTAACACGCGATCCCTCTGATTGAATTCCCAATCCTTATTGCCTATGGCAACCCATAAGCGTTGAGCACGTCCTCGCAAGGTGGTGTCTGGCGTTGAAATTTGATTCCAGAGGCCGCGTTTACTGCTGTGCCATTGATAGTCGTTAAGCTCTAACAGCACCATGTAAAAGGCATTGAGGAACTCATCTATTGAGGCTAACAAGTCTGCCGGGGCAGCATTAGGCGATTGCACATACAACACAATTCCTGGGTGTCGGTTCAACGGCATATTACCAGTGCCGACCATATAACCTAGCTGCTGTTTAGTACGTATCTCATGGAAGAAAGTGGCTGACATCAAGTGGTTTGCCAATGAATACAGTGCAATATTTGTAGGTGATATATCTGAGCATTGGTAGTAAACCACAATGGCTGAATCATCTTGATTACACACTACTTCGCGTTGGAAACTACCATTATCACCCAACATAATTAAAGGGCGCAGTGACTCTTCGTACGCTTGATCTTGAACACGCAATGCATCTTTTAGCGTTTCAGCCATCTTATACGCGTCAGCTTTTTTCCAGTCACCATACACAAACATTTCGACATGCAGTTCAGCCAAAATAGCTTGAACAAAACAAGAAAGCTCATCGACTTCGATTGTTTCCAGCGCTTCAATTAAAACGGAATAGGGTGGGTTATTTGGCTGTAAGATTCCCGTCATCGCATTGAACAACTGAGAAATAGGACGGTCTTGCGACGCGTTATTCCAGTTTCTGAGCAATTGATGCTTAATCGTTTCGAAGCGTGCTGGACTAAAGTTACGAGCTTGAAAATGCTCAAGGATCATATTGAGCAACTGTGGTTGCTTTTCACTGAACCCAGAAAGAGTCAGTGTGACACCACCTTGATGGGTATACATGTTGTACCCCATACCAGCTATCTCAGCTTGATACGTATCTTTTTCAAGTGAGTCTAAGAACATCTCTACACACAAGCGTGTTTTAACGATGTTTCTCGGGGTGGCCACTGAGTGTGGGCTATCTATAGCGATATACACCACACCTTTAGGTACTCGAAATTGATGATCTTGTAGATGCCACAGTTTAAAACCGTCTAACTCTTCTAACAGTTGCGGGTACTTAGCGTCACCTTCGAGTTCAGCCGGGTCTAAATCGTAGCAAATAAACGGGTTTTTATTTGGAAGCTCGAACTGCCAACTGGGGTTGATGCACGTAAAGCATTGAATTTGCTCAGCGCCAAAAGGCGTAACAGAGTAGGGTGTAAAGTACCACTTCGCTTCTCTGTCATACTCGAAGCCTTGAGCTACGATGGTGCTCCGCATGTTGTCGACGGATAAGTAGCGAAGCAAAGAGCGTTGTAACTCTTCGTCGAAATGCGACATTTTGTAATCGCCATACACCATATCTTGCTCTTGGTAATGCTGCATGTTGATCACTAGATGGCTGACGACATCAAGTGGTCTTGAAGGCTCTTGAAAGCGGAAGGCTGATTCCAAAACAGCTCGCTTTTCGAGGTAACGCCACTCTTCAATACCTTGTTGTTCAATCAACTTAATGTACTGGAACACTGCTTGAATGATGTTATCGGTTTTGGTTAAACCTTCGATGGTTAATGAGCAACTGACTGTGAAATCACGGTAGTTACTGCCGCTTGCTCCGCCACCAGCCGAGAGTGAGGTTATCCAACCTTTCTCTTTTAACTGCATCATCAAGCTACCTTCCCCTTCATAACCTAAAAGGTGTGCAAAGAATGACAATGGCTTAATACCATAGTGTTCGTCCATGCTTGGCATCGGGAAGGTTAAGATAAGTTTGCGCACTTCTTTTATCGGCTCAACGCGAACTTGAACGCCCGTGCTTAACTCGCCAATAATAGGCACTTCAACCTTTTTACCTTGTAGGTTGTGATTGGTGATTGAGTTAAAACGATTCTCCACCCAACTTTGCATCTCATCTAATGATTGGTTGCCAGACAATGTCAGTGTCATTAAATCTGCTGAGTACTGTTGCTGGTGGAAAGCTAAAATCTCTTGTCGAATCGTCTCGCCGTTTCGGTCACCCAACGTATCGATATTGCCGACAGAAAATTTCGAGAATGGGTGATTGTGATTTACCAACTCTTTGGTCACTTGGTATAAGCGTCGCGAGTCGTCGTTGAGTTTCATTTTATACTCAGAATCAACGGCTTGGCGTTCTTTGTCTAATGCTTCTTCGTTGAACAGGGGGGCGGTAAAAAACTGGCTGAAGCGATCGAGTGCATTTTCAAAGGCATTCAATTCAACATCAAAAAAGAAGCAGGTGTGTTCGGTTCCTGTCCAAGCGTTGTTGCTACCGCCATGCTGGCTGATAAAACTTTGGAACTCTCCGACCTTTGGATACTTTTCAGTTCCCAAAAATAGCATATGCTCTAAGTAGTGAGCTAATCCCTCTCGATCTGCAGGGTCATCAAAATGCCCGACATTAACGGCGAGTGCGGCTGCAGCTTTTTGAGCGTTCTGATCGTGAACTAACAGTACTCTCAACCCGTTATCCAATGTTACGTAACGGTATTGATGTTCATCATTAGGGCTTAAATGCACAGATGCATCTCCAGAGAAGGTGGTTTTTAAATTATGTACGCGATGATTTAAGGTGCAAACCTCGCGATCATATTTTGGGATATGAAGTGCTTTTTGGCGACTTCTAAATCACTTTTATCGATTTTTATCAGTGATTTATTTTCTTTTAATAAGATTGTTAAGAAAGTCGAACTCTTTAGCAAGTGACTTGATATAATTATTTATATAGACTGCGTTTTCTCTAGTTTGAGAGCCAAACGCTAAGTAGCGTATCGCTGATATATAGGATATATCGACTTTCGAAATGTTACGTAGACAGGACTGAACATGAAAATATTCATAATGCGCCACGGTGAAGCAGAACATTTTGCTAACTCGGATGCAGAACGAGCGTTAACGAAGCGCGGTAAAATGGCGTCTCTTGCGGTAGCTCAAGCTGCAAATGAGCAAGGATTTAGCCAGTTCGATAAAGTGCTTGTGAGCCCATATCTAAGGGCACAAGAAACGTGGTTAGAAATCTCTCAGGCATTTTCTGGAAAGAAAGTAGAAACCTGTGATGATATTACGCCTTATGGTATGTCTGACGATGTGTTTGATTTGACCATAGCAATGGCTGAAGTAGAAAAGCTAGAGACCATTTTATTTGTTTCTCATTTACCTCTAGTGGGCTATTTAACGGCTGAATTTGCGACGGGTATGGCGCCTCCTATGTTCCCAACCTCAGGGCTTGCGTGTATTGAATTCGACCTTGAAAAACAAAAAGGCGAGTTGCTTTGGAACATTAATCCATAGCTGAGACCGTTTTCTCAAGATAAATAAAAGGGCACTTCATGATTATTGAGATGCCCTTTGTTGTTTCTAACGGACCATTCCCACCAAGCGACAAGGTGCTGGACGTACTTTTTAGAATAAAGAGCAAGTCGATGGCTATTTATCTGGGATAGCAAGTAAAACCAGTAGCGCCCCATGGCCGCCGAACTCTAAAGGTGCTTGGTGAAAAGCCATCACATCTGGGTGTTGCGCCAACCATAAAGGCACTTTCTGTTTAAGGATGTGTTTACCAATACCGTGCTGTACACAGGCACATGCCACACTTTCTTTAATACAGTGAGCAATCATCGCGCCAAGTTCTCGTTTGGCTTCCTGCTGCGTCATACCGTGCATATCAAGATACACATCAGGTACGTAGACACCACGACGTAAGCGCTTCACCTCATATTTAGAGACATCATCGCGCGCATAACGTGTCGGCCCATCTTCGCTAAGATGCGGAATGAACTCATCCGAGAAATAAAACTCGCTATCACTGGCTTGTCTTGCCGTTCGAGTAATTTCTTTTTGCTTGGCATTTCTTTTTGGCTGCTGGACTATGGTATCCTGTTGCAACTTTTTAACGCCCTTTACTGCATCGTTGAACAGGGCGAAATCGTCATCGAAGTCGGTGTCTTTTTTGCTCATCAGGTTATGAATTCTAATTAGAAACGTAATTAGCAGTATTGTAGCGCTTTTCGGAGACAATTTTGGATAAGATTTTTGTAGAAGAAGCGGTATCAGAACTACACACGCTTCAAGATGTGATTCGTTGGACTGTTAGTCGCTTTAACGCAGCGGGCCTATTTTATGGTCACGGCACTGATAACGCGTGGGATGAGGCGGTACAACTAATTTTACCTACTCTTTATCTGCCGATTGATGTTCCTTCGCATGTGATGAACTCTCGTCTAACGAGCAGCGAACGTCTGCGTATTGTTGAGCGCGTAATCAAGCGTATCAATGAGCGTACACCAACGGCTTACTTAACCAATAAAGCTTGGTTCTGTGGCCTTGAGTTCTTCGTTGATGAGCGCGTTCTTGTGCCTCGTTCTCCAATTGGTGAGCTGATCGAAGCTCAATTCCAACCTTGGTTAATTGAAGAGCCAACTCGCATCATGGATATGTGTACGGGTAGTGGTTGTATTGCTATTGCTTGTGCTCATGCATTCCCTGACGCTGAAGTAGATGCGATTGATATCTCTACAGACGCATTGCAAGTTGCAGAGCAGAACGTTCAAGATCACGGCATGGAGCAGCAAGTGTTCCCAATCCGTTCAGATCTTTTCCGTGATTTGCCAAAAGAGAAATACAACCTGATCGTATCTAACCCACCTTACGTGGACGAAGAAGATATGAACAGCCTGCCAGATGAGTTTACTCACGAGCCAGAACTTGGCCTAGCAGCGGGTACTGATGGTCTGAAATTGGTTCGTCGCATCTTAGCTAACGCACCTGATTACCTAACTGACGACGGTATTCTTATCTGTGAAGTGGGCAACTCAATGGTTCACATGATGGATCAGTACCCAGAGATTCCATTCACTTGGATTGAATTCTCTAACGGTGGTCATGGCGTATTCATGATCACTCGTGAGCAGCTTGTTGCTTGCGCTGATGAGTTTTCTATCTATAAAGACTAGGTTACTGTTAGTTGTTAGCTTAAGGATTTAGCTAAGAGATTAAGCTGGAAACTTAAGGTTAGAACTTTGTAAGACGTTCTATTTGAAACGTTTGAACTTAAACGCCATGCAGCAATGCATGGCGTTTTTTATTGCCGATATTAAGGGGATTTTCACCGATATCGAAGATGTTAGGCTCAGTATTTAGTTGCTTAATATGAATAACTATCACATATTGGTGCTCAACATTTAGTCGCTTTAGTGAATTAGGGAGAATTCGCGATGACCTTTGATACATGGATTTATTATTTATTAGCGGTGCTGGTTTTGACAGCTTCGCCCGGGCCAAGCTCTTTGTTGTGCATGACTAAGGGTGTGCAATCTGGCTTTAAGTTATCGATATTTACCGCCTTGGGTAGCGTGACTGCCATTACCGGAATCCTAACCTTATCTTTTACCGGTTTAGGGGTGATCATTGCTTCGTCAGAAGTGGTGTTTAATATCATTAAGTGGACGGGGGCTGCTTACCTTATTTATCTCGGTTGGAAGTCGTTACGATCGAGTCAGCAAGATTACGACAAGTTATCGAATCAACAAGCCGGCTCTCAACCTGTTAAAGAAAGCGCTGCACAGCATTATGTCAGTGGCTTTATTGTTGGTGCGAGTAACCCAAAAGCTATCCTGTTCTTTACCGCACTTTTTCCTCAGTTTATTGACCCATCGATAGCGCTATTTCCTCAATTTGTGGTGTTCGCTTTAACCTTCGTTGTGATGGAATTGTCTTGGTTATTGCTCTACGCCTACCTAGGTGCTAAATCATCAAATTGGTTGTTTGCTAAAGGTAGAGCTAAGGTTTTTAATCGTGTGACTGGTGGTGTCTTTATCAGTGCTGGGGCGCTACTTTCTACGACAAGCAGAGCGTAATTTTTAATTTATCAAAGGCCTGAATAGTTACGGAAAATTATTCAGGCTGTCATAAAAGGTTAATATTAATGTGCTTGCTGCTTTTAGCGAAAAGTCGATATATTGGTGTTACATCATCACGTTCTCAGGAGAGACATATGCAGCATCAAGAAATGATTCAACACAGTAATTTTGGCGTAATCAGTCGTACTTGGATTTTCTCTACCCTTTCTCTTCTGGGTATTCTTGCTCTAATGTAGCTATTTTTTGGCTCTATATTTTCAGTTTTTATTATGAACACACTTGTCAAAACGTCTTCAAAGTCAGAACTCTTTTTCTTATAAATGTGGCTTTTCTCATCAGGCTAGCCACTTAACTTTTCCTCTTCGTAAAACAGCTAAGTCATCTTCTCTCATAAGTTCATCGCGTAACCGCATCTGAAGTTGTTATCAAACTGTGATAATCTTAAATCATCTTTTATCTACAGTGTGCCTCTCATGTCTGTCTGGGATTCTATTTCATTTAACAATCGATTTACTGCATTACCTCGACTGTTCTATACCCCAATTCAACCTACACCGCTCAGCAATGTCCAATGGCTCGCATGGAACCATAACCTTGCGAATGAACTCGGCTTTCCGTCATTTGAGGGGGCTTCCGAGGAGTTGCTTGAGACGTTATCTGGCAATGTTGAACCTGAGCCATTCTCGCCGGTAGCAATGAAATACGCAGGCCATCAGTTTGGCTCTTATAACCCTGATTTAGGTGATGGAAGAGGGTTGCTTTTAGCACAAGTTGTCGCTAAAAGTGGTGAAACGTTCGATTTACACCTGAAAGGTGCAGGAAAAACCCCCTATTCACGCATGGGCGATGGCCGTGCGGTTATTCGCTCAACGGTGCGTGAGTATTTATGTAGTGAAGCAATGGCGGGTCTCAATATCCCAACCACTCGCGCATTGGCAATGATGACCAGTGACACGCCTGTTTATCGTGAGAAGCAAGAGTGGGGTGCATTACTGGTACGTGCTGCAGAATCTCACATTCGATTTGGTCACTTTGAGCACTTGTTTTATACCAATCAATTAGCTGAGCATAAGTTACTGGCTGATAAAGTGATTGAATGGCACTTCCCTGAGTGTTTGGATGCTGAGAAACCCTACGCTGCTATGTTTAATGAGATTGTTGATCGTACTGCGGAAATGGTCGCGTTGTGGCAAGCGAATGGTTTTGCTCACGGAGTCATGAATACGGATAACATGTCGATCATCGGGCAAACCTTCGATTATGGCCCATTCGCATTCCTTGACGAATACGATCCAAGATTGATCTGTAATCATTCGGATTACCAAGGTCGTTACGCTTTCAACCAACAACCTCGAATTGGATTGTGGAACCTATCGGCACTGGCGCACTCACTTTCTCCATTGGTGGATAAGGCCGATTTAGAGGCCGCGTTAGAGCAGTACGAACCACAAATGAATGGTTATTTTAGCCAGTTGATGCGTCGTAAGTTGGGATTGCTTTCGAAACACGAAGGTGACAGTCGCTTGTTTGAAGCGTTGTTCGAGCTGATGTCGCAAAACAAAGTCGATTACCCAAGGTTCTTTAGAACGTTGTCGAACTTGGATACCTTGCCGCCACAGGACGTGATTGATTTGGTTATCGATCGCGAGGCGGCGAAGCTATGGGTAGATAACTATTTACAACGCTGCGAATTGGAAGAAAGTTCAGTGGTAGAGCGCTGCGAAAAGATGCGACAAGTAAACCCGAAATACATCCTCAGAAACTACCTTGCCCAACTCGCCATAGACAAAGCGGAACGCGGTGATAGCAGCGACATTGATGCTTTGATGGTGGTACTTGCAGATCCTTATGCAGAACATCCTGACTATGAACACCTTGCAGCTCTGCCTCCTGAGTGGGGCAAAGCCATGGAGATCAGTTGTTCTTCTTAGCCTTTAATGATTCTTTGAGTCGCTAAGTACAGATAGAGGTCACTAAGTTGTGATCTTTATCTGTTCGTTCTTCTAACTTTACAAACATGTCAATAATCAAACATTCGGCTAGCCTATACACTGTGTGAATAAGTTGTAAATTTAATAGGTTTGGGCGATGCCAACAAATACTCGAATTCTCGTGGTGGATGATGATCAAGAAATCTGCGAGCTGCTGGAAGAGTACCTCACAAAATCGGGCTTCGATGTTTCTTCGGTGGGAGATGGTGTTGAACTCGAAACTTATCTGCAAAGCAATGGTTATCCAGACCTGATTCTGCTTGATGTGATGCTCCCCGGTGACGACGGTTTTACCTTGTGTCAGCGAGTACGAAAGCAATCGAATGTGCCTATCATAATGCTGACTGCGGTATCGGATGAAACCGATCAGATTATCGGGTTGGAAATTGGTGCCGATGACTATATTGCCAAGCCGTTTAGCCCTCGTCAGTTAATGGCTCGAATCAAAGCGCTGTTACGCCGTGTTCAAGTAGTCGATGACAAACCCAATGATGCACTGCCAAAGCAGATTATTTTTGGTGATTGGACGCTTGATACGCTCGCACATCGAATTTCCCACAATGAAAGCTCAGAAGAGATGGACTTGTCGGGCAGTGATTTTTCTTTGTTGATGTTGTTCTTAACTCGACCTAACGAAGTTCTCGACCGGGATACTATCTCTTTTGCGACCAGAGGCCGTGAAGCGCTGCCGTTTGAACGTGGTATTGATGTGCAGCTTAGTCGCCTGAGAAGTCGATTGGGTGACAGTGGCAAATACCCTCATTACATCAAAACCATGCGCGGTAACGGCTACATTCTTGCTGTGCCGGTTCAGTATGAACACTAAGCATGACCTACTGTTAATTAAGTAACGCTAATAAAATATTTCCAATGAAGTATTCCGGATGAAATATCTCGTATGAACTGGATGAGTTGGTTGAAACCAAATTCGTTAGTCGCAAGAACCTTATTGTTGACGCTGTTAGCCGTGGTAATAGCTCAGGGCATCGCAACGTCTATCTGGTATAGCGAATCAAAACACAAAGAGCTGGAAGGGATTCGTTCTGCCTCGTCGAGCATGGCGAACATGTTTGCTTCAACGGTGACTTTTTTCCAATCTCTACCCGTTAAATATCGTCATATCGTGTTGGATCAAATACGGAATATGGGCGGTACGCGTTTCTTCGTTTCTTTCAATAAAGAGGCTTTGATTGTCGAGCCGATTCCCGATACCCGCTTAAAAACTGCCTCAATTGAGGCCATAGAAAGTGTTTTGAGTAGCAAACTCAATAAAGTGGCGTCAGTGCGGGTTGATTTCTCTCGTCCTGAGCACCTTCGTTTGCTCAAAAATGATATCTATTTAAGCGATCTCCCGCGATCGTGGGCACATCATACTTTAACCTTAGAGCCTCTTAATCCACCTATTTTGGTTGTTCAGATAGAATTGACCAGTCATGAATGGGTGTATATTGCGGCACTGTTGCCTGCGCCATACGTAAAGCTCGACGATACGATTCTTGGTCGTGAGCAAGTCATTTTCTTAGTTTCCTCGACACTCATTCTGCTCGTACTTACCTATTTTATGATTCGTCGCCAGGTTCGCCCTCTTAAAAAGTTAGCAAGAGCGGCTAATGAGATGAGCATGGATATTCAGCAGCCTCCGCTTAATGAAGAAGGGGCAACGGAACTGGTCACTGCCACTCGAGCCTTTAATCGCATGCAGCAACGGATTCGTCGCTATGTTGCCGACCGAGAGCACTTGTTCTCGGCTATCTCCCATGACTTAAAGACACCAATAACACGTCTTAGGTTGCGTGCAGAGTTGTTGGAGAGTGAAGTAAAGAAAGACAAATTCAATAAAGATCTCGATGAACTTGAGATGATGGTTAAAGGTGCTTTGCAAGCGGTAAGAGACACCGATCTACACGAGAATAATGCCATTATTGACCTCAACGAAATGGTACTTTCTGTGATTGAATCTCATAACCAGTATCAGACAAAAGTTGAGTTCGAGCCTGTCGTCATTGAGCCACTAGTCGCGAAACCACTGGCGATTAAGCGTGTACTGACCAACTTAATTGACAACGCGGTTAAGTATGGTTCGTCAGCTGTCGTGGAAGTTAGTGGTGATGAGCTTTGGGTTGTCGTGACTATTCAAGACCGTGGTAATGGTATTCCAGAAGACAAGTTAGAGTTGGTTTTCGAACCCTACTTTAGGTTAGCAACCGACGACCAAGGACACGGTTTAGGCCTCGGCATCTGCCGAAATATCCTGCACGGACATGGCGGAGATCTCATTATTCGCAACTCCCCCCAAGGTGGCTTGGAAGTCAAAGTCTATATCCCCACAGGCCTAGAAGTGTAGTGTAACAATCACGTTACATTGGAGTTACCTTTTGTTTCAATCTTATCAATCAGAATAAGTAGACTCTTTATTGAACCGGACGTCGAGTCCGCTAAACATGGAAGATTATAATGAAAATCAATAAAACCCTACTTACTCTATCTCTTCTTGCTGCCTCAACATTTTCTCACGCTGGTGAAGTGGAAGTACTTCACTGGTGGACTGCCGGTGGCGAAGCGAAATCCGCTGCGGTACTGAAAGAGATGATTGAACAACAAGGCCATACTTGGAAAGACTTTGCAGTGGCTGGTGGCGGCGGTGAAAGTGCGATGACTGTTTTGAAAACGCGAGCAGTATCGGGCAACCCTCCATCTGCCGCGCAGATTAAAGGTCATGATATTCAGGAGTGGGGTGGTTTAGGTTTTCTAACGTCTCTCGATGCGACTGCAAAACAAGAACAATGGGATGAACTACTACCAGAAGTAGTGACTAAAGTGATGAAGTGGGATGGCGAATATGTAGCAGTTCCTGTCAACGTTCACCGTGTTAACTGGCTTTGGGCAAACCCTGTTGTTTTAGAAAAATCGGGTGTGACGGTTCCAACGACATTAGATGAGTTCTTTGTTGCTGCAGACAAGATTAAAGCGGCTGGCTTCATTCCATTGGCTCATGGTGGTCAACCTTGGCAAGACGCGACGGTATTCGAAGCAGTAGCTCTCGACGTACTAGGCAGTGAAGATTACAACAAAGCGTTCGTTGAGCTTGATATGGACGTGTTATCTGGCGACAAAATGGTGGAAGTATTCACCAAGTTCAAAAAGATGCGTGATTACATCGACAGCAACTCGCCAGGTCGTGATTGGAACGTCGCAACCTCAATGGTTATTAATGGCGAAGCCGCGATGCAAATCATGGGTGACTGGGCGAAAGGTGAATTTACTGCAGCAGGTAAAGTGCCGGGTAAAGACTACATCTGTGCACCAGCTCCTGGTACTGACGGCCAATTTACCTTCAATATCGATAGCTTTGCGTTCTTCGAGTTAAGCGACAAAGAGAACCAAAAAGCGCAGCAAGATCTAGCTAAAACCATTCTTACTAAAGATTTCCAAGAAGTCTTCAACCTTAACAAAGGTTCTATCCCTGTACGTCTAGATATGGACATGTCTAAGTTTGACCAATGTGCGTTGGATT
The DNA here is from genome assembly GCF_024347635.1 of Vibrio tasmaniensis. NCBI lineage: Bacteria > Pseudomonadati > Pseudomonadota > Gammaproteobacteria > Vibrionales > Vibrionaceae > Vibrio > Vibrio tasmaniensis. Next base: position 931,631 of record NZ_AP025510.1, read on the forward strand.
CAATGGCAACCTTCAAAGCGAGTGCTGAATCGGGCGATCTTGTTCCGAGTATGGCTCACGGCCTAGCGACAACAAGCTACGCTCAAGGCGCTATCTATGACGTAGTGACCAACTTCTTCAACGAGAAAGATGCCGATCCGAAACAAGCGGCAGCTAAGTTAGCAAAAGCAGTGAAAGCGGCTATCTAATCTAACTTGGTCTAACACCAAACCCCCAGGGTGGGTAGGCTCGTAGGGAGCCTATCTGCTCTTCACTCCCAATTCTAATATGCGTGATGCTGATGTGGTGCCGAAAGGTAAGCCATTGGCTCGATTGTGCAACAAGGATAAGTTATGGAGCATGTTTTGACTGAGTCGACTCCAAAACCCACAAGGAGCCAGCCTGCACCGAAACCGAGTTTTGCTGACAGGTTGCAACATTGGTTACCTAAAATTGTACTGGCGCCAACTGCGTTAGTGACCGTGGTGTGTATCTACGGTTATATATTTTGGACGGCCGCATTGTCGTTCACCAACTCTCGATTTCTGCCGAGCTTTAACTTCGTTGGTTTAACCCAATATGAAAAGCTGATGGACAACGATCGCTGGATCACTTCAATCACCAACCTCGGTGTGTTTGGTTTTCTATTTATGGCTATTGCCATCTTGCTTGGTGTTGGTTTAGCGGTATTGCTTGACCAAAATATCCGCCAAGAAGGAGCGATTCGTACTATCTATCTCTACCCAATGGCGTTGTCATTCATCGTGACAGGTACGGCGTGGAAATGGATTCTTAACCCGGGTCTTGGCATTGAAAAACTGATGCAAGACTGGGGATTTACTGACTTCAAATTTGATTGGTTAGTCGACTCTGAAATGTCGGTCTATACCTTGGTTATCGCGGCACTTTGGCAGTCTTCTGGATTCGTAATGGCGATGTTCTTAGCAGGGCTACGCGGTATTGATTCATCAATCATCAAAGCCGCTCAGATTGACGGGGCAAGCTTACCCACTATCTATCTCAAAATCATTCTACCTTGCTTGCGTCCTGTGGTTTTCAGTGCGGTGATCATCACCTCACACATTGCGATTAAGAGCTTCGACCTTGTGACCGCAATGACGGCGGGTGGTCCGGGTTATTCATCGGATCTTCCAGCGCTATTTATGTATGCACACTCCTTTACTCGCGGTCAAATCGGCCTTGGTGCTGCCAGTGCCATGATGATGCTTGCCGGTATCTTAGCTATTCTCGTGCCTTATCTTTACTCTGAACTTAGGGAGAAAAAGTCATGATGAATAACGTCAACTTTGCTCGAATCTTTATTTATTCAGCACTGCTTTTCTTCTGCTTGGTGTATTTAATGCCACTGTTCGTCATGGCGCTCACTTCATTCAAAACTCTGCCTGACATCAAGGCGGGTAACTTAATGAGCTTGCCGAAAGAGTGGGTGTTCGATGCTTGGTATAAAGCGTGGGATACCGCCTGTACGGGCGTGAAATGTGAAGGCATCAAAGGCTACTTCTGGAACTCGTTCCAAATGGTGATTCCTGCGGTCGCGATTTCAACATTGCTCGGTGCATTCAATGGTTATGTTGTGACGAAATGGCAATTCAGAGGTTCAAACCTGTTCTTTAGTTTGTTGTTATTTGGCTGCTTTATTCCATTCCAAGTGGTGCTACTACCAATGGCAACCATGCTCGGCAAGATGGGGCTAGCGAACACAACTATCGGCTTAGTGATTGTGCACGTTATCTACGGCATGGCGTTTACCACTCTGTTTTTCCGTAACTTCTATATCTCGATTCCTGATGAATTGATCAAGGCGGCAAAGCTCGACGGTGCTGGCTTCTTTACGATTTTCTTCAAGATCTTATTACCGATCTCGACACCGATCATCATGGTGACTGTGATCTGGCAGTTCACCGCAATCTGGAATGATTTCTTGTTCGGGGTGGTGTACTCAGGTTCAGAAACTCAGCCGATCACCGTGGCATTAAACAACCTAGTCAACACCAGCACAGGCGTTAAAGAATATAACGTCGATATGGCTGCCGCGATCATCGCCGCACTGCCAACGCTGTTGGTGTACGTCTTCGCAGGAAAATATTTTGTTCGTGGCCTAACGGCAGGATCAGTAAAAGGATAATTACCCATGGCAACATTAGATTTAAAACAGATCCGTAAAACCTATCGCAACGCGGACAACGAAACGTTAAAGGGCATCGACATTAGTATCGATTCGGGGGAATTTTTGATACTTGTCGGCCCTTCGGGGTGTGGAAAATCCACCCTAATGAACACCATCGCTGGGCTCGAAAATATTAGCTCGGGTGAAATCGTGATTGATGGTGTCGATGTAGCGCAGGTTGAACCTAAAGATCGCGACATTGCGATGGTATTCCAGTCGTACGCGCTTTACCCAAACATGACGGTACGCGGCAATATCGCTTTCGGTTTGAAGATTCGTAAGATGCCGCAACAAGAGATTGATGCTGAAGTTAATCGAGTGGCGGAAATGCTACAAATTGAACAATTGCTAGATCGTAAACCGTCGCAACTTTCTGGTGGCCAGCGTCAACGTGTCGCGATGGGCCGTGCTTTGGCTCGTCGTCCTAAGCTGTATCTATTTGATGAGCCGCTTTCTAACTTGGATGCCAAGCTGCGTGTTGAAATGCGCCATCAGATTAAACGTCTGCACCAGAAGCTGAATACCACGATTGTTTATGTAACCCATGATCAGATTGAAGCTATGACTCTGGCGGATCGCATCGCAGTAATGAAAGACGGCGAACTGCAGCAACTTGGCACACCACAAGAGATCTACACTAAACCCAACAATATGTTCGTGGCGGGCTTTATGGGGTCACCATCCATGAACTTCATTAAGACCATGGTGGATTTGGATGAGGAACAGAATCCGATCATCAAAGTAACTGGCACGGCAGAGCAAGAACACCACATTCGATTGCCACAGAGTATGCGTGACCAAGATGGCAAAGAGTTGGTGATAGGGCTTCGTCCTGAGCACATTACTGAGCAAGAAGGTGATGATGTGTCGGCAACTACAAAGCTAGATCTGCAATTGGAAGTGTTGGAGCCAACAGGGCCAGATACCATCGCAATGGTTAAAGTGAACGATCAAGAAGTCGCGTGTCGTTTATCGCCAGAATTTGAAGTGTCCGTTGGACAAATGGCACCACTGCATTTTGACTTATCAAAGGCGGTATTCTTCGATGCTCAAACCGAAGCGAGAATCGACTTCTAACTTCAACTTCTAGTTGCTGAGTTAGTTTAACAATCAAAGTTCATGTCTAAATCAAAGGCAGTATCACCAACGAGTAATAAGTAAGGTGATGCTGCCTTTTTCGTTGGCTATACTTGCTTTCTATCCCTTATAAAAACAGGGGATAAACGATATATATGCTTCTACTGCAATAATATCGTGATTTAGTATCCCTTAGCTCTATAAAGCTGACGTAGAAACGCGTAGGATCACACTACTTTAGACCAAAAACTAGGTTGCACCTTGGTGCATAAACAGAAGAATACATGAAACTAACAGCAAAACCAGCGGCGAATAACGCTTTACTTATTTCTATTACGACACCGGATTTTAAAGGTGACGAAGCAAAAGAGTCTCTTGCCGAACTTGCTCGCTTAGTGACAACCCTAGGGTTTAAAGTCGTCGGTACGCAATCGCAACACCACAGTTCATCTCAAAGACAGAATGTGTTGGGTGCAGGTAAGCTTGCCGAAATTGCACATCTAACTGGTTATCAAGGCTCTATTGAAGAAGCAGAAGATGAAGACTTTATTGATGAGTCGTTTGATTTTAATGCTGAAATCGATGAGCTAGATTTTGATGATCTTCCTACGGGTAACTTCCAATACGGTGCCGCTGATGTTGTGGTATTTGACTGTGATTTAAGCCCATCTCAAATGCGTACTGTTGAGGCGAGTTTGGGTGTGGAAGTATTTGACCGTACTGGCATCATCATCGAAATCTTTAGCCGTCACGCTCGTACTCGTACTGCTCGTCTGCAAGTTGATATCGCTCGTCTCAATTATCAAGTGCCACGACTTCGTGAAACGGCTGAGGGTGATAAAGAGCGTCAAATGGGTCAGGGCGCCGGTGAAACTTCACTTGAGCTAGACCGTCGTAACGTACGTGACCAAATTGCTGCGCTTAAGCGCGAGCTAGTAAGCGTACAAGATGAAATGAAGACCCGACGCACAAGGCGCGCGGAGCTTTTCACTGTTGCGTTAGTTGGCTACACCAATGCCGGTAAATCTTCGATGATGCGTGCAATGACCGCAACCGAAGTGGTGGGTGAAGATAAACTGTTCGCAACGCTAGATACGACGGTTCGTGCACTTCAACCAATTACTCAACCGCGTATCTTGGTTTCAGACACGGTTGGTTTCATCAAGAAATTGCCACACGATCTGGTTGCTTCGTTCCACTCAACGCTAGCAGAAGCGCATGATGCTTCATTGCTACTTTATGTTGTTGATGCTTCTGACGTTTCATTCCGCGCACAACTTGATGTGGTACACGACGTATTAGCACAAGTGGGCGTTGAAGGCAGTGAAAAGCTATTAGTACTGAATAAGTGCGATAGATTGACTGAAGAACAGCAATTAGAGCTGATCGAAGAATTCCCAGATGCGATGCTAACGTCAACTCGTGATCCGTTAGATATCACTAAACTGCACAAATACATCGTTGGTGTTGCTGAAGAAGGCATGATCGAAGAAGAGATCACGATTCCTTATTCTGGCCAAGGCATCATTGGTGAGATTCGCTCAAACATGAGTGTGGTAAAAGAAGAGTACGATTACGAATGTATTAAGCTAACGGTTCGTTCAAGCGCCATTGATTTGGCGCGTTTGAAAAAGCGTATGCAGAATTCTTAATCTTTTATCGTGTTTAGACATAATTGAAAAGATAAAAAAGAGAGCCTAGGCTCTCTTTTTTATTGAATATTGATAAGCTCCGATCGAACTCTGATTATCGGTCTTCTTCTGGAAGCTTAACGTTCAGCTCTAATACAGAGATGTCGTCATCTTTGTGTTCGAAAGTCAGATCAACCATTGATGGATCGACGTCAACGTACTTCGCAATACACTTCAAGATGTCTTCTTTTAGTTGCGGCAGATAAGACGGCGCTGGGTCGTCATGGCTGCGTCGCTCGGCAACAATGATCTGCAAACGCTCTTTAGCTAGGTTTGCGGTTGTCTTTTTTTGTGGTCTAAAAAACTCTAGTAATGACATTGCGTATTAGCCCCCGAACAGTCTTTTGAAGATGCCTTTCTTCTGTTCCGTTAAGAAACGGAAGTCCACTGGGTTACCCAGTAGTCGTTCTACAGTATCATTGTAAGCCATACCTGCATCGGTTGCTTCGTCAAAAATAACTGGAACACCTTTGTTCGACGCGTTCAGTACTGCTTGGCTCTCTGGAATCACACCCAGTAGAGAGATGTGAAGAATCTCTTCAACGTCCTCAACACTGAGCATCTCACCTTGAGTTACACGTGCTGGGTTGTAGCGAGTCAGTAAAAGGTGTGTCTTCACTGGTTCTAAGCCGTCTTCTGAACGACGAGACTTAGAATCAAGAATACCAAGAATACGGTCTGAGTCGCGTACAGAAGAAACTTCAGGGTTAGTGGTTACAATCGCTTCATCAGCGAAATACAACGCCATCAAAGCGCCTTGCTCGATACCCGCAGGAGAATCACAGATGATGAAATCAAAGCCCATTTCATCCAGTTCATCAAATACACGACGAACACCGTCTTTTGTTAGTGCATCTTTATCACGAGTTTGAGAAGCCGGAAGAATGAATAGATTCTCTGTGCGCTTGTCTTTGATCATCGCTTGGTTAAGTGTCGCTTCGCCATTGATAACGTTAACGAAGTCGTACACAACACGACGCTCACAACCCATGATTAAATCTAGGTTACGCAGACCGATATCAAAGTCGATAACTGCGGTTTTCTTCCCTTTTAAAGCTAAGCCTGAGGCAATAGCTGCACTGGAGGTCGTTTTGCCTACCCCGCCTTTACCTGACGTTACAACGATAATGCGTGCCATTTTGTTTTCCTTTTTATTTCTCTTATATTGCGAGGACATCAACGTTTAATACATCGTTTGCCATACTGAACATGGTTTTCTTCTGCCAGTACTCGCTTTCAATTTGATCGCTGAGCCAGTAATTTCCAGCAATGGAAACCAGCTCGGCTTGTAAATCATTACAAATTATTTTTGCTTCAGTTTGACCACTCGCGCCTGCAATCGCACGACCGCGTAAAGTACCATGGATATGGATGCTGCCATCGGCTATGACTTCTGCACCGGCACTCACATGGCTGAGGATCAATAGATCGCCATCTTTTGCATACACTTGCTGACCAGAACGAATCGGCGTTCTCACCACTTTTATCGGAGCCATCTTCGCTGGAGCTTGAGAAGGAGACTTACTGGCTGTCATCACGGCAAAACCGGCTTCTTTCGCTAGGTTCTGCATACGTTTATCCGAACAACCAGCCACACCGACAGGGATCATGCCCGCTTGAGAAATGCCCTCTTTCAGTTGCACAAAATCGATATCACCCGCGACTTTACTAATATTGATAACAACAGGCGCAGCAGCGAAAAAAGTGGGAGCTTGGTTTACTTTTTCTTGAAGAAAAGACACCGCATTTTCGACTTGATCATCGGATAAGTGCAAAACAGATAGCGTAAAACTGCTACCTTTTAGATCTGGATTACTAGACATCGAAAACTACAGGACCTCAATAGCGGATTGGTACAATTTCTTTATCAATAAAATAAAGGGCGTTGCCTGAAACTAGGGTTATCATGTTATATTCCCAAACCAAGCACAGCAAGTAATCTTGTTGTCAAATGAACGTTTTGTTCCCAATATTTCCCTTAACATAAACTATTGATCTCGTAAGTGAGAATTTTGTAGTCATAAACAAGAAAAGGTTTGTCATGCTGTGTTCTATATATAAAAGTTCAAAGAAAGAAGGAACATACCTATATATCCCTAAGAAGGACGATTTTTCACAAGTACCTGACGCATTGATGCAAATGTTTGGTAAACCTAGTTTTGTAATGGTAATTAAAATGGATGGACGTAAACTGGCGCAAGTGAACATCGATAAAGTGAGAGAATCACTGAACACCGATGGTTTCTTTCTGCAGGTTCCGCCACCACCGGTTAATGAACTTGAACTTCATAAAGAGCGTAAAGCTCAGCAAAACGTTCAAGACGAAGAGTGATAGCTACCTTAATTCAGGGAGGAGTGATCGTTGAGTAAATTTTCGAAAACCATATTGGCTGTGTCGGCATTACTATTGGGTAATAGCCTGACGATTGGTTCAGTTCAGGCTGAAGAGCTGAGCTTTGAGCAATATGTAGAGAAACTAAAGCAACAAGGCCGTGCAGAAGGCATCTCTGAAACGATCATTGATCAAGCCTTTGATGGTGTGACGTTTAAGCCAAGAGCGGTGAAAGCCGATAAGAACCAACCTGAGAAAAAACTGACTCTGGATGAATACATTCCACGCGCGGTTCCAGATTGGAAAGTGAAGCAGGCGAGATCGCTCTATAAGAAGCATTATTCAGCGTTGAAGCGCATTGGTGATGAATATGGTGTTCAACCAAGATTCATTGTCGCGCTATGGGGTGTTGAGAGTAACTTTGGTAAGTTCACGGGCAATTACAGTGTTATCGATGCATTAACGACCATGGCCTACGAAGGGCGCAGAGAAGCGTTTTTCCGTAGCGAAGCGATGGCGGCACTGGCGATTCTTGACCAAGGCCACATTACACCCAAAGAGATGAAAGGCTCTTGGGCTGGCGCAATGGGTCAACCTCAGTTTATGCCAAGCTCATTCTTAGCTTATGCTGCTGATGGTAATGGCGATGGCAAGAAAGATATTTGGGGTACCGAAGAAGATGTCTTTGCTTCGGCGGCTAATTATCTCAGCCAATCAGGTTGGGATGACAAATATACTTGGGGCCGTCAGGTTCACGTTCCGGCAACCGTGTCTATCGAGATGCAAGGCCGAGATAAGGACAAAGCGAAATATCTAAAAGAGTGGTCTGAACTCGGTATTAAGCGCTTTGACGATCGCCCATTGCCAACGCTTGATGAAGACATTAAAGCTTGGCTAATTATGCCAGACGATGAAACCGGTCGTTCGTACCTCATTTACAACAACTACAATGTGTTAATGAAGTGGAATCGTTCTTACTACTTTGCTTTGGCTGTCAGTCACCTAGCCGATAGAATTAAGTTTGATTAGTAGATTTAGCTTGCTTTGATAGCATTTGGCCTACCATAGGCAGAACGAACTAAAGGACTCTTCGGAGTCCTTTTTGATTTTATATTTTAGAGATTTAATAAGGTGGTCTTGTGCTAACAGACAGAGCTGCACAGATGGTGATATTCCATGCGCTGATCAAGCATGAAGGTTTTACTAGTGCTGCAAAAAGCTTGAACGTTTCGGTGTCTCATATTAGTAAGCAAGTTGCTTTGCTCGAGGATTCGATAGGTATCAAGCTGGTGCAAAGAACCACACGTAGCCTAACGTTAACGGAGGCAGGAGAAGTATTCTATCAGCACTGTGAGCTGCTGTTTAACACCGTAAAAGCGGCTCAAATGGACATGGACAGCCAGCGTGATGACATTTCTGGGATATTGCGAGTGGGCTTGTCACAGTCATTTGGCACACTGCATATCATTCCTGCAATTGATCAGCTCAGACAGCTCTATCCTCAGCTGAGAATTGAGGTTCACTTGTTCGACTACAAAGTGGATATGATTGAAGAGCGACTGGATCTCTGGATCACCAACAATGAAGATTTACCTGAAGGTTATATTGCGCAGCGCTTAGCGGATAGCCAGTTTGTGGTGGCGGCATCACCGGATTATCTGATTAAGGCAGGGACTCCACACGTGCCTTCCGATCTTATTGAGCATAATTGCCTAATTTATCGCAGCCGTGAGCGTGACTATACATCGTGGGCATTTGATAATGGCCAAGAAAATCTCAGTGTTAAAGTGGCGGGCGATTACTCGGTGGATTTAGCGGAAGCGGTACGAGACGCCGCTGTGTCAGGTTGGGGTGTTGCTTATCTGGCGACTTACTTAGTCAAAGAAGAGTTTAGAACGGGCAAGCTCATCCAAGTATTACCAGAATGGCGAGCAAGTCAGTTGATGCCATTTTATGCTGTATATCCGAGTAGAAAGAACATGCCGAAGAAGCTTTCTGCAGTGATTGAGTTCATTAAAGATCATATCGGATCGCCGACTTATTGGGATGAAAACCTCAAAACCTGCGTTGAGCTGCACCGTTAACTGTTTCCTAATCTATAAATATAATTTCCATATGGAAAAAGTATGCTTTTTAAGCAAGTTAAATCATTAAAATTCAATGCTTTAATATAATCATAGATGAGGCAGTGATAATCCCAACATCACATTAACAACCGCACCTTGCCGCAAACGATTTCCTCTATACAATGCGTCGCCTTTCCTACCTACAACTTTTAGGTTGACGCATATGGCTTCCCTACTTGGAATTATCACTATTTTAGTAGCCGCTTGGTTACTATCTACGGACAGAAAAAATATTCCGCTAAGAACCGTCTCTTTGGCTTTCTTACTGCAAATCTCATTCGCGCTATTGGTTCTTTATGTGCCAATGGGTAAAGAAGTATTGAATGCAGCTACTGGTGGGGTGTCTAGCTTGATCAACTACGGTCAAGAGGGGATTAACTTCCTGTTTGGTGGCCTAACGAATAACGGATTTGTTTTCGCTATTAACGTTCTCGGCATCATTATCTTTTTCTCTGCATTGATTTCAGGTTTGTACCACATCGGCTTTATGCCGAAGGTGATTAACCTTATCGGCGGTGCTTTGCAAAAGTTCTTAGGTACAGGTCGTGCGGAATCACTGTCCGCAACGGCGAACATCTTTGTTGGCATGATCGAAGCGCCATTGGTAGTTAAGCCTTACTTGAAGCACATGACGGATTCACAATTGTTTGCCGTCATGGTGTGTGGTTTGGCTTCTGTAGCTGGTGGCACGCTAGTCGGTTATGCATCGCTTGGTGTTGATTTGAACTACCTGATCGCTGCGGCATTCATGTCTGCTCCTGCTGGTCTATTAATGGCCAAGATTTTGGTACCAGGTAGCGCAGATGAGGCTCAAGAAAATATTGAGTCTGACGTTGAAATTCCACGAGCAACAAACGTAGTTGAGGCAATGGCAGATGGGGCTATGTCTGGACTTCGTATTGCCGTTGCAGTGGGTGCGACACTTCTGGCCTTTATCAGTGTGATTGCAATGCTGAATGGCTTATTAGGTATTGTTGGTGGTTGGTTTGGCGTAAACCTAAGCTTCGAACTTATCCTAGGTTATGTGTTCGCGCCCGTTGCATGGCTGATCGGTGTGCCGTGGTCTGAGGCTGTGGTTGCAGGCTCGCTGATCGGTAACAAGATCGTTGTGAACGAGTTTGTGGCTTTCATCCAGTTAATGGACGTGAAAGACGCACTGAGTGAACACTCAAAAGCGATCGTTACTTTCGCGCTATGTGGTTTTGCCAACATCTCTACGATGGCAATCCTGATTGGTGGTTTGGGCAGCTTAGTTCCAGAGCGTCGTTCTTTCATCTCACAATACGGTTTTAAAGCGATTTGTGCAGGTGTGCTTGCCAACCTAATGAGCGCAGCGATTGCTGGCGTGGTACTTTCACTTTAACAGCGACATCTTAAATTACTTATACTTCTCGTTTTGTTATGGGTAATCACCAAAAAAGCCGCAACGTTCATCACGTTGCGGCTTTCTTATTTTAGGGCGTGACAACTGGTGTCAACGGTATTATTCCCCGAGGTTGTCGCTGCGGATTATTTCGAGTGAAACTGCTCACAAGCAATCATAGTGTTCTCAATTAGGCTTGCTACAGTCATTGGACCAACACCACCCGGAACTGGTGTGATGAAGCTTGCGCTCTCTTTCGCGACATCGTATTCAACGTCGCCAACGAGTTTGCCAGATTCCAAACGATTGATGCCTACATCGACCACAACAGCCCCTTTCTTAATCCAAGCACCAGGAATGAAGTTAGGCTTACCAACTGCTACAACAACAACATCTGCTTGACGTACATGACCCTCAAGGTCTTTGGTGAAGCGGTGACATGTTGTCGTTGTACAACCGGCTAGAAGAAGCTCTAACGTCATTGGGCGACCTACGATGTTTGATGCGCCAACCACAACCGCGTGTTTGCCACGTAAGTCGATGTTATAACGGTCAAGCAGCGTAATGATGCCTTTAGGCGTACAAGAGCGAAGCTTAGGCATACGCTGAGCCAAACGACCTACGTTGTATGGGTGGAAGCCATCAACGTCTTTTTCCGGCGTGATGCGCTCAAGAACTTGAGTGCTATCAATACCAGCTGGTAGGGGAAGTTGAACAAGAATACCGTCAATCTCCGGGTCTTCGTTCAGTTGGTCTACCAGTGTTAATAATTCGTCTTCTGTAGCAGTGGCTGGCAAGTCGTAAGATTTAGATACGAAGCCAACTTCTTCACATGCTTTACGTTTACTTCCTACGTAAACCTGAGAAGCAGGGTCTTCACCCACTAAAACAACCGCTAGGCCCGGAGCGCGTAATCCAGCTTGAGTGCGAGCTTTTACACGAGCCGCAACTTCAGAGCGAACCGTTTGAGAAATTAGCTTTCCATCAATATTTTGAGCAGTCATGAATTTCCTTAGTATTGATATTCAAGTTAGTGGCTGATGTTTTTGGCGCATTATTCCAGAAAATCTTTTTGATTACCATCAAGCAAACGTTTGCTTTGTTCTATTTTCCAACACTTATAATCCTATTGCACTTTTTTTACTCACTTGGATCAGAATGTTACATAAAGCCGTTGCTTTACTGATTCGAATTCGTATAATCCTTCCCTGTAGCGCGCCCTTAGCTCAGCTGGATAGAGCACCTCCCTTCTAAGGAGGTGGTCGAAGGTTCGAATCCTTCAGGGCGTACCACTATTTAAAGAAACCCGATAACTCTCTGAGTTGTCGGGTTTTTTGCATTTCAGAACGACTTAATCTATCAAAACCATGTTTTGTATTTCGATGCCTCTGTCTTTTGTCTTTTGCTAAACGGCCACTAGCTGTGGGGTATATCTAAGACCTAACATACTGCACCCATCTTCCAAATAACTGTCGGTGACAACGTTGAATCCGAATTTACCATAGTAGTCTTTGAGATGTGCTTGTGCCGAAATAAAAATTGAACAGTCAGGGTACGCCTCGCGGGTTGCATCAAAGCTTACTTGCATCAGCTGATTACCAATCTGTTTACCTCGATAATCCTTTGCTACGATCACTCGCCCGATACAAACATCATCTGCATCAGAATCGATCAGAGGGAGAACATCTACGGGGTATCCAAGCTTCTGAGCCATAATTCGACTGTAAGCTACTAGTTGCCCGTTCTCATAACCCATGACGTGATAGGTTTCTGGATGGCTATCTTTGCCGTCTAGATCACTATAGGGTGTGTTCATATCGACGATAAAAATATCGACTCTTTGCTGTAAGAAATCATAGAGCTCTTGAACAGACAGCTCCGAAAATTTTTTAACTCTCCACTCGATCATCACTTTTCTCCTTATTATTTTGGGCTACAACATAGAGAGTATTCAAACCGAGTTCATTAACCTTTGTTAACTGGCCATGAAACTATTCAAAATCACCACTTTAAAGCACCACTCATTTCCCCTCGTTATTCATTTCATTCGGCTCATGTAATAGAAAGTTAAAATTGTTGGTTTTTTGGGGTTTACATCATTTGGTAATAAAGCCAATATGAATTCACGAAGAATAGACAAGTAAAGCTGTTAGCCCGTAGGTTTAGGAATCAAACCTTCTGCTCAATGGCTGATTTAGAGGAAGTAATGGCAGGAAACAGTATCGGACAACATTTCCGCGTGACTACGTTCGGAGAAAGTCACGGTATCGCACTAGGATGTATCGTAGATGGGTGCCCACCAGGATTAGAAATTACCGAAGCAGACCTTCAAAGAGATTTGGATCGTCGTCGCCCAGGTACTTCTCGTTATACAACGGCTCGCCGTGAAGCGGATGAAGTAAAGATTTTATCCGGTGTATTTGAAGGCCAGACTACGGGTACTTCTATTGGTCTATTGATTGAAAATACAGACCAACGCTCTAAAGACTATTCCGAAATTAAAGACAAGTTCCGCCCTGGCCACGCTGATTATACCTACCATCAAAAGTACGGTGTGCGTGATTATCGAGGTGGCGGTCGCTCTTCTGCTCGTGAAACTGCAATGCGTGTTGCGGCAGGTGCGATTGCGAAGAAATACCTTAAGCAAGAATTTGGTGTTGAAATCCAAGCTTATCTTTCTCAAATGGGTGATATCTCAATTGATAAAGTGGATTGGAACGAGATCGAAAACAACGCTTTCTTCTGTCCTGATGCCGACAAAGTACCTGAATTTGACCAACTGATTCGTGACTTGCTAAAAGAAGGCAACTCGATCGGTGCGAAGATTCAAGTAGTTGCGACTAAAGTGCCTGTAGGCCTTGGTGAGCCAATCTTTGATCGTCTAGATGCAGACATCGCGCACGCTCTAATGAGCATCAATGCGGTGAAAGGTGTTGAGATTGGTGATGGCTTCGATGTGGTTAATCAACGCGGCAGTGAACACCGTGATCCATTAACTCCAGAAGGCTTCAGCAGCAACCATGCTGGCGGTATCTTAGGTGGTATTTCTACTGGCCAAGATATTGTGGCAAGTATTGCACTTAAGCCAACATCAAGTATTACCGTTCCTGGTGACACTATCACCAAAGACGGTGAAGCAACGCAGCTAATCACTAAAGGTCGTCACGATCCATGTGTTGGTATCCGAGCTGTGCCTATCGCAGAAGCGATGTTAGCTATTGTATTGCTTGATCACTTGCTACGTCACCGTGGTCAAAACTTTGGTGTGACAACAGAAACACCACAGATCTAAACGGTTAATGACAATCAATTACAATCAATTACGTAAGAGCTGCTTTTCTTATGGTAGATTTTAAAGGTACAGAATCTACTTTGAATCCCCTTACTGGTTGGAGTAATTATTTATGTTCAAAAAGCTTCTCTTAGCAACGCTGTTTCTTAACGGTTGCGCTTCTGTTGATTACGATAGTGTTTACTATTCGAAGTGTGATGCATCATTAGAAGGTGAAAGGTCACTCACATTTTATGTCAAGGGTGATACCGCCATTCTCTCTGGGGTTGTATGTAGCGGATCTCCCGATGCTTTTGAAGATATGTTAAATCAGAATCCGCAAGTGACCATGCTAGAGTTTAAGAATATCAATGGTTCTGCGGATGATGAAGCAAATACGGAGCTGGGTTTGATGGTTCGAGAAGCTGGTATGAATAGCCATATCGGCTCATCTGGACTTATTGCTTCGGGCGGTACTGATCTGTTTTTAGCTGGTGTAAAAAGAACCGTTGAAGCGGGTGCGAAAATCGGTGTTCATTCATGGAGCTCAAATGATGGGTTGAATGGCTCTTTGTTGCCAAAAAATCATTTTGAACATGAACGTTACTTGGATTATTACGAAACGTTAAATATCGATTCAAGTTTCTATTGGTACACTTTGGAAGCTGCGAAACCCGAAGGTATGCACTACATGAGCCGAGCAGAGCTTGTTCAGTATGGGGTTATTAAACAATGAAACGATTAATTTCAGTGTTTATGATTCTACTTCTTACCGCATGCACAACAGTAGAAAGTGAGCAGGAAGTAAAGTTTCAGTGCCAAACACCAGCAACGCTAGAGTTTAATATAAAAGGGTTAAAACCGACGGCTGAAAGTGAATGTTTTTTTGGTGAACTTTCGATCATTGAAGGTGGTTCGGATAAGCATGAGTTAGAGTTTTGTGCGAATAGTTCGAGCCAAGAATATGATTTTAAAGCTGAATTTAGTTCGCAACCGAACGTATTTAATTCTCTTCACTCTAGTGTTGGTAAACGCGCAAGTATTTCTTTTGTCGAAACGCTTAATTATTTGCGTGAAGAAACGTATATCGCGAACTTTAACGTGGACTGTTTTGAATAACCTTCTCTCATGAATTTGCGCTTCTAATTTTTTAGAAGCGCAAATCTGGAATTAGTGAACCGAGCTTTCAGGGTCTAACTGGAATGACGGTAAGCGCCACTTGAATCTTACAGCCGCCATACGTAGCAAGTAACCAACCACAAGCGTAACGGTGGTTGCGGTTACGTCGTTGATGCCAAACTCAAGTAAGCCTAAGTACAGCCCTGAAGCGACAAGGGCAACAGACGCGTACAGCTCTTCATGCAGCACTAATGGTGTTTGACGGCAGATAAGGTCTCGCAGCAGGCCACCAAACACGCCAGTCACCAATGCAGACACCATGCAAATCATTGGGTGCAAGCCCATGGTCATCGCCACTTTAGTACCAATGATACTGAATACGATAAGCCCTAACGCATCCAAACGAATGAACAAGCCTTTTAGCTTGATTACCCATTTGGCTAGTCCCGTTGTGATAACACCAGCAATACAAGTGATCGCCAGATACTGGGGGGTTTCAACCCAGCCTAAAGGGTAATGGCCAAGTAAAATGTCTCTTACTGTACCGCCGCCAATTGCCGTTGCACTTGCAACCAGCATTACACCAAACCAATCCATTTTTTGTTTGCCAGCACTGAGAGCGCCGGTCATGGCTTCTGCCGTGATGCCAATGATATACAAAACACTTAGTAGCATTGCTGTAGCTCTATAATTTAGGTCTATAAATTGGAGTCTTATAGGCCATAGGGATATAAAAATGAAGCGCGAGTGTAGTAGTAAAAACGCTGATTGACGAATGAATATTTGTACCGTGAATAGGCATTTCAGATTAGCTAAACTAATCATTCACCTCAAAATGGTGTAATCTGGAAGCAGCAATCGATTGTCATCGTAAAGTATTATGATCAACCTAATGTCATTGCCAGTGATAGGGCTTTACCGAGCGCCTAAAAAAACGCAAAATGCCCCAGTTATTTTTACTTAAATTTGATCTTATGACTCACCAATATCCAGACATCATCAATATTTTCAATCAAACCTTTTTCGAGAGCTTCAATACTAAGCTAGAACTGGGAGCGGACGAGCCTATTTACCTGCCAGCTGATGATGACACCCCACATCACAGAATTGTTTTCGCACGTGGCTTTTATGCTTCAGCGCTTCACGAGATAGCGCATTGGTTTGTGGCTGGCCCTGAGCGTCGTTTATTGGAAGATTTTGGTTACTGGTATGAGCCTGATGGCCGAACTGAGGCGGTTCAAGCTGAGTTTGAAAAAGTGGAAATTCGCCCACAAGCGTATGAATGGATCATTGCGACCAGTGCAGGCTTTCCTTTTAATGTCAGCTGTGACAATCTACACGGCGATTTTGAGCCAGACCGTTTGGCCTTTATGATTAAAGTACACAGCGAAGTCATGGGTATCTTTGAAGCTGGTCTTCCGCCTCGCGTGAAAATGCTCTCTGAAGCATTACGTAGCTTCTACGACGTTGAACCTTTATGTACTAGCCAATTTATTGTGAAATAAGAGAATATTATGATTATCGAATTTGAAGAAAAACTACTTGAATTAATTGATGCTCGCATTGAAAACGCATCAGACGATGAACTGTTTGCTGGTGGTTACTTACGTGGTCATATTTCTCTTTCAGTGGCTTCATGTGAAGAGGACAGCATTGAAGACGTAGTAGAAGTAAAAGCACGTATTGAGAAGAGCTTAGATGACGCTCGCTCTGAACTAACGCCAGCAGACCGCACTATCGTTAATGACCTTTGGGTTGAACTGCAAAACCAAGCGTAACTGCTCGTCATTTATCGTTAGCCGCTCAGTCCCTTCCTTTTCATTTTGCTGAGCTACTTTGAACACTTACTTACTGTAATTGGTATTATTTGAGACTCATTCGAAATTTTTGAATGAGTCCGTTCATTTCTTGTGATGGTTCCATTTTCTGACTACGTTATTCTAATCCCACTTAACGGAATTACAGAAAAGGTCACATCATGAAAGTTATCGCATTCGGCGCAAGCACCAGCTCTACCTCTATCAACAAAACTCTAGCAACTTACGCAGCTAACTTGATTGAAGGTGCTGAAATCAAAGTTCTAAACATCAACGATTACAACGTTCCTATGTTCAGTGAAGACACTGAAAAAGAGATTGGTCAAGCGGAAGGTGCTCAAGCATTCTTACGTGACCTAGCAGAAGCTGACGCATTTGTTATCTCTTTCGCTGAGCACAACGGCCACTACCCAGCGGCGTACAAAAACCTATTTGACTGGGCGACACGCATTGAGCGTTCAGTATTTGGCGAGAAACCTGCGGTTTACTTAGCGACATCACCAGGCCCTGGTGGTGCACAAACAGTACTTGGCGCAGCAACTGGTTCGGCTCCGTACTTTGGTGGTAACGTTAAAGCATCGCTTTCAGTGCCTAGCTTCTACGATAACTTTGATTTTGAGTCGGGTGCTATTAGCAACGAAGAGATTGCCCAACAGATTAAAGGCGCGGTTGCTAAGCTGTAAATACTGCTCCGTTTAGAACATCAGTTTAGATCAACAAGAACAACAAAAAGCCCGAGAGACATAAAATGTCACTCGGGCTTTTTAGCTTTAGTTTCAGATATTCAGAATAGCTGAACTAGAAACTACGGCTTTGATTTAGAGTGCTTGTCTGCAGCCCATCCCGCCGTTAACGCTTTGCCTTTACGCAGTCTGCGCACCCACATTCGGCTTGGGTGAATGGCTTCGAGCACATCAACCGGAAGAGGAAGAGGGTCGCCACAAATTTGCGATGCTAACACTTCTGCTAAAAGAGGTGCAGAGCTCAAGCCGCGTGAGCCTAATCCGATAAAACAATAGAGGTTAGGGAAGCTTGCTACTGTTTGAACATCATCAACAGAGTGACGTTGTGGGTTGAAGTTGTGCAGGTCTTGGTACTGTTCTTTGATTGATTCAAAATCGCCAACGTTTCCGACAAACGGAAGGTGGTCACGGCTTACACTTCGGATACCTTGTCGCGCTAAGTTGTCACTGGTGTCGACATCTTTTGTCCATGCTTGGTCTGGTAGCGACCCATGCAGGCGCTCGCCATTGTGCTGCTGAACCTCAATATCAAATTCTTGGTCGATATTGGTTTTGTCGTAGTTCGCACCAATACAGTGATGACCATTGTTTGGATTCTGCGGCGTAAGATAGCCATCAAAGCACAACACGGTTTTTAGCTGGCTGAGATTCTCTGTAGTCGGGATATGACTTACTTGGCCTTTAACTGGCGTCAGAGGTACGGGGCGAGTTTGTTCAAACTGAGTGAACTTGTGTCCGTTCGCGACAACTACTTGGTCGTGCTTGGTTTGAATCTCACCTTGAGGTGTCTCGAGTGTCAGCAACCATTGTTGTTCAGCTTCGAGCCACTCAAGTTGAGTGACTTGATGTTGATAGTGCGCGCTCACTTGGTTGGTCTCTTCTAACTTGCTAATCAAACCTTGAGTAAGCTGAAGAGGGCTTAGCCAACCTCCCAGTGGAAAGTAGACACTCTCTTTATCGACCGGTAAGCCGATCTTTTCGTTGGCTTGCTCTGGCATTAAACGCTGAATCAGATCTGTGTGGAAATTGCCTTCTAACATGCGATTAAGCTTTTTAGTGGAGCCTTCATCCCACATCAAAATGTTCACGCCACACCAATTGTGATCGAAGTTTACTGATTGTGCTGCTTGATTAATAAATTGGCGGGCAAACAATAAGCCCGGACCAAATATTCTTGAAACATTAGATGTCGCTTCGCTGAGTAGCGGATAAATGGCACCTTGGTTGTTACCTGAGGCATTGCCCGCTGCTTGTGGGTGTTCACAGTAAAGGGTGATGTTTTTACCACGGCGGCTTAACGTTTTGGCTAATGCAGCACTGGCGACACCACCACCAATGATCGCAATGTCTTGTGATTCACTGTGCTCTGAAAGGCCATACCAAGGTTTGATGTTGGTATGAACGTGCTTCTCGTCAAGGTGGCCAGCAATCATTTCCCGCTTAGTACCAAAGCCTTTAACTTTTTTCATCGCAAAGCCAGCTTCGATTAAACCGCGGCGAACAAAACCGGCAGCGGTAAACGTTGCACAGCTGCAATCTTGTTTTGCCAGTTTGGCCATGCCGTTGAATAGGTTTTGATTCCACATTTCTGGGTTTTTGCTTGGCGCAAAGCCATCTAAGAACCAAGCGTCAACCAAACCTTCCTGCGAGGTCGGCACGTTTGGCATACAATCTTTGATATCACCAAACCATAAATCGAGTGTGATCGCGCCGTCGCCCAACACAATACGGTGACATTCAGGCAGGGCGATAGGGTAGTGTTCTTGGAGTTGTGTCGCATACTCCGCTAATTCTGGCCAAGACTGATGCGCTTTGATCAGATCATCTTTATTTAAAGGATATTTTTCAAAACTGATGAAATGTAACTCTTTGGTCATAGCTTGTGGGTTATCTTTAAGAAAAGCATCGAACCATTGCCAGACTGCGAGAAAGTTTAAACCTGTACCAAAACCGGTTTCAGCAATCACAAAACGGCGTTGTTGATGTTCAACCCAACGCTCTGGAAGGTGGTTTTGTTTTAAAAAGACGTAGCGAGTTTCTTCTAAACCGTTAACATTAGAGAAGTAAACGTCGTCAAATTGGTCTGAAACTGGCGTGCCAGACTCATTCCATTCCAGTTCTGCATTAGTAATTGAAGTCATAAAATCTATCATTTTGTGATTTGAAGCGATATGTTGGTAGGGATTGTACGAATTTCTAGGAAAGCTGACCACTTTTGTTAGGCTTCTTAGTTATCATCTAGCTGAATTTAGAATTATAGGAATGTCACATGAAACGAGTCGTAATCACCGGTATGGGTATTGTTTCAAGTATCGGTAACAACGTCGAAGAAGTTTTAGCATCACTGAAAGAGGGTAAATCAGGTATTACCGCTTCAGAGCAGTTCAAGGAAAATGGCTTGCGCTCTCAAGTATGGGGTAACCTAAAAATGAACCCTGCTGACCATATCGATCGCAAAAAAATGCGCTTTATGGGTGATGCAGCGGCATTCGCTTATCTTTCAATGGAGCAAGCAATTGCTGATTCTGGTTTAACTGAAGATCAAGTATCTAATGACCGCACGGGTATCGTAGCGGGTTCAGGTGGTGCTTCATCTCTAAACCAAGTAAACGCAGTAGACATCATCCGTGAAAAAGGCGTGAAGCGCGTTGGTCCATACATGGTTCCACGTACAATGGCTTCTACGGTTTCTGCTTGTCTAGCAACACCTTTCAAAATCCGTGGTGTCAACTACTCTATGAGTTCTGCATGTGCAACATCTGCACACTGTATTGGTCACGCAATGGAGCTTATCCAACTGGGTAAGCAAGACGTTGTATTCGCTGGTGGCGGTGAAGAACTGGATTGGTCTCTGACTATGATGTTCGACGCAATGGGCGCACTTTCTACTAAGTACAACGATACGCCTGAATTGGCATCTCGTACCTATGATGCAGACCGTGACGGTTTCGTTATCTCTGGTGGCGGCGGCATGCTAGTTGTCGAAGAGCTTGAGCACGCTGTTGCTCGTGGTGCAAAAATCTACGGCGAGATTGTAGGTTACGGCGCGACTTCAGATGGCTACGACATGGTTGCTCCTTCTGGTGAAGGCGCGGTTCGTTGTATGAAGATGGCAATGCAAAACGTTGATGGCGTTGACTACGTGAACACTCACGGTACTTCAACTCCTGTTGGTGACGTTAAAGAACTTGGTGCAATCCAAGAAGTCTTTGGCGGCAACAGCCCAGCAATCTCAGCAACTAAAGCGATGACAGGTCACGCTCTAGGTGCAGCTGGTGTACACGAAGCAATTTACTCAACGCTAATGCTTGATAACGGCTTCATCGCACCAAGCATAAACGTTGCAAACCTAGACGAAGCGGGCGCAGGCTTAGACATCGTAACTGAAGCTCGTGAACAAGAGCTAACAACGGTTATGTCTAACAGCTTTGGTTTCGGCGGTACGAACGCAACGCTAGTAATCAAAAAATACCAAGGCTAATTGAAGCTAAGGTTAAATTAATAAAAGGTTAATCGTTAGTGGGTGATGTGAGTGCTGATTCAACACGCACAGGTCGCTCATTAATCTTGACCAACAGAACAAAGCTTTTTAAACATAGATTTTCAAACGTGTTTTTAAACCTTAGCTTTGTAAGCTTCGCTTTAGAAAATAGTTTTTAAATTTGAGTTTAGAAATTGAAAGGTTTCCAGAGCTTGATCAGTACTGGCTTTGGTTAGCACTGGTTGAACAGACGCAAGACTCTGTCTCCTGGAGAGCGAGATAGGATCCTTTTGTTCTGGATGTTTGCCCGATTGTTTATTCAATCGGGCATTTTTCGTTTTAGTCTTCTGACTTTAGTTTTTTAATTTCAGGTAGTCGTTCTTATTGCTGTTCTTACTTGTGCAGGCTAGGCGATTCAACCCTTTATTTATAATGTATTCCATTTGCTACTCGACACCGTGTGTGGAATTTTGCACAATCATTTCAATTCACATTTAGGTCGATAGACCCCAACAAAAGTACTCGCCAAATGAAAATCTTAATCGACGAAAATATGCCTTATGCTGAAGCGCTTTTTAGCCAGCTAGGGGAAGTGACAATGAAGTCTGGTCGCACATTAACTGCTGACGACCTAGTTGACGTAGACGCTTTGATGATTCGCTCTGTCACCAAGGTGAACGAGTCATTGATCAGCAAAGCCAACAAGCTGAAGTTTGTCGGCACAGCGACGGCAGGTATGGATCATGTCGACCAAGAATTGATGAAAGAGCGTGGCATTTTCTTCACTGCTGCACCGGGCTGTAACAAGGTGGGTGTGGCTGAGTATGCATTCAGCGCGATGATGGTGCTGGCTCAGCAGCAAGGTTTCTCTGTATTCGAAAAAACGGTCGGTATTATCGGCTGTGGCCAAGTAGGCAGTTATTTAGCGGAATGCCTTGAAGGTATTGGTATTAAAGTATTGCTGAACGATCCTCTAAAACAACAAGAGGGTGATACTCGCGAATTTACTGAGCTAGAGACCCTGCTTGAGCAATCAGACGTTATTACATTGCATACACCTATCACTAAGACAGGTGAGTTCCCAACCCATCATTTGATCAATGAGCAAGTGCTGAACAACTTACGTGCTGATCACATTCTGATTAATGCGGCTCGTGGTCCTGTGGTTGATAACCAAGCGCTAAAAGCTCGCTTACAAAAAGCTGACGGCTTTACTGCTGTTCTTGATGTATTTGAGTTTGAACCTGAAGTCGACTTTGAACTTCTTCCGCTGCTCGCTTTTGCAACGCCTCACGTAGCGGGCTACGGTTTAGAAGGTAAAGCACGTGGTACCACGATGATCTTCAACAGTTATTGTGAGTTTTTAGGTACTGAACAGCGTGCTTATGCAAGCGACTTATTGCCGACAGCCCCTGTGCCTCAAATGAAATTAGATAGAGCTTGGGATGAAGCAACACTGCACAATTTGACTCAGTTGATCTATGATGTGCGCAAAGACGACGCCTTATTCCGTCGCAATATCGCTACGCCGGGTTCTTTTGACAAGATGCGTAAAGAATATTGGGACCGTAGAGAGTACAGTGCAGTCGAGTTAACGGGCGACGAATCTTGCAATTTAACGCCGTTATCTAAACTCGGTTTTATGGTAAAGCCAACTTTATAAAAGAGAGAAACAATGAGCCAAGAATTTAATATTGCTATTTTAGGTGCGACTGGTGCGGTTGGTGAAACCATTCTTGAAGTACTTAAAGAGCGTAAATTCCCTGTCGGTGAAATGCACTTACTAGCAAGTGAACGTAGTGAAGGCAAAACTTCCCGTTTTAACGGCAAAACAATACAAGTACAAAACGTAGAAGACTTCGATTGGTCTCAAGTACATATTGCGTTTTTCTCTGCAGGTAGCGAGCTTTCAGAGCGTTGGGCTCCAATTGCGGCTGACGAAGGTGTTGTTGTTATCGATAACACATCACGCTTCCGTTACGAATACGATGTTCCTCTGGTTGTGCCTGAAGTGAACCCTGAAGCAATTGCTGAGTTCCGTAACCGTAACATCATCTCGAATCCGAACTGTTCTACTATTCAGATGGTAGTAGCGCTAAAACCAATTCACGATGAAGTGGGTCTAGAGCGTATTAACGTTTCAACTTACCAATCTGTATCTGGTGCAGGTAAGCCGGGTATCGATGAGCTAGCAGGTCAAACGGCGAAGCTTCTTAACGGCATGCCAGCAGACAAGTCAGCGTTTTCACAGCAGATCGCGTTCAACTGTATTCCGCAAATCGATGAATTTACAGAGAACGGTTACACTCGTGAAGAAATGAAGATGGTTTGGGAAACTCAGAAAATCTTTGCAGACTCTTCAATCACTGTGAACCCAACTTGTGTTCGTGTACCAGTATTCTACGGTCACGCTGAGTCTCTACACATTGAAACTCGCGCGCCAATTGGTGCAGATCAAGTGGTTCAGCTTCTAGAAAATACGGAAGGTGTTGAAGTATTCCAAGCTTTAGATTTCCCAACTCAGGTTCGTGATGCGGGTGGTAAAGACCACGTAATGGTTGGTCGTATTCGTAACGACATCAGCCATCACAGCGGTGTGAATATGTGGGTGGTTGCGGATAACGTTCGTAAAGGCGCAGCGACAAACGCAGTGCAAATTGCTGAAGTTCTGATTCGCGATTACTTCTAAGCTTCACCGCTTTGATAAACAAGCCTCACTCTATTAGTGGGGCTTTTTTAATCGATTGAAAATATTGTTAGTCAAATTGTGTGAAATTGCTGCGAATATTGTCGCTGCAACACATTTTTTGTTTTCATCTCTATAGCTTTACGTCGTTTATCCGATATATTTAACAGTTCATCAATTTATTCGAATTTAAGCACCTAGCTGAGCCTTTTATGTTTCAAATTTTCAAGCCGTGGTTAATGCCTTTTGCCGTTATCATTGCGACTCAGATTTCCGTTGTTCGTGCAGATTCCATTCGAGTTGTCGGGCCTAATGGCCAGATACAATCAGCGCCTACGTTTTCCGAACCTCTTCAAAGAGCGCAATTGAATCGTGCTGGGCCCTCTCGTTTTTACGGCCCAACTCTGGGCTCGGAAACATTGTGGTCAATTGCCTCAAAGTTACGCCCTGATAATTCCGTTTCAGTTCAGCAAACCTTGTTGGCTATTTATCGTCTAAATCCACAAGCGTTTGAAAACCAGAATATCCACAGCTTGCTGCCTGCCAGTAATTTACGTGTGCCTTCTTTAGAGCAAGCACGAGCAAGCTCGACGCAGCAAGCCGTTAATATCATGAATGCGCACCTTGCTAAGCTAGATGCTCCTGTGACTAAACCTGCAGCGTCAAAGCCAAAAACAGCGCAAGCGTCAAGCCGTCCTGACGCAAGCTCAAACAATGTTGCTCCTGCAAAGCAAGTTACTCCAGCTAAAAAGTCATTGTCGCCTTCTCTAGCTAAATCAGCTCCTACTCAAGAGATGAACAAGTTAGAGAAACAGCTTGAGCTTTCAGAAACTGAGCTATTGTCACTTGAAGAGAAAAACCATCAACTTCGTTTGATGCTGTCGAATGTTCAATTGGAAGTGGACGAGCTAAAAACAGAGCTTAGTGATGAAGATCGCATTCGTAGCGAAGTGGAAAAGCTGCTTGATGAAGAACGTAGAAAGAATGCCGAGATTGCAAAAATGGCCCCAAGTGCCATGGACCAATTGTTATCAAATGGTTGGTTAGTTACTGCTCTGGCGGTTATTCCTGGTCTTCTACTTGGCCTTATCATAGTGATCTTGTTGGGGCGTCGCTCTAAAAATAATGAGCAGCAAACACAAGACCAATCAACTCAATCAGATGCAAGTAGCGTCGCGCCTATCGCTTTAGGCGACGAGATGGACGACTTTGATAATGAGTTGTCTTTAGACGATGAACAATTTGGCAGTGAAGATGATACCGACAAGTTGTTTGATGACCAAGCATCGCCTGAAGAAGATGTATTTGCAGGTTTAGATGATTCTGATCTCGATTTTAATCTCGATGATGACGATGATGACCCATTTGCGAGTATTGGCGAAAATGGTGATTTAGACACTAACTTCGATGATCTGGAGTTAGACAGCAGCAACGGCATTAGTGTTAATGGCGATGATAAGGCGCTTGGTCTTGAAGAGATGGAGCGCGCACTTGATAAAACATCAGGAAGCGAACTCGATTCTGATGAGGCCGACTTTGATCTTTCAGATGATAACTCAATGTCGAATGAAGATATTGAATCGCTACTATCACAGGAGTCTGAGACTGAAGATCTAGGCTCTAACGAACTAGACCAATCTCTATTAGACGATCTATTTGCGCTTGATGATGAAGATGATGACAGCTTCGATATTGATGCTTTAATCTCAGAAGAGCAAAGTGATTCGATTTCAAATACCGACACATCAGCAACCGATGATTTTGACATTGATGCGCTTATCTCTGAGCAACAGAGCGATACTACGCCTGCGGATGTGAGCAACGATGAGTTTGATATCGATTCGTTGATCTCAGAGCAGCAGACGTCACAACCTTCGGCTCCTAGTGTAGAAGATGATATTGATGACATCTTTGCTCAGGTTGCGGCTCAGAACGATCAAGTCAACGAGCCTCTAAGTCTCGATAATGATGAGGTTGCTGAGAATCTAAACAGCGCTTTGGCGTCTGATGATGATATCGATAACATCCTTTCCCAGTTTGATCTGCCAGCCGAAACTCAAGGCAGTGTCGATCTGCTCGATGAGCAATTGGCAGGGGATGATGTTGATCTCAGTAATTCAACCGATCTTCTAGACGATATGTTGAAAGATGAATCGGATGATGACTCTGAGAGTGATCCTCTAGGTTTTGACTCATTATCTGAGCTCGAAGAACTCTCAGGTTTGTCGACCGATGATGAGCTAGATATTTCGGAAGACAGTACTGAAACCTTGGATGAGTTGATTGATGATTCTGATGATGATTTTGAACTCGATGCCGAGAGCACAGATCTACTAGATGATTTTCTAGACGATGACGCCAATGATGCTCAACTTACCGTCGAAGGTGATGAGACGTTAGATGAACTGCTAGGTAATGATCTATCAGTAAATGAAACCGATGAACAAGATTCAGAATCTTTAGACCCATTTGATGATCTACTGACAAGTGGCATTGAAGACGAGCTCGAACCTGAAGAGAAGGCGTTTGATAAAGAGTTAGACGAAGCCTTTGGTTTTGACAACGCCAGCGATGAGCCTGAAAAGAACTCAGACGTTGAGCTGACTCCGTTAACCTCAGAAACACCTGAAGTTGAGCCTGAGCAAGCGTCGGACATTAGTGAAGCTCCACAACCAGAAGTCGTCACTGATGAATCGTTAGATTCGGAACTGATTCAAGACAATGCTGACGTTAAGCCAGAAAATGATGAAGCCTTTAATCGTGATGACTTTATCGATGATTTGTTCGGTGTCGCACCAGCAACGGATGCTTTGCTTGATGACTCGTTAGAAACAACAGACGAAGCGTTGATTGATGAGTTAATGACGTCTGATGGCAATGATTTGTTGCCAACGACAGAAGAGCCTGTTGAACCATCAATTGAAAATACGGTTGAACCAGAGCAAGCGTCTCTTTCAGACAGCAACGAAGTATCAGCGGAAGAACTAGTATCAGAGGAAGAAATAGTACCATCGGTTGAAGATGATGCTCTGGATATCGACTCATTGCTTTCTGAGAACTCTGACTTTGAAGCGCCAACTTATGATGAGCAGGTTCAAGAAGAAGCTGAAGAGCAAGTATCGCCATCGCCTTTAAATGATATCTCTGAAGATGATGAAGAGACGGTTGAAGACTGGTTAGCCGAAGCTATCGATGATGTAGAGTCGCCTGCGAATGTTGCCTCTGATTTTGACTTTGAACCGAAAATCCAAGGTAGCGATCAGTTTGAAGATGTCGTTGAATCCTTGCCAGAGCCAGAGCCAGAGCCAGAGCCAGAGCCAGAGCCAGAGCCAGAGCCAGAGCCAGAGCCAGTTCGTGCTGCAAATATGCCAGAGATCATTGCGAATGAATTTGGCGTGCCAGAAGACGATGATTGGCTGATTGAAGACGAGACTGCTCAACAAGAAACATTGGCACAAGTTGATGAAGTAGCGGAAGAGCCTGTGGTTCCTGCTGTTGAGTCTCAGTTAGATACTGAACCTCAGTTAGACAATGAACCGCAAGTTGAAGCTACACCACAAGTTGAAACCGAACCTCAAGTAGAAGCAACGGAACAAGCTGAAGCGGTAGAGCAAGATAGCGAAGAAGAGTTCTCGTTTGATGACTTCGAACTTCCAGAGTTTGGTGAAGAAGATGCGTTAGTGGAAGCGGATGCTGAAGCCGATGTCGAAGGAATATCAGAACCAGTTGCTTCTGCTGTTGGTTCTCAACTAGACGCTGAGCCTCATGCAGAAACGGCACCACAAGTTGAAGCTACGACGCAAGACGGCGAAGACGAGTTCTCGATTGATGATTTTGAGCTTCCAGAGTTTGGCGAAGAAGATGCGTTGGCAGAAGCCGACGCAGGAGTAGCCCCAGAGCCAGTAGCACCGGTTGTTGAACCTCTGTTAGATTCTGAACCTCAAGCAGAAACGGCACCGCAAGTTGAAGCTGCGACGCGAGACAGCGAAGAAGAGTTCTCGTTTGATGATTTAGAGCTTCCAGAGTTTGATGAAGAAGATGCGTTAGCGGAAGCGGTTAGCGAACCGGATGAAGCTCAGTTAGAACAAGATCTTGCACCAGAGACCGAAAAGTTTGAGTTTGATGACCTTGACCTACCTGAATACGATGAAGAGAGCGCAAAAGCGGATTCAGTCTTAGATGACATCGAACAAAGCAGTGCCGAGCCTGTAGCGGAAGAGCAAGGTGTAGAGCTCGATGAGTTTGATTTACCAGAATACGGTGAAGACGAAGCGATCTCTGACGCGTTTGCTGAGAAGCCAACGCCACTGACTTCTTTCAGCCCACAAGGTGAAGAGCAAGATGCGCTGCATGATTTGTTCTCAAACCCGCAAAGCTTTAGTCACGCAGACGATTTCTCGGATACAGAAGACGCTGAACCGGCTGATTTTACACAGTCAAAAGAATCACTGAGCGCGGCTTCAGAGCCAAACTCAACGCCTATGGCGGTTCAAGACGAGCTATTAGAAGGTTTTGAAGATTTTGATGAGACAGCATTGGCTGAGTTGCTTTCTGAAGATGTTCAAGACTCTGTCGACAACATGTTCGATAAGCCACTGGATGCAACATCAATTGATAGTGCAGGGCTAGATATTGATGCCATGCTTGAAGTGGGTGGCGAAGACTGGAAAGGCTTTAACCTAGATCCCGAACAGCAATCAAGCATGCATAATGATGTGCCTGATGATCAACAGGCGATTTGGGCTTCAGCAGAGCAGCAAGCCGAACCGAAAATCAAACAAGAGAATTGGGGTCAACAAGAGAATCTAACCGAGTCAGACAACGGTCGTGATAAGCAATACATGACGATTGATGAATTGATGGCTCAAGTTGAGCAAGAAGGTGAAGACGCTATTAATCCAGATGACGAAGAGTTGAAGCTGGATGTTGGCCTAAACGAGTTCCCTGATGTTATTGGTGACATAGGTAATTATGATGTCGACAGCAATGCAGAAGCCGCTGGTAAGCTTGATTTGGCGAAAATATACATTGAGATGAGTGACTCGCAAGGTGCGATTAAGCTTCTAGAAGAGGCGATCGTTGACGGAAGCGATGATATTCGCCGAGAGGCTAAGAACCTCATCGATACGTTAAACGGTCGATAAATTTAAAAAATCATAAAGGGTAGCGTTGGCTACCCTTTATTTTTTGGGCGCACCCAAGAGCCACTGTTTTATTTCGTTTTTTAAATCATAGTCTAGGGTGGTAGTGATTGTTTATTACAGTTTTAGCCCCTTCCTATTTGGGCTAAAACTCATTTCCGTATATACTTCTCGCCCATTTTCAAAGAGAACAAAAACATGAAAATTGCTTTAGGTATTGAATATAACGGTACCCACTACTTTGGTTGGCAGCGCCAACGAGACGTGAAAAGTGTCCAAGAAGAATTGGAAAAGGCTCTTTCAGTTGTCGCGAATCACCCTGTAGAAGTTATGTGCGCTGGTCGTACAGATGCCGGTGTTCACGGTACGGGACAAGTCGTTCACTTTGAAACTAATGTTGATCGTAAAATGGTGGCATGGACAATGGGCGCAAATGCCAACATGCCAAAAGATATTGCCGTTCGTTGGGCAACAGAAGTGAATGAGGATTTCCATGCTCGCTTTTCTGCAACAGCACGCCGTTATCGCTACATTATCTTTAACCATGCACTACGTCCTGGCATCTTGAATTCGGGTGTGAGCCATTACCATGGTCACCTTGATGAGAAGAAGATGCATGAGGCGGGTCAGTACTTACTTGGTGAGAATGACTTTACTTCGTTCAGGGCAACACATTGTCAATCTCGTAGCCCATGGAGAAATATGATTCACTTAAACGTGACTCGTCATGGACACTACATTGTGATCGATATTAAAGCGAATGCGTTTGTTCACCATATGGTGAGGAATATTACGGGTAGCCTAATTGCGGTAGGCAAAGGTGAGCAAAAACCAGAGTGGATTCAGTGGCTTTTAGAGGCTAAAGATCGAAAAGTGGCCGGCGCGACAGCGAAAGCGGAAGGCTTATACCTGGTGGATGTTGATTATCCTGAACATTTTGAATTACCAAGAGAGCCTATTGGTCCTCTATTTCTGCCCGATAATTTGAACTAAATGTGAGACTTAGGTTCAAAAACTATTACGGTTTCGTGCGTAAAATAGTCACAGAAAATAGGTACAACCAGTTTTTTATCTACAGTCGTTGTTTTATGTGGTTTAATTCCCTGCATAATTCCCAAATTTATTTCTTTCGCAATCAAGCGGAGGAATCGAAACAAAAAGGTCTTCCATGAGTTGGCTTGAAAAGATTTTAGAAAAAAGCAACATCGTAACATCTCGTAAAGCGTCTATCCCTGAGGGTGTTTGGACTAAGTGTACTTCTTGTGAGCAGGTTCTTTACCATGCTGAACTAGAGCGTAACCTAGAAGTGTGTCCGAAATGTGACCATCACATGCGTATGAAAGCACGCCGTCGTCTGGATACATTCCTAGACAAAGGCGAGCGTGTTGAACTAGGTACGGATCTTGAGCCACAAGACAAACTGAAGTTTAAAGATTCTAAGCGTTACAAAGAACGTATCTCTACTGCTCAGAAGAACAGTGGTGAAACAGATGCATTAGTTGCAATGAAAGGTGAACTGCTTGGTTTACCTATCGTAGCGTGTGCGTTTGAATTTTCATTCATGGGCGGCTCAATGGGTTCTGTTGTAGGTGCTCGTTTTGTGAAAGCGGTAGATGCGGCTATTGAGAACAACTGCGGTTTAGTTTGTTTCTCGGCAAGTGGTGGTGCTCGTATGCAAGAGGCATTGATGTCTCTCATGCAAATGGCAAAAACCAGTGCTGCTCTAGAGCGTTTATCTGCGAAAGGCCTACCGTTTGTTTCAGTAATGACTGACCCAACAATGGGTGGTGTTTCTGCAAGTTTGGCAATGCTTGGTGATATCAACATCGGCGAACCAAAAGCGCTTATCGGTTTTGCTGGACGTCGTGTAATCGAACAAACGGTACGTGAAGACCTTCCTGAAGGTTTCCAACGCAGTGAGTTCCTACTAGACCACGGTGCTATCGACATGATCGTTGACCGCCGTGAGATGCGTCAGCGCGTTGCAAGCCTTGTTGCTAAAATGACCAATCAGCCTTCACCATTAGTAGTTTCTGTGAACGATTCACCGAATGAAGCTACTTATGAAGTACCAGAAGCGCCAGAAAAAGGGTAAAGTACCTTCTAACAAACCAACTTAATTATGGTTATGAGTTAGATGAGTCAACAACCTATTCCTCAAGCCACATCCTCTTTGGAGATGTGGCTTGATTATTTATCAAACATCCACACAAGCGCTATTGATCTTGGATTAGACCGAGTTCAGGCCGTCGCCTCTAAGGCAAACCTCACCAAACCTGCTCAACATGTTATCACTGTTGCTGGAACCAACGGCAAGGGCTCAACATGTGCACTCATGGAAGCCATTCTATTGGACGCTGGTTACTCAGTTGGTGTTTACAGCTCCCCACACTTAATTCGCTATAACGAACGTGTTCGTATCAATGGCAAAGATCTGTCTGATGAAAAAATGGTTCAGTCTTTCGATTTCATTGAAAAAGAGCGTGGTGAAATCAGCCTTAGCTTTTTTGAATATGGCACTTTAGCGGCGTTACGCGCGTTTCAAACTGAAGCGGTAGACGTTGTTCTGTTAGAAGTGGGTCTAGGCGGACGTTTAGACGCGACCAATATCGTTGAACATGACGTTTCTGTGATTACTAGCTTGGCTGTCGACCATGTTGACTGGCTAGGTGATGACATTAATGTGATCGGTTTTGAAAAAGCGGGCATTTATCGTAGCGGTAAACCGGCTATCTGTGGTCAACCTAAACCACCGGCTACAGTTGCAGCACACGCTGACGATATTAAGGCTGAGTTCTATCAAGTAGGTATTCAATACACTTATGATGTAGACAGCGATACTTGGAACTGGCGCAGCGGTGCATTCCAATTAGAATCGCTACCTATTCCAAGCTTACCACTGCCGAACGCAGCAACTGCATTGATGGCATTAGGCACTTCAGATCTAAGCATTAGTGATGTGAACGTTGTTAACGGGATGAAAAATGCGCAGCTTCCTGGGCGTATGCAGCAAATTAGCGAACAACCGGTGATTGTGCTTGATGTAGCACACAACCCGCATTCTGCTGAGTACTTTGCGCAGCAAGTCGCGAAGAAGTATGCAGGCAAAAATTTACACGTTGTAGTCGCCATGCTTCATGACAAAGATATCCCCGCGACATTGGAAGTATTAGCACCAATAACAACACATTGGTACCCAGCTTCGCTGAACGGCCCACGAGCCGCAACAGCCGCTGAATTGTGTCAAAGCTTACCTCAAGGCGTAGAGCAGTATTCAAACCCTGTAATAGCGTTTGAAGCGGCTTTAACTTCTGTTAAAGGTGACGATGTTGTGTTGGTTGTCGGTTCTTTCCATACCGTGGGTGAAGTGTTGGAGCATTGGCAGAAAAAAGGAAACTAAATGGCAAGTAAATTCCAAAGCCGATTAGTCGGCACCATCATTTTAGTGGCCATTGGCGTGATTGTATTGCCTGATGTGCTGGATGGTAAGAAGCTCCACTATAAAGAAGAGTTTGCAAGCATTCCGATTAAGCCTGAGCTTGATAGTAATGTTGAAGTGTTTGAAGTACTAGACCCTGTTGAAGATCAGATTGCGTTGCCGGATTCTCCGGTTGAGCAGGTGGTTGAAAGTGGTCGCACTGATAATTCAAACACGCAAACTGCGTCGGCTTCCAGTAACAAAGAAGCGGATAAAGTGGCAGTGGTGGTTAAGCCGGTACCCGAAAAAAATGAATACCAAGACAGTGCTTGGATTATTCAATTGATGGCTTTAAAGAATGCTGACAACGCAAAAAACGTTGTTAAGGATTTACAGAAGCGTGGTTATCAGGCTCATACCAAGCAAGAAAAAACGTTTACGCGAGTAATTATTGGCCCGGATGTTTCTAAATCCAAACTTGAGCGACAAATTAAGGAATTAGAAAAAATTACGGGTTCAAAAGGCCAATTGCTCAAATTTAAACCGTTAAATCCATAAGAAAACGTTTGCGTCAGCATTTTTTCTGTTAAAATGCGCGCCAACTTAAGATGAAGAATTCATGAATTGGTTAGATTTTGTCATTTTAGGCGTGATCGGCTTCTCTGCCGTGATCAGTTTAGTTCGCGGTTTCGCTAAAGAAGCCTTGTCACTTGTTATTTGGTTTGGAGCATTTTTTATTGCTAGCCAGTACTACGCTAAATTAGCCATGTACTTCACCAATATCGAAGATGAGATGTTTCGAAACGGAACGGCGATAGCAGCATTGTTTGTTGCAACGTTAGTTGTTGGTGCCTTAGTTAACTATGTCATCGGTCAGCTAGTTCAGAAAACAGGCCTGTCGGGTACAGACAGAATCCTCGGTGTCGTCTTTGGCGGTCTACGTGGTGTTTTGATTGTTTCTGCAGTGTTGTTTTTCATGGATGCGTTTACTGCATTCCCAAGTTCTGAGTGGTGGAAGAATTCGCAATTGGTTCCGGAATTTAGTCGAATCATTGCGCCGTTCTTCGAGCATTTACAAGCAACATCTAGTTTCTTATCTGGCGCGCTTTAGCGCCAGTTAATGTCGAAAATCGAGGATTAGGACATGTGTGGTATTGTTGGAATCGTGGGTTCAACACCTGTAAACCAGTCTATTTATGACGCTTTAACGGTATTGCAGCATCGTGGCCAAGATGCCGCTGGTATTTGTACCATAGAAAGCAATCGTTTCCGTCTGCGTAAGGCGAACGGTTTAGTTAAAGATGTTTTTGAAGCAAAACACATGCAACGCCTCCAAGGTAACGTGGGTATTGGTCATGTTCGTTATCCGACAGCGGGAAGTTCGAGTGCTTCTGAAGCTCAACCTTTCTACGTAAACTCTCCATTTGGCATCACGTTGGCGCACAACGGTAACCTAACGAATGCGAGTGAAGTTCGTGAGAAGTTGTTCGAAAAAGACCGTCGTCATGTCAACACAACTTCTGATTCTGAAGTTCTACTGAACGTATTGGCTCATGAGATCGATACTGTTAAAGGCAATGTGACTTCAGAAGATGTATTCCGCGCGGTTGCAAACGTGCATCGTACTATTCGTGGTGCTTACGCAGTGACAGCGATGATCATCGGCCACGGTATGATTGCATTCCGTGACCCACATGGTATTCGCCCATTGTGTCTTGGTAAGCGTGAAATTAACGGTAAAACAGAGTACATGGTTGCGTCTGAGTCAGTAGCGTTAGACGCTGTTGGTTTTGATTTTATGCGCGATGTTGCCCCGGGTGAAGCTATCTACGCAACATTCGAAGGTGAGCTTTTCACTAAACAATGTGCAGACAACCCACAATTAAACCCATGTATTTTTGAGTTTGTATACTTTGCACGCCCGGATTCATTCATCGATAAAATTTCGGTTTACAGCGCACGCGTTGAGATGGGTGAGATGCTAGGTAAGCGTATTAAAGAAGAGTACGCAGACTTAGACATTGACGTGGTTATTCCAATTCCTGAAACGTCGAACGATATTGCGCTACGAATAGCTCAAGCGATTGATAAACCATATCGTCAAGGTTTTGTGAAAAACCGTTATGTTGGCCGCACGTTCATCATGCCTGGTCAGCAACAACGTAAGAAGTCGGTTCGCCGTAAGCTCAACGCAATCCGTTCTGAGTTTAAAGGTAAGAACGTTCTATTGGTTGATGACTCTATCGTTCGCGGCACAACATCAGAGCAGATCATTGAGATGGCTCGTGATTCTGGCGCAAGCAAGGTCTTCATGGTTTCTGCTGCTCCTGAGGTTCGTTTCCCGAACGTTTACGGCATCGATATGCCAAGCGCAACTGAGCTTATTGCTCATGGTCGTGATAACGAAACGATTTGTAAGCAGATTGGTGCAGACGCGTTGATTTTCCAAACGTTACCAGACCTGATTTCTGCAGTAGGTATGGGTAACCAAGACATCTCTCGTTTTGATACATCCGTATTTAACGGCGAGTATGTAACGGGCGATATCGACCAAGCGTACCTAGATTTCTTAGATTCTTTACGTAATGACGATTCAAAAGTTGAGCGCGAGATCCAACAAGACCTAGCTAACTTAGAGTTACATAACGAAGGTGCTTAACTTTTTACTCGTTATACATGTTTTGTTAGTAATAAAGACCTAAGTAATAAAAAACCAGAGCATCGGCTCTGGTTTTTTTGTTTTCGGAGAAGAGGATTGACCTTAATGAATGTGATACGCGATCACAAAATCAATAAACAGCCTAACTTTCTCTGGCAGGTGGTCCTTGTGATTATAAAGCATGTAAATATCACGAGGGTTAGCGCTCCAATCTTCTAAGACTTGTACAAAGCTGCCATCTTCTATGTATTCACGGATCATCACGTCAGGCATTAGAGTAATACCTAGGCCTTCAGCACAGGCTTGTTTTACTACATTGAGTGCGTTGGCGTTGAATCGACCCTGTTCGCTATTTACTACCGTCTCGTCATTCGAATTACTCAGCTGCCACTTAATCAATGGGTAGCCTTTGAGTAGCGAGTGGTTTGCTAACTCTTCAGCATGGCTTGGAGCAGGGTGCTTCGCCAAGTAGTCAGGGCTTGCGATAAGAATATCTTTTACTTCACTGATCTTTCTTGCGATTAAGCTTGAATCACGCTGAGGACCAACTCTGAAAATGACGTCCCACTCGGTCGGATCAAGCTGATCGGTTTGGTTGTTCATCATCAACTCAATATTGATATCTGGGTATTGAGTCATAAAGTCGCTGAACATCGGCATCATCATGCGTTGGGTCAGGTTTGAAGGTGCCGTAATGCGAATCTTGCCTGAAGCCCCTTTGCACTCGTCAGTCAGCTCTTCTGCAGTTGAAGAGAGACGTTGCAGTAACGGAGAGCATTCGTTGAAGAAACGTTCGCCTGCCTCTGTTAAAGATAGTTTACGCGCGTGTCTATTGAGAAGCCTTAGGTTTAGTGAATCTTCTAAGGCTTGGATGCGTCGTGTAATGGTCGCAACCGGAATCATTGTCTTGCGCGATGTTGCGGTGTAGCTCCCATTTTCAACGACGAGTCGAAAGAGGTTTAAATCATCTAATTTCATAAATCCAGACACATTTGTTTACAATCTCAGCTAATTTATACGTAATACTGAGATCAATGTTTGCGTTAAGTCAACTCGTTGCACTATTTACCAGTATTCCAACCCTTGTCACGAATTACCAGTAAAGAGTGCGCATTTGTGTATTTAGCAATTTGTTACTAAGTTTTATATTAGTTCTTAGAACAGATAACAATAATAATTCGACTTAGTTTTGTGAGGTTAGAGATTATGTACAAAACTCACAGTCAGCCAGTTATGACCTCGGCTCAGGAAGTTCTCAATCAAAAGTGCGTTATGTTGGTTGATGATGATCCTATTTTTCGCCGGATAACCAGCGCGTATTTAGACAAGATTGGTTATAAAGTGGTTGAGGCTGAAAATGGACTGGACGCTCTGCAAAAGCTTAGAGATTCAGCGCCAGATTTAATTGTGTGTGACTTATCAATGCCTATTCTGGATGGCATAGAACTTGTAGAAGAGCTCAGTTTAGAGTATCCGTCTCTGCCTATGATCGTTGTGTCTGGCACGGATGATATGTCTGATGTAGCGAAAGCATTGCGATTTGGTATCAAAGACTTTTTAGTTAAACCTCTGGAGGACCATGGTCACTTAGGAAGTGCGATTGCGAATACTTTGACCGATTCGTTCGATAACATCTCAGACCTACGAGATTTTTCGAGCCAATGGTTTTGCGTTGATGACGGGGGAGAGATCCCTGAAGACCAAGAGCTGCATTGGCACCTAAATCACTTGCAAGATAACCCTAGTGCGGCAAGAGACTTATTGCACGCGCTGCTTCCTGACAAAGACACACGACAAGGCTCATGGCGTTGCAGTTACCGCCTACTACAATCAACAGAGATGATGCCACTTGTGTTCGACTATGCATGGATGATGAATGGGCAGTTTGCTTTCTACCTTGTCGACTCGTCGTCTTCTGATAACGGCGGCTCAGCGGCCACATTGTTGGTGAGAGCGTTATTCCACGATTACATCAGAAATAGAAAAGATTTTAACGTTGATCTCAAAGATATCGCGGAGATTTTGGAGAAGGGGATTCGTTGCTCTAAATGTTCAACCCCGGTTAATGCTTTGTTTGGTGTTGCTGACCTTGCTGTGGGAACCATCTCTATTTTACCTGCGGGTTTAGATGGACAATGGTCGAATGGCGAATTGAATCAACATATTGCGGCGGGCGAGCGCTTGGGTGAGAACTGTAAGAAGAACTTCATTACACGGGATCTTCCGATTGAACAAGGCTGCCAGCTATCATTGAGCCTGCTTGGATCGGCCAGTTTTAGTTTAGACATACACCAAGGGTCCACCGATTAACCCTATATTTCCTCGGTTTTTGTGAATAATTGATTAAGGTATAGTTGCGCAAATGG
Source organism: Vibrio tasmaniensis (assembly GCF_024347635.1). Classification (NCBI taxonomy): domain Bacteria; kingdom Pseudomonadati; phylum Pseudomonadota; class Gammaproteobacteria; order Vibrionales; family Vibrionaceae; genus Vibrio; species Vibrio tasmaniensis. Next base: position 969,088 of record NZ_AP025510.1, read on the forward strand.
TGTGGCTATGCCTTTTTTGTTAAATGTCGATTTAGCAAAGCGGGTTTGGTTCGCCAGATACTTACCTTTACTAACAAAAACAAGAAGCAATCATGGCAGATAACAAAGACTTTCAAGACCCGTTTAATGTATTCTACTTTTTAGGATTTTTAGCCGCATTTTTAGCGATTCCATTATTACCAGCAACACTTACGTTGATCCGTGTATTCAATGGTTACGCAACATTCTAGTTAAGTTATCGTCGCCGATTGGTGATAGCTAACTCAAGGAGGCCACAATTAGCGTTCGAGTTTTAAGCCTCAATATTGCTGGTGGCCTTTGTATATTTCTTGCAGTTTTAGGGATAGCTTTACCCGTACTGCCAACTACGCCTTTTCTCCTTCTTGCCAGTGCATGTTTCATGCGAAGCAACCCCAAGGTACATAAATGGATGCATGAGCATAAAAAGCTCGGTCCCTTATTGAACAATTGGTATCAACACGGCGCTGTCACCAAACAAGTTAAAACGCGTGGCGTGTTTTTTATCTTGTTAAGTTTTGCGTTATCGATCTACATTGCCCCGATCATTTGGGTCAAGGCTTTCCTAATTTGTGTACTTGTTATTCTTCTCACATGGTTTATGCGACTTCCAACCCATGAGTTGGTTGCTGACAGCAAAGAAAATCACTACCATTAAGCCAGTGTGCCTGCTTGTATAGCGGGCGTTTATTATTTCAGCAATCAGAGTTATGACTCTCGTTGCAATGAATACCAATCGTACCTTTCCTTAATTCCGAGCGTTGATGTTTGATTCGTTGACGAGAGTTTGGAAAGCGGCCTAATGAAGTGCATAAGATTATGAACACAGAAAAAATCTCTCTGATCAAAGCAAGCATCAAAAGCATTCCTGATTACCCTAAAGCGGGTATTTTGTTCCGTGACGTAACAAGCTTGATGGAAGATCCTGCCGCTTACAAAGCGACAATCGACCTGTTAGTGGACACATATAAGGACATGGGCTTTACTAAGATCGTTGGTACTGAAGCTCGTGGTTTCCTATTTGGTGCACCTCTTGCTCTTGAGCTAGGTGTCGGCTTCATCCCTGTTCGTAAACCGGGCAAGTTGCCTCGTCAAACTGTGGCACAATCTTATGAGCTTGAGTACGGCACTGATACGCTAGAAATCCATACCGATGCTATCGTTGAAGGCGATAAAGTGCTGATGGTTGATGATTTGCTAGCAACAGGCGGTACGATTGAAGCGACAACAAAGCTGATTCGTCAGCTTGGTGGTGTGGTAGAACACGCTGCATTTGTTATTAACCTTCCAGAAATCGGTGGTGACAAGCGCTTACAAGGCTTAGGTCTAGAAGTGTTTAGCATCTGCGAATTCGACGGTCACTAATCCTTTTCGGAATTATTCATGAGCTATCTTGCGTTAGCGCGAAAATGGCGACCAACCAAATTTAAAGAAGTGGTTGGTCAAGCCCATGTTTTAACAGCATTAGAGAATGCCCTTAGCCAAAATAGGTTGCATCACGCTTACCTATTCAGCGGTACTAGAGGTGTCGGTAAAACGACCATCGGCCGTTTGTTTGCTAAGGGACTCAACTGTGAAACAGGCATTACTGCAACCCCTTGTGGTGAGTGTGCAACCTGTAAAGAGATCGATGAAGGTCGTTTTGTTGACCTGCTCGAGATCGATGCTGCCTCACGTACTAAGGTAGAAGATACCCGCGAGCTTCTGGACAATGTTCAGTACAAGCCTGCACGTGGTCGCTTCAAGGTTTACCTAATCGATGAAGTACACATGCTGTCTAGGCACAGCTTTAACGCGCTTCTAAAGACCTTAGAAGAGCCGCCTGAGTATGTGAAGTTCTTGCTCGCAACGACGGATCCACAAAAGCTTCCTGTGACTATATTGTCGCGTTGTCTGCAATTCCATCTTAAGCCGATTAGCGTTGATAATATCCACGAGCAACTCGATCATATTCTTGAACAAGAAAATGTGACGTCTGAATCTCGTGCGCTTGGAATGATTGCTCATGCCGCTGATGGCAGTATGCGTGACGCGCTGAGCCTAACAGACCAAGCTATCGCATTAGGTAATGGCAATGTAGTGACAGACACTGTTGCTCATATGCTTGGAACGTTGGATACAGACCAAGCGATTCATCTACTTGAAGCGATTAGCAGCAAACAGCCTCAGCAAGCGATGTCTTGTATTCAAGCTCTTGCTGAAAATGGTGTTGAGTGGGATGGATTGCTGAGTCAACTTGCGACTCAATTACACCGTTTGGCGATGTATCAAGCTCTGCCGTCTACTTTAGACAAGGCCCAGCCTGATGCTGAAAGGCTGGAACTGCTGAGCAAAGCGTTAAGCCCTCAAGACATCCAGCTCTACTACCAGATAGTGCTGAAAGGTCGTCAAGACTTGCCATTATCGCCAACCGCTCGTGTTGGTATTGAGATGGTGGTTCTGCGTATGCTGGCATTTAGACCTGCTGAGCAAACTGTTGCTACGGTAATCTCGACTCAGTCGACAAGCCCAGCACCTGCTCTTGCTCCTTCTGCTCAGAATCAGAATCAGGTTCAGAGTGTTGCTCAGCCTGTGAATCAACCTGCGCCAGAGCCGAGACAGCCTGCACAGGTTCAACAGCCCGTTCCGATGCAACAACAGGCGCCTCAGCAGCAAGCTATACCGCAACAGCCGGTACAGCAGCAACCGCCGCAGAATCAGAGCCAATATTCAGATTCGCAAGGTTACGCTGATCACTCAGGTAACCAAGGTTATCCAGAACAGGATTACCCGCACAGCCAGTATGATGCACCACCGGCTTATGATGAGCGTCCAAGCTACGGTGCAGAGCAGCCTCAGCAGCAACAAACGAATTATCAGAGCCAGAGTCCGGTTCAACAGCCAAGTACTGCACCTTCTGCTCCTACTGTTTCGCAAGAGCAACCAGCGCGCGCAACTTCGCCAGTGAGTGGTTTACGCCACCAATTGCGTTCTCAACGCAGGGGCGGGGCGGCAACAGATAACAAAGGTTCGGCGCCAAAAAAGGCTAAAGCGACACCAGCTAAAACTTCAGTTCTTGATCGAGTTGCTCAGCAACACGGTGGTTCTGAGCGGGTGTCGCCAGCTTCTTTATCCGCCTCTTCTGCAGAAAAGGTAACCAATGATAATGAACCTTATCGCTGGAAACCGTCTAAACCTGTAGTGAAAGAGGTGAGCAAAGAGCTTACACCTACTCAGATCAAGCGTGCGTTAGAGCATATTAAGACACCAGAAATGGTCGATAAATTGCTTCAAGAGTCGATTGCTCAAGATGAATGGTCCGCCACGATTCAAAAGCTAGAGACAGCCAAGCTTGTAGAACAGTTAGCATTGAACTCAGTGTTTGCTAAAAACGACACATCAATCACTTTAACGTTAAGAGCGAGCCAAGCTCACTTGAATACGGATCGCGCGCAGAGTGAGCTATTGCAGTCTCTCAATACTGTGCTTGGAGAAGAGTGTTATTTGAGTGTTGAAATCGGCGATGGTGGAGAAACGCCACTAGAACTACGAGAAAGATTGTATCAAGGTAAGTTGAAAGACGCGTTTACCGCTTTGGAAAACGATGCCAACGTACAGTTTATTGAAAGACGTTTTGCTGCAGAACTCGACAGAGACAGCGTTCGTCCTATCTAGAACTTTTTCACGTTTAGTGACCTGCGTATCATCCCAGATAAGCAAATCTGAGAACTGAACATCGAGGGGTTGAATCACACTGTTTTAGCCCCCATTTAAGCACGTATAGCTTAATTAATTTTAATAAACCAATTAGACCAGAGAGTAATAACATGTTTGGTAAAGGCGGTATGGGCAACATGATGAAGCAAGCCCAGCAAATGCAAGAACGCATGCAAAAGCTTCAAGAAGAAATCGCTAATATGGAAGTTACAGGTGAGTCAGGTGCTGGCCTTGTAAAAGTAACGATCACTGGTAGCCACAGCGTTCGCCGTGTTGATATCGATGAAAGCCTAATGGAAGACGATAAAGAGATGCTTGAAGATCTTATCGCAGCCGCTTTCAACGATGCAGCTCGTCGTGTTGAAGAAACTCAAAAAGAGAAAATGGCTGGCGTAACTGGTGGGATGCAACTTCCACCAGGTATGAAGATGCCTTTCTAAGTAACTTATTCTTAAAGGTTAATTCTAGTAGTGGTTTGTGTTGAACTGGCCAATGCTTGAAAATTAGAACGGTTAACTATGCGTACCAGTCATATGCTGGAGCATTTGATGGAGGCCTTACGTTGTCTACCTGGGGTTGGCCCCAAGTCGGCACAGCGTATGGCCTTTCATTTGTTACAGCGCGATAGAAAAGGCGGCCTGCAGTTGGCTGAAGCTCTTAGCCAAGCAATGACAGAAATTGGTCATTGTAATGAGTGCCGTACTTTTACTGAAGAAGAGACCTGCCACATTTGTACCAATCCTAAACGTCAGGATAACGGTCAAATTTGTGTAGTAGAAAGCCCAGCCGACATTGCAGCTATTGAAGCAACGGGTCAATATTCCGGTCGTTACTTTGTGTTGATGGGCCACCTTTCACCACTTGATGGTATTGGTCCAAGTGACATCGGTCTTGATGTCTTGGATTACCGCTTACGTCGTGGTGATATCACTGAAGTTATTTTAGCGACTAACCCGACAGTAGAAGGGGAAGCGACAGCACATTACATTGCTGAGCTATGTAATGCCCATGAAGTGAACGCTAGTCGTATCGCCCATGGTGTTCCTGTAGGTGGTGAGCTAGAGCTGGTGGATGGCACCACGCTTTCGCACTCGTTACTCGGTCGTCATAAGATCTAAAAAAGCCGCTTGGTGAACCATCACCAAGCGGCTTTTTCTTCTTTTGTGATAAAGCTTTGTTCTTGAACGTGTCTATTCTAAAACCTTTCAAACGATTAATCAGAGCCGCGCACGGCTTTGTAAATCGCAGCCCCAATCACGGCACCAATAATCGGTGCAATCCAGAACAGCCATAATTGCGAAACAGCCCAATCACCGACAAACACAGCTACACCGGTACTTCGAGCCGGGTTCACAGAAGTGTTAGTCACCGGAATACTGATAAGGTGAATCAAGGTCAAGCAAAGCCCAATTGCGATAGGTGCAAACCCAGCCGGTGCTTTCGAATCAGTCGCACCCATGATCACGAACAGGAACACCATGGTCATGACCACTTCACAGACCAGAGCCGCAGTGAGCGAGTAACCGCCCGGCGAGTGTTCACCGTAACCATTGGAAGCAAAGCCAGATGCCGCGGCGTCAAAGCCAGCTTGGCCTGAAGCAATCACAAATAACACGCCACCTGCGATAATACCGCCAATCACTTGGGCAATAATATAAGGTGCGACATCTTTGGCATCAAAGCGGCCTCCGCTCCAAAGTCCGATAGTGACCGCTGGATTAAGGTGGCAACCGGATATATGACCAATAGCGAAAGCCATGGTGAGTACGGTTAAACCGAAAGCGAGAGAAACCCCGAGTAGACCAATTCCCACATCAGGGAAAGCCGCGGCTAAGACAGCACTACCACAACCACCTAACACCAACCAAAACGTACCAAACATTTCTGCAATATACCTATTCATAACGATCCTTATTAATCTTTACCAGTATCAATAAGATAGTTTAGATTTATCAAAGTTGTGAAATATTAGGCATATGGGGAAAAGAAAGGGAGTGTTTGTGTAGCAAGTCGCCCTACGGAGATTGCTGTGATTTTTAAACGAAATGCCATAACTGTTTAACGACAAACTCCAGAAACTGACTAAAGTGCGATCTATTGTGTTGTTCAATAAATAAAACTGGTTGAAGATATTATTAATTCTTATTGGAGCCTGCGATTCATGAAAAAGTTAGCGATTTTAGTAGTAACGACATTATTACTCACTGCATGCGGAGGTGGTGACGGCGGTGGCGGTAGCGCTGCCACTAGCGGTGGTTCTAGCGCTCAGAAACTGAATACGGACATAGGCGTAAGTGATGCCGATATTCAAACATTGAAAGGCTACAAATTCCTATCCGTTGATGGTAAAGGATTTGAGTCTCCAAGCAATTTTAAAACGAAGTAGTAGGAGTCAAGTTTTGAAGAAATTATCTATAGGTATTATCCTTGCCACTCTTGGTACTTCTGTCTATGCGTCGCCAAATCTAGAAGGTTATTTTCAAGCTCGTGAATTGGTAAATTATGCGGCAGGAAGTCTACAAAAAGCAAAAGTAGACTTTATAGCTCTAGACTATGCTGTAGCTAAATTGCCTGCAGCTGCACAAGCTCAACTGGTTCCTTTTAATACTGTATTGGGGGAATTCTCGACAAACAGTTCCGTAAGCAGTAGTGACGCGACTGCTTTGCTCAGCCGAGTTAACTCTAAAGCCTTATCTGGTCAATATGTTTGCCGCATCAATAGCAATGGTACTGTTCTGGCATATAGTGCGGAGAACGGAGAACAGTGTGCAGCGGACAAGTATGAAAAGGCTTCATTAGCACTAGCGAAGAAAGGCGATGAACTGCGATTCTTCCGTTCATACAGTCAAGGTTATTTCCAAACCTTAACCTATAAGGTTGATGCAACCTCTAGTGATGAAACAGTTCGTTTAGGCTACTTTAATAAACATGGTGGAAAATGGATTGGTGAAGCGGTTAAGGTAGTAAAAGGTAAGGCGCAAATCAATAGTACGGATGTTGACACTTACGATGTCATCGCTTACCGAGATTACAATATCTCATCATCGAAAGGTGTTTCTCCGAACACATCAATTAGCTTTACTGAACAACCGTTTTTTATCACAGATGAAGTCACAGATCTCGACTCTACCGGTAAATCTGTCCATATAACGAAGACTAAATTTTCAAGTCTTCACCAGTTTGATGGCCCTTACCGTGGAAGGCATATTGATTCGAAAGGTTGGTTTAATTGGTTTAACCAAGATTACGTAGGTCAATACGAAATTGGAGGTAAAAAAGTTTACGCCGTTTCGGACACACAAAATTTAGTCGTCAAAAAAGACTTTAGTGGTGCGGTAGATAGCTGGACTCGCGTTGATGTCGACAAAGCTGATCAAGGTAGTGGTGCAGGTGACTGGACTATGTATATGTTTAACAATACAAACAATTTGATAGGTGAAAGCCCAACTTATTGTCAAATCAAAGCGATAGCAGAAGGTAAGCCAGTAGTTCAACTTTTATCATCAACAGGCGTTATGACGCACCCACCAATTACAAACTGTGACCAAGTTGATCCTGGCCATACAAAGAAAGTGATTGCATCATTTAAAGACGGGAATAACAAAACAGTTTCTGTTACTTCTCCTAAGCTAAAAGCAAGCGCTCAACATATTATGGCGCTTGGGCCTATTGTTGATCAAGGACAGAAGGCTAAATTCACAGTGAAAGATGCTAGAGATTTATTGTCATCGACTCGCTATAAAGCGGCCTTAGCGGAGATGACACCACAATTTTCATCTTCAAAACCGCATGATATTTTAAAGTAGAATTTGCCTTTGATTAATTGGAAGCACCTTTTATAAGGTGCTTTTTTTGTACATATTAAATAACTTCACTTAGGTAAATTTCATTTTTAGGATAGAATCGCTCCCTTTTCTTTCCCTTTGATTCTATTTAAGGTCCAATTATGGAATGCCGTCTTCATTGTGGTGCTTGTTGTACCGCACCTAGTATTACATCTTCATTCCCCCTTCATCCTCATGGAAAGAAGTCTGGTGAGCGTTGCAAGCAGCTTACGGTTGATAACTTATGTAAATTATTTGGTAAAAAAGAGAGGCCTCAGGTCTGCTTCGACTTTAAAGCAGAAAGCTGGGTGTGTGGGACGACGACAAGTGAAGCAATTCAAATACTCACTGACTTAGAAAGTTCGACCGCATAGTGAAAGAGAGTCAGCTTGATTTTATCCTTGAACTTATATTCGGCTAGCGGTATAACACGCACCCCAGTAAAAAGAGTAAGAAGTAATCCTATGACGATTCCATTTTGGCAAGAAAAGACACTAGAGCAAATGACCGAGAACGAGTGGGAATCACTGTGTGACGGTTGTGGTAAGTGTTGCCTACATAAACTTATGGATGAAGATAGCGATGAAGTTTACTACACCAATGTGGCGTGTAGCTGGTTAAACGACAAAACATGTTCGTGTAAAGATTACCCGAACCGATTCACTTCAGGTGAAGAGTGTTTGAAGCTGACTCGTGACAAGATTCATGAATTCCATTGGCTACCAGACACTTGTGCTTACCGACTGTTATCAGAATCCAAGCAGATTCCTGAGTGGCACCCATTGATTACAGGGTCTAAATCAGAAATGCACGCTGCTGGTGAAAGCGTTCGTAACAAAGTGGTCTACGAAATCGATGTTGTCGATTGGGAAGACCACATCTTGAACCATCCAAATCGCTAAGTATTATAAAACAGTCGCTCTTGAGCGGCTGTTTTGCTATTTGGCGTCGCCTAAATTTAAAACTTACTTAATTCTTTAACTTAAAGGCTTAAAACAAAAAACGCCCCGTAGGGCGCTAAGTCAAACGAGTAAAAAAGATTCAGGCTAGTTTACTTGTTGTTTAATGTACTCACCCAGTTCTGAGTGGTGCATGATTTTCGAAACTGGCAATATCTTTTCAGCAGGGCCCCAAGCAAACACGTTCACTGGTGTGTGAGTATGTGTACCTGTACCCCAAACGATGTTTTGACTTGTTGCTTGTTCACGGGCAAGTAAATTACCGCGGTCGTTATATGGGAAGAATGCATCGAAATCGTTGATAGCAGGCACTTCTTCTGCCGACAAGTATTTGTGTTGAGCCAATCGGTATGGGTTCGGTTTACTGGCTAATACGTTTTTCGCTTGTTCAGCTGTAATAGGGAACTCACTATTCTTGTTGACGATCTCAGCCAGTTTTTCAGGTGTCTGCAGCGCCTTATCCAACTTCTGAAATTCGCTGATCATGCCGTAGTAGCTTTGCTTCTGATTGTATAGGCCATCAAGAATATCGAATGCGCCAAAGTTAAAATTGGGTGCATATTCGCGATCGGCGAAGGCTTCGCCAGAACGTTTCTGTGGTTTTGGTAGGTCGTTAGAAGAGTAGCTGAAACCGAAAGATCCTGTTTCGTGGTCTGCAGTTACAATTACGATCGTATCTTCACGATCTTTTGCCCATTCATATACCGTTTGGATCGCTTCATCAAACTTGAGCAGTTCATGCAGCATCGTGCCTGCATCGTTACTGTGTCCCGCCCAGTCGATTTGGCCACCCTCGACCATTAGGAAAAAGCCGTCTTCATCTTTGGATAGGATGTTGAGCGCTTTTTGTGTCATCTCTTTCAGGCTTGGCTGAGTTCGTTCGCCACTTTTTTTCTTATTGCTGTAAGCGATACCATCATCCATGCCTGAGTAGGCGAATAGGCCAAGTAGTTTATCGCCCTTAGCATCGTCTAGCATGTTGCGATTAAACGCCAGCTGGTAGCCGTCTTTCTCTGCTTCAGTCAGCAGGTTACGGTCGTCTTTACGTTTTGATTTTAGGTAAACATCACCTTGAGTCAGTTTTTCAAGTTGCTTATAGGTTTCACCTTTGTCGTTGGTCGATTTAGGGATCCAATGACGTAGCCCTCCCGAAAGCATTACATCAACACCAGTTTCTAGCATGTCGTTAGCAATTTGGTTTTCTAGCGAACGGTGAGGTTGGTGCGCAGCAAATGCAGCAGGCGTGGCGTGAGTTAAGCGCGTATCGGACACGAGTCCTGTTGCTTTACCTGCCTTTTTAGCTTTCTCTAGAACCGTCTCAACATGATTGCCCTGGGAATCAATGCCAATCACTTCTGAACCACTGTAGATACCCGTTGCAAGCATGGTGGCTGAACAAGCAGAATCCACTACAATTGCATCTTCTGGGTGAGTCAGGGATGAACCAATAACCCCTTCTTGAGCAAGTTGATAAATGGCCGTTTTGTTCCCTTTATAGATGGAATTTGGCGCTTGGTTTGCGTAGGTTTCCAATAAGCCAACTTGCTGAGGTCCCATGCCGTCGCCGATCATCAGAATGACATTTTTGATTTCTGCTGAAAGTACGTTGAATGAGAGTGTAGAGGTTACCACCGCGGTAACAATTGGTTTCATAAAGTGCTTCATTAGTTATCCCTTTTTATATAAGCAGGGTGATTAGAACACCGATTTGTGTCAAAGTCGTTTCATATTTGTTTCATCAATATGAAATTGAGCAATAACTCAAGTTTTTAGAAAAGCATAAAAAAAGGCTCACATTTCTGTGAGCCTTTGTCGTATTTAGGAGGGTCCAAATCAATGGACTGTGTCATGGCTAATGTCAAGCAAGCGGTAAGTCTGCGACCACCTGGTTGAACATGATACGAGCATTCTGAGCTTGCTCAGATAACTCGATTTTTTTCGCTTGTGCGGCACTAAGATTACTCTCGGCCTGCTCAAGTGCTTGTTGTAGGTTCTCTGGTAACTCGTGAGTTTCCATTTGTGAACCTTGTTCTAACACATAAGCGCGAATTTCTTTTTTCACTGCAGCAAGTTCTGTGTAAGCAACTCGCTCAAGTTCTGCGGCCTCTTGCGCAGCATCTTTCTCTTTCTCAAATTGAGCCAGCGCCATACCTTCTGCAGACCAAGGGTCCATATCTGGTAGTTCTTCGATGTTTATCGTTGGCTCGATGTACGTGTCTTGGTGGCGTAGGTCGAGGCTAGTTGCACGAACGGCTGAAATCATCAGCATCACAGAGATCACCAGTAGCGGTAAGCCACCAACTATCGCTGCTGTTTGTAGCGTACTTAGACCACCCAAGAACATCAGAATCGTTGGCAAGAATGACAGAGTAAACGCCCAGAACATACGGTTCCAACGCATTGGCTCTTCGGTCACGTTGTTTTGCACAACAGACGCTAGGATGTATGAGATTGAGTCAAATGTAGTTGCAGTGAAAATAATACACAGCAAGGTGAACACAGCGATCACTAATGTGCTCATTGGCAGCTGCGCAAGCATCGAGAAGATAGCTTTGGTTGCGCCTTCCTCGTTTAGAATTGCGACGACATCCAGTTCACCAGATAACTGTAGGGATAAACCGTAGTTACCTAAGATCATGAAGAACAAGAAACAACCTAGAGAGCCAAAGAAAATAGAACCTGACACCATTTGTTTGATGGTTCTGCCGCGAGAAATACGCGCAACAAACAGGCCCATACTTGGTGCAAATACTAGCCACCATGCCCAGTAGAAAATCGTCCAGTCTTGTGGGAAGTGCGTGTTCTCAAAGGTACCGTAACCACCGAATGGTTCAGCCCACGTTGCCATCACGAAGAAGTTAGACAGTAGACGACCAATCGAGTCTAAACCTGTTTCTAGCATGAAGATTGTCGGGCCAGCAATCAGAACGAAAGTCAGTAGACCCATGGCACCCCAGAAATTGATGTTACTCAGGATCTTGATGCCTTTTTCCAAGCCAGCATAAGAAGAGTAAGCAAAAATTGCTGTACAAACTAAAAGTACCATAACTTGAGTTAGGTTATTTTTAGGTAGGCCGAATAGGTGGTTCAGGCCTTCAGTGATGAGAGGTGCTGCTAAACCTAGTGTTGTCGCAGCGCCACCCAGTAGACCGAAAATGAATAGGATATCGACGATTTTTCCAGGTACGCCTTTACTGCGGTGTTCACCAAGAACAGGCATTAACGCACTAGAAATCTTAAGCACTGGCTGTTTACGCACATAAAAGAAGTAGGCGATAGGAATTGCTGGGATCAGGTAGATAGACCAAGCGATTGGTCCCCAGTGGAACAAACCATAAGTTGCCGCCCAACGAACCGCTTCTTCACTGCCGGGTTCTAGTTGGAAAGGAGGTGATTGGTAGTAGTAAGCCCACTCAATACAGCCCCAGTACAAGATACTTGCGCCGATACCACCACAGAAAAGCATTGCTGCCCATGATGCAGTTTTGAACTCAGGTTCTTCGTCTGCTTCACCCAGTTTAATTTGTCCCATGTCACTGAATACAACGTAAACCATGAAGGCACAAGCAGCGAGGCCTAGAGCAAGATATAGAAATCCAAGTTGATCCGTCATGAACGTTTTCGCAACCGCAATCCAGTCTGCGCCCTGAGCCGGGAACAAAATGAGCGGGAAAACTATCGTGAGTAGGAGTGCAATAGCACCAAAGAAGGTAGGCTTATCAATAAGCTCAAAAGTGTTTTTCACGAGTATTATTCCATTAAAATGAGAGCGGAATTATGGAATGAACTCGTTTTTTAGACCAAATCGGGTCTGTTGTCGTGACGACAAATTGCTTCTATTCAATAAAAGGTAGGTAATGAAAGATTAGAGAAGCAGAGCTGTAAAGTTAGGTTAAAGCGAAATTAGGTTAAAGTAAAAAGTTAAACCAAAGCGATAAGGATGCCACCTACGGTCAACGCTGCGGACAAGAATTGCCCCGCTGAATATGAGCCATCGTTCTCTTCTTCCACCTTGTCTGGGTGGTCCATACCTAGTGCGCCGTGAGCGAACGACTCAACTTTATCGGTAACGGTTGCATTTTCCGCCTCGACTTTCTTCGCTTCGTTGTCGATTTGTTTAAGAGCAAATAATAGCGCTTTCCCTTCATCGGAAAGCTTAACAGTATTTTGTTCCACCTTGAGTGGAGCAGGCTTTTCAGCTTCGGTGCTTTTATTCTGTGCGTTCATTTTCGCAGGTGAATACAGCTGAGTATTACTCGTTCCTACTGGTGTCATATCGCTCTCCTTACCTATCCTTAAATATAGTATCGGCAGAGGTGTGAAAAACTTGTGCATTTAATCACCGTGGTGATGTTTTTTTATTCGCACATTGTTTTTTCGTCTGCTTAGTCAAACCGTCTAGTTATTAAGCAAATCTTGTGCCGATAAGGAACTTGAATGTTATATAGAGTTAGAGTGGATGATAGGAGCCAATGAAGCTCTGTCGATGGGCTAGTTATCTAGAATTAGCCCATCGTTTCGTTCTCTTATAAGAATGGTTTAGTCGCACTCTAGGCTAGCGCCGCGTTTAGATAGGTGTTTGTATGCCTTCATTCTGTTCTCTTTTTTAACAAAGCGAGCGGGTGGAGAAAGCACTTTTAGCTGGTAGTCACTGCTATCTGAAGAGATTTCCTTAACTGGGCTGATAATCGCAATTTTCAGATCGGGATTACGACGTAGAATCGATGCAGCTGTGCCTAAACCATCTTCTGTGTGGAACTTGCCAGCAACATGAATCACTTGCTGATCTGGGTTTGATGTTAGGTAACCGACAATCGACTCCGCCATGGTCTCATCCCATGTTACTTGAGCGGCAAACTGCTTTTCTGTTTGCTCTGGCGTACCGTGATGCATCGAAGCCATGAATTTTTCTTTGTAAGGGCTATCGCCAGTATCCACTTCTGAAGCAATCCATTGACGTTGTTCCGTCGTTAGCTGATCTAGATAAGGCAATCCCTTACGGCCAATGCATTGTACGAAGGGTTTTGGTGCGTTTGCCGCAATGATATCGACGTCATTGGCTTTAGCAAACTCAACCAGTGCGCGATAATCACTTTCGTAGTTTGGCCAAGCAGCCGCTTGAGACATAAGAACTTGTTCGCCAATTTCATCATTGAGATATTGGTTTAATGTGTCTTGATGTTCTCGAGTGAATTGTTCCATTGAAAGCGCGATGTTTGATGTGGCGTTGCGGCGCGCTTTTAAGAAATCGGTTTGGAAGCGATGGATTGCAGAGTGAGTGTGCCATTCGCCAATAAGAACCACATCAGCGTCAATCAGCTGTTTAGGTAATGCATTGAGAGAAAGCGTTTCGCCTTGTGGAGAAGCAAACTGGTAGTCATAGAATGTGGAAACGGTTTCCGTTTGCGTGTTAGCCACTTGTTGAGAAGTGCTATTTGAAGGTTGATTAGCACAAGCCGTGAGCAGGGTAGCTAATCCGATAAGAATAATACGTTGCATGAAATGCCTCCTTGAAGAACACGCATACTAAAGGAGGCAAGATGAGATTTCAATGCAAACGATAATCAATATCAATTAAATTTGTTTGCGGTACACTCGCAGCATAAAGTCCGCTTCACAGTTGAATTGCTCAGCATCAGTGAGTTGTTGTTTGAACTCTTCACTCGCCTTCCAAGCAAACGGCGTCATCTGTAGCAGGTCGAATGCGTCTGACCCCGATAGTTCCATCATATAGTTTAGTTGCTCTTGGTGCTCAAGAGTAAAACCTTCAATCATTTCTGGATCTTCGTCGTGCAAGCGAACGCCATCATAAATCGCATCACGCAGCTGATACAGGTGTCGGCTAGCCGGTGTCACGGTGATTACCACGCCATTGTCTTTGATGGTGCGCTGCAGTTCTTCAGCCTTGCAAGGCGCGTAAATGCGTAGAATGCCGTCTAAGCTGTTTTCCGCAAAGGGTAGACGATGGCTAGAAGCGACTGAGAAGTCGACAGCAGGGTAGCGTTTAGCGGCGTATTTGATAGCAATCTTAGAAATGTCTAGGCCAAAAGTAGCGCCACTCTTTTCTTGAAGGTTTACCGCAATTTCATTGGTGTAATAACCTTCACCACAACCGATATCCAATAGGCTAGGGGCGGTTGCTGGCAGATAGCTAGCGCATAAACCAACAACGGCTTGGCGCATTGGATTGTAGTGGTTGCCTTCAAGGAAGCGGCGACGAGCCTGCATCATCTCTTTGTTGTCACCTGGATCTTTTGAGCGTTTGTGGTGTGCTGGCATCAAATTGACATAGCCTTCTTTCGCTAGGTCGAACTGATGGTTCTTTTCACACTTAAACGTACGATCGTTTTGAGATAAAGGTTGGTGACACAAAGGGCATTGGTAAGTCATTGCGAACTCGAGGTAGAAATTTCAAGTCCAAAATTTTAACAGGAAGCATAGTGGGGCGCTAGAATAAACGCAGCTGTCTTGGTTAATCAACTAGTAAATAGATAGAGGCAGTCAGTGAAGAGATAGAGCCAACACATGGTTGGCTCTATTGGTTATGAGCGAATCACTGATAAAACAGTGAACTCGGCTTCTAGCTAAAGAAGTTAACTTGGTTTTTCAACGACTCCGCTTGTTTTTGAAGCTCATCAGCACTGTGAGAAGTCTTAGCGCTGGTTTCACGGCTTTGCTGATTCAAATCGCTGATCGCATGTGCGTTTGCGGCGATTTCTTGAGAAACCTGAGCTTGCTCTTCTGATGTTGCAGCTATGGTTTCGGCTTGAGATGCAATTGATTCAACTTGAGAGGCAATCGACTCTAGAGCTGTGCCTGCTTCTTGAGCTTTATCAAGAACTTGATTGGCATTCGATTGGCTTTGTGTCATCAGGTTTACGGCATTGTTAGTTGAAGATTTCAACTTCTCGATGATGCTCACGACGTCTTGTACTGACGTTTGTGTACGATGGGCCAACGTTCTTACTTCGTCAGCGACCACGGCAAAACCACGACCTTGATCACCTGCACGCGCAGCTTCTATTGCAGCGTTCAACGCAAGTAAGTTGGTTTGCTCTGCGATGTCATCAATCATCTTGGTAACGGTTTGAATGCTTTCGCTATCAGAACTCACTTGCTCGATAGCTGATGCTGATTTGTCTAATTGGTCATTGAGCTGGGCAACATCAATACATACACCCTCAACGACTTCTAAACCTTTCTGGCTATCTTCATTAGCAAGGCGAACATTTTCAGCAATGCTGTTTACTTGCTGCGCGACAGATTCTGCCGAGGTGGCCATCTCTTCAATGGCGGTAACGACTTGCTCAACCTGTGCTTGCTGGCGATCAGCTTGGCTCAAGTTGTGGCTGGCATCCTGTGACACGCTGCTAGAGCTGCTTTGTACTTGATCACTGGTCGTTCGAATTTCTCCAACGAGTGTGTTCAATTGAGCAGCCATGTTCGCAACGCCGGTATTTAGGTTGCTGATTTCATTCTTAGTCTGTTTGCCGTTGTTTGGAATATGTAAGCTGACTTCGCCTTTTCCTAAGCGCATCATGTATTCGTTTAAAGTCGTTAACGGCGTCAAGGTACGGTTCAATACGAGCGTTAACACGACGATAGTCGCGGCGGCAATCAAGGTCGCGATTATCGCGATAAGTTTCAGCAGTTCGTCGCTGCCTTTAGTGACTTCACTAATAAATGTGCCGCCAAGTAGCTTCCAATTCCACCCCGGAACTTCGGTATAGACGAGGTATTTTTCGCCCACTGTTTCTTGATATTCAAAAGGGTAGAGAATCAAGCCGGATGGCTGTTCAAAGAGCTGATAGAAAGGTTTGTTACCGTCGTAGTCAGCAACATCCACAATCGATTTATCACCTCCAGCATTAGTAGGGTGTAGTAAGTACTGGCCTTGATGATCTTTTTCATTATCAACGATGATGGTATAGCCAGTATCGCCCCACGAGACAGAACGCAATGACTCGAACAGGTTTTGTGTCGCCTCTTCTACGGGTAGACCAATGAAAGAGACACCGTTAACTTTGCCTTGTGCATTCGTTAGAGGTGCGTAGTAGGTAATGTAGCGTTGGCCGAACAGCTTCACTTGCGCGTAATAAGCTTGGCCATTTTTGAGTTTGTTATAGCCAGGATGATCCTTGCCTAACGTTGTGGCAACAACACGTTCCCCTGACGGTTTTTTAAGAGAAGTAGACACGCGAATAAAGTCATCGCCAAATGGGGCAAATAGGGTTGCTACAGCGCCGGTGTCGCGAGTAAAGCTATCAACGAGTTTAGTGTCGTTGATTAGGCTCTCACCATATTGAGTCATGTTAGGAATGGAATGACCGTTGAACTCAACGTCGTAGTTCTCAACATAAACACCTGCTAGGTAACCGTTACGAAAGGTGGATTCTAAAACTTTGGCGGTATGCAGGTAGGCATCGAATTGGCCAGATATTGTTTTGGCCATCGCTTCTACTTTGGATTGGTGTTCCCTTAACGTGTTGTCTAATAATACTTGTGACGCATTGCGATACACGAGCGTTGCGATGGAGCCAAAGGCGATAAGTAAGCACAGCAAAATGACCAACTTAAGTTGGAAGCCAACACTTTGATTTTTGTATTTCTCGAACATGAATTCATTATCCTGTCTTCATTGAGGTGTTGTTTAGTAGTTTTAGGTAAGCTTGTTATTGAGCCTCCTATCATAAGTACTTATTTATCGGCAGTAATTGATAATAATTAATGAATTGATGGTTATGTTTATAAATTATGGCGTGTCCAGTGGGACTGAAGCGGATCAATGAAACGTAATTTGGAATGTATCTGAATCAGAGTAGATAGACTTTACTGAGAGTTAAATGACAAGTTGGTCATGGTCATGGTTATGGGAATATAGAAGATTAGGGGCAATAAAAATGCAGCTCATGGCTGCATTTTCGTTTCTAATTGGCGTTGCTTTAAGCTTATTTCGAAGCTAGCACCGTAATCAGTTGGTGGCTTTCGCCAGGCTGTAGCGTTTTACCTGCTTCTAGGCTCGGGGCGTGCAGTGTTGACTCTACACACATCATGGTTAGGTAACCGTCGTCTTGCATATCGCCCATCGCTGCTGCGCCTTCCGCCCACGGGTTCCACAATACTGCAGAGTTATGACCGTGGTTTTCAACCGTTAGTGTGCGATCCAGCTTTTTGTCAGCTACAAATATTTTCGCTTCTGGTTGCGTGTAAACGCGGTCAATCGTGTCAGTCAGCACTAACTCAGCACCACCTTGGCAGATCTTGCCACCTTGCAGGCTATCAATGTACTCAGCACCCATACCGGTTGTGGTAGTGTTGTGAATATCACCAACGTTTAGGTAAGTGTGTAGGGCTCCAGAGAAAGTCCATGGTTGTGAATCTGTGTTCTTCACATCCAAAGTTACTTTCAGTTGATCACCAATCTCAACATTCAGTCGAGCATCGAACTGATGCGGCCATACTGTTAGCGTTTCTTCGTTTGGTTTTAAACCTAAGCTAACGATTACGCCTGCTTCGCTTTCACGGTGCTCAACTAATTGCCATTCACTTGAACGAGCAAAACCATGTGCCGGTGCTGCAATACGACCAAACCAAGGCCAACATACTGGAATACCACCGCGCAAAGCTGTCTTTCCATCGAACTTAGCTTGCTGACTCATCCAAATTAAGTCTTCCTGACCTTGCGGCTGGAATGACACCACATGGCCGCCAAACAATGAAATGGCTGCGTTTGCTTTATCGTGGATAACGCGAACCAATTTTACACCTTCGTGTTCAACGATAGTCACGTTATCAGAAAGTACAGTCAGTGCCGGTAGAGTAGATAAATCCATTACATGATCCTTCTAAGGAAATTGAATTCAAATGCTGGCTAGAACAGTGCTTGTGATTTTATGAGTGACAAGCAGAGCCAGTATTGGAATTGAATTTCAGTGTTTTGGTGATTGGGATTGAAGTCGGGAGCTGTTTAAAAGATAGCAGGTATTAAAAAGGCGACACTAAGGTCGCCTTTTTCAAAGTCTGCTCAAAACAGTCTTTGCTAATGCTTATCTAAAGCGATTTCTAAAAAGAAATTACTTAGAGATGTGAGCGATTAGGTCAAGAACTTTGTTTGAGTAACCGATTTCGTTGTCGTACCAAGATACAACTTTAACGAATTTGTCAGTTAGAGCAACACCAGCTTTAGCATCGAATACTGAAGTTTGAACTTCACCGATGAAATCTTGTGATACTACTTGGTCTTCAGTGTAACCAAGAACGCCAGCCATTTCGCCTTCAGAAGCTTCTTTCATTGCAGCACAAATTTCTTCGTAAGATGCAGATGCTTTTAGGTTAACAGTTAGGTCAACTACAGATACGTTAGCAGTTGGTACACGGAAAGCCATACCAGTTAGAAGGCCGTTTAGTTCTGGAAGAACAACGCCTACTGCTTTAGCAGCACCAGTTGAAGATGGGATGATGTTTTGAGAAGCACCACGGCCACCGCGCCAGTCTTTAGCAGAAGGGCCATCTACAGTTTTTTGAGTTGCTGTAGTAGCGTGAACTGTAGTCATAAGACCAGACTCAATGCCCCACTTATCGTTAAGTACTTTAGCGATAGGTGCAAGACAGTTAGTAGTACAAGAAGCGTTAGAAACGATGTCTTGACCAGCGTAAGATGCTTGGTTAACGCCCATTACGAACATTGGAGTTGCATCTTTAGAAGGACCAGTAAGAACTACTTTCTTAGCGCCAGCTGTGATGTGCTTACGTGCAGTCTCGTCAGTTAGGAAAAGACCAGTTGCTTCAGCAACTACGTCTACTTCGATAGCATCCCACTTAAGATCTTCTGGGTTACGCTCAGCTGTAACACGTACAGTTTTACCGTTAACGATTAGGTTACCGCCTTCAACTTCAACAGTACCGTTGAAACGGCCGTGAGTTGAGTCGTACTTAAGCATGTATGCCATGTACTCTACGTCGATTAGATCGTTAATACCTACTACTTCGATGTCTGCACGCTCTTGAGCTGCGCGGAATACGAAACGGCCGATACGGCCAAAACCGTTAATACCTACTTTGATAGTCATTGTAGTTGCTCCACAACTTAATTTCTGATTAAAGATAACTGGTAGTAAAATTACAGAATCCAGTATACATCTGCAATAGATAATCCGACTTAACTTGTTTAATGTCAAAAAAAAGCGACGCTTTTCTTAACAATTGGGTGTAAGTGGTTGAAAATTGACCATTGCGAGTGGCTCTGTACCCTTCCAGTTGGGTAAAATACCTCTAAATGATGATTCACTTATGAGTGTATATGTACAATGTTTCCTGGTGAGAAAGTATGTGCTACAAAACGACCCATATGCAAGCCTTTATAGAAAAAAGTAAATATAATAACTGAGAATGTGGAGATATATTAACGTGGTTCAAAAGGGAGGAGATATGATAAAGCCTGATGAATACTGGCGTGAGCACCTAACGGATGACGAATTTTCTGTGTGTCGTCAGCGTGGTACTGAAGCCCCTTATAGCGGTAAGTTACTGCACAACCATAAGACGGGTGTCTATAGCTGCACATGCTGCGAAAGCCCTTTGTTTCTGTCGGATAACAAATATGACTCTGGGTGCGGTTGGCCAAGCTTTGATGCCCCAGTGAATGATCAAGCAGTGCGCTATATAGAAGATCTAAGTCACGGAATGAAGCGTGTCGAGATCCGTTGTACCGCTTGTGATAGCCATTTAGGTCACGTTTTTCCTGATGGTCCCAAGACAACAGGTGAACGGTTCTGTGTGAATTCCGTGTCGTTAGTTTTCAACAAAAATGACGAAAGTACGAAATAACTTGTCACAATTGTCTAATCCTTACAGGTTGTATTTGTTGATTGAGTGGTACTGAACGGTCTAAAACTTAGGTATTTCCTAGTTAAATCTAGTCAAACAAAAACAGCTACCATGATGGTAGCTGTTTTTTTGAAAGCTTGTGAATAGGACGTTTGGACTAGAAAACGAGAACCGTGCGATCAGTAACGAGGTACGATTGAAGGGCTGTAAACCTCATCTTCAATAGCTTCGACTATATTGTCCGCGTCTTGATTCAGTTGTTCGTATGTTGACTCATCGAAACGGTACAACACGGTAAGTTCTGCTTCCGAAGCAATAGGCACATCAAAGTTTTTGGCAACCATTGCCCAGACGTACGCTTTTTTCATGTGACCAAGGCTGTGGTTGATACTCGCCATTGATTTGAAGATCTCGGTGTTGACCTTCGAACCATTAGAAAGCGTTAACGCATTATTGAGTAGCTTAAGCGTCTTTTCATGGTCACGGGTAGTATAGAAAGTGGCTAGCGCATATTGCATCTCTGCTGTGTTTAATGCTTCTGTCCCTTCTAATTGCAGGAAGCTGCGTCTTGCGTTGGTATCCCCAGTTTGTGACCACATAAAATAAAGCGTTTCAGGGGTATTTGATCGCGAGAGTTCATCAACAATACGTTCAGAATCCTCGATACTATTCATTAACGAGGTGAAGCGGCGTTCTTGAAGTTTGGATTGATCGATCGTTTCGATCTGTGCAGCAAGCTCTAGACACTTTTTGTAGACAGAGACTAATTCGAACTCTTTAATCTTATTGGTATCGCTAGGGTTCTCTTTTGCTTCAAATTTATGCCAGACAAGGTCGGTACGTGCGACACGGCACTGTCCGTCGTTCATGTTTAGTTTTTCACACTGAAGCCACGGGTTGCTTTCGCACAATTGACCGGTATTTTTGTTGCCGTCAAAGCACCCAACCAGAGTGAAGGGCAATAGGCTTAGTACCAACCATTTCATAATTTTCATATTCCTTCACTTGTGATCAAATACACTTATTTTCAGTCAGGTTCTTGACTCAATTCTGATACGGGTTATTTTCTGGTGAAAATTGTTAAAACTAAGGCCTTACCATGGATGCAGAACAACTTCTTAGCGCAATGACCCCCGAGGTCTACGAACGTTTAACCTACGCAGTTGAAACGGGTAAATGGCCAGAAGGAACAGCGCTCTCTAAAGAGCAGCGCGACTCGTGTATGCAGGCGGTTATGTTATATCAATCGAAACATAACTCTGAAGCTCAACATATGACAATTGCAGCCGGCGGAGAAATTAGCTTCAAATCAAAGTCTGAACTAAAGAAGCAGTTTAAGTCCGACCAAGAAGATATTGTTAGAGTTAATCCTAATCATTAGGCTTAAATTACAGCAAAGGGGTGGCACTGTGCCACCCCTTTTTTACTGTTAAGCCATTTATTTATAAACAAAAATGCGATTTAGTTCAGGTTTATGTGAGGGGCTGATTAACGGCAATTCCTCGGCTAAACGAATCGCTGGTTAGGCTTATAAGCTCATCTCACCGCGCAGCACTTGTTGCATTTGAGCCTTCACTTCTTCGTAGCTTAAATCTTGGCTCAATAGATAATGTAACTTCGCCAGTGCCGCTTCTGGTGTCATATCGTAACCACTGATAACGCCTGATTCTGCTAGTGCACAACCCGTCGCGTAACCACCCATATTGACTTTACCCGCCAAACACTGAGTTAGGTTCACTACAATCACACCTCGTTCAGAGGCATCTTTTAAGTGCTGAAGTAGCTCTTGATTTTGTGGTGCGTTACCAACCCCAAAAGTAAGCAGGATCATTGCATTTACAGGTTGTAGTAGCGTGTTGCGAATCACTTCATGTGAGATGCCTGGGTACATAGTGATTACGCCGATGGGTTGCGGAGTAATGTTATGAACCTTGAAAGCACCTTCAGGTTGTTCGTTTACCTTAACGTTATTGCTGATCTGGATATTGATACCCGCTTCTAGCAATGGGGTTAGGTTTGGAGAGGTAAACGCATTGAAGCCATCTGCGTGTGATTTTGTGCTGCGGTTACCACGCATCAACTTGTTGTTGAAAAACAGTGTCACTTCGTTGATCGGGTAGTTCGCTGCAATGTGCAGAGCATTAAGCAGGTTTGCTTGTCCGTCTGAACGTAGCTCTGCCAATGGGATCTGAGAGCCCGTAACAATCACAGGTTTGCCGAGGTTTTCTAACATGAATGACAGAGCTGAGGCGGTGTAAGCCATAGTGTCTGTACCGTGCAGGATAACGAAACCATCGTACTTATCGTAGTTCGCGCGAATATCATCAGCGATAGTCTGCCAATCAAGTGGCGTCATATCTGAAGAGTCCATTAATGGAGAGTATTCATGAATGGTGTACTCAGGCATTTCTGGGCGATGGAATTCAGGCATGCCAGCTAGCTGCTTATCCATAAAACCTGCGACTGGGACATAGCCGTGGTCCAAAGACTTCTGCATGCCAATTGTGCCGCCGGTATACGCGATATAGATGTGTTTTCTTTCCATGGCGATTAATACTTAGTGTGATATAGGGAACAGGGGGGCGATTATAGCGAATTATCATGCAATAAAAAGAGGCGCCTCACACAGAGGCGCCTCTTGATAACAAAGCGTTGAGATTATCTTATTGAACTTGGCAGTTTAAGCAAAAAGCGTATCGGCCTTGTGGGTCGTTAAAGTTACCTAACAGCTGGCTATCTTGAGCTAACTGCTGAGTAACAGGCTGTAAACTACTTGGAATCATTGATTGAATATCAAAGCCTATCGACATCTGAACTTGATTCATAAATTCTTGAATAAATTGTTCAGTCGTTGAAAGTGGCTCTTCTACCCAGTAGATGTTGTAGGTTTCAAGCTCTGCAAGTGAAGCCGCTGCTGCAATCGCATCATCAAAATCACCAATTTCATCGACTAGACCTTTCTGGATTGCATCTTGGCCAGTCCATACTCGGCCTTGAGCGATCTTGTCGACGGCATCGACTTCCATGCCGCGATTCGCTCCAACTAGGCTGATGAAACGGCGGTAACCATTTTCAATGCCCATTTGGAACGCATCTTTCGCGCCGTCGCTAAGCCCAGTCGTAATACCAAGACCAGAGAAAGGTGACGTACCAACGCCATCAGTGTAAATACCAATATCGTTCAACCCCTTTTCGAAGGTTGTGATAACACTGAAGATACCAATCGAACCGGTTAAGGTTGTTGGTTGAGCTAGGATCTTGTCCGCACCCATCGAGATCCAGTAACCACCAGAAGCAGCAAGGCTAGACATGGAAACCACAACCGGTTTGCCGGCTTCTTTAAGCGCTTCGACTTCGTTGCGAATCACTTCTGAAGCAAAGGCACTGCCGCCCGGGCTGTCTACACGAAGTACAACGGCTTTTACTTGATCGTCATTACGAGCTTGGCGAAGTAGGGCTGCTGTGGTATCACCACCAACGGTGCCGCGTGGCTGCTTACCATCCATAATTGCTCCACTAGCAACAATCACAGCAACATCGTGCGATTCACTTGTTAGGTCAGGAAGCATGGTTGTACGGTACTCGTAGTACCCCAACGCGTTATAGCTGTCTTGGCCATCACTGCCGAAGACGTCTGCGAGCTCTAGGCGAACTTGTTGGCGTGTTGCTAACTCATCCACTAAGCCGAGTTTCTCAGCCAGTTTTGCGATATCGCCATCAACCGACTCAAGATCTTTTAAGAAAGAGTCCATGCTTGGGTTCAGCGTTTTCGCGTCGATTTGACGGTTGTTGCTTACGTCATCAACGTACGCGCCCCACAGTTGGCTTAACCAACGAGAAGCAGATTCTTTCGCTGCATCTGACATGTCGTCACGAATGAAAGGCTCGATAGCTGACTTGTAAGTACCCACACGGAACACGTGCGTGTTGACGTCTAGCTTCTCTAATAACGTTTTGTAGTAAAGCGAGTAGGCGCTGTAACCTTTAAGAAGAACCCCACCATCTGGTGATAGGAAGACTTTAGTTGCGTAGCTGGCTAGGTAGTATTGGCTTTGGTTGTAAAAGTCACCCACCGCATAAATCGGTTTGCCAGTTGCTTTGAACTCGTTGAGTGCTTTAGCAATGTAGCGAAGCTTGGTCAGATTGGTTTCTGGCAGTTCTTTGAGTGCTAAAACGATACCAGTAACCTTGTCATCGTCTTTGGCGTAGCGAATCGTTTCAACAATATCAAACAGGACGTTCTCTTTTGGAAGGTCTTTGCCAAGCAGTGAACCCGTGACCGAATCCATCGGATTGATATAGCGACTTTGCTCTACGATAGGACCAGACAGGTTAAGTACTAAAGCCGATTCCTGTGGAACAGTCGGCTGAGTTGTGTCTGAGTGGAAGTACACAAAGTAGATGATGGCGATACTGAGTAAAAAGAAAAGGTTTACCAGCGCAAGACGTACAAACGTGATGAGCTTCCAAATCCCTTTAAAGATCATGCCTATAAATTTGAATATTTTTTTCATTCTGTCTCCGCAGTGAGATCATGTTGCTTTAATAAGCAGCAGTACTATTAATCTCAATAATATGAACTGCTTAATATCCTACGATAATTCCTAAGCTCAAACTATACCAAGAAGTGTTAATCGATTTATATTCTCATTAAGTGTAGTCAAATTAGGGGTTTCTGAACGATTAATGCGTCCTGCATTATGATCGGTGTTACAAAAATGTAAACGGTTGTTTGAACTTTTGGTGATTGAGTTATATTGTGGTCTGACCACAAGGATATAATAATAGAAGTGATGTCTGCCATGTACCCACATTTACTCGAACCACTCGATCTTGGATTTACTCAGTTACGTAACCGTGTATTGATGGGATCAATGCACACGGGTTTAGAAGAAAATAAAGAAGGCCTCCACAAGCTTGCCGCGTTTTACGAAGAGCGAGCAAAAGGAGGCGTTGGCCTTATTGTTACCGGTGGTTTCTCTCCTAATTTACGTGGCAGATTGACCCCATTTAGTGCTGAGTTCAGTAAAGTTAAGCACGCAAAAGCTCACCAAGTTGTTACCGAGGCCGTGCATAAGCATGGCGGTAAAATTGCCCTTCAGTTGCTACATGCTGGCCGCTATGCAATGCACCCATTCGCGCAAAGTGCTTCGGGCATCAAAGCGCCAATCGCTAAGTTTGCACCGAGTGAGATGAGCCCTCGTCAAATCAAAAAGACCATCGGTGCCTTTGCCAACAGTGCAGAACTCGCTCAGGTTGCTGGCTATGACGGCATAGAGATCATGGGCTCTGAAGGCTACTTGATTAACCAATTTATCTGTAAACGTACTAACATGCGTTATGACGAATGGGGCGGTTCTTATGAGAAGCGCATGCGTTTCCCATTAGAGATCGTTAAATCGATTCGCGAAGCGGTGGGTAAAGATTTCATCATTATTTTCCGCTTATCGATGCTGGATTTGGTTGAGCAAGGCAGCACGTTTGAAGATGTTGTACTTCTGGCTCAGAAGTTAGAAGAAGCGGGCGTGACTATCATCAATACCGGCATTGGTTGGCATGAAGCTCGTGTTCCGACTATCGCGACGCAAGTACCAAGAGGGGCATTCTCTTGGGTGACGGAAAAAGTAAAACCATACGTGTCGATCCCAGTGGTGACATGTAACCGAATCAACACGCCTGAAGAGGCCGAACGTATTCTCAGTTCAGGACAGGCCGACATGGTATCAATGGCTCGTCCATTCTTGGCTGACCCTGATTTCGTTAATAAAGCGGCTCAAGACCAAGCTCAGTTCATTAACACCTGTATCGGTTGTAACCAAGCTTGTCTTGATAACGTATTCAAAGGCAAAAGAGCGAGTTGTTTGGTTAACCCTCGAGCTTGTTACGAGACTGAAATTGTTGTTCAACCTGCCGAAGCGACCAAAACTATTGCTGTTGTTGGCGCTGGGCCTGCTGGTTTAGCCTGTGCGACTACGTTGGCACAGCGTGGTCATAATGTTGATCTGATTGAGAAAAATGACCGTATCGGCGGACAATTTAGATTGGCAATGCAGATTCCGGGTAAAGAAGAGTTCAGAGAAACGATTCGTTACTTTGCTAACCAAATAGATGCATCAGGCGTGAACTTAAAACTGGATACTGAAGCGACGTTTGAGATGTTGTTGAAGTACGATGAAGTCGTGATGGCTGCTGGTGTTGAACCCAGAAAGCTTGATATTGAAGGGATAGATCAAGAAAACGTCGTCGACTATCAAACCTTGATTCGCGAAAAGACACCAGTAGGCGAAAAAGTCGCGATTGTTGGTGCGGGTGGTATTGGTATTGATGTGGCAACTATGCTGACAGAGCCGACTTCTCACAGCTTGGATGACTGGCTGCATGAATGGGGCATTGATAAGAATATGGAACACCCAGGGGGACTTTATCCTTACCCTGATTCGTTCAGTGATAAAACGGTTTGGGTGATGCAGCGTAAAGTCGGGCGTGTCGGTAAAGGCCCAGGTAAAACCACAGGTTGGATTCATAAACGCACATTAGAAAAACGTGGTGTGAACTTACTTGGTGGTGTGAGCTACAACAAGATTGACGACCAAGGTCTGCATATCAGCGTTGGTAAGAAAGATCAGTTACTCGATGCCGATTCCGTTATCGTGTGTGCGGGTCAGGTTTCAGTTCGTCCGTTTGAAGATATGTGGCAAGAGTTTGGTGGCAAACTGCACGTGATAGGCGGTGCCGATTATGCAGGTGAACTGGATGCCGTGCGTGCGATTCGACAAGGTGTTGAGCTGGCGATCAAGTTATAGAGTCAGCGATTAAACTGTAATTATATCGATAGACACGCTCGTTCAATCCGTTGAACTAGACTATTAAACAAGGCTCCTAAGTCATAGATTTAGGAGCCTTTATTGTTTCCAGTGTCGTTTCAAATATGGCTTCAAATGGACAGCTGTTGAGATTTATTATCGTTTGTGTTTTGTGCTACAGTTCAACTATACAAACAATAAAAATTAGTAAGGACTTCAAATGGATGCTTTGGATCTATTGCTCAACAGACGCTCAATCGCAAAACTCTCTGATCCAGCACCTGAAGGTGTAGCGTTAGAAAACATCATCAAAGCGGGCTTACGAGCTCCAGACCACGGAGCTCTAACACCATGGCGCTTTGTTATCGCGCAAGGCTCAGGGTTACAGAAGCTCTCTGATATTTTGGTTCGTGCGGCACAAGCTGACGAGAGCGAAGAAGCGGTTATCGAGAAAGTTAAAAAAGCGCCGTTTCGAGCTCCTATGGTGATTACTATCATCGCAAAGGTAATCGAGCACGAGAAAGTGCCTGCATTCGAACAACACCTATCTGCGGGTTGCGCTGCACAGGCGATGCAAATGGCGGCTGTCGCGCAAGGTTTCCAAGGTTTTTGGCGTTCAGGTAAGTGGATGTTCCACCCAGAAGTACACCAAGCGTTTGGCCTAGAAGGCGACGATGAAATTGTTGGTTTCCTATACCTAGGCACTCCGGGCTGTACGCCAATGAAAGCGCCAGAACGTGACTTCTCAAAGTTCGTCGAGTTCTTATAGAGAAAGTTGAAGCTTGAATAGTGGAATGCTAACTGTATAAACAACCAGTTTTCCTTGATTTATTAGGGCCACATTAGATAATGTGGCCCTAATTGTTTGTAGCACCTGGAAAAACATGTCTCGTCTTATTATTGCTGAAAAACCAAGCCTAGGCCGCGCGATCGCCGCTGCACTACCGAATCCACAGAAGAAAGACCAAGGGTTTATCAAATGTGGCAATGGGGATGTGGTGACTTGGTGTATTGGACACTTATTGGAGCAGGTTGAGCCAGACGCTTATGACGACCGTTATAAGAAGTGGAACTTAGCCGATCTTCCTATTGTGCCAGAGCAATGGCAACTAAGACCTCGTAAGACGTCAAGCAAACAGCTCACGGTGATCCGAAAGCTATTGAAAGACGCGACACAAATTGTTCATGCAGGAGACCCGGATAGAGAAGGGCAACTGCTAGTCGATGAAGTGATCGACTACTGCAAGGTATCTAAGACCAAGAAAGAGTCGATGGACAGGCTGCTGATCAGTGATTTGAACTTGCCAGCGGTAAAGCGTGCGCTCTCTCAAATGCGCAGTAACCGCGATTTTATCCCACTGTCTATTTCCGCTTTAGCACGCTCTAGAGCCGATTGGCTGTATGGCATGAATATGACCCGAGCTTACACCTTGCTTGGTCAAAAGGCGGGTTACCAAGGCGTGTTGTCGGTAGGGCGAGTGCAAACGCCTGTACTTGGTTTGGTCGTAAGGCGTGATGAAGAGATCGAAAACTTCATTCCTAAAGATTACTTCACTCTGCACGCTTTGATCCCTTATCAAAACAACGGCCAGAGCTTTGATATTCGCGCGCGTTGGAAACCAAGCGAAGCATGTAAACCATGGCAAGATGAAGAAGGCCGCGTGCTCAATCGAAAGCTGGTTGAGAATGTTGCTAACCGAATTGCTAATCAGCCTGCAACGGTGACGGAATCAGAGCAAAAGCAAAGCAAA
This sequence comes from Vibrio tasmaniensis, assembly GCF_024347635.1. Taxonomy (NCBI): domain Bacteria; kingdom Pseudomonadati; phylum Pseudomonadota; class Gammaproteobacteria; order Vibrionales; family Vibrionaceae; genus Vibrio; species Vibrio tasmaniensis. The sequence goes on from NZ_AP025510.1 coordinate 997,965, forward strand.
CAAGCGGCACCACTCCCTTATTCGCTGTCAGCTCTGCAGATTGATGCGTCTAAGCGTTTTGGTATGAGCGCTCAACAGGTACTCGACACTTGTCAGTCATTGTATGAGAAACACAAACTCATCACTTACCCACGTTCTGATAGCCGCTATCTACCTAAAGATCATTATTCGCAACGAGAGTCAGTCGTGGATGCTATCGCCAATAATGCGAAAGAGCTGCAAAGTGGTGCGCAAGGCGCGGATCTTTCTCTTAAATCCAAAGCATGGAACGACAGTAAGGTCGATGCTCACCACGCGATAATCCCAACGCCGAAGAAATCAGCGGTGAATGGCCTATCTGCCAATGAGATGAAAATCTATCAGCAAATCGCCCGCCAATATCTGATGCAGTTCTACCCACCTGCTGTTTTTGCGGATGCTAAGTTGGTTTTTGATATCGCTGGTGGTGTGTTCATCGCGAAAGGGCGTCAGCTTATCAACCCAGGTTGGAAGGTGTTGATGGGAAAAACGGACACCGAAGAGAAAGGCGATGGCACAGATACGGTTCCTCCGCTGGATAAAGGAACGGTGCTGACGTGTCGTGAAGGTATTATTGGCGATAAGAAAACCGAGCCACCAAAACACTTTACCGAAGCGACCTTGTTACAAGCTATGACCGGTATTGCGCGCTTTGTGGCAAACAAAGACCTTAAAGCTATTTTGAAAGAGACCGATGGCCTTGGAACAGAGGCAACTCGTGCGGGCATTCTAGATACTTTGTTCAAAAGACAGCTACTAACTCGACAAGGTAAAAGCATTCATAGCAGCCCTGCGGGGAGAGGTTTGATTAATGCCTTGCCTGAGGACTCGACCTTTCCCGATATGACCGCTCACTGGGAGCATCAGTTACAAGGTATGGCTGAACGAAACCAAGCGTATCAGCCCTTCATGCAAGAATTAGAAAGCAAGATCGACGGCTTGATGGGCAAGGTAAAAACGGGTGAAGTTCCTGAATCCCTGCGTCATCTTCCTAAAGTTGAAAGACCTGCCTTTAAACGTCGCAAAGCTGGTGGGACAAGGAAGAAGACTTACGCGAAGAAAGGCGCTAAAAGTTAATCAGTTAGAAACTGAAAGCTAACAACACCCATTATTGATATTGGGAATCAAGATTAACGACCTACCTTGCGTCCGCAGCGCTTAAACAACGTCTGCCAGTAATCAACATGGCGACGGGTTGATGCTCGAAAGGCTTGATGTGCATCTTGGATAGGAAAGTAATAGCTGTGTAGTTCAGGTTGCGCGTCAAACATACCAAGTTGCGGGGCTAACTGTTGATAATAGCCATCCAATTGTGCCATGTAAGGCTGAACCTTGCCAATGTATTGCAGCTCAAACACATTGTTGAGATATCTAAACTTGGTCGTGTCTCGCTGTTTGCCACAGATGATGCTGGCATCAAAAGTTGTGAGTTGTTGGGTGATGGTATCCAGTTCGGCCGAAGCACGAGATAGTGAGTAGTACAAATCCCCAAGGGTTGAACTCTTCTCTAATATTTCTTGAACCTCAGTAGTCTTGCCGGAAACGAGCGGTGTGTTTAACGCTTGATTTATGTGCTCTAGCGCGTCACTTGTCTGTCGTACTTGTTCGCCAATATCGGCACGTAACCACTGGCTACCACGCATTTGCGACTGCATGGCTTCACTGGCATAGATGAGATTCCATTGGTGCAGTGGAAATTGTGCGAGTTTTTGTTGCTCGATTTCTCTGAGTAATTCTACAATCTCAGGATCTAATTCGTTATTAGATAAACATTGACCAACACCTTCCAGTAGAGCGACTTGATAATCGTAATTTCGGAACTCGTCGGCGACTTTTCCAAGTACGGAGTTTCTTTCTGCAATCAGGTTGAATAATCCGCATTGTCGAAGTTGATAGCTGTCGATAAGCCCGATAGAGAGCGAAGGAACTTCAATAAACAGTTCTCGCTTTCTCGGTAAGCTGTCGAGATCCCAGTCTTCCTGTATCTCGTCAGCATCTTGCACGTTGGCTATTTTGGCCTGATAGTCGTCGAAGTAGTTCTGTGGGCTGTCATCGAAACATCCAGCTAGCACCATTGTTAGACACAAAAGTGTTGAACGTACGAGCAAGCTTGAGATAACGCGACGACCCATGTGACGGCTACCAGTCTATTTCGCTACCATCGAAATTAAAGAAGTGACCACTCACTTCAGTATTCGATGACTCTATTACAGTCACAAGGCCTTTAGCTGAAGTCTCTGTATCAATAAGAGCATTAGGTCCGCCCATTTCCGTCTGTACCCAGCCTGGATGCAGAGCTAATACAGTGAAGCCATTATCGGTCAAGTCGTTACTTAAGCTCTTCACAACGGAGTTTAAAGCGGCTTTAGATGAACGATAGATGTAGCCTCCGCCTGATGTGTTTTCAGACATGCTACCCACTCTAGACGAAAGACAGGCGATCTTTTTGACGTCACTACTTTCTATAAGAGGTAATAGAGTCTCGACAAGCTTCAATGGGGCAATTGTGTTGATTTCAAATACACGACGCCACTCTTCGACATCGGTATTACCCAGACCGTAACCTTTAGGGCCATAGTAGCCAGCGTTGTTGATCAAGATATCAATCGACTCTATTTGCGAGGGGAGTTGTTCTACTGCTTGATAATCGGTTATTTCTAATTGAATGCAGGTCAGGTTGCTACTGTGCTCTGCGAGTGAGAGCAGTTCTGTTGCTGAAGAGGCGTCACGATACGTTGCGTACACCTTGTGATTACCTTTCAAGTATTGTTGAGTCAGACTTAAGCCTATGCCGCGGTTCGCTCCAGTAATAAAAATAACGCTCATGGTGAGTCCTTTTCAGTTCAATTAGTTAAGTTTGATGGCTTAACACGAGAAAATCAACGCTCCACCAACTGGCTATTAGCATTCCTACAAAAATCATTACTGCTGCTGTTGAGCCGCAGATCACACCACAGATGAGTATTACGTTTTTCATTGTTGTCTCTGGAATTAATTGAAGGTAATGATAATTATTATCATTAATTAAGGTTGTCGCCAAGTCTGAGACTGTTATGATTTTGAGAAAGATACGCAATTTACTTGATTATGATTCCTTTAATTTACCACCCAATCTATTCGCAGTTACCTTTACCAGAAGGTCATCGTTACCCAATCAACAAATATCAGTTGTTACACAGTGCTGTTGAGGCGCTAATGGATAGCGATCCACAATGGGGTAATGCATTCGAAATGTTCCAGCCAATGCCTGTTTCGGTAGAACAAGTAAAGCAGGTGCACGATGGTGAATATGTCGATTTGCTGGTTTCTGGAAATTTGCCTGCAGCAAAAATGAGACGTATCGGTTTTCCGTGGAGCGAACAGCTTATAGAAAGAACACTCTATTCAAGTGGTGGAACCTGCTTGGCTGCAGAAATGGCCATCGAGAGTGGTTTGGCGATTCATTTGAGTGGTGGTTATCATCACGCACACCATGATTTTGGTAGCGGCTTTTGCTTGTTGAACGATCTGGTTTTAGCGGCAAAACATGCGCTGACCTTTGAACATATCGATAAAGTGCTTATCGTCGACAGCGATGTTCATCATGGTGACGGCACAGCAACTCTTTGCCAAGAGAAGGACGACATCATTACTCTTTCTTTCCACTGCGATAAGAACTTCCCTGCGCGTAAACCTCTATCTGATTTAGATGTGCCACTAAGCCGTGAAACAGAAGATAAAGAATTTCAGCGTTGTTTTGAACAAGTCACTAAGTTAGCGATTGCTCACCATCAACCTGATCTGATTATTTATGATGCGGGGATCGATATCCATCAAGATGACGAACTGGGTTATTTGAATGTTTCAACGCAAGGGATATTTAAACGCGATTGTTTCATGATTGAATTAGCGAAATCAGAGTCTATTCCAATGGCGTGCGTAGTGGGCGGTGGGTATCGTACTCAGCACCAAGATCTGGTGCCGATTCATATGCAGTTATTGAAGGCGGCATTTGCTGTCAGCAGTTGAACGGTGAACTTGTGCGATCTCCAGATACAAAAAAGCCGCTGATTTCTCAGCGGCTTTCTTTAATGTGGTGGAGGGATAGGGATTTGAACCCTAGAACCGCTATTAACGGTTGCCGGTTTTCAAGACCGGTGCTTTCGACCACTCAGCCATCCCTCCAGTGCTGCGAATAATATAGTGGGGCGATTCGCTTGTAAATACCCTTATTAACTGACTGCTTTTTTTATGAACAAGTTTGTGTGTTTTTATATGGCCAGAGTGAAAATATATCGAAAAATGTTCCTGATCGCTTCGATTTAGAGGAATAGATATCGTTTGAGAAAGGAAGGTGGAAAAAGGGTTTCATACAACAAATGTGAAAAACGTCATTAAGATCGACGCCTTCGCTTGTTGGTGCTTAGCCATCACTCCTCATTAGGGTTAACTTGCCTTTGTTGTCTATAAGATTCATAATAAATGCATCTTATAGAGTGAAATATCCAACATGCATATCACACGTTACACTGATTATTCCCTACGCGTTCTGATCTATTTAGCGATCAACAACCAATCTCTTAGCACTATTGGCGATATTGCTAACAGTTATGGCATTTCTAAAAACCATTTAATGAAGATCGTTCAGCAACTCAACCTCAAAGGACACTTGATCGCCACAAGAGGCAAAAATGGTGGTTTGAAACTCAGTTGCCATCCAAGTCAGATCAACATAGGTACGTTAGTTCGAGAGTTAGAAGACAAGCGTAACTTGGTTGAGTGTTTTGGCGAGGGTAATAGCTGTGTCATTACACCAAATTGCCAGTTAAAAACTATCTTTGCTGAAGCCCAAGAGTGTTTTTACAAAAGCTTAGACGCTTATAGCTTGCAAGATCTCCTCGGCGAAGGGCACAGCTACAAACTAGGGCAACTTTTGGCGGTTGACGTTATTTAAGCAAGCAAGTTTTGTTTACTCACTAGGTTTACGATGATGAAAGATTTAAATCACTCCTCTAACAATGGCGTTTCAATGACGGCATTTTTTGAGATCGCGTTTCGACCGTTTTTTTTGTTTGCATCACTTTTTAGTATTGCTGCTCTAGTTGGTTGGGCCGCGTTTTGGAATGGTAGCGCAACTCTGAATGTTTATGGCGGAGCAATGTGGTGGCATATTCATGAAATGTTATTTGGCTTTGCAGCCACTGTCGTGGTTGGTTTTCTACTGACGGCCGTACAAAACTGGACGGGTGTCCGCAGTATTAACGGACGCGGGCTAATGATACTTCTGGCTATCTGGTTGTGTGCGAGAATAGCAATGTTCCTGCCTAGTGTGTTTAGCCCTTGGTTGGTGGCTGCGCTCGATTTACTGTTTTTGCCTATCGCTGTCATTTACCTTGCTCACAATATTGTCAGTGTGAAGCTTTGGCGAAACCTGTTGTTCGTTCCTATTTTGCTGCTAATGACTGTTGCCAATGCGGCGATGCACTATGGTGTTCTATTTCAGCAGCCAATCTTAATTTCACAAGCGAGCTCAAGCATGGTGCTGCTGGTGACTCTAATAATGTGCATTATGGGTGGACGAGTCTTTCCTATGTTTACCGCGAATGGCACACAGACCCCACGAACTCCTGCATTACCATGGCTCGAAAAGCTGAGCATAGTGAGCACGATTTTCGCCGTTGTGTTGAGCTTCGAGGTACTTCCAGTTCCACAAGATATCGTTGCTTCCGTGTTTATTGTCAGTGGCTTGGCAAATGCGATTAGGGCTGTAAGGTGGAAAATATGGGTGACTTTTAAGACTCCTCTCGTGTGGTCTTTACACTTAAGCTATTGGGCCATTTCGTTAGGGTTGGTCTTATATGGTGCTTCGATCATTTCTCCATTGGTCACACAATCACAAGCGATTCATGCCTTAACCGTTGGTGGAATGGGAGTGATGATCTTATCCATGATCTCACGTGTGTCTTTAGGGCATACTGGTCGAACTATTGCGATTGGTAAAATAATGACTGCGGCGTTAATCGCCATTGTTTTTGCCTTTATTGTTCGAGTGTTTGGTGGATACTTTATAGATAATATTGTCTCTATCATCACCTTATCCAGTGCCCTGTGGGTTGTCGCCTACAGTTGCTTCGTTGTGTTGTACTTACCAATTTTAATAAAACCAAGGGCTTAAATACCTCAAGACACCAAGCAGCCAATTTGGCTAATATTAAAGTTGCATTTAAAATGCATCTTTAATATTATGACCTTAATGAGTTACTTAAATACAATCAAAGAGAGCATAATTATGAGCTGTTGTGGCGGATGTGGTGGTTCAAACCACGAAGAAAAAGCAAATGAAGCTGAACAAAAAAAACAAGCAGAGCAGCAAGAGACTAAGCAAGAAAACGCTTAATTAGATCTGCACTCAAGCCAAATTTAAAAATCCAGAGACTTCGATGAAGCCTCTGGATTTTTTTGTTTTTATAGCTTTATGATGCGAGCTTGAAATCAACCTGAATACTATTCGAGTCTGCAGTGGATTCTGACTTTTTAGCGAAGAATGAAACCCAACGGGTATGCATCACCAGTTTCGTCATCTTGAATGAACGCGCTGCGTAGATAAGTGTGGGTTAAGGTTTGTATCGAGAGCCGGAATGCGGAAGAGAACATACATTGAGATAGGGTGATGATATTCAAACAACGGTAGAGCCGTATTAGGCTTGTGCGGTTGAAGATGTCTCGTGAGTCACCGATTTCAACCAAGTCATCGACAATACGATCTTTGGATACTGTTAGACATCAGATCTTAAACTTCGATTAACTTTACGCTAGATGCAAAAAAGCCGCTGATTTCTCAGCGGCTTTCTTTAATGTGGTGGAGGGATAGGGATTTGAACCCTAGAACCGCTATTAACGGTTGCCGGTTTTCAAGACCGGTGCTTTCGACCACTCAGCCATCCCTCCAGTGGCGTGAATAATATAAGGGGCAGAGGATCTTGTAAACCCTTAATTTTCATAATTTTGTTTTGTTGCTTGTTTTCTAATCATTCACGGTAATAAAAAAGGGAAGCCATTGGCTTCCCTTTTCCTTTTGATGATCATTTAGTCATTTTTGGTATAGAACCGCTGTAACTCAGTAAGGCCTTGCATCAACACTGGCAAGCGAGGGCTTACATCTTTCAGACGTTTGTAATTCTGATCGTACAATTTGTAGTTACCAAACTTATCTAACACCGTTGTTTGTTGGTCAGTAACAAGAGCAAGTTCACGTGAGTCTCCTGCAAGAATCCATTTTCTTCTACGCTCATCAAACAGGCTACGGCCACTACTGAAATCTGTAGGGTTCGAAGATACACCTAATAGCTCTTGCATTAGCGTGACTGACACATCTAGGTGACTAGAACGGTGAGTATATTCAGATGCTGATTTACCTGGCCACTTGATGAACAGAGGCACTTGTAGTTGGTAACGACTGTAATTGGAGTTTGCACCCCAACTGTTGGTTTTCGTCTCGTTAAATTCAGTACCGTGGTTAGAGGTAATGATAACCACAGTGTTGTCTTGAAGATCTAGGCGCTCCAACTCTGCGTAGATTTTCGCTAACTGAACATCCGCCGCTTGAGTCGATTTTTGGTAGTCTGCAGTAAAACGTTCAGCGGTAGGCAACGTTACATCTGTTTCGTAACTAGAGAAGTTATCGAGCGTTGTTAGTTCAATAAAGTTAAACCAAGGGCTTTTTGCTTGTGGTGATTGAACCCATTCAGACCAAGCTTGTATTGCGCTTTGGTCATCATCTGTTGCTTGCTCTGGGAGCGCATCACGGCCTCGGAAGATGACTTCCGGGTAAAGGGCGTCGTCAAAGTCATCACCGCTAAAAGCGGCAAGTGTATAATTGTGATGATCTAGCACATCGAGCAGTACCGCACTCGAACCTTGTGCTTTGATGCTGCTTGCGTAGCTGCTAGGAAGGCCATAGAACAATCCGAAAATACCAAACATGTCGTTACTTGAACTGTAGTGATTGGTGAAGTTGATTGATTTTTGTGCATAGGCATAGCTGCTTGGCATCGCAGTGCTATTGAGTGCATCAGCGCGAAGATTATTCACACTCACAAGTAGAATATTAAGATCAGCACTGCGGCGGTTGTATTGAATTTTTTCTAGCGGGTAGCTAACTAAGTTTACGTTCTCTTGGTTCGCTTCTAAACGCTGTAAATACTCTTCACGGTCTAATAGACCATGCTTTTCCATAAAGCTTTTTGCTGTCATAGGATAAGACAGTGGGAAGTTCGCTTTCTGGCTTGTAATTGGGTTGTAGAAATACGCATCAGCCCACATGTAGGTCAAGTGGCTGCTGATGAAACACAAGAAGAAGACGGCGGTAATAGGACGGCCAATGTGTTTATGAGACAGTTTACGTTGCTTACGCCAAACCCACTCAGACAGACCTAGCTGCAATAAGAAGATGAGTGGCATTACAATGAAGAGGTGCTGCAAATCAGAAGTGAGTGCAGACTCCTCTCCACTGAATAAAACCTCCCACACGACAGGTGTCAGGTGGAGGTTTATATTTTGATACGTTTGGGTATCAATCAGTAGGACAGTTAAACCTATGGTTGCGAAGATAACGGCAACCAAACGTAATAACTTCCTCGACGGAAGAATAAAAGTGAGTGGGAACAGCACTAATAGATAGAGCGCGAACACCAAAAATCCAAAATGACCAACCCATGATGCAGCCAAATAGAATTGACCCAATAGGGTTTCCGGCCAAGCAGATTGAGTAATATAACGAGTACCAATCAACATCGCAGCAATGATGTTGAAAAATGCAAACCAGTGGCCCCAACCTACCAGTCGAGATACACGATCGCTATATGAGTTTGCGCTGTCTACCATTTATAATTCTTTTTCCGTCAATCAAACTTAGTGAGACTTTTTATCTTCAAGAGAAGAAATTAAAGCTTCGGCAAATTTTTCAGCAATTCCTTTGCGTTGTGAAGCAGCAACGTTCTGATTTAAGACATTGGTTGCGATATTTCCAGCGATCATCAATGAAAGCTCAGGTGAAGCTTTGTGCTTAGTCAGTACAGCACCTACTTCAGCTAGGATTTTTTCAACTTGATCATCTGTGTATTTAGATATAATCGGCATAAGGACTCTAATAATGATAGTAAAAGCGGCTTATGATAACCTACTATGCACAACAACTGAAACCTGAACGGTAATATTTTCACTATGAGCCTTCACCTTTCCAACGTAATTTTACACCAGCTAAGCAAGAACGATCAGGAAGAGCTGATTGTTAACTATCGTGCTGAATCCCTAGAAAACGATACTGCATCTGAAAACCTAGTCGCTGAACTTCACCGAGTTTTTAATTCAAAAGCAGGTAAAGGATTTGGTTCTTTCAAATCCGACAGCGAGTTCCAGAAGTCGTTGCATGAATTTCGAGCTGGAGAGCAAAGTTTTTATGATTTCTCTCAAAAAAGTGCGCTACGTCTAAAAGATGAGCTTTCAAAGTATCCTTTTGCTGATGAAGGCACTTTGGTACTGGCTGAGTATCAATCTTTGGCGACAGACTACCTTTTCATCGGACTACTGCCTTCAAACCAAAGTTTGAAAGTAACTGAAGGGCTAGATATTAGTGCGACGGATTACCTTGATATCTCGAAGATGGATATTGTTGCGCGCCTTGATCTTTCAACATACGACACAGACAAAGAGTCAAACCGTTACCTTACTTATATTAAAGGGCGCGTTGGTCGTAAAGTCGCTGACTTCTTCTTAGACTTCCTTCAAGCAGAAGTAGGCTTGGATGCTAAGCAGCAAAACCAAGTATTGATGCAAGCGGTAGAAGACTTTGTTTCTGACTCTAAGTTAGAGAAAGAGGAAGCGATCAGCTATAAAAAACAAGTAGCGGATTACTGTAACGAACAGCTTAAAGCGGGTGATGAAGTTCAAGTTCGTGAACTTTCTGGAGAATTGCCAGCAAGCACAGATGGTACAAGCTTCTTTGACTATACTAGTGAGCAAGGCTACGAGTTAGAAGACAGTTTCCCAGCAGACCGCGCAACTATGCGTAAACTAACAAAATTTGTTGGTGCTGGTGGCGGTTTGAATGTTAGTTTTGATAGTCTGCTTTTAGGTGAGCGTATCTTCTACGATCCAGAGACAGACACGCTAACCATTAAAGGGACGCCACCGAACTTACGTGATCAACTGACTCGCAATAAGTCATAGTTCGAAGTGATTAGGTAGCAAGCGACAGCAGGTTGTTGTCGCTTGTTTATGTTTAGCAACATAATGGTTTAGAGTTCGCATGAACAAGGAATATCGATGGAACAATCAGTAGCAAAGCCCAATCGCTTTAAAAGACCAGCAACTTTTTTGGTTGCACTTTTGGCTCTGTGGCTACTTCCTTCACTGGCTCTCCTTAATCTAAGTCGTTCTTACTCTCACTCGCTCGCTCAAATTGAAGAACTCGGTATTCGCGTTAATGAATTGAGGCAATCGCTTTATTTCTCTGAGCCGCTGCGAGTCTCCCGTATTAATGATTTAGCACTCGATGCTCAGTTAGTTTATTCGATCCGACTGCAGATTGAATCTGATTTTCAACATGCCTTGTTTCGCCCTGATGTGAACCAACTGCTTTACGTTGCTGATCAATTCCTAGAAAAATTTGATGAATTCATTCCGATAGAGAGCCAGGTACAAGATATCGTCGATAACATTAAAATGTTGCGCACAGATACTGAACTTTCCCCTAAGCTAAAGCCTCTACTCAACGAATTTGGTGTCGTCGTTTTTGAAGCTATGTATTCCGATAACCAAAGTTCATCAGCGACTTATCGCGCCTTCGATTCCATTCTTGAAAAATCTTACTCATTAAAATCTGAAGAGCAAGATGCACTTCAACAGTTACTGGCTGATGCTTCAACATTACTGAGTGATTACGCTCAGCTCAATTATTTAGTCGATAAAATCAAGAAGAATTCAGTAAACGAACAGATCATTAAACTTGAAGATCAGTTCCATGGACGTCAGTACACTCTTTTATTGGTCATGCTAGGTTTAAGCTTAGTGGCAATGATTGCGTTAGTGTTGTGGAGCGTTAGATCCTCCAAATTCATTAAAGGAGCTGCTCTATCTTCTTCTCGCAACAATACGCCTTCTCACGACACTACAGCTTCTTGTAGCGATATTGCTTCTTCTGCGGTGACGCCACCAAGTGATGACTCTTCCGTATTAGATATTACGCCAGCGAGTCAACATTCTGATGCCCAACCTCAGCAGAGTTCCAGCGTGACAAGCCAGCGATCTATTGTACAACAACCTATTTTACAAGAGCCTATTCCACAAGTTCCGGTTCAGAAAAATTCTATTCAGCAAACCCCAACTCAGCGAACACCAGAACAGGTGCAAGAGCCAGAGAAGCACATTGCCAGTGTGACGGATTCAAAGCCAGCGATTGATATTGAAGAGATGCTAGAGACTCTCGATGGCGATACCGAATCTGTTGAATTGTTGCTCGGGGTCTTTGTCGAAGATCACGCTGATGACTACACCAGATTCAAATCTCTACTCATCAAGGATGAAACCTCTGCGGCTCGCATTGTGCACAGCTTAAAAGGTGTGGCTGGCAGCATCAAAGCGTCTCGGCTAGCGATCATTGCTGCGACTATTGAAATGACAATGAAGCAGTCCAGAGCCATCAGCGAGCACGATTTAGCTGAACTAGAGCTGGCAATCAAAGCCTCTGTGGATTCTGCTCATGACTATTTAAATACCCAAGGTTAACTTTTGTAATTTTTTGACAATACTCTGACGAAGCGCTCATACAATCCGCGCCCTTAGTCTTTGTTAGAGGTTTATATGTCACGAGTTTCGAGTCGAAATTGGATAGTGTTGGTGCTTAGCATTGTGCTAAGTGGTTGTTCTCTCTTGGAAGTTAAGCTAGATAGTCAAACGACGCCTCTTACTCAGCAAGAGTTACAGGCTCGGATCATGACGCGTGAATACGCCAAGATGTTTTTTACACGAGTAGAAGACTCGGCCGATCTCATTGCGCAATCTTACCCTGCTGATGACACCTTACATCAATCTTATGTGTTGCTTTGGAAGATCCACGCAGAGCAGGGACTTCAACAAGCGGCTTACCAAACTTCCCCAATGTCAGCATTAATTGACTCATGGGTTTTCACAGCCCAAATGAATCAGTTTTATAGCCAAGGCGATGGCGCGGATCTGTTCGTGACGGATAATGCGGTAGAGACTGCTCATTCTCTTGACCAAGAAGCAGAGAAACTGGCAAAGGGTGTATTGAGCTCGAGTGATTTCAAGAGCAGCAAAGCATTCGTCGCAGAGTTTGCCGCGAGTAATCCTTTTAAAGATCTTACCTTCAGAAGTACGCCTGCTTATCGCGAATGGCTGGCTTATCTGGGTAAAGACGAATCTCAAATCGTTCAGAGCCTAGGTACTATGCCAGAAGCCATGAGCGATGCATCAGACCGCTTAAGCCTAATGGCTGATCAAACGCCAAAATTGATGACGTGGAAAGCTGAGTTGGTGGCGATGAATAGCTCGCTAACGGGTGAGGACTTATCGATGACGTTGGAAAGCCTTCGCCAAACATCAGCAAGCATGCAGGACTTCATTGAGAATAACCCTGAGTACATGCAAACGCTAGCTTCGATTATGTCGACAGAAATGCAGCCTCTACTCAACGACCTGAGTGATAAGACAGATCAAAAATTAGCGATGCTCACTGAAGAACGTGTGGCGTTAGAAAAAATGGTGATACGTGAAAGAGAAGCTTTGGTCGAAATGGTTGCGAAAGAGCGCATTGAAATTGCAGGCATTGTGACTTCAGAAAGGGAATTGTTTACGCAAGACCTTGATCGCGTCTCTCAAGAAGTGGTTGTTCTCGCGATAGATAAGCTGATGGAGTTAATCAAAGGTGTGATTATCTACTTCATCCTGTTTATTTTGGTGGTGTTCTTTGCACCCCTAGGCATAGGTTATTGGTTGGGCAAGCGAACCATACATAAATGAACAAATAGATAAATCAGTAGATAAGAAAAGAGCGCTCTAGGGCGCTCTTTTGGCATTTATATCATCAACATTTTTGTGCTTACGCACTAAAGCCTTAAAGTATCAAAACATTAGCTTAAGCTTGTTGCTTGCTCAGTTCAGCGGCTTCTTCAGATTCAAGCGCTGGTGCTGTTGGTTCACATTTATCAACGAACCAACCCATGTAAGACGTTACGATAGTCACGAGGATACAGATGAAGCTCAACCACATGAACGGAGCGTAAGACAGCGTTGCGACACCAAGAATACTCGCCATGTAGATACCGTTGTCACTCCAAGGAACCATGCCTGAAGTTAACGTGCCACCGAACTCAGCGTTACGAGATAAGTTTTTACGTTGATAACCTAAACGGTCGTAGTTTTTCGCGCAGATTTTTGGCGTTAGGATTAACGACACGTACATTGCAGAACCGAATACATTACCCATGAAGGCCGTACCGATCGTGCTTGTTGCTAGAGAGCCTGCGCTATTTACTCGGCGCTCGAACACCTTAGCAATCGTCTCTAATACGCCCACTTTATCCAGTAAGCCACCAAAACCTAAACCAAACACAATCACCGCTACCGAACCCAGCATTGAAGACATGCCGCCACGGTTAAGAATCGAGTCAATAAACTCTACGCCAGAGGAGATAGAGAACGGTGCCCAAGCAGTATTGAATGCCGTTAGGAAATCGATATCTTGGATCATGACTGCCCAGATAATACCTAGTAGAGAACCGAAGCTGATTACCGGGAATGAAGGCATGCGGAAAGCCAACAGACCAAGCACGATCAGCACTGGGACAAATGAGTAAGGTGTGATGTAGAACTGAACTTCCATTGCTTTGATGACAGAATCTACTTGGCTCATGTCAACGTTACCTGCGTAGTGGAAACCAAACGCAGTAAACATGATGCCAGTAATAATGTAGCTGATTAACGCAACTGGAAGCATGCCCTTGATGTGTTCAACCACTTCAACACCAGACATTGAAGAAGCCAATATTACTGAATCAGAAAGTGGAGACATCTTGTCGCCGAAGTAACAGCCTGACAGTACTGCACCTGCAGTAATTGGTGCTGGAACACCTAGGCCTTGGCCAATACCCATCATCGCAATACCGGCCGTACCTGCAGCGCCCCAAGAAGTACCAGTAGCTAACGCGGTTAGAGAACAGATAATCATGGTCGCTAAAAGGAAGATAGAAGGGTGGATAGCTTTCAGACCATAGTAAATGATAGTAGGTACGATCCCGCCTGAGATCCATGTACCAACAAGAGCGCCAACGGCTAAAAGTATTAAAACCGCGCCTAAGCCATTGGATATTCCTTTGAGTGCTGCTTTTTCTAAGTCTTTGTATTCGTGGCCAAGGCGAATACCAAGAACCATGATAATGAACCAACCAATATACAAGGCAAGTTGAATTGGAAGGTCAAGCTTTGCTGTAAAGGAAAAAGCAAGGGATAGAAATAATCCTAACGCGATGAATACCTGCAATAGGTTCGGTAGGCGAGTTTTACTCTGCTTCATAAAAGCCTCTTGTGATTTCGAGCATTTATAGTGCTTCGTTATGGTGTGTGGTGCAAAACGGACACTACAGTAATTAGGTTATTATATCGAAAAAATACGTCCAAGTTGTGATATTTGACTGCTAACGCAGTTAATCGTGGTTTCATTATCTGAAATATTGTTAAATTCATGGTTGTTACATGTTGAAACTTGTCGCACGTTGTTTTCGTTTTGTGAAGTATTATTCTGGATAGTATTGGTTAAAAAGAGGGATTTACTGTTTGTGACGCGAGTGGGATTAAGCTGTTTTGACGATGCAAATGTTTGAATTTGAGGATAATGGGCGTTTTATCAATGAGGTGGAGATTAAATGTCGATACAAAGATAACTGCATGAATCATTGCGTTCACTTAAAAGAAACGAAAAAGTTACACTTTTTGACAAAAAGCACTTGAGTTCTGTTTCTGAAAAACTTATAGATGGGGGATAGCAATTTTTAATTTATACATGGAGAGTGAGCGATGAGAGTAGGTCTAGTTGGTTGGCGCGGTATGGTTGGTTCTGTACTGATGCAACGTATGGTTGAAGAGAAAGACTTCGACTTGATTGAACCTGTTTATTACAGTACATCTCAGATTGGCATTCCAGCCCCTGTTTTAGGCGGTAAAGATGCGGGTCTACTTCAAGACGCTTTTGATATTGATAGCCTAAAACAACTTGATGCGGTGATTACCTGTCAAGGTGGAGACTACACATCAAAAGTATACCCAGCACTGCGTCAAGCGGGTTGGAAAGGTTACTGGATTGATGCGGCTTCTACTTTACGTATGGACGCGGATTCAATCATCACTCTTGATCCTGTTAACTTGGCTCAAATTCAACAAGGCATCCACGGTGGTACTAACACTTTCGTTGGCGGTAACTGTACTGTGAGCTTAATGCTTATGGCTTTGGGTGGTCTATACGAGAAAGGCATGGTTGAGTGGATGAGTGCCATGACTTACCAAGCCGCTTCCGGTGCGGGCGCTAAGAACATGCGTGAACTGATCTCACAAATGGGTGTGATCAACGATAGCGTAAGTTCAGAGCTAGCAAACCCTTCAAGTTCAATTCTTGATATCGATAAGAAAGTCGCTGATACCATTCGTTCATCTTCATTTCCAACCGATCAGTTCGGTGCTCCGCTTGCGGGCTCACTGATTCCTTGGATCGATGTGAAGCGCGAAAACGGTCAAAGCAAAGAAGAGTGGAAAGCCGGCGTGGAAGCGAACAAGATTCTTGGTCTAGATGGTCAGCCAATCCCAATTGATGGCACTTGTGTACGAATCGGTGCAATGCGTTGTCACGCTCAAGCACTAACTATTAAGCTTAAGCAAGACGTGCCAATGGATGAGATCGAAGAGATCATCGCGACGCACAATGATTGGGTTAAAGTGATTCCTAATGACCGCGACATCACGGCACAGGAACTAACACCAGCGAAAGTAACAGGCACAATGTCTGTACCAGTCGGTCGTCTGCGTAAGATGTCGATGGGTAACGATTTCCTAAATGCGTTCACGGTAGGTGACCAATTACTTTGGGGTGCTGCAGAACCACTACGCCGTACTTTACGCATTATCCTTGCTGAGAAAGCGTAGCTCTCATTTTTGAGAATATTTAATGAAGAAGCGCCTCTGGGCGCTTTTTTTTGTTTCATATAACAAAGCTCTGACATTTAAGCCTTACATTTAGTGTGGATTAAGATTGGAGTCATAAAATGAAAGCAACCCAAAAAGGTTTTACTCTTATTGAGTTAGTCGTTGTTATCGTTATTTTAGGTGTTTTAGCGGTTGTCGCAGCACCTAAGTTTTTAAACATTCAGGATGATGCTAGAGCTTCAGTTATAGAAGGTGTTGGAGCAGCTTTGAGGGGTGCCTCAGAAATTGGCTATGGGAAGGGGATTCTTGAGGGGTTCGAACGCGATCAGTGGGCTGATAAAGCAACCGAAGATGACAGCGGTAGACAGTATCACTATGGGTTCCCAGCAGTTAAACCCAAAGGGATGCCTCTCTTTATAGAACTAGATGCTTCGAATAAAATATCTGACGGTACAGAGTTTGTTTGGGCGCCTTACGATACTTATCGCCCTGGAAACACGGCACCCGTGTATATGATCTTTACTTTGTCAGAATTAATCGAAGGAAATTCGACTTATGCAAGTAAAGAAGAGATAGAAGCTACTCAGTGTTATGCACGTTATGAAATACATGCTTTTTCAGACAGCAGTGGCGCAGAAGCTAAAGTAGTGACAGAAACCAGCGGTTGCTAATTGCTTCATATTTACGATTCGCAAATTAAAAAGAGCTCTTTTTTTATTTTTATTCTGTCTCGTCAGTGACGACACGCTTGTCGGGGTCTGCCAATTCACTCGCACAGTGTTTGCAATACATAGCATCCGAATCATGGCCGGCGCGGTTACAGTTTGGACACTTTACCAACTCTTTGTGCGAGTTCATCTCGTTGCTGAGCTCTGCAGTAATAATCCCTGTCGGTACCGCTAAAATAGAGTAACCCAGTAGCATGGTCAGAGATGCGATCGCTTTACCTAACGCGGTTTGAGGGATCATGTCACCGTAGCCAACCGTAGTAATGGTTACTATTGCCCAATAAATACTGTGGGGAATGCTTGTGAAGCCGTTTTCTGGCCCTTCAATAACAAAGATAAGCGCGCCGAAGATAACAACTAAGATGCCCACTGTGCTGAAAAAGATCAGTATCTTTCGTCTTGCCATTAACAGTGAACGTAACAGAATGTTTGAATCTTGCAGGTAGCGAACCAGTTTTAGGATTCGGAAGATACGCATCACACGCAGCAGTCTCACCACACCCATAAATGAAGCGCCTGGGAAGATGATCGCTAGGTAGGTCGGAAGAATCGCTAAGAGGTCAACAACACCATAAAAGCTGGTGGCGTAAGATTTTGGTTTCGGAGAACAATAGAGCCTTAACAAATATTCAAGAGTGAAGAGTGCTGTAAAGGTGTATTCGATATAACGCAGCTGTTGTGACCATTCGGTCATGACATTAGGGATGGACTCTAAGATCAGAACCAATAGCGAAGCCAAGATTGCAACGATCAGAGAAATATCAAATGCCCGTCCGGCTGGCGTGTGAGTACCAAAGATAATGACGTACAAATGATGCTTGAGTGGCTTGCGTGACATAAGGAGAGATTCATCTTTTGTTAAATGTATTAACAGTCATTATACAAGCTTCATAATAACGAGGCGAGTGAAAGCCCAATCGCTTTACTCGCCTCATCTATATTTCAATATTGCTGCCCTTTATAGAGCAACCGGAATGCCGTTAAACGTTATGCCAAACCTGGGAACAGGTTACGTAGGCCATTGGCGATGAACTCGATGCCCAATGCGCCAAGAATCAAGCCCATGATACGTGTGATCACGTTGATACCTGTTTGACCTAAAAAGCGAACGATAACCGGCGCCGAACGGAACAGAAGCCAAGAGCAGGTTGCAAACGCGATGATGCTAATACCAATTCCCACAGTATCAATGGCTGCAGGGTAACGAGACCCATAAACAATGGTAGAGCTGATTGCCCCAGGTCCCGCCATTAAGGGCATAGCAAGAGGAACGACTCCTATTTGCTCTTTGCTGATGTATTCAGATTTCTCTTGTTTGTTCTGTTTATCTTCACCGAGCTTACCGCTCATCATCGAAAATGCGATGCTCAATAATAGCAACCCACCTGCAACTCGGAATGAGTCTAGCGATATGCTAAACATATCAAGCAGCATTTGCCCAGCAACAAGCGACACTATTAGGATAACGGCAACAGCAATGTTGGCTTGTAAGGCTGTCCTGTTCCTCTCTTCTGGTGGCATATGTGCAGTAAGAGAAACAAAAACAGGCATGATGCCGATTGGGTTTACGGCAGCAACAAGCCCAAGGAAGAATTGCATAAAAATAGCGAGTTCTAAGCCTTGCATGAGAGCGATCTCCAGTTAGCGAATTTTAAGGTTGAAGGTTTGATTCTGTGAATAGTCAGAGCGCGTAATGTAAGGGACAAATTGGATTTGCACGAATGAAAAAAACTAACCTGAAATAGGGGATTATTTTTAGAAAAACTAATTGAATATCGCTTTTGTATTGGCCTTGTTGCAAGTTGGTCGTTAGTGTTTCATTTTGTAATTTATTATCGAGTAACTGTTAACCATCGCACGAATTTAATAAAAATTATGTCAAAATCTAGCCCGTGCAACGGTATGGATATACTCTCAGTAGCACGAATATAGCTGTATACATGTAATTTAACTGACTAAAAATGAAACTTTTTTACAGTTTGTTACGCAATGTAGAAAAAATTTGTCTGTTTGCTTGTTTTTTGAACTAACTAAAAGTGTGATTTTAATCTATATAAATCATGATCTTAAGTCGGTTTTTGCGATTGCCTTACTACTTTTTGGTTAATTCTTTTTGGGTAACTGATCTGGGTCAATTTTTTTCACACAGTGAAATAATATACTCAGCCCTGAAAGCAATTTACTAAGAACGTTGTTGTTTGAGGTTAAAAGCAAGCAGCGAAATTAATAAAAAGTTTTTAATATTTATTATTTTAGGAGATCCACCATGCCTGTAACTAACTTAGCGGAACTTGATGCTCTAGTAGCACGCGTTAAAGCAGCACAAGAAGAGTTTGCAACATTCTCTCAAGAGAAAGTAGACGCAATCTTCCGCGCAGCTTCTCTTGCTGCTAACCACGCTCGTATTCCACTTGCTCAACAAGCAGTTGCTGAATCTGGAATGGGTATTGTTGAAGATAAGGTTATCAAAAACCACTTTGCATCTGAATTTATCTACAACAAATACAAAGACGAAAAAACATGTGGCATTCTTGATGAAGATGAAAGCCTAGGCACAATGACTATCGCTGAGCCTGTAGGTATCATCTGTGGTATCGTTCCAACAACGAACCCAACTTCTACAGCAATCTTCAAATCTCTAATCTCTCTTAAAACACGTAACGGCATCATCTTCTCGCCACACCCACGTGCAAAGAACTCAACGAACGATGCAGCTAAACTGGTTCTAGACGCAGCAGTAGCAGCGGGCGCTCCAAAAGACATCATCGGTTGGATTGACCAACCATCTGTAGAACTTTCTAACGCGCTTATGAAGCACGACGGTATTGCACTTATCCTTGCTACTGGTGGTCCAGGCATGGTTAAAGCGGCATACTCTTCTGGTAAGCCTGCTATCGGTGTTGGTGCTGGTAACGTTCCTGTAGTTATCGATGAAACAGCTGACATCAAACGTGCTGTAGCATCTATCCTTATGTCTAAAACATTCGATAACGGCGTTGTATGTGCTTCTGAGCAAGCAGCAATCGTTGTTGGCGAAGTATATGACGAAGTTAAAGAGCGTTTCGCTTCTCACAAAGCTCACGTTTTATCTAAAGCTGACGCTGATAAAGTACGTAAAGTACTGCTTATCGACGGCAACCTAAACGCTAAAATCGTAGGTCAACCTGCTCCAGCAATCGCTGAAATGGCGGGTGTTAAAGTTCCTGCTGATACAAAAGTACTTGTAGGTGAAGGTCTTGGTAAAGTTTCTTACGATGACGAATTCGCTCACGAGAAACTGTCTCCTACTCTAGGTCTATTCCGTGCAGACGACTTCGAAGATGCTGTTGCTCAAGCTGTAACTATGGTTGAAATCGGTGGTATCGGTCACACATCTGGTCTTTACACTAACCAAGATACTAACGCAGACCGCATCCGTTACTTCGGTGACAAGATGAAGACTGCTCGTATCCTAATTAACATCCCTACTACTCACGGTGGTATCGGTGACCTGTACAACTTCAACGTTGCACCTTCTCTAACTCTAGGTTGTGGTTCATGGGGTGGTAACTCTATCTCTGAGAACGTAGGTCCTAAGCACCTTATCAACAAGAAAACTGTAGCGAAGCGAGCTGAAAACATGTTGTGGCACAAACTACCTAAGTCTATCTACTTCCGTCGTGGTAGCCTTCCAATCGCAATGAGCGACCTAGAAGGTAAGAAACGCGCATTCCTAGTAACTGACCGTTTCCTATTCAACAACGGTTACGCAGATGACGTAGTACAAATCCTGAAAGCACAGGGTATTGAAGTTCAAGTATTCTTCGATGTAGAAGCGGATCCAACACTGTCTGTTGTTGAGAAAGGCGCTGAAGCAATGAAGAGCTTCCAACCTGACGTAATCCTTGCTCTAGGTGGCGGTTCTCCAATGGATGCTGCTAAGATCATGTGGGTTATGTACGAGCACCCAGAAACTCACTTCGAAGAACTAGCAATGCGCTTTATGGACATCCGTAAACGTATCTACAAGTTCCCTAAAATGGGTCAGAAAGCTGAGCTAGTATGTATCACTACTACTTCAGGTACGGGTTCAGAAGTTACTCCATTCGCAGTTGTTACTGACGACAAGACTGGTGCTAAGTACCCACTAGCGGATTACGAAATCACGCCAAACATGGCTGTTGTTGATGCTAACTTAGTAATGAACATGCCTAAGTCTCTAACAGCGTTCGGTGGTTACGATGCAGTAACTCACGCTCTTGAAGCTTACGTATCAGTTCTTGCGAACGAATACTCAGATGGTCAAGCTCTACAAGCTCTTAAGATGCTTAAAGAATACCTACCATCAAGCTACAAAAACGGTTCAGCAGACCCAATCGCTCGTGAGAAAGTACACAACGCTGCAACGATTGCTGGTATTGCCTTTGCGAACGCATTCCTGGGTGTATGTCACTCAATGGCTCACAAAATTGGTGCTGAGTTCCACCTACCACACGGTCTTGCAAACGCACTACTTATCTCAAACGTTGTTCGTTACAACGCGAACGATAACCCAACTAAGCAGACAGCATTCTCTCAGTACGACCGCCCACAAGCACGTCGTCGTTATGCTGAAGTTGCTGACCACCTAGGCCTAAGCCAAGCTGGTGACCGTACTGCGCAGAAGATTGAACGTCTACTGACTTGGTTAGAAGAGCTTAAAGTTGACCTAGACATCCCACTGTCTATCCAAGCTGCGGGTGTTAACGAGTCTGACTTCATCGCTAAACTAGACGAGCTAGCTGTTGAAGCGTTCGATGACCAGTGTACAGGTGCTAACCCACGTTACCCTCTAATCACTGAGCTTAAAGAAGTTCTAACAACGTCTTACTTCGGTAAAGCATACGTTGAAGGTGAAACTTTTGAAGGTACGACTGTAATTTTGAAGAAAGCTGACCAAAAGCCAGCTGAAGAAAAAGCAGCACCAAAAGCTAAAAAAGAAAAAGCTAACGCATAATAAGTAAGCATTAGTTTGAGATAGGTTTTCGCTAGCACGATACTTATCTATCGGGAAATTCAAAGCCCCAACCGAAAGGTTGGGGCTTTTTTTATGTGTGACTTGTAGTAAAGAGAAATCAAGGTAGTAGGACCTCTGAAAGAGGTGTGGTTTGAATGTGTAAACTTGAAAATGTCGAAATATAAAGGTTGTAGGGTGAGGATGCTTTTGGGGTAGGAAATGCCCTACAAAAAACAAATTAACTCCTAACAATCAATAGCTTAAGTTTAACAGCTAAGCTGGGGTAAATTGACTTGTCTGAACCAGGCGGTAATCTAACTTTCTTAGTCAAGTTCGGTGTTTCTATGCGTTTTTTCATTCTTTTATCATCCCTGGTTTTTGTCTCTTTTTCTTCATATTCTCAAGTCGAAGAATTGTCACTTAGTGCACTAGATCGTGATTTTCTAGCAACACACCGAGTGATCTCTGTTGGTTTGTTATCACATGCTTGGGCGCCGTACGTTATAGATGATGAGCCAAGTGTGTCTTTTGGCATTAATAATGACTACATGCAGAATATTGCTCAAATACTAGGGGTTAAGCTTAAATATCGGTCTTACCCATCTGTAGTCTCTTTATTGGATGCGGTTGATGCAGGCAGCGTAGATATTGCCTTAGGTATTAGATACACAAAAGATAGAGGAGATGTATTTATATTTTCAGCCCCTTTTTACCAAGGCAGTGCAGCTACGTGGCACCGTAATAAAAAAGCGCAATTTATTTCACCGCAATTGCTTAGTTGGAGTTGTGTCGAGGGTTCGGTTTATTGTGGAATTCTTGAAGAAAAAAAAATC
Organism: Vibrio tasmaniensis; assembly: GCF_024347635.1. Classification (NCBI taxonomy): domain Bacteria; kingdom Pseudomonadati; phylum Pseudomonadota; class Gammaproteobacteria; order Vibrionales; family Vibrionaceae; genus Vibrio; species Vibrio tasmaniensis. Next base: position 1,020,707 of record NZ_AP025510.1, read on the forward strand.
TCTAACATTGTCTCTGTTAAGCATTTTGATCAGGCAATCGCTTTAGTGAATAGCGGTGTGGTAGATGCTATTGCAGCAAATTTTGTTTCTATCAATTCTTACCTTAATGACCATGATGTTATTCGTGGTGCTGTCAAAATGCCTGACTGGTTAGAAACCGATGCTGTTCATGCCATTGGTAATAAAAATAAAAAACGACTTCTAACATTAATAGATAAAGTTCTTAAGCTAGAAAGACAAGGCTTGAATCAACCATCTATTCGTTCATTAAACCCATATCACCTTAGTGAACAGCTTGCTCGTGCTTATAAACAAACTCGAAAGATTGATACTGGCATTGAATACTCAATGCCATTTGATCTTTATCCGTTGTCTTTCAAAAATTCTAAAAACCAAGTTGATGGATATTTCCATGATTTTATGGAGCTGCTACAAGCTCGTTCAGGTTTGCAATTCTCGCTAAAGCAATCAGATCAAGGCGTCACTTGGCAGCAGCTAGATAGAGGTGATATTGAAATGTTTCCGATAGTAAAAGGTGTTGGCGTTGATGACCAAAAATATATTACCTCTGAGCCGTTTTTTACTCAGGTTTATTGGCCTGTAGTTAAGAACCCAGGGATTATCGCTCGGCTATTTAAGTCACCAAATAGGGATGCGAAAGCTGGTGTATTAACTAACTCCAGTTCCAAAAAATTTGCATATATAGAAATGATTGTAAAGGGGGATGTGATTCCATATGACGATGTACAAAAGCTTCTGGATGACCTAACCAATAACCAGATAGAAGTAGCATATCTACCACAAGACATAACGCAGTCTTTAGTTATACAAGACAAAAATGATGAGTTCTTATTTGACCCTGATCTGGCAATCGAACTCGACCTCGTTTTTGTTATGCAGAAGAGTAACTTGTTATTGCAGACATTAATAAACAGTGTTCTGAATACCATTGATAACAGTGAAATTGAAAAACTAAAGCATGGATATCGCCAGTTTAAAGTTATAAACGGTTTTGATAAGCAAGATGTCTACATCATCGGTGGCGGCCTCACGTTCTTCATTTTTATCTTGGGTACGTTAATCTATTTTGTAATCGCAAACCTGAAGTTGAAAATGCGAGTTACACAGCAACTTGCAGAGTCAGCTGAATCAGAAAAGGAATGGTTGAAGAGCATTGTTAAAGAGCTACCTAGTACTATTTTCATTCAAGATGAACAAAATGAAATTGTTCATACTAATTGCAAATATTACTTAGCGAATAAGTGTGTCGGTTGCTCACTATTGGTCAAAAATGATTGTGATAATAGTGCTGTCCGTACTTCAAAATCGGTCATAGAAGGTGACACATCATTGACCGATAACTACGAAGCTCGGAATTGCTTGATCGGTATCGAACAGGTTGAAAGAACACGGAAGAAACTTAACTCACCGATCAGTGGGAAAGGTTATGTGCTTTCAGTTCTAAATGATGTGACAGAGCAGAAACAGTATGAAGAACAATTGATTGAAGCGAAAAAAGCATCAGAGCTTGCTACCAAAATGCGTGAGCAGTTTCTCGCCACTATGAGCCATGAATTAAGAACGCCGATTGCAGCGTTAAGCAGTTCGTTGGAAATGATCGATCGCCTCAATAAAGATGAAAAACTTGCTCTTATTACACCATTAGCTCAGCAATCCTGTGTGCACCTGAACCGATTAGTCGATGAAATATTGGACTTCTCAAAGCTGAATGCGAATGAACTTTCAATTGAGCCTACAGAACTGAATTTCTTACAGCTGGTGAATGAAACGACTAAGCCGTTTGAATCTCGAGCCCAAGAAAAAGATCTACAATTTACTGTCAATATTGTTCAAAACGATTCAAGCGTCATCATGGTTGATGGAGTGAGATTCACCCAAATTGTAAATAATCTACTCTCTAATGCGATTAAGTTTACTAAGACTGGAAGCATCAATATTCGCAGTCATATTTTCGCAGATACGCTACATTTCAGTATAAAAGACACCGGAATTGGTATGTCAAAACTGCAGTTATCCGATGCGTTTAAACCATTTTCACAAGCCGATAATTCAATTGAACGAAGTTATGGAGGAACAGGATTAGGCTTAAGTATTGTTGATCAACTTGTGAAAAATATGGGCGGAAAAATTATGGTTGAAAGTGCGAGAAACCAAGGTACTTTAATTGAAATTACCTTACCTGTAAGTGTTGTTACTAAGCCTGAGTTGCATAAAAACCTTAATGTTGAACAGAATGCTGAGGACGATACTCAGCGAGAATTTGAAACTCTAGATCTAAAAGTTTTGGTTGCAGAAGATAACGCTATCAACCGGCATCTGATGAAAATGCAGCTGAAAGAAATGGGGATTGACCCAGTGGTATGTGTCAATGGACAAGAAGCATACGCGTTACTGAATCGACCTGAGAGTCAGTTTGATGCGCTGATTACGGATTGTCACATGCCAATATTAAACGGGTATGAATTGGCATTTATTACTCGCTCCAATGAAAAATTAGCCAATCTGTTAATTATAGGTTGCACGGCAGAAGATCCTCGACTTACCGAAAAGAAAAATGGACAAAACTCATTCGACGTTCTTCTTCATAAGCCTTACGGAATAGAAGATCTTTATCGGCCTTTAAATCACTTACAAAAGAAAAAAAACAAAAAATTTAAAGAACTATATCCAGAAATCCAGTGGTTAGGTGCATTCCCCCATCAAGAGGCCATTACTATCGCCGATATTTTTAAGGTGTCAATGGAAGAAGATCTCCAGGCGTTAAGCCTTGCTGAATCAGAAATGAAAATACGTTCAATCGCACATCGAATTAAAGGAGGTTGCTTCTCTGTTGGGGTTGACGAATTAGGAAAACATGCAGGCGAATTAGAAACATCGACTAGTTCAGAAATTGAGGCTATCAGGGAAGAGCTAAAGGGAAAAATGAATGTTGAAATCAATAGAATTAAAGCGTGGTGTCAAAATAATGGATAACATAAATATACTCATTGTCGATGACCAACCATTGCAGGTTCATGTACTGGAATGGCTTTTACGTGATATAGGAATGACAGAAGTAGACAGTTGTCTATCTGGGAAAGATGCAATTCAACTTAGTAAGGTAAATCAATATGACTTGATATTTGTTGACCTGAGTATGCCTGACATTGATGGTGTAGAGCTACTGGTTGAATTAAATAATATTGGTTATGTCGGCGGGATAGCTATTTTAAGTGCAGTTGATGTGTCGGTATTAAATACCGTTGGTTACCTTTGCCATAGATTGAAATTCGGTTTTGTTCAGGAGTTAAGCAAACCTTGCCAAACTATGGATTTGAACTCGTTACTCAATGACTTTTTAAATAGCCGACCGAAGAAAGGAGCAATTTCAGATCTATATTTGCCTAGTCAATTGGAACTGCAAGAGGCTATCAATAAGGGACAGTTTATTAATCATTATCAACCTCAATTTGACTTTAATAGCAGTAAGCTTGTCGGTGTGGAAGCTTTAGTTCGTTGGCAGCATCCTAGAAAAGGTTTAATTCCACCTAGTCTATTTCTTTCTCAAATAGAAATGTTCGGAATGGATAAAGAGCTGTTTGATGCGGTTTTGTCTAACGTACTCACCGATATTTCACTAGGCTATATTGTTTGTTCAGTATCCATCAATGTTGGACAAGCCAATATTGATGATAGCCACTTTTCAGATCATATACTCGACTCTTGCCTGAAGTTTAATGTAGACCCCGCCAATTTGGTGCTTGAGTTGACTGAAACTGATGCTTATAACGACAACATTAACATACTCAAAAATTTAGCTAGGTTACGTCTAAATCGAGTTGGCGTTTCTATCGATGACTTTGGGACTGGTTACTCGTCACTTATTAAATTAGCTCATTTACCTTTTACTGAGATGAAAATTGATAGGGGATTTGTGACAGATTGTATCAATGACGAAACAAAAAAGACCATTATTGAAGCAACTGCGAACCTAGCAAAAAAGCTAAATATTCAAACTGTGGCAGAAGGAATAGAAGACCAGAATACGTGGAATCTTGTGCATCAGTTTGGTGTCGATATTTGTCAAGGGTACTTCACCGGTAAGCCCGTTCCGATAGAAGAAATCACATCATTATGTGCAGCGACAAGGAACAATAACTGTGATGCATAGCGAGGAAGTTAACTGCTTGGTGGTAGACGACCATCCTTTAGTCTGTGTAGCGATTGAGACATTATTAAAAAGCACAGATTATATTAAGTCAGTAACCTGTGTTCACAGCAGTAGTACAGCTCATAAAGTATTAAAAAACAATGCTATCAATTTACTTGTTTTAGATGTCAATTTAGGTGATTCCGATGGCTTCGACTTTTTGAGAAGAGCAAAAGCCCATGGGTATACCGGTAGAGTTTTATTTATTTCATCTAGTGATAATTCTATTCACATTAATACAGCATTTAAAATGGGAGCAGATGGGTATCTCTGCAAGTCAGAGAATTTACATTTAATAGCTGATGCCATTGATAGTATTGTTAAAGGTTATTCAATTTTTAAATTTAGAAATACAAGTGAAAAAATTGGGAAAAGTGAACTCTCTAAAAGAGAGACGGTAGTGTTTAATTATTTAGTCCAAGGTAAATCAAATAAATATATCGCGGATGTATTGTCAATAAGTTCAAAAACAGTGAGTACCTATAAAAGAAGAATTTTAGACAAGTATAAAGTAACTAGTGTTATAGACCTGATCAAAGCGAGTGAATATTAAATGGTTACGGTGCTAAAAAGACTTAGAGATAATTTACTTACTTCTGTTGTGTTATCTCTATTTATTTCCGTATTTGTTGTTTTATCTTCAGTGAATGATTTTGTTGAGAAAGAGTCGGTGAAATTCCAGTCCATAAAAAACGTACTCATTGGTAATAAATCAAACTTGATATTGATTGGTATGCTAACCGAACAAAAAATTAATCAAGAAAGTAGTCCATCAATGGCAGAACCTGTACTTAAAGGGTCTTCCGCGATATATCGATACAGTGCTATTGACTCAACCTTATCAGAACAAGAGGTTATTATATATGAAACGATGAGCAAGGTAGTTAGTCTTGTCCCGCAAAGCATCAATAACAATATCACTGTTCTCTATCGCTCATTAGATAATCAGCGTCTCTTTTCTACAAGAGAGTTCAGCAACCTTGAAGTGACAAGTGATTTCTTTTCAAAGAAAAGATGTGAACAAAGTGGGACTTGCACGTTATACGCTACTAAAAACCAACTCATAGACAGAATTATTGTATCACCAATATATACAGATTTACTGACCGGTAGAACGACATTAAGTATATCAACTCCTGTATATTCTGATGGTTTGATTATCGGGGAATTTATCGTTGATCTATATTTAGATGGCGAAGAGTTATTATCGGGAAAAGAATTGAGTACAGAGATGAGAGGAGTTTATAAAGCGACAGTTATCGAGGAACTTGATTATCCGTTATCAAATTTCTCATATGTATTAGAGTTTATAACCGATAATCGTTCTATATTGATTTACAAAATCCCATTTGCAAAACTATTAATTGATACGTTTTGGATTAACGGGATTATTTTCTGTTTCATATTTACACTGTTGTGGAAAGTTAATGAATTAGGTATGAAAAAAGAAAAGTTAAAAGATGCAGAAAGAATCGCTACAAGTGATGAACTTACTGGGCTATATAATCGTTCAATTTTTAGAGATGCATCTTTTAAGCAAGCCGTTGATATAGGCTCATTATCCATTATTGCTATAGATGGAAACAAAATAAAGTCGATTAATGATACATATGGGCATGCAGTCGGTGATGAAGCCATTAAACATATTGCAGCCTGTATGAGCCGTATCTTTAGGGAAAGTGATTATTTAATTCGAACCGGAGGAGATGAGTTTTTGGCATTACTACCTAACTGTGATGTTGAGGTTGCAGGGATCTTATCTGAAAAATTGAATAGTGCCGTTTCTTCATCAAGTGTGGCCTTTAGCCATGTAAAAGTCAGTATCAGCGTTGGAGTGGTTGAGCAACTGATGGGGGAGACTCTAGAGTCTGCTATAAGCCGAGCCGATTCAGAGCTTTATAAGGACAAAAACCTTGATGAATAAAACTCCCAATCTATGGAGAAGCTTATTAAGCTAAGTTAAGCTATCCAAATAGAATTTTTCAATTTTTGGGATTCAGTATGATTAATGATTTGAACTACAACCTTCTGCGTGAGCTTTCTTTGTTATACCGACATAGAAGCATGAAGACTGTAGCGAAAAAACTAGGCGTCACGGAGAGTGCAGTAAGTAAGCGTTTAGCTCATTTAAGAACGCACTTTGATGACCCCTTGTTTGTTCGTATTTCAGGTTCATTAGAGCCGACCCATTTTCTTGACGGCATCATGCCTGGTGTCAATCAAGGGTTAGAATTATTGAATCAATCATTGCGTCAAACCCAGAAATTTGTTGCTGCTGAATATGGCGAAACAATTAGAATTGCTATTCATTCGTTGACTATGGAACGTTATGGCTTAGAAATTTATAATGCCATAAGAAAAAAATTCCCTAAGCCTTTAATTTCTATTGAGACATGGTCATCCCAAACCGAAAATGACATTTTAGATAACCGTATACAAATAGGGATCAACTTCTTTCATGAAGAACGTAGAAAATCCCTTTATCAGTCTCGTTTAGCCGAGATCAAAACCGTCGTTGTTGTTGCTTCTGACAGCCCTGTGAGTTCATGGGATGAAGCTATCAAACTTCCTTTCATTTTCTTCCGTGTTCCGGGTTGGAATGATGAGCGGCATTGGTTTTCAGAAGCTTGTGCCAAAAAGGGTATTTTTTTTGATTACCAAGCTAAAACGGACGATATTGCTATCGCATGCCAGCTAGTCAATCAAAATGGCATGGCAGTGATCAGTTTAGAGCGAGTAGTTGAACACTCTGATCTTAAAAGTATCGAAGTTCCAAGTGAGTTTGCCTTCGACATCCCAATTATCACGTGTTGTCGATTGATTAATAGAACTCATCCGTTGCACGATACCTTGATTGATATTATTCAAGATATTGTCGTTTAGTGATTGTTCTGCACCGACATGAACTCGCTCACTTTGATCAATTCTACGACAGTAGACGCGGAAAACTTTGAAAGTACTCGTGATTTATAAGTGCTTATGGTCTTTTCACTTAGAAAGAGTATTTCCGCAATTTGCTTATTGCTATAGCCATCTATTAGGTAGTGGTACACTGTCAATTCTCTGCTTGATAGGTTCTTAGCCTTAACATCGACGTTAGAATCATCTTGTTTGAACAGGTTGTATCCGCGAAGAATATGAGTCATTGCATCACGTACAATAAGAGTAGGTTCTGTTTTACTGATGTACCCATTAGCGCCATTTTTTTTTGCTAGTGCAGAATGAAGGCTGTAGTCGAACCTTGAGATAAATAGAATCTTTCCTTGATAACCTGTTGCTTTCGCACGCTTCATTAGCTCAAAACCATTATCCCTACCTAACTCCACATCCACTGTTAATAGGTCGAACTGTTCCTTTTTCAGTTGAGATAAGGCATCGGCGACTGAGCTGGACTCTTTAACTTCAGTTACATTATCGATGCTTAATAAATGCTGGCTTAATGTCTCACGAACAAGTGGAAAACTATCAATGACTAAGCAACGTTTAGGTTGAGTGATTGACATATTTAATCTCTGTGAATTCAAGGAACCGTTAATATATCGAATTTATAAAGGAATGTTTGGAACACCTCACTTGACGAAATAGAAAGAAAGAGCGCTCATGAGTTGGTGCATTTTCAATACATAGAATGAGGGTCGTTTGCACTCATTCTATGTAAATCTGCTTTAGTGTCAGGTAAGTAGGAGGATCACTTAAGCTTAAAGAAACTAATGTTGTCAGCTAAAGTCACTGACATTTTACCTAATTCATTTGAAGCTTGGTTGTTATCGTTGGTCATTGATACCGTTTGTTCAACTCGATCTTTAACGGTAATAATACTTTGGTTAATCATCTCAGCGGTTGTGCTTTGCTCCTCTGTTGCCGCTGCAATTTGGCTATTAAGATTATTAGTTTGATTAATCTGCTCCTTGATTGTAGAGAATGCTTCATTAGCTAACTTTGCTTCAGTCACGGTATCTGTCAGCATTGTTTGGTTTGCATTAATAGAGTTGACCACTTGATGGGTATCCTTTTGTAATGTGGATATTTGCCCACCAATTTTCTCGACCGCTTTTTGAGTTTGTTGAGCGAGCTGTCTTACTTCGTCGGCAACAACAGCAAATCCTCGACCTTGGTCACCAGCTCTTGCTGCCTCAATAGCTGCATTTAATGCGAGTAGATTAGTCTGTTCTGCGATTGTTTGAATCACATCCATTACGTCACTGACTTCTTCTGTGCCGATTCTCAGAGTGCTAACTTCGATGCTTAAGTCACCCATTTGAACGACTAAATCTGAAACTTTAGTCATGGCGTTAACCATGATACTGTGCCCAACATCTGCTTGTTGTGTAGCAGATTCAGCTTCTTCTGAAGCCATGTTTGCACCACTTGCTACCTCATTGATTGCAGCTGACATTTCATTTATAGCGGTAGCAACTTGCTCAGTTTCTAATTGTTGTTCTTGTGAACCGGTTAAAACTTGCTGGTTGATTCCAGAAAGCTCTTTAGATGCTGAGGCTAATTGCTCTGAGCACTGGGTGATCTCTTTAACTATGCAATAAAACTTCACTTCCATATCTCGTAGTGACACACTCATTTGTGATATTTCGTCGGAACCTTCAACTTCATACCATTGCATTAATTCACCAGAAGCCATTCTGTGGGTGTGATTACGAGCAAATGCAATTGGTTGGGTAATACTTTGCGACATGAAATGGCCAAGTATGAAGACAATAGGAAGTGATACACTAATGATGGTGATTAGCCAGATGATAGAGTTATCTATTTCTCCTTGTATTTGAAGTGCGTGATTCTTTTGTAGAGAAAAAGCATTCGCACTTATGGTTTGAAGTTGTTCTGCGATCTCTGTTCCCGTCAAGTTCAATTCATTATTCCAAAGAGCTTTCATTTTGCTTTGAGCTTCTTTTACTTCAGACATCTTACTGAACATGGTTTTTTCAAGGGAGATTAATCGAGATATCTTCACTTCTGGAAAACCAATATTAAAATCTGTAATTTCAGAGAGCAAGCTAGAGTGTGATTTTAAATAATTATTATAATCTTCCAAGTTGTGGGTTAGTAAATACTCTGTGGATTGCTGGACAGCATCTCTATAGTAGTGTTCGATTTGCGATATAGCTTTGAACAATTCCAAATTTTCTGCGGCTTCACTTTTCAGTGTTCCTATCATCTGTTTTGTTGCATGATCAATGGAGACTAATTTACTGACTAAATCATTTTGAACCCTCATAAGCTCATCCGCTCGTTTTAATGATTGTTCGTAATAATCAAGGTTGTCAATAATGGCTAATGATTGTGCGCTTTCTTGAGGGTTAGTCATTTTATTAAGTGCAGTTTTCATTTCCAATTCAGTTGAGGTGATCAAGGATATTGCTTTATCAATATGTGTATCATCTTGAGACATTCGGTAGGTTAGGGCATTGATGCGTGCCATCAGTAACTTCTCTTGGATATCTGAAGCATTGATTGCGTCATGGTTGAGGTCATTAAATGAATAGAAGCTACCTTGAATATCATTCATAGAGCTGAATGAAACAAGTGCAATTGCAACCGCAGAAAGAGAGTTAATTACGATTAAAAGTAAAAATTTGTGGGATATTTTTTTTATACGGTTGAACATAAGATCAAGCCTTTACCTGTGATGAATAGTTTCGCGGTAAAGATAGAAAATATGTGGTGAACTGTAAAATCGATTAGTTGTTGATTGGAAGGTTAACTCTATGAATATAAAGTATAAATGATAGTTTGTAGGTGTTTTCTTACATGAAAAAAGTCTGTTTCCTGATAGCTTGGGTAACTTTTCTTACTCGTTGTAAGTTCTTTAGTAAGTGTAATCGAAAACTATATAATGAGCGCTCGTTGTATTGCACCAGCTATTTGCGTTTACACCTCTGCAGCTACAACCCGTCCACTAAAGTAATCATTAGAGACGATGTATTCCGTTGTTCTGGTCAGTTCGTCTTGAAGTTGTGCCCAGTGACATCCATTGAGTTTGCCTTCGGAGTTATGGACGGCAGGAACAACGCCGCCGACTCGAATACCAAATGGCGTCAGTTCTTTGGCCCAGCTGTGGGTAAAGCCGGTAATCATGGAGTTTGCGCTCTCTAAGCCTGACACATCATGAAAGTCATCGTGAGATATCACATTCACAATCACGCCTTCTTTGTCTTGCTCTCGTAATCTCTCAGCACTGATTTGCCCAAAAGAGAAAAGGGTCGATGCCATAGCTGACAGGCCATTGATAAAGCTACTTACAGGCTGATCGCCAATTAGACTAGGCATTGGGGAGCTTATCCAGTTATTGACCAGAACATCGGGTGTCGTGTTGAAGGTGGCTTGAATAAAATCAAATACGCTGAGAATCGCTTGGTTGTCATTCCCTGCGAGCGTGTAATGGTAAACAGAGTCGGAGAAGCGGGCGCATTGTAAATAAGTCACCTGAAGTGCTTCCGCGTCTTTATCACAAAGGATGACAGTGGCTCCAAGGTTAACAAAGTGGTTCGCAATCGTCCCTCCCAGTCGCGAGCCGGCAGATGTTACCAATATGATTGAGCTTTTTATTTCCATCCCAGTACCTAAACAAATCGTCCGTGTCGGATAAGAATGGGTTAAATTTCATACATCGGGTGTGAATTGGCTCAAACTAAGGTGTACCCATTGATAACTTTTTATGAACTTTGTGGCACGTCACATTTTGCAGTAACTTCAAGTGGTAATTGACATCTTCGGTTTGATGATGACCAAAGGTGATGGTTCATATTGCCGACATCAATCATTCAAAAAGCGAGATCGAACAAAGAGTAGTCGTGAATATTGAGCGAGAAAGAGGAAGGCTAGGCAGCGGCTATACTTGCGCCTGAATCTGATACTGACGTTGAGCTGTCGATAGCTCGTTGTAGAGCGTCGCATTTGGTAAATCAGGCAGCTGTTTATTTGCGAGTTTACGCCGGTCATGACCAGAAAGGTTTTGGTAAACCTCTTCGGGGAAGTCGGCCGTATCTTCAGGCATGAAAGCAAGTGCTTCAGGTTTCAAATAGTGGCTTAGTTTGGCGCTGGCAAGGCTAGCTTGATGAAAGTGATTCGATTGTTTCGCTGAAATTTCATACGACGATTGATTCGAACGCAGTTGTTGCGGCTCTGCTACGCCAAATTGCTTGCGTAGGCGATCTTCAGTCGTTTCAGTGACGTCAATCGTGTCGATGGGAGTACAATCGCGAACATCATTAGAAAACATAGATAACAGCAACGCAAAATCTGCACGGCGACCTTGCTCAACCGCTTGGCTGATCCCGATGCCGAACTTCAGTTCGTTAATGATTCCTGCTTTGTCTAAAGTATGTATTTGCATGTTGCCTCTCATTCGATACACCTTTAACGGCATGGGGTCGGCAAACTTTAGAGTTTAATTACAGGCAAATAACGAATTTATGTAGAGCGATTGATAAAGGTAAGAATAGGTTGAAAAGTAGGCTCGATCTGCTGGTTCGTTTCGCAATGTTGGCATTGATTAGAATACGACAGGTACAAAAAAGCTCACGCCGAGGCATGAGCTTTCAATAGATAACTCGCTATAAATAGCGCAGCGTAAGTAATAATTACTTAGCTAGGTTCTCTTCTACGAAAGACCAGTTTACTAGGTTCCAGAATGCAGCCATGTAGTCAGGGCGAACATTGCGGAAATCGATGTAGTAAGCGTGTTCCCATAGGTCAACAGTTAGAAGTGGAGTAACACCTTCTTCTGTTAGAGGAGTAGCAGCGTTAGAAGTGTTAACGATGTCTAGAGAACCGTCAGCTTTCTTCACTAACCAAGTCCAAGAAGAACCGAAGTTGTTGATTGCAGAATCAGTGAATTTCGCTTTGAATTCTTCGAAAGAACCGAATGCAGCGTTGATAGCTTCTGCAACAGCGCCTGTTGGTTCGCCGCCTGCTTTAGGAGCAAGACAGTGCCAGTAGAACGTGTGGTTCCAGATTTGAGCTGCGTTATTGAAAACACCACCAGTAGAAGTCTTAACGATCTCTTCTAGTGTTTTGCCTTCAAACTCAGTACCTGGGATAAGACCGTTTAGCTTAACAACGTAAGTGTTGTGGTGCTTACCGTGGTGGAAATCTAGCGTTTCTGCTGAGATGTGTGGTTCTAGCGCGTCTTTCGCGTAAGGAAGAGCCGGTAGTTCAAATGCCATTGCTCAATTCTCCATTGATATGAAAGAGTTAACTCTTTCGATTGCTTCCAGTGATATTATTATTCATGGCTCGCTATATTGCCAACCACGGTCAATTTGCTGACTTGCGATATAGTTTAGCAAGTTTTTACTTTATTAAAAGCTTAATTCATCACTTTTGTGGGAATTGTTAGCCTAACTTGTTAACCGCTTTTTTTATATGGTTTTTATTCTTTTGGTTTGGGGTAGAATAAAGGCAATGAAAGCCGTAATCCATTAACGAGGAAGCAATGGAAACTATCGATAAAATCAAACAGCAAATTGAAGAAAACACTATTCTACTGTACATGAAAGGTTCTCCTAAGCTACCTAGCTGTGGTTTCTCTTCTCAAGCGTCTCAAGCGCTAATGGCATGTGGTGAGAAATTTGCTTACGTAGATATCCTACAAAACCCTGACATCCGTGCAGAGCTTCCAGCTTACGCACAATGGCCAACGTTCCCACAACTTTGGGTTGAAGGTGAGCTAATCGGTGGTTGTGATATCATTCTTGAGATGTTCCAAAAAGGTGAGCTTCAGCCAATCGTTAAAGAAGCCGCTGCTAAAGTAGCTGGCGACGACGCTGAGTAAGCTTTAGGCCTTGGTGCTTAAATATTGAATGGAAGGGGCCTTAATTAGGCTCCTTTTTTCGTTTGAATGGTTCAACAAAGACTCGATAAGGAATGAACAATGAACGTAAAACTTCATTATGTGCATGATCCAATGTGCAGCTGGTGTTGGGGTTACAAGCCAACGCTTGAGTTATTAAAACAACAATTGCCAGCGAGCATTGAGTTTAACTACGTAGTCGGTGGTTTGGCTCCAGATTCTGAAGAGCCGATGTCAGAAGAGATGAAAGGCAAGCTTCAAGCGATTTGGAAGCAGATTGAAGCTAAGCTGGGTACGGAATTTAATCATGAATTTTGGACTGAATGCCAACCGGTTCGCAGTACTTACCCTGCGTGTCGTGCCGTGATCGCCGCTGGTTTTCAGGATCACTACGAAGCAATGCTTGAAGCGATCCAACACGCTTACTACCTTCGTGCGATGTTGCCTCATAGCCAAGAAACGCATTTGCAGTTAGCTCAAGAGCTAGGGATGAATGTACAACAGTTTGAAAATGACCTTTCTAGTAAACTTTTGGAAAGCGAGTTAGATGACCAGTTAGGTTTTAAAGAGGCGATGGGAGTGCATTCTTACCCAAGCTTAATGCTTGAGGTGAACGGTATCTTTAGTGAAGTTGAATTGGATTACCATTCAACGGAAGCGACGCTTAAGTCTATTCGCGAGATACTTGTGAATAACGCTCCCGCTGCGTAATTCAGTGAAAGCTGTTCATATTGGCGTAATGATTTCTAAGGCTTATTCGTAGGAGTAAGCCTTTTCTTTTGTTCGATGCAATGAGTTTATTGCGGTGGTCATGGGCTGAGAGTTAAAGAACAAGAGAAGAGGAAGACATTCCAGATACAAAAAAGACCGCACGAGGCGGTCTTTGTAATAGATAGCTTAGGGCTCTTTACGACAGAATCGAATTACAGAACCATAGCTGCAATCCAACCGAATACGATCAGTGGGATGTTGTAGTGTAGGAACGTCGGTACCACGGTTTCCCATACGTGCTCGTGTTGACCATCAGCATTAAGACCCGATGTTGGACCTAATGTTGAGTCAGAAGCAGGAGAGCCCGCATCACCAAGTGCTGCTGCTGTACCTACTAGCGCGATTGTTGCCATTGGCGAGAAACCAAATGCTGCCGCTAGAGGAACGTAGATAGTTGCAAGGATTGGAATCGTAGAGAACGAAGAACCAATGCCCATAGTTACCAATAGACCAACAATTAGCATAAGCAGTGCCGCTAGAGGTTTATTGTCACCGATGCTGGTTGAAAGCGCTTCAACCAGAGATTCAACGCCACCCGTTTGCTTCATTACCGCTGCAAAACCTGCCGCTGCAATCATGATGAAACCGATCATTGCCATCATGTGAACGCCCTTAGTGAAGACATCGTGTGTCTCTTTCCAAGCGATTACACCACCGAAGGTGAATACCATGAAACCAGCCAAAGCACCGATGATCATAGAACCTGTCGATAGTTGAACCGTTAGTGCAGCAACAATACCCGCAGCAGCCACTAGGATGTGCTTCTTGTTGATCTCTTTCACTTCGGTTGAAACAACAGTATGAGACGTTTCTTTGTATTGGCGAGGCTTACGGTAAGTAAAGAATACTGCCGTAAGAAGACCAAAGATCATGCCTGCAGCCGGTAACAACATCGCCATTGGTACTTGGCTTGCTACTACGTTTTCAAGACCGTTGTCGTGAAGGTTTTTAAGCAGGATGTTGTTTAGGAAGATGCCACCAAAACCGATAGGTAGAACCATATACGGGGTAATCAGGCCAAAAGTAAGTACACACGCAATCAGACGACGGTCTAGGTTCATTTTTGCGAATACGCCTAATAGAGGTGGGATTAAAATTGGGATGAAGGCGATATGCACAGGAATCACGTTTTGCGAAGACATGGTCACTAAGATCAAAGACGCAAGGATGCCGTATTTTAGACCATTAGATGCCGCACTGTTCTCTTTGCCGTGAATGCGCTTAATTACGCTTTGAGCAAGTAGGTCTGTGATACCAGAACGAGAGATAGCAACAGCGAATGTACCAAGCATAGCGTAGCTAAGTGCGATAGTTGCACCGCCACCTAATCCACTTTCGAAAGCCGCGACAGCATCGTTCAAGTCCATACCAGAGGCTACGCCACCGATAATTGCACTGAACGTGAGAGCCACGACAACGTTTACACGCATCAAAGCTAAAACAAGCATGATGCAAACTGAAATTACAACAGGGTTCATATTATTCTCGGGATGTTGTGTTTTTTATGACGGCAATACGAGTGAACGTTTACCGACTCTATTTTTTATTCTTCGTCAACAAGAGGCCAACCACCAAGGGCTTTCCATTTGTTTACAATGCCGCAAAATAACTCTGTGGTTTTTTGCGTATCATACAAAGCAGAGTGTGCTTCTTTGTTGTCAAATTCCATCCCTGCAGTGCGGCAAGCTTTAGCCAAAACGGTTTGGCCGTAGGCAAGACCACTAAGAGCTGCAGTGTCAAAAGTAGCAAAAGGATGGAAAGGGACGCGTTTAAGCTTACAACGTTCACTTGCTGCATTGACGAAATTTAGATCGAACGTAGCATTGTGAGCGACCATGATTGCACGACTACAATCTGAAGCTTTTTGTTCTTTTCTCACTAGCTTGTAGATTTCTTTAAGGGCTTCTTGTTCCGACACAGCACCACGTAATGGGCTAAATGGGTCTTTAATTCCGTTAAAGTCTAATGCTGCCTGCTCTATATTTGCGCCTTCAAAAGGCTCAATGTGAAAATGAAGCGTTGATGCAGGGTGCAGATCTCCGTTCTCATCCATTCTTAGTGTAATGGCACAGATTTCTAATAATGCATCGGTTTCAGCGTTAAACCCTGCGGTTTCCACGTCGATGACCACTGGAAAATAGCCACGAAAGCGTTTTTTTAGGGTCAGAGCTTCGTTTTCTACAGTCATGTTAGCCCAAATATGTGTGATTAAGGCTGCATTATTGCAGATAATAGCGGTGATAAAAACTAGGGAAGGGCAATAAATCATAAATTAGCCGACCTATATCGGCTTGATAATTGCATATTCAAACGTGAGAGAAAAATGCGGCAATTGGCTGCATTGTTAAACGAATTGCTTAAGAGATACTCCACTTTATGAAGAAACAACTCATAACAGGTTCAATGCTATTTTCGCTACTTATGTCGTCATCGGTATTGGCACAAGAAAAGCGTTACGGAGCATCTCCTCAACAGTCGACGTGGGAGATGGTGGCGAATACGCCACTTGAGTGTCGCTTGGTTCACCCAATCCCAAATTTTGGTGATGCTGAGTTCTCATCTCGTGCGAGTAAAAAGATCATTTTAGACTTTGAGCTTAAAATGCGCCGCCCAATGGGTGCGACACGCAACGTAAGCTTGATCTCTATGCCGCCAGCTTGGCGTCCGGGCGAAAGTGCTGACCGCATGACGACCATTAAATTCTTCCAACAATTTGATGGCTACGTTGGTGGTCAAACCGCTTGGGGTATTTTGAGTGAGCTCGAGAAAGGACGCTACCCGACATTCAGTTATCAAGAGTGGCAGAGCCGAGATCAGCGAATCGAAGTTGCACTATCATCGGTATTGTTCCAAGAAAAGTACAATGTGTTTAGTGACTGTATTGCTAACTTACTGCCTTACAGCTTCGAAGACATCTCTTTCACTATCTTGCACTACGACCGCAACAGCGATCAGTTGAACAAGTCGTCGCGCAAAAGGCTGAGCCAAATTGCTGACTACGTTCGCTATAACCAAGACATCGACCTTGTGCTGGTAGCGACGTACACCGACTCTGTCGATAGCAAAGGCATTAGCCAAAATCTATCAGAAAGAAGAGCGGAATCGTTGAGAGAATACTTTAAATCTCTAGGCTTGCCAGAAGACCGCATCCAAGTTCAAGGTTATGGTAAGCGCCGTCCAATTGCTGACAACAACTCACCAATTGGTAAAGACAAAAACCGACGTGTTGTGATCTCTTTAGGTCGCACACAGGTTTAAGCTAAACAATAGCTCGTTTTGAAATGACAAAGCCCGTCTTCACTGATGACGGGCTTTTTTATATTTGAAATTTGGTGCCGTTGTGTTTACGTAACTCGTTTAGTTCAAGCGGAAGCGAGCAATCATTTCACAGTTGGTCGCGGTATCGATTTTTTCCACCATAGAGGCAATTTTAGGATTGGGGTGTCGTTTCATGAAATCGATAAGGGCTTTCTTACAGCAACCAATAGAGTCAATGAAGCTTGAACATTGCGAATTGGGGCATTGAGGGATCAGTGTCAGTACTTTTTCTGAAGCCAATTGGAGATATTTGAGTTCATATTCAGTATCGCCGGCCCATCGCCAAAACTGAGCGAGGTTGTGGCAAGAAATCACAGAGATAAGTAAGCGCTCGTCCGCTTGGATATCGGTACGTTCAGTAATTTTTTCGCTTAAACTCAATGCTTGCTGATAGTGAAGAATACTTTGTACAGGATCGTCGAGCTGCAATGCCGTATCGGCAAGTAACGTGTGTTTTTCCCATTCGCTAATCATTGTGTTACCTCACTAATCAATAGGGGACTTAATTTAAATGATAATTATTATCATGTAAAGTTTCATCAGTGAGAATGTTGTAATAATTAGTAAAGAATATCAATTATTAATAGAGCTATAAAAAAAGCGAGCTTTATGCTCGCTTATTATGTTTATTTATACTGGGCTTTAAAGCCAGAATATTGCAGAGTCTAGCGAAGGATTAACCCTCTAGACCTGCGCTTGCTTGTTTGTTCTGAATTAGCTCAATCATGTAGCCATCAGGGTCTTTTACGAATGCGATATGAGTTGAACCGCCTTTAACAGGGCCAGCCTCACGTGTTACGTTACCGCCTGCCGCTTTAATTGCATCACACGTTGTGTAGATATCATCAACACCGATAGCAACGTGACCAAAAGCTGAGCCAAGGTCATATTCAGTCGTACCCCAGTTGTAAGTCAGCTCAATCACAGCGCCTTGAGATTCGTCACCAAAGCCAACGAAAGCCAGCGTGTATTCGTACTCTTTGTTTTCGTTTTTACGCAATAGCTGCATGCCCATTACGTTTGTGTAGAATTCGATAGACTTATCTAGATCACCAACGCGTAGCATGGTGTGTAAAATACGGCCGTTTGACATGATTTGCTCCTAGCTTTAATTATGTATACGTTTTTTTGTAATTCTGTTTTATGCCGCTAGAAAAATGCGGCACTGTTTAGCTTCTTAGCTTCTTAGCTTCTTAGCTTCTTAGCTTCTTAGCTTCTTAGCTTCTTAGCTTCTTAGCTTCTTAGCTTCTTAGCTTCTTAGCTTCTTAGCTTCTTAGCTTCTTAGCTTCTTAGCTTTTTAGCTTTTCGCTAACAGCTTATAAGCTTAGACGTCTGTTTTTTCCTTGAACTCACACAGGTCTTCAATGATACAGCTGCCACAGCGTGGTTTACGCGCAACGCAGGTGTAACGTCCATGAAGAATGAGCCAATGGTGGACATCCAGTTTGAATTCTTTTGGGATAACTTTAAGTAGTTTTGCTTCGACATCGTCGACGGTTTTACCCATCGCTAGCTTAGTGCGGTTTGATACACGATAGATGTGAGTATCAACGGCAATGGTTGGCCAACCGAATGCGGTATTTAACACTACGTTTGCTGTTTTACGACCGACACCTGGAAGGGCTTCTAATGCAGCGCGATCTTCCGGTACTTCACCATTATGTAGGTCAAGCAGCATACGACACGTTTTGATGGTGTTTTCTGCTTTCGAATTAAATAGGCCGATGGTCTTGATGTACTCTTTTAAACCATCAACACCTAGGTCGAAAATCGCCTGTGGAGTATTAGCCACAGGATAAAGCTTATCCGTCGCTTTGTTCACGCTGACATCGGTTGCTTGTGCAGATAATAGCACAGCGATCAGCAACTCGAACGGGCTGTTCCAGTTAAGCTCAGTCTCTGGCTTTGGATTGTTTTCTCTTAAACGCTCAAGTATTTCTACTCGTTTTACATTGTTCATAGCGACATTACTTTCAAATAGTTAGGGCATGAAGCTTGGATTGCTTCTGCTTTATCATCGGTTACGCGCTCTTATGAGCGTCATTATTATGTGTATTTGGTCAATCTATTTACCTACTGAGCGGTTGAGCTACTCAGCAGGGTTGGGCAACTGTAACTGATCAGGCATTGGTAACGCGAGCGCGTTCAATGGCTGGTTTTTCTTGTTTGGGCTGTCTAGCTTTAGCTTGGTTGTCGATGATGTTTTTCAAAGCAATCAAGAAACCAACACCAATAAAGGCACCTGGAGGTAGCAGGGCTAGCAAGAAACTGTTATCAAATTGGAAAATCTGGATTCTCAACACCGAAGCCCAATCACCAAGGAGCAGGTCTGCGCCATCAAACAGGGTTCCGTTACCAATAACCTCACGCATCGCACCTAACACAACCAGTACCGATGTCATGCCAAGACCCATCCAAAAGCCATCTTGAGCAGCAGGCAGTACTTCGTTTTTAGACGCGAAGGCTTCGGCACGACCGATGATGATACAGTTGGTTACGATCAATGGGATAAAGATACCCAAAGATAGGTAAAGCCCGTAAGCGTAGGCATTCATCAGAAGTTGAACACAGGTTACTAATGAAGCAATGATCATCACGAACACTGGAATACGCACTTCTTTTGGCACATGGTTTCGAACCAAAGATACAGATACGTTCGAACCGACTAATACAAGCAAGGTAGCGATACCTAATCCAAGAGCGTTAGTCACAGTCGAAGAGACAGCCAACAGCGGACATAAGCCAAGGAGTTGCACTAGGGCAGGGTTGTTGGCCCACATGCCATTTTTAATTAGTGTTTTATGGTCACTCATTATTCACCACCACAATTTTGAGGTTGAGCAAGCAATGCTTGGTTGTTTTGATTAACGTATTGCACCGCTTGTTTCACTGACTTAACGACAGCTCTTGGCGTAATGGTTGCGCCAGTGAACTGGTCAAAGTCACCACCATCTTTACGAACCTTCCAACGGTCAAGATTAGAATCCGTTACTTGCTTACCTGAAAATGAAAGAATCCAATCACTCACACGAAGATCAATTTTATCACCCAATCCTGGCGTTTCTTGGTGAGAAAGCACGCGAGTACCTAAAATAGTACCGTCAATTTTCATCCCAACAATCACTTTAATCGCACCGTTATAGCCGTCTGGGGCTATCGCCTCGATCGCAATCGCACTTGGCTCACCATTGAGTTTAGCAACGTAGGCAGGCATCGCTTGCTCAGTACCAAGTTCTTCTGTTTGAACGAGAGTGCAAGATGAAAACAGTTCATTATCGTGCAGATCGTGTGGGATCACTTGGTTAAGAACTGACAGTAACTGAGCCTGTTCTTGCTGCTTGATCTGGTCTTTGGTCAGGTAGTGAGTTACCGCGACCAAACCTGTAGAAGCACACGCAAAAATCGCGAGTACAAGGCCGTTTTTCTTAATTGCATTTAGCATGGTATCCGCTTCCTTAGTGGCCGTATGTACGAGGTTTGGTGTAGTAGTCAATCAGTGGAACACACATGTTGGCTAACAATACAGCAAACGCCACGCCATCAGGGAAACCACCCCAACTGCGGATGATAAATACCAAACCGCCGATCAGAGCTCCAAACACTAAGCGACCTTTTACTGTCGTTGATGCTGAAACGGGGTCGGTCGCAATGAAAAATGCGCCGAGCATAGTCGCACCAGACAATAGATGAATGGTTGGTGAAGCGGTTTCACCGGGAGTGAACATCAAGAACACTAGGCTAAATAGGGTCAAACTGGCCAGAAATGCTACTGGGATATGCCATTGAATCACGCGTTGTTTGATTAACACTAGGCCACCAACAAGGTAAGCAAGGTTTACCCATTCCCAGCCTACACCAGCTAACCAGCTAAATTGAGGTTGAGACAGTGCTTCTGAAGCTGTATTTCCCGCCGTTAATGCGGTTTTGAATGCATCAAGTGGCGTTGCCATCGTAGTGCCATCAATACCTAAGCGAGCTTGCTGTAGAGACAACCCTTCACTATTGAAGCTTGTAAAGATCATCAAGAAGGAGTCAACAAAGCTCGTTGCTTCAGCCGTTAAACTAGTAGGCGCATTCCAGCTGGTCATCTGAACTGGGAATGAGATCAGCAAAACAACGTAAGCCACCATCGCAGGGTTAAATGGGTTTTGCCCAAGGCCGCCGTATAGATGTTTCGCAACGACAATTGCGAAGAACATACCTATGACGAGAATCCACCATGGAGAATGTGGAGGAATCGCGACACTTAACAGCCAAGCAGTAACAACGGCGCTGTAATCACGCAATGCCATCACTGGCGGACGCTTTCTTAACAGCATTACAGCGGCTTCAAAGGTAACAGCAAGTGCAATAGCAAATACTAACTGGATGAGTGTACCCCATCCAAAGAAGTAGGTTTGAGCTAGTAGACCTGGCAATGCACAAATAGCGACCCATTTCATGAGATCTGGGGTACTTCTACGATTGTGCGCGTGCGGTGAGCTGGCGATAAAGAAGGCCACTACTCTTTCTCCTCATTATTCTTTTTGTCTTGCTCTTGCTGCGCCTTTCTTGCTTTAGCACGAACAATTGCGGCAGCAACCGCTGCTTTCTTAGGATCGACGGGTTCTGATTGAGCCTCAGATTCAGCCGCAATATCGTTTTCAACTAAAGGTTCAACCACAGATTCAGGCGTTTCTACTGACTCTTCCTGCTTCGCTTGTTGTGCCTTTTTGGCTTTAGCGAGAGCGATTGCCGCAGCAACGGCTGCTTTTTTAGGATCGACTGACTCTTTTTGAGTTTCAGCTTCAATCGCTGGTTCAGGCGTTTCTGTTGTCTCAGCCTGTTTAGCTTGCTGTGCTTTCTTGGCTTTAGCACGAGCAATAGCGGCAGCAACTGCAGCTTTCTTAGGATCGACTGACTCTTGTTGATTTTCAGCTTCAACTTCAATCACTGGCTCAGGCGTTTCTGTTGTCTCAGCCTGTTTAGCTTGCTGTGCTTTTTTGGCTTTAGCGCGAGTAATAGCGGCAGCAACTGCAGCTTTCTTAGGAGCGACGGACTCTTGTTGAGTTTCAGCTTCAACTTCAATCACTGGCTCTGGAATTTCTACTGTCTCAGCCTGTTTCGCTTGCTGTGCTTTCTTCGCCTTAGCGCGAGCAATAGCTGCAGCGACGGCGTCTTTCTTAGCATCACCTGAGCTTGCAGCTGGAGCTTTAGAAGCTGACTCCGCTTGTTGTGCTTTCTTGGCTTTAGCACGAGCAATAGCCGCAGCGACAGCGTCTTTCTTAGTATTGCCTGAGCTTGAAGCTGGATCTTCAGAAGCAGATTCTGTTTGCTGTGCTTTCTTGGCTTTAGCACGAGCAATAGCCGCAGCGACAGCGTCTTTCTTAGTATTGCCTGAGCTTGAAGCTGGATCTTCAGAAGCAGATTCTGTTTGCTGTGCTTTCTTGGCTTTAGCACGAGCGATAGCCGCAGCGACTGCGTCTTTCTTAGCGTCACCTGAGCTTGAAGCTGGATCTTCAGAAGCAGATTCTGTTTGCTGTGCTTTCTTGGCTTTAGCGCGAGCTATAGCTGCAGCGACAGCATCTTTCTTAGCGTCACCTGATTTTTCAACCGGAGCTTCAGAAGCTGATTCTGTTTGCTGTGCTTTCTTGGCTTTAGCGCGAGCAATGGCCGCAGCGACCGCGTCTTTCTTAGCATCACCAGATTTTTCAGTCGGAGCTTCAGAAGCTGATTCTGTTTGCTGTGCTTTCTTGGCTTTAGCGCGAGCAATGGCCGCAGCGACTGCGTCTTTCTTAGCATCACCAGAGCTTTCTGCAGGAATATCAGTTGCTGCTTGTTGCGCCTTGCGCTCTCGAGCTTGACGCTTACGTTCTTCACGCAGTTTAGACATTTCTGAATTGTCTGGTTCAGCGCCATCCGCTTTTTGAGCTGCAGCTTGTTTTGCTTTTGCTTTGGCAATCGCAGCAGCTACCGCAGGTTTCACTGCCGGTTCCGCATTAGGTGTTTGGTCTGCCGCTGCTTTTTGCGCTTTAACGCGAGCAATAGCAGCTGCTATTGCATCATCACCATCCGCAGACTTCATATCTTTACGACGGTTGTCAGCAGCTTTCTTGAAGCGGTTTTCACGTTCTGCTTTGTCGCGCTCCATACGAGCGTTTTTCTCTTCGAAACGAATCTTGGCGCGCTCTGCAGCTATCGCTTCGTCTTTTCTTGTTTTGATTTCGGCTTTCGCTTGGCGATAGTACTGAACAAGAGGAATTTCACTTGGGCAGACAAACGCACAAGCTCCACATTCAATACAGTCTTTAATATTCAGCTCTTCACACTTATCCAACTCGTTGGCTTTCGCATGCCATTGCAGTTGTTGAGGGAGCAATGACGCAGGGCAAGCTTCGGCACACGCGCTGCAACGAATACATTCCATTTCGTAAGTGCTTGGTGCAATCTCACGACGCGTTGGCGCTAAAATACAGTTCGACGTTTTAGTGATTGGCACATTGGCATGCGGCAAGGTAAAGCCCATCATCGGGCCGCCCAAAATCAAACGCGGCAGTTTTTTATCTGCTTTGTAGCCAAATTCGTCAAGCAACTCATGTACAGGTGTGCCGAGTAGCGCCCATACATTACGAGGCTGCTTAAAAGTTTTACCGGTTAAAGTCACGACGCGGTTAACCACAGGTTCACCGTCGATTACTGCTCTCTTAATCGAGTAGAGAGAGCCGACGTTTTGAACCAAAACACCAATATCTGCAGGAATACCGCCAGCCGGGACCTCTTTATTGGTGAGGATCTTGATGAGCTGTTTTTCACCACCAGAAGGGTATTTGGTTGGGATAACACGAATGACGATATCTTTGTCTTTTGCTGCTATCTCAAGAGCTTTTATCGCGTCGGGTTTGTTGTCTTCAATACCGATAACCGTCAACTTTGGTTGAAGAATGTGTTCAACCACTTCGATGCCTTTTAATACTTCTTCGGCATGCTCTTGAAGTAACTTGTCATCAGAGGTGATGTAAGGTTCACATTCCGCAGCGTTGACGATCAAAATGTCGGTACGACCTAAACCTGATTGAAGCTTCTTAGCCGTAGGGAAGCCTGCGCCACCCATGCCTGAAATACCGGCTTGGCGAATCACATCCAGCAGTTCGTCAGAGGTTTTTTTAGAAAAGTCTGCAACAGGGTGTTTTTCAATCCAAGTGTCTAAGCCATCGGGCTTAATAACCACGCTTAGTTCGCTCAAACCTGATGGGTGGGCGGTGGTTCTTGGTTCGATAGCGGTAATCACACCCGATGTTGGGGCGTGTACTGGCAAAGTAAAACCTGTGTCTAGGGCAGTAAGCTGCTGACCTTTTAACACAGTGTCGCCAGCAGCAACCAATAAGTTACCCGGTTTACCGATGTGCTGTTTTACAGGAAGAACGATTTCTTCTGGAAGCCTTGCATGAACGATATCAGTAGCATTCGACTGTTTCTTGTTTTCAGCAGGGTGTACGCCGCCCGGGAAGTTCCAAATAGAGCCCGTGCGAATTTGTTCAATTAAAGAGATCATACTAACCCTATGCCTTAGGCTCTGACGCGGTCGCATCAGTTGCTTGGTTAGTGATATCAGTAACAGGGATGATGTTCATCTGCCATTTCCAATTTTCAGTCGTTGTTGCCACTGGAATCATTTCGATACAGTCTGTTGGGCAAGGTGCAACACATAGGTCACAGCCTGTACATTCATCTTTGATGACGGTGTGCAGTGCCTTGGTTCCACCAACAATGGCGTCAACAGGGCAGGCTTGAATACACTTGGTACAGCCGATACACATATCTTCATGAATGAAGGCAACAGTTTTTACTTTGTTATCTAAGTCGTGAGCGGAGTCTTCAACTTCAATGCCCATTAGATCGGCGAGCTTCTCAATGGTTGCTTGACCACCGGGAGGGCACTTGTTGATTTTGTCTCCGTTAGCGATCGCCTCTGCGTATGGGCGGCAACCGGGGTAGCCACACTGGCCACATTGAGTTTGCGGTAAAATGGTGTCGATTTGATCGACGATCGGATCCGCTTCTACTTTAAAGCGGATAGATGCAAAACCTAAAATAGCGCCAAAAACAGCGGCTAAAACGGCGAGTGCAATGATTGCAATTAAGATGGTGCTCATGCTTATTTCACCAACCCAGTAAAGCCCATAAATGCCAGAGACATTAGGCCTGCTGTGATCATCGCAATTGATGCGCCTTTGAAGGGCATTGGAACATCAGCAACCGCAATACGTTCACGCATCGCAGCAAATAGGATTAATACAAGAGAGAAACCAACAGCCGCGCCGAAACCATAGATGATCGACTGAATGAAGTTGTGGTTCTCATTGATGTTCAGAAGTGCCACACCTAATACTGCACAGTTGGTGGTGATAAGAGGCAGAAAGATACCCAATAGGCGATAAAGGGTAGGGCTGGTTTTGTGAACGACCATTTCCGTAAATTGAACAACTACCGCGATAACCAAGATAAAGCTCATGGTACGCAGGTATTCAATACCCAGAGGGGTAAGGATGTAGGTTTCTACTAGGTATGCAGATACCGACGCTAACGTCAGAACGAAAGTCGTCGCGAGGCCCATGCCAATCGCAGTCTCCAACTTCTTGGAGACGCCCATAAATGGACATAGCCCTAAAAACTTCACTAGCACAAAGTTATTGACTAGCACTGTGCCAACCAACAACAAAAGGTATTCGGTCATAATGGATTAATTCTTGAGATTCCGATCCCGATATTATCCTGTTTTGCTCACCTAATAACAACCAAGGATCACTAGGGATTTAGACACTTGGTGAAAAAAACATCAGGTAATCGATTGATTACCAAAGCTGCAGTAAGTATAGACATAGATTTTGATGGTGTGAGCGTGCGGTGGTCTATCACAATGATCTTTGTCTGATCATTTGAGTACTCACTGATTTCACTTTTGTCTTCGGCCAAAAGGTAGAAATTGGTTGAAGTAAGTAGCAATCTTTTGAGTCAATTGATTATTGCTCACTTAAGGCTGTTGCTCGGTTGCTTAGAGGGTTTTTAGGAAAGTGAGTACGTTAAAACGCAAAAAGCCGCATCGAGTGATGCGGCTTCTTTAAATTTGGCCCCTTGTCGAGACTTGAACGCGGGCGGCTAGGTTTGTGACATTAACTTGGAACAAGTTAGTCGCAGTTATATACGAAAAAAGCCCAATCTTTCGATTGAGCTTTTTTCTGAATTTGGCTCCCCTTGCAAGACTTGAACTTGCGACATACGGATTAACAGTCCGCCGTTCTACCAACTGAACTAAAGGGGAATTGCTTGTTAGCGACGCGAATTCTAATAAGACTCCTATTTTCTGTCAATAAAAAATAACAGAAAAAAATAAGATAAAAAACTTTACTTTCTTGAACGCCTTATCAGATTTAGCTTTGCTTTAGTTATCCACCAAAATTGTGGATAAGTGTGTGCGTGAAACTTTAACAACAATCATTGGGATAAATCTGAAAATGTGAAAATCTGCAGTAACGTGATGTATTTAAAAGGCTAATATCGAAATATCACGATTGTATAACTTTTTAAGATTATAAAATAAACAGTAAAACAAGTGCTATTTTTAGATTTTCTGGGGAAAAGTAGTGGATTAAAAATCGAGTAATTTAGCTGAAGAGATCTTGCAGGGGCACGGATAATACCAAGTTCCAAAAATAAAAGCTATAACTGATATCTAATCTTAAGATGCATTTCTCTAGATAATAGTTGCAACGACACTCCTCCTAGAGTGACAATGACCTGATTAAATAAACAGTATGGAAATGGCGACCTATGAGTAAACTCTTTGACTTGGTATCGGACTACAGTCCGTCCGGTGACCAGCCGACGGCGATAACCAAATTACTAGATGGACTAGATTCTGGTTTGGCACATCAAACTCTATTAGGGGTAACGGGCTCTGGTAAAACATTTACCCTTGCCAACGTCATTTCTCAATCTCAAAGACCTGCAATATTGTTAGCGCCTAATAAGACACTAGCAGCTCAACTTTATGGCGAGATGAAGTCATTTTTTCCAAATAATGCCGTTGAGTACTTCGTTTCTTACTACGATTACTACCAGCCTGAAGCGTATGTGCCAACCACGGATACGTTCATTGAGAAAGATGCGTCGGTGAATGCTCATATTGAGCAAATGAGACTTTCGGCGACCAAGGCCTTATTAGAAAGAAAAGACGCCATCATTGTGGCTTCTGTATCGGCTATCTATGGTCTTGGTGATCCTAAGTCGTATTTGAAAATGATGCTTCACTTGAGTCGTGGTGAGGTTATGGATCAGCGTGATATTTTGCGCCGTTTGGCGGAGCTGCAATATTCAAGAAACGACGTCGCATTTGAACGAGGTCAATTCCGCGTGCGCGGTGAAGTGATTGATATTTTCCCGGCTGAATCTGATCAAGACGCGGTTAGGATTGAGATGTTCGATGACGAAGTCGATTGTATTAGTATCTTTGACCCACTCACTGGTGCGGTTAAGCAAAGAGACTTACCGCGCTTTACGGTTTATCCAAAAACTCACTATGTAACTCCACGAGAGAAAATCCTTGAGGCGATTGAGAAGATTAAGGATGAGCTGCGCGATAGGGCTCAATACTTAAAAGATAATAATAAGCTTCTCGAAGAACAGCGTATCTCTCAAAGAACTCAGTTTGATATCGAGATGATGACGGAGCTGGGTTTCTGCTCGGGTATTGAAAACTACTCTCGCTATTTGAGTGGACGTAATGAAGGTGAAGCACCGCCAACCTTGTTTGATTACCTGCCAAATGACGGCCTTTTGATTATCGATGAGTCACACGTTACCGTGCCGCAAATTGGTGCCATGTATAAAGGTGATCGCTCTCGTAAAGAAACCTTGGTTGAATTTGGTTTCCGCCTACCTTCGGCATTGGATAACCGTCCAATGAAGTTTGAAGAGTTCGAATCGATCGCTCCTCAGACTATTTTTGTGTCGGCCACGCCGGGTAATTACGAAATAGAAAAATCAGACGGCGAGATTTCTGATCAAGTGGTGCGTCCTACTGGTTTGTTAGACCCAATTATCGAAGTAAGGCCTGTCGCGACTCAGGTTGATGACCTATTGTCTGAAATCAGAATACGTTCAGTGAAAGAAGAACGTGTACTGGTCACTACGCTAACTAAGCGAATGGCAGAAGACTTAACCGAATACCTGAGTGAGCATGGCGTTAAAGTTCGTTACTTGCACTCAGATATCGATACTGTTGAGCGCGTAGAAATTATCAGAGACCTACGTTTGGGCGAGTTTGACGTGTTAGTGGGTATTAACTTACTTCGAGAAGGTTTGGATATGCCGGAAGTATCGCTGGTGGCGATTCTTGATGCTGACAAAGAGGGCTTCTTACGTTCTGAGCGTTCTCTTATTCAAACGATTGGCCGTGCAGCTCGTAATTTGGAAGGTCGAGCGATCTTGTATGGAGACTCAATTACTAAGTCGATGAGAAAAGCGATTGATGAAACCGACCGCCGTAGAGAGAAACAGCAGGCCTACAACGAAGAGCAAGGTATCACGCCACAAGCACTGAAACGTAATATCAAAGACATTATGGAGTTGGGTGACCTGACCAAGTCGAAACAGCAGCGCCAGTCAAAACAAGTTCCTCTATCTAAGGTTGCAGAGCCTTCTGAAAGTTATGCGGTGCTTACGCCACAACTACTTGATAAAGAGATCAGTAAACTGGAAGCAGCGATGTATCAGCATGCTCAGAATTTGGAATTTGAATTGGCGGCACAGAAGCGCGATGAAATTGAACAACTCAGAAAACAGTTCATTACCAATAGCTAATCGCACTTGTTACGCAAAAAAATTATTCTTGAAAACATAAGAATTGAGAGTGTATACGACAAAAAAACAGCCAGTAGGAAACGTTTTACTGGCTTACGTTTGTGAACACTCCGTCCACTAACAACGTCAGTTGGCTAGGTGACCCGAAGGTCATCGATACCGCTGCATCGTTCGTGCCATATAGATAAAGCATTGATTGTTTGAAGCAAGCAAACGAACACAGTATAAATAGTGTGGTTAATTTGCATAATGCAAAGCGGAATGCGATTATAATAAGAAATGCAAATTATAAATGGCTAGGATATGCAATCAAAAACGTTAGATAACAAATCGAAGTATTTGTTAATGGTAGAAGATACCGCGTCGGTAGCAGCGTTATATCGATCGTATCTTACACCGCTCGAAATTGACATTAACATTGTCGGCACTGGCCGCGATGCAATCGAGAGTTTGAACCATCGAATCCCAGACCTCATTTTATTAGATCTACGCCTGCCCGATATGACGGGTATGGATGTACTGTTTGCTGTAAAACAAAAATATCCTGAAGTTCCCGTTATCTTCATGACCGCTCACGGCTCTATTGATACCGCTGTAGAAGCGATGCGACATGGTTCCCAAGATTTCCTTATCAAACCGTGTGAAGCTGACCGACTGCGTATTACGGTGAACAACGCGATCCGCAAAGCGACAAAACTCAAAAACAGCGCTGAACATCCCGGTAATCAAAACTATCAAGGCTTCATTGGTAGCAGCCAAACCATGCAGCAGGTCTACCGAACGATCGATTCTGCCGCATCCAGTAAGGCCAGTATTTTCATCACGGGTGAAAGTGGTACCGGTAAAGAGGTGTGTGCTGAAGCCATTCACGCTGCAAGCAAGCGTGGAGATAAGCCATTTATCGCGATCAACTGTGCAGCGATTCCTAAAGATCTGATTGAGAGTGAGCTGTTTGGCCACGTTAAAGGTGCCTTTACTGGTGCTGCAACCGACCGTCAAGGTGCTGCTGAGCTTGCAGACGGTGGAACACTGTTCCTCGATGAATTGTGTGAAATGGACTTAGAGTTGCAAACTAAGCTTCTGCGTTTCATTCAAACCGGTACTTTTCAAAAAGTCGGCTCTTCTAAGATGAAGAGTGTGGATGTTCGTTTCGTATGTGCAACCAACCGAGACCCTTGGAAAGAAGTTCAAGAAGGTCGCTTTAGAGAAGATTTATACTACCGTTTATATGTGATTCCACTGCACTTGCCGCCATTGCGTGAGCGTGGAGAGGATGTCATCGAGATTGCATATTCATTGCTGGGTTACATGTCTGTCGAAGAAGGCAAGGCGTTCGTACGTTTTGCTGAAGAAGTACTCGATCGCTTTAATCAATATGAGTGGCCGGGGAACGTTCGTCAGTTACAAAATGTGTTGCGAAATGTGGTGGTACTGAATAATGGTAAAGAGATTACTCTCAACATGCTTCCACCGCCATTGAACCAACCCATTGAAAACAGTCTTCGTTTAAAAGAGAAGCAGAACGAAGACATCACGGTAAAAGATATTTTCCCATTGTGGATCACTGAGAAAACGGCTATCGAACAGGCCATTAAAGCGTGTGACGGTAACGTTCCTCGTGCGGCAGGCTTCTTGGATGTCAGTCCATCGACGATATACCGTAAATTGCAAACATGGAATGCGAAGCAGTAATCACCAAATAATAAGAAAAGAGCAATGATGATAATATTAAATCAGCAAAAAGTTGATGAGCTTGCCGGTGAAATAGGGCAAGAGAATGTCCCAGTGTTACTGGAAATATTTTTAGGTGAATTGAAGGGATACTACGAACACTTAGAGCTAAATAAAGAGTCAGATACATCTAAGTATTTAGCGGATATTAGCCATGCACTTAAGAGCAGTGCTGCGAGCTTTGGTGCGGATTCTTTGTGCAATTTTGCGATTAACCTAGATGCAAAAGTGAAACAAGCACTGCCAGTGACAGAGGTCGACTTTCAAGGTATGCAGGAAATTTTGTTATCCACCTACCAAGAGTACCAGCAGTTAATGACAGAGCTTTAAAGCGATCAGTTATCACTAAAGCAGCCAGTCATCACTTAATCTAAAAAGGAGCATTGTGCTCCTTTTTTTGTTTTTGTTCGGTACATAGATTCAGAAAACCAAGTTAAACCAACTGATCCCTAATTGCTTGTTGGAGTTTTACGCGGTCGTGTCGCCAATCTCTATTTGGAGAGGCAAGGTCAGTCGTCACGCAATTCCATAGCCCTTCAAGTTCAGGGTGCGGAGCGTTACCCAATACAACATCGATCTTTCTTGCCTTGCAGGTACGTTCACACCACTCCAATTGCTCTTGTAGCGTCATTTTCCCTGCAGGTCCATGCTCTGGCGACAGGTTTTCAACGAAGATAACCTTGGCTTTAGTATTATCTGCGATCGCTTTACCAATCTCTGGCAGTAGAAGGGGGGGCATTACACTGGTTAGAAAGCTTCCTGGTCCAAGGACAATGCAGTCTGCTTGTTCGACAGCTGCAACGGCTTCTCTTGTCGCAGGTACTTCTGGAGATAAGTCCATCATGCGCAGCTTTTCTGTCATGTCATCAACGTTGGTTTCGCCAGTTACCCAACGACCGTCCATTGACAAAGCGGTGAGATCGGAAGGGTGTTCCGTCATTGGCACAATATTCACATCGACCTTAAGCATGTTACGAATCAGGTTGATCGCTTCCAATGGGCGAACAGAAAGGTTGTCTAGCGCAGTAAGCATCAGGTTACCGAGGTTGTGACCATCGAGTTCACCTTGACCGCGAAAGCGGTATTCGAACATCATCGAACTGATCGAAGGCTCGGTTATTAATTGGTTGATACAGTTACGGGTATCTCCCCAAGCGATACCACCTTGGCAGTCTCGAATTCGTCCGGTTGAACCGCCATTATCCGTGGTTGCAACAATGCCAGTTGCGTTGTTACCAAAGTCTTTTAGTGCAGCAAGCATACGACCTAAGCCGTGACCGCCACCGATTGCTACGACTTTCTTTGAAGCGTAAATATTCATTTTTTATTCTTGTTAGATTATTACCAGCTATAATTTAGGTTAAATGCTTCTCGCTATATACTCAACAAGAGTTATTTTGAGCGTTTGATACGTTTTTTTTGCCGATGTGGCCCGTTTTTTACCATCGGAGCTAGATTCACGTACAAATATTAAGTATTTTATTACTCAGCTACTGTGCGTGTGAATATAACGCTCAGTTGCCATAACTCCGAGCTCTCGCATGCTAAGTCGCACAGTGGTATTTGCTGTACCGATACGCATCAAGAGCCAGTGACATGTTGTCACAAGGGCTTAATTGGAAATGATTATGCCTCCCGTGTTTGGAAAGGTGTTCCGTGGCGCAACAATTCGAAGATAGATTCCATCGCAAGTTTTATTACTTGCGCTTGTCGGTTACAGACGTCTGTAACTTTAAATGTACTTACTGCTTGCCGGATGGTTACAAACCGTCAGGGCAAAAAAACTCGTCTTTTTTAAGTGTTCCCGAGATCAAACGCGTTGTAAAAGCGTTTGCTGATTGTGGTACCTCAAAGATCCGCATTACTGGCGGAGAGCCGAGCCTGCGTAAAGACTTTCCTGAAATCATACATACCGTTGCTTCTACTCCAGGCATCGAAAAAGTAGCCACCACAACGAATGGCTACCGCATGGAGAAACAAGTAGGGCAATGGCGTGATGCTGGTTTAACCCATATAAACGTAAGCGTGGATAGTTTAGATTCGCGAATGTTCCATCAGATCACTGGTGAGAATAAGTTTACTGAGGTTATGCGGGGCATTGATAAAGCGTTTGAGGTTGGCTTTGAACAAGTCAAAGTCAACGTCGTATTAATGAAAGACCTCAACAGTCAGGAATTACCAGCCTTCCTTAATTGGATCAAAGACAAACCCATTCAATTGCGTTTTATCGAGCTGATGAAAACCGGCGAGATGGACGAGTTGTTCGATAAACATCATGTGTCTGGCGTTGCGATTCGCAACCAGCTTATTGCTAATGGTTGGCTGTTAAAAGTCAAAGCCGTTAATGATGGCCCGGCGCAAGTGTTTGTCCACCCAGACTATCAGGGTGAAATCGGTTTGATCATGCCTTACGAGAAAGACTTTTGTGAGAGTTGTAACCGACTGCGCGTTTCTGCGACCGGTAAACTTCACCTATGTCTGTTTGGCGACCATGGTGTTGAACTGAGAGATCTGATTCAAGAAGATCAACAAGAGCAAGAGCTCATTGATCGAATTCAGGCTCAGCTTCAAACCAAGTCTGTTAGCCACTTCTTACATGATGGCAACAGCGGCATGACTCCAAACTTGGCGTCAATCGGCGGTTAACCCGCTAACTACTCTAAAGCATTTTATCGCTCAGCTTCTTTAAGCTGGGTGAATAAGTCTAGGGCGTGTTGCTCTTTCGAGCTGATTTTTGCAGCGAGTTGCTGGGTATTTATACAAGGCAGAGGCTTTGATGTGTAGCTAGCCTACATGAGAAGCCGATAACGTAGTAGAAATGACCAGCAAACGCTGCCCGAAGGGTTCGGCTAAAAGCGTTTTACTCTTTGTTGAGGGAGATTTGCTTAGAATGACTAGGCTACTTCCCCCTCGCCGCGATTAAAACGCTTTTATCTCGAACAAAATTTAATCACGAAAGGTCAACACGCCCTAATAATTGAAAAATTTATATAGGTGAACAAATGGGTCACGCAGAAAGCAAATTTCAAGCAGCAAACATCGCAGTACTAACGGTTTCAGATACTCGTACAGAAGAAAATGATACGTCAGGTGGTTACCTAGCTGAGCATGCTAAAGAAGCAGGCCACAACGTGGTTGATAAGCAAATCGTTATCGATGATATGTACAAGATTCGCGCTATCGTATCTCAGTGGATTGCTGATGACAGCGTACAAGCGATCATGATCACTGGCGGTACGGGTTTCACTTCTCGTGACAGCACCCCAGAAGCACTTAAGCCACTATTCGACAAAGAAGTAGAAGGCTTTGGTGAGCTATTCCGTCAAGTGTCTTACGAAGAGATTGGTACATCGACAATTCAATCTCGTGCGATTGCGGGCTTTGCTAACCACACAGTAATCTTTGCGATGCCTGGTTCTACTGGTGCTTGTCGCACGGGTTGGACTAAGATCATCAAGCAACAGATGGATGCTAGCCACCGTCCTTGCAATTTCATGCCACACCTTTCTGTATAAGGTGGTTTGAGCATGAGCCAATTTACCCACATTAATGCGTCTGGCGAAGCGAACATGGTCGATGTATCGGCTAAAGCAGAGACAGTACGTGAGGCGAGAGCAGAAGCTTTCGTTCAAATGTCAGCAGAAACGCTAGAACTGATTGTTTCTGGCAGCCACCATAAAGGTGATGTTTTTGCGACGGCACGTATTGCTGGCATCCAAGCGGCTAAGAAAACGTGGGACTTGATTCCACTGTGTCACCCTCTACTACTAACTAAAGTAGAAGTGCAGCTAGAAGCTATCGAGTCTGAAAACAAGGTTCGCATTGAATCTGTTTGTAAACTTGCGGGTAAGACGGGCGTGGAGATGGAAGCGCTTACGGCTGCTTCCGTTGCTGCGCTAACGATTTACGATATGTGTAAAGCCGTTCAAAAAGACATTGTTATCGAAAATGTACGCCTGTTAGAGAAGACGGGCGGTAAATCTGGTCACTTCAAGGTGGAATCATGATTACTGTACTGTTCTTTGCTCAAACTCGTGAACTTGTCGGTGTCGATAGCCTAGAAGTCGATGCACAATTCAATACTATTGAAGCGATTCGCAGCCACCTTGTAACACAAGAAGGCAAATGGGATATCGCATTGGAAGAGGGCAAACTTCTGGCTGCACTTAACCAATCAATCGTACCTTTGACAACTGAAGTGAAAGACGGCGATGAAGTGGCTTTCTTCCCACCTGTTACTGGAGGTTAGCCATGAACGACTCTCGAGTTATTGATCCAAGAGTAGTCGTTACTGCAGAAGATTTTTCTGTGGGTGACGAATACGATTATCTAGCTCAAGGCACAGCTGCAGGAGCGGTAGTGACGTTTGTTGGTAAAGTTCGCGACATGAACCTTGGCGACAACGTGATTGGTTTGTCTCTAGAGCACTATCCGGGTATGACAGAGAAGTCGCTGAGCGAGATCTGTGATCAAGCTGAAGCGCGCTGGCCTATTCAGAAGATGCGAGTGATTCACCGTGTTGGTGACCTAGATATCGGTGACCAGATTGTTTACGTTGGTGTATCCAGTGCGCACCGAGGGGCTGCCTTCGAAGCGTGCGAGTTTGTTATGGACTTCCTCAAAACCAAAGCGCCGTTTTGGAAAAAAGAACGTACTACGGAAACCACTCGTTGGGTAGACTCGCGAGATTCAGATGCTAAGGCTGCAGAGCGTTGGGAAAAATAGCCCGCTAAAATTTCAGTCACGTTTTTAAATAGTGGAACTGATATATACAGTCCTGACGAAATTAGTAGACCTTATTTAAATAAACAGAAGCCGACTCTCTAAGTCGGCTTTTTTGTACTTGTTATGACGTTATATATGAATAAATTGTATTTTAATGAATCATTAAGTATTTTCTGTGAATATAAATTCTTATAACAAACTAGCCCTTATTGGTGCAGTATTTCTTCTGTTTTGGTGCAGTGCATTATGCTGTTTTGTATAAAGTGATAACCCTCACAAATAGTACAGTCTATTTAGGGGATATGTGATGTGCACTTAGATTTAATGTGGCATTAATGTTAACTTATTAAAGGTGTTCTAGCATAAGATGCTAAAAAAAAGTATCAACACAGATACATCAACACTAAAGGCTGTTGTTTAATAACTCTCTATGTGTAACTCACTATTCATTAGGGTTTTATTAGATATTTACACTGATACCTTGAGTATTTCGGAGAATTATCCGATTTTTTGCGACTTGTTTATGGCAAATTACTTCAATGGTTGATAGTGTGTGCCTCAATCTTTGTAAGGTTTTAGATTTTTATGCTTATATTTTAAGCTAAATAAATCTAAATCACTGCCGTTCAGTGAACTTAGCAAAGAAGTCATGGATGCAATACGAAAAACTTGGAGTTTATTAAATGTACAAGAATAAAATCACTCAGGCCCTTCTTCTAGGTGCTGGTTTGGCAGTGGCTGCCACTTCTACTCTTTCTATCGCTGCTGAAGTTCCAGCAGGTACAGAACTAGCAAAAGTTCAGGAACTTGTTCGCGGTAACGGTACTGAAGTTGCGACTATCGACCCACACAAATCTCAAGGTGTACCAGAATCTCACGTAATTCGTGATCTTCTAGAAGGTCTAGTGAACCAGGACGGTGAAGGTAATACTATCCCTGGTGTTGCTGAGAGCTGGGAAACGACAGACAACAAAACATTCACTTTCCACCTACGCAAAGATGCAAAATGGTCTAACGGCGATCCTGTAACAGCTGAAGATTTCGTTTACAGCTGGAAACGTGCAGTTGATCCTGCCACTGCTTCTCCATACGCTTGGTACATGGAATATACCAAGATGGTGAATGCGAAAGACATCGTAGCCGGTAAGAAAGACAAGAGTGAGCTAGGCGTTAAAGCTGTAGATGCAAACACACTTGTTGTTGAATTAGAAACAGCGGTACCATACTTCGTAATGATGATGGGCCACACAACAGTGAAGCCAGTACACAAGGCAACTGTTGAAAAATTCGGTGACCAATGGACTAAGCCTGGTAACTTCGTAGGTAACGGCGCATTTTCTGTTGATAAGTGGGTTGTTAACGAACGTCTAGTTCTAAAGCGTAACGACCAATACTGGAACAACGATAAAACTGTTCTAAACAAAGTAACCTTCCTACCAATCGAAAACCAAGTTGCGGAAATGAACCGTTTCCTATCTGGTGAAATCGACTTCACAAATGAACTTCCAACTGAGCACTTCAAGCGTCTTAAGAAAGAGCACGCAGAAGACGTATCTGTAGCCGGTAACTTGTGTACTTACTACTACATCTTCAACACGAAGAAAGCGCCATTTGATGACGTTCGCGTACGTAAGGCGATCTCTTACGCAATTGACCGTGACATCGTGACTGGCGCTATCTTAGCGCAAGGTCAAAAACCAGCATATTTCCTGACGCCTGAAATCACAGCGGGCTTCGATCCTGAGCTTCCTCAGTACGGTACAATGTCTCAAAAAGAACGTAACGTAGAAGCGGCACGTCTTCTTGAAGAAGCGGGTTACGGTAAAGACAATCCACTAAACTTCAACCTACTTTACAACACTTCTGAAAACCACAAGAAGATTGCTGTAGCACTAGGTTCTATGTGGAAGAAAACACTGGGTCTTAAAGTTACACTTGAAAACCAAGAGTGGAAAACTTACCTATCTTCTAAAGATTCTGGTGACTTCGAAGTAGCTCGTGCTGGTTGGTGTGGTGACTACAATGAAGCGTCGTCATTCCTTACGCTAATGAAGAGTAACAACACTACCGGTGGTGTTCACTACGACAGCGCGGCTTACGATCAAATCATTGATAAAGCACTGAACTCGACTTCAGAAGAAGAGCGTAAAGCACTTTACCTTGAAGCTGAGGCGCTAATGGCTAACGATATGCCTATCGCACCTATCTATCAATACGTGAAATCACGTCTACTAAATCCGCACGTTGGTGGCTTCCCTACGAACAACGCGGAAGATAAGATCTTCTCGAAAGACTTATACATCAAGGCTCAATAAGCTTCGATTCTAAAAAGTTAATATAACTATAACGATACAGACACTACATGCGTAATACGCGCATGTAGCGTCTTTCTAATTTTAATTGTCACAGACTGAAAGAGTGAGTTTATGCTTAAATTCATTATGAAAAGGATATTTGAAGCGATTCCAACGATGTTGGTGTTGATCACTATATCTTTCTTTCTCATGCGTTTCGCACCGGGTAACCCGTTTTCAAGCGAGCGTCCATTACCGCCAGAAGTTATGGCTAACATCGAAGCTAAATACGGCTTAGATAAACCAGTATTTGAACAGTACACCACGTACTTAACCAACATCCTTCAGGGTGATTTTGGTCCATCTTTCAAATATCAAGATTACACAGTAAATGAGCTGATTGCTGTAGCACTTCCAGTATCTGCGAAGGTAGGCTTCGTTGCCTTTATCTTTACGCTAATTATGGGGGTCACCGTCGGTACTATAGCCGCGTTGAAGCACAATACCTGGGTCGACTACACCATAATGTCGACTGCCATGCTCGGGGTGGTGATGCCATCCTTCGTGTTGGCACCAGCGCTTATTTACCTTTTCTCCCTGCACTGGAATATATTCCCAGCAGGTGGTTGGCATGGCGGCACCTTCGCGTACATCGTGCTACCTGTTATTGCGATGTCTCTTCTCTATGTCGCTACCTTTGCGCGTATCACTCGCGGTAGCATGATTGAAACTCTAAATAGTAACTTTATCCGTACTGCTCGAGCTAAAGGTCTAAGTTACCGTTATATCGTTCTTAAACATGCGCTTAAGCCAGCAATGCTACCTGTTGTTTCATACATGGGACCTGCGTTCGTAGGTATCATCACAGGTTCAGTTGTTGTTGAAACCATCTTCGGCCTGCCAGGTATCGGTAAGCTGTTTGTTAACGCCGCGTTTAACCGTGACTACTCGTTAGTAATGGGTGTAACCATTTTGATTGGTTTCCTATTCATCTTATTCAACGCAATTGTTGATATTTTACTAGCGCTTATTGACCCGAAAATTCGCTACTAACAGGGACGCATGGTTATGTTGAAGAAAAAAGAAAACTTAGAAGCGATCGAAAAATTCTCTGAGAGTTTGGAAATTGAAGGTCGTAGTTTGTGGCAGGACGCGCGTATTCGTTTTATGCGCAACAAAGCGGCAATGATCAGTCTGTTTATTCTGACGATCATGGTGCTATCAGTAATTTTCTTGCCTATGCTGGCGCAGCATGCTTACGATGATACTGACTGGTACGCAATGCACGTTGGTCCAAATGCGGATCACTGGTTTGGTACCGACAGTTTAGGTCGTGACTTATATGTTCGTACAATGATTGGCGGCCGTATTTCTCTTATGGTTGGTGTGATGGGCGCATTTGTAGCGGTACTGATTGGTACGCTTTACGGTGCAGCTTCAGGCTTCATTGGCGGTCGTACTGACCGAGTGATGATGCGTATCCTAGAGATCTTGTACGCTGTACCATTCATGTTCCTTGTGATCGTACTGGTAACATTCTTTGGTCGTAATATAGTACTTATCTTTGTTGCTATCGGTGCTATTGCTTGGCTCGACATGGCGCGTATTGTACGTGGTCAAACGTTGAGTCTACGTAGTAAAGAATTCATTGAGGCTGCTCACGTATGTGGTGTAAGCAAATGGAAGATCATTACACGTCACATCGTACCAAACGTATTAGGTATTGTTGCAGTTTACTCAACGCTACTTATTCCAAGCATGATCCTTACTGAATCATTCTTATCTTTCCTTGGTCTTGGTGTTCAAGAGCCTATGACAAGTTGGGGCGCACTGTTACAAGAAGGTTCGCAAACAATGGAAGTTGCTATTTGGCAACTGGCATTCCCGGCGGCATTCATGGTAGTTACGCTGTTCTGCTTTAACTACGTAGGTGATGGTCTGCGCGACGCGCTTGATCCAAAAGACAGATAAAGAAATAGCAAATAAAAATACAAAAGCTATAAAAGATTGAAGGAAGCAATGATGAGCTTATTAGATGTCAAAGATCTGCGCGTCGAATTTACCACGCAAGATGGTATCGTAACCGCAGTAAACGACCTGAACTTCTCACTCAACCAAGGCGAAACGCTGGGTATTGTTGGTGAGTCGGGTTCGGGTAAATCTCAAACGGTATTTGCACTGATGGGCCTGCTGGCGAAGAACGGCATCATCTCAGGTAGCGCAAAGTTTGAAGGCAATGAAATTCTTAACCTGCCTGAAAAAGAACTGAACAAAGTACGTGCTGAACAGATCGCGATGATCTTCCAAGATCCAATGACGTCACTGAATCCTTACATGAAAGTATGCGATCAGTTGATGGAAGTACTTATGCTGCATAAAGGTATGGGTAAAGCAGAAGCGTTCGAAGAATCAGTACGTATGCTCGAAGCAGTGAAAATCCCTGAAGCACGCAAGCGTATCACCATGTACCCGCATGAGTTTTCGGGCGGTATGCGTCAGCGTGTGATGATCGCAATGGCACTGCTGTGTCGTCCTAAATTGCTTATCGCTGATGAACCAACAACCGCTTTGGATGTGACCATTCAAGCGCAAATCATGGAATTGCTGAACGAGCTTAAAGATGAGTTCAATACGGCAATCATCATGATTACCCATGACTTGGGTGTTGTTGCTGGTTCGTGTGACAAAGTACTTGTCATGTACGCGGGTCGTACAATGGAATATGGCACGGTTGATGAAATCTTCTACGAGCCAAGCCACCCTTATGCCGAAGGCCTGCTTAAAGCGATTCCTCGTTTGGATACCGAAGGTGAAATTCTACCGACGATTCCAGGTAACCCACCTAACTTACTTCGCCTACCAACAGGTTGTCCTTACCAAGACCGTTGTCACCGTGTAATGGACCGTTGTAAGCAAGAAGCACCAATTCTACAGCCATTTGCTAAAGATCGTCAGCGTGCTTGTTTTTCAGACTGGGAGACTTGGACAAAATGAGTAAAGAATTACTATTAGATATTAAAGACCTAAAAGTTCACTTTAGCATTGCGGCTAAGTCTGCTTGGCCTTGGGCGAAACCATCAAACCTTAAAGCGGTTGATGGGGTTGATGTTCACCTTTACGAAGGCGAAACGCTAGGTGTAGTAGGTGAGTCTGGTTGCGGGAAATCGACTTTTGCACGCGCGATTATCGGCCTAGTTGAAGCGACAGAAGGTCAAGTGATGTGGTTAGGTCAAGACCTGACTAAGATGCAAGAAGTGAAACGTCGTGAGACTCGTAAAGAGATTCAGATGATCTTCCAAGACCCACTAGCATCGCTTAACCCGCGTATGTCAGTTGGCGATATCATTGCTGAGCCTCTCGAGACTTTCTACCCTGAGCTTTCTAAACAGGAAGTGAAGGACAGAGTGAAAGAGATGATGGCAAAGGTTGGTCTGCTACCCAATGTAATTAACCGTTACCCGCATGAGTTCTCTGGTGGTCAATGTCAGCGTATCGGTATTGCACGTGCGCTTATCCTGAAACCTAAGATGATCATCTGTGATGAACCTGTTTCTGCACTGGATGTATCAATTCAAGCTCAAGTAGTTAACCTTCTTAAGGAACTACAGAAAGAACTTGGTTTGTCTTTGGTTTTCATCGCGCACGATTTGTCAGTGGTTAAACACATCTCTGACCGTGTATTGGTGATGTACCTAGGTAACGCAGTAGAGCTTGGTGAATCAGATGCCTTATTCTCTGACCCTAAGCACCCGTACACTAAAGCGTTGATGTCTGCAGTTCCGATTCCAGACCCTCGCCTAGAGCGCAGCAAAACCATTCAAATGTTGGAAGGTGATTTACCGTCGCCAATTAATCCGCCATCAGGTTGTGTGTTCCGTACTCGCTGCCCTGAAGCAACCGAGGCGTGTGCGCAAACTAAGCCAACCATTCAAGGTGATGACGTTCACGCAGTATCTTGCTTGCACGTACAAGTCTAGAGCCTATTTAAAACGGTTCAGCCTGTGACAGGCTTAAGCGCAACTTTTTTATGAGTTGCGCTTTTTTTGTGCCCCAAATTTCTCGTGAACAACCTCCTTCAAATAATTTGAACAACTAAGCCAACTTCTTCTAGTTTTGAAAAAGTTGGCTTTTTTTATACTAGAGAGAAGTATGGATGACAGAGGTTTGGATATGGGCAAGTTAGTTGAAGGTGTTTGGTATGATGTTTGGTACGAGACCAAAGAAAGCGGTGGTAAGTTTGTTCGTGAAGATGCAGGCTTTCGTCACTGGGTAGAGAATAAAGCGGGCGCGCAGTTTCAGCCTGAAAGTGGCCGTTATCACTTATACGTATCATTGGCGTGTCCATGGGCGCACAGAACTCTTATCTTCCGTGAGATTAAAGACCTGACCGATCACATTGACGTGACGGTGGTTTGCCCAGACATGATGAGTGAAGGTTGGCAAATGGGGTTACCTGAACCTCTGTTCGGCCATACTCGTATGCACCAAATCTACACTCAAGCCAAAGCGGATTACTCGGGTCGAGTAACGGTGCCAGTGTTGTGGGATAAGAAAACCAACACCATCGTGAGTAACGAGTCCTCTGAAATTATCCGTATGTTCAACTCAGAGTTTAATGAACTGACAGGCAACACCGATGATTACTATCCGTGGGAACTGGCAAAGAAGATTGATGAGTGGAATGACTATATCTACCCAAACATTAACAACGGTGTGTACCGAACGGGCTTTGCAACGACACAAGAAGCCTACGAAGAGGCGTATGATGCGTTATTTGAAGCCTTAGACAAAGTAGACGCTCACCTTAGCGAACATCGTTATCTAGCGGGTAATGACATCACAGAAGCAGATTGGAGATTGTTTACCACTCTGGTTCGGTTTGATGCGGTGTATGTTGGTCACTTTAAGTGTAACAAGCAGCGAATTTCAGACTACGCCCATATTCAAGGTTACTTAAAAGAGCTCTACCAGGTCGAAGGCATCAAAGAAACGACCGACTTTTATCACATCAAGCGTCACTACTATTACAGCCATACGGGCATTAACCCAACTCAA
Organism: Vibrio tasmaniensis; assembly: GCF_024347635.1. Classification (NCBI taxonomy): domain Bacteria; kingdom Pseudomonadati; phylum Pseudomonadota; class Gammaproteobacteria; order Vibrionales; family Vibrionaceae; genus Vibrio; species Vibrio tasmaniensis. The sequence goes on from NZ_AP025510.1 coordinate 1,063,455, forward strand.
GTTGTTCCTAAAGGACCTTACCTTGATTTAGAGTCCCCGCATAAACGCAGTTATTTGATTTAACCTACCGGAACATAGCGTCAGGCTGATATCGAATTAAACTTCAAAGGCTTCTCTTTGATTTTGTAGCTCTAGATACTTAACGAGGCCTGTTGCGCTTACCGGGCGCGAGTAGTAGTAGCCCTGAACTGCGCTACAGTACAATTGCTTAATAGACTGCAGCTGTGCTTGAGTCTCAATACCTTCCACGACCAAGTCGAAATTGAAAATACTTGCTAGAGAAGTAATCGCTTCAACCAGTGCAAATTGTCTCTCATCGGTATCAATAGTATCTATAAATGATTTATCTATCTTGATCTCATTGATAGGCAGGGAGGCAATATAGCTTAATGATGAATATCCTGTGCCGAAATCGTCGATGGAAACTTGCATTCCTAGTGCTTGGAAGCGGTTCATTACTTGCGTAACGGCTTGCAGATCTTCGACAAGTACGCTTTCTGTAATCTCTATCTTGATTTTTTCCGGAGACAAAGCGTACTTGGCTGCGAGTTCAGAGAAACGTTCTACCAAGTGGTTGTGAGTAAAAACAGCCGGTGAGAGATTGATCGATAACGATAGGGATACGCCTAGTTGATTATTGATAGTGCTAATATCACGCATGCTGGTTTCAGCGACAAAGAACGTAATGTCATTAATTAGATTCGTTTTTTCCGCCATGCTGATAAATACGTCAGGTGGAATAAATCCTAACTTTTTGTTTTGCCAACGACAAAGCGCTTCTACTCCCAAGACTTCACCTGAATGTATACCTATCTGAGGTTGATAGTGAACGTAAAGCTCCTTGTTATCTAAGGCAGAGTTAAGCGCGTTCTCAATCTCAAGCTTACTGTGTATATCATCGGAAATAGACTCGTTAAATAATTGAATAATGCCTTTGCTTGTACGTTTAGCGAAATAGAGTGCCATATCAGCTTTAGATATTAACATTTCTATATTGTCTGCATGATCGGGGGATAACGATACCCCGATACTTGTCTTAATAGATAGAGCTTCTCCTGCAATGTTGTAAGAGCGTTCGATTGCCTGCTTAATCTTGTTGATAATTGGTGTCAAAGACTCAGCCGTCGGTAGATTGTCTATAATCGCAATAAACTCATCCCCGCCAAAACGGAAATACATTTCATTCGGCTCAGTTAAATGTTGCAAAGTTTGAGCGATATTTTTTAGCAGTTGATCTCCATAGCCATGGCCATGAGCGTCGTTGATATTTTTAAAGTCATCAAGATCGATAAAAAGTACGGCAATTTTAGTAGCATTTTGTACGTTTCTTTCTTGTATGACCGCAAAACTCTCTTTTAATGCAGTTCGATTGTAAAGGCCGGTGAGTGAGTCATGATGAGCTAAGTAAGATAGCTCTTTACGATTTTGCTCCAATTTATGGAAATCACGCCTAATTTGGCCTTGGAACGTGGTAAAGCGACGTGCAATGGCATTACTGGTATAGAAACTAAGAATCAGTAGGGTAGCGAAGCCTGCTGTACTGTACATGATGAGTTCGATGGTATCGTGTTTTAACGACTCTTCTGTTAGCTGCTTATGAGCGATGGAGTACTGTTCAATTGCTTGGGTGTAAGCGCTACCAACAATATACCAACCCCAATCGTCTATTTTCGTCACATAGTTAATCGTACTTGTTGAGCGATTATTGGCAAGCTCTGTGCCTAAAGTCACAAACCGCTCTTGGTCTGTTTCAAGGGCATTTTCACTTTGAATGAATGACTGAAACATAGGGTGCTTTGTTCCAACTAGCTCTGGTGACTCATGGGCAAGGAATACGCCTTGTTTGTCGAGCACGAAAAGCTGATCCGAATCTGGCAGTTTCAAACTTTTTAACCAGTTGAGTGATTGTTGTTTTAAATCATTTTCAACATCAACGACGTAATCGCCTGAGCTAATAATCCACTCTAACGGTTCAAAATAGGTCGAATACCCAATTTTCTCGTATACGGCTTTATTGTCACCAGGCTTGTGGAACCACCATCTATAAAAGCTGGTTTGTTTATCAAGAGAAAGTCGAACCATTTCTTTAACTATTGATGTACCTCGAGTGTCCTTTAGCTTAGATAGGTCTTGGCCTTCTAAGTGGGGCCAAAATGGGTGCATGATGCCTTTAGACTGGCGATCAACAATAAAAAGGTAACCACGATCACTATTGAAGCGAATGTCTTTCAGCGCACTTTTAATTACGGATTCAATAACTTCCCTGGGCTGTGATTGATTGTCGTCGTATAGACGAGTTGCGATTCGGTGTGCCTCTTTTAATCGCTCTTTGACGACTTGTTTTAGTTCTGACTCGGTGGTCGATTTCAAGTAGAGAACTTGGCTTTTTGCGACGTCGACTTGGCTTTTAAGCAATTGCTTGTGCTGATCTTTAAATAGTTGTTCAGCTCTCACTAATTGTTTTTGATTAGATAGGTGTGAGTTGTACAGAAATGAAGAAATCAGTACGAGTGAAAAAAGTGCGATAAAGCTAACTGGGAGCCATTTGATCAACGCGATCAGCCGAGTATCTGACGTCATAGTGTTATGAAATACAAAGAAGTTTATTTATTATGTAAAATAATATAACAAAACAAATCATCATTGCGAAGAATAAAAACGTCAAAGATCGCACTTTTCAGATAAACGTACGGTAGATTAATAATAGAAAGGAAAGAAAAAGACAACTTGATAAATCAGTGATTTAGCTAAAAGTGAAAATGCAGCTCTTGGGTGATTTGATATGAAAGGGTGAGCCGTACCTGCTTACGCTGTTCAATTAACCTCCAGTATGTTTAACGTTTTTGATTTCCACCAATTTGTGATGGAAAAAAGCCCATGCAATTGCACGGGCTTGAATGTTTTTAACGCATTTTAGAGCGAGAGAAATGTAATTAGTTAATTACTTTTTCTTCAGCTTGAGCCGCTTGGTCTGCTTGGATAGCCGTTAGAGCTACAGTGTAAACGATATCGTCTACTAGAGCGCCACGAGACAAGTCATTTACTGGCTTGCGCATACCTTGAAGCATTGGACCGATAGACACTAGGTCTGCTGAACGCTGTACAGCTTTGTAAGTCGTGTTACCCGTGTTTAAGTCTGGGAATACGAATACTGTCGCTTTACCTGCAACTGGAGAGTTTGGCGCTTTAGAAGCGGCTACGTTTTCCATGATTGCTGCGTCGTACTGAAGAGGACCGTCGATCACAAGATCAGGACGTTTCGCTTGAGCAAGTTTGGTTGCTTCACGTACTTTATCTACGTCTGCACCTTTACCAGATTCACCAGTAGAGTAAGAGATCATAGCAACGCGAGGGTCGATACCGAATGCCGCAGCAGAATCTGCAGATTGGATAGCGATTTCAGCAAGCTGTTCAGCTGTTGGATCTGGGTTGATCGCACAGTCACCGTATACAAGCACTTGATCAGGCAGAAGCATGAAGAAGATTGAAGATACGATAGAAGCATCAGGAGCCGTTTTGATGATCTGGAACGGAGGAACGATTGTGTTCGCCGTAGTGTGTACAGCACCAGAAACTAGACCGTCAACTTCGCCAGCTTCAAGCATCATAGTACCTAGGAATACTGAATCATCTAGCTTCTCACGAGCAACAACTTCAGTCATACCTTTAGCGCCACGAAGTTCTACTAGACGAGCTACGTAGTTTTCGCGAACTGATGCAGAGTCGATGATCTCAACGCCAGCGCCAAGCTCAACACCTTGCTGTGCAGCAACGCGACGGATTTCTTCTGGGTTACCAAGAAGCACACACGTTGCGATACCGCGCTCAGCACAGATAGCCGCAGCTTTTACTGTACGTGGCTCATCACCTTCAGGAAGAACGATGCGCTTAGCCGCTTTACGAGCAAATTCAGTTAGCTGGTAACGGAATGCTGGTGGGCTTAGACGACGGATGCCTTGAGTACCTTCAGATAGAGAATCAATCCAAGGGCCATCAATGTGGCTTGCAACGTGATCGTTAACGAACTCGATACGCTCTTTATCATCTGCAGGAACTTCTAGGCTGAAGCTCTGTAGGTTAAGAGACGTCTGCCAAGTATTACCTTGAGCTTTGAAGATCGGTAGACCTGAAGCGAATGCTGGTGCACAAAGGTTAGCAACGCTTTCTGGAATGTCGTAACCGCCAGTCAGTAGGATTGCGCCAATCTCAACACCGTTTTTCGCAGCAAGAGCCGCAGCAACGATAACGTCAGGACGGTCTGCAGAAGTTACTAGCAGTGAACCTGGTTTGAAGTGCTCAATCATGTGCGGTAGAGAACGTGCACAGAAAGTGATGCTCTTAATACGACGAGTTGAGATTTCACCTTCGTTGATGATTTCAGCGTTAAGGTGCTTAGCCATATCAACCGCACGAGTTGCGATTAGGTCGATGCTCCATGGCACACAGCCAAGAACACGGATAGGACTAGAGTTGAAGATTTGCATTACTTCAAGATTCGCTTGCTGAGCGCTGTCTGCATCATCAAAGATTTCAGATAGGTCAGGGCGAGTACGGCCAGCTTCATCAACAGGAGCGTTAAGCTTGTTGATGATTACGCCTTTGATATTCTTGTTCTTAGTACCGCCGAAGTTAGAACATGCTACTTCGATACGCTCTTTAAGTTGCGTAGGGTTGTCAGTACCAGGAGTCGCAACGAATACGATCTCTGCGCCAAGCGTTTTTGCGATTTCTGCGTTCACTTGGTTTGCAAACGGGTGCTTACGAGTAGGGACTAGGCCTTCGATTAGCGTTACTTCTGCGTCTTTGTTGATTTTGTTGTATTGCTCAACAACAGATTCAAGAAGTTCATCCGTTTTCTCGCTACCGATCAAAGCTTCAGCTTTTGTCATTGCGATTGGCTCACCAATCTTAATGTCGCTGTTTGCGCTGATGATAGTAGACGTTAGATCTGGTTGGTTACCACCGCTACGAGGTTGAGCGATTGGCTTGTAGAAAGAAACACTTACGCCCTTACGCTCCATAGCGCGAAGAACACCCATGCTAACACTAGTAAGACCAACACCAGCGCTTGTAGGGATAAGCATAATAGTACGTGACATTGACGAACACCTTTGACTATTGGAAATAAAAAAGCTCAACCGCTATTCCCACCGATAATTACATTGGGGTAGGAATAGAAGTTGAGCCCCATTTTCTTGATATGAAAAACTGACTAGCTTCGAGTGAAGCTAGTCAGGAAAATCAATTAAAGACCTGCTAGTTTCGCAGTGTCTTCAGCAATTACTAGCTCTTCGTTAGTTGAGATAACCATTGCAGGGATACGGCTGTTAGCTGTAGTGATAGTACCTTCGCCGCCGAAACGAGCTTTAAGGTTAGCTTCACCGTCAACTTCGATGCCGAAGATGCCTAGGCGGTTAAGAACCATTTCACGGATTGGGCCAGAGTTCTCGCCGATGCCGCCAGTGAAAGTGATTGCGTCTAGACGACCTTCTAGAGTTGCCGTGTAACCAGCAACGTACTTAGCTAGACGGTGACAGAACACGTCCATTGCACGAGTTGCTTCTTCTTTCTCACCGTAGTTGTCTTCAACGAAACGACAGTCAGAAGTCACCTCAGTTAGACCAGCTAGGCCAGACTCTTTAGTTAGCATGTTGTTGATTTCTTCAACAGAGTAACCAAGAGCGTCGTGTAGGTGGAAGATGATCGCAGGATCTAGGTCACCACAACGAGTACCCATTACAAGACCTTCAAGAGGAGTAAGACCCATAGAAGTATCTACAGATTGACCGTTCTTGATAGCACATACAGAAGCGCCGTTACCTAGGTGACAGTTGATGATGTTAACTTCTTCAACTGGCTTGTTTAGTAGGCCTGCAACTTCACGAGTGATGAATAGGTGAGAAGTACCGTGCATGCCGTAACGACGGATGCCGTGCTCTTTGTACAGGTTGTACGGTAGAGCGTATAGGTAAGACTCAGAAGGCATTGTTTGGTGGAACGCAGTGTCAAATACAGCAACGTTTTGAAGGCCAGGGAAGTTCTTTTGAGCCGCTTCGATACCGATAAGGTGAGCAGGGTTATGAAGAGGTGCGAAAGTCGCAGCGTCTTGAATACCCTTAAGCACTTCGTCAGTGATAAGCGCAGAAGAAGTGAACTGCTCGCCGCCGTGTACGATACGGTGACCGATAGCGCCAAGGTTAGCTTTAAGCTCAGGCTTAGAAGCAAGAATAGTTTCTACCATGAAAGATAGTGCTTCTACGTGAGCTGCGCCCGCGCCTAGTTGTGCTTCATGCTTGCCATCAAGTTTCCACTTCATACGAGCTTCTGGAAGACCAAGACACTCAGCAAGACCAGTTAGGTGCTCAGCACCTGATTCTGCATCAACAACAGCGAATTTAAGAGAAGAACTACCACAGTTTAAAACTAAAACTAGCTTAGACATTAATGACTACCTGTTTATTTTTCTGATCGAAATCAGTTAAGGATGAAAATTAATCTCAAGAATAGTCGAAGCACATGGGCTTGCGTACTAACCTTGGTCAAAAAAACGTTAATTTCCGTATAAATTGAAAGCACTCTTAATCAAAAAGAGGCTTGTGCATTCCTTGCAGAAGTCGTCCCAAAGTTGCTTAAATTGTAAATAAGGGCAACAATGAGATTGAGGTCTGCAAATAATAGCGATATTGTGCAAATATAACAAAAAAATTTGAAAGAATATTATTTTTCGTCAAATTTTTGTGTTTTTAGTTGATGATTTCAACTTTTTTTTAATGGGAGACTCATATGAGTAATAGAGTTGGTTTAGCGAATAGTTTAAAAGATGGCCAAAAATACATGGATCTCTGGCCCGTCAGAAAAGAGTTAAACTCGATCTTCCCTGAACAGCGCATTATTAAAGCGACGCGTTTTGGCGTGAAAGTCATGCCAGCGATAGCCGCAATAAGTGTTCTTACACAAATGGTCTTTAATAATTATCAAGCGATGCCACAAGCTGTGGTTATGGCTTTGTTCGCTATTAGTTTACCGCTCCAAGGTATGTGGTGGTTAGGCAACCGCTCAAACACAAAACTTCCACCTGCGCTAGTCTCGTGGTATCGCGAGCTGCATGAGAAGATCACTGAAACGGGTTTTGCGTTAGAACCAATGAAATCACGTCCTCGTTATAAAGAATTGGCGATCATTTTAAATCGCGCATTTCGTCAGCTAGATAAATCCTCAATGGAACGTTGGTTTTAAAGAGTTTCAACTCTCCCGCTTGTCTGAGAATAACTCTTCATTATTGATGGCTTATTCTCAGATTCAATTCTCTAAAGACACCTCACCTGTTTCCTAGTCACCCGCTCCCTAGACATGTTACTTACCCATTATTCATCTGCTACTCAACTAGTCGCTTACAGTTCAAACAGACAACCTCGTTTTTTCTACATAACTCGAGCTTTGTTGTATTTTTGTTAAATATCACTTCAATTTATCAATGGTTATTGGTAATAATGTCAATAATGATTTTGATGTTGTTCTCTTTGAGCGAATAATAACGAGTAGAGCTTGATTCAGGGAGCGATAATGAGTTCTGTAAAAAAGGTATTGGCAGCGGTTTTAAGCTGTCTGTTGTTGCTATGGGCTGGCAATGTAATGGCGAACGTTGCCAAAGTTTCGGTTTCACAAGTTGTCGACCATCCAGATTTGAACGCAACACGTCTAGGGCTTCTTGAAGGATTGAGAGCCAAAGGTTACGAATCGGGTAAAAATTTAGAGTTCTCTTATGAAATGGCTGATGGCAACCCCGTTCAGGCAGCAAAAATAGCCAGAGAGTTAGTTAGCGAGAACCCTCATGTATTAGTTGGCATCGCGACACCGACCTCGCAAGCTTTGGTTTCAGCGACTCGAACAATCCCGATTGTGTTTACCGCGGTGACAGACCCTATCGGCGCAAGGCTTGTTAAACAACTGGATAAGCCTGGACGAAATGTCACGGGTCTTTCCGACTTGTCACCTATTTCCCAACACGTATCTCTTATTAAAGAACTACTCCCTAATGCAGGTTCAATCGGCGTGGTCTATAACCCAGCAGAAGCCAATGCTGTCGCTTTAGTCGAGCTGTTAAAACAGGCCACACAAGACTTTGGTTTTACTTTGCATACTGCAAAAGCGTTAACCATCAATGATGTTGAAGAAAAAACAGCGTCTGTGGCTAAAAAGTCTGATGTTATCTACGCGCTGACCGATAACACAGTGGCAAGCGGTATCGAAGGGCTGATAGACGCGGCAAGCCAAGCACGTACCCCTGTGGTTGCAGGAGCAACGTCTTATGTCGGCAAGGGAGCGATTGCTGGTTTGGGTCTAGATTACTATGACGTTGGGGTGCAGACTGCAGATTATGTGGCCGCGATTTTGAACGGACAAAAACCAGGGAAGTTGAGTGTTAAAACGGCTCAAAGCTCTCAGTTGGTTGTGAATCTAGAGGCTGCTCGTGAGCTTGGTTTGACACTACCAAAGTCTGTGGTTGAACGTGCGATAGTGAGTCGTTAAAGGGTATTTACATCAAAAAAACAACGCTTGATAAGTCACTTTGTTAACAGGGTTTTAAACCATCACAATGAACAACACTAGTCGAATCTCACCATTAGCTGCGATCTACTTTATTCATTTTTAAGTAGTTATTTCCCCGTTAGGTGCATCGCTAATATCAATTTACATTATTTTACATCGAGAGGGTTGTCGATTAATGTCATAATATTAATGGAACTAATGATATTAACTGAGCGCTAAGAGCACATTCTATGAAAGTAAATAGGCACTTTAGCCTTACCTTTGTCTTCGGCTTTCCCGCGGTGATCGCGACCATGTTACTTGGACTGATAGGTAAAAATCATTTTGATGTGGTAAAGAAAGATATCAGCAGTGAATTTCAGCGTATTGAAGAAGTGTTCAAACGAACCACTAAAGTTGTTACCGCTTTAGACTACAGCTTCTCTAATTACTACAAGTCAGGAAACCCACTTTTCCTTGACCACAATAAGCAAGTGGTTGATGGTCTTTGCCGAATTTGGCCTATTGACGTATTACTTCTTGCTGATGGAAAAACGGCAGATATTCCCTCTGTCGATATCGACTATATGTTAGTTGGACAAGAATCCCTTTGTGATGAAACTAGCGATAGCTATAAAAGTGCGGCAAAGAAGATTGCTCTAGCACCCATTCTTTCATTTCTATCCCAGCTTGATGAGTATCACAACGGTGTACACTTTATTGATACCCGTGGCTATGTGATCTCTTCGCCAGAAGGCTTTGCTAAAGAGTTAGGGAAAGAACTACTTTCGACGATAAAAAGCCGCCCGTATTGGCAAAGAACCGCCAACAATCCTGACCAATTAACCTTATCTGGCCCTGCGTATCGATTTGACTCTCTTGACCGCATGATAAGCATGACGATTCCTGTGTTTCATAAGGGGATACATCAAGGAATGCTATCTGTTGATATTGACGCGAATAAACTGCTTGCCAGCTCGAATGAGCACTTAGCCGGTAGAATCGATATTATTGATACCACCTTAACGAGTCCAAGTGACTCAGCTGCTTTCTATTATAAGATTAAGCTTGAAGGTGTTGCCTCCCATCATGCCATGTACTATGAATTGAATTTTTCTGATGAGGCGCGACACTTTTTTGTTTATGAAAAAGACAGTTTAATCGTCGCTATTATCGTATACCTGTTTTCGGTTACGATTTTCTTTTATGTTAACTCCAATATCGAACGTGGATATTTCAAAGAACTTGCAGGCAAAGACCCAATGACAGGGTTATTGAATCGACGTGGTTTAGAAGCGTTTTGGCGCAGTGTGGAACATGACCAGTTATTCGCCCTGACTGTATTTGACATTGATAATTTCAAGTTGATTAATGATACCTTTGGGCATGACAAAGGGGATGATGTTATCCGCTATATGTCCCGCCAGATCAGTAACAGTGTTCGTAGCAGTGATGTGGCAGCAAGGTTTGGTGGAGAAGAGTTTGTTGTCTACATTAAAGGCGATGACCGAGAAACATTAATGAGAACATTACAACGTGTAAAAAGTGCAGTTTGTTCTAAATCCGCGGATATCATTCCTAATGGATTTACTGTGTCTGGTGGTGTGTGCATTGTTGAAACTGAGCACAACAAGCTTAACTTTGAAGAGATATTTAAGTATGCCGATGAAAAGCTATACGTGGCTAAGACGACAGGAAAAGACCGAATCGAGTTCTAACCACGCTATTGAAGTCTCACGCTGCAGAGGAGGAAAGCGCTGCTTTCTCTCCATGGCTAAGATCCAGTTAAGCTGAGTGGAAATGCTCTTCTTGATAACGTTGTAGGCGCTCTACGATAGGCGGCGCTTTCTTGAAAGTGCGAATTTCTTTAAAGAGTTCATCCGCTTCAGGGTAGCCTTTGCTTAGATAAACAAACCACTGCTTCACTCTGTTGGGGTAGTACATGCCTTTGTCCCCTTTTATTTGGAACTCTGAGTAGCGCAGTAAAAGTTCAATGACTTTATCCCACGGCATTTTGTGATGGTTATGCTTAACGACGTTACCAAGGTTGGGAATGTTGAAAGCGCCACGGCAGACCATTAATGAGTCGACGCCAGTGGCTTCTATGCAATCTTGACCATCTTGGTAGTTCCAAATTTCCCCATTGGCAATCAATGGCAGAGAGGTTTTCTCTCTTATTTGATTGATGTAATCCCATTTGATTTCGCTGGCTTTATAGCCGCCAACTTTGGTTCGCGCATGTACGGTGAGTTCGTCAGCTTTTGCTTGCTCGATAGCGTCGACAATTTCAAAGCACTCTTCAGGATGTTCCCAACCTAATCGAATTTTTGCGGACACTGGAATGTGTGCAGGTACCGCTTCACGGCAAGCTTTCACTACTTGATAGATGAGCTCTGGCTCTTTTAGCAGTGACGCTCCACCATTACTTTTATTTACCGCTTTAGCAGGGCACCCAAAGTTAATATCGATACCTTTAGCGCCTAAACTGGCTGCTTGGAAGGCATTCTCAGCCATCCAATTTGGGTGTTGTCCAAGAAGCTGGAGATGAATTGGCACACCAGCCATGGTTTGAGAGCCTTGATGTAATTCAGGGCAAATACGGTGAAAAACATGCGGAGGAAGAAGTTGATCAACTACGCGCACAAATTCCGTCACACAGAGATCGTAATCATTGATCTCTGTCAGGATTTCACGCATTAGATGGTCTAGAACGCCCTCCATAGGGCCAAGTATTACTCGCATGTTGGTTTACCGAAACTGAGTGGACCGAACTGAGTGGGTCGAAAAATTAGAGGCGTGATTGTACGGTTTGCTTATAGGATTGTCACTATGAGTATGGTTTATCGGTCTTGAGCGTGAGCAGCCCAGCTTGATGATGGTTTATCGCTAAATAGCGACATCTTGGGGAGTATGGCGTTATAATATCGAAAATGCCCAATATTCAGAGCTTTCATGACATATCAATTATTAAGCCTACCGGAATCAATCACTGACATTACTCCACAGTTCATTGAAGGTTCAATCCTTGCTTCCAACTTAGCCACCAAACCACTCGATCCAGAAGAATGGTTAGCTATCGTTGCACCTGAAACAGGTAAAGAGCTTGTAACAACGGTGACAGAGCAGATCAATCGCCAGCACAACCTGATTCAGCGTAGTGAATACTTACTGACAGACGTACTGGTTGATGGTGACTTTAACGAGCAATTCGCGGATTTCGCTGAAGGCTTTATGATGGTTTGGCCAACAGTGGAAGAGCAGTGGCAAAGCGTGACTGTCGCGGATGGTACTCTGCGTATGCTGCAAGCACTCCTAACAACCTTGATGCTTGGGATTGATGAAGAGCAAACTCAGCAACAAATGGTTGCGGCCGGGCTCGAAAATCCACCAGCGCTTGCCGATTTAATCGATCAGGTAGATCTGATGATTTCAGAGGTTGCAATGGCGGCTGATGAGGCGATGCTGGGTAATAAGTCACAGAGTGTGAATCCATTTAAAGACATTGGTCGAAACGACCCTTGCCCATGTGAAAGTGGTAAAAAGTTCAAACAGTGCTGTGGAAAAAACAGTTAATAACGCTTTATGGATATACTTAGCTTTGAGTGAGTAACAGATTTACTTTAAGTGTTAAAAACGCAAGTAATAAAAAGTCGACCTCGTGGTCGACTTTTTCGTTTCTGAACATAATGTGCTAATTGTTAGTCATTCTTCGATTTAACGAATTGAGAAATCACTACAAAACCAAAAGCAACCAAGTTACCCGCGAAGATAATCACTAGCCATTGAGGCATTGAAAGTTCTAAGAACTGCCATACAACTTTGCTGCAGTCGCCGTAGGCCTCAAACATCCACGGAGCCCATTGGTTTAATGGTGCCCAGCTAGGGAAGGTCACGAACAGGTCGCAGGTAGCGAAAGGAGACGGGTTAAACTGGTAGTCAACGTGTTCTAAAGCCAGCATCAATCCTTTATACGCGCCCAACCCCCAGCCAACTAAGCCTAACCAGCGAGAGAGAGGATTATGCGGGGCAATAGCACCAATTATTGCTGCGACGCCGATAGCGAGCATAGCAACACGTTCGTAGATACACATTACGCAAGGGCCGAGCATCATCACGTGCTGAAAGAAAAGAGCGCATGCTTCAAAAAAGACAATAAAAGCCAGCAGTAAAAGCCAAGATAAACGTCCCTTAGAGAAGTCTTTGAGCATTGCAAAAAAGTTCACGAATTTAATCCTGTCAATAAAATAAAAAAGCCCTGATTACTCAGAGCTTTTTATCTTGGATAAGTTTCCTAATCAACTAATATTTTTGATTAGTTAGATACACTTATTATGTTTGGCAACACAACGCTGGGTTAGTGGCCACCAGAGATAACTGGAGCGAGCACCTCACCAGTACGGTGAATGATCCAACCTGCATCATAAAACCATGCTGTCATCGGCTCTACGAAGAACACAATACCGGCAAGGCCAACAAGTGCTAGCACGATAGTATATGGCAGAGCCATCAATACCATACGGCCGTAAGACAGTCGAATCAACGGAGCAAGTGCTGACGTTAATAGGAATAAGAATGCAGCTTGGCCGTTTGGCGTAGCAACAGAAGGTAAATTAGTACCTGTATTGATAGCAACAGCGAGTAGATCGAATTGGTCGCGAGTAATGACGCCCTCTACCAGAGCTGTTTTCACTTCGTTGATGTAAACCGTACCGACGAATACGTTGTCTGAAACCATCGACAAGATACCATTGGCTACGTAGAAGAGTGCGAGCTGTGCGCCTTTATCTTCAACGTGAAGTACGGCATCGATTACTGGCTTAAATAGAGCCTGGTCGATGATTACAGCGACAACCGCAAAAAAGACGGCAAGCAGTGCGGTAAATGGCAGTGCCTCTTCAAAGGCCTTACCCATCGAGTGCTCTTCGATAACGCCAGTAAATGCTGTTGCTAAAATAATGACTGAAAGACCAATCAAACCAACTTCAGCGACGTGAAGCGCAAGGCCAACAATAAGCCAAACTGCGATTGCACTCTGAACCCATAGTTTAGCTACATCTTGTTTTGTACGGTTTGCGCGTTCTTTGTTGTCAAATTCAACTAAGATTTGGCGAACGTTATTTGGCAGCTCTGCACCGTAGCCAAATACTTTGAATTTTTCTACAAGTGCACAAGTTAGAATACCGCAGAAGAAAACAGGCAGTGTGACTGGCAGCATGCGGATGATAAATTCACCGAACTCCCAACCCGCTTGTTTAGCAATTACTAAGTTTTGTGGTTCACCTACCATGGTCATTACACCACCCAGAGCAGTACCCACACCGGCGTGCATAAGTAGTGAACGTAGGAATGCGCGGTAGTTTTCAAGGTCATCACGAGTTAGCTCAGAGATCTCTTCATCATGAGTATGATCGTGCGCAGACGTTGTGCCCTTACCTGATGCAACCTTGTGGTAGATAGAATAGAAGCCCACCGCAACGCTAATGACTACGGCGATTACTGTCAGCGCATCTAGGAAGGCAGACAAGAATGCTGCGGCGACACAGAAAGCGACAGAGAGTAGAATTTTGGATTGGATACCGAGCAGGATCTTCGTGAAAATGAACAGAAGTAGTTCTTTCATGAAGTAGATGCCAGCAACCATGAATACTAGTAAGAGTAATACTGGAAGGTTTGCTTGTAGCTCATGATAAACCATTTCTGGTTTAGTCATGCCAATGGCGACGGCTTGAATTGCCAATAAACCACCCGGTTGGAGAGGGTAGCATTTTAGAGCCATAGCTAGAGTGAAAATAAACTCAACCACTAGTAGCCAGCCCGCAACAAATGGGTCAACTAGGAAAAAAACAAACGGGTTGATGATTAAAAAGGAAATGATGGCAAGTTTATACCAATCAGGAGCTTTACCAAGGAAGTTTTTGATAAAAGCGTTTCCGAGAGACATCGGCATGTTAATACTCTTTTATGTTGATTATGAATAGACAAGCAATACAACATTTTGAGAATCGAGCTGTAGATTCAGTTAAAACCTATAACTAACAGTGACTTAGAAAAACTACATTCCATGTAATGTTCTGTGGTCTTGCCAAGTCACTCCCTTAGAAACTCAAGCACTGCTTATTTTTGAGCGCAACTCTACTCTTAGATAACATTTAGTCAACAGGAAAACCCCTGTAGCACTAAAAATACCTCTTTTTTGTTGAGAAACGCGATCAAAGTAGCGCAAGCATACCACTTAAAATGTGATAAAAACCGACTAGAATCAATATTTCAGCGAAATGATTAAAATTTACAGAATAACGACGGCTTATATATGATTATTACAACTTAATATTGCAAATTAATAGATTTAAAAATATGACCAATCTCATTGATTTTAAAAAGAATTTGTTGTGTTAATGGTTTGTTTAAATGATGATTTGTAGTCGCTTGCTATCCAAACCTTGAGTGCAAACGTGTGCTGAACTTTAGAGTTTTAACTCTACTTGGGTTTTGAGTGAGTAAAATTTTTTGGGGGTATTTCCGCAGGGTGTTAACTAGTGGTATGATGAGTAAATTAGAACAAAATAATTAAATTGGATTGAAGTGTAGATGGTCATTAAGGCAAAGAGCCCGGCAGGATTTGCAGAAAAGTATATCATTGAAAGTATTTGGAATGGCCGTTTCGCTCCAGGTTCTATCTTGCCCGCAGAGCGCGAGCTTTCTGAGCTGATTGGTGTTACACGTACTACGCTTCGTGAAGTACTTCAGCGTCTTGCTCGTGATGGTTGGTTGACAATCCAACACGGTAAGCCAACTAAAGTTAATCAGTTTATGGAAACGTCAGGTCTTCATATCCTTGATACATTGATGACGTTGGACGTTGATAACGCAAGCAAAATGGTAGAAGACCTGCTTGCTGCTCGTACTAACATCAGCCCTATCTTTATGCGTTATGCATTCAAAGCAAATAAAGAGGCTTCAGAGCGTACGATTACTAACGTGATTGAATCTTGTGAATCTTTACTTGCGGCACCTACTTGGGATGAATTCTTAGAATCGTCGCCATATGCTGACAAGATCAAACAATCGGTGAAAGAAGACGTAGAAAAAGATGAAGCGAAGCGTCAAACGATCTTAATTGCTAAAACTTTTAACTTCTACGATTACATGCTTTTCCAACGTTTAGCATTCCATTCAGGTAACCAAATTTATGGCCTGATCTTTAATGGTGTTCGTAAGTTGTACGACCGTGTTGGCAGCTACTACTTCTCTAACCCAGAAGCTCGTCGTTTAGCCATGGAGTTCTACAAAAACTTGTTTGTTATTTGTGAAAGCGGTGAGCGTGAGAATTTACCACTTGTGATTCGTAACTACGGTATCGCAAGCGCACAGATTTGGAACGAGATGAAGACAACGTTACCGACAAACTTTACTGAAGACGACAGCTAAGTCTTTTCATAAAAGTATTGTTAGGTTGTTTTACTTATTGAGTAAACGACGTAAAGAAAACGAAAAAGCGGCGAGATAATCAAATTATCTCGCCGCTTTTTATCTATTGATAGTTGGTGAAAACGTATCAATAGGCGGTAACTTACCCTGCAAACTCTTCTGAGTCTGGACGGTTAGTAAATTGCACGCCATTTAGAAAATCGCAAAGTAGTTGGTCTTCACATACTTTGTAGTTCTTGTTCTCTGGCTTACGGAAGTAGGCACCAATCTCGTACTTACTTAGGCTGATGCCTACCACTTCTAATATATCTAATACATCTTCTGCTTTCATGTTCAACGCAATACGCAGCTTCATGAAAATCATGTTGTTAGTCAGAGCAACTTCAGGTTTAGGTTGAACACCTTCTTTTTTGCCACGTTTAAGGTTGATAAAACCATTTAGGAATACCGCTAACTCTTTATCTTTCATCGTAGAGCATGACTTGTCGTTGTCTTCTTTAAGCCAGTTGATCACTTGGTCATGAGCAACGGTCACATCAGCTTGCTCGATAGCTTTAATGATCTGTGCATTTTTAAGGTTTAGCGCGTGTTGAATACGACGCAAGATTTCGTTGTTAGTCACTGGGGATTCCTAAAAAGGGTTTGGAGAGTAAAGAGGTGTTGGTTAGCCCGTTATCGTCGACAAACCAATTTCTACTCTACATAGCATAGTTGACGGCGACTCTAACAGAGAACGCTTATTTTCGGTAGATATAAAAAATCCCCAATGCTTATTAACTCATTCAAGTTAAAAGTGCATTAGGGATTTCGCTATGAGTGCTTGTTATCCGACTGAAGCCAGAATTACATTACACGCATACCAGGTTGAGCACCTTCGTGTGGCTCAAGGATCCACAGGTCGCTGCCGCCAGGGCCCGCGGCTAGGATCATGCCTTCAGACATACCAAACTTCATCTTACGAGGTTTTAGGTTTGCAACCATTACGGTTAGCTTGCCTTCTAGCTCTTCAGGTTTGTATGCTGACTTGATGCCAGAGAATACTTGGCGAGTTTCACCACCGATGTCCAGTTGGAACTTCAGTAGTTTGTTCGCTTTTGGTACTTCTTCACACGAGATAATACGAGCAATACGCATGTCGACTGCTGCGAAGGCATCGAACTCAATCTCGTCTGCGATTGGCTCTTTGTCTAGCTCAGTTTGGTTTGCTTGTTCTTTTTCAGCTTCTGCTTTTTCTTTCGCAGCAGCTTCTGCGGCTGCATCTTCTTTAGAAGACTCGATCATTGCTTCCACTTTCTTCGGATCAATACGACTAAACAGCGCTTTGAACTTCGTGATTTCGTGATCAGTTAGCGGTGTAGCAATCGCTTCCCACGTTAGCTCTTCGTTTAGGAAAGCTTCAGTGCGAGCCGCTAGCTCTGGCATAACTGGTTTCAGGTAAGCCATTAGTACGCGGAATAGGTTAATACCGACAGAAGATACTTCTTGAAGCTCTTTCTCTTTGCCTTCTTCTTTCGCAAGAACCCAAGGTGCTTTTTCGTCAATGTACTGGTTAGCTTTATCTGCTAGTGCAGTAATTTCACGGATAGCGCGGCTGAACTCACGAGTTTCGTATAGCTGACCGATACGCTCAGCAGCAGCAACGAATTCGTTGTATAGCTCAGGTTCTGCAAATTCAGCAGCAAGTTTGCCTTCAAAACGTTTAGTGATGAAGCCAGCGTTACGAGAAGCCAAGTTAACAATCTTGTTTACTACGTCAGCGTTTACACGTTGAGTAAAGTCTTCAAGATTAAGGTCTAAATCATCGATACGGCTGTTTAGTTTCGCAGCGTAGTAGTAACGTAGACACTCAGGGTCTAAGTGGTTTAAGTACGTGCTTGCTTTGATGAATGTGCCTTTTGACTTAGACATCTTCGCACCGTTCACCGTTACGTAGCCGTGTACGAAAACGTTGTTTGGTTTACGGAAACCAGCGCCTTCTAGCATTGCGGGCCAGAATAGGCTGTGGAAGTAAACGATGTCTTTACCGATGAAGTGGTAAAGCTCAGTTGTGCTGTCTTTCTTCCAGTATTCGTCAAAGTTTAAGTCGTCACGCTTGTCACATAGGTTCTTGAAAGAAGCCATGTAGCCAACAGGCGCGTCTAGCCAAACGTAGAAGAATTTGTTTTTCTCGCCTGGGATTTCGAAGCCAAAGTAAGGTGCATCACGTGAGATATCCCACTGTTGCAGGCCAGACTCGAACCATTCCTGCATTTTGTTTGCAGTTTCATTCTGTAGAGAGCCAGAACGAGTCCACTCTTTAAGCATGCTTTCGAACTGAGGTAGGTCGAAGAAGAAGTGCTCAGAGTCTTTCATTACTGGAGTTGCGCCAGAAACCGCTGATTTTGGGTTAATTAGCTCAGTTGGGCTGTATGTCTCACCACAGTTATCACAGTTATCACCATACTGGTCTTCTGACTTACACTTAGGGCAAGAACCTTTTACGAAGCGGTCTGGTAGGAACATCTCTTTCTCAGGATCGAAAAGCTGAGAAATAGTACGGCTAGAAATGAAGCCGTTCTTTTTAAGTTCTAGATAGATGTGAGAAGCCAGTTCACGGTTCTCTTCGCTATGTGTGCTGTGGTAGTTATCAAAGCTGATATCAAAGCCAGCGAAGTCTTTTTGGTGCTCTTCACTAACAGCAGCGATCATCTCTTCTGGCGTGATACCCATCTGTTGAGCTTTAAGCATAATTGGCGTGCCGTGAGCATCGTCAGCACAGATGAAGTTTACAGTGTTGCCACGTAGACGCTGGTATCGAACCCAGATATCAGCTTGGATATGCTCAAGCATATGGCCAAGGTGAATAGAGCCGTTAGCGTACGGAAGCGCACAAGTTACCAAAAGTTGTCTTGGATCAGTTGCCATACTTAATAATTCGCTTTTTTGATAGGTATAAATTTGAGAGGTAATACTACTTTATAACGTGTGATACGCCAAGGTATCAGACAAAGGATTCCCCTAGTTTTTTAGGGGTTCAGTCTTCATCTCGTGGGTGATAGCATAAATAAAAAAAGGAGCCCCAATGCGTAACTTTACTTCTAAGCAAGATTTCTGTTCATGGTTGAATGAGTTTGAGTCACCAATCCTCATCCCAGAGTGGGCGCTACACCAAAATATTGTATCGGTTGATCCGCGTGGGTCATTTGTCATTACCTTGCCTTTTGCAGCTAATCAGCTCGCGGTTGAATTGGAACAGTGGATCCACTCCCAGATTGAACAACAGCTTGTCAGCACTTTTCAGTTTGAAGTAAAAGTGAAGCCGTCTGCGCTAGAAACTACAGTCGCAACACCATTGAAGGGCGTTAAGAACATTATCGCCGTGACGTCGGCAAAGGGGGGGGTGGGTAAATCGACAACTTCGGTAAACCTCGCGCTTGCGTTATCTAAGTCAGGTTCAAAAGTGGGCTTGTTGGATGCGGATATCTATGGTCCATCTGTGCCTATGATGCTTGGTCAGCTAGACGCAAAACCAGAAGTACAGAATAACAAATGGATGATGCCAATCGAAGCGTACGGCATTTTCACTCATTCTATTGGCTATCTTGTGTCGAAAGATGATGCTGCAATCTGGCGTGGTCCAATGGCGGCGAAAGCATTAGGTCAGCTTGTGAATGAAACCGTATGGCCAGAACTGGATTACCTTGTTATCGACATGCCACCAGGTACGGGTGATATTCAGCTAACGCTTTCGCAGCAGATCCCAGTGACGGGCGCGGTTGTGGTGACCACCCCTCAAGATTTGGCATTAGCCGATGCGCGTAAAGGTGTGGCGATGTTTGATAAAGTGAGCGTGCCAGTAGCGGGCTTAGTGGAAAACATGAGCTACCATATTTGTAGTCACTGTGGCGAGAAAGAGCATATCTTTGGCGCTGGTGGCGCGGAAGCCATGTCAGAAGAGTTTTACCTCGATATCTTAGCGCAAATTCCGCTGCACATTGATGTACGGGAAGATATTGATGCAGGTTGCCCAACCGTTATACGTCGTCCAGACAGTGAACACACGCGTCATTACTTAGAGCTTGCTGAGAACGTGGCTGCGAAGATGTTCTGGACTGGTAAGGCGAGACCAGAGGCGATTAACTTCTCGATGGTTGAATAGCAATGGCTGATCACAAAGGTGTGTAAATCATATTTGGGTGAGATAAACAACGGTTGGATTAGGTGGATAGCCATAGGACTTGTGCATATAGTTGTATTTAAGTTATTTGAAAGCAAACGATTGTTTTAAGTAAATGTATTGAGATCATCAATTTGACTGCAATTAGCTAACATCGCGACTAGAATCTATATGCTTTAGCCCCTATAATCAGGCGGTTTATCTCTTCCCACCACCAAACCATATCGGGTGCAAATTAATGTCTGATAATAATCAATGTGTCATCGTAGGTATCGCTGGCGCTTCAGCTTCAGGAAAAAGCCTGATCGCGAGTACGATTTATAATGAGCTGCGCGAAAAAGTAGGCGACCATCAAATTGGTGTTATCACGGAAGATTGCTATTACAGCGACCAAAGTCACTTGAGTATGGAAGAGCGAGTTAAAACTAACTACGACCACCCAAATGCACTAGATCATGACCTTTTATGCGAACATCTACAGCAGCTAATGAGTGGCAATGCCGTAGAAGTTCCGGAATACAGCTACACAGAGCACACACGCACTTCTGAAACGACTACACTTACTCCTAAGAAAGTGATCATTTTAGAAGGTATTCTGCTTCTGACAGACCCGCGTCTTCGTAAACTAATGCACGCAAGCGTTTTTATGGATACACCGTTGGACATCTGTCTACTACGTCGTGTTAAGCGTGATGTAGAAGAGCGTGGTCGAACAATGGATACGGTACTTAAACAATACCAAGAAACAGTACGCCCAATGTTCATGCAGTTTATCGAGCCTTCAAAACAACATGCAGACATCATCGTTCCTCGTGGTGGTAAAAACCGTATTGCGATTGATGTGCTAAAAGCGCATATTGCGAAGTTGTTGAAGTCTTAATCGAATAAAATTTTGCCTAAGTGACTCACTTAGCTTTATTTTTTACCGAATCAGTGGCACTTTTATAGTGCCACTTTCTTTTGGAATCTAAGCAAGGAATATGCGGATGAAGAAACTACTCATTTTCATAGCTGTACCAGTGTTTGTTGTCGTTGCAGCAATTCTGGCACTAGTGCTGTTAGTGAATCCCAACCAATTTAAGCCATTAATTGTCGAACAAGCCCAAAAACACACAGGCCTAGAGCTCGTGATCGAGGGTGATATCAGTTGGCAATTTTTCCCATCTATTGGCTTCGAACTTGGTCAAACTGAATTACGTAACCCTGAAGGTTTCACTCAACCAAACCTGTTTAAGGTTGATACGGTTGGCGTTGATGTTTCGGTTACTCCGCTATTTAGCAATCAACTAGAGATCGGCAATATCACTCTAGATGGTGCAGAATTCTATTTAGAAACGCTTAAAGATGGTCGCAAGAACATCGATGCGCTCACACAAGCGTCTGCTCCTAAGGAGTCTGAACCTGCAGCGGATACAAGTTCTGAAGCAACACCGGCGCCTCAAGAGCAAACTTCTACAGACACATCTGGCTGGACGATCAATCTTGCAGGTGTAACAGTCTCAAACGCATTGTTTGAGATGGACGACAAGCAAGCAGGTTCATTCACTAAGCTATACGATGTGTCTTTGAGTCTTTCTGAGTTTGCCGTTGATACATGGACGACCGCGACGTTTGCGGCTTCTGGTGAAAACAACCAACAGAAGTTCTCTGCAAATGGCAGTGCTGAATTCAAATTAGCGGAAGGCTTTGCAAGCTACGCATTACGAAATATTGACCTTAATGCGAAGTTCAATGATCCAGCAACGTCGATCGAGTCAGCGAAGATTGGCTTAAATACCTTTGAGTTCGATAAGGTTAACCAACTGACTTATGCGGTGATTGGTAATGCTGCTGGTCTTGACCTTGATCTTAAAGGTGGCGGTGACTTAACTGTCGATAGCGCGATCTCAAAAGTTACACTGAACAAGTTAACATTAGACTCAACATTCAAAGGTGAAACGCTTCCTCAATCACCAATGAAAGTGGATATGCTGTCTGACTTAAGCTTTGATCTAACTAAGAGTCACTTGAGCTTTGTGCTAGAGAAGCTGCAAGCTAACGCTATCGCACTAGACGGTAAAGCGGACATCACTTTATCTGAAATACCAAAGGTTCGTTTTTCTCTTCATAGCCCGAACATCGATTTAGATGAGTTCTTAGGCCTAGGTAATACAGCAGAAACAGCGAGCGCTGCGCCTTCTAGTTCTGCTGGTGGCTCAACTTCAAACACTGAAGCTTCTTCGACGTCAAGTTCAGATAACTCGGCTCCTGCGAAAGAAGTAGAACCTGACCTGTCAGCTCTGAAAACGCTCGATGTGAAAGGTAATATCACAATCGATAAGTTCAAGGCGAACAACGCAAAAATGCAGAACGTGAAAACTGCGTTCTCAGTTAACCGTGGTATCGCAGAACTGACATCGTTTACTTCGAATCTTTACCAAGGCTCTATCTCGGCAACAGCACGATTAGATGCACGCAAGACGCCAGCGACTTACACGGCTAAGAAAAAGATTAAAGGCGTAAAAGTACAACCGTTATTGGTTGACGTAGCGAACAACGATACGCTGGAAGGTACTGGTAATATCGATGTTAACGTTAAAGGTAAGAGCTTGACGCCAACAGGAATCAAGAAGAACTTGGTTGGCACTATTGCGATTAACTTTGAAGATGGTGCGGTTAATGGCATTAACATCGCGCAACTGATTCGAGAAAACTACGCTAAGATCAAAGGCGAGAAAGTTGAAAGCAAAGACGAGTCTCAAAAGACAGATTTTAGTGCAATGAAAGCAACACTCAAGGTTGATAAAGGTTGGGTTTCAACGAATGACTTATCGGCACAGTCACCTCTTTTACGCGTGACAGGTCAAGGTAAAGCAAACTTCATCAATGAAACGGTCGACTTCCTGGTTCGCACGTCAATTGTTGGCTCGCTTGAAGGCCAGGGTGGCAAGAGCATTGATGATCTCAAAGATGTGACGATTCCAATTAAGGTTACCGGCCAGTGGGCTGACCCGAAATTTGCGCTTGTCTTTGATGATGTGTTGAAACAGAAAGCTGAAAAAGAGATTGATCGCGGTATTAAGAAACTTGAAGAAAAATACGGTGACAAGATCAAAGATGAAAAAACCAGAGATGCTGTCAATGGTTTACTCAAAGGCTTGTTTAACTAATCGCTATTTTAAATAAATGGCATATAAAAAGCGCCATTCCTTATTACGAGGAATGGCGCTTTTGTTTGGGCGCTGATTATTATCCGGGTTTAGTAAGCAAAAAAATGCCCTATGAGACTCGTTCCTCGTTCTAGGGAATGACGATCGGTGCTCGTCCTTTATTTAGGGGAGTAACACTGAATAGTCGTCATCCTCGAGAGGGAAGAGTGACCAAGTCAGGGATCTCTGGTTGGAAGGCTGTTACCAATCCACACCTTGCAGAGCTTTTACACCAGACTCAAAAGCGTGTTTTACGTTACGTACTTCTGAAACAGTATCTGCCATGTCCGTTAAAGTACGGTGAGCTCCACGGCCTGTGATGATCACTGATTGCATTTTAGGACGGTTATTCAGAGCTTCTACCACTTCATCCAGTTCAATGTAGCCATAGCTCACCATGTACGTCAGCTCATCAAACAGAATTACATCAATCGACTCATCGGCTAGCATGCGTTGGCACTCTTTCCATACGCGCTGTGCGGCTTCAATATCTTTCGCTTTATTTTGAGTTTCCCAAGTAAAGCCTGTACCCATCACTTGGAACTCTACATCGAGTTTTTGAAGAACGTTCTTTTCACCGTTATCCCAAGTTCCTTTTACAAACTGAGCAACGGCACATTTCTTACCGTGACCGACTGCACGTGTAATCGTACCGAAACCTGATGTCGATTTGCCTTTACCGTTGCCAGTAATAACCAATAACAGTCCTTTCACTTCTTGCGCTGCTGCGACACGTGCATCAACTTGCTCTTTTACTTTCTGTTGTCTTGCTTTATGGCGTTGTTCTTTGTTGTCTTCGGTCGACATAACAAATCCTTTTAAGTTGTGATTACGCCTATCATAGCCTAACTTAACGATAGCAAAAACCATCGGAAGAACAGGTGATTACGGATGAAAAAGATACTCGTGGTTTGTATGGGGAATATTTGTCGTTCGCCAACAGGAGAAGCGGTGCTGAGAAAGAAAGCTCAGCAGATGGATATTAATGTAACGGTCGACTCCGCTGGGACGATTGGCTTTCATCAAGGCAATCCGCCAGACTCGCGTTCAAAGTCAGCAGGAGAGAAGCGAGGCTACAGCTTTAAAGGGATTACTTCTCGTAAAGTGGTAGATAATGACTTCGAAGAGTTTGACCTGATACTCGCGGCAGACAAGGCGAATTTGGATGACTTGATGAGGCAGTGTCCTGCTCACCTCCAATACAAGCTCGCGCTGTTTTTGAGCTTTGGAGAGTCACAGTATCAAGAAATTCCCGATCCTTATTATGGTGAGGGGAATGGCTTTGAATTAGTGTTGGATTTAATCGAAGAGTCGAGTGATGCAATATTAAATTCGATTTAACGTCGACGTGATGTTCGGTGTTTGAGCAAAAAAGGACAAGATCAACAAGATCAAGAGTTATAGATATAAAAAGGCCGACATCGAATGTCGGCCTTTCTAAATCTAATTTAAGCGATAGCTAAGATTACTTAGACATTACTTTGTAGATTGGGTCTTCTGCAACGTTCGCTTCAACTAAGCTACCGGCTTTGTGCAGCATAGCAACACAGTCTTGGCTTAGGTGGCGAAGGTGAAGTGTTTTACCTAGCGCCGCGTAACGGTCAGCAATCGTGTCGATCGCTTCAATAGCAGAGTGGTCAGTAACGCGTGAGTTTGCGAAATCGACGATAACATCTTGTGGATCGTTGTATGCGTCAAACAACTCTAGGAAGTTAGCGGTTGAACCAAAGAAGATTGGGCCGTTAACTTTGTATTCTTTAGAGCCTTCAGCGTTAACTGATGTGTCTGCGTAGATGTGTTTAGCATGTTGCCAAGCAAACATTAGTGCTGAAGCGACAACACCCACACCAACAGCGACAGCAAGGTCAGTCAGTACGGTTACCACAGTAACCAGAACGATAACGAAGAAATCTTGCTTAGGAACGCGACGCGCCAACTTGAAGGTTGCCCATTCAAACGTACCGATAACAACCATGAACATCACGCCCACAAGTGCTGCTAGAGGAATCATTTCGATAAGCGCAGAGCCGAACAGGATGAACATCAGTAGTGCAACTGCCGCTACGATACCTGAAAGACGTCCACGACCGCCTGAGTTTACGTTGATCATCGATTGACCGATCATCGCACAACCACCCATCGCACCGAATACAGAACACGTTACGTTAGCCATACCTTGACCAACACATTCACGGTTAGATTGGCCACGCGTGTTTGTCATTTCGTCTAGTACCGTGAGTGTCAGTAGAGACTCAATCAGGCCGATAGCTGCAAGGATAATTGCGTATGGCAGGATGATTTGCAGTGTTTCGAAAGAAAACGGAACAGCAGGAATAGAGAAGGTTGGTAGAGAGCCTGCAAGTGTTGCTGCTTCGTCACCAGACATAGTGCGTAAGAAGTCAACAACAGTACGAGTTTCAAGATCTAGACCGACAACCAAAGCCGTTACTGTAACAATAGCAACCAATGAAGATGGTACTGCCGTTGTTACCTTAGGTAGGAAGTGGATGATACCCATTGTAAGGGCGACTAGACCTAGCATTAGTGTCATTTGACCGCTTGGTAGCCAAGTCAATGCACCTGTTACGTCCGGCGCTTTAAATTGACCAAGCTGAGCGAGGAAGATAACAATCGCCAAACCGTTTACGAAACCAATCATTACTGGATGTGGAACGATACGGATAAATTTACCTAACTTGAATACACCCGCTGCAATTTGCAGAAGGCCTGCTAGCATTACTGCCGCGAATAGGTATTGAACGCCATGGGTTGCTACTAGGCTCACCATTACAACAGCCATTGCGCCAGTAGCACCAGAAATCATACCTGGACGACCGCCAAAGACAGAAGTGATTAAACCTACGATGAATGCTGCGTAAAGACCAACCATTGGGTCGACGCCTGCAACGAAGGCGAATGCGACGGCTTCAGGTACCAGAGCTAGGGCTACTGTAAGACCTGAAAGCACATCATTTTTTACAGAGTGCTTTGAAAATTGTGGGAATTCGAACATGTTTGCTCAGCTATGCTAAAAATGGATTTACCGACACGAGTGTATTGCGTAGCCAAACAGTGATGGAAAAGAGCGGCAATAGCGAAGTGTCGAAAAGATAAGTGCGCGAATGCTACCCAAAAATGTGATTAAGTTCAAGGTTGAACCCCATTTTGAGCAATATATCTATTATAACCAATCTGAGTTGTGGATATAAAAAAAGGGCGACTTATGAATAAGTCGCCCTTAGATAGTTCTCTGCAGATTACTCTGCGAAGCTCATTAGTATTGAGGTTTAGTCATGCCAGCGCCGGCTTTATTTGACGCTGCTTGGCTACCTGCACCTTTCGATACAAAACGCTCAGTACGGAATGGAGCTGCAACAACTTGAATCTCTTTGATCTCTTGAGGACCAGGAGCTTTAGTCATTGGAGAGCCCGCTTGTTTCTTCGCTTCTACTGCTTTCGGTGCTGCTTTAGGAGCTTCTGCTTTTATCACAGGCGCTTCTTCTACTTTTACACTTTCAGCTTTAAGCGCTTCAGCTTCAACAACTGGTGTTGCTTCTACTTGCACAGCTTCTACTACAACAGGCGCTTCAACTTTCTCACCTTCAACGACCACAGGTGCTTCTTCAGCGACAGCAGGAGCTTCTGTTACTTGAGTTTCAGTCGCCGCGTTTTTAGCAATAACAGCTTCTTCACGGCGGATAATGACTTTACCCATCGCAAGTTCAGGACATGCAAAACCGCCAGCCATAGCAGTGTTACTTTGCGGTGCAGTCTCTTGAGCTACGTTTTGCTCTTGTACAGCAACTTGAGTTTCAACTGCTACTTCAACTTCAGCCACTTCAGGTTTTGCCTGGTTATGGTGAGGTTTTGGAATGAAGCGAGGCATCACTTTACCCATAGCCATCTCTGGAGAAGCTACACCACCTTTACGTAGGCGGAATGGGTTAGGGCGACGATCACGACCGCGACGACGACGTTGACCACTTGCACGTAGGTGACGTGGTGAACGGCGGTTACGACGTTGCTTCGGTTCTTCCTGTTCAGTTTGCTCTGCGTCTGCTTGAGTTGCTTCTACTTGTTCCACAACTTTTTGCTCTTGAGCGACGGATTGCTCTTTCGCAATAGACTGTTCTTTAGCAACAGTTGACTCATTTGACGAGTTTTCTGCAGCTTCAGCTTGCTGGTCTTTAATACGAACTTGCTTGTTCAGTTTACGACGCTGACGACGCTCTTTAATCTTAGCTGCTTTCGCTTCTGGCTTAGCCTTAGGCGCTTCTAGTTTATCAGCTTGAGCTTCTGCCGCTAGCTGTAGACCTTCTTCTGCTAATTTAGATGGTGCTAGCTCTTCGCGTTGCTTCTGCTCATCACGTGGCTTATTGCGACGGTCTTGCTTAGGCTTACGAGGCTGACGATTTTGCTGTGGAGCTGTTTCTTTCTGCTCTTCAGGCTTCTCATCACGAACTGGCTTACGACGGCGTTTGTTGTCGCGGTTTTCGTTACGATTATCACTACGGTCACCACGTTGTTCGCCACGGTCACCACGTTGGTTACGACGACGGTTATCGTTACGATCACGGCGTTGACGGTTGCCGTTATTGCGATTGTTTTTAGGTTTTTCTTCTTGCTTCTCTTCTTCTTTTTTCTCTTCTTGAGTTGAAGATCCAAATAAGAAGCTACCGATAGCTTTGAAGAAACGACCAACTAAGCCTGGTTCTTGAGTCGCTGCTGATTCAGCTTTTTTCTCTTCTACAGTTTTAGGTGCTGGAGCAGGAGTCGGTGCTGATTGAGCAGGAGCTGCGAAGCCTTTAAGAGCTGGCTCTTCGATCTTCTTAGGACGAATAGTCTGTTCTGCTGGCTCTTTGCTTTCTGCTTCTTTTAGAGCTTCTAGCTTGGTAGGCAGCAAGTAAGACAGTAGGTCGAACTCTTCACCTTCACGAACACGGATAACCTCAAAGTGTGGCGTTTCCATGTCAGAGTTAGGAACAACAGTGATCTTAACTTCTTGGTTCTTCTCGATGTGGTTTACTGAGCGACGTTTCTCGTTCAATAGGTAAGAAGCGATTGGAACAGGCACAACAGCAAGTACTTGTGCTGTGTTGTCTTTTAGAGCTTCTTCTTCGATCAGACGTAGAACAGATAGTGCTAGTGATTCGTTATCACGAACAACACCAGTACCTGTACAACGAGGACAAATGTGGTGGCTTGCTTCTGCTAGTGATGGGCTCAAACGTTGACGAGACATCTCTAGAAGACCAAAGCGAGAAATACGACCAATCTGAACACGTGCGCGATCTAAACGAACAGCATCACGTAGACGGCTTTCTACTTCGCGTTGGTGGCGAACCGGAGTCATATCGATAAAGTCGATAACAACAAGACCACCTAGGTCACGTAGACGTAATTGACGTGCAATTTCATCGGCTGCTTCTAGGTTAGTGTTAAGTGCTGTTTCTTCGATATCGCCGCCCTTTGTTGCACGAGCAGAGTTGATATCGATAGAAGTCAGAGCTTCTGTTGGGTCGATTACGATAGAACCACCAGATGGAAGACGAACTTCACGTTGGAAAGCAGATTCGATCTGGCTCTCAATCTGGTAATGGCTGAATAGTGGTACTTCACCATCGTATTTCTTAACGCGATTCATGAAATCTGGGCGTATTAATTGAATGTGCGCTTGTGCACGTTCAAAAATAGTATTGCTATCGATTAGAATCTCGCCAATATCACGACGTAGGTAGTCACGAATTGCGCGAACAATAACGTTACTCTCTTGGTGAATTAGGAAAGGAGCTGCATTTGAATCAGAAGCTTGCTTGATAGCGCCCCAGTGATTCAATAGAACGTTCAAGTCCCACTCTAGCTCTTCTGCACTTTTGCCAACACCTGCTGTACGCACGATTAAGCCCATACCTTGAGGAAGCTCAAGAGTGCTTAATGCTGCTTTCAGTTGAGTGCGTTCATCACCTTCGATACGACGAGAAATACCGCCAGCACGAGGGTTATTAGGCATAAGAACTAAGTAACTACCCGCCAAAGAGATGAAAGTTGTCAGTGCAGCGCCTTTGCTACCACGTTCTTCTTTCTCAACTTGTACGA
The DNA here is from genome assembly GCF_024347635.1 of Vibrio tasmaniensis. Lineage (NCBI taxonomy): Bacteria > Pseudomonadati > Pseudomonadota > Gammaproteobacteria > Vibrionales > Vibrionaceae > Vibrio > Vibrio tasmaniensis. Next base: position 1,092,852 of record NZ_AP025510.1, read on the forward strand.
TTACTTCTTGTCCTTCTCTTAGCACTTCTTTAATGCTAGGACGGCCTTGGTATGTATAACCTTCAGGGAAGTATTCGCGGGCAATTTCTTTAAGAGGGAGGAAACCGTGACGTTCTGCACCGTAATCAACAAATGCCGCTTCTAGGCTTGGTTCAATACGGGTAATACGTCCTTTGTAGATATTCGCTTTCTTTGACTCGTGACCTGGACTTTCGATATCTAGATCGAACAGTCGCTGGCCATCAACCAAAGCGACACGCAACTCTTCTTTTTGAGTTGCGTTAATTAACATTCTTTTCATTTAGAAATTCTCATTGTCTTTTCTTATTTTCATCATTGGTCTTATCGCTTTAGTTCGTTTCTCATGGTGCCAGATCCCATGGCTTTATCGGTGCAGCCTCCCGGCTGGAGAGGGATGCTCTGGGGCACGTCAGTCATCATAGGGAGTTAGCCTATGATCCGCGATGTGGCGGTGAATACTCAACATGAGTGTACGTGAGTAGAGCGATAAGGAACTCAGTTGACCGTGTCTTACGCCGATTGCAGCACTGTCTAATCTGAGTCATCTACTCATTTACTTGCTTATGAATGGTTAGCTGTTTAAATATCAGTCAATCCATTGATAGCAGCTGTGAACTATAGCAGTGGTCGGTAAACACAGCAATCTGCTTTGTCGTAATGCGGTAAAAAAAACAGTTTTTGTTTGAGTTTTGATAGCTCTAACTCACTGTCTATAAATAATTTATCAATTGATATTTTAATTTGCAGGAAGCTTGGTGCTTTTTTGTTCGAAGAATCAAAGAAATATAGAACTTCAATGACCTTTTAGGGATGTAGTCGCAGGGATTATAGATAAATAAGTTCAGATTAGGGCTAAGAAAATCTCAATTATCAAAAGTGACAGTGATACAATAAACCAATGAGCGAAATTAGAACCCAAGTCCAATTTGTCGACATTGACGAAGATATGGCTGGTCAGCGTATTGATAACTTCTTACGCAACCAATTAAAAAACATCCCGAAAAGCATGATTTACCGAATCGTGCGTAAAGGCGAAGTCCGCGTTAACAAGAAACGCATTAAGGCTGAATACAAACTAAAAGCAGGTGATTTAGTTCGTATCCCACCAGTAACGATTGAAGAGAAAACGGAAGAGAACGTACCAAGCACGAAACTCAATAAGGTTTCGGAACTGGAACAGTGCATCATCTATGAAGATGATCACATGCTGATTCTCAATAAACCATCAGGTACTGCAGTTCATGGTGGCAGCGGCTTGAAGTTTGGCGCGATTGAAGCATTACGTGCACTTCGTCCTGATGCTCGTTTTCTTGAATTAGTGCATCGTATTGATAGAGATACGTCTGGCATTTTGCTTGTTGCTAAGAAGCGCTCGGCGCTAAGACACCTTCAAGCACAGTTCCGTGAAAAAACGGTTCAAAAATATTACTTCGCTTTAGTGATGGGTGAATGGAAGAACAGCTGTAAAGTGGTTAATGCCCCTTTATTGAAAAATGAAGTAAACAGTATTGTTCGCGTAAACCCGAACGGTAAGGCTTCTGAAACTCGTTTTAAGGTTTTGGAAAAATTTCAAGATGCGACGCTAGTCCAAGCAAGTCCAATTACAGGCCGTACACACCAAATCCGTGTGCACGCTCAGTATACAGGTCACCCAATCGCTTGGGATGATCGCTACGGTGATCGTCGTTTTGATGCTTACACCGGTAAGGTTGGCCTTAATCGTCTGTTCTTACATGCAGCTAACATCAAGTTTACCCACCCGGGTAGCGAAGAGAAGATGGATATCTCGGCGCCGATGGAAAAAAGGTTAGAGAGAGCCCTAACTGGCTTACGTAAGCTTTAGGAAGATACAAGATTGAAAGGCCTAGCTCTTCTAGTCTTACTTATCGACTAACAAAAAAGGTTGACGAATTTCGTCAACCTTTTTTGTTTTTATCTGTTGTAGAAGATCCCCAACTCATTCCAGACTCACTCTTTTTCATCGTCATTTCCTAGACTGACGAAGGAAGGAGTAGGGAATCTCAAACAGAGAGAGTACCCGCTACAACACATTCATTCCTTGCGCTTCTAACATATCGACTAGATCGATCAGCGGTAAGCCGATCAAGGTATTCGGGTCTTTACCTTCCATTTTCTTAAATAACGCGATGCCTAACCCTTCACACATAAAACTGCCAGCGCAGTAATAAGGCTGCTCTTTCTCAACATAAGCAATGATCTGCTGATCTGTTAAATCACGGAAATGCACGATGAAGGTATCTAAGCGAGTGTCGGCTTTATTGGTTTCACTGTTCCATACCGTTACCCCAGTATAGAAAGTGATGCTTTTGCCGCTTTGACGAGATAATTGCTCGATCGCTTTTTCACGAGTAAGCGGTTTACCAATGATTTCTCCGTCAATCACACAGACTTGATCGGAACCAATCACTAGGCTTGGTTGTTCAACACTACAAGATTTGGCTTTTGTCTCGGCGAGACGCATCACTAACTGTTGAGGTATCTCTTCTGGAAGCGGCGTTTCATCGCAGTCAGGCTTAGCTGTGACAAAGTTTAACTGTAGTTTTTTGAGGATCTCTTGCCTAAATGGAGATGTAGAAGCTAAAACTAGTTGGTAATTTCTCATTTTAATTTACAATTCGTGTAAGCATTTAGTTCAGGATAACGTAACTTATCCTGCTATTCATAATGCTCTGAACAGGAAAGGTAGGAAAGTACATTTTTTTTGCCATTTCCTTTGACTAAACACGATTTGGAAGATAAGATTCGCGCCCTATGCAAAAGGAAAAAATACCGCGTACAGTTGATCCGGCAAGAACGGCTCAAAAACGACTCGATATGGATGGTATCATTCAAGTCAGTCTTTTGAAGCGTTTAACTGAAACAACTGAAGGCGTAAAACGTGACGCGCAAGTCTCAATGTCATTTGGGCTTGATGAACAACGATTAGTCGTTATCTCTGGTAAAGCTAACGTCGAAGTCGATTTAGAGTGTCAACGTTGTAATGAGGTTTTCGCACATGAGTGCGATGTCCAATTTACTTATACTCCTGTTTACAGCGAGAAAAGTGAAGAGGAAGCACCGGAAGAGTACGATTTGGTAGATCTGAACGAGTACGGTGAGTTAGACCTGATTCAATTAGTTGAAGACGAGTTCATCCTTGGATTGCCACAAATAGCAATGCACGACGATGCGAAATGTAGCGTTAACTCAAATAACTTGGTGTTTGGTGAACTTCCTGAAGAAATTGAGGAAGATAAAAAGCCGAATCCATTTGATGTTTTAAAAAACTTAAAGAAGTAACTTATCAGTAAGTATCTTTAAGAATTTACATAGGAGTAGGGTCAATGGCCGTACAAAAGAGCAAGAAATCACGTTCAATGCGTGGCATGCGTCGTTCACACGATGCGCTAACTACAGCTGCACTTTCTGTAGACGCAACTTCAGGTGAAACTCACCTACGTCACAACGTGACTGCCGAAGGTTTCTACCGCGGCAAAAAGGTTATCAACAAGTAAGGTTGACCTTTGCAAAATCTAACCGTTGCGCTTGATGCAATGGGCGGGGACTTCGGTCCTCGTGTAACAGTGCCTGCCGCCGTGCAGGCACTGTCGTATTTCCCAGAGCTAAAAGTCGTTCTAATAGGTGATCGAAACGCGATCACATCTCAATTATCTTCATTAGGTCGAATGCCTGATTCTCGTTTGAGTATCCAGCATTGTGATCGAGTTATTTCCAATTCTGAAAAACCTTCACTGGCCCTACGTAACAGTCAGGGTAGCTCTATGCGTGCTGCTATCGATCTGGTTGCCGAGTCACAAGCTGATGCTTGTGTGAGTGGTGGTAATACAGGCGCACTGATGGCGTTATCTCGTTTCAGACTCAAACTTCTTCCCGGTATTGATAGGCCTGCATTGGTTTCAGCTTTGCCTACCGCTTCTGGCAACCGTACCTGGATGCTTGATTTAGGGGCGAACGTTTCTAGTGACGCAGATTCGCTGTTTCAGTTTGCCGTAATGGGCAGTGCATTAGCGGAGCAACATTTAGGTCGCGCGCCTCGTGTCGCTATCTTGAATATCGGTGCTGAAGAAATTAAAGGCAATGACCTTGTAAAACGATGCGCTGAAATGTTGTCTAATACTCAGTCTGTGAACTTCATAGGCTATATTGAAGGTAATCAATTACTTCAAGATGCTGCTGATGTCGTCGTATGTGATGGTTTTGTGGGCAATGTCTGCTTAAAAACGTGCGAAGGTACGGCTCAGCTCTTTATTGATAAGCTAAAAACGCGCATGATGGCTTCAACAATAAAGGGTTGGATTGCCAGAATGTTGTTTTCTGAGCTATTTACCGAATTAAAAACCTTGAACCCCGACCAGTATAACGGCGCAAGTTTGTTAGGATTGCGCGGCATTGTCATTAAAAGTCATGGAAGTGCTGATGTGTCTGCAGTCGTCAACGCGATTGGTGAAGCAGTACACGAGGTCAAACGACAAGTCCCCAGTCGCATTAGCGATCGTTTGGAAGCGGTTTTACTCGAGAGGCATTATTAGTCTTCATGTATAGCAAAATTTTAGGTACTGGCAGCTACTTGCCATCTCAGGTGCGTACTAACGCAGACTTAGAGAAAATGGTAGAGACTAGCGATGAGTGGATCGTTGCTAGAACAGGTATTAAAGAGCGTCGTATTTCAGCGGAAAACGAAACCGTTGCAGATATGGCGTTTTACGCTGCTGAAAATGCCATTGAAATGGCAGGTATCGACAAAGAAGATATTGATTTAATCATCGTTGCGACAACCAGCAGTAGCCATACATTCCCGTCTTCGGCATGTCAGGTACAAGGTAAGCTTGGTATCAAAGGCTGCCCTGCGTTTGATTTAGCTGCGGCGTGTTCTGGCTTTGTCTATGGATTGTCTGTTGCTGATCAACATATCAAGACAGGTATGTGTAAAAACGTTTTGGTAATCGGTGCGGACGCACTGTCAAAAACCTGTGATCCGACTGACCGCTCTACTATCATCTTATTTGGTGATGCTGCAGGCGCGGTAGTTGTAGGCGCAAGCGAAGAGCCAGGTATTTTGTCGACTCACATTTACTCTGATGGTAAATACGGTGAGCTTCTAAGCCTAGAAGTTCCAGAGCGTGGCGGTGATGCAGACAAATGGCTGCACATGGCGGGCAACGAAGTATTTAAAGTGGCGGTAACTCAGCTTTCTAAGCTAGTTAAAGACACATTAGCGGCGAACAATATGGATAAGTCAGAGCTTGATTGGTTAGTTCCACACCAAGCTAACTACCGTATTATCTCGGCAACCGCGAAAAAGCTGACAATGTCGCTTGATCAAGTAGTGATTACTCTTGATAAGCACGGCAATACGTCAGCAGCTACCGTACCGACAGCACTCGATGAGGCTGTTCGTGATGGGCGAATTAAACGTGGTCAAACGCTTCTTCTCGAAGCCTTTGGCGGCGGCTTCACTTGGGGTTCTGCGTTAGTTAAATTCTAACCTCAAGCGATAATCAACAAACAAGGCACATAACTTATGTGCCTTATTCAATTTTTTGCTTTGCTTAAAGGAAAATTACAATGAGCAAATTTGCTATCGTATTCCCAGGCCAAGGCTCTCAAGCTATCGGTATGCTTGCTGACCTAGGCGAACAGTATGATGTTGTTAAAAAGACATTTGCTGAAGCTTCAGAAGCACTTGGTTACGATCTATGGGCATTGGTTCAAGATGGTCCAGTAGAAAATCTAAATGAAACTTTTCGTACTCAACCGGCTCTACTAACAGCGTCTGTTGCAATCTGGCGTGTATGGCAAGAGCTTGGTCTAGAGCAACCTGCAAACCTAGCAGGTCACAGCCTAGGTGAATACTCTGCACTAGTGTGTGCGGGTGTTATCGACTTTAAAGAAGCGATCAAGCTAGTTGAGCTACGTGGTCAACTGATGCAAGAAGCGGTGCCTGCGGGCGTGGGTGCAATGTACGCAATCATCGGTCTAGATGATGAAGCGATTGCTAAAGCGTGTGAAGAAGCGGCACAAGACGAAGTTGTGTCTCCAGTTAACTTCAATTCACCTGGCCAAGTTGTTATCGCGGGTAACAAAGCGGCAGTAGAGCGTGCTGGTGCACTATGTAAAGAAGCAGGCGCTAAACGTGCTCTTCCTTTACCTGTATCTGTGCCGTCTCACTGTGCCCTTATGAAGCCTGCAGCAGACAAGCTAGCGGTTGCTCTAGAAGCTCTAGAGTTCAACGCACCGGCACTTCCTGTTATCAATAACGTCGATGTGATTGCTGAAACAGATCCTGCAAAAATCAAAAGCGCACTTGTTCGTCAGCTATACAGCCCAGTTCGTTGGACTGAAGGTGTACAAGCGATGAATGAGCAAGGCGTTGAAAAACTACTAGAATTAGGCCCAGGTAAGGTTCTTACTGGTCTAACAAAACGTATTGTTAAAACTATGACAGCTGCTGCAGTTAATGACACTGCATCACTAGAAGCTGCTAAGTAAATAACCAATTAATAGAGAAGTTATAATGAATTTAGAAGGCAAAGTTGCACTAGTTACAGGCGCAAGCCGTGGTATCGGTCGTGCAATCGCTGAACTTTTAGTTGAGCGTGGTGCTAAAGTTATCGGTACTGCTACGTCTGAAGGCGGCGCTGCTGCAATCAGCGAGTACCTAGGTGAGAACGGTAAAGGTCTTGCTCTTAATGTAACGGATGTTGACTCAATTGCTGCTACACTGAAAACCATCAATGATGAATTCGGCGCGATTGACATTCTAGTTAACAACGCAGGTATCACTCGTGATAACCTACTTATGCGTATGAAAGACGATGAGTGGAATGACATCATCGATACTAACCTAACGCCTATCTTCCGCATGTCTAAAGCTGTATTGCGTGGCATGATGAAGAAGCGTCAAGGACGTATCGTAAACGTTGGTTCTGTAGTTGGTACTATGGGTAACGCTGGTCAAGCTAACTACGCAGCTGCAAAAGCGGGCGTAATTGGTTTTACTAAATCAATGGCTCGTGAAGTTGCGTCTCGTGGTATTACAGTGAACACTGTAGCACCTGGTTTCATCGAAACTGACATGACTAAAGCGCTAAATGATGACCAACGTGCAGTAACTTTGGCGAATGTACCAGCAGGTCGACTAGGTGACCCTCGCGAAATCGCTGAAGCTGTGGTATTTTTGGCGTCACCTGCGGCAGCTTATATCACAGGTGAAACACTTCACGTCAATGGCGGTATGTACATGGTGTAAATTATGTGCAACATTTGTGCATAATTTAAGTCAAGATCATACGTAATTTCGGTTAAAATCGTGAAAATTGTGGTTTGACCAGAAAAGTTGACCTTGCAACTTTCAATAGATTGAATAAACTACGGAAAACATCGCATAAAGCGAACTCTGTAAAGGAAAAGAAAAAATGAGCAACCTCGAAGAACGCGTAAAGAAAATCATTGTTGAACAGCTAGGTGTAGACGAAGCTGAAGTTAAAAACGAAGCTTCTTTCGTTGATGACCTAGGTGCAGATTCTCTAGACACAGTTGAGCTAGTAATGGCTCTAGAAGAAGAATTCGACACTGAAATCCCAGATGACGAAGCTGAGAAAATTACTACTGTTCAAGCTGCTATCGATTACGTAACTAGCGCTCAGTAATAATCTCTCCCAGGCGGTCACCTTGACCGCCTGTGTTTTATCTAACTCATCTATCCTCATCTTAAATCACCTCAATCCCCGGAGTGTAATATCGTGTCCAAGCGTCGTGTAGTTGTCACTGGCATGGGTATGTTGTCGCCGGTAGGCAACACTGTAGAATCTTCTTGGAAAGCCCTGCTAGCTGGTCAAAGTGGTATCGTTAATATCGATCATTTTGATGCAACCAATTTCTCAACTCGTTTTGCAGGTCTAGTAAAAGACTTTAACTGCGAAGAGTATATGACTAAAAAAGATGCTCGTAAGATGGACTTGTTCATCCAGTACGGCGTCGCAGCAGGTATTCAAGCTTTAGATGATTCAGCCCTAACTATTACTGAAGAAAACGCCCCTCGTGTAGGCGTTGCTATCGGTTCTGGTATTGGTGGTCTTGGTTTGATCGAAGCCGGTCACAAGGCTCTAACTGAAAAAGGCCCTCGTAAAATCAGCCCGTTCTTCGTACCGTCGACGATCGTGAATATGATTGCGGGTCACATGTCTATCATGCGTGGCCTACGCGGTCCAAACATCGCGATTTCTACGGCATGTACGACTGGCCTACATAACATTGGTCACGCGGCTCGTATGATTGCATACGGCGATGCTGACGCAATGCTAGCGGGTGGTGCTGAAAAAGCATCGACACCACTAGGTATGGGCGGTTTTGGTGCGGCTAAAGCACTGTCTACTCGTAACGATGAGCCTCAAAAAGCTTCTCGTCCATGGGACAAAGGCCGTGACGGCTTCGTTCTTGGTGACGGTGCAGGCATGATGGTTCTTGAAGAGTATGAACATGCTAAAGCTCGTGGCGCTAAGATTTACTGTGAGCTAGTTGGCTTCGGTATGTCGGGTGACGCTTACCACATGACATCTCCAAGTGAAGATGGTTCTGGTGGCGCACTAGCAATGGAAGCGGCTATGCGTGATGCTGGTATTACTGGTGAACAAATCGGTTATGTTAACGCACACGGTACTTCGACTCCTGCAGGTGACGTAGCGGAAGTGAAGGGCATCAAGCGTGCTCTTGGCGAAGCAGGCAGCAAGCAAGTATTGGTTTCTTCTACGAAATCAATGACAGGTCACCTTCTAGGTGCTGCAGGTTCTGCTGAAGCTATCATCACAGCGATGTCTCTAATTGACCAAATTGTTCCACCAACAATCAATTTAGATGATCCTGAAGAAGGCTTAGATATTGATTTAGTACCTCATACTGCGCGTAAAGTTAGCGGCATGGAATATGCTGCATGTAACTCGTTCGGTTTCGGTGGTACAAACGGCTGTTTGATCTTCAAAAAGATTTAATCTTTTTATTAAAGACGTAAACACTCGTAGATAGTCATAATTAGACTTGTTTTTAAACGGCTTGATGCTTTAGCATTGAGCCGTTTCTTTTTATGGGGAAAAAACATGTTTTGGGTTGATGGAGAAAGCCAGCAAACTATCGATATATTGGATCGCTCGTTTCAGTACGGCGACGGCTGTTTCACGACAATGCTCGTGAGTGATGGTGAAATACAACATTTTTACGCTCATCAGCACCGTGTAGACGAATGCCTTAAAGCACTACGCATTTCTGCTCTTGATTGGGATGTGGTTCGCCTTTGGATCGATAATGCACTTCAACATATCCAAGATAACGATCTTCATAGGACAAAGAATCTTGATGGTTCATCGAATCTTCAAGGTAAAAACATGCCCCATAATACAAAAGCAGGGATCAAGCTACACGTTAGCCGTGGGGCTGGCGGTCGTGGCTACAGTACCAAGAATATCGTCAAGCCAATAGTAACCATCAGTACCTTTGATTTCCCCAATCATTATTCAGCATGGCAAGACTCCGGTGTCGAGCTGGGTATCTGCCGTCAAGCGCTTGGTTTGAGCCCACTGCTCGCAGGCCATAAGCACAATAATCGTCTTGAGCAGATCTTGATGAAAGATGAAATGGATCAGGCTGATGAAGTGGATGGTGTGGTGCTTGATATCTCGGGCAATGTGATAGAAACCACCATGGCCAATCTGTTTTGGCGCAAAGATCAGATGATATATACACCTCAACTCACGCAAAGCGGCGTGGCTGGGGTTATGCGTAAGCATGTGTTAACGGCGCTGAATCAGAGTGAACTTTCCGTTACAATTGGTGATTACAGCCTATCCCAGCTCATGCAAGCTGATGAGATTTTCATAACCAACTCCATTTTAGGGGTTGCCCCAGTTACCCGTATTAGTGATATCCAATTTAAGATTGGAACCGTTACTCGTAGCCTTCAAGGACAACTAAACTCGTGATCAAAAAGTTATTCATTTTTATTATCTTGTGCCTAATCGCAGCCGCAGCTGCTGGTTTTTATGTTTACAACCAAGCGCAAGATAACCTGAAACAAGTTATTCAATTAGAAAAACCACAGGTGGTTACCGTTGCTTCAGGTAGCAGCTTTAACCGTGTGCTCGCACAATTGATTAATCAAGGCCTTTTTGAGGCTTCTCCTTACGAGAAATTAATCCGTAAGTTGCATCCTGAGCTTGTAGACGTAAAAGCGGGTACATTCTTGCTCGAACCAGGTTTAACCCTAGAACAGGCGTTACAAGTACTTGTAGAAGGGAAAGAGCACCAATTTACGATTACCTTCGTAGAAGGCAGTCGTTTTGATGAGTGGCTTGTTCAGCTAAAAGACAACGAATTCATTCAGCAAACGTTAGACGGTGTTTCTGAAAAAGAGATCGCCGAAAAGCTTGGTATCGAAAATGAAAAGCTAGAAGGCCTGTTCTTAGCGGAAACATACCACTATACCTACGGCACTACGGATTTAGATTTGTTGAAACGCGCACATCGCGATCTAATGAATGTGGTCAATGATGAGTGGGAAAATAGAGCCGGTAAGTTGCCTCTTAAGTCGCCGTACGAAGCGCTAATTCTTGCGTCTATCATCGAGAAAGAGACGGCAGTAGCGTCAGAGCGTGAACGTGTGTCTTCTGTGTTCGTTAACCGCTTGAACAAGCGTATGCGTTTGCAAACTGACCCAACGGTTATCTACGGCATGGGCGATAGCTACAAAGGTAATATTCGTAAGAAAGACCTACGCACTCCAACGCCATACAACACCTATACAATGAGTGGCCTACCGCCGACGCCTATTGCAATGGCGGGTAAAGCGTCGATCAATGCTGCGCTGAATCCAGAGAAGAGCAACTACCTGTATTTTGTTGCGAGTGGAACGGGCGGTCACGTATTTTCAAAGAGTTTGACTGAGCATAACCGTGCAGTACGAGCTTACTTAAAGCAATTAAGAAAAAACAAATAAAGAAATAATTATGAATCAGTCGAAATTTATCGTAGTCGAAGGCCTTGAAGGTGCAGGTAAAAGTACAGCAATCAATGCCATCGTTGAGACATTGAAAGCATCGGGTGTTAAAGATATCGTCAGTACTCGTGAGCCGGGTGGCACTGTCTTAGCTGAAAAGATGCGCTCATTGGTTAAAGAAGAACATGAAGGCGAGAAGCTTCAAGATATGACGGAATTACTGCTGATGTACGCGGCACGTGTTCAATTAGTAGAAAACGTCATCAAGCCCGCACTCGACAGTGGTAAATGGGTATTGGGTGATCGCCATGATATGTCTTCTCAAGCATACCAAGGTGGTGGTCGTCAGATCGCACGTACTACTATGGAATCACTGAAAGCAACCACGCTAGGCGGTTTTAAGCCAGATCTAACCCTATACTTGGATCTTGACCCTAGAGTAGGGCTTGAACGCGCTAGAGGCCGTGGTGAGCTTGATAGAATTGAAAAGATGGATATCTCATTCTTCGATCGTACGCGTGAACGTTACCTTGAGATTGCAGAACAAGACGAAACGGTTCTTGTGGTTAATGCACAGCAAGAGATTGAGCAAGTGGCTGCTGATATTAAAGTCGCGCTAGGTGCTTGGCTCAATAAACAGTAGGTAGTCATGGCTGAAGTGTACTCTTGGCTCACACCAGTATGGAGTGAGTGGAAAAAAAATCTCGATGCAGAACGTTTTCCTAACTCTGTGATTGTTAATGCACCTGAAGGGCTCGGCGTTGATGCGTTGATTAGCCAACTTACCGACGCATTGATGTGTACGAACTATGAAAGCGAGTCGTGCGGGTTTTGCCACAGCTGCGAACTGATGAAGTCGGGCAGTCATCCTGATTTTCATGTGATCTCACCAGAGAAAGAAGGTAAGTCGATCACGGTTGATCAAGTGCGTGCCAGTAACCGCTGGGCTCAAGAGTCTTCTCAGTTAGGTGGTTTGCGCGTTATCTTGCTTACCCCAGCTGAAGCAATGAACGAATCGGCTTCCAATGCACTATTGAAAACTCTGGAAGAGCCATCAAGTAAGTGCATCTTCATTCTTTCAACTCGCAACAGCAATCGCTTAATGCCGACTATTATTAGCCGTTGTCAGCAGTTCAATGTGGTTAGCCCACAGTTGGAGGTCGGGTCGGCGTGGCTAGATGGCGAAGTCGGTAAAGCGGTACCGCAGTTCATTTTAGCACTCAATGACAACGCGCCTTTAAAAGCAAAGGCGATGTTTGAGCAAAGCGGAGTCGAGGCTTCGACCAAAGCACTCGATGGCTTTGTCAATGTAATCAAAGGCACTCAACCTGACATGCTGAAATTTTCCACAGAGCTTGGTAAAGATCCTTTGGTTCAACTAGGCTGGCTATGGCACTTATTGTCTGACGTACAGAAGTTGCATTTTGGTTTGGCGAACCAAGCCATTACTCCTAGCGCGAAAGCATTGGTTGAAGTGATGTCTTATCAAAGTGCTTATGCAGCATCACATAAACTGCTGATATTGATTGAGCAGTTAAAGCAACACCCTGGGCTCAATACGGAGCTACTCATAATGAATTGGCTGATTGCCACTTGCGAGGAAACATGTTCGTAGATTCTCACTGTCATTTAGACAAACTGGATTACCAAGATTTACACACCAACGTAGAAGACGTGGTTAACAAGGCGAAGGCAGCCAACGTAGACCAACTGCTTTCTGTCGGTGTGACGCTGGATTCGTTTGAAAACATGCTTGAGATGATCTCGCCGTTTGATAACGTTAAGGCTTCGTGTGGCGTTCATCCTCTCGATGTAGAGAGTGATTTCAACTTAGAAAGAATGCGTGAGTACGCGAGTAACCCTAAAGTTGTGGCGATTGGTGAGACCGGCCTAGATTATCATTACCAGCCAGAGACGGCAGAACTGCAACAGCTTAGGTTCAAGCAGCACGTTGAGTTGGCTGTTGAGCTGAATAAACCTTTGATCATCCACACACGTAACGCGCGTGAAGATACGTTAGCTATTTTACGCGATGGTGGAGCAGAGAAGTGCGGTGGTGTGATTCATTGCTTTACTGAAGATCAAGCATTCGCTGAAGCGGCAATGGAATTAGGTTTTTATATCTCGATTTCAGGTATTGTGACTTTTAAACAAGCCACAGAACTTAAAGATGTTGTGAAGAACCTACCTCTAGATAGGTTGCTGATCGAGACTGATTCGCCATATTTGGCGCCGATTCCATATCGTGGCAAAGAGAATCAGCCTGCATATGTGGTCGAAGTTGCGGCTTATATCGCCCAGTTAAAAGGGGTATCAATGAAAGAGGTTGCTGAACAAACGACCAAAAATTACCGAAAACTTTTTTTGCGATAGAAACCTAACTAAACATATAAAAGGGAGTGAAAGCTCCCTTTTTGTGTTTTTGATCACCAAAAATGCGTTTTTTTTTAATGTTTACGGAATATGTTGAACTTGAGAGTATGAATTACAACATTTGTAATTTTGTTACTAAAAATAACATTGCCCTCTATTTTATTTACTCAGTAAAATAATAGAGGGTAATTATAATTTACTTTATTTTCATAAACTTATCGGCTTGTAAAGCATTGCATTTCTATATTTGACATGTGATCCAAGACTTGTTTTGAAACTAAATTTCGTAAGTGACTAGAAACTTAGTTCCCCATCAATATATATTTAGCGGCAGAAAATATAATGCAACACATGGTTACATTTTCACTGGGTGCTAACATATAGGCTACGGGGGTGTGCCGTTAGGACCCATATAATTATTTTATCTTTATCAGGAGCATAAACATGTTTAAGAACCTTTTTGCTAGCCTGCAGAAAGTTGGTAAGTCTCTGATGCTACCAGTATCAGTTTTACCAGTTGCGGGTATTTTGCTAGGTGTCGGTGCAGCAGACCTTCCTTTCATTCCAGAAATCGTTTCAAACTTAATGGAACAAGCGGGTGGTTCAGTATTCGGTCAAATGGCACTGCTGTTCGCAGTAGGTGTAGCACTTGGCTTTACAAATAACGACGGTGTAGCTGGTCTAGCTGCTATCGTTGGTTACGGCATCATGACTGCTACACTAGGCGTAATGGCTGGTGTAATGGGCGTTGATAAAATCGACACTGGTGTACTAGGTGGTATCCTAGTCGGTGGTGTTGCTGCTTGGGCATTCAACCGTTTCTTCCGTATTCAACTACCAGAGTACCTTGGCTTCTTCGCTGGTAAGCGTGCTGTGCCAATCATCACAGGTTTCTCTGCGATTGGTCTAGCAATCCTACTATCTGTAGTATGGCCACCAGTTGGCGGCGCTATCTCTGCGTTCTCTGATTGGGCTGCTCACCAAAACCCACAAGTGGCGTTTGGTATCTACGGTATCGTTGAGCGTTCTCTAATTCCATTTGGTCTTCACCACGTTTGGAACGTACCTTTCTTCTTTGAAGCTGGTACTTGTGTAAACGCTGCTGGCGAAACTCAAAACGGTGTTCTTACTTGTTACCTAGTTGCTGATGACGCATCTCGTGCAGCGGGCAATGGCTTCGGTCAGCTAGCTGGTGGTTACATGTTCAAGATGTTCGGTCTACCTGCTGCTGCAATCGCGATTGCACATTCAGCTAAACCTGAAAACCGCGCTAAAGTAATGGGTATCATGGCTTCTGCTGCGTTAACTTCATTCCTAACGGGTATCACTGAACCAATCGAATTCTCATTCCTATTCGTTGCTCCTGTACTGTACGCAATCCACGCTCTACTAGCTGGTTCTGCATACGTTCTTGCGAACACTCTAGGTTTTGTACACGGTACATCTTTCTCACACGGTCTAATCGACTTCCTAGTTCTATCTGGCAACGCGTCTAAGATGGGCCTAATGGTTGTTTGTGGTGTTGCTTACGCTGCAATTTACTACATCGTATTCCGCACTGTGATTAAAGCTCTAGACCTTAAAACTCCAGGTCGCGAAGACGAGTCAGAAGACGAAATCGTTGCAACTGGTACAGAGCTTGCTGGTGAGTTAGTTGCTGCATTCGGTGGCAAAGCGAACATCACTGGTCTTGACGCTTGTATTACTCGTCTACGTGTAGCCGTTGCTGATACAGCAGTTGTTGACCAAGACAAACTGAAGAAACTAGGCGCTGCAGGTGTTGTTGTAGTTGCTGGTGGCGTACAAGCTATCTTCGGTACTAAGTCTGACAACCTTAAGACAGACATGGATGAGTGGATCCGTAACAACGGTTAATTCGCTGATTCAATAAATTGAAAGGAGGCCTTACGGGCCTCCTTTTTTGCTTTCTGCAATATGCAAAATGTCCTCCCGCTTAATCTCTTCTTACTCAACCCGATGTGTTGAAGACCGATTACGAAGCTTGAACGCCAGTTCGCTTTTACCTAGCGATGACACCTTTCGCTGAGATTCCCGTAGACTCCGTTTTTTAACTACAGTCTGAGAATATTATGAAACATCGTTACTTGATCGGCCTTATGTGCTGCAGCGGAGCCTCGTTTGCTCACGCTTCTGAAGTTCCAGCTTTGGAAGTTGGATTAGCCATTGACCAAGACCTGAGTGTCGTTGTGGAATTTGATCAGAAGTATCGTGCCACGATTGGCAACGATGGTGCTGCATTTGACTACATTTGGAAGCGTGGTCAGTTTGAGACTGAAGCTCCGTTGAGTTGGTATGTCGGTGCTGGTGCTTGGACTGAATGGAATGACGACTTTGGCTTACGCTTGCCGTTAGGCGTGAAAGTGAATTTCCACGAAGGTTGGAATGCTTACGCTCAAGTTCACCCTGAACTCGACATGTATAAAGGTGTTGAGTTACAAGTGGGTGGTGCGCTAGGTATCACTTACAAGTTCTAGGTGATGAGACAAAAAATGCCAGCTTAGTAGCTGGCATTTTTGAATGGTTAAATAAGGTTATTTCTGTTTGTCCATTGCACGCTTTATGCAAATTGCAGCACCACCCCAAGTGATACCAAGACCAAGAACCATCATAATAATCGCACTAGTTGTCATGATTATGCTTCCTTCTTACTTGTCATATTTATGATAATGCCAATCGCTAGTAATCCTGCGATCATTGCCCAGCCAAGAGTCAGGTCATAGCCACCGTAACCGTCTGTAAACAATGCGCTTAGTTTCGTTGCAAGAATGATTGCAAGCATAACTGGAGTGACGAAGCGTAAACATACGTTAAACCATACGCCAATAGAGAAATCTGAAATCTCATTGACGTACGCACGTACATCGCTAACTTTGTTTAGTAGCCATGCCATTAGAAGGATTTCAATGAATCCGCCTACCATGATGCCGACGTTGTTAGCGAAGTGATCGACTAGGTCTAGTAGAAGTAGGCCGCCGTTAGTTGCAAATGCCATAGACACCACAACACCAACGCCAATAACAATACTTGCTGCTTTTTTACGGCTCCAGTTCAGCTTGTCCATAATTGCAGATGTTACCGCTTCCATAATTGAGATATGAGAGCTTAAACCAGCCACAACAAGTGCAAAGAAGAATAGTGGACCCAGAATATACGGTGCTGGAAGTAAATTAATCGCAGCAGGTAGCGTAACAAACGCAAGGCCAACGCCTGCTGATACTACTTCAGTTAATGGTTTACCTTGTTCTTGAGCCATGTAGCCAAGAACAGAGAAAATCATAATACCCGCAAGAATTGAGAAACCACAGTTGATAAGAACCGTCATGAACGCGTTGTTCGTGATATCTGATTTTTCAGGCAGGTAGCTTGAGTAAGCCAGCATGATCGCAAAACCGATACTTAGCGTGAAGAAGATTTGTCCATAAGCAGCAGCCCATACTTTTACGTCCCAGATCTTGCTGAAATCAGGTTCGAACATGTAGTTCACACCATCTAGAGCACCAGGAAGGAAAACCATGCGTCCGATAAGCAAAATCACCATTATGAACAACACTGGCATCATTACTTTAGAAGCACGTTCGATACCAGCTTTAACACCACCCACGATAGCTGCATAAGTGATTGCCCAAGCGAGTAACATTGCGCCGGCGATGCCCCATTGGATGTTACCTAGGTTCGTCGGTGAGTTATCACCTAGAGCTAGATATTCACTGAAGAAGAATGCGTTAGTGTCTGTTCCCCAGCTTTGATTGAATGACATACCGAAGTATGAAATTGCCCAACCGATAACGGCAACATAGTAGACCGCGATGACAGCCGCTACACCCACTTGGAACCAGCCAAGCCACTCAAATTTTGAGTTGATGCGCGCTAAAGTTGCAGGTGCAGAGCCACGATATTTTTGACCCATACTGAACTCTAGGATCATAAATGGGATACCAGCCGTAAGCATGGCAAATAGATATGGAATGAAAAAAGCACCGCCGCCATTTTCATAAGCCATATATGGAAAACGCCAAATGTTTCCTAAACCAATAGCAGATCCTACTGCGGCAAGGATAAATCCTGCTCGGGATCCCCACTGTTCTCGCTTCATATTTAACTCCTTTACAACTTCCCTGAGGTATGAAGCTTCTCGTCACGCTGTGCTTGGTAAGGAGATGATAGTTAAAACAGGCAAACGGTTTGACTGTTTACTTTATCTTCCGTGATTAAGCAAAAGTTTAGATTATTATGTTGTTAGCGATTGGAGAACTCAGCGGATAATTCTTAATTGTTTGATGTGTGTTTGCATAACCTGAAATATTCAGCTGATGCGTGCTAATGAGCCTACCTAGTTAGAATGGTTAAAGCAATAGATTAGGTATGTTTAATAACTGTGGGCTTATGGTCTTTAAGATGTTAAATGATGGTTATTTTAGAGGTATGAATTGGTTTGGGGTTTTCTGATTGGTTTATGTGTCTAATTTTTTCTGTTTTATTAGGTTATATGACTTTATTTAAAAGTAGAGCGTATGACTGAAATTCATACACTCTATAGTTGAACTGACCAACTATTCGGAGGTTCTATTGGTATGAGATGCTTATGGTCATCGATACTTAGAAAGTAAAACTCAGTCCGACATTGGCTTGGAATTGGTTCATCCAGTCGGTATCAAAGCGGATGATGCACTCTTGCCCGTTACTTGGGATGTTACAAACACCGGAGGTGTCGTTATCGACAACGGTACCTAACCAACGTAGTTGTGTGTTTAGCGCTAATCGGTCACTAAATTTGTACTCTAAACCACCAAAGATAGAGGTTGAGAACCCATACTTATCTTTTGCCCAGTCTACATCGACGTAAGAAGCACCAAGGCCTAACCCCAAATAACCAGACAACACAGAAGAAGCTGGGTAGTAAATGCTACTTTGAAAGTGCAGGTATTGGATGGAGGAGCTTAGGTTGAGCGTTTCTAATTCAGAGCTTTGATTAGAATAGAAAAAGCCGATGCGTCCTTTTTCAAATGGCGTTTCAATCGCAAAGGTGTAGTTTTCAGACCCTTTCATATCATAGGTTTTACCGTCCTGGTCTTCGACACTGCCACCGCCTGTATAGCCCACCATCGGAGTAATGATGATTTCCGGCGAGGCATGTACGCTCGAAACGGAGAGAAGCGTAATCAGTGCCAATATATTTGCTTTGTTATTCATGAGTATATCCTTATCCATACACTTACTAATTGTGATGGTTACATCAATATTGTGCGACTAATTTCGACGATTCTTGAAGATACTTCACACACCTGATAGTACTTAAATAGAGACTCGACAAATTAATAATAAGCCAGAGGTGTCTATGGACCATAATCTGAAAAATGCCCTACAAATCACGGTTGTCATCTACGCAATCATTCTCTCATTTGGCTTTATTGCAATTGGTAGTTAATACCATCTATTGCGAGGCTGAGTTTTTATACTCAGGGAATCATGAATAGTGGGATTATAACCAATATTGATACAGCAATAGACTTAGACTATTACGCTAAGTTTATTGCTGGAAAAACAGCACTGGTCGCCCAAGGTGGCGGACAGAGAAGTATTTTTACTTCTGGAGTGCTGGATGCCTTTCTTCTTTCAAATTTTGATCCCTTCGACGAGTTTTTTGGTACCTCTGCAGGTGCTCTTAATTTGTGTGCTTATCTGTGCCGCGATAAAGGCCTTGGCCGTTCTTTCCTTCTCGACCTCACAACATCACCTGAATTCTTCAATCTCTTTTCTTATATACGACACAGAAAGAACCTTGGATTAGAATGGGCCTTAGAACAAATCATGGCTTACCCATATAAGCTTGATTTGGATTTAGGACGACAAACGCTAGGCGAACGCCACTTCTATGCAGCCGTCACGGATTCTAAAGACTTACGAGATCACTACTTCCCATTATTAGGGGAAGATTGGTACAAAGTGATGATTGCAACCTGTGCTATTCCTCGTTTGTACAATGATGAAATATTTATTGGCGACAGTTCTTATGTGGATGGTGGTGTATCAGCTTGTATCCCGGTTCAAGAAGCATGGCGTAGACAAGCCCGTTCCATTGTTGTGATCCGAACTGAGCCAGCGTTAGAGGAAGAGGTCGAGGTTCAAGCTAACAGTACGCGATTAAAAACACCCAAACCGATATCAGCCGAAGAACTGGAATGGTTCCGCGAATCTTTTGACAGTGTTCAAGGCCATTGGCAACAAAAAGTGGAACAGTGGAAAACCGATTGGAGCTCGTTCTTTCAACAACAAATTCTCAGCTCAAAAGAACAGAAGCGCGACAGGTCACATTTGGATTTACTGAATGGTGGTCGATGGTTATTCGGGGCGGATGACATCTATAGATTAAGTCATTTAATTGGTGATAAGTTTGATTCCGGCTTAGCAGATATGCTGATGGTGCATTACCAAACTTACTCATTGACTCAGGATTTTTTGAACTCCCCACCAGACGATGCTTTTGTAGTGCAAATTGCCCCGAGTAAGCCGCTGAAATCCAATTCATTAATGAGTAATAAAGAAGATTTACTGCACGATTATGATTTGGGTTTAGAAGCCGGTTACCGATTTGTTGAAACTTATACCTCTACGAAAAATGCCCGCAGTTCACACATGCCACAGTTGGCAACCATTGCTGCTGAGAAGTAATGCTTGAGGTTGATGAGTAATATTTGAAGTTGATGAGTTAGCATGCTGTGAGCTGATCGTGCTGTTTAAGCCGATCGTTAGTGAGTCGTGTTCTGAAATGAAAAAGGGTTATTGAACTTGGTTCGATAACCCTTTTTTGTCTTGAGATTAGGCAAATCGTTTCGCCTTACGGGCAAACATTAGGTGACAGGCAAGATTCTCATACAGTTGGTCGATCCCGCCACATCCATAATGTCGCCTTGAGTGACGATAACGAGATCGCCAAACTTAAGATGCTCTTGCTCTTTTAGGCAGGTGAGCGTAGATAGGGCAATGTCAAAACTGTCTTTGGCTTCTGTCTCGAAGTAGATAGGTGTTACACCTCGGTACAAGGTGCAGCGATTAAGTGTTCCTTCGTTACGAGATAGTGCGTAGATAGGCATGTCAGCACTTAGGCGAGACATCATCAGTGCAGTACGGCCTGATTCTGTGAGAGTGACTACGCCTTTAATACCTTCCATATGGTTTGCCGAGTAGATAGTCGCCATTGAAACGGTTTCTTCGGCGGTCACAAAGGTGCGATCAATTCGGTAATTGGATTGGTTGTTAATCCCCGCCATTTTCTCAGCACCAATACACACTTCAGCCATCGATTTTACGGTTTCGACCGGGTAATCACCTGCAGCTGTTTCACCTGAAAGCATGACTGCATCTGTTCCATCAAGTACCGCATTGGCAACGTCCATGACTTCGGCTCGGGTTGGCATTGGCGCTGAAATCATCGATTCCATCATTTGGGTTGCGGTGATCACCGTTCGATTAAGCGCTCTAGCACGGCGTATAAGCTGTTTTTGTACTCCGACTAACTCAGGGTCGCCAATTTCCACTCCGAGGTCACCACGAGCCACCATGACGACGTCTGAGGCCATTATGATGTCATCCATGTTCTCAACAGTGGCTACCGTCTCTGCTCGTTCTACCTTTGCTACGAGGTGAGCTTCTAAGCCAGCTTCTCGTGCGAGCTGTCGAGCGTAGTGCATGTCTTCGCCGTTGCGCGGGAAAGACACCGCGAGGTAATCCACTTTGATTTGTGCTGCAGTGACGATGTCGCGCTTGTCTTTTTCTGTCAGCGCTTCTGCGGAAAGGCCGCCGCCTTTCTTGTTGATGCCTTTGTTATTTGAGAGAGGACCACCAATGATGACTTCTGTATGAACACGGCAGCCTTCCACTTTGGTTACTTTTAGCTGCACACGACCATCGTCGAGCAACAAGATGTCGTTAGCTGAAACGTCGTTAGGTAATTCTTTATAATCAAGACCGACCGCTTGTTGGTTGCCTTCGCCTAAACCTAGGCTACTGTCGAGAGTAAATTGGTCACCAACGGCAAGTTGGATTTTGCCATCTTTGAATGTTGACACTCGAATCTTGGGGCCTTGTAAGTCACCGAGAATAGCGATTTGAGTGCCAAGTCTTTTGGCAATTGCTCTGACGTTTTCTGCACGTTGTATATGGTCGTCGCTAGTGCCGTGAGAGAAGTTCATACGGACGACATTGGCACCGGCTTTGATGATCTCTTCAAGCACGTTACCTTTATCAGTAGAAGGGCCTAGCGTTGTGACGATTTTCGTTTTTCTTAATTCGGCTGTCATGAATACTCCTAGAGTGAGGCCAAGTAATCTTTTAAAAGACTGAATTAAGTATATGCATTAATTGAATATTTATTGGGAGCTATGAGGATATTTCTTTATTTGTCTCTAATTATTGAATTCAGGGCTCAATAACGATGTTTCATTAAGAAAATTAAGTCTCAATTTATCGATGTAGGTACGAATTTTTCTCGAACTATTTGACTAGATACACAAAGATTCATGTATATACGTGATACGGGTCACGGCGATATACCAAGTGACTTCACAATTACTTCGCAAAGTAAAAAAATTACCGCGTTGATGATTTCTGGAGCGTAAAATGTACATGGCTCAACCGGGCCATATTGATCATATCAAACAGGTCAATGCTGGTCGTGTATATAAACTAATTGACCTTAGAGGTCCTATTTCTCGTATCGATCTGTCCAAGCAAAGTGAGTTGGCTCCGGCGAGTATTACTAAAATTACCCGTGAACTCATTGAAGCTCACCTTATTCACGAAACGACGGTTCAAGAAGCCACAACTCGTGGGCGTCCTGCTGTCGGTCTGCAAACCAATAACGAAGGTTGGCAGTTTCTGTCGATGCGTCTTGGTCGCGGATACTTGACGATCGCGCTGCATGAATTGGGCGGCGATGTGCTTATCGATACCAAGATTGATATCCATGAACGTGATCAAGATGATGTGCTTGCGCGTCTTCTGCATGAAATTGATGAATTTTTCCAAACTTATGCGGAGCAACTCGATAGGGTAACAAGTATTGCGGTTACGCTACCGGGTCTTGTGAATTCTGAGCAGGGGATTGTGTTGCAGATGCCACACTACAACGTTAAAAATTTAGCGTTGGGTCCTGAGATCTACAAAGAAACAGGTCTACCTGTCTTTATTGCCAATGATACCCGAGCCTGGGCATTAGCAGAGAAGTTGTTTGGTCACTCTCAAGACAACGATAATTCCGTTCTTATCTCGATTCACCACGGTGTAGGCGCCGGGATCATTCTTGACGGTCGAGTATTGCAAGGTCGCCACGGTAACATCGGTGAACTGGGTCATATTCAGATCGATAAACAAGGCAAGCTTTGTCATTGTGGTAATCATGGCTGTTTAGAAACGGTCGCGAGTTCTCAGGCGATCCGTGAACAAGTGAAAGAGCGGCTGGCTAATGGTGAAGCATCGTCATTAACTGTGTTTGAAGATGTCACTATTGAACAGATCTGCGCTGCCGCTGCCGATGGCGATCCATTGGCTGTTGAAGTGATTGAACAGTTAGGTCGTTACTTAGGTGCCGCGATAGCGATTGTGATTAACCTTTTCAACCCTGAGAAAGTCTTGATTGGTGGTGTTATCAATCAGGCTAAAAGCGTGTTGTACCCTGCGATTCAAAAGTGTATCGAAGAGCAAAGTTTATCGGTTTACCATCAAGATTTAGAGCTGGTGGAATCTCGATTCTATAAACAAGCCACCATGCCAGGTGCAGCGCTTGTTAAACAAGCTTTATATGATGGCCAATTGTTAATGAAAGTGATTGAAGGCTAACCCCTTTTTATCGTTTTTAGCCTTCCTTGAATCCTTTCCATACACTTAAACTATGTATAACAGCATTTGTTGTACTTAGTTTAAGCATCTGTGTATTTGCGCTTTGCTTTAACCTATCGAATTAGGCTATTGTAGCCACAGTTATTATTAGTCACTAAGGTGTTGTATGTCTGGCGTTTTAAATTCGGTTGATCAGAGAACTAAACTCGTCGGTGAAAACCGTCTGGAACTCTTGTTATTCAGCTTAAATAGTCGCCAATTATTTGCGATTAACGTATTTAAAGTTAAAGAAGTCTTAAAAGTGCCTGTACTCACTCGCTTGCCAGGCTCTCATCATCATATTACGGGTGTTGCTTCTTTACGTGGTGAATCTGTTCCTGTTATTGACTTACGCAGCGCGATTGGTTTCCCACCATCACGTGATGAGACTCAAGAAAATAACTTGATCATTACCGAATACAACCGAACCGTACAGGGCTTCTTGGTTGGACAAGTTCGCAATATCGTGAATACGACATGGACAGAAATCCAGCCGCCACCAAAGACTACGGGTCGAGCAAACTACTTAACTGCTATCACGCACATCCAAGAAGAAGAGCAGCACAAAATCGTTGAGATCATCGATGTTGAAAAGGTGTTAGCGGAGATCATCGACTACGATGTGTCGATTTCTGACGGTGTTCTAGATCAGCAGTTAGCGAATGAAATGGTTGGCCGTAATGTGCTTATCGTTGATGACTCTTCAACAGCGCGCAATCAGATCAAAGGCACCTTGTCGCAACTTGGTTTGAACATTATCGAATGTTGTGACGGCTTAGAAGCACTGACTTTACTTAAGAAGTGGTGTGATGAAGGCAAAGACATCAATCAAGAAATATTATTGATGATCACTGATGCTGAAATGCCAGAAATGGATGGCTACAAACTGACTCACGAAGTTCGAACTGATCCTCGAATGCATGATTTGTTTATTACGCTAAATACTTCATTAAGTGGTAGTTTCAATGAAGCCATGGTTGAGAAAGTAGGGTGTAATCGCTTTATTTCTAAATTCCAACCAGACCTCTTAGTTGAAGTGACTCAAGAGCGAATGCGTCAGATTTTGTAATTAATGCAGCTGTACGGTTTGTTTCGAATGACCTTGGCGAAAACGTTTGCTAGTATTTGATACAGCATGTTTTTTAACAAAACATGCTCAACGACTAACGTAACTTTTCACGCACAATCTAAGGTAGTTCCTCTGAATGATATGGTTAACGTCTAAAGTCGTCATGACTTTGAGCTTATTACTGTATAGGGAATTTAAGAAAAGACGTACGGAAGCGGACGTTGAGGTATAACTCAACAACTTGAATTTAAGGGAAGCGGATGCTTCCCTTTTTCGTTTCTAGCGTTTCTTGGAGGGCAACTTGATTCGTTAATGAAAATCTCGGGATTTGGTGTTCAAACCAATAATTTCATCGGTAATATCGATGAGTTTACCCGCTATAACATGCACAACTTCGCCTTCCTTTTCTAATATTCCTTGTACTTTTAACGCTTTGGCTGTCAGATAAGCTTGCTGTTGAGAGCGCGCGGTTGCTCCCCATACCACGACATTAATATTGCCCGTGTTATCTTCTAATGTGACAAAGGTAACACCTGCCGCGGTTCCGGGAGATTGCTTGCCAGTGACCAATCCAACAACCGTGACCATAGATTTGTGTCTTTGTTGTTTCAAGTCTTTCATATGGGTGAACCGACCAAGTCGGTTAGCTTCTTCTAGCAAAGTGATTGGGTGCTTGTTCAATGAAACTCCGACACTGGTGAAGTCTTCGAGTAGATCTTGCATCTCATTGGGTTTGTGCAGTGCATGTTCGTCATGTCCATCCCCAGCATCGTCATAGACTTGGCTAAACAGAGGTAAATCAGAAGCGGAGTCCATGATCGCCCAGCGAGTCTGGAAGCGGTCTCCCGATACGTTATGTAGCGCATTGGCCGATGCCAGTAGCTCGATATCTTTCTTATTCATCGATAACTGTTTCACCTGGCTAGGATGGCGATAACCGGGTTGTGGACGATTGGCGAGCACGCTTTGAATCCCATGTTCACTGAATCCTTTGATTTGTCGCAGCCCTAAGCGAATTGCTAAACCATTCTGATGTTCAACGACTATGTGGTTGTCTTGTGAGGCGTTCACACATACCGGAAGAACTACCACATTGTGTCGTTGTGCGTCTTGTACCAACTGTGAGGGGCTATAAAACCCCATAGGTTGGCTATTGAGCAAGGAAGCATAGAAGCATTCTGGGTAGTAGCATTTCAACCAAGCTGAGCAATAGGCTAGCACCGCAAATGAAGCAGAGTGGCTTTCTGGAAAACCATATTCACCAAAGCCGCATATCTGTTTAAAGATCTGTTCGGCAAACTCTGTCTCATAACCGCGTTTTTGCATTCCCTCGATAAGTTTGTTTTTAAACTTAAATACGTTGCCATTTTTCTTCCATGCAGCCATGGCGCGTCTGAGCTGATCCGCCTCTCCACCTGTGAACCCTGCGGCAACCATGGCGAGTTTAATCACTTGCTCTTGGAAGATAGGAACACCTAAGGTGCGCGACAGTACTGATTCAACATCCTTCGATGGGTAACTGATTGGCTCAATACCATCTCGACGCTTTAAGAATGGGTGAACCATATCGCCTTGAATAGGCCCAGGACGAACGATAGCGATTTGAATCACCAAGTCGTAATAAGTCTTCGGTTTAAGCCTTGGCAGCATGCTCATTTGCGCGCGTGATTCAATTTGGAAGATCCCGACCGTGTCTGCTCGTTGAATCATGCCGTAAACCTGAGGGTCGTCCTTGAGGCGAGTGATCTCAGCGATGGTGAGTGATCGCCCATGAATGAGTTTGATCAGGTCGAAACACTTACGAATCGCAGAAAGCATACCAAGTGCAAGTACATCGACCTTAAGCAGCCCCAAGGTTTCAAGATCATCTTTATCCCATTGAATAATAGTTCGATCGTGCATAGCTGCATTCTCGACGGGAACCAATTCATACAAAGGCCCAGAAGAGATCACAAAGCCACCAACGTGCTGAGATAAGTGACGTGGAAAGCCGATGATTTCATTAACCAAATGGATAAATTGCTGACCCTTCAAAGAGTCAGGTTGTAGTCCTAATTGAGTTAACTGAGCCTGCCAACCTAAGCTTTTGTCTCTGCGGTTGGTGTTCTTAATAAAGTAATCAAGCTGGGTTTCCTGTAGCCCTAAAGCTTTGCCGACATCTCTTACTGCACTTTTGAAGCGGTATGAAATGACCGTTGCGGCAAGTGCTGCGCGTTCTCTACCGTATTTCTTGTAGATGTATTGGATGACTTCTTCACGGCGTTCGTGCTCAAAATCGACATCAATATCGGGCGGCTCATCGCGCTCTTTACTGATGAAGCGTTCAAATAGCACTGAGATCTGTCTTGGGTCGACAGAAGTGATTTCTAAGCAGTAACAGACCACGGAATTGGCCGCTGAACCACGACCTTGGTAAAGAATGCCTTGGCTTTTGGCAAACATGACGATGTCATGAATGGTGAGAAAGAAGAAAGGATAGTTGAGCTCACCAATCAGCCCGAGCTCTTTATCTATGATTTGTTGAATGTCATTAGGTACACCTTGTGGGAAGCGAGCCTGTTTTCCTTTTTCGACCAACATGCGTAGATAACTCATGGGTGTCTCACCTTGAGGAATCAGTTCGCTTGGGTATTCGTAGCGCAAGCTGTCTAAATCAAACTCACACAGCTCTGAGATTCGGTTGCTCTCTTCTAGCCACTCCGCTTTGAAAATATGAGAGAGTTTGTTGATGCTTCGTAAACAACGTTCTGCATTCGCGAGTAAGTGACTGCCCACTTCGGTAATGGGTTTTTGGTACTTAATCGCAGTGAGTGAGTGCTGCAAGGGTAAGCGGTTAGCATTGTGCATCAATACACCACCGCAAGCGGTTATCGGTAGGTGATGATGTTGCGACAATTCAACGCAGTAATCGATGTACTGCTGGTCGGTCTGTTTCAGGTGTCTCTGTAAGCCAATCCACAGACGACCACTGTGGTGCTGAGAAAGCCATTGTCCCCAGTGCGCATCTTCATTTTTCTGTTGAGGAAGCCAAACAATGAAGCAGTGCTTAGCCGACATGATATCCCACTCAGAGAGTTGATAATGTCCTTTACTGCTACGACGTCTCGCGTTGGTAATGATACGGCACAGCTCAGCATAGGCTTGTCTGTTTGGACATAACAATACCACTTGGCACTCTTCATTTAACCAAAACATGCTCCCGACAATTTGTTTGAGCGACAGTTTATGTTGCTTGATTGCTGAGTGAACCTTAACGATGCCCGCCACTGAGCACTCATCTGTAACCGCGAGTGCTTTGTAACGTAAGAAGTCGGCCTGTAAAACAAGCTCCTCTGCGTGTGAAGCTCCTTCAAGGAAGGAGTAATTACTTTGGCAAAATAGCTCTGAGTATTGCTGAGACATAACGTAATTTCACTTAACCAATGCGAGTGAATATGATTGAAAAAGGATGTTGAAATTCAATAAGTAGAACGGACGAGACTGCGAAGTTTCTTACTGACTTACTTTTTTACAGACTAGCTTTCCTACAAGCTAGCTAAATAAGCCGTGCAAAAACCACTGTTTATCTGGCGTTCTAAATATCCAGAGCCATCGGCCGTTTTCACTGTGAGCAATAAAGTAGTCACGAATGATCTTCTCTCCGTCCCACCAGCCAGAAACAATGCGCTCAGGGCCTTGAGATAAGGTGACATCCTCGGTTAAGGCTTCGGGCTCGGGCAGTAAGATGCTCGGTCGGAGTCTTTGTTGGCTGATGTTGGAAGCTGTCATAGTTTGTTGCGCGACATCTTGGGAAACTTGTCTCTTTTT
The DNA here is from genome assembly GCF_024347635.1 of Vibrio tasmaniensis. Taxonomy (NCBI): domain Bacteria; kingdom Pseudomonadati; phylum Pseudomonadota; class Gammaproteobacteria; order Vibrionales; family Vibrionaceae; genus Vibrio; species Vibrio tasmaniensis. Next base: position 1,121,021 of record NZ_AP025510.1, read on the forward strand.
TTCTGTATTCCCCAGTGTCGGCAGTGAATATTGGTTCGCTTTCTCTGGCCTTGGGTCATGCTGTATTTTGGGTGTTTGAATACAAGCTTGCCCTAACTTGGCTTGCAGCAGCGAGAGCAGATCTAACGCAGCAAGTGTTCCGGTATTACCATCGAAAAGATCATGGTAGGCGACTTGGGGTTCTCCATGACGAATCAAGGATAGAGTCAGCCCCTGAACAGGTGCTGTGATCTTCAGTGATTCTAAGGTTAGATGCGTGAGATTTGCCCATTTGGCCGCAAGGTAATCGCCCTGCGCTGAATAGAAAGAGACATGATGATCGTCTTTATCCCTTAGGTGCAAAGTCAGCGTTAACTCGAAAGCCACTCGGTCACGTAACCTCAAAAAGCACTCGAGCTGATTCAACAATTTCAGTAAAGGCTTTTCGATGAATAGGATGTTTTCAATATCAAACAGCAGCTCCAAATATTGCTGGAAACTCTCTGGTGGGTGATAGAAATCAATCGGGTGCTTGAACTGCCCATTAAGACGACCCACATAGTTCACCAAGTCGATATCAAAGCGGCGTGCGACCTCTTGCAAAGGCAGTTTTAATAAGTCTTCAACGACATTGATACCAACACGATTCAGGCGTTCAACTTGCTTAGTTGGTAGCTCGCTTGAACTCAGTGCTTGTTGATTAACCCAAGCTTTCATTTGCTCAACATTGTTCGTTGCTTGGTTGATGGATTGTTTGCCTAAAAGGATTGCAGAAAGCGGCGAATAACCTGTGGCAAAGCTGAACTGGATATTGAGCGTTTCTAAATGGCTTTTGAGTTCATGCCAGTAGTTATCTAGCCCATCGTAAAGCGACAGCATGTTAGAGGCCTTAATCAATAATCCATTGGGTGGCAGTAACGCCATATCAGAAGTGACCAGATACGCCCATTGAGCGATCTCTTTCAGCTTACTTTTCTCCAGTTCAATACTGTAAGGGTGGACGTGTAAGTTGTGGCACAGCGCCGCCGCAGACCCTAGCCCCATACTAAGTGAAATTCCCGATTGCAGAGCAGCTTGGTTAGCTTGCAGAACACGATGATCTTTTTCATCCACGATGATAATAGGTTGCTCGTGTGACTCTTCATTAGAGTGAACTTTCTCGGAGTTAGATATCTCAGAATTAAACAAGGTATCCAACTGCAGAGATGGAAAGTGCAGATAAAGCCACAACATACGCTAGCCTTGCTTCACAATAGGAAAAGCCAGCACCGTATTACCAGACAACCCGTGATTTGAACTGTCTTGAAGGGTGATTTTTTGAGTGAGTAACGGCCAATTTTGGCTCATGTCTAGAATAAAGCAGCCATACGACCAACTGCCTTTCCTTTTTGTGACCTCAATCTTTAACCCTTGGGCGTGAGAAGATAGCTTCATGCTTAAAGAAACGGGTAGGGATAACCGATTATGGCTAGTGGCTTTAAAATGAAATTGCAGACACTTGCCCGTTTCGCTTGCCGCTTGCAGGCGCTTGGTTTGGTGTATTTCTAAATCGGCACCCCATAGCAAAACAGAATGACAGGCGCCACTCTTGAGGCACTGCTCTGCGGCCCATAATGCATCGAGATCACGCTGAGGTTGGATGACTAGGATATTCTCTAGTGGAATGTTTTGGTCGTTGAAAAACTCGGCACAGATCTTCCCCGGTGGGTTGATGAAAATGGCCAGTTTTTGTGAGTTTTGTTGAGCTAAATAAGGCGTGAGTAGACGAAGTTCGCCAATCCCTTGTTGTGATTCAACCTCAATGACGCCGTGCGTCGGGAAGCCTCCATCAAGCTGTTTATCCAATTGAGGATAGCCTGTCGAAGTGGTACTTCCTTGCGTTGTTGATTGTAATCCTTTCCAGATTAACTGGCGATCTTGTAAGTTTTTTATTAGTTCATGCATAATTAAATACCTGTATATTTATACAGTATATTTAACAATGAAAAAGATGCAAAGCAAAATGACGAAAATTCGGTGAGCTAACTATTAAATATTTGATTTAGATACAAAAAAAGCCGCTATTAAAGCGACTTCTTGTTATTGGTTATAATATCAACTACTTAGGTTGAGCGTCGATACATTGGCCATTAATGTCTGTCACACTTGGGTTCATTAAGTGTAGATACAGCGGGATGATGTCGAGTGGCGTTTTTAGCTTGTTTGCATCTTCACCTGGGTATGCTTTTGCACGCATGCGTGTTTGAGTACCGCCTGGGTTAATCGCATTAACACGGATATCGGTACCTTCAAGCTCATCGGCTAAGATCTGCATCATGCCTTCTGTTGCAAACTTTGAAATTGCGTAAGTACCCCAGAACGCGCGGCCAGAGTGACCAACCGTTGAAGAGGTAAAGACAATACGACCCGCTTCCGCTTTCTTAATGACAGGCAGTAACGCTTGAGTCATTAGAAATTCAGCTTTAACGTTGATTTGCATGACGCCATCAAACGTTTCTTCATCGATTTGATCGAATGGACTTAACGTGCCAAGCACACCTGCGTTATGCAGTAGACCATCTAAACGACCGAACTGTGATTCGATGGTTTCAGCCATGTCGATGTAGTTCTGCTTTGTCGCACCTTTCAAATCCAATGGGATAATCGCAGGCTGTGGGTAACCAGCGCTTTCGATTTCGTCGTAAATTAATTCAAGGTTTTTGACATTGCGGCCTAACAGAATAACAGTTGCACCATGTTGAGCGAAACTTAGCGCGGCTTGGCGACCAATGCCAGCACCGGCACCTGTAACCAAAATTACTTTATCTTTGAGGGCATCTGTAGAGATTGGGTAATCCACTGTGCTTATCCTTCTTTCTTTTATTATGTTCGTCATTCCATTGGTGTTTAATCACACAGATAAACGCAGGAATGATGAGAAATTCTTGGTAATCGTGACAAGATGGTTACAATACACTAATTCATACATTAGGGGATATGACATTGGAATTTTTGTTGGACTACGGCTTGTTTTTAGCCAAGATTGCGACCGTTGTAATCGCCATCATTGCAATTTTAGTGATTGCTAAATCGGTGGGTGGAAAATCAAGCGCAATTAAAGGTGAGCTGGAAATCACGAACCTATCTGAACACCACAAACAGACGATTGAGCAACTTGAGCACCATCTACACGATGATGCTTTCATCAAAGCCCGTGATAAAGCTGAAAAGAAAGCGGAAAAAGAAAAAGTAAAATTACGTGGCAAAGAAGTGAAAAAAGCAGCGAAAGAGGGTGAGCTTGATAGCAAGCGTGAACCACACCTATTCGTTCTCGATTTTAACGGCAGCATTGATGCTAAAGAAGTGGCTTCATTACGTGAAGAGGTAACGGCGGTGTTGGCTGTGGCTCGTGAAGGTGATGAAGTATTGCTTAAACTTGAGTCTGGCGGTGGCATGGTTCATGGCTATGGTTTGGCGTCTTCTCAACTCGACCGTATCAAAGCAGCAGGCCTGCCTCTGACTATCTCGGTAGACAAAGTAGCCGCGAGTGGTGGTTACATGATGGCATGTATCGCAGACAAAATCGTATCTGCACCTTTTGCCATTGTTGGCTCTATTGGTGTTATCGCTCAACTACCAAACTTCAACAAATTGCTTAAAAAGCACGATATTGAATTCGAACAGCTAACGGCAGGTGAGTACAAACGCACGCTTACTATGTTTGGTGAGAACAGCGATAAAGCACGCGAGAAGTTTAAAGAAGAGCTAGAAGAGACACATGGCCTATTCAAAGACTTCATCCGCGACCACCGCCCGGCGTTAGATCTTGAAAAAGTAGCAACGGGTGAACACTGGTTTGGTACACAAGCACATGAGCTTGGGCTGGTGGATGAGATCAGCACTTCTGATGATTTAGTTGTAGCGGCATGTAAGGACAAGACGGTTCTAGCGATTCACTATGTACAGAAGAAAAAGCTGTCAGACAAACTAGCGGGCGTGGCAGGTAAATCTGCAGACAGCGTCCTGATGAAGTTGATTGAACGCGGCCAAAAGCCGATTGTTTAAGCTTATTTAGTTCTAGGTTTTCATTTAAAGACGTTTAAGCCTTAAAAAGAAAGCGCATAAGTCATCAGACTTATGCGCTTTTTTATTGCTCCACTTCCGAGCGGGTTTAACCACTATGTTGTAGGGGGAGCGGAGTCTTATATCAACCACTTGCCATTTACTTCTTGTGATTGGTATTAAATCTTGGCTCCATAATCATTGCGCTTTGGACAAGTGGTCAGAATTTCTCTATGACCCGTATCTTTGACCTCCTCCAAAATTACATCAAAGCCCCATAAACGATAGAGATGTTTCATCACTTCGTCGTAGCCTTTATCAAGCGGGATACGGCCGTGAGGCACATACTGCAGTGTCATTGAACGATCACCACGAACATCGACGTTAAACACTTGAATATTCGGTTCAAGGTTACTTAGGTTGTATTGCGCCGCAAGCTTTTCACGAATCAAGCGATAGCCTGGGTCATCGTGAATTGCACTTATCTCAATGGTGTTTTTGCGGTCGTCGTCGAGCACAGAGAACAGCTTAAAGTCTCGAATGATCTTTGGTGAAAGGTATTGGCTGATAAAGCTTTCATCTTTGAAATTGTGCATCGCAAAGTGCACCGCTTCTAACCAATCACTTCCGGCTAATTCAGGGAACCACTCTTTGTCTTCATCGGTTGGTTCTTCACATATGCGTCGAATGTCTCTAAACATGGCAAAGCCAAGCGCATAAGGGTTTATCCCACTGAAATAGGGGCTGTTGTAGGCGGGTTGTGCGACCACGCTGGTGTGGCTGTGTAGGAATTCTAAGATGAACTTATCACTCACCAAGCCTTCGTCGTAAAGATGGTTAAGAATGGTGTAGTGCCAGAAGGTTGCCCAACCCTCATTCATTACTTGAGTTTGTTTCTGAGGATAGAAGTATTGGCTCACCTTGCGAACAATACGAACACACTCACGTTGCCAAGGTTCAAGCAGTGGCGCGTTTTTCTCAATAAAGTAGAGAATGTTTTCTTGAGGCTCACTAGGGAAACGGTTCTTGGTTTCTTCTTCCTTACTTTTGTTCTGAGGAACGGTTCGCCAAAGCTCATTTACTTGAGATTGCAGATAAGCTTCACGTTCTTCTTGTCTTGCGGTTTCTTCAGCAATGGAAATCTTCTCAGGGCGTTTGTATCTGTCTACACCGTAATTCATGAGAGCATGACAAGAATCGAGAAGTTTCTCGACTTCGGCAACACCGTATTTTTCTTCACAGTCGGTAATGTATTTTTTCGCAAACAATAGATAGTCGATGATGGAACTGGCATCCGTCCAGGTTTGGAACAGGTAATTACCCTTAAAGAAAGAGTTATGACCGTAACAAGCATGAGCCATTACCAACGCTTGCATCGTGACCGTGTTCTCTTCCATCAGATATGCGATACAAGGATCTGAATTGATCACGATTTCGTACGCTAATCCCATTTGGCCGTGTTTGTAGTTTTGTTCTGTCTGGATGAACTTCTTACCAAAAGACCAGTGGTTGTAATTGATGGGCATACCAATACTGGAGTAAGCATCCATCATCTGCTCAGAGGTAATCACTTCAATCTGGTTCGGGTAAGTGTCTAAACGGTAATGCTGCGCCACACGCTTAATTTCTACGTGATATTGCTCTAAGAGGTTGAACGTCCAATCTGGACCATCAGGCAGCATCTTGTCGTTTCTCTTCTGTGTCGCTTTGTCTCTATCGGCAATGTTTGATTTCTCTGCAACGTTTGATTTCGCTGTCATGGCAAGCCCCCTTACGCAGTCTCTTTCTGGAACAGTTCTCTAAACACAGGAAAAATATCATCCACCGTTTTAATGTTTTTCATGGCGAAATTATCGAAGCTAGCTTCTAGCTTCTCGTACTCGTGCCAAAGCGTTTGGTGTGAACGGCGCGTAATCTCGATGTAAGAGTAATATTGGCAAGTAGGCAATAGCGTATTGACCAGCAACTCTTTACAGCGAGGCGAGTCATCAGCCCAATTATCTCCATCAGAAGCTTGTGCAGCGTAGATATTCCACTCATTAGCAGGATAACGGTCTGCGACAATCTCTTTCATTAATTTCAGTGCACTAGAAACGATGGTGCCACCAGTCTCTTGTGAGTAGAAGAACTCATGCTCGCCGACTTCTTTAGCCTGAGTATGGTGACGAATAAACACCACATCGACGTTTTCATAAGTACGGTTCAAGAAGAGGTAGAGCAACACATAAAAGCGCTTAGCGATGTCTTTGGTTGCTTGGTCCATTGAGCCAGATACATCCATTAGACAGAACATAACGGCTTGGCTAGATGGAATAGGGCGCTTCTCGTAGTTTTTGTAACGTAAATCGAAGGTGTCAATGAATGGCACGCTCTCAATGCGTTTACGCAGTTCGGCGATCTCTTCTTTTAGACGTGTTTCTTCAAAGGGTTGTGCAGGCTCAGTCATTTTAACTTGGTCGAGCTGCTCCATTAGAGTATTTAATTCACGCTTTCTGCCCGCCGTCATAGCCGTTCTTCGAGCGAGAGATTGTTGTAGAGAGCGAACAATAGCGATGTTGGATGGAATCCCCGCACTTTGATAACCAGAGCGGTGTATCTTCCATTCAGTAATTTTGTTGACCTGATTTTTCTCGAGATTAGGGAGTGCCAAATCCTCAAAGAGAATGTCTAGGTACTCATCTTTTGAAATTTGGAAGGTAAATTCGTCTTGGCCTTCGCCATCAGGGCTTGCATCACCTTGACCTGAACCGCCACCTTGACCGCCACCTTTAGGACGTTCAATTTTATCGCCCGTGATGAACTGGTCATTACCTGGGTGAACGCGTTCTCTTACGCCGCCTTGACCTTGGTGAAAGCTTGGCTCTTTGATGTCTTTATGAGGAATAGTGACGTCTTCACCGGTTTCAGTATTGGTGATTGAGCGTCGGTTGACTGCATCGGCCACAGATTCTTTGATTTGCTCTTTATGGCGTCGTAAGAAACGCTGTCTATTCACAGCACTCTTATTTTTGCCATTGAGCCTCCGATCGATAAATTGTGCCATAAGAACTCCCTCTCAGCTGATGTCGCGACCCTATTTTTAATTATGTACGAGCTGCTCACTTGAACAGCTCAGTACAGTTTGGTTATGAGGATTTACGAACTCTTAGGTACCACTCGGATAGCAGTCTAACTTGTTTCTCGGTGTAGCCTTTTTCCATCATACGAGCAACGAAGTCGTCGTGTTTTTTCTGATCATCCGTTGAGGTCTTAGCATTGAACGAAATAACAGGAAGTAGCTCTTCTGTGTTGGAGAACATTTTCTTCTCAATCACAGTGCGCAGTTTCTCGTAGCTAGTCCACACCGGGTTTTGACCGTTATTGTTGGCTTTGGCACGAAGCACAAAGTTCACAATTTCATTTCGGAAGTCTTTAGGGTTACTGATCCCAGCTGTTTTCTCGATTTTCTCTAGTTCACCATTCAGAGAAGCACGGTCAAATAGCTGTCCTGTTTCTGGATCGCGGTACTCTTGGTCTTGAATCCAGAAGTCCGCGTAGGTGACATAGCGGTCGAAGATATTCTGTCCGTACTCAGAGTAAGACTCTAGGTAAGCGGTTTGAATTTCTTTACCAATGAATTCTACATAACGCGGTACTAGGTATCCTTTCAAGAACTCAAGGTACTTCTCAGCTGTCTCTTGAGGGAACTGTTCACGTTCGATTTGCTGTTCAATCACGTAGAATAGGTGCACTGGGTTTGCCGCCACTTCGGCTTGGTCGAAGTTAAATACACGAGAAAGGATTTTAAAGGCGAAACGCGTTGATAGCCCAGACATGCCTTCGTCAACACCTGCGTAGTCGCGGTACTCTTGGTAACTCTTCGCTTTTGGATCGGTGTCTTTTAAAGTCTCACCATCGTAAACCCGCATTTTTGAGAACAGTGAAGAGTTTTCAGGCTCTTTTAGTCTCGATAGGATGCTGAATTGCGATAGCAGATCGAGTGTGCTTGGTGAACAAGGGGCTTTGGAGAGCTCACTGTGTTCAAGCAGTTTTTGGTAGATCTTAACTTCTTCAGAGACACGCAGACAGTAAGGAACTTTTACAATGTACACACGGTCGAGGAAGGCTTCGTTGTTTTTGTTGTTACGGAAGGTCTGCCACTCGGATTCGTTTGAGTGAGCCAGAATCATACCGTCAAATGGCAGTGCAGAAAGCCCTTCGGTACCGTTGAAGTTACCTTCTTGGGTTGCTGTTAGAAGTGGGTGCAAGACTTTGATTGGCGCCTTGAACATCTCCACGAACTCCATCACACCTTGGTTTGCTTTACACAGCGCACCAGAGTAGCTGTAGGCATCAGGGTCATCTTGAGAGAAGTGCTCAAGTTTACGAATATCGACTTTACCAACCAGAGACGAGATATCTTGGTTGTTTTCATCACCAGGCTCTGTCTTCGCAATCGCAACTTGGTCGAGAATAGAAGGGCGTAGTTTGATGACTTTGAATTTGGAGATGTCACCACCGAAATCATGGAGGCGTTTCGCTGCCCAAGGTGACATGATAGAGCGTATGTAACGTTTCTCTATTCCGTACTCTTGTTTCAAAAGATCGCCATCTTCGTTTACGTCAAATAGACAGAAGGGGTGATCATTCACTGGGCTTCGCTCACCATCGGCAGACAGCACATAGATTGGTAGCTTTTGCATCAGTGCTTTGAGTTTTTCAGCAAGGGAAGATTTACCACCGCCCACAGGGCCAAGTAGATAAAGGATTTGCTTACGTTCTTCTAAACCTTGCGCTGCATGTTTTAGATAAGAAACAATCTGTTCAATCGCGTCTTCCATGCCGTAGAAATCTTTAAATTCACTGTAGCGTGAGATGACACGGTTCGAGAAAATACGACTTAGTTGAGGGTCTTGAGCAGTGTCAATGACCTTCGGTTCGCCAATGGCGAGTAATAAGCGCTCGGCAGCATTCGCGTAAGCACTTTTATCGTCTTTACACAGCCCTAAGAACTCTTGCAATGTCAGCTCTTCTTCCTTGGCTGCTTCATAACGTGATTGATAGTGGTCAAAAATACTCATAGTCACATTCCCCTTGTTAACCAGTCAAAACTGATGAGCGATTGAAAAATAGGCTCTCCCTACATTTTAAGGTTAGACCCGCTTCCACAATTTTGCTTAACAATTATGTATTTATTTACAATTTTGCGTGTGAAAAACGTAGCGAGAGCAATAGGCAATTGAGGCTCTTAGAATCAAGTTATTTTACATTCGAGGGGATTTGATCGTTTGTTTTAAGATTTTAGGGCGTTTAACAATAGTTATGCTGGATTGATGCCTGTCAGACGTATATCTGAACTTTATCGATATTCGTGAGTGGTTAATTAGATACTTTATAAGTCACTGTGTTTTTTGATGTTGTTGGCGTTTTTTAGCCCTGTGACCCGAATAAAAAAGGGTTACTCATCATGAGTAACCCTTTTTTGAAACTTTATAAGCCCAGTTAAAGCTAATTTTCTAATGCATTAAGCACTAAAAATTTGAGATAGCTCTGTCGCACATAGGTGGTATTGACGAGGGCAGTTGCGCCATGTTGTTAGCATGCGACGGTATTTCTCTAGCATTGGCATTTGGCTATTGAAGTGGTGATCAGCTTTGTCAAATTGAGGATAAAGACCTTCAGAGTCAACAAGGAAACGTACGTAATGTACGATTTGCGCTTCAGATGCGATATCGAAACCTAAGAACTGTAGACGACGTTGATCAACTTCAGCACGCTCTTGATCTGCAAGCATTTTATTTGACTCTTGCATGGCATGGTACATTTCCATGATGTCGATAACTTCGCGACATTCTGCTTCAGTCAAACAACCAAATTCTTTGTTAAGCTCACGCATTTGGAGTTCATAACCACGTTCTACAATCGTTTGTAGACGCTGGTATTTAGCTGAGTTCTCAGGATCCATTTGAGACATAAGGTAGTATTGATTTGATAGAATTAGACGCTGAGCATTGGTCATTTCCATGGGAGGAACCTCACTAAAAAACTAAATGTTATATTATTTGTTGCAGTAAGAGTAACAGCATTCCTAAGAGTGGAAACATGATCTCAACACGGATTTAATATGATTTTTTGAATTGATAAACAAAAGTTGTAAAGAAAAGTGAAAGGATTGTTTTAACCAAAAAATAAAACGCCCCAATCGAAATTGAGGCGTTTAGAAACACTATGAACGTAAGTCTAGATTAGTATTTTACGTTTGAATGGTATTGGTTAAGAATAGCTACAATCTCATCCATTTTCTCTTTGCTTGGCGGGTTTGTACCTTCAAGAGGGTAGTCGTGCCCCAATGCTTCCCACTTATGAGCACCTAGCTTGTGGTAAGGAAGCAGTTCTACTTTTTCGATGTTATCCATGTCCTTGATGAATTCACCTAGAAGATGAGCATCTTCAGGACTATCAGTATAGCCAGGAACAATCACATAACGAATCCACGTCTTCTTACCTATTTTGTGTAGGTAGCGTGCAAAATCCAGAGTACGTCTATTGGATACACCAATGAAATCGTGGTGAATTTCATCTCGCATATGTTTAAGATCCAGCATGACCAGATCAGAGGCTTCTAGTACTTCATCGACCACTTCAGTGTGTTTACGAATATAGCCATTAGTATCAAGACAAGTGTGGATGCCTTCTGCTTGCGCCGCGCGGAAAAAATCACGAACAAACTCAGGTTGTAGCATCGCTTCACCACCAGAACAGGTGATACCACCGCCTGATGCTTTCATGAAATGACGATAAGATTTTGCTTCGTTGATGATTTCTTCGACCGTTACTTCCTTTCCGTCATGAAGATCCCATGTATCGCGATTATGGCAGTACATACAACGCATTAAGCAGCCTTGAAGAAACACAATAAAGCGGATACCAGGGCCATCGACAGTACCACAAGATTCGAATGAGTGAATGCGACCAGTTGTAGACATGAGCTATTCTCGTATAGGAATTTATACCGTGTATTTTATTACAAAAACGGCACATAAAATAGGGTCAAATGGTAACTAGGTCTTTAAAAATAAAGGCAATCACCAGTGAAGATGATTGCCTTTATTAAACTTGAAAAGTAGGCGATGAAAGCCTTTTCTATGACTAGAAGAAAGCAAACATAGTGATGCCACCAGTACCGTATACTGACTTTGTTGCTTCTTCGTAATCGGGTGTTTTTGCCGTGAGTGCGAAAGATGCACCAACGTATTGGTTATACCAAGCAATACCAAGTACAGCTGTTGCTTGAATGTTCTCTAAGGTTACATCGTAGATAGCGGGATCTTGGTCGTTTTTCTTTGCGTAATCATTAACACCGGAGCGATCCCCTTCGATAGTCAGGTCATTAAATCGGTAACGCCCTTCAAGGCCAGCGTAAGTAAACCAACCTGTATTTGATGCACCTATCATGCCTGCTTTGAATGGGTTTTCTGTGCTGATGTTAGCTGCGCCAAAGTTGCCGCCCAAGTCAGTACCCCAACGGAACATAAACCCAGTAGAAATGTCGCTTCTAAAATTACCCACGTTGATCTCTGATACGTTAGAGATTTCGAAGTCAGTATTCGCTAACGCTTGATTACGCATTAGGTTGAAATGACTTAAGTAACCAAGGCTACCAGCGTACTCATCATCAACTTGGTATTTCCAGCCCATAGGTTCATCTGATTTAGTGATCGAGTGAACCAATTTTTGAGCATCTTCTGAAAGTGCGCGCTCGCCCGTAGTACCAAACGTGATGTTAAAACGTTGGGCTTGCTGTGGGTTCAAGCTGATGTAATTGAATTCTGTGTGTAGGTAACCTGCGTATGGACGATCATTGGCTGATGGTTTTTCTAACTCAATGTCAGAAGGTGTGTACATCTTGTGACCAATGGTAATTTCCCACTTATCCAAAGAGCTTGCGCCCCAGAAAGAAAGACTCAATGGTTTTACCCAATCGTAGGGCGTAATACTTGATGATGTGTAACCCAGAAATAAGCCGTTGGTATAGTCTTGGTCGACACCAAAGATACCATCGTTGTCTAACGCAAAAGTTAGCGTAGAGCGTTCAGATGCCAGTGATGAACAAGAGAGGAGAATCAGTGGTAAATAACGAAGGTATTTCATGTAGCGGTTACTCTAAAATGATGAGCAGAAATAGTACCGTAGTTTGAGTGGTTTTGTAGAAAAAAAGTGAATGGAAGGGGGCTTTTCTGCTCAATCTAACACTTTGAGAGGCTGGTTAAATCAATACGATTTATGCCAGATATAAAAAAGCCCCGCACATTGGCGAGGCTAATTAATATTACTGAGTAATCAGTTTAAGCGTTTAAGCTTATAGAGACTCAGTAAATGTACGTGCGATTACGTCAGCTTGCTGCTCTGTAGTCAGAGAGTTAAAGCGTACAGCGTAACCAGAAACACGAATCGTTAGCTGAGGGTATTTCTCAGGGTGCTTAACTGCGTCTTCAAGAGTTTCGCGGTTAAGAACGTTCACGTTCAGGTGTTGACCACCTTCAATGCCAGCTTCGTGGTGGAAGTAACCATCCATTAGGCCTGCAAGGTTAGCACGTTGGCTATCTTCTTCTTTACCTAGCGCGTTTGGCACGATAGAGAAAGTGTAAGAGATACCATCTTGAGCATCAGCAAACGGTAGTTTACCTACAGACGTTAGTGAAGCTACAGCGCCTTTCTCATCACGACCGTGCATTGGGTTTGCACCAGGAGCGAAAGGAGCGCCAGCACGACGACCGTCTGGAGTGTTACCTGTTTTCTTACCGTAAACCACGTTAGACGTGATAGTAAGAACTGACTGTGTAGGGATTGAATCACGGTAAGTCTTAAGCTTACGGATCTTGTTCATGAACGTAGAAACTAGTTCACAAGCAATGTCATCTACACGAGAGTCGTTGTTACCGTATTTAGGGTAATCGCCTTCGATTTCGAAGTCAGTTGCGATGCCATCTTCGTCGCGGATTGGTTTAACAGTCGCGAATTTGATTGCAGACAGTGAGTCAGCAGCAACAGACAGACCAGCGATACCACAAGCCATAGTACGACGAACGTCACGGTCATGAAGAGCCATTAGAGACGCTTCGTAGCTGTACTTGTCGTGCATGAAGTGAATGCTGTTTAGAGCTGTCACGTATTGCTTAGCTAACCAATCCATGAATGTGTCTAGGCGACCCATTACGTCATCGTAGTTAAGTACTTCGTCAGTGATCTTGTCGCCAACTGGGCCAACTTGCATTTTAAGCTTCTCATCAACGCCGCCGTTGATTGCGTAAAGCATAGTTTTTGCAAGGTTAGCACGAGCGCCGAAGAACTGCATTTGCTTACCAACGATCATTGGTGATACACAACAAGCGATTGCGTAATCATCAGAACCAAGGTCAGGACGCATTAGGTCATCATTTTCGTACTGGATAGAAGAAGTATCGATAGATACCTTCGCACAGAAACGCTTGAAGCCGTCAGGTAGTTGCTCAGACCAAAGAACAGTGATGTTTGGCTCTGGAGAAGGACCCATAGTGTATAGAGAGTTAAGGAAACGGAAGTTCGAACGCGTTACTAGCGTACGACCATCCACACCCATACCACCCATAGATTCTGTAGCCCAGATTGGGTCGCCAGAGAATAGCTCATCGTACTCAGGAGTACGTAGGAAACGAACCATACGCAGCTTCATTACGAAGTGGTCGATCATCTCTTGTGCTTGGTCTTCTGTGATTTTGCCAGCAGCGATATCACGCTCGATGTAGATGTCTAGGAAAGTCGAAGTACGACCTAGAGACATTGCAGCACCGTTTTGAGATTTAACAGCAGCTAGGTAGCCGAAGTAAGTCCACTGGATAGCTTCTTGAGCAGTTTGAGCTGGCTCAGAGATATCGAAACCGTATTTCTCAGCCATTTGCTTGATTTGACCTAGAGCACGATGTTGCTCTGAGATCTCTTCACGCAATTGCATTGTTGCAGAAAGATCTTCGCCGTTCTCGAAACGCTCTTGTAGAGATGCGAATTGAGCCGCTTTGTCTTTCATTAGGAAGTTGATACCGTAAAGTGCAACACGACGGTAGTCACCAATGATACGACCACGGCCGTAAGCATCAGGAAGACCAGTCAGAACACCAGACTTACGACATTTTAGGATATCAGGAGTGTAGATATCGAAAACGCCAGCATTGTGTGTTTTGCGGTATTCTGAGTAGATTTTTGAAACCATTGGGTCAAGAGTTTCACCGTATGCTTTACAAGAACCTTCAACCATACGTACACCACCGTTAGGGATGATTGCACGTTTTAGTGGCTTCTCAGTTTGTAGACCAACGATAGTCTCAAGATCTTTCTCAATGTAACCTGCATCGTGAGCAGTAATGGTAGAGATAACAGAAGTATCGAAATCTACAGGTGCTTTAGTTGCGTTTTCCTGTTTGATACCTTCCATTACCGAAGACCAAAGCTTGTTAGTTGCTTCAGTACCCTCAGAAACTAGGAAAGACTCGTCGCCTTCATATGGCGTGTAGTTCTTTTGAATGAAATCACGAACGTTTACTTCGCTTTGCCACTCACCTGCAGCAAAATCTTCCCAAGCTTTAGCAAATTGCTCTGCCATGACATACCTACCTTTTTAGTAGAAAAAATACGTACATTAACACTGTTGAGCCAGCGCCCCTCGTAAGGGTAGTACACTCTTATTAATAACAATATATATGAGCATATGAGCTTCATATGGTTATATATATTGTCACTACCTTTTATATGTTGTCTTTACTCTATGTATTCAAGACTACGCTAAAAAATTTCTGCAAACCTTAAACTAAATCAATAAATGCCAAAAAAAGTTGAAAAAATTTGAGTGGCAGGGGTTGCCACCCAAACTTTTTTTTAATCCCAATACTACTTTTGTGTAGTAATGAGCATTATAGCCAAGCTTTTAGGCCATATTGACTTTCTAGCATACCAACTGCAAGCATTGCTACTAAACAGATAACTAAAACGCCAACTGGGATTACAATCTTGTCTACAAATGATAGACGCTTCGCACGCTCTTTATCACCAATTAGACCGTTGTTATCAAGAAGCATAGTCAGAGCCCATGCTAATACAGGGTTAACAACCGCTGAACCGAAGATACAGATACCAGCTGCTTGAGAATCCTTTGAATCCTTAACCATTTGCATACCCGCTTCAAGTAGAGGCAGAGATACACCTACAAGTAGCGCAACACGCATCACTGGTGGCCATACTGCAACGTCCATTGGGAAACCAAGAATCGCAACAATAATACATAGAGAACCAAGCAAGATTGCGCCGCCAGGAATTGGACGTTTCGCGATTGCTGCTGGGATCATGTAAGTACCCCAAGAAGAAGTGATGTTACCACCACCAACCGCTGTACCCACCATTTGACGAACTGAACACATAGTCATAGTGTCATCAACGTCCATCAGAACTTTTTCAGACTTTTTAGGGTAGTTTAGTTCTTGGAAGATACGGTGACCTAGGAAGTCAGGTGACCACATCGCTACCGCTAGGATTGCAAATGGTAGAGAAGCGATGAAGTGTTCAACGTTTGGCAAGCCAAGCATCCAACCTTCAGAAGTCGAACCCCACCAGTAAACTGGGTTTAGGTTTGGGATACCCATTTCAGTTTCGAATACGATATCGAAACCAGCGCCCAGTGCTAATGCAATAGCAAGGCCTGTGAATGCACAAACTGGGATAGCTAACCAACGCTTGTTCACTTTTGCTAAGAAAGCGTAGATAGCGATCGTAATAGCAAGAACGATAAGACCAACGTAACCCATGCTGCCCGCTTCAACCGTAGAAGATTGAAGACCAACTGCCCATGCTTGGATAGAGTTAATTTGACTCATGGTACCGGTTAGGCCTAAGAAAATGAGCAAGCCACCAGCGGTACCTTCCGAAGTCAGGTTAACCAGCTTGGAACCGCCTTTTAGGAAACTTAGGATGAGACCGAAGACACCGATAAGGATAGCCAATGCAAGAGGGTGAGCACCAGCGAGAGCGATGGTACCAATAAGAGGAATCATTGGGCCGTGGTTACCGGCAAGGTTTGCTTTAGGGTTGAAGAAACCAGAAGCAAGGATACAGAACAGCAGTGCAGGAATTAGCATTTCTACACGAGCAACTTCAATCGCGAAGTCTTTACCTAGGTTTACGTGATCCCAAGCTTGAGTTAGGCCATCAGCCCAAGACATCATTACTGCTGAGTACATCGCGATGATACCGATGGTACCAGCAAGTGCAGGAACAAGATCTTCAAGTTCAAAACGGAAATCACGGCCTGGAAGGTTTAGGCCAAAACGACGAGGCTTCATGATTTGAAGTTCGTGATCTAAGTAATCTGAGCGGCTCTCAAATTCAGAAGCAGGGCGGTGTAGCTCTTTATAGCTTTTCTCTTCTACTTCAGAGTTCGCATTATTCACAACGTCTGACATAGATTCCTCATATTTTTATGTTAGTAATTCAAAAATTGAATTATAAAGTTTCGCGTAATTGCGTTATTTATTAGTTATAACTTATTAATATTATGTTGCACGGTTTTAATGTGCTTTATGCAGCTAAGTTAAAAGAAATGTTCGGCCTTTTTAATGCCTTATTCTTTGCTGCTGAGTCTAACAAGCTTACCCTTTAGGGTGATTGATCTTGATCACTTTATGAGTTTATGTGAAAGAAAGCTACAAAACGAAGCGATTCATTAACGTACCGTTGATGAATTGTGTAATTAGTTTTCACAAATTGACGTTAGCTATCTTCTGCAATGTCTTGCTCTATATAGCATGAGCTGAATACCTCTTACTTACTGAGTTATTTCACTATTAGCCACTTATCTCTTAGTCGCCTATGAAGTTTAATCACTCAATCGCTTTCAAATAACGTTCTCATAGAGTGAGTTTGGTGTGCTAATGCGCGTGTTAGATTTCGTCGGCAGCGCAGTTTTTAAGTTCACAAAACGTGTTTTTCTTGTGAGGTATCAAGCTACGAGAATCTCATTTTGATTAACTTTATTTAAACAATACCAGAGTCGCAATTACTGCTTGTTGATACATTTCATTCAGTAAATTGAGACTAAAACGCTATTCATTGCATAATAAGTCAGAGTTAATCGCTATTTATTCCTAATTGTTAGGTTAATAATTTGTTGCATGTTGTTTCGTGTGGTGCTAGTTTGTATCGCATGAAAAGGTCGGAGTACCTTGCATTTTCACAAACTTGGGAGAGAAAGCGCATGAAAGATGTACCAGCGCTGGACATAAAGGATTTACACAAAACGTTTGGTCAAAATGAAGTTTTAAAGGGAATTTCACTTTCTGCGCATAAAGGCGATGTAGTATCGATTATCGGATCTTCAGGATCGGGTAAAAGTACTTTCCTTAGATGTATCAACCTTTTAGAGACACCTACCGCTGGCGAGATTTGGGTTAATGGCGAATTAATTCAAATGAAAAACAACCGCCAAGGTGTTTCTGTTCCTGCCAATGAAAAACAAGTACAGCGAATCCGTTCTCGCTTGGCGATGGTTTTTCAGGGTTTCAACTTGTGGTCTCACCTGACCGTTCTCGAAAATGTTATCGAAGCGCCTGTTCACGTCTTAGGTGTACCTAAAGCACAAGCGATTGAAAATGCAGAGTTACTACTGAAGAAAGTAGGCCTGTATGAGCGTAAAGATTACTACCCGGGTCATTTGTCTGGCGGGCAACAACAACGTGCTGCTATTGCGCGAGCACTAGCGGTAGATCCTGAAGTGATGCTTTTTGATGAACCAACGTCGGCACTTGATCCTGAGTTAGTAGGGGAAGTACTTGGTGTAATGCGCGATCTAGCAGAAGAAGGAAGAACCATGCTTGTGGTAACACATGAAATGGCTTTTGCTCGTGACGTATCAAACCATGTGATGTTCTTGCATCAAGGCCTAGTGGAAGAACAGGGCGATCCAGCTAAACTGTTTACGGAGCCTGAATCTGAGCGATTACAACAATTTATCTCATCGATTTACTAATCAGAATTGAAATGCTGTTGCTAAGGTAAATGGCGACAGTGTTAACAATAAACACAACAAGTAAGTTAATAAGTAACAACAAACACAATATTAAAATTAGCAAAACATAAAAACCTAAATCACAGGAGTAGGGATATGAAAAAGTGGTTATTAGTCGCGGCACTTGCTGCAACTGCTGCAACGGGCGTAGCTCAAGCAAAAGAATGGAAAACAGTACGTTTCGGTATTGAAGGTGCTTACCCTCCATTTAGCTGGACAGAAGCCGACGGTTCACTGAAAGGCTTCGATGTCGATATGGCTAACGCGCTTTGTACTGAAATGCAGGTGAAGTGTAAGATCGTTGCACAAGATTGGGATGGTATTATCCCTTCTCTACTTGCTCGTAAATATGATGCGATCATTGCGGCAATGTCTATCACGGAAGAGCGTAAGAAAAAGATCGATTTCACAGGGAAATACGCACTTATCCCAAACAAGTTCATCGCTAAAAAAGGTGCAGGCCTTAACTTTGATGATCTAAGTGGTCAAAAAATTGCCGTTCAACGTGCAACAACTCACGACAAGTACCTAACAGACAACTACGGTGACACAGTAGAAATCGTTCGTTACGGTTCATTCGATGAAGCTTACCTTGATCTAGCTAACGGTCGTGTTGCTGCTGTATTGGGTGATGCATCTGCTCTAGAAGAAGGCGTACTAAACAAAGCGGGTGGTGAAGACTACGAGTTTGTTGGTCCATCACTAACGGATCCTAAGTGGTTCGGTGAAGGTTTTGGTATTGCTCTACGTAAGCAAGACAAAGATCTGACTCAGCAATTAGATGCTGCAATCCTTTCACTACGTGAAAAAGGCGTCTACCAAGATATCGCTGCTAAATACTTCAACTACGACGTATACGGTAAGTAATCTCTAGCGTCACTTCTTAAGGGAGAGGCTCACCTCTCCCTGTCTTACCAACTTTTTCGCAGTTCTGTTGGAATTCATTATGTTTGATTTACAAGGATATGAAGCGTCGATCCTGAAAGGGGCGGTGCTTACGATCGAAGTTGCCTTACTGTCGCTAATTTTAGCTATGGTTCTTGGTATGCTAGGTGCCTTAGCAAAACTAGCGCCTTACCGCTGGGCTCGTGCTATTGCAACCCTCTACACAACCGTTATTCGAGGCATTCCCGATCTCGTCTTGATGATGCTGATTTTCTTTGGTGGACAAATCCTTTTAAACAACAGTTTGTATTCCATCAATGAGTGGCTCAATGAGTGGTTCACATCAAGTGACCCTAACCACGAATGGACCTCTTACTTACCTGATTATATTGATGTTAGCCCATTTATTGCTGGTGTCTTAACCATTGGCTTCATCTTTGGCGCTTACATGGCCGAAACTTTCCGTGGTGCAATCATGGCGGTTGACAGCGGTGAAATGGAAGCAGCAAAGGCCTATGGCATGGGCCCCGTTTTGGCGTTCCGTCGTATTCTATTACCGCAAATGATTCGTCACGCACTGCCGGGTTTTGGTAACAACTGGCTGGTTTTACTTAAAACTACCGCGCTGGTTTCGATTATTGGCCTAGAAGACATGGTACGTGTTAGCGCATTAGCGGCAGGTTCAACCAAAATGCCATTTACCTTCTATATGACAGTAGCGATTATCTTCTTATTCTTCACCAGTGTTTCGACGGGCTTACTTAAGCTGGTTGAACGTAAATTCAGTATCCACGCGAGGTAGTTATGGACTTTTCATTGATAATTGAAAGCCTGCCGATTTACCTTGATGGTTTATGGACAACGGCTTGGATGGTGTGTGTCGCTTTGATTATTGGCTTATTCGTAGCCATACCATTAGCTATCTCTCGCAATAGCCCGAATATGCTGATTAACGCTCCTGCTTGGTCGTTCATCTATTTCTTCCGTGGTACGCCATTATTGGTGCAGTTGTACCTGATTTACTACGGAATGGACCAATTCTTCCCTGTAAAAGATACACTATGGGAAAATGCATGGTTTTGTGCTTTGGTGGCATTCATCCTTAACACATCGGCATACACAGCTGAAATCATTCGCGGTGCGATTAACGGCTTACCGAAAGGTGAAGTTGAAGCAGCAAAAGCGTACGGCATGAGTACACCCAAGACTTACCGCCGCATCATTTTGCCAAGTGCTCTACGTCGTGCATTACCGGCTTACAGTAACGAAGTTATCTTCATGCTTCACGGCTCAGCCGTTGCAGGTATCGTAACGATTATGGATTTAACGGGTGCAGCACGTTTGGTTAACTCACGTTACTACGCTCCATTCGAGTCTTTCCTAACGGCAGGTCTGTTCTACATGGCACTAACGTTTATCATCATTGCGATTTTTAAATTCGCAGAGAAGCGTTTCCTTGCTTACCTAAGGCCGCTAAGTTAACTCTACGATACAGATTTTCTTAGATAAACGGCGCTCTTGTAGCGCCGTTTTTAATTTCAATTCAATTGTTCGGGTTCCAAGAAGTTTAAGCGGTATCTGTTAAATTCACTCACAAATTACGAACCCATTACTTGAATCAATTGACTTCATCAAACCCATAGATACACTTGCTCTAATTTTTTTGAGTGTCGTATAACAATGAAAGAAAACATCTTATCTTTGTGTCTAATTTTGCCGTCGTCTCTACTACTTTCTGCATGTGGTGGTTCTAGTGATTCCGCTCAAGCTCCGAGTAAAACGGCGGTCCAAAAAGCGCTTGAATCTGGAGATGCATCCCTTGTATCTAATGCCAATGAGTTTATTGACGCTAGCCAAGCGCTCGTTACCCAATACAAATCCGATTACAGTCAAATTAAACAGTCTCTGTCTAAACATTCAGACGGTACGCCGCTGCGCAATCTTCATTGGGACCCAACACACGACGCCGCGATAATATTACCCACATACGGCTTCAACGATGTCATTCTAAAAACCAATAAAGCGATGCAGAATGGATATACTGACCAAGAGCTAGCGATTGGTATTGCAGGTTATACATCGAGTGGTAGCCGTTATGCTGCGTTAGCAAGTAACCCATTTCGAACTAAGCAAGGTTCAACGGATTCAGTCAACGCAGAAATGGAAGTGTGGTTGAAAAACTTGGTGGGTTGGACGTCAGGCACAAATTCACCCAAGAATGTTGTCTTAGCTCAGATGGATCAGTCGTATTATTTCCCCGATGACAAAGCAACGCGAAGCTGGCTAACGAGTAACATCAATCCTTCGATGGTTATCAATGATGACAACGCGTGTGACGGCAGCAAATTAAGCCAATGTATTGAAAAGAATAACCCTGATTTATTGATTCTGTCTCAAAAGTTAAATGATGGTGACGAGATTAACGATGTGATGACGGGGTTGCGCTTGGCGTTCAATAAAAAAATCCCCGTGCTGTACTTGCATCTCGATGGCGGTATGACGGACTTAGGCAACGCGCTATTTGCAGAAATGCACATGACGTATGTTGGTGATAACTATTGGCGCAGGCTAGGGCTGTCAAATTGGGATTCAACGCAACTGATTGATCGCATGCCAGATAATATCGTCAAACAACAAGCACTTTTACAGCGCCTGAAACTCGATAGTTTCACTGTTGACTTGAATTTATGTGATGACAAATCTTGCCCAGATGAGTCCAACATGGATGAAGAGTTCTATAAGGCCGCGAACAGTATTCGTTCACACCTAACGACGCTTGATAGCAAAAAAATTGATCTCTTTGCATCCAAGAACTACGAATATGAAAAGCTGTTACTGCTACTTGCTGATCGCTACCGACAAGACGTTAAGTACCCAATGGGTAAAGACGTAACAGATAGAATCGACTTTCTTCGATCGTATTACAGTGATTACGCGACATACAACACTCGACAACATAACGCAGCACAGCCGAGTTTAGGGAACTTCAGCACCAAGAACTTTAAGAATGTCCCTCTCATCACCAAGAATATTACTTTAGAGTCAAAGCGAAACTTCCGTGCAGCGGGTGTATATGCCTTACCGGGTAAGACGATCAAAGTGACGCGTTTAGATAATAATAAAGTGGCAACGTCGATTGCCCTTAATACACTACGTAGCGGCGCGACTCATGAGTTTTCGGGTAAAGATGGCTATGCAAGGCCGAAATTTTTGACCTCGGTAACTTACCCCGTAAAGCATGGAGAAACGATATATCTGACTTCTGCTTATGGTGGGACACTACAAGTTCATTTTGATACCAATGATATAGATGTAGAGCTGCGTTTTGAAAATGTTGCCCAACATCCTGTTTGGCGAAGTAAAGCCGACAATGATAGCTTTGTCGCGCAGCTTGAAGAAGGCAATTTTGATTGGGCTGAATTGGTCACTCCCGGATTTGAAGTTCACTCTAAACTCGACAAGATGAAAGAGTCTATTGGTGCTTCTGATTGGGCTCAGCCGCATGATATGGCGCTCGCTACGGAACGTTACGTACACAACCTTCCCCATGCACTTGCGGGTTTTAAAGGGCCAGGTATTGATGAAATTGCTGAAATTCATCAATACGGAGAGGCAAAGGGTTGGGAAATTGCGAACATTGATATTGTGAAACACATGAACGCCGATCAAGCGACGTGTGGTTATGGCTGTTCAGGGAATCCTTACGATGCTTATTGGTCTTTTCATCCTCTAGGGCATGGTGATTTGCACGAGCTTGGTCATGGACTGGAAAGAGGACGTTTTAGATTCGCTGGATGGGAAGGTCACTCGACAACCAACTACTATTCGTATTTTAGTAAATCAAAGTATTACAAAGATACGGCAAAGGTATCGTCTTGCCAAAGCTTAGACTTTAAAGGGCAGTATCAACTGTTACAGCAGAGCCGAACTCAACCAGATCCAAACGCTTTTATGGCGGCTCAAAATCAAACCGGTTGGAGTTGGGGCGCTCGTGTTTTCATTCAAATGATGATGTTAACGGAGCAGCAAGGTGTATTGAATTCGGGTTGGCATTTACTAGGGCGTTTACACTTGATTGAACGCGAATTTAATCGCTTGAAAGCCAGTGATACTCTTTGGAATAACGGTAAAGGCTCGATTGGCTTTTCAGATTACACCCAACAAGAAGCCGAAGGCATCACTAACAATGACTGGTTACTTATCGCATTAAGCTACGTTGCTGAAAGGAATATGACGCAATACTTAGATATGTGGGGATTCAGTTTCAGTGATAAAGCGAAGCAACAAGTCACAGCGCTTAGCCTAAGTAACATGCCTTTGACATATTTTGCATCATCTAATCAAGGCTATTGCTTAGATGAATTTGCTAAGACGCCGTTAGATGTTGACGGCACGACCGCTTGGCCGCTTTAAATCGATAAAGTGAAGTGGCTCTAGCCAAACATTGTATTCAACCTTGAAATGAAAGAGAACCTATTACATAACTAATAGGCTCTCTTGTTTAGTTTATGGGTGACTTACATTTCGAGATAACTACACCTCATTCACCCCTGTGAAATCACCGTCAAAGGATGCGTCAGTGTAGATGATGACTTCCTTGCCTCCTTTGGTGAAGCTGTAAGCGGTAATAATTTCACTCCCATCCAGTCCTAGCTTATCTTGCATGTCTTGGTCTAGCGTTACTGGTGTGGCGGCTTGGTATTGGAAGCCTTGAAGGTGGCTTGCGTCTATCTCTTCAATACCTAAAGCGAAAAACTCGGCCACTTGGTCGTCATTTTTCGCTTTGTTTCCGTCAAGGTCGTGATTTTGATTGAAGGTTTTACCAAGAGAAATAGTCAGTTTGTCATTAGCTGAATCTCCCCCTATGACGGCTTCAAACCCATTGATGTTTGAACTCTTCGACATATCGATATCGACACCATCTGGGTCATTGGCGACAAGGACATCAAAACCTTTTCCACCATGTATCAAGGTGTCGTTAGCGTCATAAATAACGGTATCATTACCGGCGCCAGCTTTTATGATGTCACTGCCTTCTCCGCCATCAATAATGTCATCGCCTTTACCACCTTTTAAGGTATCTTCACCTTCACCACCGGCAAGAACATCATCACCTTTTCCGCCTTTTAAGACGTCGTCACCACTACCACCAATTAGTGTGTCGTCACCTTTTCCGCCTTTAATCAGGTCGTTGTCCGCGCCACCGTCTAACCAGTCATCACCTTTACCACCGAGTAGTGTTTCTACATCAGCTTCTAGCCCTACGGTGGTAACAACGTCATCAAAATCACTGTCGCCACTACCAGGGTTATCGTTAAAGTGTTGATTACCTTCACCAGCAACACCGCTATAGCCTGGAGGTGTATCAGACTGTAGGTTGAAAACAACAGATTGAAGGTTTTCACCGGCTACAACAGCGAGGCTTTGGGCGTCGTCTGTTTGTGTTACAGAATTAGCTTGGAGATCTTCAATGTTAAAAGAAAGACTACTGCCGTCGGTCACGCCTTTATCACCACCATCTGGGACAATAAAGAAACCAAGCGTTTCGATGCTGTCGTCGACTGAGACTTCAAAGCTCGGTTTCTCTTGACCGGCATTATCTAATGCTGCGTGAACATCTCCCCACACAACATCGATATTTACACCGCCTTGGTCATCGACAGTATAATAACCGTATGAGTTATTGTAGCCAGCCTCTGAGCTTTCCAAAGTGATTGAGAGAGTTCCTGAGTAGTCGTTGAGTGAATAAGTACCGTCATCATTTAAGATGAGTGAGCCATTGCTATTGTGACCACCCAAAATTACATCATTACCGTGACCACCAACGAGGTAATCGGTACCATCGCCACTTAGTTCTAAAGAGTCGATAGAGGTAATAAAGTAATCACTGGAATCGTCAGCGGTGTTGTTACTATTTTTATCGAAAGCTTCACCGACAGCCGTGAATTGGACTTCATCAAATGCTTTAAAACCTGTATCTACAGGTGAAATTATAAGAAAACCGTTATTATTCGATGTACTTTCAGAAAAGTCATCTTTCACTAAGTCGTTAGCTGTAAAGTCGCCTTCAGCAACAAGGATACCTTCACGATAAGCGGCCCAATGTCCTGTTTCATGGACTCCACTACCACCTTCATTTAGATACAAGTTGGAGATGCCAACTTTTGCTGCCATTGTGTGTTCATCAAGGGATACAGACAACATTTCAGAGCCGTTTGTTGTTCCGTCTTGATTATATGAGAGCCCTATTTGAGCACTGACACCACTTTCAGCGACGCCAGTTACACCATAACCTGAGCCTCCAGAACTCACTCCTCCATTAGATACGGAGACATCAGCTTCGCTGCCATCTGGGCCATAAGCTGAAAGGTTTGTTTCGCTGTCTAGTACCACGGAGTTGTCTTCGTCATCACTATAGGTGTTATCAAAATCGAGGAAGAATTCGCCTTGCTGCTCGTCGTAATAAAGAGGGTTAAAGTTATCACCAATAATGATGTCGTCGCCTTTACCTCCACGAATCAAGTCGTCTCCAGAAACGGAAGTTTCATCCCAATTACCATTTGTGTCACGAGGTGTACCATCACCAACTAAGAAGTCGTTAGCCTCGTATTGATACATTTCAACATTGGCGATGAGAGCACCGTACGTATCTTCGCTAGTGTCTGTTTCTGTCGCTCTGAAAGAAAGGGTGTGATCTCCGGGCATCAGATCGACGTTGAGTTTTGCGGTATACCATTGATGTTCATTACCGGTTCCGTTGTTATCGAATTCTGCCACAACTTCACCATCAACCAGAACTTGAAAAGGGCTAGTATCAGTTTCACTGCCTTTATGTCTATTCGCGTATTCAAAAGTTAACTGGAATGTACCGCCACGGCCAATTGCGTCGGGTTCAACAGTGAAAACGGTAGAAGCCGTCGTATTCGTTTGGTCGCTACCAATACCATTGTGATTGTGAGAATCAAGCTCAAGTACATTGCTTGTAGGGTGGTCGCCAGCTGGAGCGCCGCCAACACTTTGGAATTGAACTTCCATTAACCCTTCGGGGGTGCCATCGACGCCATCATTGTCGTTGTCTGCTTCCCAGCCATTGAGTGAAGAGTAGGTCCCCCAACTTCCACCTAACCCAGGGCCGCCCGCATTGGTGTCTCCCTGGTCTACTTGGAAGGTACTATTGGTGATGAGGTTGTCCCCAGCGACTTTAGCTCCTCTGTCCCCATAGATAACATCGTTATTACCACCGCCTTCAACGTAATCATTACCGGAGCCTGCGACTATCACATCATCGATATTACTAATAATATCAGAGTCTTTATCTCGAACTGATTGAGGTATGCTGAGTGTGCCAGCTTCGTCTTTTGCGTTAATGGTGTGATTCCAAGATTCAACAACATCGTTGCCATCACCGGCGAATATCGCATCTGAACCACGGCCAGAAGCGATAAAATCATCACCGTCTTTAGCTTTGACAATATCATCTCCTTTCCCTGCTCTAATGGCATTATGATTGCCATCACCAAGAATAATAGGATTATCTGTACCGTTCTGGGATTGGTCTTGATTTGGAACCGTAACCTTATTCCCGGCTTCTTCGGCTAATGTCCCTGTTACATTGCTTGTTAATTGAATAGCCATTGCTATCATCCTCTGATATATCGGTTTGATATAAGAGGCAGCTCAGCCATCTCGCGAGAGATCTGTCGCTTTCCGTCCCTACTTCACAGTAGGTTTGGCTTTGTCTTCTTGTACTTGGTTAAATTTCTCTCATTGCTTTATAGGCACTAACGGATAGTGGGTTGAGTAGGTACTCTAGAGGTGTTTGCTGTTCTAGTAAGATCATCACCTCGGCGGGCATGCCCGGATACAATGAGATACTTTCTAATGCCTCTAGCTCTGATTTATCTAACGATACTCTGGCTAGGTAAGCAGAAGAACCTGTGGCTTGATCGCTAATGCGGTCAGCCGAAATATGGACTAATTTTCCACGAATCGGTGGAGTTTTACGAAAACTGTATGCGGTAAGCCTTACTTGAGTATCTAAGCCAATTCGTAAGGCTTCAATATCTTCTGGCTTCACTAACGCCTCTACAATCAACTCGTCATTTTGGGGAACCAATTCCATTAAGGTTTCGCCTGGTGGAACGATGGCATTTTCGGACACTACATTAAGTCCAACGACCACACCGCTTTGAGGTGCTCTTATTTCCACGCGTGTAAGAATATCTTGAGCGTTGACCATAGCTTCTCTGGTTTCATTTAGTTTTCGTTCTAAGTCTTGAATCTCTTCACCGAGCGTTTTAGCGTAAGTATAATCGGCGTTGATCAGTTCTAATTTCGCTTCGGCGATGATGCGCTTTGAACGACCAATTCTTGCCTTGAGATCGGCGACATCGCCTTGTAATTGAGAACGCTCACGCTGCAAATCTAATAGGCGAGATTTGGATGTATTACCTGAAACCAGTAAATCTTGGTGCATTTGCACTTGCTCTTCTAAATATTTCAGACTTCTTTTTCCTGCTAAAAATCGCTGTTGGAACCCTTGTAGGTCGAGCTTTGATTGCTCCACTTTTTGTTGTAACACATCGGACTCACCAGATTTTAACGACTGTCTTTTACTAAAAAGCTTACTTTGTGTGTCGAGCAGGCTTGATACGTTTGGGTCGGAATTGAGAGAGAGTAATCTCATGTCGAATTGAATTTCTTGATGGCTAGCTAGCTCTGACTGTAGGCGGTTCAGCCGAGCTAAATCACTTTGCCATTGAGCTTTTAATCTGAGAAGTGAAGCTCGGGCTTGTGTGTGACTTAACGTGATGAGCAGGTCGCCTTTTTGAACATGATCACCGTCAGAAACATGAACGCTTTCTACAATCCCGCCTTCTAAATGTTGAATGGGTTTTCGCTTTGATTCTACTATGATCACGCCAGGTGCGATGGCGGCAGAAGACAGCGGAGTTAAGTAAGCCCAAGCGGCAAAGCCTCCTAGAGTAGTCACAAGAACTATCCAGATGAACATCTGTATTTTGAATGTAGAAAAGATCAGTTTTCTACCATCGTCAAAGTGAATGCCTTTGTCGTCATGATTAATGCTAGCCATTCGACACCTCCGGTGAGGTGACGTTAAAGAGCTACCGGACGACTTTATTCGCTTCGCCTGCTTGTGTTATCTGACCATTTTTTAATTCAACAACCCAATCGACATGTCTGAGTAGGCTTGGGTTATGAGTTACCATCACGACAGAAATGGATTTCTCCTTCGCAAGTTGCAATAGCGAAACAAGAAACTCTTCACCTTCACGATCCAGATGTGAATCGGGCTCATCAAGCACGAGTAGTTTCGGAGAGAAAACCAATGCTCTTGCTATTGCTAGCTTCTGAGCTTGTCCACCAGATAACTGATGTCCAAAAGAACCGATAACAGTTTCATACCCATTCGGTAAGGCGACAATAGTGTCGTGAACACCGGCTTGAATTGCGGATCTTACAATTTGGCTATCTGTAACATTGGAATCAAATCGAGCAATATTCTGTTTTACGGTGCCATGCAAAAAATCGATGTGCTGAGGAACATAACCGACCGCGTGCTTGAACTGATTTTGATTCCATAACTCGACATTGAGTCCATCAATAGAAATCCCACCTTTTGAGGGCGATATGCCATTAGTGATCATTTTACAAATGGAAGACTTGCCTGATCCGCTAGGGCCAATCAGTGCGACTCGATTTCCAGATTCCAGTCTCAGCTTCAAACCATTTAGGGTTGGCTTGTTGATGTTTTCAGAGGCGAACCATGTGACGTTGTC
Organism: Vibrio tasmaniensis; assembly: GCF_024347635.1. NCBI lineage: Bacteria > Pseudomonadati > Pseudomonadota > Gammaproteobacteria > Vibrionales > Vibrionaceae > Vibrio > Vibrio tasmaniensis. Next base: position 1,149,791 of record NZ_AP025510.1, read on the forward strand.
GATGACTAAGTCACCTTTGATGGTGTCTAATTCTGTTCGCTCGGTATGTTTAGTATGGGATGTAAACTCCTTAGCTAAGCGTTTGTTTGCATCCAAACCAGTTTTCCATGCTTGAATACCACTAGAAAGCATCTCAATTGGTTGGAGTGCTCGCGCCATTAAGATCGAACCCGCAATCATGCCACCGGCAGACATGGCATTTTGAATGACTAGGCTAGCTCCGACAGCCATGATGATGAGTTGAAGAACCATACGTATGTAACGAGAAAATGCACTTAGTGAGCAGGTGGCTTGATCTAAATGGTTTCGGGACCAACTCTTTTCCGCCAATATTTCTTGGTAGGTTTGACTTAAACCTTGCTGTTGATGTTGGCTAAATATTGTGGCGTGTTTTTGAAAGCACTCGTCGTTTTTTCTTTGTGTTGCTAACTGGCTTAAGTAAGTGGTTTTAAAATGCTTAGATTTAACCCAATGAGAAAGCAATGTTGTCAGGAGAATAAATACAACGGCTCCCACACCGACTAATCCTATATATGGGTGAATCGCAAACATAATAATAAGAAATAGGGGAGTGAATGGCAGGTCAAACATGACAAAGTAGGCAGGAGAAGAGAGCAGACTTTTAACCTCACTAATATCATTGAATAAATGCTTTTCTTTTGATTTCGATGAGAAGGAGGTTTGCTCAAAGAGCTGCTGAGCCGCGATGAATTCAAACTTTATCGCTTTTTTTTGCGCGTATTTAGCTCTAGATGCGTCAAGGAATGCTTGGGCTGTGAGCAGGAACACAGCAATGAAGGCCAAAAATAGGAGCGTATCTAAACTTTGACTTGAGAGTACTCGGTCGAACACTTGAAGGCTGAATAGTGGTACCACTAACATTAATACACTGATCGCTCCACTCACCACCATCATCGGAAGCAAACTACGCAGATTAATTGGATTTATACCGCCCCAAGGCTTTGCGTCCATACAAAACTCTCTTCATTGATTATCAAAATAGTATAGATGGGCAATGGCGAGAATGTGAACTATCTCCAACTTTCTGAGTGGATTTAGATTAGATGAAAAAAATGCACAAGCTAAACAAACGCTTGTGCATTTTTATTTGAAATTTAATTTAGATGTTATTTAAACGTCGACCAAATCGGAGCGTGATCTGACGGTTTTTCAATGCCGCGTAGCTCGTAGTCGATACCTGCTTCAGTACACTTATCAGCAAGCTTCTGAGTCGCAAGTACCACATCAATGCGCAGGCCGCGGTTGTCCACGAAGCCTTTTGAGCGGTAATCAAACCATGAGTATTGATCGTTCACTTCAGGGTGTAGTAAACGGAAGCTGTCCGCAAAGCCCCAATCCATCAATGTTTTCAACCATTCGCGTTCTTCTGGTTGGAAAGAACATTTACCGGTTTTCAACCAACGTTTCGCATTAGGTTCACCAATGCCGATATCAATATCGGTAGGGCTGATATTAATGTCGCCCATTACGATCACTTGTTCATCTTTGTTGTGGTAATCGTTAAGGTACGTCATTAAGTCTTTGTAGAACTGGCGCTTGTACGGGTATTTGGTTTCATGCTTAATGTTGTCCCCTTGAGGGAAGTAACCATTTAGCACAGTGACCTTCTCACCGTTTTCATCTTCAAACGTCGCCATGATCATACGCTTTTGATGGTCTTCGTTGTCTGTAGGAAAACCTTTCTGTACCGAAATTGGCTCTTGCTTACAAAGCATAGCCACACCGTAGTGCGCCTTTTGACCATGGAAGTAAACCTTGTAACCCATTGCTTCAACATCGGCTAGTGGGAAGGCTTCATCGTGCACTTTGATCTCTTGTAAGCCAATCACATCAGGTTGGTGCTTATCGATAATGGCCTGCAGTTGGTGAAGGCGGGCTCTAAGGCCATTGATGTTGAAGCTAATTACTTTCATTTGTTTTTATACCTCTCGTAAACCCTTATGATTGCTTGTTTTTCAAGGGCTTGTTGATTTGGTGGATTTCATGATTAATGGTATTTAACCATGCTTAATAATGTCTGTCGCCATTTTGTCGCCCCTAAATGGCGACAAAATGGTGTGAATACTCACTTTACGTAGAATCTATTGAGTCTTTAGCAAGTCCAAAAAGAAAGCGTATTCAAGTGCGTCTTCTTTCAATCGTTTGAATCGACCAGAAGCGCCGCCGTGACCAGCTTCCATATCGGTTTTGAACAGCAGCACGTTATTGTCTATTTTCATCTCACGCAGTTTCGCCACCCACTTCATTGGCTCAAAGTATTGTACTTGTGAGTCATGTAGGCCGGTTGTGACTAACATGTTCGGGTAGCTTTGAACTTTCACATTGTCGTATGGCGAATAACCTAGCATGTAATCGTAGTAGGTTTTATTGTTCGGGTTGCCCCATTCATCATATTCGTTGGTGGTGAGAGGAATCGATTCATCAAGCATGGTTGTGACGACATCAACGAATGGAACATGTGCTCCAATGCCACGGTACAGTTCTGGTGCTTGGTTGATGATTGCGCCCATCAATAGACCGCCAGCAGAACCACCAACGGCGAACACTTTATCTTGTGCGCCGTAGCCTTCTTCAACAAGCTCTTTGGTCACATCGATAAAATCGTTGAACGTGTTTTGCTTGGTCAGCTTTTTGCCGTCCTCGTACCAAGGGCGACCAAGCATTTCTGAACCGCGGATATGTGCGATAGCAAAAACGAAACCGCGATCAAGTAAGCTTAGACGAGCCGAACCGAAGGTTGGTTCGATGGTGTGACCGTAAGAACCGTAGCCGTATTGATAAATAGGGTTCGTTCCGTCTTTCTTGAATAAGTCTTTGCGATAAACCAGAGATACGGGTACTTGCTTGCCATCGCGAGCCGTTACCATGATTCGCTCTGACTGGTAGTTATCCGCTTTGAAATCACCTAATACGGGTGTTTGCTTCATTATCTCGGATTCACCGGAACTTAGGTCGAAATCATAGTAAGTGCCAGGCGTGGTTAAGCTGCTGTAATAGACACGAACTTTTGAATTATCTAATTCATAGTTACTTGTTAGGTAAGCGGCAAAAGCGGTGTCGTTAAATTCCAGTGGGAACTCGTTGCCTGTTGAGAGTTGGCGAACTGTCACTGTAGACAAGCCATTTGCACGTTGCTCGTAAACAAGATGGTCATCAAACAACTCGAAATCAACAAGTTGAGTGTTATCGTCAGCAGCAATGACATCGACCCATTTTGAGCGGTCATGCATCTCTTCGGCTGTGACTTTCATTAAACGGAAGTTGACCGCTTGGTAGTTGGTGTAGATGTAGTACCAATCACCTAGCTTAGCGATGCTGTACTCAATGCCCGTTTCTCGTGGGTAGAAAGGTTCAGCTTTAGCGTTCGGGGTGTTGGCATCGATGACGGAAACACCGCTGGTTTCTGTACTTGAATGCCAAATGTAGACCTGCTCACCATCTTTGCTTTTACTCAAGGAGGTGTAGTAAGCGCTGTCGGTTTCTTCGTAGATTAGCTCATCGCTTGTCTGAGGAGTGCCCAATACATGTCGTAAAACTTGGTAACCCAATAATGTTTGCGAATCTTTTTTGATGTAGTAGAAGGCTTGGTTGTCGTTTTGCCACGCAATAGCGCTTGAAGCACCTTCAATTTCATCTTTTAGATAATCACCTGTCGTGAGGTCTTTAATCTTGATTGTGTAAATGCGGCGGCTCAGCGTGTCTTCGCCATAGGCCAACAAGTTTTCGCTTGGGCTGATCGTTAAGCCACCAATACTGAAAAATTCATGCTCTTTTGCTAGTTCGTTAACATCTAAGATGACTTGCTTGTCTGAACCTAAAAAGTCATTTTCACGTAAGTGAACTGGATATTCATTGTCACCAGTAACTTCATTTGAGTAGTAGTAACTGCCTTTGCGAACTGGAACCGAATGGTCGTCTTTTGCGATTCGGCCTTTGATCTCTTCAAATAACTGTTCTTGTGTTGATTCTGTATGTTTCAGCACAGCCTCTGCATACTGATTCTCTTGCTCAAGATGCTGCAAGATCTCTGGGTCTTGGCGCTCATCATCACGCATCCAGTAATAATCATCGATTCGGGTATCACCATGAATCGTCATGGCATGAGGGACTTTCTTAGCAACGGGAGCTTGGGTTTGCTGAGCGACGAGTTGCGATGGAGAGTTGTGGTCCATGGTTGTTATTCCTTGATTGCTGCATCCGGCGACAAGTGCGACCGATACGGCTAATGTGGTTAAAGCGAAACGCATCTGTATATCCTTAGTGTGCACCTTACTTGTTTTGATACCAGCATCCTTTGTAATCTGAACTTGGGTTCTTCCAGTGATGTTATACCAATCGTAGTAAATAACTGTTCACCCTAGCTTGTTAAAAACCTCGATAACTTCGTTAGAATTTTTGATTGTAGAATAACTACTTACCGAAAATGCTGCCTTGTTCTCAAGCTTTTTTCCTACGCTATTTTTGATCACTTACTTACTGTGATTGGTATTATTATAATTGGATTCTGAATAGGCGCTTTCAACGTAAGTGTCTGTTATTGTTTTCAATAAATCAAAGTAATGTTAAATGAAATTGATGATAGACGTGAGGCGGGGTGAAACGTGCAGTAAAAAAGGGACACACTTGTCAGTATGTCCCCTTTCTTTGTATGGGCATAAATAGATTTTTACTTTAGATTGCCAATGGCACTTCGTTTGAATGGTCATGTTTACGATTGACCCAACGTAAACCAAGCATAACGATAAATGACATGGCAATCATCAGGCAACCGAGTGGCAGTTGATCTTGAGCTGGGAAGAACGATGCCAATAGTGTAGCGATGCCAGCGCCTAAGTTTTGCATACCACCCAAAATCGCACCTCCAGTACCTGCGTGGTATGGGAACGGCGAAAGTGCTCCCGTTGTTGCTGCCGGGAATAATATACCAGCGCCCAAGAAGTAAATAGTTGCACCGCCAATCAGAGTTAATGCTGTCGTTTGACCAAACAGACCCGGTATCAATACCACCGCTGAGCCAACCAAGATAGAAACTAGACCAACATTCAGTGCGCGGCGCTCAGTGCGACGTTGTGCGATGTAACTAGATAGGCCAGCACCGACTAAGTAACCAGGAATGGGTAACACAAACAGCAAGCTTACTGTGGTTGCAGGTAAACCAAGCACGCCACCAAGTAACACCCCAGCTGCCGCTTCAAATACCGCTACGCCCGCGAATGTTGCCATCAGTATCAGCAAGAAACCTTGGAAGCGTTTGTCAGATAAAACGAATTTGTAGCTGTTTGCAACTGATTCATGTTTGCGTCGCTCTTTTGGCAGAGTTTCCATCATGCTCGTCATCATGGTGATCACAACTGCGATACCAAACAGTGCAAGGAACAAGTAGCTAGAACGCCAGCCGAAAGCTTCTGTTAAGTAGCCACCTAAAACAGGAGCCATCAATGGTGAGAAAATCACACACATGCTGATTAAGCTGTTCGCGCGGTGCAGTTCTGCGTCCTCAAAACAGTCGCGAGTCAATGTACGAGACATCGCACCGCCACAACCGATACCTAAACCTTGTATAAAGCTTCCCGCTAAGAACCATTCATATTCATGAGCGAACAATGCCACCAAAGTACCGATGATGTAGATGATCAAACCTGCAACGATGATGGGTTTTCGACCTAGGCGATCAGAAAGCGGTCCGTAGACAAATTGCGACAGACCGTAAGGGATCAGGTAGCACGCCATTACCGCTTGAAGTGAAGATGCCGAAACTAAGAACTCACCCGCCATATGACCGATAGAAGGCACGTACATCGTTTGAGTCATTTGACCTACGGCAGTCAGAATTGCGATTAAAAAGGTAAGTTTCGCTAATGGAAACGAGGCGGACATTTGCGTATCTCTCTAAAAATTAGGACGTAAAAAGTCTTAGCGCTCCATTAAGGAGAGCTAAGTGAATAAAGTAACTAGGGAATCTAGGCGCGAGATATTAGAGATTGAGGGACTACTTGGCAATCGAAAAGCGTGAAGTTGATCAAGATAAAAATCTATAGCTTAGATTAAAAAAACTAATCTGAAAATGTTGGGGGTTTTAAAATAAAAAGGAGTAATAGGCTGCTTTGACATATCACAATCACTTTGAATCAACTTGCGTTATTCGTGACCTGAAGCGTCGGTGCAAAGACGATTAAATAGAAGGGTTTCGCTAGCTGAAGGGAAGTATACCGACTTATATCAGAGTGAAGATGAGGTAAATACGAGGTTGCATTTATAGGGCTGCATTCCCTTAAGTGATGGTAGTTGACGGTGTAACTCTAGTTCATAAGCATCGAAAGTTGGGCGCTCTGGCTTTAATCATTTAACTGGTGTGACAAGCTTAAAGCTCTTGAAATCACATAAATAATAGATAGAACACACCTCTTATTAACATTTTTGTAAACTTTCGTTTTATATGCACGTAATTTGTGCTGTAATTATCCGCTAAGCTATTCGTCTAACTCATTCATATTGTGCATAGCAGTTTGCTATCAATGTGATGGTTACGGTTATGGAAGTCTTTTGGCTTAAATAAGGATATTAAATGCGCTCTCTATCAGTACAGTGGAAAATAACCCTCTTAGCAGGTTGTTGTTTAATCATTACTTCACTGTCTCTCATTGGTTTCTCGATCTACAACGCGACGAGCAACCAACAGGTCATAAAATCTCAAAGTTCAGAATCGGTGATTAATAAAACCCAACAGTTGTTGGCATCCGTTTCTCAACTCAATGCTCAAGAAACTCAACGTTATGTCGACGAAGCTGTTTATCGAGCAGAAATGTTAGCCTCTAGTGCTCAGTTTCTAAAGAATAATGCGGATGAAAACTTTACCCCAAGTGAAGAGCTTCGTACCGCGTTAGATGAAATGGTTCGCCGTTCCGTTTTGAACTTTGATTCTATTCAAGGGGCTTACTTAGTCTTCAAGCCTGATTTACTTGATGCTGAAGATGCGAATTATGTCGATGCGGATTATGTCGGCTCGAATGAAGTAGGGCGCTTTGCTCCTTATTGGAAGGTTTCAGATAATGGCGAAAATGTTCTTCCGAACGTGATATCAGAATCAACATTGAGTGATAACAGTAATAGCGAACGTTTTTTCTGTCCTTTGTCGTCTGGACAAACGTGTATTAGTACGCCAAGAGTCGTGAACAGCGGCGGAACAGCGCTACTGACGTCTTCAATTTCAGTGCCTATTATAGTTGATGATATTGCGATTGGTTTCTTGGGTATCGACCTAAGGTTAGATGGCTTGACCAATGTTGTAACTCAATCAGACCAGAGTTTGTTCGATGGTGTCGGTGCGGTTTACGTTGTTAGCTTAGACGGCTCGGTTATCGCTTCGGACGATTCAAGTATTGCGGTGGGTTCGAGTTTTCAAAGTAACAATACAAGTAGCGATTTAATGACTGACTTTATCTTCGGTGGTGAAGTCACAACCCAATGGAGTGAGGATGGTGAGTGGTTACTCGCATTTGCACCTGTTGTCGCTGCTAATCAAACTTGGGGTGTTTTGTTTGAGATCCCAAGGGAGAGTGTAGTCGCTGATGCGAATCAATTGGACGCTATCATTAGCACTAAACTAAGTGAAGGTATTAAGACCGAAGTGATTACGGGTATTACCTTTATTCTTTTCGGGCTAGCGATCATCGCTTTTGCTTCATTGTCTATTGTTAAGCCTATTCGACAGGTGGTTGAGAGGTTGAATGATATTGCTTCTGGTGAAGGCGATTTAACGCAGCGTTTGGACGTCAAATCTCAAGATGAAATTGGTCAGTTGTCTCAAGGATTCAATTTATTCTTAGATAAGCTGCAGCAAACAATTAAAGAAGTGATTCAGACCACGGAGCAGGTGGCGAGCACGACAAGCCAAGCGAAGGCCTCTGCATCAAGTACTCGTGAAAGCAGTGAGTCTCAATTCAAAGAAGTAGATTTAGTGGCGACCGCTGCCGAAGAGATGACTCAGACTTCGGGATTAGTGGTACAGAACGCAGAAATAGCCGTTGATGCCGCTTGTGAAGCGAATCGTTCTGCTCAGCAAGGCCAGCAGGTTATCGAACTTTCTGCCGGCGAGATGAGAAAGCTAGTGGATCGTATGTCGAGCGCCGTGCCTATCGTTGAAGAGTTGGCTAAAAATAACGGTAACATCACTGAGATCTTAAGTGTTATTGAAGGGATCTCTGAGCAAACCAACTTGTTAGCATTGAATGCTGCGATTGAAGCGGCTCGTGCTGGCGAACAAGGTCGAGGTTTTGCCGTCGTAGCTGATGAGGTAAGAAACCTCGCAAGCCGCACACAGTCATCGGTTGGTGAAATCAGAGCTGTGATCGACAAGGTTCACGCGGGCACTCAAGATGTCGTTGAAGCGATACAAGAAGGTAATATTCTCGCTAACGACACCGCGTTACATGTTCAAAAAGCGGTCGAAGACCTGGGTTCTATCTTTACTTCTATAGAAGCTATCAGTGATATGAACAACCAGATCGTGAGAGCGGCAGAAGAGCAACAATCGGTTTCCGGTGAAGTGAACCAAAGTGTCGTTAATATCCGTGATTTGAGTGCGAAGATCTTGGATCAAGCCGCAGCTTCTGAACAAGTGGGTAGCGAAATTGACCAACTGTCCCAACAGCAGCAGAAATTGGTGAATCAATTCAAGGTCTAGCAGTTTAAGGTTTAGTCATTCAAGCTCTAGTTGTTTGCAGTTTAGTAAGCTAAATTTATTAAACGTTGGAATAGAAAAAGGGACAAATGAAGATTTCATTTGTCCCTTTTGTTTTTCTTAGGTTCTAAGGCTTTAGATCTCGTTGATATCCGCGAAACCGATTAACCAAGTTAGTCTTCGATAAACCAGTAACCTTTATTCACCAATTCAGTCACGACAGTTACACCTGAAGGCGAAAGTTTGGTTGCTGAGTTAATTACCGAATCATCACACAGTACGTTTAGTAGCGAAGAATCAGCTTGCTCAACTTTAACGACTTCCCCATTGATGTAAGCTGTGTTGCTTTCATTCTCATGGTATAGCGCCTTTAACCCCGATACTCGACAGATCTCGCCTTCTGACTCTAAGTGTTGGGCGATCTCTTCTTCTGTCCATAACGGCTCTGGAGCGACGATATCTAGCTGGTGGCGTGATTGGCTTAGCAGGCCCCCCATGAATTCACTGATGCTTTCAGGTTGCTCTAGTGCAGATTTCAACATGTCAGTGAGATTGCTTAAATCCGATGAACGAATTTTGCCGTAACCATCTTGCGTTTTGAATTCTGGATCATGCAGGTGAACGTCACCCATATCATGAGCAAGTACAAAGTCGGCAAAGTTGCTGATAAGCTCTTGTTCTTTAGGGGAGCGGTAGCCAATAGAGTAGCTCATTGATGGCTCTAAAGTGTTCCCTTCATGCGGGAAACCTGGTGGGATATAAAGGATATCGCCCGGCTCTAAAGTTTCATCAATGATCGGGTCAAAACCTTCGATTTGACGAAGTGCAGAAGCTTGAACGGTCTCTTTATATTGACCCACATCTTTTGCGCCGACTTTCCACTGGCGTTTACCTTGGCCTTGAATGATGAATACATCGTATTGATCAATATGGGGGCCTACGCCACCTTCTGGTGCTGAATAGCAGATCATTAGATCGTCGAATAACCAGTTTGGTAACGCTTGGAACGCTTCAGTCAGCTGATTGGCTCCTTGATGCCAGTGGTTAGCTGCTTGAACGATCAATTGCCAATGTGTTTCAGTGAGTTCGCCAAATTTCTCTTCTGTGAATGGACCATGTTCTGCAGTCCATTGGTTGTTGAGGTTAGAGACAAAGCGAGAATCCACTTCTTCTTCCATCGATAAACCAGCAAGTTCTTCCGGCGAAATTGGGTCGATGAAGTTTTGGAAGCCACCTTTCAAGATGGTTGGTTTTTTATGCCAGTAGTTTTCAAGAAACTCGGGCATAGAAAAGCTAAGTTGGTACATGTGAATCCTGTATGTTTTTATGCTAGATGCTAGATGCTAGATGCTAGATGCTAGTTTGGCTTGTAAATCTTGTTGGACAATCTTAATTGCTTCTAACGCAACCTTTGGGTCGATTTCGTTGCTTTCGAGCAGATAGATCAGGTCGACAGCTAACTTAACTTCTTCCGGCGCATTATCCAGTGGTGATGATGGGTTATCAGTGTTCATTTCGCTTGGGGTTCTCTAAGTTAATCAGTCTCTCAATATTTTTCATTGAGTCTTCACAGCGTTCTAATCGTTCTTTTGCTAATTGCCAAGCCTCATCCGCTTTTTTCTTACTGTGGCGAGGCGCAGAATCAAATGCTAACTTTCGTACTCGTACTAAATCGACCAGTCGCTTTTGCCAATCTTGGTGCTGAGCGAGCTCGTTGTATAGGTCGTTAAGGTTTTTCCCTGACTTACTTTTTCGATCTAACCGTAAATCATGGTTGGCTAGTTCTCTTTGGATTGCAGCTATCTGATTAGTGAGTTTTTCTGTCAGGTAGTTGGCCCGAGATGCGGTAAGTTGATTTGTCGCTTGTTCTCGAACAATAGTGTTGTACGTTGCCTGAGTTTCGAGTGCGTAGGGCAGTAAAATAGAAGAGCTGCACTTAAATAAAGTGCGATCAAACAAAGCTTGATGATAAGCACCACGCGATTTGTCAACTTGAGAGCAATGGCCAATCAAGGTATCAATAACACTTTTGAGCTTTGAAAAATGATTCATTTTGCTTCCCGTTTGCTGGTGGTTATAAGTTTACAAACCACGCTTCGTAAGCCAGTTTAATTGCAAGTACGCTTACAACAGTAACAAAAACAGGTCGTATAAATGTAGCGCCGAAACGAATAGCAGAATGTGCTCCAACAAATGCACCAGCCATCAAGCAAAGACCCATGGTTAAACCAAGAACCCAATCAATATGACCAAGAATCGCGAAGGTCACCAAAGACGTAAAGTTACTGGTAAAGTTCATGGCTTTAGATAGACCAGAAGCCAGTAAGATATTGAGACGATAAAGCGCCATCGAGCTCACAGTCCAAAAAGCGCCGGTTCCTGGGCCAGCAACACCATCATAAAAACCGAGAATGAACCCTTGGTATTTTTGTTTTCTCTTAAGTACTGGACAAGGTTTAGGAGACACATTATGGCTCACATCTGGAGTCTTATGAAAAATGGTATAGACCGCTGCTGCTAGAATGACTAGCGGCAATACCTTCTCTAACCACTCAGTGCTTATGGCATCAACAGTCAGGGTGCCAATTGTTGCACCTATTAAAGTCGATATGAATGCATTGACCCAACATTCAGGTTTGAATAGCTTCTTGCGATAGTAAGTAAAAGCGGCTGTTGATGAGGCGAACGTTGCGGCCAGCTTATTAGTGCCGAGTGCAATGTGTGGTGGTAAACCAAGCGATAGCAAAGCTGGGACTGTTAACATCCCTCCGCCACCGGCGACAGCATCAATAAAGCCTGCAGCAAATGCAACCAAGGCAAGTATGACCAACATGGTTGGCTCGATCATTTCCATAAATAGCTAGTGTTCTCGTTATCGGCTGTCCGGGCAGCCACATGAAGAATCAAGGATTAGTCATGTTGGGTTATGAATGCAAGGGCCTAGCGATGGCAGGCCCATAACTACCACGAGGGTAGGAAAATTAGTATTTTATTGTTCTTTTAAAAGGCGGTAGCGAATCGAGTAGGGACTTTCCGTATCGCTTCGTGACTATGCGTCTATCAAGGATCGTGACTTTACCAGAATCTCGTTCCTTACGCAGCAATCTACCCACAGATTGAATAAGCTTTTTACTCGCTTCTGGAACAGTAATCTGCATAAAAGGATTACCGCCACGAGATTCAATATATTCTGAATGTGCCCGCTCTACAGGTGAGGTAGGAACCCCAAAAGGAATCTTGGTAATAACGAGGTTTTCAAGAAGCTCGCCAGGCAGATCCAGACCCTCAGAAAAGCTGCCCGTTCCAAAGAGAACGCTGGTTTTACCTTGGTCAATTAGCTTTTTATGTTTTTTTAGGATTTCAGTTCGTGAAGTATCACCTTGAACCTGTAACGCCCACGACTTTTTAACGAAATCTGTTGCCAAAGCCTCGGCCACTTGGTTCATTTGCCAATAAGAAGAGAATAGAACGAGATTGGCTTTGTTGTCTTCTATTACCTTAGGCAATATTTCAATAAGATATTCGGTAAACTGAGGTGCTTGTGGTTCGTACTTCATTGCAGGCACCACTAATTCAGCTTGGTTCTGATAATCAAACGGCGATGCCAAAGCTAGAAATTGCACGCCATCTTCTGCTTTTTGGCTGATTCCTGATTGATGACAAAAAAAGCTGAAAGAGTTGAGCGCCCTCATGGTCGCAGATACTAACACTGCACCTACACAACGGCTCCAAATCTGTTGGTCTAACTGCCAACCCACTTCTAACGGAGAAACATTAACAACAAAGTCCCCTTCGTTTTCTTTGCTCAATTCAAGCCAGCGTGCCAACGGCGCCCCTTTTTCTCTCTTAGGTTCAGCCATCAAACGCCAAACTTGAGCGAGGTTTTCTGTTCTTTGTATATAAAAGCCAATTTCTGCAAGCGCAGGCTCTGCTAGCTTTGCTGAAAGCTCTCCGTCTTTAACTCGTTCTGCAATCAAGTCTGCGATCTTTGCAACGGCTTGGCTCGCCTTTTGAGTTAATTGCTTGAGATCTTTCGATTCGCTTTCTAACCATTCCGGTAAGTCGCCATGCTCGAAGCGATACAAGCCATCTTCAAAGTGACTAGCGTCAAACTGTTTACTCATTTGACTTAGAGTTGGGATCAGTTGTTGTACTGAGTCCTGCAACTCATTTCTAAACCGATGAACACGTTTCTCGTCTGCTAACCCCGAAAGCTTAGTGATCGATTGATTCAAACGCTCTAACCACGACGCCGCACCTTTTAAGCTTGCGGCAGCAGAGGAGTGATCTCTCGCTACGTGTGGTAAGTGGTGAGCTTCATCGAATATATAGATGCTATTTTCAGGTTCAGGCAGTATTACACCGCCGCCTAGGTCAGCATCAGCCATCACTAAACTGTGATTGGCGATAATCACGTCTGCTTTATCTAGCTCTGAGCGAGCTTTTTGGAAAGGGCAGTCTCTATGCGTAGGCATACTGTTGTTGCAACTGTGCTTGTCGCTGACGATCATCTGCCAAATCATATTGTCGATAGGTTTTGGCCATGAATCACGATCGCCATCCCATTTACCTTGGGTCAAACTACGGTACATAGTCTGTAGTTGTTCGATATCTTTCTTTTTTGGTTTGGATTCGAACATGGCCATTTGACCACCATCAACCCCACACGCAGCAGCTAACTTTTCGGTACAACAATAACGCTGTCTTCCTTTCGCCAAGATAAAAGAAAACTCTCTATCCGTAAGTCGTCTATATAGAGGGAGATCTTTATTGACGAGTTGTTCTTGTAGCGCAACCGTCGCTGTTGAAATGACTATTTTTCGATTGTTGAGTACGGCGACAGGAATAGTTGCCATTAAATAAGCCAGCGATTTCCCGATCCCGGTTCCCGCCTCTGCAACAATCATGCGGTTACTTTTGTGGTATTGACCACAAAGTGTCTTCGCTATTTCTGCAACAAGGTAATTTTGAGCACGTCGAGGTACAAAATTATCCAACTGATTTTGGAGGTTTTGGTAACTGGTGCGAATCGAATTTTGAATTTTAGTAGTTAGCATACTGTGACCTACGTAACGGAGCGAGGATAGTAGCACATATCACTAGTAGGTACATTTACCGCAAAATAGCTTGCTTTTGAATCAAAGGTAGATCTCGTTCACAAAAAAAAACTGAACCTTCAGGAACTTAACGATTTTATTTATGTTACGAAATATATATATTAAAAAATCGCACAATGCAGACGTTAAGTTCTGTTGATCGCGCTTTAAGCCTAAATTAGTGGAGTATTGTACTGAATTGTTCTTTATTTGGGCTATTATATTTCCCTTTAAATTTAAGGGTGAGTTGCTCGTAAAATGATGAAAAAAAATGTAAACCTATGATTTTTATGTGTTTTTGTTTTTTTTAGGTTTGTTTTTAGTTTATTTGACACGCAGGATAATCTTTTGCAATCTAGACCACGAAATTTAGTGGCGGTGATTAACTACCAAAGAGTAGTAATGACCAGTCATAAAAAATAAAAGGGAACCGGGCAAGGATCTCCCATTCTTAGAAAAGGCAGTGGATTTATTATGAAAAAGACTCTATTAGCTCTAGCAGTTATGACAGCAGCTGGTTCTGCAAACGCAGCAATCGAAATTTACAACCAAGACGGCGTTTCTGTTGACCTTAAAGGCGACATCGAAGTTGTATACAGCAACGAGTACAAAAAAGGTTCTTCAATGGAACAAAAAATCGAAGATGCTGACTTCGGTTTTGATATCAAGTACATGGTAAACGAAGAGTGGAAAGTTGGCGCTTACTGGGAATTCAACGGTTCTTCAGACGCAAACGCTACAGCTACCAAAAATGGCGATACATACGTAGCGGCATACAACGACACTCTAGGTTCAATCAAGTTTGGTCGCCTATGTACTGCTGTTGATGATCTAGGTATCGGTAAAGATGAAGCTTACGGCATCTCTACACTTCTAGACAACGCAACTAACGAGTGTGCTGACGAAGCAGTTCGTTACGATTACGACAATGGCGCTCTATACGCGACATTAGGCTACGTACAAGACAAACTAGCAGCTGACGGCGTTGAAGGTACTAACTCTAATTACTTCGATGCGCGTATGGGCTACCGTTTCGCTGATTTCGACGTTTCTGCGTTCGTTGCTGATTTCGACTCTACCAAAGCAAAAGGCGATCACCAAGGTTACGGTGCTGAGCTAGTATTCTCTGGTATCGAGAACGTTTACCTATCTACAGCATACTACGGTGTAAACTCTGATACTGCGAACGATGACAACGCAACAATCGCATTTGCTGCTGGTTACACTATGGGTCTTTGGGGCTTCAACACTGGTTACTCAATCGGTGACCACGATGTAGATCTTAAAGACGAAGATCGTTGGTTCGTTAACTCAACTTACGCAATCGCGCCAAACACTAAAGTGTACGCGGAAGTTGGTGGTATCGATTCAGACGACAAAGCAACATACAAAGCTGATAACGGTCTAGCAATTGGTGTTGAAGCATCATTCTAATGACCTCGTAATCGAGTTTTAGAAAAAAAGCCACCTTAGGGTGGCTTTTTTGTTAGGATAAAGAACACTTTATTCGATTTTAAAGAGAGACATGATGAAGAAAGTATTGTTAGCTTTAGGTTTATTTACAACTGTTATTGGCAGTGTAAGTGCGGCAACTTTAACGCCTCAGAAAGGCGTGTCAATTCTGTACATTAATGGTCAAGCTGCTCAAAGTAAAATCAGTGAAAACCAGATTAATGAGGGTTTTAACCAGGTTTTAGTTCGCTTTGATAAAAAATTTGGTAGCAGCGGTGTTTACTCTTCGGCACCTTATGTATTGAATTTTGATGTGACTGGTGAAGAGGTTGAAATTAAGTCTCCAAAAGTACGTAGCTATATGGAAGCTGAGAAGATCTTTGAAGCTGTGAATCCATCATGGGTCGTTTTGCAAGATGATGTCGCCATTAAATATCAACAGGATGTCATTGAACGTAAGCCCGGTTTTGCACCGTTTGGCGGTCTAGAGTCTCGACTGGCTGAGCATAATGCAAGTAAGGCAGTTTATTTTAAAGATGGCGTGTTACTTGATAAACCAGCGGAAGCAGTGGTATTAGCTCCTGTGGTAGACAATACGACAGCACAGACAAGTGGCAAAGCTCAGAAACCAGTGAAACTGGCTGAGACTCAGAATGTTGAGCAATTGCAGGCTTGGTATATCAAAGCATCTAAGCAAGAACGCAAAGAATTCCGTAAATGGATGATTGACCAAGAGTAATCAATCTTCATCTACAAAAAAAGCGAGACTAATAAGAGTCTCGCTTTTGCTATTTTGGTACTTTTTCTGTCTCGGTACTTTTCTGTATCAGCAACAGCTAAATCTCTTTCCACTCTCCAGGCTGAAGTTGCCCCACGCTCATGTTGCCCATTGAGTAGCGAATGAGACGCAGGGTAGGGAAGCCTATGTTTGCCGTCATACGTCTTACCTGACGGTTGCGTCCTTCAATGATGGTAATCGCTAACCATGTTGTAGGGATAGCTGCTCTGAAGCGCACTGGTGGAGTTCTGTCCCAAACCTCAGGTTCTTGCATCACTTCTATTTCTGCAGGTAATGTCACGCCATCCTTGAGCTCAACACCTTTTCTCAATTTATCTAAATCTTTCTCAGAAGGCGCGCCTTCAACCTGTACCCAGTAAGTCTTTGGCGACTTTGAGTTTGGCTGAGTCAATTTCGCTTGAAAGACGCCATCATTGGTCAAGACCAATAACCCTTCACTATCGCGATCTAAGCGTCCTGCAGCATAAACATCTTTTACTGGAATAAAATCTGCGAGCGTTTTTCTACCTTCGCCATCAGTGAACTGGCTGAGAGTATCAAAAGGCTTGTTGAATAGAATTACTTTGCGATCTTCGGGTGCTACCTTAGGCTTTGCGTTGGTAGGTTTGTCTTTATATCGGTGCTTACTGGAGTGCGGCTTTTTGTGCGAATTGCCAGTGTTATTCTTATCACTGCTTCGACTTTGTCTATTACCGCTTTGTTTTAATGTTGCACCAGAACGAGCTGGTTTGTCTGAACGAGATGCGCTGCGTGAGCGAGTAGACATGTTAACTACCTTGCAAAAATGTAAACGAAGTGTGCCGAAAAGTTTTCACGGAAACGGAATTGAGCTATCATTTGCGCGCCTAAAAGACACAAAATAGAACAAGTTGATGGACTCTTAAGCCTGATTTGTTTAATTATATCTTCGTGTTTTATTATAACTGGCTCTTTTATTAAAACAATGCACTCACGGATTTGGCTCATGCTGTCGTCAAGATTGCGTGAAAAATAAGATAGAGTACGACTATCGAGTAAGCAGTTTTCACTCTTAGAGTGGCTTACTGGTCAATTTATAACACTCTCACTGCTTTAAGTGAGCTTGTAAGAACTATAGGGAAATTTCATGCCTACTGAAAAACCAACGATCATCTATACCATTACTGATGAAGCTCCGGCGCTAGCAACTTACTCTCTGCTGCCTATCATTCAATCTTTTACGGCTTCTTCTGGTATTAACGTTGATACTCGCGACATTTCACTTGCAGGGCGCATTATTGCCAACTTCCCTGACTATTTGAACGTAGAGCAACGTATTGGTGATGCATTAGCAGAACTTGGTGAATTGGCTAAGACACCAGAAGCGAACATCATCAAGCTTCCGAACATCTCTGCATCTGTACCTCAACTTCAAGCCACAATCAAAGAGCTTCAGTCAAAAGGTTACGCACTTCCTAATTACCCAGAAGAAGCAAACACTGACGAAGAGAAAGCCGTTAAAGCGACTTACGATAAAATCAAAGGCAGTGCAGTAAACCCTGTATTACGTGAAGGTAACTCGGATCGCCGTGCTCCACTTTCTGTTAAGAACTACGCGAAGAAAAACCCACATTCAATGGGTGCTTGGTCTGCAGATTCTAAGTCGCACGTTTCAAGTATGGACGACAAAGACTTCTTCGGTAGCGAAAAATCAGTAACAATTGAAGGTGCTACAGAAGTTAGCATTGAATTCGTTGGCAAAGATGGTACGAAGAAAACTCTGAAGCCAGCTTTTGCATTACAAGATAAAGAGATCATTGATGCATCAGTGATGAACAAGGCCGCTTTGGTTGCGTTCTTCGAGAAAGAGATCGCATCTGCTAAAGAGCAAGGCGTATTGCTTTCTCTTCACATGAAAGCGACGATGATGAAAGTATCTGACCCAGTGATTTTTGGTCACGCGGTTAAGGTTTACTACAAAGATGTATTCGCAAAGCACGGTCAACTGTTCAACGAGTTAGGTGTTGATGTAAACAACGGCATCGGTGATGTATACGCAAAGATTGCATCACTTCCTCAAGATCAGAAGCAAACTATTGAAGCTGACCTACAAGCAGTATACGAAACTCAGCCTCCACTGGCGATGGTTGATTCGGACCGTGGTATTACTAACCTACACGTTCCAAGCGACATCATTGTTGATGCATCTATGCCTGCAATGCTACGTTCTTCAGGTCAAATGTGGGATCCAGAAGGTAAGCAAAAAGACACGAAAGCAATGATCCCAGATCGCAGCTACGCAAGCATCTACCAAGCAGTTATTGATTTCTGTAAAGAGAACGGTGCTTTCGACCCAACAACGATGGGTAGCGTGCCAAACGTTGGCTTAATGGCTCAAAAAGCTGAAGAATACGGTTCTCACGATAAGACTTTCATCCTAGAAGCTGCTGGTCAGGTTCAAGTTGTTGACGCTTCAGGTTCTGTTCTTCTTGAGCAAGACGTAGAGGAAGGCGATATCTTCCGTATGTGTCAGGTTAAAGATGCACCAATTCAAGATTGGGTTAAGTTAGCGGTTACTCGTGCTCGTGCATCGGGTGTTCCTGCGGTATTTTGGCTAGACGCTTCTCGCGCACATGACGCTCAGCTTATTGAGAAAGTAGAAGCTTACCTTCCTGAATACGATACTGATGGTCTTGAAATTAAGATCCTTGCTCCACTTGAAGCAACTCAATACTCACTGGTTCGTATCAAAGAAGGTCTAGATACTATTTCTGTTACAGGTAACGTATTACGTGATTACCTAACGGATTTGTTCCCAATTCTAGAGCTTGGTACATCAGCTAAAATGCTGTCGATTGTTCCGCTAATGAACGGTGGAGGTCTGTTTGAAACAGGTGCTGGCGGTTCTGCTCCTAAGCACGTGCAACAAGTAGAGAAAGAAAACCACCTACGTTGGGATTCTTTAGGTGAATTCTTGGCGTTAGCGGCATCTCTAGAACACCTAAGCGTAGTAACTGGCAACGCTAAGGCACAAGTTCTCGCTGACGCGCTTGATAAAGCGACGGGTGAGTTCCTAGATAAAAACAAATCTCCTTCACGCCGAGTGGGTGAGCTTGATAACCGTGGTAGCCATTACTACCTAGCAACATACTGGGCTAAAGCGCTTGCTGAGCAAACCGTTGATGCTGACCTAGCTGCTGAGTTTGCAGGTGTGGCAAGTCAACTGGCTGAAAGCGAAGAAGCGATTGTTGCTGAGCTAAACAATGCTCAAGGTCCAGCAGGTGATTTAGGTGGTTATTACCTACTTGATGATGCACTGGTTTCATCACTAATGCGTCCAAGTTCAACATTGAACGCATTCATTGACGCATAGTGATTAGGACTGGCCGTTAGCAAGTCATCGACATGGGTTGCTAACGAGCTGCTTGATCTGACAGTTAAGTCAAAACGAAAGACGCTTTAACGATAACGTTAAAGCGTCTTTTTTTATTCATAATACTTACCTAGACTTAGACTTAGACTTAGACCTAGACTTAGACCTAGACCTAGACCCAGAAGTATCTTGGGGGTGTAAACATCGCTCGCGCGAATTGTACTGTGAGAAAATTGTACTGTGAGCAAGTTTTTAGCTTCTAGATCGAAAAACCGCTCATTTAAGCCTGTATTACAGGTATCAAATGAGCGGTTTCAATGTTCTGCTTACCTGACAGTCGTCAATTAAGACTGATAGAGGTCTACATGTTTGGCAATCGCCTATTTTACGGCGCTACCCTCTACAGGAACAACGGAGCTAGCATGGGAGCCTTTAGGTCCACTTTCTACTTCATAGTCGACCTGCTGACCTGCCTTTAAGGTTCGATAACCTTCCATTTGTATTGTGGAGTAGTGCGCGAAAATATCGCCGTCTTCACCTTCTGGACAAATAAAGCCAAACCCTTTGGCATTGTTAAACCATTTTACTGTACCTGTAGCCATGCTATACATCCCTCATGCATTTTGTTACTAACGTTGTTATATCAAATCAATGTAAGTTCGATTGATATTATTCCTATCAACTAAAGAATTTCAGCTAATAGCTTGAATCTCGTACATTGCTTACGGAAATTAACGCTACCCTGCGTAATTATTCCTTATTATTAATTTTTAACGCGTATTACTAGATTTAGAATCGTGTTACGAATTTGTATCAGAAAAACCTTTTAGCTCCAATGTAGCTAATGATTGAGTACAGTCAATAGCAAATTGGTATAAAAATGATCAATTTTAATAACAAATCACATTCGAGATTGAAGGCATACTATTAACTAAATAGTAACTTAACGATGATCTTATCGGCACCATCAATAGTTGTGGTGTCTTTTTAATCAATCACATATGTTAATCCTGTTAATCGAGATCTTTTATTTGCAGCGATGGAAATGGTGGATTAGGCTCAGTATAGAGGAATATTTTTTGGTACTGTTTCTTGGTGCAGTTTCTTAGTACACCGTAATGCGTGAATGTGGTAAGTTTGAGTCAACTAAACATCCACGACTTCCAAAAAATAACCCTTAGCAAAGCTAATATGAGTAGAAACTTTGAATGGGCATCTCCAGGCTCAGATTTACTGGAGAAAGAGAGAACGAAAGTAAAGCCACCGGCAATGTATAACGTTGTATTACATAACGATGACTACACGCCTATGGACTTTGTAATCGAGATCCTAGAGCGATTTTTCTCACTAGATATCGAAAAAGCAACGGAAGTGATGCTCAAGGTTCATTATGAAGGTAAAGCTATTTGCGGCACATACAGTGCTGAAATAGCGGAAACAAAGGTAGCGCAGGTAACGATGTACTCAAAGGAAAATGAGCATCCGCTACTATGTACAATGGAGCAAGTATAAATTGCTCGAACAACACTGTTGTTCCCTTAGGAGGTACTTATGCTAAATAAAGAATTAGAGACGAGTTTAAATGGCGCATTTTCTCGTGCGCGAGACAAGCGACATGAATTCATGACTGTCGAACACCTCCTACTAGCATTATTAGAAAATGATGCGGCCAAGGAAGCGCTCCAAGCTTGTCAGGCTGATCTCGATGCTCTTCGCAATGAGCTCGATATTTTTATCGACCAAACGACCCCACTTATCCCTGAAAGCGACGAGACTCGTGAAACCCAGCCCACGCTAAGTTTTCAACGAGTACTTCAGCGCGCTGTTTTTCACGTTCAATCTTCAGGTCGCAGTGAAGTAACAGGTGCAAATGTACTTGTGGCTATTTTTAGTGAGCAAGAGTCTCATGCGGCGTATCTTCTTAAGAAAAACGACATCAGCCGCTTAGACATAGTGAACTTCATTTCACACGGTATTACCAAAGGCAGTAATGAAGGCGATAGCGGTTCATCTCCTGATTCATTTGGTGGTGCAGAGAATGCCGAAGAAGCTAACTCAGAAGATCGTCTAGAAAATTTTGCGACCAACCTTAACGAAGTAGCGAAGCAAGGTAACATTGACCCACTCATCGGTCGTGACAAAGAGCTAGAACGTACCGTTCAAGTTCTGTGTCGTCGTCGCAAGAACAACCCTCTGTTAGTGGGAGAGGCGGGTGTGGGTAAAACTGCTATCGCTGAAGGTCTTGCATGGCGCATCGTTGAAGGCCAAGTACCTGAAATTATTCAGAGCAGCGTGATTTACTCTTTGGATATTGGTTCACTGCTTGCGGGAACAAAATATCGTGGTGACTTTGAGAAACGCTTTAAAGGGATTCTCAAGCAACTAGAGAAAGAAGAAGACGCGATCCTGTTCATTGATGAGATCCATACCATTATTGGTGCTGGTGCAGCATCGGGTGGCCAGGTGGATGCGGCAAACCTAATTAAACCGCTATTAAGTAGCGGTAAATTGCGCTGTATCGGTTCAACCACATACCAAGAGTACAGCAGTATTTTTGAAAAGGAGCGTGCTTTAGCTCGTCGCTTCCAGAAAATTGATATTATTGAACCATCGCTAGACGATACAACCAAGATTTTGATTGGTTTGAAGCCAAAATACGAAGCTCACCACGAAGTGCGTTACACCAATAAAGCGTTGCGTGCTGCAGTGGAATTATCAGCTAAGTACATTAATGAACGTCACCTTCCTGATAAGGCGATTGATGTCATCGATGAAGCGGGCGCTCGTAGCCGTTTGGCGCCAGCAAGCCGTCGTAAGAAAACGGTAAGCGTGGCTGACATTGAGTCAATGGTTGCGAAAATGGCTCGTATTCCTGAAAAATCAGTATCATCTTCAGACAAAGATACGCTACAAAAACTCGATGATCGCATGAAAATGTTGGTATTCGGGCAAGACCCAGCGATCGATGTATTGAGTGAAGCGATTAAGCTAACTCGTGCAGGACTTGGTGCAGATAATAAACCGGTTGGTTCATTCTTGTTTGCAGGTCCTACTGGTGTGGGTAAAACAGAGGTGACGGTTCAACTGTCTAAGTTGATGGGTATTGAGCTGTTACGTTTTGATATGTCTGAATACGGTGAGCGTCACTCTGTGAGTCGCTTGATCGGTGCTCCTCCTGGTTATGTTGGTTATGATCAAGGTGGTCTGTTGACCGATGCTGTCATCAAGAACCCACACTCTGTTGTGCTACTTGATGAGATCGAGAAGGCTCACCCAGATATCTTCAACTTGTTATTACAGGTGATGGACAACGGCACGCTAACCGACAACAACGGTCGTAAAGCGGATTTCCGTAATGTGATCCTAGTGATGACGACCAACGCTGGTGTCGCTGAAACCGAGAAGAAATCGATCGGTTTGATCCAACAAGATCATGCGCCAGATGCGATGGGCGAAATCAAGAAGGTATTTACTCCTGAGTTCCGTAACCGTCTTGATAATATCATTTGGTTCAACAGCCTTGATCCAAGTGTGATAAGCCAAGTTGTTGATAAGTTCATTGTTGAACTTCAAGTCCAACTGGACGCTCGTGGTGTGTCTTTAGAGGTTTCTGAGGATGCTCGTCATTGGTTAGCTGAAAGAGGCTACGACAAGACTATGGGCGCTCGTCCTATGGGACGTGTGATTCAAGAGAAGCTTAAAAAGCCACTTGCTAATGAGTTGCTGTTCGGAAGTTTGGTTGACGGCGGTACGGTTAAAGTATCTCTGAAAAAAGACGAACTGGATTTCATCTATGTTGGTGCGAAAGAAGAGGTTATGCATTAGGCATACTTCTTAAACACTAACGGCTTATCAAGAGCGCTTAGGTACAGTTAATAACGATAATAAACGCATGACTTCGGTTGTGCGTTTTTTTTATGCTTGCGAGATGCGAGATGCGAGATGCGAGATGCGAGATGCGAGATGCGAGATGCGAGATGCGAGATGCGAGGTTGACGTTGCTGGAGTGATTAAAAAGTTCAGGCGATAAAAAACGGAGCATCAAGCTCCGCTTCTTATCGTAGTCGATAATTAAAAATTAACGAGCACGGAAGACGATGCGGCCTTTAGAAAGGTCGTATGGAGTCATCTCAACAGTTACTTTATCACCAGTAAGAATACGGATGTAGTTCTTGCGCATTTTACCAGAGATGTGTGCTGTCACTACGTGACCGTTTTCAAGCTCAACACGGAACATCGTGTTTGGTAGAGTATCAAGGACAGTGCCTTGCATCTCGATTACGTCTTCTTTAGCCATCTAATCCTCTTTCGAAATTTGGCGGTTTTCAACGGCTTGATTGTGCCGTTAAAATCAAAATATGTAAAGTTGTCGCGTATTCTACCCTTGCCACCGCTGATTTACTAGCCTTTGATGACGTTGAAATCGTACTTTATAGTTCATCGCAGGGCATTCATCGATTTGATAACCCAAATATAACCATTGTTTTTGTTCGTTCTGGGCGTGTTGGATCTGGAATAGAACGCCAAGAGTTCCCATGGAAATGTCGATATCAGGGTCGAAGAAGGTATAAAACGCGCTCGTACAGTGAGACATGATGTCTGTAACGGCAATGCCGACTAACTGGCCTTCATCATAGATGTGCATGAACTTTGTAGCAAGCCATTCATTTTTAGAGAAATGCAGAAACTCTTCTTTCTTCGGTGGATACATGGTTCCCGAACGGTGGCGAGCGGTGATGTAACGGCTATACAAGTCAAACCAGTTGTCATCCATTTCGTCTTTCAGCTCCCAACGCAGTGCTTTGGCTTTGTTGAGTATTCGTCGTTGGCTCTTGGAAAACTTGACCTCGGGAATCGACAGTCGAATCGCATGACACGCAGAGCAACTATCGCAATGCGGCTTATAAATGGTTGCTCCACTACGACGAAATCCATTTGCTAGTAAAACTTCATAGTTATCTGAGGTGTGCATGTGTTCATCAAGCGTGACCGCGACTCTTTCTTCGAGATGAGGTAAGTAACTGCAAGGGTGATTGTCTGTTAATCCAATTTTGATTTGTTGTAAATCTGGATTCATTAAGGCGTTTCCTTTAGCCATTGTTTTTTAAAACATGCATCGTTAACGGACGTTTCTTTTAATAATTGAAGAGAACTTAGGAATTCATCCCTATCAATCTCGATAGCGCCTAAGGATTCCAAGTGTGGGTTCATGACTTGGCAATCGATGAGCTTTCCTCCAAATTGCTTAAAGTGTCTGCAGAAATACCATAGCGCAATTTTAGAGGCATTGGTCTTCAGGCTGAACATCGATTCACCGCAAAAGACTTGGCCTCTTTGTAAGCCGTAAAGTCCACCAATCAGCTCGTCGCCTTGCCAAACCTCAACCGAGTGGCAGAACCCTAATGAAGCAAGTTCACGGTAGGCTGCCTGCATATCACTGTTGAGCCAAGTTTCCTCTTCGGGTCTCAGTGAAGAGCAATAACCAATCACCCTGTCCGTCGCTTGGTTGATGCTGACACGATAATGATGTTTTCTTTGAAACTTTTTAAGACTTTTTGATGGTTCGAATGTCTTAGGATTAAATACCGCTCTTGGTGCAGGGCTCCACCAAAGTATAGGCTCTCCTGGGCCATACCATGGGAATATACCTTGGCTATAAGCGTTCAAAATTCGTATGGGTGACAAATCACCACCGAACGCGAGTAGACCGTTGGGTTCATCAAGCGCGCCGAAGGGCGAAGGAAACTCTATACTAGTAGTATCAAGTTCGGTTAGGTATATAGTCATAAGTACCGCATTACAGATTAATCACTGACCAAGAGGTCTTTAGGGGTTTTACCATGAAGAAGTTACTTTGGATTTTACTTGTTTTGCCCATGTTGGCAAATGCAGCTTACAACAGAAATCAAGCCAGACCAGTGAATGAGGTCGTTTACGGTGAAATTGATACGGTCAGATACATTACCCAACAGGAGATCGTAGAGTCGAAAGCGAATGGTTGGGAAACCTTGTTGGGCGCGGCAATTGGTGGTTTGGTTGGTAATCAGTTTGGTGGCGGTACAGGTAAAGAAGTCGCAACGGCGGTTGGTGCTGTAGCGGGTGCGGGGATCGCTCGTAATCGCGGCAATACGCAATACCGAGTGGAATATAAGCTCGTTGAATTATTGGTTAAAACCAAGGACGACAATCTGGTTAACATCATTCAAGACGTTGACAATTCGATGTTGTTCAATAGAGGTGATGATGTGCGAATTCTCTATTTTTCAGATGGCGTCCGAGTCGATCTCGCGTACTAGTATGCAAATGTGTTTGGTTGGTTAATTAATCGTCTTTATCGAGGGGATTAGCTCTGGAGTTCGTTGGAAAAGTTCGTTAGTCTGCAAGTACGAAGAATTATTCATCACCCGAAAATAAATACGCGCCAGTGGCTTCGGGTGGTACAAGGACTATGAGATCTAATGGAAAGCCTTACGTTACAACCAATTCAGAAAGTGAGCGGGGAAGTTAACCTACCTGGCTCAAAAAGTGTTTCCAACCGTGCGCTTCTTTTGGCTGCACTTTCAACGGGAACCACTCGCCTAACAAACTTATTAGACAGTGATGACATTCGTCATATGTTGAATGCATTAACACAGTTAGGTGTTGATTATCAGTTGTCTGCAGACAAAACAGTTTGTGAAGTGACCGGTGTTGGTGGTGCATTCTCAAGTGACAAAGCCCTAGAGCTTTTCTTAGGTAACGCGGGTACAGCGATGCGTCCATTGGCTGCTGCACTTTGTTTAGGTCGCGGTGAATACGTTCTGACTGGCGAGCCTCGTATGAAAGAGCGCCCAATTGGCCACTTAGTGACGGCACTGCAAGAGGCTGGCGCTAACGTCGAATACTTAGAGAACGAAAATTACCCACCGCTGAAGATCACGGGTACTGGGCTAAAGAGTGGTACCGTTTCTATCGATGGCTCTATCTCTAGTCAATTCTTGACGGCATTTTTGATGTCAGCCCCTTTAGCTGAAGGCGAAGTGACCATCAAAATTGAGGGTGAATTGGTTTCTAAGCCTTACATCGATATTACGCTGCATATCATGAAGCAATTTGGTGTGAATGTTATCAACAATGACTACCAAGAATTTGTGATTCCTACTGGGCAATCTTACACAGCACCCGGTGATTTCTTGGTTGAAGGGGATGCATCATCGGCGTCATATTTCCTTGCCGCTGCCGCTATTAAAGGTGGCGAGATTAAGGTTACTGGTATCGGTAAAAACAGTATTCAAGGTGATATCCAATTCGCTGATGCGCTTGAGAAAATGGGTGCAGAAATCGAATGGGGTGATGATTACGTTATCTCTCGTTGTGGTGAGCTAAAAGGCATTGATATGGACTATAACCATATTCCAGATGCGGCGATGACAATCGCAACGACAGCTCTGTTTGCTAAAGGAACAACAGCAATCCGCAATGTTTATAACTGGCGTGTAAAAGAGACTGACCGCTTGGCTGCAATGGCAACAGAGCTGCGTAAAGTTGGTGCTGAAGTGGAAGAGGGCGAAGATTACATCATTGTTAACCCTGTGGCAGAACTGACACACGCGGCGATTGATACTTACGATGATCACCGTATGGCGATGTGTTTTTCGCTGGTTGCCTTGAGTGACACGCCAGTGACGATTAATGACCCAGGTTGTACCTCAAAGACATTCCCTGATTACTTCGATAAGTTGAAAATGTTAAGCCTGTAAAGGCGCTAAGTATATAAAAAATTAGGATATAAAGGTTCAGAAACTAAAAAAGCTTGCCTAAATGGCAAGCTTTTTAATTATTACTGAATTGTAAATTCTTTCGAAAGGTGATGCGCTAAGTATTTAAACATGTTAAATACCGCGGTTGTATTTTCTGTCGGCATACCATTGTTGTCTAAGAAGTATTCACCTTTGAAAATGAGCACATCGTCTTTTTCTACTACGCTGTTTGCGCGCATGCCTTCAATGTAGTCATCATGTGATTGGATAATTTGGTTTGCGATAAGCAGTAAATCAAATTCTGCTATTACTTTCTTTGTCATGAGTTTATCTCTGATAACTGAATATAACGTTGAGTTTATGGTGTCGAACTAGAAATTCAATGATTTCACAACCGATTAAGAGAGTCTTTTTAAACATCCACCATTTATTTTGTGATTTATGACAAAAATAATTGAATGGGGCTCGCGTTAGATTCGCCGACAAGCTTAGTATGAGCGCGTTTAGACGTAATGCCTGATGAATAGGCTCTTGCAAGTATTCTTAGTGAGTACTGTATAGCTTCTTTATATTGTGGTTCTTTTCTTTATGAGTCGTCGAATTGTCGAGCGATCAGATCCAATTTTGAAAAAAGCGGTTGATCTTCTAGTAATCTCGCACAATAGTAAAAAAAGAAGCAATGAATTTAGAATATCATGCGTAAAAGCCCACAAGCTAAATTGTTGGTGCTGAAGCATCGTGATTAAGGACGTTAGAGTCAATATGGGTAAATCGCTCGTTATAGTGGAGTCGCCAGCCAAGGCTAAAACTATCAATAAATATCTTGGCAAAGACTTTGTCGTTAAGTCGAGTGTAGGTCACGTTCGTGATTTACCAACGGCAGGTCAAAGTACTGGTCAAAAGGCTGCTGCAGTTTCAACCAAGGGTATGAGCCCAGAAGATAAAGCTCGTATCAAGAAAGAAAAAGATCGCAAAGCTCTGATTAAAAAGATGGGTATCAACCCATATCAAGAGTGGGAAGCGAACTACCAAATTCTACCTGGTAAAGAAAAAGTCGTTGCTGAATTGCAAAAACTGGCTGAGAACGCAGACCATGTTTATCTCGCAACCGATTTGGACCGCGAAGGAGAAGCTATCGCATGGCACCTTCGTGAGATCATCGGTGGTGATGAAACGCGATACAAACGAGTGGTTTTTAACGAAATCACCAAAAATGCTATTCAACAAGCTTTCGAAACTCCAGGTGAGCTAAATATCGATGGCGTAAACGCACAACAAGCACGACGTTTTATGGACCGTGTTGTTGGCTTTATGGTGTCACCATTGCTTTGGAAAAAAGTAGCACGAGGCCTATCCGCTGGCCGTGTTCAATCTGTAGCTGTAAAACTACTGGTTGAACGTGAGCGCGAGATTAACGCTTTTATCCCTGAAGAGTTCTGGGATGTGCATGCTGATACCAAAACGGCAGAGAAAACAGATTTCAGACTGCAAGTTGCTCAAAAAGACGGTGTTGCGTTTAAACCTGATAATGAAGCGCAAACACAAGCTGCAGTAAGCGTTTTAGAAAAAGCGCAATACGAAGTATGTAAACGTGAAGACCGCCCAACGAAGAGTAAGCCGTCTGCACCTTACATCACGTCGACTCTGCAACAAGCGGCGAGCACACGTCTTGGTTACGGCGTAAAGAAAACCATGATGTTGGCTCAACGTTTGTATGAAGCGGGTTACATCACTTATATGCGTACTGACTCAACCAACTTGAGTTCAGAAGCTGTAGAAGCCGCACGTGAATACATTGGTTCTGAGTTTGGCGCACAATATCTTCCACCGAAGGCGCTTGTATACGGCAGCAAAGAGGGCGCACAAGAGGCTCACGAAGCGATTCGTCCTTCAAGTGTAGATGTTAAGTCTGAAGACCTAAACGGCGTAGACGCAGACGCACACAAGCTTTACTCGCTGATTTGGAATCAATTCGTTGCATGTCAAATGACACCTGCGCAATACGATTCAACGACGGTAAGCGTTAAAGCTGATGAGTACACGTTAAAAGCGAAAGGTCGTATTCTTAAGTTTGATGGTTGGACTCGCGTTCAACGTCCAATGGGTAAAAATGAAGATACGATTCTTCCTGCCGTACAGGTTGGCGAAAAGCTAGATCTCATCGCATTAGACCCTAAACAGCACTTCACTAAGCCACCGGCACGTTTCACTGAAGCCGCGCTAGTTAAAGAGCTTGAGAAGCGTGGCATTGGTCGCCCTTCAACGTACGCATCAATCATCTCTACGATTCAAGATCGTGGTTATGTAAAAGTTGAACAGCGTCGTTTCTATGCTGAGAAAATGGGTGAAATTGTTACTGACCGTCTAGATGGCAGTTTCAATGATCTAATGAACTATGACTTCACGGCTCGTATGGAGCAGAAGTTAGATCAAATTGCAGAAGGCGAAGCAAGCTGGAAAGGCGTGCTAGACAACTTCTTTGAAGACTTTACAGGCGATTTGGAAAAAGCGGATTTAGATGAAGACGCTGGTGGCATGAAGCCAAATCATATCGTTGAAACCGATATTGAGTGTCCAACTTGTAGCCGTAAAATGGGTATTCGTACCGCTTCAACCGGCGTATTCCTAGGTTGTTCTGGTTATGCACTTCCACCAAAAGAGCGTTGTAAGACAACCATTAACCTTGGTGATGAAGACGGCATTATCAACGTTCTTGAAGAAGACGTTGAAACAGCAGCCCTTCGAGCTAAAAAGCGTTGTCCGATTTGTGAAACGGCAATGGATGCTTATCTGATCGATGATAAGCGCAAGATGCACGTGTGTGGTAATAACCCTAACTGTGAAGGTTATGTGGTTGAACACGGCGAATTCAAAGTGAAAGGTTACGATGGTCCACTTGTTGAGTGTGACAAATGTAGTTCTGACATGGTTCTGAAGAATGGTCGTTTCGGTAAATACATGGATTGTACGAGTGAAGATTGTAAGAACACTCGTAAGATTCTGAAAAATGGCGAAGTAGCGCCACCGAAAGAAGATCCGGTACATTTCCCTGAACTTCCGTGTGAAAACTCAGATGCGTACTTTGTACTTCGTGACGGTGCTTCTGGTCTGTTTATGGCTGCAAGTAACTTCCCTAAATCACGTGAAACACGTGCACCATTAGTGGAAGAGCTGGTTCGTTTTAAAGACCGTATCTCACCTAAATTCCAGTATCTGGCTTCAGCACCGGTTGCTGATCCTGATGGTAAGCCGACAGTGGTTCGTTTTAGTCGTAAGACAAAAGAGAACTACGTTCGTACTGAAGTGGACGGTAAACCTTCAGGTTGGACTGCTTTGTACATCGACGGTAAATGGGAAGTTACGGATAAACGTAAAAAGCCTAAAGAAAAGTAACTGAATGTTTGACCCGTTCTGACATTTGATTGACTAAAAAGCAGCCATTAGGCTGCTTTTTTTGATCTAAATATGACTAATTATGCGATTTCTCGAACGTCAGCCTTTCCCGTGTCAATTTGTTAAATTCAGGTCATGAAATAAATGAGATGGATAATAATTTCTAATTATGCAACTTTAACGTGATTGTAACTTAATTAAAATATTGTAAGTTACAGATTGAGTTTTAGTTGTATATCCGATGTGTGCGGAGTGTTAACGTAATGTTTCGCAAAAACAGTGTAATGTGAGCTGCTTTAAGTCTTAGGAAAGCAATCGGCTTACGTAACACAGAATGGCGTATTAAAAATTGAAATCGGCCGGAAAGTCGATAACGTATATAAAAACAAGTGCAAAGAATAGTGCACACCTAACAACGTTTGGCTTAGGATATTATCACTGCATGTGAATGGATATTCGTTAAGTACCGAAATAAGTGTTGGTGCTCATCCCCCAGAGGAAGATACCTCTAAGAGCACTGACATCGACAAGCTATAAATATATGGAGAATAAAATGGCTGGTGTATTAGGAATGATTCTTGCTGGTGGTGAAGGCTCTCGCTTAAGACCTTTAACTGAATCTCGCAGCAAACCCTCGGTTCCTTTCGGTGGTAGCTACCGCTTAATTGATTTCGCTTTGAACAACTTCGTTAATGCTGATCTAATGAAGATCTACGTATTAACACAGTTTAAGTCACAATCACTGTTCCACCACATGAAAAAGGGTTGGAATATCAGTGGCATAACAGACCGCTTTATCGACCCAATTCCTGCACAAATGCGTACAGGTAAGCGTTGGTATGAAGGTACTGCAGATGCCATCTATCAAAATCTTCGCTTCATGCAGTTGGAAGAACCTGATCAAGTTTGTATTTTTGGCTCAGATCATATTTACAAAATGGACATTAAGCAGATGCTTAATTTCCATAAAGAGAAGAAAGCGGCTCTGACCGTTTCTGCATTGCGTATGCCGCTTGCTGAAGCATCTGATTTCGGCGTTATCGAAGTGGATGCTGAAGGACGTATGATTGGTTTTGAAGAGAAACCTGCTAACCCGAAACCAATTCCAGGTGACCCGGAGTCTGCGCTTGTGTCTATGGGTAACTACGTATTTGAAGCTAACGAGCTGTTCGCAGAACTTGTCGAAGATGCAGATAAAGAAGATTCAACTCATGATTTCGGTAAAGACATCATTCCAAACATGGTTCCGCGTGGTGATGTGTTTGTTTATGACTTCAGTACGAACCGTATTACTGGTGAGAAAGAAGAAGTTTATTGGCGCGATGTAGGTACGATTGACGCGTACTGGCAAGCTCATATGGACCTTCTTGAGAAAGATGCGCCATTCTCGCTATACAACCGCAAGTGGCCACTACATACCTACTACCCGCCATTACCGCCGGCTACGTTTACTGATTCGGCAAACGGCCGTGTTCAGATCATCGATAGCTTAGTGTGTAACGGCAGCTATGTACGTGGTTCTCGCATTGAGAAGTGTGTATTGGGTTTCCGCAGTAATATCGCATCAGCGTGTGATATTAGTGAGAGTATCTTACTCGGCGACGTGAAAGTGGGTGAAGGTTGCGTACTTCGTCGTGTTATCGTCGATAAAGATGCAGATATCGCACCTGGAACACAGATTGGCGTAAATCTGAAAGAAGATAAAAAGCATTACCATGTCTCTGACGATGGTGTAGTAGTTATTTCCAAAGGAGCTCGAGTTGGTTACTAAGACTCTCTCGGTACTTTTTGTAGCGTCTGAAGTTGAAGGCTTGATTAAAAGTGGTGGCTTGGCTGACGTAGCCAAGGCACTGCCAAAAGCGTTACAAACACTCGAACAAGATGTTCGAGTGACCATCCCTGCTTATAGAAACATTCCGAACATTGGTTCTGCTGAAGTTATTTTGTCGACCGAGCTCGATCATTGGCCTCATACTGCTTATCAAGTCAAAAAGTTGAGTGTCGAAGGTGTTCAAATCTTCGCTATTGAATGTTCCAAGT
Organism: Vibrio tasmaniensis; assembly: GCF_024347635.1. Lineage (NCBI taxonomy): Bacteria > Pseudomonadati > Pseudomonadota > Gammaproteobacteria > Vibrionales > Vibrionaceae > Vibrio > Vibrio tasmaniensis. The sequence goes on from NZ_AP025510.1 coordinate 1,182,342, forward strand.
ATTTCGATCGCCCTGAAATGTACGCAGAGAACAATCAAGCGTATGCCGATAACGGAGAGCGCTTCTCGTTCTTCAGTACGGCTTGTTTGGATATGCTTCCTAAGCTCACGTTCCAACCTGATATCATTCATGCAAATGACTGGCACACAGGGTTTGTGCCTTTCTTGCTGAAATCACGTTATCAACAACACGATTTCTTTGAAAATACGCGCAGTGTTCTCTCGGTTCACAATGCAGTTTTCAAAGGGGTGTTCGCATACGATGAACTGCAATGTCTGCCAGAGATGCACAATTACAATGTGCCTGAAGCATCTGTAAGTGACACGCATGTCACCATGCTAAAAGCAGGGGTGATGTGTGCCGATAAGATCAATGCAGTAAGCCCAACGTATGCAGAAGAGCTGAAAACGGAGTTAGGTAGCCATGGCATGGCAGCAGAGTTCCAACATCGTTCGGCAGACTTATTTGGTATTCTCAACGGTTGTGATTATGGAGCTTGGAACCCGGAAACAGACGCTTTCCTTCCTCGTAAATTCAAAGCGACGAAACACAGCATGACTCGTGGGAAATCAGCTTGTAAGCAAAAACTGCAACAAGATGTTGGCTTACCCGTTACCGATTGTGCGGTTTATGGCATGGTTTGTCGTCTGACCAACCAAAAAGGCGTTCATTACTTACTGCCTATCATCGAGCAGTTCTTGAAAAACGAATTGCAGATCGTGATTGTCGGTACTGGTGACCCGGTTTTGGCGAGTCAATTGAAAGAGCTATCCGCACTTCATTCAGACAAGTTCTCATTCGTAGAAGCCTACAATAATGAGTTGGCGCATTTGGTTGAAGCGGGTTCTGATTTCTTCTTGATGCCTTCTGAATTTGAGCCTTGTGGCTTGAACCAAATCTACAGCATGGCTTACGGCACTTTGCCTATTGTGCGCTCTGTTGGCGGTTTAAAAGACAGTGTGAATGATTACGATCAGGATCCAGAAGTCGCGACTGGGTTTGCTTTTGAAGAGCCAACACCGCAAGCATTGCTATCGGTATTGCATCGTTCATTACTACTTTATGCTCAAAATCCATCTGAAATTAAGCGGGTTCAACTTTACGCGATGCAACAAGACTTTAGTTGGGAAGATGCGGCCAAAGAATACTTGGCCATGTACCATTCAGCATTTTAACTTGTTGACTTAGCTTTAAAATTAGCTGGCGGACAACAACAGCTCGTAATAAATGAAGGCGCTCTAATTGTAGAGTGCCTTTTTGTTTCCTGGTCAGATCACATCACGTTTACGAAGAGAAAGCTTGCAAACTCATTTTAGTCAGGTAGAAAATGTGGTCAGGTATTCACATGACTAGTGTTGGGTTTGACACTATTATCACTTAAAATTCTTCATTGCGTGATATCCTTAGTCATCGCCTTGTGATGAGGCTTAGCTCCATAAATAAATTAAGCGATAGGTATGTCTGAGAGTTTATTATTTCATAAAACATTTACTCACCCTACGAGCGATGAGTGGGTTGTGTTTGTGCATGGCGCCGGAGGCAGTTCCTCCATTTGGTTTAAGCAGATCAAAGCCTATAAACAGCATTTCAACTTGCTTCTCATTGACTTGAGAGGGCATGGTAAATCAGACAATATACTTAAAGATCTGATTTCGAACCGTTATACGTTCAAATCAGTAACGCTCGATATACTTAAAGTGTTAGATCATCTAAAAATCCGATCCGCACACTTTGTAGGCATGTCTTTGGGTACGATTATCGTTCGCAACGTGGCTGAATTGGCGGCAAGCCGAGTACGTTCTATGGTGCTTGGTGGTGCCGTTACTAAACTTAACACTCGTTCTCAAGTCTTAATCAAATTAGGAAACTTGAGTAAGCACATCATTCCTTATATGTGGTTATATAGCCTTTTTGCTTATGTTGTGATGCCGCAAAAAAGTCAGAAAGAATCACGTCACCTATTTATCCGCGAAGCTAAAAAGCTGTGCCAAAAAGAATTTAAACGCTGGTTTATTCTCACGGCTGATGTCAATCCATTGATGAAGTATTTTAAAGACAGAGAGTTGCCGATTCCGACTTTGTATTTGATGGGGGAGCGCGATTACATGTTCATCAAGCCGGTTAAAGAAATGGTCGAAGCGCACGAGTCGAGCGAGTTGGTAGAAATTGCCAACTGTGGGCATGTATGTAATGTAGAAAACCCTGAAGAATTCAATCAACAATCTATCGCTTTTATTCAAAAGCAAATTCAGTGATTCTCTAGGTCCTTGATCAGAACATACTTGAATAGAATTGAAATAAAAACGGGAAGCTAATAATAGCTTCCCGTTTTTTGTAGGAGGAGGTATCTAACCGAATGGTTTATGGTCTTTAGAGCTTCCCTATTCAGGTGAAGCAGCACCACACTGCCAACAAGAGCCAAATTGGGCTTCATTAACTTCATGACACTTTCCACAACGCCACTCTTCATAGATGATCGAATCTTGCTGTTTTTGGTAGTCATTGACGATCGTACGGGCTTTGCTAGCGAGCTCTGGCTCATATAACCATACGTAAGGGTCTGTATCCTCAGTAAATGGGATTTCCCCTTTTAAACCAAACAAACCCTCACCACGGACTTCACACGCAATATTCTCACTTTCTAACAATCCACAGATGATATGAGCTTCTGTCGGATTCGATGCACTGAAGATTTTCATTGAAATAGAACCTTATTTGGCTGCATGCATTATTTAGCTATATAAGTTATTTAGTTATATTCGCTACTCAGCGACAGGTGCTGAGCGAAATTTATTCATCAACCATTTGGCAATAATTGGGAACACACCCAGCAAGGCAAATGACAACAGTACTGAGGGAGACACGATACCCGAAAGTGAATCAATTTCTGCGAGTTGAGTTCCGGCATTCAAGAAAACGGCAGTACCCGGCAACATCCCGATTTGACTTGTAATGTAGTAACGACTCACCGACATCGGTGTTAGACCCATCAACAGATTAATAAGGAAGAATGGGAATACGGGAATTAGACGCAGAGAAAACAAGTAAAATGCGCCGTCTTTTTCAACGCCTTTATTGATGGTGGCTAGCTTGTCACCAAACTTGGTTTGGATCCAGTCACGTAACAAGTAACGGCTACTTAAGAAGGCGAGGGTTGCACCAATGGCACTCGCGAAAGACACCAGTAGTAAGCTGTTCCAGAAACCAAACAGCGCAGCCCCTAACAGCGTAACAACGGCAGCGCCAGGAATTGAGAAAGCCGTAATCATGACATACGCGACAAAGTAAATAGCGGCAGCGGCAATGAAATTGCTCTCGATGTAGTCATTTAAAACAGCTTGTTGGGCTTTTGCATTTTCAAGCGTGAGGTACTGGCCAAAATTGACGCCTAACAAGACGATGGTTATGACCAACACAACACCCAATATCATTTTCTTACTCATTGGTACTTCCTCTAAATTTTCAATGCATACCATTAGTTTTTCAATGTATACCATTAGTATAGATAGACAGGCAAAGCATAGGATAACTTTCACCAGATATAAAAAAAGCCGCAAAAATGCGGCTTAGTTATCTAGATAATTTGCACTGACAATGTTAGTTGACGCTATTGATAAGCTCTTCACGACGTTGCTGCGGTATAACAGACCAATGTGTACCATTGATCGCGCCTTCTAGTGCCCACAGCAGTTCAATACTGACAGAAGACGCATGCGATTCTTTGATGGCGTTAAATGCGTTTACAGAGCCAGATTCATATAAACGTTCTACAGAATCAATTCCTGCCTTTTTCAACATCCGCTCAGTGGCGAGTCGAAGATTAGGCAGATCTTTGAGTCGAGTTGGTTTAGCAGAAGATTGTTCAGCTTTCTCTTCTTTAGCAAAACCTAGAGACGTAGTCGCAAGCTGCAAGATTTTTTCTTGGTCTTGCCATAAGCTCTCAGGTAAAGCGAAATATTTAGTAACGACAGGGAAACCACGTTTTTTGTAGACGTAAGGTTGAAACCCTTGTTGTTCGAATTGTTGTGTTGTGCATTTGTCAGCTCGTATATGCAACTGGTCATTCACAACCAGGGCAAACATTGTGTCATCAGCAAAAAGCCCGAATCCACCAAACATTGAGCGTGACTTAATTTTTCCTAGGGGCTCAAATAATTTCATTGAGTCCTTTAGTATCGGTTTATCCATGTTATTTATCTCGGTGTATTTGAACTACGCCACCAAATAAGCAGGTCCGAGAGATTAGCAAAATGTTGCAATTAAATTGTCAATAGGCTGTAAATTACTAAAGTATTAGTAGTTACTGCATTTTGCCATCGGTAACCCCGCTACCATACCAACGAGTGGTTTAGGCCGGAAGCTTTGCGTCCCACTTTTTCAAGTGGTTTGCCCTGTGCGTGACTGGGTTATTAGAATAAAGTTTTTGTTGAATTAGGCTCACACTTCTTATTTCAAAATGTGACGTTGCTTCAATTAATGATCTTTGAATTATGCATGCAAGTGCACTTTGTTTGTTGAGAAAAAAAACGCACCTAAAGGTGCGCTTGATTAAACTAAACTCATTACATCAATTAATTTAACGTTTTAACTGTACTTCGCTCAACAATTTCAGGGTGCATTTCGAAGACGCGTTTTTCGTGGTCTTTGTCTTTTATACGCTCTAGTAGTATTTCGAATGCATTTTTACCAACACGGCGCTTAGGTTGGTGAACCGTCGTTAACGGTGGAGAGAAGTATTCAGCCAATTCTATGTTGTCGTAACCGATCACTGAGATATCTTCAGGAATACGAATTCCTTTTTCTTGCAATCGGCTCATCAAGCCTAATGCCATGGTGTCGTTAAAACAGAATACAGCAGTAGGGCGATCTTCCATCTCGATGATTTGGTCGGCAGCAATTACAGCTGTGTCACACTCAAAGTTGCCTTCAATGATCATATTATCATCACCGGCAATCTTTGCTTCATTGAGTGCGCGTTTGTAACCGGCGATGCGCTCAACACATGCTGCTTTGTCTAAGTGGCCACTTAAACATGCGATCTTGGAGTGACCGCGCTCAATAAGGTATTTGGTTGCTAGGTAGCCACCTTCTTCAGAGTTATCGATGATCTTATCAGCCTGAGAGCTTTCAGGGCCCCAGTCCATGATAACTTTAGGGATGTCTGCGTGACGGTCTAACATCTCTCTTAGTTCTTCAGTTAGGTCAGAACACATAACTAAGATGCCATCTACACGTTTCTCTGCAAGCATGCGAATGTAGTCACGTTGCTTTTCGTAGATACCGCCCGTATTACACAAAATCAAAGTGTAACCTTGACGGTAGCAGTAGCTCTCAACACCATCAATAACTTCAGAGAAGAACAGATTGGTTGATTGAGTCACTAACATACCGATAGTGCGTGTTGTATTGCACTTCAGACTACGAGCAACGGCACTTGGCGCATAGTTAAGTTCGTCTACGGCTTTATTAACTTTTTCTTGAGTCGCTTCAGCAACAAAGCGAGTTTTGTTGATTACGTGAGAAACGGTTGTTGTTGATACGCCGGCTAAGCGTGCGACATCTTTTATAGTGGCCATGTTTTTATCCTAATTAGAAGCTACTTTCCCAAAGTACGGAATGAAGTAGCCGTTAAGCTACCTAACTAAGAGCTTAAATTTGTAGGGCTCTTTGGGTACTAAAGTGCTAAAAAACAAAAAACCGCTATTGAGCGGCTTGTATTAACACCAAAATGCTCTGAACTTTACTAAGTGTAGCATTTCGTGAATGTTTCATATTTTATCGTTTGCGGTCACAATTTTAGACTGACTAGAAATTACTCGCAATAAAATTCACCCAGAAATCCGGGTGAATGGTCACAATTCTATTGAATTTATTTATCGATTCGTCAAAAAAGCTTATTCGCCAGCTAGGTATTGAGTGTCCAGTTTACAGAATGCCAATAGCAGAGATGAGACTGAAGCGTAGAAACCGAATGGGTCAACGTCATGACATTTAACGTTGAACTTTGGTACCCAAGTAAGCAGTTGCTGTTCGATAAATTGTTGTTGAACTGCGAAGGATTTTTCTAGTTCTTCTTCAAGCTCGGTTTCGTTCGAACGAATGATGAGATTACCTAGAAAGTCGAGTTCGATAGCAATGTGATCAGCTGGCTCTTTTAGGTCTTGGTTAACCACTAAGTTGTGTTTAGCCATGATCTCTTCCATATCTTTTGCTGGCTTATCGTTTAAAAGGCCAGTCTTGCCGATATACATAGAAGCGTAAGGAAGTGCGCCATGTTTATCTGTTTTTAAGAACAAGTCACAGAAGTCAGCAGACAATTCTAATTGAGCATCTTCACGTGTTTGTAGACGGTTTAGTGCATCCACTAAGCTATCAATCGCCGGCTTTAGTGTTTCATTTTCGCCTAAGCCTGTAAGGAAAGAACGAATTTCAACAGAGTGGTAGTGATCAAGTTCTTCTTGAGTGAGCTCTTTAGCGAACAAGCGTGATAGCCACCAGTATATTTCTGCTCTTTGCTCGTTGAACGCTTTCGTATCTTTCATTTCTTAGATCCTGATTGAGTCTTGTGGTGTGTGTATACCGAGCATCGTCAAGTGATTTGGGTATAGGTACACCAAGGCTGAATAACAAGGTTATTTGCGAAACGCAAAGTGACTCGTTAGTAGTAATACCTATATTGAATTGCGATGGGCGACAAATAGCAAGGTTTAAGATTGTCTTGTATCAAAAAAAAATCATGTTTCTGGCTTTTATCTTCTGTAGTACTAGAATTGTTACGAGTTATGAATAGAATGGTCAATGAAACTATTAAATAAGAAAAGTGGTGTAGATGAGCTATCACGTATTAGTCGTAGAAGATGATGTGGTAACCCGCAGTAAACTGGTTGGATATTTCCAGAATGAAGGTTACACAGTGAGCGAAGCTGAAAGCGGTGCTCAAATGAGAAAAATGTTAGAAGAAAATAACGTTGACCTCATTATGTTAGACATCAACTTGCCAGGCGAAGATGGATTGATGCTAACTCGCGAATTACGCAGTCAATCAGACATTGGCATAATTTTAGTTACTGGACGCACGGATAGCATTGACAAGATCGTTGGCCTTGAAATGGGCGCTGATGATTACGTTACTAAACCTTTCGAACTTCGCGAGTTGTTGGTTCGAGTTAAAAACCTCTTGTGGCGCATTTCGGCGGCTCGTAAGACAGCAGCGGTTGCGGTAGAAGAAGCAGGAGACGAATCTGTGGTTCGTTTTGGTGAGTGGACGTTTGATATACCTCGCCGTGCATTAAGTAAGAATAACGAGCCGGTGAAATTGACCAAAGCGGAATATGAACTGTTGGTTGCGCTCTCTTCTTACCCTAACCAAGTTTTAAGTCGTGAACGTATCTTGAATATGATCAGCCATCGAGTGGACGCGCCGAATGACCGCACTATCGATGTATTAATTCGCCGTATGCGTGCAAAAATGGAGTTTGATCCTAAGAACCCACAAATTTTTGTGACGGTTCACGGTGAAGGTTACATGTTCGCTGGTGACTAACTTTCCTTTGGATACCGACTATAGTCAGTAACGATACTTGAAAGTAAAAAAAACCGAGACATCAATGATGCCTCGGTTTTTTTGTTACTGAACTTTTTAATTGTTTATCATCGGAGTACTGCTCTCGACAGGGTCATTACTTGTGTCTAGCCAATCTCGCAAGCTTTGCCAAACTAATCCCATCGTCTCATGCCAATAGCGCTCAGTCTGCTCGAGATAGATAGCCTTAGGCATATACTTATTCCATGGTTCAACAATGCCTTCTTGTGCAAGGTAGTTGGTTGGTGCTGGTAATGGTTTCATGCCCGCGGCATTGAATTCATTAAGGGCGCGAGTCATATGGCTCGCTGATGTCACGAGCACCATTTTCTTATTCTTAACGAATGCAGCGGCTTGGCGAGCTTCTTCCCACGTATCTTTCGCAGTTTCAAGCAGAATGATATCGGGTTTTGCCACGCCGAGTGCTAGCGCTACTTTAGCCATCATTTTTGCGTTGCTCACCTCAGTGCCTGCGCCATAACCAGACAAAATGAGTTTAGCTCCGGGGTAAAGACGTAAGATACGAATCCCTTCACTTAAGCGCATCAGACCGGTGCGGCTAAGTTCTGATGTTGGTGGGATTTGGTCATCAACAACGTGACCACTTCCAAGAACCATAATGTAATCGACGGTATCATCGATAGGTAAAAAAGCGGTGTGTTGCCTTTCCATTGGCATTAAAAGTTGACTAGAAACAGGCTGGAAAGCGATTAGGAAAATACCACAGAGGGCTGAAAGGGTAATTAGGCAACCTGTCTTCCTTTTTGCAGTAAACATCACTAGGGCTAAACCCAGAAAAGCGAGAATTAACATTGCTGGCAGTGGCATCAGTAACGAAGACACTACTTTTTTCAGCTCAAACATATCCGAATAGTCCGAAAAAACATCACTTAGTAGTAAAAAGAGACATCGCCTCTTTATTCCTGAAATTCCTGTGACAGAATAGCAGGCACGATAGGACATAATAACTCAAGTAGCCGTGACTGAAGACCGTAATTTCGACGATATTGCCCACAAATTTGCAAAAAACATATACGGCTCTGACAAAGGAGAGATCCGTCAGTGCATCGTATGGGAAGATTTAGAACAAGCTTTGAGCAAATTTGAACAATCCGCTTCGCCGCTGCATATACTTGATGCCGGAGGTGGGCTTGCTCAAATGTCGCAAAAAATTGCGACACTAGGGCACAACGTTTCTCTGTGCGACCTCTCTTCTGAAATGTTGAAGCTAGCGGAAGAAAGCATCGCAGAAGCAGGTTTACTCGAGCAGTATCGTTTTATCCATTCTCCGGTACAAAAAGTGGCAGAGCATCTCGAAGAGAAAGTCGATTTTGTGATGTTTCATGCCGTAATGGAATGGTTAGCAGACCCTAAACAGGCTCTTGATTTGTTGTTGGGACAAGTAAAACCCGGTGGCATTGCCTCGATAATGTTTTACAACCACCATGGTTTAGTCCTGAAAAATGTGATTTGTGGCAACATTCCTCATGTATTGAATGGGATGCCACATCGAAAAAGGTTTAAGCTGCAACCACAAAAAGGCTTGAGGCCTGAAGAGGTTTATCAATGGATAGAAGACGCTGGTTTAGATATCTGTGGTAAATCAGGCATTCGCTCTTTCAGTGACTACATAGGTAATATGGAGTACATGGGCGATTACCAGTTCGAAGATGTGTTGGAACTAGAGAAACAGCTATGTCGCCAAGAGCCATATCTGTCGCTAGGTCGTTATATTCACGTTTGGGCTCAAAAACCTGCGCAATAACAGCGATGAATGTGGTAAAAGAAGCCACAACATGCGCTGCGCAATCGTAACAAGCCCGCGTTATAAAGAAATAGGCTTCATATCTAATACATTTGATATGACGAAGAACAGTAACAGGAACCACAATGAGTGAAATGACTCAAACTGCCGAAGAGCAGCCAATTGATGAGTTGGTGGGCTGGGTCAAGCAGCATGATTTTTCATTAAACTTGCCACCAGAGCGCTTAGCATTTTTGATTGCTATCGCAGTACTAAGCAATGAACGGTTCGATGAAGAGTTGGGCGAGGGTGAACTGCACGATGCATTTACCATTGTCACTCGACTGTTTGAAGATACTGGCGAAGCCTCTGCGTTTCGTGCCAACAATGCTATCAATGAGTTGGTTAAACAGAAGTTGATCAGCCGCTTTACCAGCGAAATCACGGATGGTGCAAGCATTTATCGCTTATCTCCATTGGCGATTGGTATCTCAGATTATTACTTACGTCACCGCCAGTTTTCCAAATTGAAACTGTCTATCCAGCTTTCTATGGTTGCAGATGAGATGGCAAAAGCCATTGAAGCCGCTCAGAAAGGTGGAACTCCGGGACATTGGAGAAGGAATGTTTACGGCGTGCTCAAATATTCTGTTGGTGAAATTTTTGATCAGATCGATCTTAACCAACGTGTTATGGATGAGCAGCAACAAACCGTCAAACAGCAAATTGCGGATCTTTTAAATAAAGATTGGCGAGAAGCAATTAATAACTGTGAGTCTTTGCTATCGGAAACCTCAGCCACGCTAAAAGAGTTGCAAGACACCTTGCAAGCGGCGGGTGATGAACTGCAAACCCAGATACTTGATATTCAAGAAATTGTTTACGGTGACGATGAACTCGAGTTTGTAGGTGAAACCCTATTTGGTTTGCAGATGAAGCTAGACCGAATCACCAGTTGGGGCCAACAAGCGATTGATTTGTGGATCGGTTACGACCGCCACGTGCATAAATTTATCCGTACCGCGATCGATATGGATAAAAACCGTGCCTTTAGCCAACGCTTGCGTCAGTCAGTCACTGACTACTTTGATGCGCCTTGGTTATTGACCTACGCAGACGCAGAAAAACTCACGGATCTTCGCGATGAAGCACTTGTGCTCCGTGATGACGAAGTGATGGGGCAAGCCCCAATCGACGTAGAATACGAAGAGTTTGAGCAAGTGAACGATCTACTTTCAGAACGAATCGCAGATATGTTGAAAGCTCACAAACAGCAAGGCGCGCCAATTGATCTTGGCCTTGTGCTGCGTGATTACCTCGCAGCGCACCCTCGCACACACCATTTTGATTTAGCCAGAATTGTTGTCGACCAAGCCGTTCGCTTAGGTTACTCAGAGTCTGACTATCAGGCTATTCAGCCAGATTGGCAGGCAATCAACGATTTCGGTGCAAAGGTACAAGCAAATGTCATTAACAAGTACTGATGATTACATGCCAGAGAAACTGGTAAAAGCGATAGCGAACCCATTGTTCCCTGCGCTAGACAGCATGCTGCGTTCAGGCAAGCATGTTTCAACAGAAGACCTAGATAACCATGCGTTGCTTTCTGATTTCGAAGTTGAGCTTCAGCATTTTTACCAACGCTACAATACGGAACTGGTAAAAGCGCCTGAAGGTTTCTTTTACTTGCGTCCACGTTCTACGTCTCTGATAGGTCGTAGTGTGTTGTCTGAGCTAGATATGCTGGTTGGCAAAGTATTGTGTTTCTTATATCTAAGCCCAGAGCGTTTGGCTCATGAAGGTATCTTTACTAATCAAGAGCTGTTTGATGAACTGATGTCGTTAGCGGATGAGAAAAAACTCATGAAGCTAGCGACCAACCGTGCGTCTGGTTCTGACTTAGACAAAGAAAAGCTGTTTGAAAAAGTACGTACTTCTTTACGTCGTTTACGTCGTATCGGCATGCTGATTGTGATTGGTGAAACAGGTAAATTCCGTATCAGTGAAGCGGTGTTCCGTTTTGGTGCGGACGTTCGTGTTGGCGACGATATGAAAGAAGCGCAATTACGTCTTATTCGTGATGGTGAAGCGGTTGTTCATACCCAAGAACCTAATCAAGGTAGCTTGTTGAATGAAGAACAAGCGGAAGCCGCATTAGAAGTAGAGCTAGACGTAGACGAAAACGGTCAACAAGACATATTTAACGATCAAGCTGACTTTGACCTTGAGTCAAACGATGGCGAACAAACAAAAGTAGAAGGTGAAGTATGATTGAAAGAGGTAAGTATCAATCATTAACCATGATCAACTGGAACGGCTTCTTTGCACGTACTTTTGATATCGATGGATTGGTTACAACGCTTTCTGGCGGTAACGGTGCGGGTAAGTCGACCACAATGGCGGCATTCATCACCGCACTTATTCCTGACCAAAGCCTTCTGCACTTCCGTAACACAACGGAAGCGGGTAGTTCGCAGTCTTCTCGTGACAAAGGTCTTTACGGTAAGCTTCAACCTGGCGCATGTTATGCCGCGCTAGATGTGGTGAACTCTCGTAATCAACGCCTACTGTTTGCGGTAAAACTGCAGCAAGTTGCGGGTCGTGATAAGAAAGTAGACATCAAACCATTTGTTATCCAAGGCCTACCAAGCCACGTGAAACCAACGGATGTATTGATTCAGAACGTTTCAGACAGCCACGCACGTGTATGTCAGTTGAGCGACGTGAAAGCGGCGGTTGCACAATACGAAGGCGCGCATTTTAAAGCCTTTTCTTCGATTGTTGATTACCACTCACAGATGTTTGAATACGGTGTGGTTCCAAAGAAACTGCGTAACAGCAGTGACCGTTCTAAGTTCTACCGTTTGATTGAAGCATCACTTTACGGCGGTATCTCAAGTGCGATTACACGTTCTCTGCGTGATTACCTTCTGCCGCAAAATGGCGGTGTGAAGAAAGCATTCCAAGATATGGAATCAGCACTGCGTGAAAACCGCATGACGCTAGAAGCGATCAAAACGACTCAGTCGGATCGTGACCTGTTCAAGCACTTGATCACTGAATCTACGAATTACGTGGCAGCAGATTACATGCGCCATGCCAACGATCGTCGTAACAAGCTTGATCAAACCATGAAGTTCCGTGGCGAACTGTTTGGTTCTCGTGAAACCTTGCTTGATCAAAACAACTTGTTGAACCGCGTTCAAGAAGAGCTTGAGCTGTTGGTCGATCAAGAATCGGCACTGGAGCAAGATTACCAAGCGGCTTCGGATCACCTTCAATTGGTTCAAACTGCACTTCGTCAGCAAGAGAAAATTGCTCGCTACAGCGAAGACCTAGAAGAGCTTAATGAGCGTCTAGAAGAGCAGATGATGGTGGTTGAAGAAGCTCAAGAGCGAGTACTTCTTGCTGAAGAGCAGGCAACCATTACTGAAGAAGAAGTGGATAGCCTGAAAACTCAGCTTGCTGACTACCAACAAGCGTTGGATGTTCAGCAGACTCGTGCGCTTCAATACCAGCAAGCGGTTCAAGCATTAGAGAAAACTAAGCAGCTACTCGGTGATGAATCTATTACCGCAGAGAGCGCATTAACTCTGGTTTCTGAGCTAAAAGCACAAGAAGAATCAAGCACTCAAACGCTACTGTCTACTAAACATAAGCTCGACATGTCTTCTGCTGCCTCTGCGCAGTTCGACAAAGCGCTGTCTCTTGTTAAAAGTATTGTTGGCGATGTTGAGCGTAAAGACGCTTCTCACAGCGCTAAACAAGCGTTAGAGAAAGGCCGTAACGCAAAACACGTTGTTGAAAACGAACAACAGTGGCGTGCTCAACACCGCGACATGGCTCGTGATGTGGCGCAGCAGCGTCAAGCAAAAGAGCTGGCGACTGAATACCAAAAGCAACACAACATCTCACTGACTGACGAAGCGGTTTTCGATGAAGAACGTGAACGCCATGCTATGCAGATCGAGTCTCTTGAGTACGCTCAAGAAGAGCTGCGTGAAGCGAAGAGTGAGCAACGTCGTGTGCAACAAAACCATGACCAAGAGATTCAAAAACTCGAGGCTATTGCTCCTGCGTGGATTACAGCTAATGACGCACTTGAAGCACTCAGAGATCAAACAGACGCTGAGCTAGAAGATAGCCAAGCAGTTATGACTCAAATGCAGCAAGTGCTTGAAAACGAGAAATCTCAAGCGGTAGCAAAAGATCAGTTGGCAACGCGCCGAGCTGAACTTGAGCAAGAAATTGAACGTTTAGCGTCTCCAGGTGGTTCTAACGATCCTCGCTTGAAAGGCTTAGCGGATACACTGGGTGGCGTGCTGCTTTCTGAGATCTACGATGACATTACCATTGGTGATGCACCGTACTTTAGTGCGATGTATGGCCCAGCTCGTCACGCAATTGTGGTTTCGGACCTTGATGGCATTAAAGAGAAGCTGGTGGATCTTGATGATTGTCCAGAAGACCTTTACATCCTTGAAGGCGATGTAGACGCGTTTGATGACAGCTCATTCAATGCCGATGAGCTTGAAGGTGCGGTCTGTGTTCAGTTGAACGATCGTCAAATGCGTTATTCTCGTTTCCCAGAGATTCCATTGTTTGGCCGTGCGGCTCGTGAACAGCGCCTAGAGATATTGCGTGAAGAGCGTGATGTTGTTGTGGAAAACCACGCCAAAGCCGCGTTCGATTCTCAGAAACTGAATCGCCTATACCAAGCATTCAACAGTTTTGTTGCTAAGCACCTGCATGTTGCGTTTAACGCAGACCCAGAGCAAGCACTGGTTGCTGTTCGTGATAAGCGTAATCAAATTGTTCGTTCTCTGGCTGAGCTTGACTCTAAAGAGCAGCAGCAACGTAGCCAACTTCTGCAAAGTAAGCAGGCACTTGGTGCACTGGACAAACTGGCACCAATGGTTCGTATTCTTGAAGACGAAACATTAGCTGAGCGCTTAGCTGAATTGGAAGCGCAACTAGAGCGTTTAAGTGAAGCCAAGTCTTACTTGAATACTCATGGCAAAGCGCTTACTTCTCTAGAGCAAATCGTATCTGCACTAGACGCTGATCCAGAGCAGTTCGAAGCTTTGGAAGCCGAATATCGTCAAGCAGACAACGCGCTACAAAGCCTAAAAGGCAAAGTGTTCGCGCTGTCTGATTTGATTGAGCGTCGTCACTATTTTGCTTACGCAGACTCTGTTGATTTGCTCAACAAGAGCAGCGAACTAAGCGAGCAATTGAAAGCGAAGTTGGTTCAAGCAGAACAAGCAAGAACCAAAGGCCGTGATGGCTTGAAGCAAGCTCGTGAACAGATGAACCAGTACAACCAAGTATTGGCAGCACTGAAGAGCTCACATCAAGCGAAACAGGAAACGGTTCAAGAGTTCAAACAAGAGCTACAAGAGTTTGGCGTAAATGCTGATGAAGGCGCTGAAGAGCGCGCTGTGCGTCGTCGTGACGAGCTTCAAGAGCGTCTACACACATCTCGCAGCCGTAAAAGTGAATACGAGCGTACGATTACGTCAACAGAACTTGAGATGAAAGCCCTAGCTAAGCGTCTTAAGAAAGTTCAGAAAGAGTACACAGAGCTTCGTACCTTCGTGGTTGCAGCAAAAGCAGGTTGGTGTTCAGTACTTCGCTTGGCTCGTGAAAATGACGTTGAACGTCGTCTTCATAAGCGTGAGTTGGCTTACCTAACGGCAGGCGAGCTTCGCTCTATGTCGGATAAATCACTGGGTGCACTGCGTTTGGCTGTGTCTGATAATGAAGACCTACGTGATTCGCTGCGTCTATCTGAAGATAACGCGCATCCAGAGCGTAAAGTTCTGTTCTACATTGCGGTTTACCAACACCTTCGTGAGCGTATTCGCCAAGATATCATTCATACGGATGATCCGGTTGAAGCGATCGAAGAGATGGAAGTTGAGCTTGCTCGTCTTACAGAAGAACTGACGCAGCGTGAAAACCGCTTAGCGATCAGCTCTGAATCGGTAGCAAGCATCATCAAGAAGACGATTCAGCGCGAGCAGAACCGTATTCGTATGCTCAACCAAGGTTTGTCTAACATTTACTTTGGTCAGGTTAAAGGCGTACGTCTGAACGTTAAGATCCGTGAAAGCCACGAGATTTTACTATCAGGCTTAGCGACTCAACAAGAGCAGCATAAAGACTTGTTCGAATCAACGCGCTTTACCTTCTCTGAAGCAATGGCGAAGTTGTTCCAACGAGTGAACCCACATATCGATATGGGTCAACGTTCTCCGCAAGTTCTTGGTGAAGAGTTACTGGATTACCGCAACTATCTAGAGTTAAGTGTTGAAGTTAACCGTGGTTCAGACGGTTGGTTACAAGCGGAATCGGGCGCATTGTCTACGGGTGAGGCGATCGGTACTGGTCAATCAATCCTATTGATGGTTATCCAGAGCTGGGAAGAGGAATCACGTCGACTTCGTAGTAAAGACATTGTTCCATGTCGTTTGTTGTTCCTTGATGAAGCCGCACGTCTGGATTCTAAGTCGATCTCTACGCTGTTTGAACTGTGTGACCGTTTAGGTATGCAACTTTTGATTGCTGCGCCAGAGAACATTAGCCCAGAGAAAGGTACAACCTACAAACTGGTACGTAAGGTCTTCAAAGACCACGAACACGTACACGTTGTTGGTCTGCGTGGTTTTGCTCAAAACAAACCGGTATCTCCAGTTCAAGAGTTGATTGAAACACCTTAGAAGCGTGATCTATCTACCGTAAATTAATGGCCTCGAAGTATACACTTCGGGGCTTTTTTTGTTTGGCAGCTTCTCGGATCTCGTATTCTTTTGGTGAGGGTGAGGGTGAGGGTGAGGGTGAGGGTGAGGGTGAGGGTGTATTCCTGAGCTATTTATAATCACTGACTGTGATTGGCATGATTCAAACAGAGCTTATTACCATATAAAAAACCGCCTTCTCAGAAGAGAAGGCGGTTTTTACTTACGTTATCTTTTTTTAAGCCGAAGGTTTTGATACTTGGGCTTTAACGTATGAGTTGTCGGTACGTTTAGCTTATCTAAGATTAGATTTTAAACATCTTTATCGTTTGATGCAGTTCGTCCGAAACATTATTAACATTTTGCGCTGTTTGAACATTTTGCTGGACGTCATCGACAGTCGCTCGCGCCAAATCATTTACATTCACTACATTCTCGTTGATTTCAACAGCCACTTGCGATTGTTCTTCTGCAGCAGCGGCAATCTGGTTGTTCATATCTTGAATGTTGCCAATTTCGAGCTGAATCGTATTAAGCATTTCACTCGCTTGATCTGACTTCTCACGGGTCGCTTTAGCTGTCTCTGCGTTTTCAACCATTAGTTCAACAGATTGTTTCGCTTGAGTTTGAAGTGATGAAATCATGGTTTGTATTTCGTTCGTGCTTTCTTGTGTCTTGTTAGCGAGGTTGCGCACCTCGTCAGCCACGACGGCGAAGCCGCGACCTTGTTCACCCGCTCGAGCAGCTTCAATTGCTGCGTTTAATGCCAGCAAGTTTGTTTGCTCAGCAATACCTCGGATAACATCAAGTATGCTACCTACATTTTGAGTTTCTTTTTCAACACCAAGAATCGAATCTTGAACCTGCTCAATATTCGTTACAAGTAAGCTGATTTGTTGGTTCATGTTACCCACAGTCTCAAGACCTGACTGAGACGAAAGGCTTGCCTCATTGGATGATGATGATGCCTGCATCGCATTTTGAGCCACTTCTGCAACAGTAGCGGTCATCTGATTCATTGCTGTTGCAACTTGTTCCAGCTGCATCATTTGCTCTTCTGATGAAGTGCTCAACTGATTTGAGGACGTCTCAAGAGAAGAAGACTGCGATGAGAGAGAGTTTGAAGATTTCTCAATATTACCAATAATACCTTGTAGGTTCCCTGCCATTTCAAGAGTCGAACGGTAGATACCCGTTTCATTACCAGCTAACTTAGGGATGTTTGTTAGGTCTCCTGCCGAAATTCGGCTAACAAGTGCTTCTATGTATTGTGGCTCTCCACCAATAGGGCGATACATCAATCGGGTGACTAACAAGAATGTTATTCCGGTTGCCAGAACCGCGAAAATCAGACCAACGATGGTATTGATTTTCACCATGGCATTTGAAGGCGCTTCAATGTCGTCCCAACTTGCCCAAGCCCAAATATTCCAACCTAATGACTCAATTTGAGACGAAACGACATAAAAGTCGCCTTTATCTGGAACATTGTAAGAGTGCTCACTGGTCATCTTACTACCGTGTTCACGGTATGATGGTCGAAGATCGTAGATATTTTTACCAATAAAATCTTCATAGCTAGCGGCAACAAGG